>NZ_BJMV01000006.1 GCF_006539345.1 Acetobacter peroxydans
GCGCATCGTCAGAAAAATGCACGCGCTGACATTTTTCTGAAACATTCCAAGGAATTCCGCCGTTTTTGGCATGAAAAAATACGGTGTCAAAACGGATGTCCCGGCACCCAAAAACAAAGGGCGGCCCAAGGCCGCCCTTTGCACATTCACTTCTTAGGTTTTGCCTCTGGAAAGGACGGCTCCCAGCCCCCACCCAGTGCATTGTATAGCTGCACCAGATTGCCTGACAGCGTGGCCGTGCTTTCGGCCTCCTGTGTCTGCGATTGCAGAAGACGTCTCTGGGCATCAAGCACCTGCAGATAGTTCTGCAACCCATGGCGGTACTGATCCTGCGCCAGCGCCAGCGCGCGGCTGTCGGACTGCACCTGCGCAGTGATAGCCTGATTGCGCCGCTGCTCCGCCTGCCAGGCCACCAGAGCGTTATCTACCTCGCGCCAGGCGTTCAGGACGGTTTTGCGGTAGTTCAGCGCCTCGGCCCGTTGCGAGGCCTTTTTCATTTCAAGCTGACCGCTCAGGCGCCCCCCCTGGAAAATAGGCAAACTGATGGACGGCCCGACATTCCATGCCCGTGCGTTCCAGAACCCCAGATCGCGGAAGGAGAGGGACTGGAAACCGAATCCGGCATCGATCGTAACCTTGGGATAGAAATCCGCGACGGCCTGCCCCACTTCCGCCGTTGCCCCATGGAGCCGGGCCTCGGCCTCGCGGATATCCGGGCGACGGCGCGCCAGTTCAGATGGCACCCCGACAGGCGCTGCCGGCGGCACCAGAGGAATGGCCGCATGACGCCCCAGCTCGGCATCCAGGGTGCCGGGCGGTGCGCCCATCAGCAGGTTGATGGCATTGATCTGCATGGCAATGCGCTGGTCATACTGTGGCAGCAGGGCGTTGGTGCGCTGGAGTTCAGCCTGCGCGCTATCCACATCCAGTTCACTCACCAGCCCACTATGGTAACGCGACTCACTCAGGCTCGTAAGCGCGGCGGCCAGATCGCGACTGGCGCGGGTAATGCGTGCCTGCTCCTGCAACTGACGCAGGGTAATGTAATCAGACGCCAACTCAGCCTGCCGCGCCACCAGAATACCCCGGCGCTCTTCCTGCGAGGCCGTCATGTAGGCCTTGGCGGCCTCATACTGCCGCCGCACGCGCCCCCACAGATCAACCTCCCAGCTTGACTGAAGGCCATCCTGCCACTCGTTCAGCAACGGCACCGAAGCGCTTGAAGCCGCCGCTTCGATCTGATCGCTCAATCCCCCGGCCTGACGGCCTACGCGCTTGAGCACCCACTGCATTTCCTTGGTGCTGTACTGCACCCTCTGATAGGAGCCGGTAGCCGCAAGATCGGGAAAGCGTTCCGCCCCCGCCAGCAGAAGCTGGCCCCGGCTGACCGCAAGCTGCTCGGACGCCTGCTGCACGTCAAGGTTCTGGCTGGCCAGCCTTTCCTCGAGCGCGGTCAGTTCCGGATCGTGAAAGATGCTCCACCACGCAGCGGGCGGTTCTTCCGTAGTCGGCACGCTCAGCAGGCGTGAGCGCTCCTGCGTGGCCGCCTGACGCCACTGTTCGGGTGTCCAGCTTTCGGGCCTCTTGAAGTCAGGCCCCACCGCGCACCCTGCCAGCAGCACGGCCAGCACCAGTGTGGATGTCGTCTGTGCCTGCCTTTTCGCCACCTGCGTTTTTGCCACTTGCCTGACCCTTCTCGAACCCACGCGCCGGGAAAATTATGCGCCGACGTTTAAATTTGCTAGAATGCTTCTATTCTGACCGACCTGTTCGGTCATTGCGTACCCTATCGTCTTTCCTTCGCTCGTCAATCATCTCAGCCGTCAGAGCCACCCGCCTATGTCCTGCTCCGATTTCCCTTCCGATCCTGCCTCTGCCCCCACAGGAGTATCCGCTCTGTCATCCAACAGTGCGGGAACGCAATGCTGTGCGGGAGAATCGGAAGCCAAAAAGCAGCAGATTCTGGCCGGTGCCAATCTCGTTTTCGCCGAACACGGCTACGAAGGCGCAAGCATGTCGGCCATTGCGCGCAAGGCCGGCGTTTCAAAGGGCACGCTTTACAATTACTTCGCCAGCAAGGCGGATCTGTTCACCGCTTACGTGGAGCAGCGCTGCCGGGAAAAGCTGCCGCCCATTCTCGCCTCGATCCAGCAGGGGCGCACCCCGCGTGAGACACTGACCCTGATGGCAGGCGGCATCATCCAGCTTATTACACAACCTGAAAGTCTGGTGTTGTACCGCATTATCGTGTCCGAAGCGCCGCATTTCCCGCAACTGGCCATTTCATTCTGGCAGCATGGGCCCAACCCGGCGCTGTCCACGCTCTCGAACTGGCTGGCCGAGCAGACACAGCGCGGCACCATGCGCGCGGAAGACCCCCATCTGGCGGCGGAACAGTTCTTTTCGCTCTGCCAGACCCGCATCGCGCACCGCAAACGCTTCAATATGCCGCTGGAAAACGAGGAAGAAGACAAGCGCAAGGTTATTCAGTCGGCCGTGAATGTCTTTATGGCCGCCTATGGCCTGCCGGACGCCCAGAGCAGCACACCGGCCTGAAAACGACAAAACCCGCACGCTGATCACGTGCGGGCTCCGTCATGGCCTTGCCCATAGGGGCAGGCCACCTGAAACAGCGTTTACTTTTTCAGCGCATCGACAAGCTGGGGCACAACCTCAAACAGGTCGCCCACAATGCCGTAATCCGCCACCTGGAAAATCGGGGCGTCGGGGTCTTTGTTGACCGCCACGATAACACGGCTGTCCTTCATACCAGCAAGATGCTGGATGGCCCCGGAAATGCCGAACGCCATGTACAGATCCGGCGCGACAATCTTGCCGGTCTGCCCCACCTGACACTCGTTGGGCACAAAGCCGGAATCAACCGCCGCGCGAGACGCGCCAAGGGCCGCGCCCAGCACATCGGCCAGCGGGTCAAGCGTATGGAACTTTTCCTCGCTCTGCATCCCGCGACCGCCCGAAACCACCACCCGGGCGGATTCCAGTTCAGGCCGGTCGGACGTGCTGAGCTGCACACCCTCAAAGCGGGAGACCTCGGGGCTATCCACAGCCGAGAGGGTTTCGATGGTGGCACTGCCGCCTTCCGCCGCGGCTGCGTCAAACGCGGCCGAGCGGATCGTGAGCAGCTTCTTCGCATCGGAGGAGCGCACGGTGGCCAGCGCGTTACCCGCATAGATGGGGCGCACGAACGTATCAGCAGATTCGATGCTGATCACGTCGGGAATGGGCTGCACATCCAGCAAGGCCGCCGCACGGGGCAGCACGTTCTTGCCGAACGCGCCCGCCGCCGCCACGATGTGATCATAGCCGCCAGCCAGCGAAGCAACGAGCGCTGCAAGCGGCTCCGCCAGATCGTGAGCATAGCGGGCATCCGCTGCGTGCAGAACCTTGCCAACCCCGGCGATGGACGCCGCGGCCTGCGCCACGGAGGCATCGCCCGTGACCAGCACATGCACATCGCCCAGCTTGGTTGCCGCAGCCACGGCGGACAGAGCTGCCTTCCTGATCTGGCCGCCTTCGTGGTCGAGAAGAACAAGAGCGGTCATGGTCAGATCACCTTCGCTTCGTTACGCAGTTTTTCCACCAGTTCCGCCACGGAATCGAGCTTGATGCCCGCCTTGCGCTCGGCCGGTTCCGCAACGCTGACAACAGTCAGACGCGGCGTCATGTCCACGCCCAGATCGGCTGCCTGCACGGTTTCAAGCGGCTTTTTCTTGGCCTTCATGATATTGGGCAGCGAGGCGTAGCGAGGCTCATTGAGGCGCAGGTCGGCCGTAATGATCGCGGGCAGGGCGAGGGAGACTTCTTCCGTGCCGCCGTCCACCTCACGGCTGACGCGCGCACGGCCGTCAACCAGTTCGACCTTGCTGGCAAAAGTGCCCTGGCCCCAGCCGAGGAAGCCAGCCAGCATCTGGCCCGTGGCGTTCATGTCATCGTCAATGGCCTGCTTGCCGAGGATAACCAGAGACGGTTCTTCCTTTTCGACCAGCTTTTTCAGGACCTTGGCCACTGCCAGTGGCTCGGGGCTTTCGTCGGACAGAACCAGAATGGCGCGATCCGCCCCCATGGCCATGGCCGTACGCAGGGTGTCCTGCGCCTGCTGCACGCCCACCGACACCACGACCACTTCGGACGCAGCGCCTTTTTCGCGCAGGCGCACGGCCTCTTCCACCGCGATTTCATCGAACGGATTCATGGACATCTTGACACCAGCGGTTTCAACACCGCTGCCGTCGGCCTTTACGCGCGGCTTGATGTTGTAATCAACAACCCGCTTCACAGGTACGAGTATCTTCATGACTTCTTTCGCTTGCTGACGCAGGAGAGTTCGGACGATCCCTTACAGTATTTTGTCCGAAATTCACATACCGGCCGGATAATTTGGCCCGCCACCCCCTTCGGGCGTGGTCCAGTCTATATTCTGCGTGGGGTCTTTAATGTCGCATGTCTTGCAGTGCACGCAGTTCTGCGCGTTGATCTGCAAACGCGGCGCGGTGTCTTCGTCCGCCACCTCGTACACGCCCGCCGGACAATACCGCGCTTCGGGAGCGTGGAACACATCCCAGTTCACCGTTTTCCACAGGGAAGGATTGCGCAGACGCAGATGCACCGGCTGATCTTCCTCATGGTTGGTGGCGGACAGGAACACCGACGACAGGCGGTCGAAGGTCAGCGTGCCATCGGGCTTGGGATAGGCAGGCTTTTCGCACACGCTGGCGGGTTTGAGGGTTTCGTTATCCTTGTGCTGGAAATGCAGCGTCCACGGGGCGCGACCACGCAGCAGCATGGCATCCAGCGCCGCGTAAACCGCGCCGCCCCGCGCGCCAAAGCGGGCAAAAGCCGGACGAATGTTGCGCGCGGCACGCAGTTCCTGCCACAGCCAGGAACGACGCACCTTATCGGTAAACGCCGCAGGCTCGGGCCGGTCGGCCTTGAGCGCCTCGGCCACGGCTTCCGCCGCCAGCATACCGGACTTCATGGCCGTATGCGTGCCCTTGATCTTGGGCACATTGAGGAATCCGGCGGAATCGCCAATGAGCGCACCACCAGGGAAGGTCAGGCGAGGCAGGGACTGCAACCCGCCTTCGGACAGCGCGCGCGCGCCATAGGCAATACGCCGCCCGCCCTCGAGATGCTTGCGGAACGCCGGGTGGAGCTTCACGCGCTGCATTTCATCAAAGGGCGAGAGCCACGGATTGGCGTAGTCCAGCCCGATGACAAAGCCGTAAGAGACCAGATTTTCACCAAAATGGTACAGCCACGCGCCGCCATAGGTATTGTTATCCAGCGGCCAGCCAAAGCTGTGCTGCACCAGACCGGGGCGATGCTTTTCAGCCGGGATTTCCCACACTTCCTTGATGCCCAGCCCGTAGGTCTGGGGATCGACGCCACGGCGCAGGTCGTAATGGGCCATGACTTTCTTGGTCAGCGAACCCCGGCACCCTTCCCCGAACAGGGTATAACGGGCGCGCAGTTCCATGCCGGGCTGATAATTGGGGCCGGGCTCGCCATCGCGGCCCACGCCCATATCGCCTGTCACCACGCCCACGACGCGGTTATCTTCGATCAGCACATCGGCCCCAGCAAAACCGGGATAGATTTCAACCCCGAGTTCCTCAGCCTGTGCGGCCAGCCAGCGGCATACTTCGCCCAGACTCACCACGTAGTTCCCGTGGTTGGCCATGTGCGGCATGACACGATCGAGCATGGGCACGCGCACGCTGCCGGTGCGTGTCAGGTACAGCATGTCCTCAGCCGTTACGGGCGTTTTGAGCGGTGCGCCGCGTTCACGCCAGTCGGGCAGGAGTTCGGTCAGGGAGCGCGGCTCAATCACCGCACCGGAGACAATATGCGCCCCGATCTCGCTTCCCTTTTCAATCAGGCAGACGCTGGCATCGGGGGAAAGCTGGCGCAGGCGGATGGCAGCGGCCAGTCCGGCGGGGCCACCGCCTACAATGACAACGTCAAACTCCATCGACTCACGCACAGGCTCGCTCATCCCCTCTTTACCCCCGTTGTTCTTGCAACGGCCTCCCTAAACCCGATTTGTCAGAAAATTGCAAAAAAAGACGCAGCCCCGGTGCCTGAAAACACCTTCCACACATGCCGGGACCAAACTCTATGGCTAATGCCGCGTACCCGCCCGAGGGCCAAAGGCCAGCTCGTGCACCGCACGCCATGTGTCATCCACGAAATTGACAATGAGCGTGCGCCGCACCCCGTTGATGGGACGGCGCACAAAGCCATGCCATGTATCATCCGCCGGGATGAACAGCACGGCGGAGTTGAATGTTCCCGGCGCGCGCGCAACGGACTCGCCCTGCGGGGTCATCAGATCCGTGCCCCAGTCAGCCGCGTCTGCCCCGCGTGAGAGCGAGACCAGCAGCGTCAGCTTCTTGGCCCCGATGTCGGTATGGGGAGCCAGCCAGAATCCGTCCGTGTCCAGACACAGTTCCAGCCGCAGGGCCGCCGTATCGAGCGCAATCCCGCAGGACTGCTCAAAGGAGCGGCGCATGGCTTCACTGTCAAACGCGTGAGCCAGACTATCCAGCCGGGGATCACGCGCGCGGGTTTCGGCATTGACGAACACACGATGCGCATTGCGGGTCTCGCGGCGGCCTTCCACATCCCCGGCGATAGCCTGCGCGCCAGGGTCCCACTCCTCCAGCGCCGCACACGCGCTGGCGGGCAGCGCATCATTCAGCAGCCAATGAGCATAGGGGGTGCGGACCGCGGGCGTACGGGCAAGAAGCGCAGGCAGGGCAAACCCCGCATCCGACGAACCAGCACTGTGAGACAGGGAAGCTCCGTGGCTCATACCGTCCTAATCCTTGCATTATGGGACACAAGCCCAGCCCCCATACACTCCGGCCAGACCGGACGGACATGGGAAAACCGGCAAAAACTGCCCAGCCCTGAAATCAGCCAGCCGGGCGAACAGATATAGACGTTCATTCCATGCGCTAAAATACCGACAGGATCAAGGCACCCACGCCCCGGCTTCCCGCCAGTCCGCGCCGACACATATCCCACCCGCAAGACAGCCTCCTGCGCGACAAGGGTCAAACGCCTAAAGCGCGCCCGAAAACCGGGGCCGGGCCTTTTCCCCCGCCTGCGCGACAAGAACCGCGTGATGGGTGTCGAACACGGCGGCAATATTGCGCAGGAATGGACGGCCACGCTCGGTTACGCGGATATTCGTCCCCTCCAACTGGATCAGCCCATCATGCACGAAGGGCCGCAGCGCGGCCAGTTCCTCTGCAAAACCATCCTCGCCTCCCTCATGAGCAAGGGCGGCAATCGGCCCGCCATCGAGGCAGACACCCATATCGCACATGATGCGCTCGATAATCGCACCGCGCGCGCGATCCTGCGCCGAACGCGCCACCCCTCGCACCACCGGCAGGGCGGAAGATGCCGCCATGGCCCGGGCATAGGCAGCCGTGTTGACCTCATTCTGCGCGAAGCCTTCCGGCAGCATGGAAATGGCTGAAGCACCGATTCCCAGCAGCACTGCACAAGCATCGGTCGTGTAGCCCTGAAAATTACGGTGCATCGTGCCATCGGTCGCCGCGCGGGCCAACGGGTCATGCGGCAGAGCGTAATGGTCCAGTCCGATCGGCACGTATCCTGCCTCTACCAGCACGGCATCCATCCGCGCGCGCTGGGCCAGACGCTCTGTCGAATCCGGCAGGGACTCGGCGGGGATCAGGCTCTGTCGCTTCTGCTTCCATGGAATATGGGCGTAACCGAACACGGCCAGCCTGTCGGGCCGCAGGGCCGCAATCTGCCGCGCGGTTTCGGCGATGCTCTGCACACTCTGATACGGCAGGCCGTAAATCAGGTCGATATTAACGCCAGCGATACCCGCCGCACGCGCCTGCTGCACGCAGTCGCGCGTCTGTTCAAAGGGCTGGATGCGCCCGCAGGCTTCCTGCACGCGGGGGTCAATATCCTGCACGCCAAGACTGACGCGATTGAAGCCCAGCTCTGCCAGTAGGTCCAGCCGCCCCGGCGGCAGATGCCGCGGGTCAAGCTCCATCGACAATTCGGCCTGCGGCTCAAGGCTGAACCACAGACGCACCGCTCGTATGAGCGCCCGCAGAGCCTCGGGCGGCAGGGTCGTAGGGGTGCCGCCGCCAAACTGCACATGGCCAACCCGCCGCTGCGCGCCCAGAGCCTGCACATAACGGTGCAGTTCCTCGCGCAGCAGGTCAGCATAGGCTACCCGCCCGCTCTCATGGCGCATGACAGAGGTATTGCACCCGCAGAAGCGGCACAGCTCGTCACAGAACGGCACATGGAAATAAAGAGAAACAGGTTCGCTCACGGGCAGGGCCGCAAGCCATTGCTCCACCTGTGGGGAGCCGACCGCCTCCGTAAAACTGGCGGCGGTCGGGTAGCTGGTATAGCGCGGCAGGTTGCCACCATAACGGGCAACCAGGTCAGCCTGAGGCTGCTCAACCACGCTCATGCCAGTCTCAGAAGCGGTAAGCGATACCGGCGGACACCACGGTGGGGTCCAGCGAGTTCTGCGCGCGGATATGACCGCCAGGATACAGACCGTTCACCTGACCGCCCTTTTCGTAGGCGTGCATGCTCACGAACATCTGCTTGACGTCAGCATTGAAGAACCAGTTGCCAACGAGCTGATAGTCGAAACCGGCGTTGACGGTCGGGCCAGCCGTGAAGGCGGAGTTCAGCGAGCTGCCGTTCGCGCCCTGCATGTTGTAGAACCACATCAGGGTCGCACCAACGCCCACATAGGGGTTGAAGCGCTTGTGCGGACGGAAGTGCCAGGCGAAGGTCAGCGTGGGGGGCAGAACCCAGGCGCTGCCGACGTCGAGCTTGCTGTTACCCAGCACACCGCCCGTGGCACCGACTTCATGACGTGTGCTGGTGGCGATCAGGTCAACCGAGATGTTGTCGGTGATGAAGTATTCAAACGCCAGTTCCGGCATCGCCTGATTGGTGGTGGACAGGTGCGCGCCGGTGTTGATCGTGCCAAGGCCAGGACCGCTCAGCCACACCGTGCTCTGACGGTCCTGCGGCAGAACGCCGGTGCCGGACAGACGCAGCATCATGTCGCCCTTGCCCAGACCGATCTTGGTGTTGGCGCAGGTTTCGAAAATGCCGCAATGGCCTTTGGCCGCAGGGGCGTCGGGCACGCGGTCAACCACCGGCGCATTCACATAGGCGGCGTTGGAGGTGGCTGTCTGGGCGCGGGCGGCACCCGTCATGGTGGCAACACCAGCAACCATGACCGTAAGGAAAGAGCGGAACTTGACCATACCTGTTGTCTCTTTACTGCAACTGGAAAACTCACCTCGGGAAAGACCATGCCGCGCCGTCCATGACCTTGATCTAGATCAACTTCCTGAGCAGTGCGCCTGCAATGCACGCTTGCTGTGACTTTTTCACCACAAATACCGCAAGGGGGCGGCACAGGTGGATAATAGGAAGGACGCTTTCACTTCCCCGTGTTTTGCAAACACGCGCGATTCTGGCGTTATCCCCTGAAACAGACGCAACCCAGACCCACCTGCAATGCTCCTATGTCCTGTTATTGATTTATATCAAAACACTCCGCATAGTGAGACGCAGTTTCAGCGCCCTATCCGGGGCAGCAAGGGTATTCATGGCCCCCGCCGCACTGGTACGGACCACCCGGCTGATTTTTCTGGATTTCGAACATGCCCCAGACCCCTCCCTCTCCGTCCCAGCACACGGCAGGCCGCCAGATGCGTCACGAAAGGACAGAGGGAGACCTGCAGCACTGCCTTCTGTGTGACCGGAACAGCGGCGGACTATGCAACAGAATAGGCCGCGACGGACTTGAGGCGCTGGCCAGTTCATCGCGCCGGCTGGTGCTGCCACCCGGCTCCACCATGGTGGAGGAAGGGCAGGCTGCGGAGTCGTTCTTCAACATTACACGCGGCACGGTCAAACTGTTCAAATCCCTGCCGGACGGCCGGCGGCAGATTACAGGCTTTGCCGATCCGGGGCAGTTTCTGGGCCTAAGCCGCGCAGGCCTGTACGCCTTCGGGGCGGAAACGGTTGATACCGTGCATGTCTGCCGGTTCCAGCGCCCCCAGTTTGAAGCCCTGCTGAACGACCTGCCCCACCTCAAGCGCAACCTGCTGACCGCCATAACGGACAGACTGGCCGAGGCGCAGGAACAGATGCTGCTGCTAGGCCGCAAGACCGCCCGTGAGAAAGTCGCGTCTTTCCTGCTGGGCCGCACCCAGACAGAACAGCCCCCATCAGACGATACCCCGCCCGACCCTACCCCGGTTGCCTCTGTGCCCATGACGCGGGTGGATATAGCCGACTACCTTGGCCTGACGATCGAAACCGTCAGCCGGACCATCAGCGCGCTCCGTCGTGAAAAGCTTATAACCAGCACGGAAAATCACTGTATCCGGATTCTCTCGCCTGACGCGCTGCGCCAGATCGCCACGGGGCAGACAGCGGGCTGACCTCCTGCACGCCTGCCAACAACAAGCCAGCAATAAAAAAACCGGCCCCCTTTACAGGTAGGGCCGGTTTTTTATTGCCTGTTCCTCTGCCATCGGCCGGGCTGTGACGCCCGGCCCCGTCAGAAAAACAACGTCATGTCAGTTCGCGTCGTCATCCCCATCGGACTCGCCGTCACCCGATGCGGAAGCTGCCGCCTGATCCGGGGAAACCGCGACAAACAGCGACTGCCCTTCACGCATGATCCGCAGCAGCACGGGCTTTTTAGCCGCCAGTGCCAAATGCACCGCCACGACAACCGCCTTGGGCGTATCGACATTGACACCGCCAACGGCCTGAATGACGTCACCCGGCCGCACGCCCGCCTGATCCGCCGCCGAGCCGGGCTCAACATCACTCACCACCACGCCATGCACGTCAGCCCCAAGGCCAAGCTGCTGACGGGTCTGCTGCGTAAGTGGCACGAGCGAGACGCCCAGATGCTGCCCGGCGGATGTCGGCGCACCCGATGTGGAGGAGGCCGGGGTCGCACCCGAGAGATTGCCAACCGTTACCTTGGTGGTTTCCGCCTTGCCTGCGCGGATATAGCCAATCGTTACCTGCGTGCCCGGCGCAATGTCAGCCACTCGCACCGCAAGATCGTGCGGACTGCCGACTTTCTGGCCGTTCAGTTCCGTCACGACATCTTCCGTCTTCAGGCCCGCTTTTTCTGCCGGGCTGTCCGGTGCGACGCTGGCCACCAGCGCACCTGCGGGCGGCGCGCCCGGCTGCGTGGGCGCAGGCAGGTTGAGCGCGCTGGCCATGACCGGCGAAATCGTCTGGGCGTTCACGCCCAGATAGCCACGCACCACATGACCGGACTTACGGAGCTGATCCACCACCGAGCGCACCGTATCGGACGGAATGGCAAAGCCGATCCCGATGGAGCCGCCCCCTGAAGGAGACAGGATAGCGGTATTAACCCCCACCACCTTGCCATCCTGCGTGAACAGCGGTCCACCGGAATTGCCACGGTTGATGGGAGCATCGACCTGAATGAAGTTGTCGTACGGGCCTTCGTTAATGTCGCGCCCGCGCGCCGAGACAATGCCCGCCGTCACCGTGCCGCCCAGCCCATAGGGATTGCCGACGGCAATCACCCATTCACCCGGCTGCACATCATCAGAACGGCCCAGTTCGATAAAGGGCAGCTTCTGGCTGGATGTCACCTTGAGCAGGGCCAGATCGGTCTTGCTGTCATGGCCCACCACCCGCGCGGGCAGGGTCGTGCCATCATCCAGCGTAACGGTAACCTTGGTGGCCCCTTTGACCACGTGGTTGTTGGTCACCACGTAGCCATCAGACGAAATCAGGAAGCCCGAGCCACGCGCCTCAACCGGCTGACGCGACTGCTGGGGCATCATCTGGAACGGGAAGGGGAACGGAAAGGGTGAACCGCCCATGTCACCGCCGCCCTCGCTCTCCGCGACGGAGGCCTTGATCATGGCGGTAATGGACACCACCGCCGGTTTCACCTGCTTGACCAGACCGACAAAATCAGGAATGCGCTGTTCCGTTCCGGTGGGTTTGATCATCCCGACCGTGGCAGCCTCAGGGGCGGTATCCGCCCGCGCGCTGTGCACGCCCAGTGGCGACACCACACCACCCACAAAAAAAGCACACCCGGCCAGCAACGCCGGAACCCGGTTCCGCACGCGGCCACGCTGTTCGTCATTCATTACAGATTTTCCAGACATCACGACCTTGACTGTTCCTTGTTCCATACCGGCCCATCGCACGGCGCAAACCCCTGCCGCCCTGGCACCACGAGCCTGCCCGCACCGAAGCGACGCGCCACCTTACGCCTGAACCGTTTACAGGGTTGCCCCGCAAGGGAAAAAACCTCGGCTGACAACGTCCGTAGTGGCGCAGGCAGCAGCCGCATACACACCTGCTGCCTTCCTTTGTATAATGATCCCGACTTTCCGCCTTTTTCATGGCGCAATCTGGCGTGGCTTTCTGTTACGGCGCAGAGACGCCATCCGGCGCACCGGCGCGCAGCGGTGCGAAAAATGCCCGCAGCAGATCCGCCGCCTCACGCTCGCACACACCGCCCACCACCTCGGGCCGATGCAACGCGCCCGGACTGTAGGGCAGGCGCGGCCCGTGTTCCAGCCCGCCCCCCTTGGGATCGTACGCGCCAAACACCACCCGCCCCACACGAAAATGCGCTAGTGCTGCGGCACACATGGGGCAGGGCTCCAGCGACACCACCAGCGTACAGTCCGCCAGCCGCCGCCCGCCGCGCCGACGCACAGCCTCGCGCATGACCAGCATTTCCGCATGGGCCGAAGGGTCGTGCCATTCCTCCACCCGGTTACCAGCGCGCGCCAGCACCGCCCCCGAAGCGTCGAGCAGCACGGCCCCTACCGGCACCTCGCCCCGCTGGGCAGCCTGCCGGGCCTCGTCCAGCGCCAGAGCCATTTCCCCCCCGGCGATCCTGCTCATGCCGCTTTCACCCTTCATGACCGTCACGCCCCTTTCTGCTCATCTCCCCCGGTATGGGAGAATAGCGCTCACGAAATATTTCAGCCTCTGGTGCCAACACGGCGGCGCGCCTCACGGAAAAACCATTCCGAATCGGCAAGAAGGCACGATTTCCCTTGCAATATGGCTCTCCGTTCTGCCATCGTTCTAAAGAACAAACCCTGTCTGGTTCTGTAACATAACACAGCATGACAGGGGGACTGGTAGCCATGATGGGGAACAGGATTATGAATAGCCTTTCTCTCATTCTTGCGGCGGCGGCTCTGGGAATCGGTGTCGCCATAGCGGATCGGGTTTCTGAAGCGCCCGTCAATACCGCACAGCCTACGGTTCATATGATGCCGGTAAGCCTGCCTTCCGTACTGACGCGCTGATCCATTACCCATTGCGATAGCGCATAGGCAAAGCCGCCGTGCTGTGGCACCTGAAAGCCCATGGGGCGCTCAACAGGCCCTGTGAGCAGAAACAGGTAGAACACAGCCATGATAGCAGACCGTCCGGTTATCGGTATCACGCTTGACCTTGAAGACGGCGGCGCAGATCAGTACTCACGCTTTGCATGGTGCGCCATGCGGGAAAACTACCTGTCGGCTGTCAGCACGGCGGGGGGCCTGCCCATAGCGCTCCCGCTGTTTCCACAGCTTGCGCACGAGTACATGGCCAAAGTGGATGGGCTGCTGATTACCGGCGGCGCGTTTGATATAGACCCCGCCCTGTACGGTGAACAGACGCGACACCCCAGCGTAACCCTGCGCCCCCGGCGCACGCGGGCGGAAAGCGCTTTCCTGACCGAAGCCATGGCCCGCGGGCTGCCGGTGCTGGGCATATGCGGGGGTATGCAGCTTATGGCCGTAGCCCTTGGCGGCACGCTTATCCAGCATCTTCCCGATGCCCTCCCCGATGCCCTGCCGCACGAACAGCCCAACCCACGTGATGAGGCCAGCCATGCCGTGGATATTGTGCCCGGCACGCTGCTGGCGTGCATCGCACAGGACCGGGGCCGGGCCGCAGTCAACTCGACCCACCATCAGGCCGTGCGCGATGCCGGACGCGGCCGCGTGAACGCCATGGCCGAAGATGGCGTGATCGAAGGGGTGGAAGACCCCTCGCAGGAATTCTTCCTTGGGGTGCAATGGCATCCGGAATTTGGCATAGACCCCGTGGACAACGCCCTGTTCAGGGCCTTTATCAGAGCAGCAGGAGAACACGGGTGACGCAGGAACCGCGCGCAGAGCGCATTGCAAAGTGGCTGGCACGGTCTGGTGTAGCCAGCCGGCGTGACGCCGAGCGCATGATCGGGGAAGGCCGTATCCGCCTGAATGGACAGCCGGTGACTCACCCGGCCACCTTCGTAAGCGACAACGATATCGTGCAGGTGGATGGCGAGCCGGTGGCCCCGCCCCAGCGCACCCGCCTGTGGCGCTACCACAAGCCCGACGGGCTGGTGACAACCCACCGCGACCCCGAAGGCCGCCGCACGGTTTTCTCCGCCATGCCGGAAGACATGCCCCGCGTGATCAGCGTGGGCCGTCTTGACCTGAACAGTGAGGGGCTGCTGCTTCTGACCAATGATGGCGCACTGGCACGCAGGCTTGAGCTGCCCTCCAACGGCTGGCTGCGGCGCTACCGTGTGCGCGTGTTCGGCGTGGTGGACGAGGCACGGCTGGCGGCGCTGGCCCATGGCAGCGTGTTCGACGGCGTGCGCTACGGCCCCATTACGGCGGTGCTGGATTCGCGCAAGGGCGACAACGCGTGGCTGACCGTCTCGCTGCGTGAAGGTAAAAACCGCGAAATCCGCAAGGTGATGTCCGGGCTGAACCTGCATGTCAGCCGCCTGATCCGCACCAGCTACGGCCCCTTCCAGCTTGGGGTGTTACCCCGTGGCGCGCTGGAGGAAGTCTCGCCGCGCGTGCTGCGCGACCAGTTGCCCAAAGCGGAAGAAAGCCCGGCCAAGCCCCGCACCCGCGCAGGCGGCCAGAGCGACCGCGCCCCTTCAGGCGACTGAACCGTGCGGATTATCGCCGGGAGCCGCCGGGGCAGGATGCTACACGCTCCTGCTGGCTCCACCACACGCCCTACAGCCGACCGCGTGCGACAGGCACTGTTCGACATGCTGCTGCACGCGCCGTGGGGCGGCCCGGCGCTGCTGGAAGGCGCGCATGTGCTGGACGCCTTCGCAGGCACGGGGGCGCTGGGGCTGGAGGCCCTCTCACGCGGGGCGGAACACGTCACGTTTTTCGAGACCGACCGCGCGGCACTGGCCGCCCTGCGCGCCAATATTCACGCCTGCGAATGGGAAACCCGCACAACGGTTATCCCGCGCGATGTCACCGCCCCGCGCACGGGTGATCAGGCCCGGGGGCCTGCACGGCTGGTTTTCCTCGACCCGCCTTACCGGCTTGGCCTGCCCGCCACCGCCCTGCTGGCCCTGCATAACCGGGGCTGGCTTGCGCCAGACGCCATTATAGTGGCCGAAACCGCGCGGGACGAACCCCTGCCTTTTGCCCCCCCGGACGAGACACAGGACGCCGAACCAGCGTCACAGCCCTTAGTCCGGCAGAAAGCAGCCTTACGCGCCCTGTCGCCTGAGGCCTTGGCAGAACGGCAACACGGCGCCGCACGGCTTTCAATCTGGCGTCTGTAAGCGGATATCGGGCGAAAATTCGTCCCTTCCGCTGGTGAGTGTGGCCGGGCTGCGCTAAAGAGCACAAAATAGAAACCTCTCGGCCGCATATCAAAAAGCAGGAGTCCGTCATGGCAGGCAGCGTGAACAAGGTTATTCTTGTGGGCAATCTGGGCAAGGACCCGGAAGTACGCAACAGCCAGAGCGGCGCGAAGATTGTCTCCTTTCCGCTCGCGACCAGCGACACCTGGAACGACCGCGCCTCAGGCGAGCGGCGCGAGCGCACGGAATGGCACCGGATCGTTATTTTCAACGAACGACTGGCCGATGTGGCCGAACGCTTCCTGCGCAAGGGCCGCAAGGTCTATCTGGAAGGATCGCTCCAGACCCGCAAATGGACGGATCAGGGCGGGCAGGAACGCTTTACCACCGAAGTCATCATCGACCGTTTCCGTGGTGAACTGACGCTGCTCGACAGCCGTCAGGATGGCGAAGGCGGCGGTGGCAGCTATGGTGGAGGCAGCAGCAGCTACGGCGGTAGCAGCGGTGGTTCCAGCAGCTATGGCGGCTACAACAACGGCGGCTCGGGCAATGATTACGGCTCCGGCTCTGCCGCGCCCTCACGCCTGCCCGCGCCCCAGCGCGGCGGCAATGCTCCCGGCGGGTGGGATGCCTCGGGCAGCAGCGATCTGGATGACGAAATTCCCTTCTGATACCAGCCCGGCACAAGCCTGAACCCTGTCAGAACAGGAGCCGGACAAACGCGGGTGCACCACACCCGCTGCCGGCCCCGTACCTGCCTGCACGCACACCGTGGCAGGCGGGCCATGACACCGCACGTAAAGCAGGCAAGTATTTCAGCCCGGTTACATTTTAAAGACGTCTAATTCCTATACGTTATATTCATATTTAAAAATTCCGTTTTACGTGATCACATAAATTTCTTGGCTGATGAACCTGTTGCCGTTATAAGCCGCGTCATTCTTTTCAGGGCAGGCCTCCTGTCATTGCAAAGGCTGACAACTGACATGATTACTCTACCGCCTGATTATCGTCCGTCCGAAGGTGAGGAGTTCATGAACCCTCTCCAGACGGAATACTTCCGGCAGAAACTGCTCAAATGGCGCGCAGATCTGCTGAAAGAAGCCGGGGACACCCTGGCCAGCCTGTCAGAAGGGGGTATTCATGAAGCGGATATCACCGACCGTGCCAGCGTGGAAACCGACCGCGCACTGGAGCTGCGCACCCGCGACCGCGCGCGCAAGCTGATTGGCAAAATCAATCTGGCCCTCCAGCGCATCGAAAACGGCAGCTACGGCTACTGCGAGGAAACGGGCGAGCCCATCGGCCTGAAACGGCTTGAGGCACGGCCTATCGCCACCCTGTCTATCGAAGCGCAGGAACAGCATGAGCGGATGGAAAAAACCCACCGCGACGACTGACTTCCACCGCCACCGGCACGTGTTGGAACCAACCCTGCCGGTGGTGTGATTAATTTTTTCGTTTTTTGACCGCCTCAGTCTTGCGGTGCGCCGCGCGAGCCGCTAGAAACCCCCGCAGGCAACGCTGCTGTAGCTCAGTGGTAGAGCACTCCCTTGGTAAGGGAGAGGTCGACAGTTCAATCCTGTCCAGCAGCACCAGCCTTCCTTATTTTTCCCCTGACAGTCCGCACCTGCACCGCGCCTTTGGCATGGTCTGCTACGTTTCTTTGCGCATGTGGCCCTGCCCGTCGCAGGTAGAGGCCTTCCCCCGGCACGAAGGGCCAGCAGGGCATAAAAAAACCCGGCCTGCACAGCCGGGTTTTTTGCAGATGCGACAGAAGCCACAAGCCATCAGGCCTCGGGCTTGACCAGCACATGATGCTTGCGCCCGGCGGAGAGCCTGATAGCGCCATCCACCAGATCCTCGGTTCCGATCAGGCGGTTTTCATCCGCGATCACGACGGTATTCAACCGCGCACCACCGCCGCGCACCAACCGCCGGGCCTCACCATTGCTTTTGACAAGCCCGGCCTCCGTCAGCAGCCGGAATGCGGGAATACCTTCCGCCAGAGCTGCGGCAGGCACAGTATGCACCGGCAGGTCGGCCGCAACCGTGCGCCCTTCCTCAAAGGTCTGGCGCGCGGCCTCAGCAGCAGCCAGAGCGGCTTCCCGCCCGTGGCACAGGGCCGTGGCCTCGGTGGCCAGCACTTTCTTGGCCTCGTTGATCTCGGCACCACCAAGCGCCGCCAGCCTGTCGCATTCTTCCAGTGGCAGTTCAGTGAACAGACGCAGGAAGCGCCCCACGTCGGCATCTTCCGTATTGCGCCAGAACTGCCAGTAATCGAACACCGAAAGCCGGGCAGCGGACAGCCATACCGCTCCTGCCGCCGTCTTGCCCATTTTCGCACCTGATGCCGTCGCCAGCAGCGGTGTTGTCAGGCCCATAACGGTTTTCTGCTCGGTGCGGCGCACCAGTTCCACGCCCGAGACGATGTTGCCCCACTGGTCAGACCCGCCAAGCTGGAGCCGCGCATCGTACAACCGGTTGAGTTCGCGGAAATCATAAGACTGCAGAATGGAGTAATTGAACTCCAGAAAGGTCAGCCCCTGCTCACGCTCAAGCCTGCTCCTGACAGAATCAAAGGACAGCATACGGCTGATGGAAAAATGCACGCCCACGTCACGCAGCAGGTCGATATAGGAAAGCCGGTCCAGCCAGTCGGCATTGTTGACCAGACGCGCGTCATTCGGCCCCGGCTCGCCGTTTTCTCCAAAACTCAGAAACTGGCGAAGGCAGTTTTCGATCCCCGTCATGTTGGCGCGGATGACGTCCTCCGTCATCAGACGGCGCGCTTCCTCACGGAAGGACGGATCGCCGATACGGGCCGTGCCGCCGCCGATCAGGGCAATGGGGCGATGGCCGTGGCGCTGGAGCAGCCGCAGCATCATAATCTGGATCAGCCCGCCGACATGCAGGCTGTCCGCTGTGGGGTCGAAGCCGATATACGCCGTAACGGACTGCTGCTCCATCAACGCATCGAGCGCCTGCGCGTCCGTGCACTGAAAAATGAAGCCGCGCGCCGCTGCCTCCCGCATGAAAGCGCTGCGAAATCCGTTTGCGTCCATTATCCTGTTTTCCTCTCATCCGCCCAAAGCCACGCCCGTGCAGGTCTGGCCCCGTCCGGCTCACGCTCTAGCATGGCGGCCAGACAAGCGGAACCGGGGCGGTGGCGTGCTTACGCCGTGCCGCCTACCGTCAGCCCGGTCATTTTAAGGGTAGGCTGGCCTACGCCCACCGGCACGCCCTGACCGGCCTTGCCGCAGGTGCCAATACCGGGATCAAGCTCCAGATTGCCACCTATCATGGAAATCTGGCTCATGGCCTCGGCCCCGCTGCCGATCAGCGTCGCCCCCTTGACCGGCGCGCCCACCTTGCCGTCCTCGATCAGATAGGCTTCCGACGCCGCGAACACGAACTTGCCCGAGGTGATATCCACCTGCCCGCCGCCAAAATGCACCGCATACAGGCCGCGCTTGACGGAGCGGATCATCTCCTCCGTGGTGGCGGAGCCCGGCTGCATGATGGTGTTGGTCATGCGGGGCAGGGGCATGTGCGCATAGGACTCGCGGCGGCCATTGCCCGTGGGGGCCATGCCCATCAGGCGGGCGTTCAGCCTGTCCTGCAGGTAGCCGCGCAGAATCCCGTCTTCTATCAGCACCGTGCGGCCGGTGGGCGTGCCTTCATCATCTATCGTCAGGCTGCCACGGCGGTCGGGCAGGGTGCCATCGTCAATCACCGTCACGCCGGGGGAGGCCACGCGCGTGCCCATGCGGCCCGAAAATACCGACGTGCCCTTGCGATTGAAATCGCCTTCAAGCCCGTGGCCCACCGCTTCATGCAACAGAATACCGGGCCAGCCGGCCCCCAGCACCACCTCCATCTGCCCGGCGGGGGCGGGGCGCGCTTCCAGCGCTACAAGCGCCTGACGCAACGCTTCTTCCACAGCCCCTTGCCAGGCTTCGGGCTCCAGCAGGCGGTTGATGGCATAGCGCCCGCCCAGACCGTGGCCACCGCTTTCGCGCCGCCCATCCTGCTCGACCACGACAGACACATTCAGCCGCACCAATGGCCGCAGATCCGCCACCCGCGCACCATCAGGCCGGATGATCTGCACCGCCTGCCACTCGCCCGACAGCGAGGCCATGACCTGCACCACCCGGCTGTCGCGCCCACGGGCATAGGCGTCAATCTCGCTCAAAAGGCCGGAGCGGGTGGTAAAATCCGTATCGCCCAGCGGATTGGCGTCCGTGTAGAGCCACTGGTTAGTAGGGCGCGGCGGCTGCGCCAGGGTGCCGGAACGCCCTGCCCGGACAGCGCCCACCGCATTGGCCGCGCGTGTTACGGCATCGCGGCTGAGTTCATCAGCATGGGCAAAGCCCGTTTCCTCACCCAGCACGGCGCGCAGCCCAAAGCCCGAGCTGGTGTTGAACGAGGCGGAACGGATCACCCCATCATCCAGCGCAATGGATTCGCTCTCGCGGTATTCGAGAAACAGTTCGCCATCGTCCATGCCCGCAAGGGCCTTGCGGGTCAGGGTTTCGGCCTCATCACGGCCCAGCGTGGCGCCGGGACGCTCAAAGAACAGCGTGTCCGTAACCGCCAGCGCCCCCGGCGAGCCTGACAGACCACCTGACTGAGTGAACGATGTTGTCATGACCAAAAACCTTCCCTGACAGGGGCAGAAAGACAGTAGTGCGGCCTGCGTTCAGACGCCGGGCAGTTCGTTCACGGTTACAACCCGCCAGCCCGCCTCAAGCCGTTCCAGAATGGTGACAGACAGATTCTGCACCGAAAAATGCAGCGCCGTTTCGGCATGTATGCGCAGTGCATGGGCCAGCGCACAGCGGATAACGCCACCATGGGCGATGGCTACCACATCCTGCCGGGCGTACTGCGCGGCCAACCTGTCCAGCAGGTGGCCCACCCGCGCGCAGACATCGGCAACACTTTCACCCTCCGGCGGTCGGTCGGTCGCTCCCACTGGCCAGAAAGGGTGCGGCGGCAGGCTCAGATGATCCGGCAGCCGCTCATAAGCCAGCCCCTGCCAGCGCCCGAGGTTCTGCTCGATCAGCTCTGGCTCCACCTTCAGCGCGGGCAGTGTGCCATCGGCCAGCGTATAGCCTGCATCAAAAATCGCCTGCGCGGTGCGCTGCGTGCGGGACAGCGGGCTGACCAGCCAGTGCGCCTGCTCGGGCAGGCGGGCCGCCAGCGCGCGATACATAGGCTGCTGCGCCACCAGACTGTCCGGGCAGAGCGGCACGTCCATACTACCGTACATGCACAGCCGGGCGTTTTCTTCCACCAATGCGTGGCGGATCAGCCAGAACCGCGTAATGCCTGCCTCAAGCTTGGGGCCGTCGAGAAAATGTTCCTGCGTGTCCTGCACGCCTGCAAGGGTCTCGCTGCCGAGGGTAGGATCGCTCATGGGCCTGTTGTGCGGCCCCCGCCGCTCAAGCGCAAGAGCGGAAATACGCTCGCGGCACACGGAACGGGATCACGCGCGGCTATGCTTTCCCAGTGATCGAGCACGAATACGAGCTTGCGCAGCACCTGCACGACAGCCTGTATATGAACGGCGGTTTCAGTGGCGGCATCGGCTTCCTCCGCCGTAACGTGCCGCGCGCTCGCCGCGATCCGCAATGCTCCTGCAATCCCCCCCTGCGCCTGTTCGCAGGGCAGGGCGACCGGCTGGCCGACATGGCACGGCACCGCTACCAGCGCGCGCAGGGCGATGGCGCCCGGACCATCAGGCACATAGGCGGAAAGATCAGCCTGCAACCAGCGATGCAGTCTGCGGCTACGATCCATATCCAGCACGGCGGGCCGCACATGATCGGCCTCCCGTGCAGAGGGTGCCAGCACCAGAAAGGTCAGGATACTTTCTTCCCATGTCCAATGCTCCCTTTGCGCGGATGCAAGCAGCCGCACCATGGGGCAGGCAGTCAGAACCTCGGCCACGCCTGAAAGAAACAGATCAAGCCTGTGCTGCCGCTCCTGCACGGGGGTGGCGGTAAAGGCCGCCATTTCGGCACAGGCCCCCCGCCAGCGCAGGAACAGCCCGGCGTTGAAGCCTTCGGGCAGGCAGGCAGCAACAGGCGCGGCGGGCCATTCCGCCCGCCATGCGTAATCGCCCAGGCCGGTGGGCAACGCCGCGGGCAGGCCTTCGGCCATGTCGTCTGCGCGCGCTGCAGCTGCCTCCGCCACACGAGCGCCCTCGTTCTCGCCCGACAGCCGCTGCCGCCAGTGCTGGGGCAGCAGCAACGCGCCACAGAACGGTGGCCCGGCATAGAATTTCGACCCCGTGACCATGACCGCCCAGCCCCGGCGCAGGAAGGCCCCGGCCTCTTCCGGCAGAAAGCGGGCCTGGCACCCGTCAACCAGCACATCAATCTGCCCCGGAAAACGCTGGCACAGCGCCTCGACCCCCGCGGCGTCAGGCATGACAAGCCCGGTCTTGGATACATCGAGAACATACAGCAGAACCCGCCGCCCCAGACGGATGGCCTGTTCGATCTGGGCCGTGCAGTCCGCCAGCACGTCGCGCGACTGACGCGGCGTGCCATCCGCCTCGCGTACGGCCACGGGGACACACGCTGTCTGGGCGGAGAAACCCTCCACCACAGCATCTTTTTCCACCGTCATGCCATGCGCCGAGCGAATGGCGAAATGACGCCCGCAGGCGGCCTGCGGCACGCCAGAGCCGGTTTCCTCTGCGCCCGGCAGCACGATGGTCACGGGGCTGCCACGCAACGCGCACATCGCCGTAGCGGCCATGGCGCAGTCCGTGCCTGAAGCCGCCAGAATGACGTGATCGGGACTGTCCGCACCAAAAAAATCGGCCAGAAATGCCTTAACTTCCAGTGTCGCGGCTGAAACGGTCGCGGCCATGGCCTCTTTATCCGGCCAGTCGTGCGCAAGGGCGCGCACCAGCGCGAGCCGTGCCGCGCGGGCAGAGGCAAAACCGCGTGCAGACGGATCAGACGCGGTGGAGGACGCAAACGCCAGCACCTCCGGCCGGGGCAAACTGCCCACGCCATAGCGGTTCAGGCCGTTTCCAGCCTGACCGTCCAGCCGCTCGTCCCCTCCTGATGCCAGAATACGAGCGGTAGAGGGCAATAGATCCCACACGGCACAGGCCCATGGGTGCAGGGTCTCGGCACCTTCAAGCGCATTGACCCCACGGCTGGCGGGCACCTGCTCCAACACAGGCGCCAGCGCCATCAGGCAGGCATCCAACGCGCCGGGGGGCGGCACGGATACCTCCGCCAGACAGGCCAGCGGGCCGGTAGGCAACACCGCTGCCCTGTGCGCCACGGCCAGTCCTGGCGGCGTGGTACAGGCAACGGCACGGGCCGCCGCAATCAGATAACGGGCTGCAATGGCGGGCGACACCACCGCGCCTGCGAACAGGGCTTCCAGTTCCTGCAGGAGCAGGGCATGAAAGGAAGGAAACGACGCGTGACAGGCGCTCTCCACCCCGCCAACATCAGAGACATTACTCCCTGCATTGTCCGGCATGGTGACGTCCTGACCTGATCTGACTGGCAAGTTCAGCGCTTGGCTCTCCGGTTCGCGTTTATGGACAGTTCCGGCTACCTTGCCACAAGAAAGCCGTACACGGGTGCTGCAAAAACGCATACCTCCAGAAACCACACACCCCGGTTTTTTCCTCCATACCATCTTCCGCCCCGGCTGTTAGCCCATATGCGACGTTTATCTGTCACACTGTCTCCAGCGGGGCACGGATGGCGGTTCACATTGAACCGGCATGACTGCTAAGAAGTTCAGGACAGTTGAGACTTTTCAGACGGGTATGTCTTGCCCGTCTCCAGACCAGGAAGCCGTATCATTGGCGCGCACAAGCCCACCTGCACAGGACCGTTCATTTTCGCCGCCCCGCAAGAACACGCTGCATCGCCGTCTGGAAGAGGCAGGCGGTCTGTTGCTGTGCGGGCTGGCCTGTGTACTGCTGGTGGCGCTGGCCAGCTACAACCCGGCTGACCCGTCCTTTAATACCGCGACCGGGCAGCCGCCCACCAACCTGCTGGGTCTGACCGGCTCGTTCGTGGCCGATGGGCTGTTACAGGGGCTGGGGCTGGGCGGGTTACTCCCCGCCTGCCTACTGCTGATCTGGGGCTGGCGGCTGATGGCGCACCATGTGCGCGGGCTGGAGCCGTGGTCACTGGTCGGGCTGCGGGCGGCGGCGGTTCTGGGCCTGCTCCCTGTAGCGGCGGCACTGCTGGCGGCCATTCCACTCCTGTTTACGGCGCTGCCCACTCCGCACTGGCCGTCCGAGGCGGGGCTGGGTGGCGGCATTGGCCGCTCCATCGCGCTCGCGGCGGTTTCCGCTGGCATGGCGGCCATTGGCCCGGCAGGCGGCATGGTGGTCTGGCTTATGGGCGGGCTGCTGGCCTGCATGTTGCTGGCGCTGGGCACGGGCCTGCGCCGCGAGGAATGGCTGACTCTGTGGCGCGCTGGCAGCCTGCCCCTCCGTCTGGGCCGCCTTGCGGTCCGTGCGGCAAGGCGGACCACGGCCCGTCAAAGCCCGCCCGCACAGCAAGGGCCCGCCGCTCCCCGGCCTGCCCCGTACGCACAGGCCGCCAACGCACAAGCCCCGCGCACGACGCCCACCGGCAGCGCCTTTACCGCAACCCGCGCGCCCGCCTACGCGGAGGAACTGGACGACCCGAACGACCCCTACGCCATTCCGCGCGCCCAGCGGCCGGATTACAGCGCACCGCCCCCCCCGCATGAAAGCGGTACCGCCCTTGTCCTGCACCAGCATACCCAGGCAGCAGCGCCCGCGGTACACTCTCCGACCGCCGACCTCACGCCCTACAGGCCTGTGCGCGAAACGGAGCATGATGGGGCGGAGACAGAGCTTTCACCCGTTCCCGCACGTCCCCCCGCCAGCGCTGGGGCACAGGCCGAGCCTTCGCGCAATGGCCTGCTGGGGCGGCTGTTCGCCGCAGGCCGCCGCGACACCGCCGACGCCCCCGCAGCAGCCGGGCAGGCTGGGCGCGCGGGAGCCGAACGCCGCCGCGCAGGCTGGGAGCAGCCGCCGCTGTCGCTGCTACGCCCCGCACCGGCCCATGCTGCCCGCCTCGGCCCCTCGCCAGAGGCCCTGAACGCCACGGCCCTGCTGCTGGAGCAGACGCTGGCCGATTACGGCGTGCAGGGAAAAATTTCCGGCATGAGCGCCGGGCCGGTTGTCACGCTGTACGAGTTCGAACCCGCACCGGGCATCCGCTCGGCGCGCGTTATCGGGCTGGCGGATGACGTCGCACGGTCGCTGTCTGTGCTGAGCGTGCGCATCGCCACCGTGCCGGGCCGCAATGTCATGGGCATTGAAGTGCCCAACCAGACGCGTGAAACCGTGTATCTGTCCGAGTTGCTCGACCAGCCTTCGTGGCAGCAGGAAGCGGGGCAACTGCCGCTTGCTCTGGGCAAGGACATCGCGGGCGAGCCGGTGCTGAGCGATCTGGCGCGTATGCCGCACCTGCTGGTGGCGGGCACCACGGGTTCGGGCAAGTCTGTGGGCGTGAACGCCATGATCCTGTCGCTGCTGTTCCGCTTCTCGCCCGATGAATGCCGCCTGATCATGATCGACCCCAAGGTGCTGGAGCTTTCGATCTATGACGGGATTCCGCACCTGCTGACGCCGGTGGTGACAGACCCACCGGACGCGGTGAAAGCCCTCAAATGGGTGGTGCGCGAAATGGACCGCCGTTACCGCACCATGGCGCATCTGCAGGTGCGCAACATTGCAGGCTACAACGCCCGCGCGGCCGAAGCTCTGGCCGATGGCGAGGTGGTGGTGCGCCGCGTGCAGACCGGATTCGACCCCGAAACCGGCACGCCCGTCTTTGAGGAACAGTCGGTCTCGCTCAACCCCATGCCGTATATCGTGGTCATTATCGACGAAATGGCCGACCTGATGATGACGGCGGGCAAGGAAATCGACGCCTGCGTGCAGCGGCTGGCGCAAAAGGCCCGTGCGGCGGGTATTCACGTCATCATGGCCACGCAGCGCCCCTCGGTGGATGTGATCACCGGCACCATCAAGGCCAACTTCCCTACCCGTATCTCGTTTCAGGTTATCAGCAAGTTCGACAGCCGCACCATTCTGGGTGAACAGGGGGCCGAACAGCTTCTGGGGCAGGGCGACATGCTGTTCATGCAGGGCGGCGGCCGCATTACCCGCGTGCATGGGCCTTTTGTGGCCGACCATGAAGTGGAGCAGGTTGTCAGCTTCCTGAAAGAACAGGGCGAACCTGTCTATGATGAGGACGTGCTGTCCGAACCGGCGGATGAAGCCCCAGCCGGAAGCAGCAGCAGCCGAGGCAACAGCGAAAACGGTGAGGCGGACCTGTATACCGAGGCCGTGTCCATCGTCACACAGGAAGGCAAGGCCTCGACCTCCTTCATCCAGCGCCATCTCTCTATTGGCTACAACCGTGCTGCCAAGCTGATTGAACAGATGGAAAAAGAAGGCGTGATCAGCCGCGCCGATCATGTGGGCCGCCGCAAGGTGCTGGTTGGCCCCAACCGCGAGGACTGAACATGCCCCCCACCGAACGCAGACCGACCAGACCACACGCCAGACCAACCGGGAAACCGCACGCCAGACCGCGCGCCGGTAACCCGGACAAGGCTCGGGACAGAACACAGGATGGCCCGCAGGGTACACAGCGGGACACGCGACAAGGCGCTCGCCGTCCGGCCCGGCCTCACGGCGCACCACGGAACGCAACCGAACGCCCTGCGGCCTCTCCGGGCCGGGCTGGGTTCAACCCCACGGACCGGGGCACGACAGACCACCCCGCAGCGCGACCGGGCACACGGGCCACCACCCGGCCCAACACGCGCTCTGGCGCGCAGCCCGGCGCGCGGCACAATGCCCCGGCAGGCCGTGCGCCACAGGCCAAGGCTCCCGGCGCACGCGGCCCCCGGAACGGCGGCAACACCCGCCCCCGCTCGGGAGGTGCCGCGCCCCATGGCCGCCATGACAGGCCGGGCCGGGCGGCCGCAGCGCATGTGGCCCCCGATACGCTGACGCCCCCCGCACCGCCGCGGCCCGTGCCGACCGAGCCTCTGCCCGTGCTGTATCAGGACCGCCATGTGGTGATCGTGAACAAACCGGCGGGCCTGCCCGTTCATGCCGGGCCGCGCGGCGGGCTCTGTGTGGAAGACTGGTTTCCCCTGCTCTCGCGCCGGGCAGATGGCCCCTGGCTGGTTCACCGGCTGGATGCCGATACCGCAGGCTGCCTTGCCATCGCCCTGCGCAAACAGCCGCTTGTGGCCATGCAACAGGCCTTTGCCAACCACACGGCGCGCAAGACCTACTGGGCCATTGTCCGCAATGGCCCCAAGGAGGAGACAGGCCGGATAGACCTGCCGCTGGTACGCGAGAACACGCCCACCGGCTGGCATATGCGCCCAGACCCCAAATCCGCTGGTGGAGGCAAAAACGCCGCCACCACGCTGTGGCGGGTTCTGGGCCGGAGCAGGGATCTGTGCTGGCTGGAACTGACACTGCTGAGCGGGCGCACCCATCAGGCGCGTGTGCACTGTGCCGCCATGGGCTGGCCGATCGTGGGGGATTCCCTCTACGGCACGGCCGACGCGCGGGGCCTGCATCTGCTGGCGCAAGGCCTGTCCCTGCCGCTGGAGCCTGCCATTACGGTCACGGCCCCACCGCCGCCCCCTATGCAGGCAGCCCTGCGGGCCTGCGGCTGGGAGCCTTCCGAACCCTAAGCTGGGGCTGAAGCCGCCGCCCGCACGCCGCGCCGCACATCAGGGCGAGGCGTCGAGCGCGCGGGCGAGAATACTGGTCGTCAGCAACTGCGGCAGCACGACTTCGGCCCCGCGCACGGGCGCGTAAACATAAAGCGGCACGCCATCGCGTTCATGCGCCCTCAGAAAAGCAGTAATACCAGGGTCATGCCGGGTCCAGTCACCGCGCAGCACATGCACGCCCCGGCGGGCAAAGAGCGCGCGCGCGGCCGGCGTGTCCAGCACCAGCCGTTCATTAACAAGGCAGGTCATGCACCAGGCGGCCGTCATATCGACAAAAACCGGCTCACCCTGTGCACGCAGGGCCGCAAAACGCGCCGGTGTAAACGCCTCGACCCCCTCGGGCAAAGCCATGCCCTCCGAGCGGGCAGGCGGCAGGGCGCGCAGGGTTGGCAGCAGCGCCATGGCGGCAAGAAAGCCGAGCAGCGCCAGCCCATGCAACGCGCCCTGCGCACGGGAGTAACCCGCACGCGCCTGCTCTGCCTGCGCCACGCCGTACATCCAGGCCGCAAAGCCCAGAAAAACCAGCCCGGCCCCGACCGGCAGCACGGTCTGGCCGCCCCCTTCCATCACGATCACCCATAAAAACCACACACAGGTGCCCAGCAGCGGAAAAGCCAGCGACTGCCGCAGGTAGACCATCCACCCACCGGGGCGAGGGAGCCAGCCTGCCACGCCGGGGGCCAGCATCAGCAGCACCAGCGGGGCCGCAAGCCCCACCCCCATGAAGGCAAACACCACAAGCCCGGTCACCGGTGGCCCGGCCAAGGCACCCGCCACCGCAACCCCCATGAACGGCGCGGTGCAGGGCGTGGCCACCAGCACAGCCAGCACGCCAGTCAGCACGTCATGCCAGCGCAGCCGCACGCGGCGGGAAGCCGCTCCTTCAGCCATTTCCTGACGCGGCCCACGCAGCGCGAAAGGCATGAAAGCGAACACCCCCAGCAGGTTGAGCGCCATGACAAACAGCAGCCATGTAACAAAGGTGACAAACAGCGGAGACTGGAACTGAAAGCCCCACCCCGCCGCCTTGCCCCCGGCGCGCAGGGCCATCATTCCCCCGCCCAGCGTCATGAACGTGGCCATGACGCCCAGCGCGTACCCCGCGCCGCCCCAGAGCTGGGCCTGCCGCCCCGCACGTCCCAGCCGCGCGACTGAAAGCGCCTTCATGGCCAGAACCGGGAAGACACAGGGCATGAGGTTGAGCACCAGCCCGCCCAACAGCCCGAACAGCGCAAGCCGCAGGATGTCTCCCATACCATGGCCACCCGCCTGCCCGGCATGGGATGACGCAGCCGCTCGCGCGGGTTCAGCCCCGGCCAAAGCACCGGCCCCCCCGATCGGGCCCGCCACACTCCGCACCGTCTGGAGCACCGCCTGTTCGGCCCCCGCAGGGCTTTGCAGCACCACCACGCCGGACAGTCCATGACCGGGCGTGAAATCGGGCAGCAGTTTCAGATGCAGCAGCACCGCCCCCTCCTGCACGCGCTCGTTCTGCGGGGCGGCCTCATCAATCAGGCCCGGCTGATCAGGCATGAACCATGCCGCCCGCACCGTGGCAGGGGAAAGCCCGGCACCGCTCAGCCGCATCTCCCCATTGGGGCTGATAACGGCCTGATAGGGCGATACCCCCGGTGTGGCGCGCGCGGCGGCGGCAAACAGGTCCGCCTGGGGTGAGGCTACAGGCCCGCTCCCCTCCGCAGCCCGCGGCAGGGACAGCGACAGATCGGCCTCCTCCGGCACGCACACCACGGCACAGACAAGCCAGCTTGCATGGGCCTGTACAACAACCGCATCCCGCCCCGCACCGTTACCCGGCAGCGGCTTGAGCGGCAGCGCAAGCGGCAGCACCACATCGCCCATATAGGCGTAGGACATGAGCGAGGCCGCCCTGATACGGATGGGCGTGGGCCAGAGGATCGTATCCGTCTGCCCCGACAGCGCGCCCTGCGCCTCGACCCGCACGGTCACAGGCTCGCCCGCATCGCCCGGATTGCGCCAGTAGGTGTGCCAGCCCGGTTGCAGCCGCAGCCGCAGCGCCACGGGCAGGACTGTTCCCGCCTGCACCGAATCGGCGGCGGTTATCAGGGTTGCCACCGTGTGCGGCGTGATCACCGCCGGGCTTTCCGCCGCCCTGACAGAGCCAGACAGTACGCCTGCCGCCAGAACGGACAGCAGAAGCTGCAAAGCTACAAAAGCACGGCAACGTCGGAGCAGAAGCACGAACAGCATGAATGGATTCCGTAACGCGAAAATCAGGCGAAGCGCGCCAACGCCATAAATGCGGATTAGCATATCCGGTTCAATTCCAGGCATCCCACTTTTCCATTCCCTGCGGGATTCCGTGTTCAGGCAACGGGTTTTCTTCAGGCGCTGAACAGGCCTTTTCCCGGCCAGGCCCGCACGACTTCGGCGTGCAGTTCGGCGCGAATGGCGCGCATGGTGCGGCAATCGAACCGGGCCGCACGCTGCTGGCCCGCCTGCCCCAGCCGCGCGCGCAAGCCTGCATCCGCCATCAGGCTTTCAAGAGCTGTAATCAGTTCAGGCAGGGAGTCCGGGTCGGCATAAAGAGCGGCCTGCCCTGCCAGTTCGGGCAGATTGCCATTCGGCGAGACCAGCAGGGCCGCGCCACACCCCATGGCTTCCAGCGCCACCATGCCAAACGGCTCACCCCAGCGGCTGGGAACAACCACAATGGCCGCCCGGCTCATGGTCTCCAGCACACTCTCGTGGCGGCAATACCCCGCCAGTGCGACACCTGCCGCCTGTGCCTGCGGGCGCAGGGCGCGCAGAAAGGGGGTTTCACGCGTTTGTTCGCCAAAATCGTCCGCACCGAGAATTTGCGCCCGCCAGTCCGGGTGGCGGGGCAGCAGGGCCGCACAGGCCGCCACGAACGCATCCGCTCCCTTGTCGGCCACCACACGCCCGACAAACAGCAGCAGCTTTTCACGGTCTCTGGCAGGGCGGGCAGGGGGCAGGGCCGCAAGGTCAAGGCTATTGGGCAGAACAGACACGCAGCCCCGCACGCCCTGACTGAGAAAACGCTGCCTGACCCACTCCGATACCGCCACCACCGCCACGGCACGCGCCAGATGCTGGCGCTCGGCTGGCCGTCGCGCCCGGCGCATACCGCAAGGATCATTATGCAGAATCAGCACGATTGGCAGAGAGGGAAAGCGGCGGTGCAGGTAGAGCGCCAGATCGGGGCGATTATGCACCTCCACCAGATCAGGACGGCCCTCACGGACAAGCTGGGCCACGCCTTTCCTGTAGCGCACACGGCCGCCACGCCATGAAAAGACCTGCGGCACCGGCTTGAACGCCACATCCGTAAACGGCGCCGTATGAGGAGGCGTGCCGACCACCACCTCACCACGCAGGGCCAGACGCCGCACCAGAAGCCCTATGGCCCCGCACTCGTCCGGCGCAAACCGCTCATGCGAGGAGAGAACTGTCATAACCCGCAGGGCCTGCCCGCCTGCCTGCGCGCACATCGCCGGTTCCATGACGACTGTCACCGACTCCGGCCTTTCACGCATTACTGTGCCCTGCAAAATCCCGAACCTGTCAGGCCAGAGATTCGTACATTTCAAGTTGCCAGTCCTGCGATTCCTGTGCGGCATCGTCCGCCCACTGGCGCATCAGCGGGTGCGCCTGCACCGCACGCATATAGGCGCGGGAGACATCGGACAGCCCCGGCACGGCATAGGAGGCAAAGCGGCTGACAACCGGCGCAAACGCGGCATCGGCATTACAGAAAGTCGCCCCGAACAGATACGGCCCCTCTGCTCCGTAACGGTCGCGCGTCTCGGTCCAGATGGCATCAATCCGCGCGATGTCGCGCAGGGTGTCCTCATCCAGACCGGCGGCCAGCGGCCGGTTCACCCGGCCCAGATTCATGGGCAGGGCCGACCGCACGGCCCGGAAGCCCGCGTGCATTTCCGCTGAAATGGAACGGGCATGAGCCCGGGCGGCACGGTCATGCGGCCACAGGGCCGGGGTCAGTTCGGCGCAGTATTCGGCAATGGAGAGCGAGTCCCACACCGCAATCCCCTGATGCTCAAGATAAGGCGCGCAGCCATTGGGCGAGAGCGTCTTGAGGGCCACCGTCTTGCCGCCGCCAGCCAGCCGCAGGGCCTGTATTTCCACATCCAGCCCGGCCAGCCGCACGGAAAGCCACCCGCGCAGCGACCATGAGGAATAGCGCCGTGTGCCGATTACCAGACGTCCGTCAGCCATGTGTCTTTTCTCCTCCGGCCTGTGCCGGGCTCTGATCGTCCTGCGGCTCCTCACGGCGGATGAAGCCACCGCCCAGAATACGGCTGCCCTGATAGAACACACAGGCCTGCCCCGGTGCGGGCATGGCGGGTTCTTCCAGCAGCACGCGTGCGCCATCGGGCGTTGGTACCACATGGGCGGGGCGGGGCATTTCACGCGCGCGCATCTGCACCCGGCAGGCCAGCCCCTCTGGCGGGGCATCCACCAGCCAGTTGACATCCCGCACCGACAGCGCCTGCACGCTGGCCTGCGCGCGCGGCCCGATAATCACCCGCCTGCGCGCCGGTTCCACGCCCACCACCATCTGGCGTTCGCCTTCCAGCCGGGCGGCGTTACCCAGCCGCTTGCTCTGGCCCACGGTAAACCGCATGACCCCTTCGTGCTGGCCCACCACGCGGCCCTGCCGGTCCACGATCTCGCCCGGCCCGGCCATTTCAGGGTGCATACGCTCGACCAGATCGACGTAGGAACCGTCGTTCACAAAGCACAGGTCCTGACTGTCGGGCTTGCCCGCTACCACCAGACCAAAGCGCTCCGCCTCGCGCCGGACGGCGGCTTTGTCGGGCATATCGCCCAGCGGAAAGCGCAGAAACTCCAACTGTTCGCGCGTGGTGGCGAACAGGAACCAGCTCTGGTCACGCTCGGCATCGACCGGACGGTGCAGTTCAACGCCCTCCGGCCCTTCGATACGGCGTACATAATGGCCCGTGGCCATGGCCTGCGCGCCAATCTCACGCGCAAGGCCGAGCAGGTCCGTAAACTTGACGCCCTGATTACACGCTACACAGGGCACAGGGGTTTCGCCCTGCGCATACGCATCGGCAAACCGTTCGATCACGCTGCTGGTAAAGCGCTGCTCGGCATCAATAACGTAATGGGGGAAGCCCAGCCTGTCGGCCACGGCCCGCGCATCGCGGATGTCCTGCCCGGCGCAGCACGCGCCTTTCTTAGCGGGTGCGCGCGAGTCGTACAGTTGCAGGGTCGCGCCCACGACCTCGTGCCCTTCTTCCAGCAGGCGGGCGGCCACCACGGAACTGTCCACCCCCCCGGACATGGCTACAAGAACGCGCATGGACGCTTTCTACCCCCTCTTTTTTCTTCAGCCCTTGCGGGGCAGACGTACCACCAGACCATCCAGCGCGTCGGTCATGACGATCTGGCAGCCAAGGCGGGATGTTTTTTCCAGACCGAAGGCAAGGTCGAGCATGTCTTCCTCATCATCGGTAGGCGCGGACAGCTTTTCGGCCCAGGCCGGGTCAACCACAACGTGACAGGTCGCACAGGCCAGCGAGCCCTCGCAGGCGCCTTCAATGTCGATATCGTGCTTGTGGGCGATTTCCAGCACCGACAGGCCCACCGGCGCATCGACCGTGTGTTCCGTCCCGTCCTGTTCAACAAACGTCATCTGGGGCATTGGTATCCGTCCTGCCAGTAAGAATTTTACAGACCGTGACAGCACTCAGGGCGCACTGGCCCCGGCTTTCATAGTCGCGCCGCCGTCCCGAACCCGGACAGCCACGCGCGCGAGGCTGTCAGCCGCGCGCAGCGCTTCGGCGGCTGAGGTAAAACGTCCGGGGGAGAGACGCAAGCTCCTTGCGGCCTCATCGCGGCTCAGGCCCATGGCTTCCAGCACGTAAGAAGGGGCCAGCTCCGCCGAGGAACAGGCCGAGCCAAGCGAGGCCTCCAGGCAGTCCACCTCACTACCGGGCTGTTTTTCCTCACCTTTTGCGGCCGGGTCTGGCATGGCGGCCAGCACGTCCATGGCGCGGAGGCCTTCGGGCAGGCGCAGGCTGAAAATGCCCGGCAGGCGCTCGGCCGCCGCGGCATTGATGACACAACCCGGCAGAACAGCTTCCAGCCGGGTCATGAACACCGTCTGAAGTTCGGCCAGATGCTCCGCATCCCGCGCCTGTTCCGCCGCCGCGATACGGCAGGCGGCGCCAAATCCGGCCAGCAGAAAGCCCGGCAGCGTGCCCGAGCGCGCGCCGCGTTCCTGCCCGCCGCCGGAAAACAGCGGCTCCACCCGCACGCGGGGCCGGTGGCGCAGGAACAGTGCGCCCACACCCTTGGGGCCGTACAGTTTGTGGGCGGAAATAGACGCCAGAGCCAGATTGAGCCGCCGCACATCCAGCGCAACCTTGCCCGCCGCCTGCGCCAGATCGGAATGCAGCAAGGCTCCCGCCGCCTCCACCACTGGCCCGAGCGTGGACAGGTCCTGCAACACACCGGTTTCGTTATTGGCCACGGCAATAGACACCAGCGCCGTTGGCACCTCGAGCGCGCGGGCCAGAACCTCCGGGTCAAGCTGGCCCAACGGCCCCACGGGCAGGATAACCGGCTCAAATCCCTCGCGCGCCAGATCCAGCACGCTTTGCAGCACGCATTTATGTTCGGTCGCCACGGTTATGACCCGCCGCCGTTCCGAACCACGCGCCGCCAGATGCCGCACGGCCCCCTTGATAGCCAGGTTATTGGCCTCGGTCGCGCCGGAGGTGAACACGATCTCACGCGGCTCCGCACCGATCAGGGCGGCAACCTCGGCGCGGGCCTGCTCCACCCTGTCGGCCGCAGCCCGGCCACTGGCATGGGCCGTGCTGTGCGGATTGGCGTTCTCGGCCTCCAGCGCATGGGCCAGAACGGCGCGCACGCGCGGGTCGCACGGGGTGGTGGCGGCGTGGTCGAAATACAGCGTGCTCATGCCATCCCTCCGGCCACCGGAACAGCGTTGGCGCGCCCTGCGGCCAGCCGCGCATAGGCCGCCGCAAACCGTTCAACATCGTCCTGCCTGACATTCCACGGCAGGGATACGCGGATGGCCTGCCCCGCCAGGTCCTTCAGTCCCATAGCCTCCAGCACATGCGAGAATGCCACCTTGCCCGAGGAACAGGCAGACCCCGCCGAAACGCAGAACCCTTCGAGATCAAGCCGCATGAGCTGCCCCTGCGCCCGCAGGCCCGGCAACGCCAGACAGCTCGTATTGGCCAGCCGGGGAGCCCCCGCGCCGCACACGATAGCCCCAGCCTGACACGCTGCCTTCTCAAACCTGTCGCGCAGGGAGGCATGGTCGGCCGGTGCATCCAGCGCCTCTTCCAGAGCGCGGGCCATGCCTGCAATGGCGGGCAGAGCCTGCGTGCCGCCGCGCCGCCCCTGCTCCTGACCACCGCCAACGAACAGCGGCGCCAGAGCGCGCGGCGCGGGCCCGGCAAGAAGCAGCGCGCCCGCCCCCTTGGGGCCGCCCAGCTTGTGGCCCGAGCAGGCGAGGCTACCAAAACCCTGCGCGTGCAGCGCTACATCGATACGCCCCACCGCCTGCACGGCATCCCCATGCAGATGCGCCCCATACCGCGCGCACAGCCGCGCCACCTCGGCGATGGGGTGCAGCACCCCGGTTTCATTATTGGCCAGCATCAGGCACACGAGGGCAGGCAGGGCGTGAGGGCGGGCCAGTGTTTCTTCCAGCAGGTCAAGCCGCACCTGGCCTGTGGAATCGACCTCAAGCCATTCAACCAGCGCGCCTTCGGGCACGCCTTTGCGCACCGCATCATGCTCGGTACGCCCCACAAGAATACGCCGCCCCGGCGCGAAGCCGTGCAGGGCCTGCACGTTTGCCTCTGTCCCGCCCGAGGTAAAGACACAGTTCAGCGGATCGGCATCGAGCCTGCGCGCAACGACCGCGCGCGCCTCCTCCAGCAGGGCGCGCGCCCTGCGCCCCTGCGCATGAACCGAGGACGGATTGCCCACGAGGGACGCCGCCTCCAGCATGGCGGTCGCGGCGGAAGGCCGCAAAGGTTCGGTGGCGTTGGCGTCTAGATAGACGGCGTTAACCGCACCGTCATCGGGTGATGGGAGCATGGAATGCTTTCCGGAATATTCTGCCTCAGACGCAAGACAGGTATTATCACGATTTATGTGGAAATACGAACCAGACAGCCGCTATAGAAGCCAAATGGTCAGCACCACGGGGCATCGCCTGTCCAACAGGTCAGCAACCCAGCCAGGCACCATGCCATACGCAACATGGCACGGGTGGATTATGCCTGCCCCGCGCGCAAGGTCAATGCCAGGAAGCGTACAAGATGCGCTCTGGTTGTATTAAAGACTCGCGCTGAACAGATCTGCCCGCGGGCCATGGCCCGCATGTTCGAGCACGGAGCGTGGCATCGCTCCCCGCGCGGACAGTTATCAAACCTGGACACGTCATGCCCCTGGGCGTGTTCCCATGATCAAGCGGAACCTACATGCCAGAGGTTATGTTTGCCGGCCCGGACGGGCGTCTTGAAGGGCGCTACCATCACTCCAACGAGCCCAACGCCCCGCTTGCCCTCGTGCTGCACCCACACCCGCTGCACGGCGGCACCATGAACAACCGCATTACCTACGCGCTCTACCGGTCGTTCGAGAAAATGGGTTTCTCGGTCATGCGGTACAACTCGCGTGGAGTCGGACGTTCACAAGGCCGATTTGACGGGGGCATTGGCGAAATTTCAGACGCCGCTGCGGCTCTGGACTGGATGCAGATGGTCAACCCCAACGCCAGCGGACTATGGATCGCGGGGTATTCCTTCGGGGCGTTCGTGGGGATGCAGCTTCTGATGCGCAGGCCCGAAATCACCGGCTGGATCAGCATCGCACCGCCCGCCGCCCATTACGATTTCGGCTTTCTGGCCCCCTGTCCATGCGGCGGGCTGATGATTGCCGGCGGCAAGGACGAACTCGCCCCCGAGCCCGCCATCCACAAGCTGGTAGACAAGCTGAACACCCAGAAGGGCGTTGAGGTGGATTACCGCGTCTTCCCCGAGGCGGATCATATTTTCGCCAAGCAGGTGGACAAGATCACCAACGCCATGGAAGACCACGTTACCCGTGCCATGAGCGCGTTGAACATGCCGCTGGCCGCCGACTAGGCTGGCCCCTGGCCAATTTCCTCACCCGGCTTTCCGCCGGGTGACGTTGGCGGCGCGTGGCCGCCATTACGCTACGCGCCGGGCCTCGCATGCCTTCAGACATTACGATGCCGAACCGGGCAGGCCGCCCGGTTACTCTTTACACACACGCCTACACCAGAACGCGCATCAGCCTGATGGCGAGCGCCGCCATAGCGCTTCTGGCCGCCGGGATAGCCCGCGCCGACACACCTGCGACACTCGACACGCTGGAAAAAGCCCACTTTCAGGCTGAATGGGCAGACAGCCCCGTGACCGCCACGCAGCTTGGCATCCACACGACAGACAGCCTGCTGGACAATACCAGCCTTGCGGCCATCACTGCGCGCACAGACCGGCTGCACGCCGAGCGCACGGCGCTGGCCGCGCTCGACGTATCCGCCCTACCGCCAGACAGGCAGGATGACCGCGATATCCTGCTGGGTGAAATAGACCTCAGCCTGATCGAAAACGAACAGGTTCAGCCCTTCCTCCACAACCCGGATTTTTACGTCAATCTGGCCACGGACGGGCTTTACAGCCTCGTGAACAGGAACTTCGCGCCACTGGCCGACCGCCTGCGCGCCGTCATTGCGCGCGAACGCCAGATTCCCGGTATGCTGGCCACCGGCGAGGCGCAGTTGACGCAGGTGCCTGATATCTTCATCGAAATCACGCAGGAAGATCTGGCCGGAGCATTGAGCCTGGTGGAGCAGGTCATTCCCGCCGCCTTTGAGGCCATCCCCGACCGCAAAGCACGGGCCGAGTTACGCGCCAGCACGAAAAGCGCTCTGGCGGCCCTGAACGCCTACCAGCATTACCTTGCGACGCTGAAGCCCGATGGCACCTTTGCGCTGGGGGCCGATACGCTCAGCGCCATGCTGGCCACTGAAGGCGTAACCCTGCCGCTCGATCAGGTGATAGCCGCCGGACGCGACCAGCTCCGCCATGATCAGGCGGCACTTGATGACGCGGCTCGGGCGGTCAATCCCCTGCACCCGGAACGGGCACTGGACAACCTGCGCCGCGACCATACCCTTCCTGACGGGCTGATCCCGCTTGTCCAGAACCAGTTGGTCGATGCGCAGCGTTTTGTCGTGGCGCACAAACTGGTGACACTGCCCGCCATGACCCTGCCCGTGGTCACCAGCACGCCGGCTTTCGAGCGTTCGCTGATTACCGCCGCCACGGACTGGCCCGGCCCGTTCGAGCGCGTGGCAACCACATCCTATTATTACATCACCCCCATAACGCTGGGCGGCACGGCCGAGAGCATTGAAGAGGCTATGGGCAACGCCAATACGCCCACCATGCTCGACACCACCATCCATGAGGCCATGCCGGGGCATTACGTGCAGGGACTTTACCTGCGGGCCAATCCGCAATGGTCGCTCACCCGCAAAAGTGCTCAGTCCTACGCCACAACAGAAGGCTGGGCGCATTATGTCGAGCAGATGATGGTGGAGCAGGGCTTTCATGGCGCGACACCGCGCCTGCATCTGGCCCAGCTACAGGAAGCCCTGCTGCGTGACTGCCGCTTTCTGGTGGCCTTTGGCCTGCACGCACAGAACATGAGCGTGCAGGACGCCACCGCGCTGATGCAGCACGAATGCTACCAGAGCCCCGCCGCCGCCTACAAGGAAGCCCGCCGGGGCACGATGGACCCCGGCTATTATTCCTATCTTCTGGGCAAGCTCATGATCCTGCGCCTGCGCGCGGACATGCAGAAAACCGCCGGAAAGGATTTTTCGCTCCGGGCTTTCCACGATGGCCTGCTCAGCCGTGGGCTGGTGCCCATGCGCTTTATCCGCCGGGAAATGACCGGCCATGACGGCCCGGCCCTGTAGCCAAACTAAAAAAATCCTCGGCACGAAACAGCGTCAGGAAAACTTCCGGTTCCTGTCCGGGCATGAAAAAAGGCGCCGCGAAAACCGCGACGCCTTTTTTACAATCAAGCCAGACTGGCCTGCACCCGCCGGAACCGGAGTGACCCCCGGCCCCGACCGGGCCAGAATCAGCCTTCGCCTTCGGTGTTACGACGACGGATAGCCGCGCCGAGGATATCACCGAGGGAAGCGCCGCTGTCAGCGGAGCCGTACTCGTTGATGGCCTGCTTGTCTTCTTCCATCTCGCGGCCCTTGATGGTCAGGGCCACCTTGCGGGCGGCGCGGTCAACGGACACCACCTTGGCATCCACGCGCTCGCCAACCGCGAAGCGCTCGGGGCGCTGCTCGGCCTTGTCGCGCGCCAGTTCCGCACGGCGGATGAAGCCGCTCAGAACGTCGTCCACCTTCACTTCGATCCCGTTGGACTGCACGGCCGTCACGATGCAGGTGACGATGGCGCCCTTCTGGATGGTGGCGAGGGCATCGGCTGCCGGGTCTTCCTGAAGCTGCTTGATACCGAGAGAGATACGCTCTTTCTCGACATCCACGTCCAGAACCTTGGCCTTCACGACCTGGCCCTTTTCGTAGTGCTTCATGGCGTCTTCGCCAGCTTCGTCCCAGGACAGGTCGGACATGTGAACCATGCCGTCGATGTCCGCAGACAGGCCGATGAACAGGCCGAATTCCGTGATGTTGCGGATTTCGCCTTCCACGGTCGAACCGACCTTGTACTCTTCGGCGAACTGCTCCCACGGGTTGCGCTGAACCTGCTTGAGACCCAGAGAGATGCGGCGCTTGGCGCTGTCCACATCCAGAACCATCACGTCCACTTCCTGAGAGGTCGCGACGATCTTGCCCGGATGGACGTTCTTCTTCGTCCAGGACATTTCGGACACGTGCACCAGACCTTCGACACCCGGCTCCAGCTCGACGAACGCGCCGTAGTCGGTGATGTTGGTCACGCGGCCCGTGAAGCGCGCACCCGGCGGGTACTTCAGCGCCACGTTTTCCCACGGATCAGCTTCAAGCTGCTTCATGCCCAGCGAGATACGCTGTGTGTCGGAGTTGAAGCGGATCACCTGCACGCGCACGGGCTGGCCGATCTGCAGAGCTTCGGACGGGTGGTTGATGCGCTTCCAGGCGATGTCGGTCACATGCAGCAGGCCATCGACGCCACCCAGATCCACGAACGCGCCGTAGTCGGTGATGTTCTTGACCACGCCATCGAGGATCATGCCTTCGGTCAGGCCCTGGATCAGCTCGCTGCGCTGTTCGGCGCGGGTTTCTTCCAGCACGGCGCGACGCGACACGACGATGTTGCCACGAGCGCGATCCATTTTCAGGATCTGGAAAGGCTGGGGAACACCCATCAGCGGGCCGACATCGCGCACGGGGCGGATATCAACCTGGCTGCCGGGCAGGAACGCCATGGCGCCGCCCAGATCCACCGTAAAGCCACCCTTGACGCGGCCATAGATGGTGCCGTTCACGCGCTGGTTGGCCTCGAACGCCTTTTCCAGGCTGGTCCAGGCTTCCTCGCGGCGGGCCTTCTCGCGGGACAGAACGATGCTGCCGTCACGGTCTTCATACCGTTCGACATACAGTTCCACCACGTCGCCGGGCTGGATTTCGGGCTTGACGCCGGGGGGGGCGAATTCGCGCAGGGCCACGCGGCCTTCGCTCTTCAGGCCGACATCAACGATCGCGTAGTCATCCGTCAGACGGACGATACGGCCACGGACGACGGACCCGTCGAAGCCGGTGTCGCGGCCCAGGGTTTCGTCAAGAAGGGATGCAAAATCTTCGCCGCGGAAATGATCCGTGGCATCAAGGGTGGCTGAAGCCATGTGTAACCGTTAATCCTGCACCGAACCGGCACCCAATACTGGGCCGGGCGGGCTGTTCCTGCGCCCCGCGTCACGCGGCACGTCTTGCCTGGCCAACCGGCAGGAGCCTTCCCCCACCGCTGTAATGCAGGCCTTATCCATGCCGGCCACACACGCGGCCGACCCTGACTGCCCGCGTTATCCGGGCAAACCATGATTGCACAGAGACCACGCAAACAGAATTTGTCAACCCAAACAAACAGGGATGAGACATTCATTTGCTCCCGCCCCCGCCAGCGCGATGAAAGCGCGTGTGTTGCGCAGGAAAAATCGCCAGGGCCGTACACTGCGCGGGCCGGTAACCTCACCGCCATACCAGCGGGGCCTTAGCGCCCCGGCTGGTGCCGCAAACGCCTCAGACTGCCGCAGTCCCGGCGAGTCGCGCGCGGGCCAGCCGCAGGGCCTCGGCCAGAACGGAGGCCGCATCCAGCGTATCGGTTTCGATCACGCAGGCATCGGAGGCTATGCACAGGGGGGCCGTTTCACGCCCGGCATCCGCCGCGTCACGCGCGCGCAGGGCCTCTTCCATCTCTTGCAGTTTCTGCGCGGCCTCCGGGGCCGTGGTGTCGCCCCCCATCTGCAAAAAGCGCCGCAGCGCGCGCGTGGCGGGGGAGGCGGTAATGAACAGCTTGAGATCGGCATCCGGGAAAATCACCGTGCCGATGTCGCGCCCGTCCAGCACGGCACCGCTCTCGCGCGCAAAACGGCGCTGGGTTTCGACCAGAGCGGCGCGCACCAGCGGCTGCGCCGCAACCTTGCTGGCTGCCTCCGCCACTTCCGTGGCGCGCAGGTCAGGCCGACGCAGGGCATCGGGGCTGAGAGTCTGGGCAATGTCCTGCGCGGGGTCAGCCGGGTCGCGCCCGGCATCCAGCGCCAGACGGCCCACCGCGCGGTAGAGCAGTCCGGTATCAAGGTAGGGCAGCCCCAAAGCCTCGGCCAGACGCCGCGCCAGTGTTCCCTTGCCCGCCGCCGCCGGGCCGTCCACCGCGATAACGGGGCCGCCGCGCGCCATACTGGTGTCCTGCGCGCCGCTCATTGTGCGAACCCCGCACCAAGCTGGTTCATCAACGCCAGATATCCGGGAAAGCTGGTGTCGATAAAAGCGGTATCGTCTATCCGCACGGGCTGCCTGGCCACCAGCCCCATGACAGAAGCGCTCATGGCCAGCCGGTGGTCCATATGGGTTGTGACCAGCCCGCCGCCGGGTATGGCGCCCCCGGTGCCGTACACCACAAGATCATCCCCCTCGATCTCGGCACGCACGCCGTTTTCACGCAGCATGGCGACGGTAGCGGACAGGCGGTCGCTCTCCTTCACCCGCAGTTCTTCCAGCCCGCAAAAACGCGAAACCCCGTGGGCGTGCGCGGCTGCGACGGCGAGCACGGGATATTCATCAATCATCGACGGAGCACGGGCGGCTGGCACCTCCACCCCCTGCAAGGTGGAAGCCCGCACATGCAGATCGCCCACAAGCTCTCCGCCGGAAGAAGCTTTCTCAACCACGTCGACCTGCGCGCCCATTTCCATCAGGGTGGTGAACAGCCCTGTCCGCAAGGGGTTGAGCCCCACATCCGTCAGGGTAATGGCCGACCCCGGCACCAGCAGGGCCGCCACCAGCGGAAACGCGGCGGAGGACGGGTCAGCCGGAACGAACAGTCCCTCACCCGGTGCCACCAGATCAGGTCGGCCTTCCAGCCGGATGATCCGCCCGCCTTCGGGGGTGCTTTCGACCTCGACCGTCGCGCCGAAATAGCGCAGCATGTTTTCAGTATGATCGCGCGTAGGCACCGGCTCTTCCACGCGTGTGGTGCCTGTCGCGTTCAGCCCCGCCAGCAGCACGGCGGATTTGACCTGTGCTGAAGCCACCGGCAGGCGATAGTCCAGCGCGGGCGGGTTGGCCTGCCCCCGTATGGCCAGCGGCAGCCGCCCGCCCTCACGGGCAATGAAGGTTGCTCCGGTAGCGGCCAGCGGGTCTGTCACGCGCTTCATGGGGCGGCGGCGCAGGCTGGCATCGCCCGTCATGACGGAGGCTATGCCGTGGCTGGCCAGAATACCCGAGAGCAGCCGCGCGGCGGTGCCGGAATTGCCCATGTCCAGCACATCATCAGGCTCGCTCAACTGCCCGACACCCGGCCCGGACACAACCCAGACCTCGCCCTGCTGCTCAACCTGTGCGCCCAGCGCGCGCATGGCGGCGGCGGTGCGCAGTACGTCCTCGCCTTCTAGCAGATGGTAGATCGTCGTCTCCCCACGCGCGAGGGCCGCGAACATGAGCGCGCGGTGGCTGATGGACTTGTCACCCGGCACGCGGATGACACCGCTCAGCGGGGCAGCGGGACGGCCCACGGTCAGCGGACGGGATGCGGAAGCAGGAGCATGTGTCATACCCTGTTCATTCCGGCGCACGCGCGCGCAAGTCAATCCGCCAGAAGGCGCGGCAGCATAAAAAAACACCTCTTCGGCCCCACCAACGCCGACACGGCAGCCACGGAAAAAATGCACACTACCCCACCTTCGGGTTTGACAGGAGAGCGAACACAATGGCATTTGGCCTCGCTCTAGCGTCCGGTCGATTCTCACCGGCTGCGCCCCTGGCGGCAGCCCGACGGACTTGGCCGTATTTCCGGGGGTGCGCGCCCCCTTCCTTGTTTGATCAGACCTCAACCTTCTGATCAGGATCGACAGGTAGCAAGATGTCCCAGCCCGATCTCGGCACCAAACGCGTCTGCGTCTCCTGCGGTGCCCGCTTTTACGATCTGAGCCGCGCTCCCGCAGTTTGCCCCAAGTGCGGTACTGAACAGCCCGCTCTGGTTCCCCGCCTGCGCCGCAGCATGGATAGCCCGTCTGCCATCCCGGCCAGTGTCGCCCCCGTCAAGCAGGATGACGAGGATATCGATCTCGATACCGATACCGGCGAAGACGATGATGACGTGATGGAGGATTCGGCCGATCTGGACGATGACGACGACGACATCAGCTCCGACATTGATGTCAGCTCCGATTCCGAAGACCACGAATCCTGAGCCACACCGCCCGTGCCTGATGTCGCGCCCGGACGGCCTGCCATAGGCCAGGTGTGAACAAAAAGAGCGTTATCGAGCCTGACCATGCACCATGGTCAGGCTTTTTTATGTCTATTTTTCAGGACGCCCCATGCCAGACACCAATCGGCATTCCGCCGGGTCGAGCCAAGGCGATCGTTAAGACAATCGTTAATAAAACGCGCCGTGTGTTCATGGGACGGGTTATTCAGCGAAAGAATTGCCAGGATTTTGAACATCAACCCCAGAGCAAAGGGATTTTCGAAATCTTCTGACACCCCTCGGCACAGCGAGAGCGGCGCGCACCAGATTCTATAGCTTGGTATTGAGCCATTCCGTTGACCAATGGAGGGCGAAATAGTAAATTATGATACGTTACGTAAACAGAAATTTGTCCTCTTCACGGAACCGCGCCCAAAAAAAGCTCTGGCTTGAGGCGAAGCTTGTAAAGCCAGGGCAGGTATTAGCGAGAGCAGGATTTTCAGAACTTATGACCGACCGGCGTTCGACGATTGCCTATCTCGTCATGGCCCATGCAATAAACGACCAACTGAAACTCCTAATCGACAGTCTTCTTTCCGATCCCAGGGCCCGTCTGTATATCCATATCGATGCAAAAGTCACGGACATCGGTCGGCTCCCCGCAGATGCGGATCAGGTAAAGGTTCTGACCGATCGAACAATCGTAAACTGGGGCGGCTTTTCTGTGGTCGAGGCCACCCTTGCACTTCTGAATGTTGCTTTGCTGGACAAGGAAAATGAGCGATTCGTTCTTCTGAGCGGGTCGTGCTTTCCGCTGCGTGACCCCGTGACGGTCGGGGATGCAATTCTTGCGCAGGACAAGCCTTCCTTCGCAGTGTGGGGCAGGATCGACCCTTCTCTGGCAGAGAACGAAAATCTGGGACGCTACGTAGTCACTAAATATCACCCGTTTGATATTCAAAAAATAAATCCGAAAAACAATGGCGTGAATGCTTTTTTATGGAACATATTCAAGATCATAAATAATAAAGCACCATATGAACGCAAAATTGAAATAGATGATCTGTGGAAAGGATCACAATTCTTCTTAATCCAGCGCGATATTGCTATATCCTTCGTCAAGCCCTGCAAGAAACTGGTTCACGCGCTTCGCTTTGCGATGGCCCCGGATGAGATATTTTTCACCACGCTTTACGTTCGTTGGGCCAAGCAGCGCAATATCCCTGTTTCATTAACTGACCCAAAAACAGAAAATCAGAATATTCATTATATAAGAAAGAGAAATTCTCGTAGCCGCCCTCTGTTGCATCGTCTTTTCGTTCCGATTGACCTTCGGATTCTCGATCGGAAGGATATCGACGCAGCAGTTGAGAGTGGCGCTCTGTTTGCCCGCAAATGCTCTTTTGAGGTCTCACAGAAGATCAAGTCATTTTGGAACGACAAGGCAGCATAATCGACCGCGATGTGCGGCTCGGCACCAGAAGCTTTTTTGCTCTCCTCGCCAAAACAGGAAAGATCCGGAAAAGCTGATATCAGTGACAGCGGTGTCGTCTATCCGCACGGGCCGCTCGGCCACCAGCCCCATGACAGAAGCGCTCATGGCCTGACGGTGGTCCATATAGGCTGTGACCCGTCCGCCGCCGGGGATTACGCCCCTCCCGTGCCGCACGCCACAAGATCATCCTCTTCAATCTCGGTGCCCACGCCTGACACCGTGTCCCGACGGCCTGCGATAAGGCAGGAGTGAACAAAAAGGCATTACTGCAGGCCTGACCATGCACAATGGTCAGTTTTTTGTGCCTGCATCATTCTGTTTTTTCCTCTGGCTAGCCGCGCGCAACTTTTGATAAGAGAAACTTGGCGTTCGGATTGCCAGATACGGCTCTAAACCTTTTCAATAAAATTATAATTTACCATGTGTTCAGCATAAAAATAGAGTGGTGAAATCGTTATATAATCCGTACAGAGACCAACAAAACTTAATGGAATTATAACAATGCACACTCTGAAAAAAATTCATAACCATGAAATTATAGAAACATTTAATTCTATTTACACTCTTCTATGCAAACCAAACGAAAAATATCAGTCAAAATTTTTTGATAAAGTGATATTTGAAGAAACAAAAAAACTATTAGGATACAGCCTTCCTTCAAAAATAAAAATTATTAACGAATTAAATGTTTTGCTGTCGCATTCTGATGACGACATCCGCCACGCAACCGCAGTGTTTCGCCACATCAATGAGCCAGAATATAGGAAAAAATATTCTGAATCAGGACATTTTAAAAATCTTCGGCAATTCTGGGTTTTTATTTCGAATATTTTCGCGAATGACCCACAGACAAAAGAACTTATCCATTGGGAAAACCCCGGTGTTGACCAACCCGCTCTAACGCCACCAACATCGGGAAGTGACAAGTCTATGGTCACAAAGAATGCTCACAATGAAATAATATTTACTTTTATACCAAAAAATTTTTCCAGATCCGATATAATTAATATGTTTCCTAACCTGGAAAATCTTGGGAGCGGTGAGTTTGGTGAGGATGCCGATATGTATGGAGATACACTGGCAGAAGTCATTGAAAATGCTCCACGATGGCATAGCGTAATATTCAATCAACAAACCATTCGAGAGTTAAAGACTTTTCTGTCCTACACTGACGAAGAAATAGACCACGCATCTTCCTTGGCCTTAATTCGGAGGTCTCCGACAGAAGAAATTGAAGAGCCGCCCAACTGGGGACGCTTTCCAACTGTGCGTGCGTTCTGGACTGCTGTGCTGAAAAGTTTTGAAAATGATGCAGTAGTGCGAAAAGAGGACAATACAGAACCCTCCGCTGCCAATGGTATCGACAACGCTCAACTCGAGCGTAAAGCTGCACGGCCTGTTCCTGGCGTCAAAAAATTACGCTCTGGTATGATCTATTATCTTGATAGTGACACTCTCTCCTGACGACACCTGCTCCGACGCTTCCCTCTGGCATCACGGCGAGGTACCAGGCCAGAGTAACCATCGGGCTTGAGCACGTTTTCGGGTTTTCATTCTCCCGGCTCTGTGGGAGCCTGCCGCCATGTCCGATCCTGCCTCCCCTTTGCCGCCCGGTATTGCTCTGGCCCTGCTTTCCGCCGCGCTGTTTGGCGCGAGTACGCCTCTGGCCAAGCTGCTGCTGGGGGCAACAAGCCCGCTCATGCTGGCAGGGCTGCTTTATCTGGGGGCGGGGGCAGGACTTTTGGCCCTACGCATCGGAGCGCGGTACATCCCATGGCTGCGCCCGTTCAGCGGGCAGGAAGCGCCCCTGCGCCGGACCGACCTTGGCTGGCTGGCGCTGGCTATCCTCACCGGCGGGATGGCGGGGCCTGCGCTGCTAATGCTGGGGCTGGCGCATACGGATGCCGCCTCGGCCTCACTGCTGCTCAATCTGGAAGGGTTGGCAACCATGGTCATTGCCTGGGGTGTTTTTCATGAAAACACCGACAGGCGTGTTCTGCTGGGAGCGTTCGCCATTCTGGCCGGGGCCTGCGTGCTGTCATGGTCGGGCTCGGGCATAACCGCCAGCCGGGGAGCCCTGCTGATTGCAGGGGCCTGCCTGTGCTGGGGGATAGATAACAACGCCACGGCCCGTCTTTCAGGCGCGGACCCGACCCAGATCACCCTGATAAAAGGGCTGGTGGCAGGCACGGTCAACCTTGCTCTGGCGCTGGCCACGGGGGCCAGCTTTCCCGCGCCTTCCTTGGTGTGCGCCGCCACCCTGACCGGGTTCGCCGGGTATGGAGCCAGCCTTGTGCTGTTCATTCTGGGCCTGCGCGCACTCGGAGCGGCGCGGGCGGGGGCCTATTTCTCGCTCGCCCCCTTTGTTGGCGCGTGCCTCGCCATTCCGCTGCTGCATGAGGCCCCCACCCTCCGGCTGGCGCTCGCGGGGGGGCTCATGGGGCTGGGTCTATGGCTGCACCTGACGGAGCGGCACGACCACGACCATACGCACGACGCCATGGAGCATGAGCACCGGCACACGCATGATGCCCACCACCAGCACAGCCATGCCCCTAGCGAGCCAACGAACGAGCCCCACACCCACCCGCACCGGCATGTCGCGCTAACCCACCGCCACGCTCATTACCCGGACCTCCACCACCGACACACGCACTGAAGCGTATAGGCAGCGATCAGACGGCACGGCGTGGCCGGGCAGAACCCGCAGAGCCACCCGCCCCGGTTACAGACTGCACGGTCGCCGTTCGATTTCTACGCCCACGCTCTCGATTTCCTCGAACACGTCCAGCTTCTCGATCCGTACCCGCACGACGCGCACGCGCGTATCAGACAGCACGCCCGCCGCAATCCGTTCGGCCAGAGTTTCCACCAGCCGCACATGCCCCTCCGCCACAATGCGATGGATCAGCACCACCACCTGTTCGTAAGACACCGTGCGGCTGAGATCGTCCGCGCCGATTTCAAGGTCGGTCCGGTCATCCACCCCGAACCAGACCGACACGCGGATGCGCTGCGTCACCCCCTGCTCATGCGGGAACACGCCGATATTGGCGTCCAGCAGCATGTTGTTGATGAACAGGCAGCGCAGGGGCGGGCTCTCCACCCAGGGAGCGAAAATGGACATGGTTGTTCTATTCTTCCAGAGCGTCGCCGACGGCCACCGCCGGAGACCATTGCAGGTGCTGCCCCCCATCGAGTGCAAGCATCTGCCCCGTAACGGAGGACAGCGCCAGCAATGCACGGGCGGCGCCCGCCACTTCCCGCGCGGAGGTACCATGCCCCAGCGGCACGGAGGCGCACTGGCGGGCAAACTGTTCCACGGTCTGGCGCGTGCTGGGCAAAGCCGGGCCAGGCCCAATGGCATTCACCCGGATACGGCGCGGGGCCAGAGCAAGCGCCATGCTGCGGGTAAGCGTCCATAACGCGCTTTTGGACACCGTATAGCTGACGAAATGCGGCGTAAGCGACCACACACGCTCGTCCAGCATGTTCAGCACCATACCCTCCGCCCCCGTGGGCAGGGCCTTGGCAAACGCCTGCATCAGCACAAAAGGCGCGCGCAGATTGGGCTTCATATGCTGCATCCAGCTTTCGAGCGTGGCGTCATCCCACTCGTCCCGCTCAAAGGTGGAGGCGTTGTTGACCAGCACGCCCAGCGGCCCGCCCAGTGCGAGCATGGCCTGTTCAACCAGAGGCGCGGTTTCTTCCTCCCGCGCGAGGTCGGCATGGAGCAGCACGGCCCGGCGCCCGAGGGCTTCCACCTCGGCCTGTGTCTCACGCGCACGCACGGCATTGCCCCGGTAATGAATGGCCACGTCAAACCCGGTCTCGGCCAGCATCAGCACCAGCGCGCGGCCCAGACGCGCAGCCCCGCCGGTTACAAGGGCGCGGCGTGGCATGGCGTCGGATACCGCAAACAGATCCATCGTCATGGTGGTGTTCTCCATTGCTTGGGGGTCAGGCCGGGCGGCGTGCGCCAAGGGCCGCGGCCAGCGTGCCATCATCCAGCACGTCCAGCGCGCCGCCCATAGGCACGCCCTGGGCCACACGGCTGACCGTTACCGTGCCCTGTGGCGCGGTGTACGGCGCCAGACGATCCATCAGCCAGTGCAGGGTTGTGGCCCCTTCCACCGTGGCGCCCAGTGCGAGAATGACCTCGCGCACCTGCCCCGCCTCCAGCCGCGCAAAGAGCGGAGCGATATTGAGGTCTTCCGGCCCTGTGCCCGCCAGGGGAGAAAGCGTGCCGCCCAGCACCTGATACACGCCCCGGTGCACCCCGGCACGCTCCAGCGCCCACAGGTCGCCCACGGTTTCCACCACGCAGACCAAAGCGTGATCGCGCAGTGGGTCAGCGCAGATATGACACGGGTCCACAGTATCCAGATTCCCGCAGGACGAGCAGGTACGGATGGCCTCGCCCGCGCGCTCCATGGCGCGGGCAAGCGGCGCAAGACGGGATTGCGGCTCACGCAGCAGGTAAAGGGCAACCCGCCGCGCAGAGCGGGGGCCAAACCCCGGCAACCGGCCCAGAAGCCGGATAAGCTGCTCTATCTCCTGCCCACTCATCCGGGTACCCTCTCGCGGGGCCAGACTTAGAACGGCAGCTTCAGGCCCGCAGGCAGGTTAAGCCCGCCGGTGACTTTCTGCATTTCCTCGGCGGCGCGCTCATCCAGCTTGCGGCGGGCATCCGCGCAGGCCGCCACGATCAGGTCCTGCAGCATTTCCATTTCAGCCGGGTCCGCCAGAGAAGGGTCGATCTTGATCGAGCGCATATCGCCCTTGCCGCTCAGCACGACGGTAACCATACCGGCCCCGGCGGCCCCTTCGATGCTGATACCTTCCAGCGTGGACTGCATGGCTTCCATTTTGGCCTGCATCTGCGTGGCCTGTTTCATCAGCGAGGCAAGGTTTTTCATTGATCGTTTCCTCTGTTTTTAAAAACCGGCAGGCCCGGTGCACGGGCCGTTCGGGTCAGTCCGGGGAAAGACCCGGATCATAGGGCCGTTCATCCTCGTCCAGCAGTTCCGCGTCAAGCGGCGCGAACACGAGGGAAGGGTCGTCCGCCGCCAGAGCGGGGAGCAGTTCTTCTGGAGGCAGACCGTAATCATCCAGCCCGTGTTCGGAAACCTCGCCCAGTTCCGCATCGGGAAAAGCCTCGAGTATGGCCTGCACCAGCGGGTGGGAGGCCGCCTCCTTGCGACGGAACTGGATAACCTCAGCCCCCTGCTCGCCCAGACTGGGCTCCCCCGGCGCATCCGACAGTTCCACCCGCCATTCGATACCGGTCACACGCTCAAGCACCAGCCGCAGGCGGCGGGGCACATCCGGCGGGGCCCCCGTATCCAGCCGCAGGACAATATGCCCACGGGCGAACGAGACCAGATGCGCCGCATGGCGCAGATGCCCGTGCAGCACCGCCTCGCGCGCATCGCGCACAAGAGCCACACTCTCGCGCCATGTGCGCGGGATGGCGGGCGGGGCGGGCACGTCTTCCGCCACGGGGTGCGCCACAGGCGGTTCGGCCTCGGCTGGCAGGGGGCTGGCCTCCACCGCCATGGCGCTACCACCGACCATGCGCAGACGGGGCCTGTCCCCCTCCATACCCGGCATGGCCGCGGACATGGACGGCACGTCAGCCACCGCGCTGGCCGTTATTCCGCCTGCCGCGCTGCCACCGGCAAACTGGCTGGACGGAGCCGCTCCGCCTGAAACGAAACCACCAGCACCGCCCGAAGCCGGGCCGCCCGCCACAGGCCCGGCCAGCCCTACCGGGCCAGCACCAGACCGCCCGGACTGATCCGGCCGGGGCTCAGCCCCGTCCCGCGCGGCGGAAAGATGCCGCACCAGCTCCTCGGGAGAGGGCAGGTCGGCCACATAGCACAGGCGGATCAGCACCATATCCGCCGCCACCCGCCGGTCTGGCGCGGTGTCGAGTTCCTGCATCCCCTTAAGCAGCATCTGCCAGGCCCGCATCAGCACCGGCACGCTGAACGTGCCTGCCATCTGCTGGCCGCGCACCCGCTCGGCCTCGGGCATGTCCGCCGCGTGTTCGAGCGAAGGCACCGCCCGCAGACGTGAGAGCGTGTGCACCAGTTCGAGCATATCGCCCAGAACAAGCCCCGCATCAGCCCCACGGGCATGGGCGGCGTCCATCAGCGACAGGGCTACATCCGGCTGACCACGCAGGGCGGCGTCAAGCAGGTCGAACACGACCTGCCTGTCCGCCAGCCCCAGCATATCGGCCACGACCTCGGCCCCGATCACGGCATCGGAACCAGCGCCGCCGCCCTGGGCAATGGCCTGATCAAGCAGGGAAAGGCCATCACGCACCGAGCCATCGGCCGCACGGGCGATCAGGGCCAGCGCATCGTCCGAAAGGCGCACCTGCTCCTTTTCGGCAATTCGCTCGAACAGGCCCGCCAGAGCCGACTGGGGCACGCGCCGCAGGTCGAAACGCTGGCAGCGCGACAATACCGTAACCGGCACCTTGCGCAGTTCGGTGGTGGCGAAAATGAACGTGACCTGCGCCGGAGGTTCTTCCAGCGTCTTGAGCAGCGCGTTGAAGGCATTGCGCGAGAGCATATGCACTTCGTCGATGATGAAGACCTTCATCCGCCCCTGCATGGGGCGGAAGCGCGTGGCCTCGATAATCTCACGCACGTCGTCCACCCCGGTGCGGGAGGCGGCGTCCATTTCCAGCACATCGGGGTGGCGGTCTGCCAGAATGGCCACGCAGTTGGGGCACACGCCACACGGATCAGCCGTGGGCCCGCCCTGACCATCCGGCCCGGTGCAGTTGAGTGCGCGCGCGATAATCCGCGCCGTTGTGGTTTTGCCCACCCCGCGCACGCCTGTCAGCATGAAGGCATGAGCCACCCGCCCCAGCGCAAAGGCATTGCGCAGGGTGCGCACCATGGCCTCCTGGCCAATCAGGTCGTCAAAGGTGGTGGGGCGGTATTTGCGGGCCAGCACGCGGTACGGAGCGGGCGCGCCAGACACGGCAGGCGCTGGCGTCTCGGCCACGGGAGCCTGCGGAGGGGAGGGGGCATCACCGAACAGACCGGGGCCTTCCGGTTCAGGGCTGGGCAGCCCTTCATCGCCCGTGTGCCAGGCGTCTGTATCTTCGCTCATGACCTGCCCGAAGAAAGAGAATTACACCTGCCGGTCAGGCTGGCCGCATCGCCATCAATGGCGGGAAACAGGGTGGAAAGCCGGACACTGACCCGGATGAAACTCGTCATGGCTGCTTCCTTCCGGACCTGACCGGGTTGGCAAGGTATCCGTCCACCGCCGACTTTCCAATGCCCGGTCTAGCATCAAAGCACCCGCCATGCCAAGGGCGTGCCTGCCGGGTGCGCTTGTTTCTTTACGCATGGCGCGATCACGGGCTAAAAAACGCGACACACCATACCACACAGGTTTTGGAGAATGTCCCCCGTGTCTGGTTCGCATACCGCGCCTGTCGCTCCACCTGCCCTCCACCTGCCTGCCAGCCGCGCCCGCAAAATCGCCCGTCTGGCGCCGGCGCTGATGGTGGCTCTGGCTGGTTTTCTCTCCCTCCCTCCGGCCGCGCGGGCCGAAGAAGACGGCGTGGCCCCACGCGATACAGAAGCCAATATCCTGCTGCACAAGGAACTGGCGGTACTGCATTTCAAGCCCGAAGCCTCAAGCAATGCCTGTATTGATGCCCTCAAGGAACTGCACGCCACGCAGGATGTGCTCAAAAAGGAACAGGACGACAACCGCACCCGCGACCTGACCGTGGCCGAAGACGTGCTGGACTCGGATGTAGAAACTGCCTCCGAACGCTGCGCGCCCGATGCCCGCGCCCTGTGCATGGCCCCCAACCCCAGCCCTGCGCTGGTCCGTGCGTGTGAAGCCATAGACAGCCTGCCCGAGAACGACTGACCACACAGCCATGAACAGCCCGGCGGCCCCACCTCCCGACCGCTCCGCCTGCCCGGCTGGTACGTTCGGGTGGGGGCCGCTGGCGTACATGGCCGGGCTGTTTTTTATCATCGGGTTTGCGACATGGCTCAACGGGCCGCTGATCCCGTTTGTGCAGGTTGCGTTTTCTCTTGATGATGTCAGCGCTTTTCTTGTGCCGCTGGTTTTCTACATCGCCTATGTCGTCTTTGCCCTGCCTGCGAGCCATCTGGCCGCGCAAACCGGGCCAAAACGCACCCTGCCGCGCGCACTGGGCGCTATGGCGCTGGGCATGGCCATAACGGCAGGCGGGCTGCACGCGGGACTGTACCCACTGGCCCTGACTGGCCTGCTGACACTGGGGGGCGGACTGGCGTTTCTGCAGGTGGCGGTCAACCCGTATGTCACGCTGCTTGGGCCACATGCCCGCGCGGCCCAGCGTATTGCCATCATGGGTGTGTGCAACAAGCTGGGGGGCATTGTCGCCCCGCTCGTGCTGGCCGGGCTGGCCATGCGGAACATGGGCGGACTGACCGCCAGCCTGACCCATGCGCCCGATCCCTCCACCAGCGCGACCCTGCGCGCGCAGGCGCTCGACGCTCTGGCGGGGCCGTATCTGGGCATGGCGGTTTTGCTGGCCGCCGCGGCATTCGGCATCGCCCGTGCGCACCTGCCCGACCTGAGACGTGCTCCCTCATCAGCTCCGTCGCATGAAGGTGCATCTGCCACCGGCCAGCCTCACACCACGCTGACACGCCCATGGCCGTTGCATCCTCGTGCCCTGCTGGGGGCGGGGGCGATGTTCCTGTATGTCGGGGTTGAAGTTCTGGCGGGAGACGCCATCGGCACCTATGCACGCGCAAGCGGACTTCCCCTGAACCAGTCAGGATTTTTCACAGCACTCACCCTGAGTTGTATGCTCGCAGGGTATCTGTGCGGGCTGGCACTCATTCCCCGCCGCATCTCGCAGGAGCACTACCTGCTGCTGTGCTGCCTTGCCGGAGCCGGGCTGGCGCTTCTGGCCTGCGCGACACATGGCTATGCCTCGGTTCTGTGCCTTGGGCTGTTCGGCTTTGCAAACGCCATGATTTTTCCATCTCTTTTTCCTATCGTACTTCGCGGAAACGCCGCTGACAGCGCGCGCATATCGGCGCTGCTGGTCATGGCCTATAGCGGGGGCGGTATCATGCCACAGGTTTTTATCCGCCTTGCGGCGCATGTCGGCTTTCATCCGGCTCTCGCACTGGTCAGCCTGCCATCTTATCTGATGATCGCTGTGTATGGCTGGTATTTTTCACGCCCCCGTCCTCTCGCCCTTATGGAACAGGCCCCCTCATGACAGACCTTTCCGGCCAGCTTGTCCTGCCTGACCGCATTCTGCCCGGCCGCGTGAGCTTTACCGACCGTGTGGCGGACATAACGCCCTGCACGCAGGCCCCTGAGCGGTACATCCTGCCCGGCTTTATTGACGGGCACATTCACGGTGGCGATGGCGCGGACACGATGGATGGCGTGGCCGCCATTGGCACGCTGGCGCGTTTTCATGCCCGCCATGGCACCACCACCCTGCTGCCCACCACCATTACCCGCCCGTGGCCCGAGGTGCTGTCCGCCCTGAGGGCCATTGCCGAAGTCACGGGGCGGGTCATTGAAAACGGCCCCTTCATTGCAGGCGCCCATCTGGAAGGGCCGTTTGTCAGCCCGCACCGTCTGGGTGCGCAGCCGCCCCATATGCTTGAACCCACCGCGGAGCGGGTAGCCGAGGCGCTGGCCCCCGGCTGCGTGCGGGTGGTAACGCTGGCCCCGGAACTGCCCCACGCGGCAGAGGCCATGACTAGCTTTGGCCGCGCCGGTGTGCGGGTAAGCCTTGGCCACACAGCCGCCAGTTACGAACAGGCCAGCAACGCGCTGTGTCTGATCTGTGCCGCGGGCGGCACGGCGGGAGGCACGCATCTGTTTAACGCCATGCCGGGCATAGAAAGCCGCCGCCCCGGCCCGGTAGCCGCCCTGATGTGCAGCGATGCCTATGCCGAAATGATTTTTGACACCCACCACGTCCACCCCGGCACCTACCGGCTGGCGCAAAAAATTATGCCTGATCGGCTGGTTTTCGTAACCGATGCCATGCGCGCGGCTGGCCTGCCCGATGGGCCAAGCCAGCTTGGGGGACAGGCTGTAATGGTGCGCGACGGCACGGCCCGCCTGCCCGATGGTGCGCTGGCAGGGAGCGTGCTGACACTGGACGCCGCCCTGCGCAACGCGGTGCAGGCGGGCACCGGGCTGGTTGAGGCCTCGGCCCTGCTGAGCGCCAACCCTGCGCGCTATCTGGGCCTGAACGACCGGGGCGCATTGCAACCCGGCCTGCGGGCGGATCTGGTCGTGCTCTCGGCCGACCTACAGGTCGAGCAGGTATGGGTCGGCGGGCAGCGTATTGCCTAGACGGCACCCTTCAGAACGTCGCCTTACTAGCGGGCGGGTTTGACGCGTTCGAAAACCAGCATCCCCGCCAGCATGGCGGCGGTGAACACACAGCCCTGCCACACACCCGCCCCGACCGAAGCCACCGCCGGGCCGGGGCAGAACCCCGCCATGCCCCAGCCCAGACCAAACAGGCAACTACCTACCACCAGCGGCGCATCAATCTGGCGGGCCGTGGGCAGGGCGAATGTCTCATCCAGCACAGGACGCTTCAGGCAGCGCGCCAGCCTGACTCCCGCGAAGGCCACGCACACAGCGCCCCCCAGAACGAACATGAGCGAGGGATTCCACACGCCCGCCAGATCCAGAAACGCCAGAACCCGCGCGGGATCGAGCATCCCGCCCAGAATGAGGCCAAAGCTAAACACCAGCCCGCAGACAAACGCCGCGATAGAACGTAAAATCGTCATGCCGTTATCTCCACCCGGCCAGATGGAACACGCTTGCGCACAGCACGCCGGTTCCCAGAAAACAGCACACCGCCACCATGGAGCGGGGTGAAAGCCGCGCAAGCCCCATGACGCCATGCCCGCTGGTGCAGCCGCTGCCCATGCGGGTGCCGAACCCAACCAGAAGCCCCGCCACCACCAGCACCGGCCACGAAGCCTGAACATGCACGGCAGGCCATGCCCCCGTGATCAGACGCCAGAGGCCCGGCCCCGCCATCAGACCGGCGAGAAAAGCGGCCCCTGGCAGGAAGGGCCGCCCCGCGAGCACGCGCCCCAGAATACCGCTAATGCCCGCAATACGGCCATCGAACAGCAGATACGCGGCACAGGCCAGACCGATCAGCATACCCCCCGCGAGGTTGGGCCAATACTGGGTAATGATGGACAGGGAACTCATGACGTAGCCTCCGGCGCGCAGAAAATCCCATGCAGGGCCATGATAAGCTGCCCTGTTTTATCATCTGACAGATGGTAGACCATGCTCTGCCCATCCCTGCGGCACGAGACGATGCGCGCCGTCCGCAGCAATGCCAGATGCCGCGAGAGAGCAGGCTGATGGATATCCAGCGCCTGTTCCAGCTCGCCCACCGAGCGCGCCTGCTCCGCCAAAGCACAGGCAATGACCAAACGCGCGGGGTGGGAAAGGGTTTTCAGCAGATCGGCAACCGGCCGGGCGCGGTCGTGCAGGGAAGACGTGTCTGACATGGGCCTGCATTCTCGAATTATCGATAATTCGAGAATATCTACCCCACGTCGCCCGGTCAACACGACCAGAGAAAAACCCGCTTAGGGCTGCCTAATCCGGCAGGTGCAGGACAGTCTCAACTCCCTGTGCCGTACCCAGCACAGCGGCTTTTTCCTTTGGGCTGAGCACGCGCAGGGCGTTGGTGAGGGTTCCGGCTTCACCCAGCTTCACCAGACCCACGAGCTGATCGGGGTTGATGGCCTCTCCTGCCTTGCGGGGAGGCGGCAGCATGGCCAGATGCGCGCGGGCAAGCCTGGCATCGGCGCGCAAAGCTTTCAGGCTGTCGCCCGGCAGGGACGGAACGGCTTTGGCCTGTGCCTCTATGCTGCTTTCCGCTGCCGCCAGCAGGTTCAGCACAGGCGGGGGGGCGGTTTCCTCAGGCACGAGCAGCAGCCCGGCCCGGCGGAAATCCAGCCCCACAGCACGGCTGCTGGTTAGCGCCACAAGGGGAATTGAAAACACCAGCCCAAGCAGCACGGGCGTCATCCAGAAGAACAGCGAGGGCGAAACCACCCATGCCCCGGTTCCCAACGCCAGACCGAACAGGGTAAAGCGCCCGTACTGCCGCACGATATCCATGAGCGGAATGCCGCCATCGTCACGGCGCTGGGTGTTCCAGCCTGAATCATGCCCGCTCAGGATCGACAGGACACCGCTGGTCTGGATCAGCATGGCAATGGGCGCTACCAGCCCGCCGATAAGCGTTTCCGTCAGAACCGAAAGAGCGGCCCGCACAGCGCCACCACAGCCCCGCCGCGCGGCGGGGTCCAGCAGCAGCGCGATATAGGCGAGCATCTTGGGGGCGAGCAGCACCAGCATGGTGCCGATAAACACGTATTTGGCCTGCACAGGGTCAACATGCGGCCAGTGCGGATACAGCGTTTTGGTATCGCCAAAATATTCAGGCCGCTGAAAATGCGCCTGCAGGGAGATCAGAATACCCGTGAGCAGGAACACCAGCCACAGGGGCGATGTCACATACGCGCCAATACCCACGACCATGTGCATCCGGCTGATCCAGTGCAGCCCGCGCGTGGGCAGCACCTTCACGTGCTGGAGGTTCCCCTGGCACCAGCGCCGGTCACGAATGGCCACATCGGTCAACGTGGGCGGGCTTTCCTCATACGATCCGTCAAGGGCGGGAATCATGTGAATGGCCCAGCCGCCACGGCGCATCAGCGCGGCCTCGACAAAGTCATGGCTGAGAATATGCCCACCGAACGGCGGCTTGCCCGGCACATGCGGCAGCCCCGCCTGACTGGCAAAGGCGCGGGTGCGGATAATCGCGTTATGGCCCCAGTAATTGCCTTCAGACCCGTGCCACCAGGCAATGCCATAGGCAATGACAGGCCCGTACACCCGCCCCGCGAACTGCTGCATCCGCGCAAAAAGCGTGGTGCCCCCCACAATGACGGGCAGGGTCTGGATCAGCCCCACGCCGGGATTACGCTCCATGGCGGCGGCCATGCGCACCAGCGTCTCGCCCGACATGACGGAGTCCGCATCCAGCGTCACCATGTGATCGTACGCGCCACCGAAGCGGCGCACCCACTCGCCCACATTGCCAGCCTTGCGCTCGATATTGGCATGGCGGCGACGGTAGAAAATATGCTGATCCCCACCCGTGCTGGCGCGCAGGGCCAGAAAGGCGGCCTCCTCCTGCACCCAGACATCCGGGTTGGTCGTATCCGAAAGAATAAACAGGTCGAAGGCCGCAAGCTCGCCGGTCTGTTCAAGACTGGTGTAGATCGCCTTCAGCCCCGCCATAACGCGCTCGGGCGGCTCGTTATAGGTGGGCAGCAGCAGCGCGGTGCGCCGCTCGAGCCGGGGCAGGGGGCCGGAACGCCTGATGCCCAGCCCCAACCCGCCGCGCAGCACCAGCGAGCAGAACCCCGCGACAGAGGACGTAAACGCCAGGGCGATCCACATGAACAGCGCCACGAACAGCACCTGCATGATCACGCCCAGCGTGGAAATGCCGCCCGCGTCGTCCATAACCTTGTGGATGCGCCACGCGCCGTATGCCGTCATCAGCACGGCTGAGCCAATAACCGCCAGCCGCCGCAAGACAATACTATGCGGCGAGGTCGCGGGCCTGCGCCCGCGTCCCTCACGGTCCGGCAGGGCATGTAAGTCCTGCACCGGCATGGCCAGGGGGGCTTCAGGCGGCAGGGCGTGGAACGGTGTCTCCTGCGCCGTGGTTCCGCTCATGGCGTCCATCGGTAAAGCCACTGCTCGGAAATCGGACCGGCATCGGTTTCCAGCACGCAGGACAGGTCGGCCACCTTGGCATCGCCCGGTGCGAAAGCAAACGTCACGCGGATGCCGTTGATCTCGGGGTTTGGCTCCACCACCACATTGCGCACGGTTCCGGCCGATGTCTTGGGCACGGCGTGGAAATGCGTATCCTTGGGCAGATGGTCAAACGGCGCTCCGGCAAAATCCAGCGCGAAAAAGCGTGCATCCGGGTCGTCCGTCACGCCGCCCACGCGGGTTGCCCCCACGCGCGCCATCGGCGTGGGGAAGGGCACGTCCCACCCCCAGTACATGCGATAGGTGTAGTTGTATTCCTTGCCCGCGCGCAGCGGTTCCTTGGGGCGCCAGAACGAAACGATATTGTCGTTCACCTCGTTGGGGGTGGGAATTTCCACCAGATCAACCCAACCGGCTCCCCAGTCGCCAATGGGCTCCACCCAGAGCGAAGGCCGCTTTTCGTAATGCAGGGCCAGATCCTCGAAATCATGGAACGCACGGCGGCGCTGCATCAGCCCGAAACCACGTGGCGCGACATCCGAGAAAGTGGAAACCTGCAGATCGAGTGGGTTACGCAGAGGGCGGAACAGTTGCTGGTCCGCGCCGGTCCACATTTGCAGGGCTTCGCTGTCATGGGCGGCGGGGCGCCAGTCATCCACATGATTGCGGTCGTTGGCGTCAAAATAGAACATGCCCGTCTGCGGTGCGATCCCGCCCAGAGCGATAGTTGTACGGGGAAACAGCGTGCTCTGCACGTCAAAAACCGTGGAATCGCCCGGACGGATGGTAAAGCGGAACGCCCCCGCCAGAGAGGGGCTGTCAAGCAGCGCATGAATAACCACCGACTGCACGCCCGGCTGCGGTTTTTCCAGCCAGAACGCCCGGAACAGGGCAAATTCCTCGCCCTTGGGGTCGCCCGTGCCATCCGCGAAGCCGCGGGCTGACAGGCCGTAAATCTGCCCCTTGGCCACCGCGCGGAAGTAGGACGCACCCAGAAAGACGCAGAATTCCTCCATCACCCCTGTGGTGTTGATGGCATTGCGCAGGCGCAGCCCCGCAAACCCCAGAGAATCCGCAACACGCAGCGCGGGATCGGCATAGGTGAACAGGTCGGGAGAATAGGGCACCGCCGCGGACTGGCCGTCCTTGACCTCGTAAATCTCGATCCGGGGACGATAGAGAAAACCGCGCGGGAAGAATTCCACGTCGAAAGCCAACCCGTCACTGCCCCACAGGGCACGGTCGGAACGGTAGGCTATGCCGCGAAACTGGTCGAAATTCAGGTTGTTCAGCACCTTGGGCAGGGTCTGATCCGGCGCACGATAGGGCGAGGCCGCCAGCCTGCGCGCGATCTGCACCACCGTACTATCATCGAACGTGCCCGTCGCGCCGCCCAGATCTTCCGCCTGGGCGCGTCCGATACTCCCCCCGACAGCCGAAGCAAGGACAAGACCAGCCCCCCCCCGCATAAGATCACGCCGCTGAACCTCTGAAGACACGTTTTTCTCCCGCACTGAGCCCGCCCGTTCCGGTCGGGTTATTCATCATGACTTAATACTATGTCAGCCTTATAGGGTTTTTTCTTGGCAGCTTCTAAGAACTATCAGGACAGAACGGGAGCGAGGTATTCTTCCAGCCGCCGCAGACTGTCCGCAGCGCCCTCTATGGCCTGCTGCTCCGCCTGCCGATACAGGGCCAGAACCTCGCGTCCGCTTTCCGTCAGCCGCGCTCCGCCGCCGCCGCCAGGGCGGGCCGCCACCACGGGTTCGATAAAAAGACGGTTGACGCTATCGACCAGCAGCCACGTCCGCCGATAGGACATGCCCATGGCCCGTCCTGCTGCTGAAATGGAGCCGGTCTGCTCGATCTGTTCCAGAAGACGTATCTTGCCATGTCCGATGGCTGGCGCATCGTCCACATCAACCCGTAATGTCAGCCTCAGTCGTCGTGTCATGCCGCCCGCTTCTTACTGCCGCCTGCCCGGTCAGGGCATGTCCCGCGCCACCTTCAACCGTAACGGAAACCCTGTATGACCGCTTTTTGTGCAAATACCATCTGGCGCGGCATGACGCCAGACGATCTTGAGACCGTAACGACGCTGGCCGGAGTCATTCATACCGACTACCCGGAAGATGCCGCCATTTTCGCCGAACGGCTGCGTCTGGCCCCGGAAGGCTGCCTTGTACTTGAACATGAGGGAACGCTTGGCGGCTATCTGATCAGCCACCCATGGCGGGGGCTTGTCTGTCCGCCGCTGAACACGCTGCTGCACACCCTGCCCCAGCCTGCCGACCGGTGGTACCTGCATGACATCGCGCTGGCCCCGGCCATGCGGGGCGGCGGCCATGCCCGCGCTGCCATCGACCACGCGCGCCGCCTTGCCCGCGACAACAGGCTGCGCTGGCTGACCCTGACCTCCACCGGCCCGGCCCGTGCGTTCTGGCTGGCGCAGGGCTTTGTAGAAGAACAGCCATCGGCTGAGGAACAGGCGGTGCTCGCCTCCTACGATCCGCAGGCGCGCCTGCTCTCCTGCCCGATCCCGCCTGATAGCGGGCTCTGAACCGGACTGTACGCCCGGCCCTTAGGGCAGGGCCGGTGCCGGACGGTGCTTACAGGTCGTCTTCCTGCGCATCTGCATCCGGGGCGACCATCATGGCTTCCGCCACAACGCCTGCGTGTTCACGCACCTTCTTTTCAATATCGGCAGCCATTTCGGGGTGGTCGCGCAGGAACTGCTTGGCGTTTTCACGCCCCTGCCCGATACGCTGGCTGTCGTAGGAGAACCACGCCCCCGATTTTTCCACGACGCCCGCCTTCACACCAAGGTCGATCAGTTCCCCGACCTTGCTGATCCCTTCGCCATACATGATGTCGAATTCAACCTGCCGGAAGGGCGGGGCCATCTTGTTCTTGACGACTTTCACGCGCGTCTGGTTGCCCGTGACCTCATCCTTGTCCTTGATCGACCCGATCCGGCGGATATCCATGCGCACGGAGGAATAGAACTTCAGCGCATTGCCGCCTGTCGTTGTTTCGGGGTTCCCGAACATCACCCCGATCTTGAGGCGGATCTGGTTGAGGAAGATCATCAGCGTATTGGAACGCGCCACCGTGCCGGTGAGCTTGCGCAGCGCCTGGCTCATCAGGCGGGCGTGCAGGCCCACATGGCTGTCGCCCATGTCGCCCTCAAGCTCGGCACGAGGCACGAGAGCCGCCACGCTGTCCACCACCAGCACGTCAATCGCCCCCGAACGCACCAGCGTATCGGCAATTTCAAGCGCCTGTTCGCCCGCATCGGGCTGGCTGATCAGCAGGTTGTCGATATCCACGCCCAGCTTGCGGGCATAGCCGGGGTCCAGCGCGTGTTCGGCGTCGATAAAGGCGCAGGTGCCGCCTTTTTTCTGGGCTTCGGCAATCGCGTGCAGGGCCAGTGTGGTCTTGCCCGAGCTTTCCGGCCCGTAGATTTCCACCACGCGCCCGCGCGGCAGGCCGCCAATACCCAGCGCAATATCCAGCCCCAGAGACCCGGTCGAGATCACATCGGCCTGTTCCTTCGGGCGCTGGCCCAGTCGCATGATGGACCCCTTGCCGAACGCCCGTTCGATCTGCCCCAGAGCGCCTTCAAGAGCCTTTGCCTTGTCCATACCTGTCATCCTCCGCCGTGATCGCACCGAACCTTCGGCCGCACGCACTCCCGCACGCGCATCACATTAAGAATTTGATCTCCTTTTGTTCTTTTAGAACAAAAGGAAACATTTGCAAGAAAGAAAGCCAAATCCGCCGCGAAAGCGGCGCACGCCCCCTGATCCGTAAGCCTGAAGCCTGCAAACGGGGGCGACGCATCATCAAACCGTCAGGTTAATGGGCAGGGCGGGACGGCACCGCAAGGCCTGAACCACGCGGGTCTGTCCAACCGAAGCACCCACCCGCACCCGGCAGACCCGCCGGACAGGACACAAAATTGGCCCGGCCCACACCATCCACCACCCGCGGAGCAACCCCCGCCACTGCGGAACGCAGCGCAATCGCCGCCGTATCCGCCGCGACATTCTGCCCTGACGCCGCGGCAACAGCCCGGAACTGGCCGCCCACATGTGCAATGCCAACCGGCAGCAGCGGCAGGGGTCTGCGCGCGGGCGAGGCACCCAGCACGATGCCCGTTGAGCCCGCCACCCGGCCGGTGCCGAACAGGTTATCCATAGTCAGGGCGCAGCCAACGGACAGACCCTGCCGGTCTGTCACCACAAAGGTGGTGGACGCGGGCAGGGGCGGCAAAGAGCCACCGGCAGGCAGCGCACCGGAATTGAGCAGCGCCTGCGCATCCGCAACGCTCACGGCAGACCCCCCGCCACCAGCCCGAGCCCGCCACGCTGCTACCACCTGATCAGCACGGGAGCCCTGCCCACCAGCCAGATAGGCCGCCGCCATACCCAGCCCGCCATCGGCAGGGGGCGGCAGGGTGCTGATATCCACCCCATCGACCCGGATCGTCAGCGGCTTGAGCGCCGTGGCAAGCCCCGCACGCAGGTCAGCCGTCGTCAGCCCTGCTCCGGCCGCCTGCGCGCCTTCAATAAATGTCTGGCCCAGCGCGCCATTATACAGGTCGCCCACACCGGCACTCCGCAGGCGCTCCAGAGCGCCTGCCAGCCGTGTTTGCACCAGTATGTCATTCATACCCAGCACATCGCCCGAGCCGTTGCCGAAAATGGCGCGCGCTTTTTCATCCGCCAGCAGGGCGGAACGTACTATCTTGAGGTCAGACGCCAATACGCCGCTGACTGCCACCCCCTTCTCCGCCATATCCCGCGCAGGGATGATCAGATCGGCAAAATCTACACTGCCGTACCGCATCTGCATCAGGAAAAGCCCACGCGCGAGCATAGGCACGGAAGCCGGACGATCCGTCAGGCCCGCCGGCTCACCTGCCATGACCCTGCGGCCTTTGACAAAAACCGGCCGGGGCGCGGCACTCGCCGCCACACCACCCGCTTTGGGCAGAAACACGAAAGCCTGCCCCTGTGCCTCGCCCGGCTTCCAAGCCAGACATGCACCGCCGCCACCCAGAGCCGCGCGCGAAGGCAGCGTGACCGCCAGCGCCATACCCAGCGCCGCCGCCGCATCCGCCGCGTTACCGCCCTGTGCCAGCACATCGCGCGCGACCAGCACCGCGCGCGGATCATCCGCTGCAACAGAACCGCTGAAGCCGGTCACTTTCGCCTGTGTCAGGTATGGATCAGCGCTGCAGGCCGTCAGGGAGCCTGTCATGGCCAGCGCCAGCGCCGTCCCGCGCAGACGGCCCGGCAGGCGGGAACGGATCTGGACGAAACGGTTAGTCTTAAATCGGGCAGCCACGCCTTGATATCTCCGTTGATAGGCCCACCCGGCGGGCGGACGTCTCTTTTCCATCTTCTTTTCGATTAACCTGCTTTCTTGCGGGCAGCAACAGACATGCGCGCGGGCAAGCCACGCTCCCCCTTGCGAGAGCCCTCGCTCGTGCCATACCATCCCATTTTACGGAGCATCCAACCTCATGCGCGCACTCGCCTCGTTTTTTCGCACGCCCCGCACGGGCATGGCCTCTTTCCGCGCGGGACTGGCCGTGCTGGTATCCCTGTCCGCCGCCGTGACCCTGCCCTCAGACGCGCAGGCGGCCTCGGCCCCCACCGCAGCAGGCAGCTTTACCCCGGCCCAGCGGGCGGAAATCGTTTCCATCGTGCGCGAGGCGCTGAAATCCGACCCGAGCATTCTGGCCGATGCCGTAGCCTCCCTACAAGCTCATGCGGCAGAGCAGAAAGCAACCTCGGCCCTGGATGTCGTGCGCCACAACCCCACCCTGTTCGGCAAAAGCAGCACGGATGTCGTGGTCGGCAACCCGCACGGCACGCTCGAGATCGTGGAGTTCTATGACCCGCGCTGCCCGTACTGCCGCAAGGTGCTGGAAGACCTGACCACCCTGAGCGCCTCGGAACCTGACCTGCGGCTGGTGGAAAAGGTTATTCCCATTCTCGGCGCCAACAGCACGCTGGATGCGCAGGCCATCATGGCGGCAGGCAAGCAGAACGCCTATCTGGCTTTCCAGAAAGCCCTCATGTCTGATAGCGGCGCACCGGGCATGGAGCGTATCCGCCGCATTGCGGCCAGCACCGGTCTGGATACCGCAAAGTTGGAACATGACATGACCAGCAGCGAAACCACCACAGCCCTCGCGCGCAATCTGGCGCTGGCCCGCTCGATCGGACTGGACGGCACGCCCACCTTCATCATTGGCACGCGCGAGATCATTCCCGGCGCGGTCTCGCTGGATGAACTCAAGGCCGCCGTATCCCGTCTGAAAATGGCCTCCCACCCGTAAAGCGACCTCACGGGGCGTAAGCATCCGGCGGGAACACGCCCCCTCCAAAACGCCACCGCCCTGACTCCCGCTATCGCGGACTATCAGGGCGGGGTCAGAAGATGAACGGGCCTGATGTTCAGGAAGTCTCTTCAGACTCCTCCCCAGAGCACCACTGTTCTCAGGCGGCCTGTCCGGCGGCCTCCAGAGCGGGAATAACCCCTTCCTCGCGCAGGAGGATACCCAGCGCGCGCACCATGTCGTCCATCATCTCATCCGTATGGAACGGGCCGGGGGTCAGGCGCAGACGCTCGGTTCCCTCGGGCACGGTCGGATAGTTGATGGGCGTGGCATAATGGCCGAACTCATTCAGCAACCGGCGGCTGATCCGCTTGCAGCGTTCCGCATCCCCCACCGGAATGGGCACGATGTGGCTGGGTGTCATGGTAAACGGCACCCCAGCCGCACGCAGCTTGTGACGGAACGCATTCACGCGTTCGAACAGGGCCTCGCGCCGCCAGTTCTCGGCGCGCACCTTGCGCACGCTCGCCAATGCGGCCCCCACCACACAGGGTGGCAGGGAGGTGGTAAAGATAAAGCCAGAGGCTGTGGAGCGCAGGAAATCCACGATGGTAGCGGAGGCGGTAATATACCCGCCATGGACGCCAAAGCCCTTGGCCAGCGTGCCTTCGATGATATCGACCTCATCCGCCACGCCATCACGCTGGGAAACCCCGCCGCCTTCCGCGCCGTACAGGCCCACGGCGTGCACTTCATCCAGATAGGTCAGTGCCCCGTAGCGGCGCGCCAGCGCGCAGATTCCGGCAATATCCGCAATATCGCCGTCCATGGAATACACGCTCTCGAACGCGATCAGCTTGGGGGCATCGGCCGGGGCCGCCGCCAGCTTGGCTTCTAGGTCCGCCAGATCATTATGTGCGAAAATGACAGTCTGCGAGCCGCGCGCGCCCTTGATGCCCGCAATCATGGAGGCATGGTTGAGCTGGTCGGAAAAGCAGATCCAGCCGGGCATGGAGGTCAGGATCGTCTGCAGACTGGCCTGATTGGACACGTAGCCCGAAATGAACAACAGCCCCGCTTCCTTGCCGTGCAGGGCAGCGAGTTCGGCTTCAAGCTGGTTATGCAGCGGGCTGGTACCCGCGATGTTGCGCGTGCCCCCCGTTCCGGCGCCATGCATACGCACGGCTTCTATGGCGGCTTCCTGCACTTCAGGCACGACCCCCATGCCCAGATAGTCGTTGGTTGACCACACGACTACATCGCGCGTGCCGGAAATATCCTGGCGCTCTTCCTCATAGACGGGGAAATGCTCCGCCTGACGGGAAAGTGGCGTAAACGTCCGGTACCGGCCTGCGTGCCGGATCCGGTCAAGTGCCTCGTCGCAATGGTTATAAAAGGGGTGCCGGGCGTTCTTGATCGCTCCCACGCTAGATCTCTCCTTGCTCCCTGTCAGAAATGGCTGGGGCCGGGTGCTCGCCCCTTTGCCATCTGCCCGTGCTGGCGCCGACCGCTCGGTGTCGGTTTATCGCACATACACCCGCACGGTAGGCTTCGTCACGGTCGAATCCGGCATGGCCGTCATCTCGACCTGTGTCTGCGGCACGCCGGCATCCATCAGGGCCTGCATGACGGCACGCCCATCACCCGAAGCCAGCGTAATCAATGCGGTCGGTACGGCCCCTTCCGCGCTACGCCCCTCGACATCCGCCGGGGGGACCACGGGCGAGCCGGGGGGCACCAGACAGCGCACCGTAAAGAGGGCTGTCGGCTTCCGCGCCAGAGCGCGACGCGCCATGTCCTGCACCTGGGGTTTCCAGTCCGCCTCGGGCGTACCCGCCACCATCGCTATCAGCGGAGGCGGGGGCGGAGGCGCTGGACGAGCCGGCGGCACATACGGCTTAGGCGGCACGCCTGCCTGCGGGTTGAAGGTTTTCTGATCCACCAGCTTGCAGCCTGTCAGGGCCAGCAACGTGAAAGACAGGGCCAAGGCTGTGGGTGCCCCCTGACGACCAGCCCGAAAAAAATCCTGAATGGAAACCGGCGGCATAGTCGAAGAATGCTCCCTGCTGGTTGCGCGCAGACCCTGCTGCGGCCTGCCTTACCGGGCCTGTCCGGCACGGCGACTCGCTTTTGTTCGCCTCTTTCTTTCGCGCCTGCCCGCGTCCCGCGCAAGCCCCCACCGCCTTTTCCGCTCTGGCCAAACACATCCCACCCCGCTTAAAATGCGGATCTAAAGCAGGCCGCCGGATACGGTTGTCATGCCCTCGCCCTCGTCTGGAACCCGATGGCCCCGCACACAGCTTCCATCCCCCTTCTCCCGCAGGCTACCGCACAGGCGGCGCTCTCAGCGCAGGATGCGCTCGTCCTTCGGCTCGCCACGGCGGCCCGCGCTTTGCTGGACGGCCCTGCGGCAGAAGAAGCCACCCAAAATGACAGTACAGCTGAACTGCACCAGCTCTGCCTTATTGTAACAGCCCTGTGGTGCCGGGTTCTGCGCTATGATCCCGCCACGCCCAACTGGCCAGACCGGGATCGGTTCGTCGTGCCCTCGCAGGCCATGCGGCCGCTCCTGCGCGCCATGTTGCACCTGAGCACCCCCGAACCGGATGCGACCACCCCCCTTGACTTCGGCCTGCACCCGGCGGTGGAAATCGCCCCCGGCCCGGCCGGACAAGGCATGGCTTCAGCGGCGGGCATGGCGCTGGCTGAAGAAATTCTGGCCGCGCGGCACGGCCGCTCGCTCGTCAACCACCGGACATGGGTGCTGGCGCGCGATAGCGACCTGCTGACTGGCGTGGCTCTTGAAGCCGCCCAGCTTGCCGGGCGGTTCGGGCTGAACAGGCTGGCGGTGCTGGTCTGCCCCGCCCCCCACACCGACCCGGCTGATTTTTCAGACTCACTGGCGCGTTTCGGCGCATCGGGCTGGAGCGTGCGGCGTGTCAATGCGCGCAGCCTGCCCGCCATCATGGCAGCACTGGCCGCCACCCTGCGTTCGCGCAAGCCTACCCTGCTCGCGTGTCTCTCCGATGGCCCGGACCCGTACCCGCCCATGCCCGCCGAGGAAGAACAGACCGGCCCGTGGAGCCCCACCGCCCGGCGCGGCGCATCGGCCCGGCGCTCGTGGCTACGGCGACTGACCCGCCACAGGGCACGCACCCAGTTCGAACGCGAACAGGCCGGTCTTGCTCCCCCGCTGCTGTCCGAGGACTGGCCGCGCCTGTGGCGGCACGATCTGCGGGGCAATTCCTCACAAAGTGTGGCGCTGGCAGGTTTACGCGCCTTGCAGACCCTGCGGCCGGAACTGGCGGTGCTGGCAGCCAACTCCGGCACATCAGGCGCCGTGCACGATATTCCTGACCCGCACTGGTCCTGCGGCCTGCAGGAACACGGCATGGCGGGTATGCTGGGAGGCATGGCGCTGCATGGGGGTATGCTGGCCTGCGGCGTCGCGGGCATGATCACCATCGACCGTATGCGCCCCGCCCTGCGCATGACCGCCCTCATGCGGCGCAAAGTGCTGTATCTCCTGACCAACGATGGTCTGGCCCTGAGCGACGGTGGAGGCGGCTGGCAGCCCGTGGAGCAACTGGCCAGCCTGCGCGCCATGCCGCATCTGGCGGTATTCCGCCCCGCCTGTGCACAGGAAACATTCGCCTGCTGGCAGGCGGCCCTGCTCTGGCCCGAAGGCCCCGCCCTGCTGGTGCTGTGCCCCCACGAAATGCCTGACCCCGGCCAGAGCACGGCCAGCTCTGAAACCGGGGCCTCGGGCTTCGGCTCCGCCACACATGGCGGCTACGTACTGCGCGGCGCACGAAACAGGCAGGTGACACTGATTGCCTCCGGCCCGGAAGTGGCCGTGGCTGTAAGCGCCGCGCGGCTGCTGGCCGAGCAGGGGGTGCGCGCCGCGGTCGTCTCTATCTGCTGCTGGGAGGTGTTTGCCCGCCAGACGGAAGCCTACCGCGCCACCGTGCTGGGCGACACCCAGCCCGACACCCCTTCCGCGCTGCGGGTTGGCATAGAAGCCGCCAGCAGCTTCGGCTGGGAGAGGTGGCTTGGAGCTAATGGAATTTTCATCGGGATGGATGATTTTGGCATATCCGCCCCGGCCAACGCGGTGTATGAACGCTTCGGTATAACAGCCAAAGCAGTCTGCGGCAGGGTTATGGAACGCCTTGGCGTAGTCGCCACGGAGCAAGGGTCAGCCCACGAGGCAGATCTGCCCTAGAAGAAGATTATAAAAAAAACTACGGAGACACCACCCCATGGCAGTCAAAATCGCAATCAATGGCTTTGGCCGGATCGGCCGTCTTGTCCTGCGCGGCATTATCGAAAGCGGGCGGACCGATGTGGTGCCCGTGGCAATCAACGACCTCGGCAGCGTTGAAGACAACGCCCACCTGCTCAGCTACGACAGCGTGCATGGCCGCCTGCCCGCCGATGTAAAGGTTGTGGACGGCAAGCTCGTCATTTCCGCCAATGGCCGCACATGGGACCCCATTACCGTTTCCGCCGAGCGCGACCCCTCCAAGGTGCCGTTCGCGGGGATTGACGTTGCCATGGAGTGCACCGGCCTGTTCACCTCACGCGCAAAGGCCGCCCAGCTTCTGGCCGCCGGGGCACGCAAGGTGATCGTATCCGCCCCGGCAACGGATGTGGATGCAACCATTGTCTACGGCGTGAACGAGTCCGTTCTGACCGCCGACATGGAAGTGATCTCCAACGCTTCGTGCACCACCAACTGCCTTGCCCCCGTGGCCAAGGTGCTGGAAGACGCCTTCGGGATCGAACGCGGCTACATGGTCACGATCCATTCCTACACCGGCGACCAGCGCACGGTGGATACGCTGCACGGTGATCTGCGCCGCGCACGCGCCGCCGGGCTGAACATGATCCCGACCTCCACCGGGGCGGCCCGCGCTGTGGGTCTGGTTCTGCCGCAGCTCAAGGGCAAGCTGGACGGCACCGCCATCCGCGTCCCCACGGCCAATGTCTCCGTCGTTTCGCTCGACTTCGTGCCCAAGACCGCACCGGCCAGCGTTGAGGCCGTGAACGCCGCCATCAAGGCGGTGGTGGACTCCGGCAGCATGAAGAACGCGCTGGCCTACTGCGATGCGCCGCTGGTCAGCTCCGACTTCAACCACGCCATTGCCTCCTCCACCTTCGACGCCACCCAGACCGCACTGGTCGATGGTGGCAAGCTGGTGCGCGTGTGCTCCTGGTATGACAATGAATGGGGCTTCTCCAACCGCATGTCCGATACGGCAGCGCTGTTCGGTTCGCTCTGATGGCAGGCGCTCTTCCCTTCGCCACGCTGGATACGCTTGCCCCGAAGGGCAAGCGCATTCTCGTGCGCGTTGACCTGAACGTACCGATGAAGGACGGTCAGGTTAGCGACCAGACCCGCATTGAGCGGATTGTGCCGACAATCCGCGAACTGGCGGAAAAGGGCGGGCGGGTGATCCTGCTTAGCCATTTCGACCGGCCCAAGGGCAAGGTCGTGCCCGACATGTCGCTCAAGCCCATCGCCACGGCGCTGGCCACGGCGCTTGGCCGCCCTGTCAGCTTCGCACATGACTGCATTGGCGATGAAGCCGAAGCCGCTACGCGCACCCTGCGTGATGGCGAGGTTCTGCTGCTGGAAAACACCCGTTTCCAGCCCGGCGAGGAAAAGAACGACCCCAACCTGGCCGCGGCCCTCGCCCGGCTCGGCGATGTGTACGTGAACGACGCATTCTCCGCCGCGCACCGTGCCCATGCCTCCACCGCTGGCGTGGCAGAGCATCTGCCCTCCTTCGGCGGCCGTCTGATGGAAGCCGAACTGGCAGCCCTGTATGCCGCCCTTGAAAACCCCGAACGCCCGGTGGGCGCCATTGTGGGCGGGGCCAAGATCTCCACCAAGCTGGAACTGCTGGAAAACATGCTGGCCAAGGTGAACATGCTCGCCATTGGCGGAGCCATGGCCAACACCTTCCTTGCAGCCCAGGGCGTGAATGTCGGCAAATCCCTCAAGGAAGAGGAAATGCTCGACACCGCGCGCAAGATCATAGCCGAGGCCAAAGCCCGCGGCTGCGATCTGGTTCTGCCGGTGGATGTGGTCGTGACCGAAGAGTTCATGGCCGGCGCTCCCACCCGCACCGTTCCGGTTTCGGAAATTCCCGATGGCTGGATGGCGCTGGATGTCGGCCCGCAGAGCGTGCAGATGCTCAACGCCAAGCTGGCAGGGCTGAAGACACTGGTCTGGAACGGCCCGCTGGGTGTGTTTGAACTGCCCCCCTTCGACGAAGGCACAAACGCCGTCGCGCAGGAAGCCGCTCGGCTGACCAAGGCAGGCGCGCTCAAAACCGTTGCAGGCGGTGGCGATACCGTGGCGGCCCTGCGCCATGCCGGCGTGCTGCATGACATGACCTATGTCTCCACCGCCGGTGGCGCTTTCCTTGAATGGCTGGAAGGCAAGATCCTGCCCGGCCTGACTGCCATCAGCACCACGCTGGAAAAGACCCTGCCGGTCTGACGCCAGCCCGCGCCACTCCCCCTGACCATCCGGCCCATGCCGGGTGGTCAGGCGGGAACGCGATAGCCGCGGCAACCGGCACGTCCTCGGGCACCGCATCTCCCAGAATCAATGCAGAAAAAACGGGCATTTGAAAAACCGTTTCTTTCCACATGATCTTTCTGCATTGAGAAAACCGCTGGAAATGGCTCAAACGCCAGAGCGGAACACAACCAGCTATTCGCGCCCATACCCAACAGGCTCGATAGACAGAGGCGAGCACGACACCGTCACGACCCGTCGATAACGGAAACATCGCTATCTGCTTTATGCTTTTTACGCTGTGAAGGCATTCGTCCGAACAGTTGCGCCACCAGAACGCCCCCCATGACAACGGCCCCCCCCAGCAATGTGGGCAGGCTTGGCACCTCACCCAGCATAAAATACGCCATGACCAGAACCGTAGGGGCGTCCAGATACAGAAACCCAGCCGACCGCGCGACCCCCATGCGCCCCACCACATGGGCCCAGGCCGCGTACCCGACAACGGATGGAAAAATCGCAAGCACCAGCATAAGAATCCACGGCGTCATGCCATGGCCTTGCGCCTCCCTTATCGCGCCCGGCAGCCAGGGCAGAAGCGCCACCGCCCCGCACATCAGAATCCACGCGGTTGTGGGCAGCGGGCCGTAACGCCCGATCAGCGGCTTTTGCAGCACGTAATACAGAGCCGTACACAGGGCGGCAGCCAGAATACAGCTTGCCCCCGAACCAAAGGAGAAACCGCCCGGCTGCCCGCCACCAATAATGGCCACACCCAGAAAGCTCAGCCCGGACCCCACCCAGCCCGCAAGGGGCAGTTTCTCACGCATGAACACCACAGCTATGATAGCCGTCAGCAAGGGAGAAATATTGAGAAGCAGACTGGCCGCCCCGGCCGTAACACTCTGCTCGCCCATGTTGAACAGGATCGTATAGAACGCAATGCCCACGCCGCCGCACAACGCGAAACGCGGCAGGTCGGCCAGACGGGGCAGGGCAGGGCGCGTGCAGGCCGCCCATGTCATGATCAGCGTTGCCGCCAGCGCGTAACGCAGCGCTGAAAGCCCGGCAGGCGAGAAATACAACAGCGCCATACGGATAACCGGATAACCGCATGACCAGGAAAGCAGCGTTACGCACAGAGCAACCAGCGGCAGAGGCTCATGCCTTGCGGTATGGACAGAAACAGTGCGGTGATCGTGCCCCATGCCCACGCCCTTTCGGCCCTATGACCAACCCGGTAGCGTAAAAAACTGCCCCTTATTCGCGCCCCAGCACCTGATCGTTCAGGAACGAGGACAGCGCGCTGGCCGTAAAATCCTGCTTCAGCCGCGCTTCATCATATTCCGTTTCCACCCATGTCAGGAATGGCAGACGCCCTTCCGCCTCGGCCTGATAACGCAGGAAAAACGCATCGAGTATGCCGGTGCGCGAACGCCTGAAATGCCCGTATCGCCAGGAAAGCTGCGCCAGCGCCTGCTGCGCCGTACCGCCTTCGAACAGCACCACCAGACCAGACGCCAGCCCCGCCCTGTCCGCACCGGACTTGCAGTGCATCAGCATGGGAAATGCCAGAGACTGATAGAGACTGGCAAAGCGCAGGATACGATCGCGGTGCGGCGCGCCACGGCTTTCAAACGCCATATCCACATGGGCCAGCCCCAGCCGCCGCGCCGCATCGCGCGAGAGCGCATCCGACCCGCAACGACGATGCCCCCGCAGGTTCACCAGCGTACGCAGCCCTAAAAGCCGGGCCGCCCGACGCAGGCGCGCAGGCGTAGGGTGATTGCAGCGATAGACTTTACCCGGCACCACCTCGTGAAAATTCGTCCATGCCAGACGGAACACGGCGTGATCGACAAAGAGGCTGTCGCTCCAGGCCCGCGCTCTCCCAGACCATGACGAAAGAGTACCATCAAACACGAAAAGCCCCGCCCCTGCTTACGGCCCCAAAGCCAGCCCCCAAACCTCAAGATGTTCCATTTCCGGCACCGTGCGTCAATCGTTCTCACGGGAACTTTGGGCCTGCGCTCAATCTCACGCCGCCCTACAAACTGGCCGGAAAGGCAGGTAAGCCGATAACTACGCAAGCGTAATCCCCGGAGTGCCACCCCGGCACTGCGCACGGCGTCTGATACAAAAGGAGAACGGTGAACGTGGCGTAGCTATCAAGCGTGGTCGCGTATGACCATTGGCGGGCGGTTGTACGACAAGCCTGTTTTGCTATCTGCCATCATAGAAAAGCGGCACAAAGAAAATGGAAAGTACCCACATCCATCACAATCGCCCAATGGATAATGGAAAGTGGCTCCGCAAAACGTATGTCCTCCCATTCCAATAGCCCATTTGGAATAAAAGCTGTCCGTGGAAAGCAGTTTGTCATGACGCCGTTCCGGGTTTTTGCCTCCATGGACGACGCATTCGATCCCGTTGAACCGATAGACGCTTTTTAGCTGAAAGATGGAATATCGGGAGCTGTCCTCTCAGAATAGCGTTCGCGCACGTTTGAACATATTACCCAAGAAAGACCTTATCGTAACAGTATTCCGTTGTTGGACGCTGAGGGTTTCTTCTCTATCCGTGTAACTAAAATTACGAAAAACAAGGGAAGCCAGATTATTGTCCTGATCTAGATTCACGCTCAGATCATCCGCTAAAGAAAAGGTCTGATATGTGTCACGTTTCTCCCCGATGTCGATATGGATAACGTGCTTGTCCCTGTCAATTTTGGCGGAAATATTCTCATGAAAATACAAATCTTCTGAGCTTGAATATATATTTTTCATTCCGAGCAGTGCTGGGGGATAATTATCAGGACCCCCTTCATATTTGAACTCCTCCTGCTTTGTGTGCCCAAAATATAAACTGAAAGAGCGCACTATATTCCCACAACCAAGATAAAACCGAAGCGGAAAGATATCTATTACAGGAAAATTTTCCTTAAATCCAAATTGAGAGTCTATGTATTTCTGTATAGGCGTTCTTTTATCAAAGGAAGAAAGTGGATAAGCCATCTCAACATAAAGTTCGTAACGTGAGCAGGCAACGCTCAAATATGGCAACACGTCACAAGGCAGGATAGAGAATTTGACGATATTAAAAGCCTATTTTTGATAAAATATTATAATTTATCAATATTTTCCCGCACGTTCTCTTCAGAAGGATCATGTCATAGGTTATCTCTAACAACTCGTACGAATATTTGCATTTCGTCTGACAGCTTGCGGTGGTTGACCGAACGCACGCAGGAATGCGCGCCGCATCCTTTCCGGGTCGTGAAAGCCAGTCATGGCGGCAATGGCTTCAATGGGGAGACTTGACTGCTCGACCCGTTCCCGTGCGGCCTCCAGCCGCAATCGCTCAACGGCTTTGGCTGGACTCATACCTACAGAAGACCGAAACGCCCGCGAGAAGTTTCGGGGGCTCATACCAACCCGCGCCGCAAGAGTTTCGACACTCAGACGTTGGGTCAGGTGAGAGCGGACCCACCCCAGAAGCGTGCCAAAGCGTTCCTCACCTCCTCCCATTTCCAGAAGGGCGGAGAACTGCGATTGCCCGCCGGGGCGATGGTAGAAAACCACCATCTGCTGCGCGGTGCGCCGTGCGGTTTGTTCGCCAAGGTCTTGGGTTATCAGCGCCAGACTCATATCAATACCCGCACTGATGCCGGCAGATGTCCAGACAGCGCCATCGTGGACATAAATGGCATCTGCTTCGACTTTTACTTTTGGAAACAGCAGTTTTAAAAACTCAGCCTGCTGCCAGTGCGTGGTAACGCGGCAGCCGTCAAGCAGGCTCGCCGCCGCCAGCAAAAAAGCGCCGGAGCACACACTACAAATCCGCCGTGTATTCCTGCTCTGTTTCAGAATACAGTCGAGCAACTCGGGGGATTTCATGGCTCTTTTATGCCCTTCACCCCCAACGACAATAAACGTATCAAAAAAATCATTGCTGGAACAGGCAACAGTATCAAGCGCCATACCAGACGAAGATCGCACCAGACCACCATGAAGCGAAAGAGGCGTTACATGATAAGCGCCGCCCTTCAGCGTATCGGCAATCTCGAAGGCCGCTGTCACACCCGCGACATCGAGCAACTGGAAATCAGGATAAAGTAAAATGCCAACCTGTCTGATCATGGCTCAAAATGAGGGATCATTGTCCTTTCGTCAAATATCCGCATAGTCATACTGGCAGGCATCGGATCACGCCGTGACCCGCTCCCACAACAGAGCCGGAACTTCCCATGTCTCGCCCTCCCTTTCCTCCCTTCACCGCTGAAACGGCTGTGCAGAAAGTTCGTCTCGCTGAAAACGCATGGAACAGTCAGAGTCCTGAAAAAGTGGCACAGGCCTATACACCCGATAGCAGGTGGCGCAATCGCTCGGAATTCGTCAAAGGCCGCGAGGAAATTATTGCCTTCCTCACCCGCAAATGGCAGCGGGAGCGGGAATACCGGCTGATCAAGGAGCTCTGGGCTTTTCGGGACAACCGTATTGCTGTGCGTTTTGCCTATGAGTGGCAGGACACCGGCGGCCAATGGTTCCGATCGCATGGAAACGAAAACTGGGAATTCGATGCGGACGGGTTGATGCGCTCCCGGATGGCATCAATCAATGACCAGCCTATTTCCGTCACGGAGCGCCTCTTCCACTGGACAACAGAACAACGGCCAGACGATCACCCCGGCCTGTCCATGCTGGGCTTGTGATCGTTCAGGAAACAGCCGCAGCCAGGACGCGTGACATAAAAAAGGCCCGACGCGAGAACGTTTCGCGTCGGGCCTTTTTGTACCATCCACCGCACGAGGCAGGCAGAGCGGGTCTGGCTTACAGCTTGCGTTCGAGCTGCAGTTCCTTGATCCGCCCGATCGCCTTGGCCGGGTTCAGACCCTTGGGGCAGGTCTGGGTGCAGTTCATAATCGTGCGGCAGGCATAGAGCTTGAAGGTGTCTTCAAGCGCATCCAGCCGGTTGCCGGTGTGTTCGTCGCGGCTGTCAGCAATCCAGCGGTAAGCTGCAAGCAGCACGGCCGGGCCGAGATACTTGTCGCCGTTCCACCAGTAGGACGGGCAGGAGGTGGTGCAGCAGAAGCACAGGATGCACTCCCACATACCATCCAGCTTCGCACGTTCCTCAATGCTCTGGCGGCGCTCGCCATCCGGCGGCGGGGCGCTGTCGGCCTGCATCCAGGGCTGGACAGAACGAAGCTGCGCATAGGCGCCGTCCAGATTGGACACCAGATCCTTGACGATGGGCATATGCGGCAGCGGGTAAATCCGCACATCGCCCTTGATGTCCTTGATCGGCTTGAGACAGGCCAGCGTGTTTTCGCCATCGATGTTCATGGCGCACGAGCCGCAGATCCCCTCGCGGCAGGAACGCCGGAAGGTCAGTGTGGGGTCCACCTCGTTCTTGATATGGATAATGGCGTCGAGCACCATCGGCCCGAATGTATCCAGATCAAGTTCATAGGTGTCGATCACCGGGTTTTTGCCGTCATCCGGCGACCAGCGATAAATCTTGAATGACTTGACGTTTTTCGCGCCCGCCGGAGCGGGAAAGGTCTTGCCTGTCCCGACAGTGCTGTTGCGCGGCAGTCTGAGTTCGACCATGTTCGCCTCCCTTTGCCCTGCGGATCAGTAAACGCGCTTTTTGGGCGGGAAAACCTCGACCTCATCGGTCAGGGTATTCATGTGCACCGGACGGTATGAGAGTTTCACGCCGCCTTTTTCGTCCAGCCAGGACACGGAATGCTTGAGCCATTCCTTGTCGTCACGATCAGGGAAATCGTCACGGGCATGGGCGCCACGGCTTTCGTGCCGCGCCAGGCCGCTTTCCAGCGTGGCGGTGGCGTTGGCCAGCAGGTTTTCGAATTCCAGCGCTTCCATCAGATCCGAGTTCCAGATCAGGGAAGAGTCGGAAACCGACATATCGCCAAGGCCGCCCCAGATTTCGTGAATCTTGTCCACGCCTTCCTGCAGGCTTTCCTGCGTGCGGAACACGGCGGCATGTGTCTGCATATCACGCTGCAGGCGCTCACGCATGGCCGAAACGCGCGTGCCGCCCTTGGCGTAACGCAGCTTGTCCAGACGGTCGAGCGCGAACTCGCCAGCACCGGCAGGCAGCGGACGGGTAAAGTCGCTCGGCTTGACCACTTCGGCGGCCCGGCGGGCAGCCGCACGGCCAAACACGATCAGATCGAGCAGCGAGTTGGTGCCAAGGCGGTTCGCGCCATGCACGGACACGCAGGCGGCCTCGCCCACAGCCATCAGGCCCGGCACCACGGCATCGGGGTTGTCGGCGGTGGGGCGGATAACCTCGCCGTGAATGTTGGTCGGAATACCGCCCATGTTGTAATGCACGGTCGGCAGCACGGGCACGGGTTCCTTGGTCACGTCCACACCGGCGAAGATGCGCGACGTTTCCAGAATGCCCGGCAGGCGCTCATGCAGCAGGTCGGAGCCGAGATGCTCCAGATGCATCATGATATGGTCCTTCTTGGGACCACAGCCACGGCCTTCCTTGATTTCGATTGTCATCGCGCGGGACACGACATCGCGCGAGGCCAGATCCTTGGCGGTGGGGGCATAGCGTTCCATGAAACGCTCACCCTCGGAGTTGGTCAGGTAACCGCCTTCGCCACGGCAACCTTCCGTCAGCAGGCAGCCTGCCGGGTAAATACCGGTGGGGTGGAACTGCACGAACTCCATGTCCTGCGTGGGCAGGCCCGCGCGCATGACCATGCCGTTGCCATCGCCCGTACAGGTATGGGCCGAGGTGCAGGACTGGTAGGCACGACCGTAACCGCCCGTGGCCAGCACAACCATTTTCGCGTTGAAGCGATGGATCGTGCCGTCGTCCTGACACCAGGCTATGACGCCACGGCACGCGCCTTCATCATCCATGATCAGGTCAATGCCGAAATATTCGACAAAGAATTCTACGTTGTGCTTGAGGCACTGCTGATACAGCGTATGCAGGATTGCATGACCCGTACGGTCGGCGGCGGCGCAGGCGCGCGGCACCGGAGCCTTGCCGTATTCGCTCATGTGGCCACCGAACGGACGCTGGTAGATGCGGCCATCTTCGGTGCGTGAGAACGGCACGCCGAAATGTTCGAGTTCCTGCACGGCAGGCACGGCCTCACGGCACATGAACTCAATGGCGTCCTGGTCACCCAGCCAGTCAGACCCCTTTACGGTGTCGTACATGTGCCAGCGCCAGTTGTCCTCGGCCATGTTGCCCAAAGAGGCGCCGATACCACCCTGTGCGGCCACGGTATGGCTGCGTGTGGGGAAAACCTTGGTGACGCAGGCAGTTTTCAGGCCTGCGGCCCCCATGCCCAGTGTCGCGCGCAGGCCGGAACCGCCTGCCCCAACGACCACGACATCGTAGGCGTGATCAACAATCCGGTAAGCTCCCCTGGAAGGAGAGGAATTGGCATTCATCGTGACGGCGCTCCCATGTGCGTTAGGCCTGTCAGTCCGTTCAGGTTCATGCCGCACCGGGCCCTGGCGGCCGGGCGGCGTAGGATTCAGTGCAGTGGCAGGGGTACGGCTATTTGCCGGAACTGCCGCCAGCCACCAGCTTGATGACGGCGAACACGCCCAGCAGCCCCAGCAGGGAGGTGACGATCTTGACCGCAAGACGGGTCGGCAGATGCGCCTTGCCGTGCACGTAGTCATCCACGATCACCTGCAGGCCGACCTGCGCGTGATAGAACGTGGTGATGATCACCGCCGCCAGCATGGTGGCGTTGCAGGGCTTTGCGCCCCACCGGGCCACTTCTGCATGATCAGCCCCGCCAAGACGGAACATCTGCACCACAAACCACGTTGAAAGCGGCAGGAGCGACGCGGCGGAGGCACGTTCCGCCCACCAGTGCGCCGTGCCGGACTGACCGGCCCCAAGACCACGCGCGCGGCCAAGCTGCGAGCGCATGACTTCGATATGAGGAGTGGATGTGTTCATGTCAGGACGCCTTCCCGGCTTTGACGCGCGCCCGCCTGCGGCGACCGGCGACACACAGCAGGGCAATCCCGAGCACTGCGCTCACGCCTGCCGTCACCTTGACGGCAACAGGGCCGTCCTTGTTCACTTCTTCCTTGTCGAAGCGGTAGCCCGCATCCCAGATCAGGTGGCGGATACCGCCAACCGTATGGTACACGACCGAACCCAGCCAGCCGAGCAGCACGAGCTGCCCCAGCGGGTTGCCCGTAACCTTGCGCGCCGTGGCGAACGCCTTCGGCCCTTTGGCCGCGGCCCCGAGCCAGAACACGCCCAGAGCGGCCCCGCCCGTGGCGATCACGCCGGTAATCCGGTTCGATATGGAAAGAACCATGGAAAGCCGGTAACGATAGACTTGCAGATGTGGCGACATCGGTCGCTCGATCAGCGTCCCGTCGCTTCGGCTTCCTACATAGAGGGCCTTGCGGATATCCTGCATTGGTGCCTGTACCCCGTCTCTATCCCGCCGCTGGATCTAAGCCCAGCGGGCTTGCATCGTTTTGTCCTACGCCCCGCATGTTGGAGCGGTCAATTCAACCACTCAACACGAGACCGAGAGGCGCGGGATTCTCACTCAGCCGTGTGATCCGCGCTGCCTGTCAGCTCGTTATGCACCTGTAAAGCCCATCTGTCGCGCACCCACGCAGCCCACGGCCACGCGTAATCCGCAACACAACGGCTTCAGACATGCACGGGCAGCAGATCGAGAGCGATCATGGTTTCGGCAATCTGCACCGCGTTCAGGGCAGCGCCCTTGCGCAGGTTGTCGGACACGCACCAGAACGCCAGACCATTGGGCACGGTGGGGTCAACACGCAGGCGCGAAACATAGCTCGCATCTTCGCCTACACACTCGATCGGGGTGACGTATCCGCCATCCTCGCGCTGGTCGAGCACCACCACGCCTTCCGCCGCGCGCAGGGCTTCGTACGCACGGGCCAGATCAACCGGCTCGGCAAACTCGGCCACGATGGACTCGGAATGTCCGATAAACACCGGCACGCGCACGCAGGTGGCGATCACTTCCACATCCGGGTCGAGGATTTTCTTGGTCTCGACGCGCATCTTCCATTCTTCCTTGGTCGCGCCGTCATCCATAAAACGGTCGATCTGGGGAATGCAATTGAAGGCGATCTGCTTCTGGAACTGTTCCACCTTGGGCGGATCGTTCACGAACGTGCCGCGCGCCTGGGCAAACAGTTCGTCCATGCCGTCCTTACCCGCGCCGGACACCGCCTGATAGGTGGACACGACAACGCGCTTGAGCGTGAACAGGTCATGCAGCGGCTTGAGCGCCACCACCATCTGAATGGTGGAGCAGTTGGGATTGGCGATAATGTTGCGCTTGAGGGACTTGAGCGCGTTGGGGTTCACTTCCGGCACCACCAGCGGCACATCGGGGTCCATACGGAAGTGCGAGGTGTTGTCGATCACCACGCAGCCAGCCTTGGCGGCAATCGGCGCATACTTGGCCGAAACCGCGCCGCCGGGCGAAAACAGCCCGATATCCCAGCCTTTGAAGTCGAAGGTTTCGAGGTTCTGCACCTTAAGCGTGCGGTTACCGAACGACACCTCGCGCCCGGCTGAACGCGGGGAGGCCAGCGCCACAATATCATCGACCGGAAATTCCCGCTCAGCCAGCGTCTTGAGAATTTCCCGCCCCACGGCACCCGTTGCGCCTACAACAGCGACCCGATAACCCATGATTCACCTTTTAACGTCTGTAACGACCGACCCCTGCGCCAGCCTCTTGCGGGCACGATTTTAGACCATTCCCCGCAGGAATGGAATTGGGGGACTAAAAGGGAGGGCCAGCGGGAAGGCTGGCCGCGTTCAGCCCTGCGGCGCGATCTGGGCAAAGGCCCAGTCCAGCCAGGGCAGCAGAGCGCGCACATCGGCCGCCTCCACTGTAGCGCCGCCCCAGATCCGCAGCCCCATGGGCGCATCACGGTAGCTGGCGAGGTCAAAGCCCACGCCCTCGGTTTCCAGCAAAGCGAGCATGGCCTTGAGAGCCTTGCCCTGCCCGGCGGCATCAAGGGCTGTGAACCACGGTGCCACAATCCGCAGACAGATGGCGGTGGAGGAGCGCTCAGCCGGGTTTTTGGCCAGAAACTCAACCCACTCGGTCTTTTCCACCCACTCCGTCACCACCGCGAGGCTGGCCTCGCTACGGACTTTCAGAGCACCAAGCCCGCCAATGGACTCCGCCCAGATCAGGCCATCGAGCGCATCTTCCACGCACAGCATGGACGGGGTGTTGATGGTGTCCCCCCGGAAAATACCTTCGATCAGCGCGCCTTTGGAGGTCATGCGGAAAATCTTGGGCAGGGCGCGCGGGGCCTTGTAGCTTTCAAGCCGCGCCACCGCACGGGGGGAAAGGGCGATCATGCCGTGGGCGGCCTCTCCACCCAGCGCTTTCTGCCAGGACCATGTCACCACATCCAGCCGGTCCCATGGCAGGTCCATGGCAAAAGCCGCCGAGGTGGCATCACAGATCACAAGTCCGTCATGGCTGGCGGGAATGGCCGCGCCATCGGGCAGGCGCACGCCGGAAGTGGTGCCGTTCCATGCCAGCACCACGTCATGCGTCCAGTCCACCTGGGCCAGATCGGGCAGGCTACCGTATTCGGCGGTGAGCACGCGCGTATTTTCAAGCGCAAGCTGCGTCGTGATGTCCTGCGCCCACAGGGCCGAAAAGCTCTCGAACGCCAGTACGTCCACCGGGCGTTCCCCCAGCAGCGACCACAGCGCCATTTCCATGGCTCCCGTATCGGAAGCGGGAACGATACCCACGTGCCAGTCCTGCGGAACACCCAGCACCCTGCGTGAACGCACAATGACATCATTCAGCCGGGCGCGCCCTTCAGGCGAACGGTGCGAACGCCCCACCAGCGCACCAGACAGCGCGGCCACGCTCCAGCCGGGACGCTTGGCGCATGGGCCGGACGAAAAACACGGATTGAGCGGCCGGACGGATGGACGGGACAGCATGGAAGGAGAAAGCGCGTTCATGAGCCTGGCCGAATTTCAAGCAGGAAAAATCTGGTACGAGAGAGGGGATTCGAACCCCTATGCCTTTCGGCGGTCGATTTTGAGTCGACTACGTCTACCGTTCCGTCACTCTCGCGGGGTAAAGCGGTTCCTGTCCTACCAGCAAAACCGCCTGTGGAAAAGAGCGCACCGGGCACAAGCCGGATGTTCGCCTTTTTTCCGACATAACAGCACGCAATGCTAGCAATCGTACGAGGGGTTTCGACCCGCCGTGAACGACATATATGACGCGAAGGCGATATTCATGACCATGTCAAAAATGTTTCTGGCGCTTCCGCTGATGACGGGGCTGGTCGTGGCCGGGGTTCCGGCTCTGGCCCATGCCGAAGACAGCGCGTCAGCCACCGCCAAACAGGACAGTGCCGCAGCAACCGCCGACATGTCCGGCCCGATGCACGGCCCCATGCACGACATGATGCACGGCCCCCATGATGGCCCGCACCACGGCCCTATGTATTGTGGCCCCGGCAGCCCGTTCATGCATCTTGATGGCGTAACACTGAGCGCCGACCAGAAAAAGAAGCTCCACGCCATCATGGAGGCAAACCGCCCGGCCGACCCCAAGGCCGCCATGGAGCAGACATACAACCTGCGCAAGCAGATCCATACCCTGCTGACCACACCCGGCCCGGTTGACAAGGCGCACCTGCAGGAACTGGAGCAGCAGCTTGCCTCGCTGGAAAATCAGCGCGTGCTCAAGCACCTGCAGATTGATGTGCAGATTCACGATCTGCTGACCCCCGAGCAGCTCAAGGAACTGGCGGCCCGCCCGGACATGCCGCCTCCGCCCCCTCCGCCGCCGCCCGGCAAGGATGCACCCAAGCCCAAATAACCGCTGCCCGACAGCGGCTGTAACGGCAGGGCGGCCATGGCATATGGCCGCCCTTTTTCTTTTGCCTGGTGTTGTTACCCGGCCTGCTGACCGGTTTTGTGGAAGCCGCCTCCCGCACAGAACAGTGGACAAAGCGCACACCCAGGAGAAAGATGTGCCGCTTTCCGCCCCAGACATTGTTGTTCATTCATGCGCGCACACGTACCTGCCCTGCCGACCCTGACTTTTCCGCTGATCGTTCTGCTTGGTCTGGTCACGGCCATCGGCCCTCTGGCGACGGACATGTACCTGCCAGCCTTTCCGCAGCTTGATCATGATCTGGCCCACGGTCCGGGCGCGGCACAGATGACACTGGCGGCGTGGTTTCTGGGGCTGGCCATCGGCCAGTTCTCGCAAGGCCCGCTTTCAGACAGGTTCGGACGTAAAGGGCCACTGATCGTTGGCTTGGGCATTTTCGCGCTGGCCAGCGCGGGTTGCGCGCTCGCCCATGACTATGGGCTGTTCTGCTTTTTCCGCTTTCTGGGGGCGCTTGGCGGGTCAGCCTGCGCTGTGATTCCGCGCGCCTCGGTGCGGGATGTGGCCACAGGCCGCAAGGGCGCGCATATCATGGCCCAGCTTACGCTGGTGTTTGGCGTCATGCCCATACTGGCGCCGACGCTTGGCAGCCTCGTCATGCAATTCGGCTCATGGCGAAACATCTTCTGGTTTGCGGCAGTTTATGCAGCACTCGCCATTGTGGCCACACAGATCATGCTGCCCGACACGCTGGCGCCCGAGCGGCGTATCCGGCTTGCTGCGTCGGATATCCTCAGCCGCTACCGCACCATTCTGGCCGAGCCGGTCTTTCTGTCCAATGCGCTGATCACCAGCTTTTCCAGCTTTGTCATGTTCGCCTATCTAGGCGGTGCGCCGGTTCTGTTCGAGCAGGTGCTGGGATTTTCCCCCTCCGGGTTTGGCATATTTTTTGGGGTTAACGCCTCGTTCTTCATTCTGGGCACACAGATCAATGGCAGACTGATCCACCATTTTCCCATGCCCGCCATTCTGGAAGCCGCCATTCTGTGGTCCTGCGTTCTCAGCGTGGTATTTGTGGTGCTGGCGGTCATGGGCGTGGCGGGGCCGCACCATCCGCTGCTGACCTGTGCGCTGATCACCAGTACTACGGCGGCTCTGGGCTTTATCGGCCCCAACGGCACGGTGCTGTCCTTTTCGCGGCACGGGCAGCACGCAGGCAGCGCCTCGGCCCTGCTGGGCACCCTGCAATTCGCGCTGGGCGCACTCAGCAGCGTGCTGGTGGGACTCATGCCCCAGCACGGCGCGCTGCCCACCGCCATCGGGATGGCCACCGGCGCGCTGTGCATGGCGGGCAGCAATATCCTGCGCCGTCAGGCAACGGATGCAAATGAACACGCCGAGCAGGAAGCCTGATCCCGCCCGGCTCCCTCAGTCGTCTGAATCAGATGTATCTGATCCTGAAGTCTTCCGCGCCGTGCCCTTGAAAGACGTGGGGTCGGTCGTGCTCTGCGCATTGGGGGGCTTGCCGTAAATGGCCTGTGTCTGCGGGATGACGGTATGGCCGTCCTTCAGCCGCATCGGCCCGGCCGTGCCGCCTGAATCCGGATTGACGACCTCGTAGCGCTCCTCGGGCTTAGGCGGCGGCGGTTTGACCCGTGGGTGCCCGGAGGCCGCAGCCAGACGGTCGCGCTCCTGTTCGAGCTTTTCCTGCCGTTCCACATCGCGCTGGGCGGCACGGGCTTCGGCCTCGGCCGCCTCGGGAAGAAAACGGCCCGGCCGCTCATAGGGCAGGTCGATGTTATCGCCCTCGATAGGCTTGTGACATCCCGCCAGTAACGGCCCCAGCACCAGCAGGCCGCTCAGGGCCGTGTGCGCGAACCTGCCGCCACCAACCCTGCGGCACTGTCTGTCCAGAACCATGCGTGTCGTCCGCGCCGAAAGGGGAAACCAGAAACCGGAAGCTCAGCCTTCGATCCGGCGCGCCTCATCAGGCAGCATCACGGGAATGCCGTCACGGATGGGAAAGGCCAGCCCCGCCTTCTCGCTGATCAGTTCGCCCGTCGCAGCGTTATAGGTCAGCGGCCCCTTGGTGACAGGGCACACCAGCACGGACAGCAGGCGCGGATCAATGGGCGCGATTGCGGTTGCGTTATCGGACATGGACAGCTTTCCCCACATATTTCTTGCCAACACGGCCTGTTGATGGTGGTGCGCCGCCGCCTTCAGGATGGCGGCCCGTCGTGTTCCGGCCCATCCATGTCCAGCAGTGTCTGCAGCACCCGCACACGCTCGGTCAGGCTTGCCGCATCAAGCAATGCCTGTTTTTCCGCCGGAGGGAAAGGACAGATCATGGGGAGCGTGACCAGCAACATGCTGTCATCCATCTGTTCTATCAACGACCAGCGGGCATCCAGCCCCTTGCGCTGGAAATACCGGCGCATGGACTCAAGCAGGTGGGCACGGTCAAAAGGCTCGGAGGGAATTTCGTTCAGATCCCCCGCGAAGGTGGAGGCATCAATCCGCCCGACGCGATAGCCCCGGTGCGGCGTGGTCTCCCTCAGGAGCCGAAAGCGCGTCACCCCCGACAGGGTAATGGCGTAGGTGCCGTCGGCCCGCTCGGTAAAGGAGGAAATCCGTCCCAGCGTGCCCACGCCATACAGGGGCGGAATAGCGTTGTCCTCGTCATCTTCCTCCCGCCAGCGAGGCTGGATCAACCCCAGCAGGCGATTGGCAGCCAGCGCATCTTCCACCAGAGCCACATAGCGCGGCTCGAACACATTCAGCGGCAGCCGCCCTCGTGGAAAGAGCAGCACCCCCGAAAGCGGAAACAGCCCCACCTCCGGCGGCATATCCGCCAGCGTCATGTCCTGCACGCGCGGGACGCGCCGGGGAATATCATCTTCCGCGAAAGGAGAGACGCGCGTGCCCATGGTCTTATGAAAACAGCAGCGACGAAAGACGACGGCGAGCCGTCAGGGTATTGGGGTCATCATTGCCCCATGCCTCGAAAAACCGCAGGAGCTGCTGGCGGGCGGCGCCATCCTTCCAGCCCCGGTCAGCCCGGATGACATGCAGCAGTTCGCCCGCGGCTTCCTCCCTCCGGCCTGCGGCGTTCAGGGCCGTCGCCAGTTCACAGCGGGCCTCGAAATCCTCCGGATTGGCGGCAAGCCGCGCCTGAATACCTTCCATGGCTTCAGCCGCCTGCCGTCCCTCGCGCTTGAGTTCGAGGGCCGCGCGCGCACCCGCTACTTCCGGGGCGTTGGTAATTTTTTCAGGCACGTCGGCCAGAGCAGCGGCGGCGGATTCCTCATCGTCCAGTGCCAGCATGGCGCGCACCAGCCCACCCCAGGCGCGGGGGTTTTCCTCTTCCTCGCCAATCACCGAGGAATAAAGCTCCGCCGCCACGTCCGGCCGCCCGGTTTCCAGCGCGGTATCGGCTTCGTGCAGGCGTTCGGTAGCGGGCAGGGTGCCACCGCCACTGGCCTTGAGCACGGTTTCGATAAATTTCTTTACGCCGCTTTCGGGCAACGCGCCCTGAAACACATCAAGGATCTGGCCTTTCCAGAACGCCGCCACCAGCGGAATGGACTGGAGCGGCAACCCGACCTGCGCAAGCTGCGCCGCCAGCGCGCGGTTTGCCTCGATATCGACCTTGACCAGCCGCACCTTGCCCTTGGCCGCGCGCACGACCTTTTCCAGCACGGGGGCAAGCTGCTTGCACGGCCCACACCAGTCCGCCCAGAAATCCACCAGAACCGGAACCGAACGGCTGGCCTCGATCACGTCGTTGATAAAGGTTTCCTGCGTGCCGTCCTTAATCAGATCCGCCTGTGCGCCTGCCGCATCCGGCTGGCCGATCAGTTGTTCCATCGGTTCTGTTCCCTGCTCTGGCCACGGTGCGCCGTGGCGTGTCTGTGCTTGCTGTCCTAGATGGGCAATCTTGCCCGACAGGGCAAGGGCTCAGAAGGTCGCTTTGGCAAGGATTGCACGCAACATCATTCTGGCCCCATACTAGGACAAAACAGGAACAGCGGCAGGGCGTTCAATGGCACAGTCAGCAAAACGGCGCAAAACCGGGACCACCCCGGAACAGGACACCCCAAAGCAGGACACTCCGGCGCAAACTGCCCAGAGCGGGCAGGAGAGCGCAGCCCCGTTGCCCTCCGCCCCCGGTGCACAGGCACAGATGACCCCGCCGCAAAGCTGGGGGCCGCAGGCCATCCGCGTGCGGGGTGCGCGCGTGCACAACCTCAAGAATATCGACATCGACATCCCGCGTGATCGGCTGACGGTCATGACCGGGCTTTCAGGCTCGGGGAAGTCCTCTCTGGCGTTCGACACCATCTATGCCGAAGGCCAGCGCCGCTACGTGGAAAGCCTGTCCGCCTACGCCCGCCAGTTTCTGGAACTCATGGGCAAGCCCGATGTCGATTCCATCGAGGGGCTTTCTCCCGCCATTTCCATCGAGCAGAAAACCACCTCCAAAAACCCGCGCTCGACGGTTGGCACAGTCACCGAAGTTTATGACTACATGCGTCTGCTCTGGGCGCGGGCCGGCGTGCCGTATTCCCCCGCCACGGGCCTGCCCATTGAAGCGCAGACCATCAGCCAGATGGTGGATCGGGTTCTGGCGCTGCCAGAAGGCCTGCGCCTGATGCTGCTGGCCCCCGTTATCCGCGACCGCAAGGGCGAGTACCGCAAGGAACTTCTGGAACTCCAGCGCAAGGGCTTTACCCGCGTGCGGGTGGACGGCACGCTCTACGATATTGGTGAAGTCCCCAGCCTGAACCGCAAGCTGCGCCACACTGTGGAAGTGGTGGTGGACCGGCTGGTCATAAAGGAGGGTATCCAGACCCGTCTGGCCGACAGTCTTGAAACAGCGCTCGGCCTGTCCGATGGCATTGTCTATGCTGAGGAAGTGCGTCGCGACGGCAATGAGGAAGAAGCCGAAAAGCTGGTGTTTTCCTCGCGCTTTTCCTGCCCGGTGAGTGGTTTCACGCTGGAGGAGATCGAGCCGCGCCTATTCTCCTTCAACGCGCCGCAGGGGGCCTGCCCCGCCTGCGACGGCCTGGGGTCTGAAACCTTTTTTAACCCGATGCTGGTGGTGCCCGATACGCGGCTTTCGCTCCGCAAGGGGGCCATCGCCCCGTGGAAGGATGCCAAATCCCCCCTGCTGGAGCAGACGCTGGAAAGTCTGGCCGCGCATTTTGACATCGACATGGACACCCCCTGGCAGGATCTGCCCGAGGCCGCGCGCACCGGCATTCTGGATGGGGTGGATGAAAGTGTCGTGTTCACCTACCGCGAGGGCCGCAAGGCCTACGCCGTGACCAAACCATTTGAAGGCGTGCTGAAAAGCCTTGAAAAGCGCCTGCGCACCACCGACAGCATGTGGGTGCGCGAGGAACTCTCGCGCTATCAGTCGGAAAAACCCTGCCATGCGTGCAATGGCGCGCGGCTCAAGCCCGAAGCACTGTCGGTACGCGTGGCCAACGCCACCATCGCACAGGCATCGGACCTGCCTATTGGCGAGGCGCTGGACTGGTTCGGCAGCGTGCTCCCCACCCTTACCCCCCAGCGCGCGGATATTGCGCAGCGCATCCTGCGCGAAATCACGGAACGACTGAAATTCCTTGATGATGTCGGGCTGGATTACCTGACCCTCTCACGCGGGTCGGCCACGCTGTCGGGCGGGGAAAGCCAGCGTATCCGGCTGGCCAGCCAGATCGGCTCGGGCCTGACAGGCGTGCTGTATGTGCTGGACGAACCCTCGATCGGGCTGCACCAGCGCGATAACGAGCGGCTTCTGGGCACGTTGCAGCGGCTGAAGTCCCTGGGCAACACGCTGATCGTGGTGGAACATGACGAAGACGCCATCCGCAGCGCCGACTGGCTGGTGGACATGGGGCCGGGTGCGGGTCTCAACGGCGGGCAGGTGATTGCCGCGGGCACGCCTGAACAGGTCGCCCGCGTACCCGAAAGCCTGACCGGGGCCTATCTGTCTGGCCGACGGCGCATTGATGTGCCCGCAACGCGCCGCAAGGTGGACAAGAAGCGCCAGATCATCCTTGAAGGCGCGAGCGGCCACAACCTGCGCGACGTGACCGCCAGCTTTCCCCTTGGCACCTTTACCTGCGTAACCGGCGTTTCTGGCTCGGGCAAATCCACTCTGGTGCTGGACACGCTGTACCGCGCCCTGTCGCGCCAGCTCATGGGCACGGCCACAACCCCCGAACCGTACCGGCGTATCCGGGGAGTGGAACTGCTCGACAAAATCATCGACATCGACCAGTCCCCCATCGGGCGCACGCCACGTTCCAACCCCGCCACCTATACCGACCTGTTCACGCCTATCCGTGACTGGTTTGCGGAACTGCCTGAAAGCAAGGCGCGCGGGTATAAGGCCGGGCGCTTCTCCTTCAACGTCAAGGGCGGGCGGTGCGAGGCCTGTCAGGGAGATGGGCTGCTCAAGATTGAAATGCACTTCCTGCCGGATGTGTACGTAACCTGCGATACCTGCAAAGGAGCGCGCTACAACCGCGAAACACTGGAAATCCGCTTTCGAGGCAAGAGCATTGCCGATGTTCTGGCCATGAGCGTGGATGAAGCCTATCCGTTCTTTTCCGCACAGACGCGTATCCGTGACCGGCTGGCCGTTTTGCAGAAAGTGGGGCTGGGCTACCTGACGCTGGGCCAGCAGGCCACCACCCTGTCGGGCGGGGAGGCACAGCGCGTCAAACTGTCCAAGGAACTGGCACGCCGGGCCACGGGCCGTACGCTGTATATTCTCGACGAACCAACGACCGGCCTGCACACCGAGGACGTACGCAAGCTTCTTGAGGTGCTTCACGCGCTGGTGGATCAGGGCAATACGGTGGTGGTGATCGAGCATAACCTTGAAGTGATCAAGACCGCCGACTGGATTATTGATGTCGGGCCGGAAGGAGGCAGCGGCGGGGGACGCATTCTGGTCGAAGGCACACCTGAGACCGTTGCCGCCTGTGCCCAGAGCCACACTGGCCGTTTTCTCGCCCCCATGCTTGCCCCTGCATCCCAGACGGCGGAGGGCTGACTTCATGCCTGCCGCCCTCTGTCCGCCCCGCGTGCCCCTGACACGCCCCCTCCGAAACAAACCTCCCCGCACGTTATGGGGGGCCGTGTTCGCGCTCATGGCTGGACTGGCCTCCTCCGCCCCGGCCCATGCCGCTGGCGCGGACTGTGGTCAGTTGCCCGCCTCTGTGCAGTTCGAACAACGAACCTGGACCGAAATCCGCGACGGGCTGGCCTGTGGTATCACCACGGTCATCATCCCCGTGGGAGGGACGGAGCAGAGCGGGCCCTATATTGCCGCAGGTAAACATAACGTGCGCGTGCTGGCGCAGGCTGAGCGCATTGCCCGCGCCGTGGGCCAGACACTGGTTGCCCCGGTCATGGCCTACGTGCCCGAAGGCGGCACAAAGCCCCGCACCAGCCATATGCGGTTTGCAGGCACGCTCAGCATCCCGCCGGATGTGTTTGAAAAACTCGTGCTTGCCGCCGCTGAAAGCCTGCGCGTGCAGGGCTTTACCCTTGTCGTGCTGCTGGGTGATCATGGCGGCTACCAGACACAGCTCCAACAGGCGGCCGATACGCTCAACACCGCATGGCGGGGAACAGGGGCCAAAGCGCTGTACGTCCGGGCCTATTACGATGTCCTGCCCCACCAGTATGCCGACTGGCTAAAAAAGACAGGCCATGCGGGCGAGGTCGGGCTTCATGCTGAACTGTCAGATACGTCGCTGATGCTGGCGGTTGACCCCGGCATGGTGCGCCAGAAGGCGCTGCGCGCCGGGCCACCCCCATCGGCCGCACAGGGCATTTACGGCGGCGATCCGCGCGGGGCATCGGCGGCTCTGGGTCAGCCGGGACTGGACATGCAGGTTCAGGCCGCAACAAAGGTCATAGAGGCCGCGCGCGCAGGCCAGCCGTAAACCGTACAGGGAATTTAAAGTCCGCTGAATGGACGCTTACCACGCCGCCATGCTAGACACAGCAACGGTTTTTCGGGGCAAGGGCCCCGTAAGGGACAGCCTCGCAAGGCGCGTACAAAAGGCATAACGTCATGGGTGTAAAACGGTATCTGGCATCGGCGGCGGCCCTGACAGGGCTTATCACCGCAAACGTCGCACTGGGCGGGCAGGCGGCCCACGCTCAGGAATGGAACTGGCAGAGCGATCTTTCCCGCCCTGTCAGCAACGCGCCCGCCGCACCGCAAGCAGCCCCTGCGGCAACGGCACCTGCTACACAGGCCACCACCGCTGCAACGCAGCAGACAAGCAACGCGACCACCGCAGTCAAAACGCAGGCAACCGCCGCCACACCCGCAGTCGTACCCGCCACTCCAGCAGCCCCCTCTGCAGCCCCGGCAGCAAAGGCGGATGATGTCCCGCTCTCGCCCCTGCCGGCACAGGCCATAACCCACAGCGACCCGACGCAGACCATTCCGGGTATGCCGCCCGTCATCGACCCGCACAACCTGTACAGCGAGACCACCTCCAGCCATATCGCGCCGGAAGTGGCACAGGATCTCGCCCGTGTTTACGTGCCCAATCTGCGCTCGAACGATGTTTACGTCATCGACCCGGCCACCAATAAAGTGGTGGACCGCTTCAAGGTCGGGCGCGGGCCGCAGCATGTCGTGCCATCATGGGACCTGCGTACGCTATGGGTTACCAACAATGCCGAAGGCAGCACCAACGGCAGCCTGACTCCCATCGACCCGCGTACCGGCAAACCCGGCGCGGCGGTCACAGTGGATGACCCCTACAACATGTATTTCACCCCCGATGGCCGCTCCGCCATCGTTGTGGCCGAAGCCCGCCGCAGGCTCGATTTCCGCGACCCGCACAGCATGGTGTTGCAGGGCTCGGTGGAAGCGCCGCACTGCGCGGGGATCAACCACGCGGCCTTTTCAGTTGATGGGCGCTATGCGATCTTCACCTGCGAATTTGGCGGCTATGTCACCAAGATCGACACGGTCAACCGCAAGGTGCTGGGCTATCTCAAGCTGACCTCGGGGGGGATGCCGCAGGATATTCTGGTCTCGCCCGATGGCCACACGTTCTACATCGCCGACATGATGGCGGACGGTGTGTTCCTGGTCGATGGTGATACGTTCCGCCAGATCGGGTTCATCCATACCGGCGTGGGCACGCACGGGCTGTACCCCTCGCGCGATGGCACGCAGATGTATGTAGCCAACCGTGGTTCGCACCTGATCCATGGCCGCCCGCACAGCAAGGCCGGAGGCGTGTCCGTCATTGATTTTGCCACCAACAAGGTTGTGGCCAACTGGCCCATTCCCGGCGGCGGCAGCCCGGATATGGGCAATGTCAGCGCGGACGGCAAAAGCCTGTGGCTGTCTGGCCGGTTTGACGATGTGGTGTACCGCTTCGACACCCAGACCGGCGCCGTCGTCAAGATCCCTGTCGGGGCGGAACCGCATGGCCTGACCGTGTGGCCACAGCCGGGCCGCTACTGCATTGGCCATACCGGCATCCTGCGCTGAGCAGAGCCCGCCCTTACCCGCCATACCGGCGGGTAAGGGCGGCATTTTCTTTACAGGACTTGTCTTGTCCTCATTCCAGTGCCACCTGAATAGGCCTGTAAGACAACAACACGGCACACGCCCCACTGATCGGAACCGGCACGTATGTTCATAGAAACCGAAGGCACTCCCAACCCCGCCACACTCAAGTTCCTTCCCGGACGCGCTGTCATGGGAGACGCGGGGACGGTCGATTTCATTGATGCCGATGCCGTAGCCGGGCGCTCCCCGCTGGCGGATGCCCTGTTCGCCATCCCGGGCGTGGCGCGTGTCTTCCTGGGCAATGACTTTGTTTCCGTCACCAAGGCAGAGAGCACGGAATGGGAAGACCTGCGCGCGCAGGTTCTCTCCACGCTGATGGATCATTTTGTGGCGGGGCTGCCCATCGTAGCCGATGGCGCGGGCATTACCGAAGACGCCATCGCCCCCGAGGATGTTGAAATTGTCACCCAGATCAAGGAACTGCTGGATACGCGGGTGCGCCCAGCCGTTGCTGGCGACGGGGGTGACATCGTTTTCCGTGGCTACCGCAACGGTGTGGTGCGCCTGACCATGCAGGGCGCCTGCTCGGGCTGCCCCTCCTCTCGCGCGACACTCAAGCACGGTGTGGAAAACATGCTGCGCCACTACGTTCCGGAAGTGGTTTCTGTCGAGCAGGTGGACTGAGCGACCATGGCGGACGAGCGCGACGTGCAGCAGACAGACGGGCAGGGCGCTGCCTCGGCCCATGAGGCCACACCGGACAACACGGAACCGGGCGGCGTCGCGCCGGAACACGCCGCGCCCGGCCTCTCCCTGCCGGACGGTGCGCTGGACCAGTCCGCCCTCGACCAGCTTTTTACGAGTGCACGCACACCGCGCCGCTGGAGCACCCGCCCGGTGGCGGACGACGTGCTGCGCCAGCTCTACACCCTTGCGAGCCTTGGTCCGACCTCAGGCAACTGCTCGCCCGCGCGGATGGTTTTCCTGAAAGGAACGGACGCGCGCGAACGCCTGCGCCCCGCCCTTTCGGCAGGCAATGTGAATCGCGTCATGGGGGCTCCGGTCATTGCGATCGTCGGGCACGACCCGCTGTTTTTCGAGCAGTTGCCTTTTCTGTGCCCCGGTGAAGACCTGCGCTCGTGGTTTGCGGCGGATGTCGGCCTGTCGGAAGAAACCGCCTTTCGTAACGGCACGTTGCAGGGGGCTTACGTCATCATGGCGGCAAGGGCGCTGGGGCTGGATGTCCTGCCCATTTCAGGCTTTGACCAGTCCATGGTGGAAGATGCCTTTCTGGCGGAAACAGGCTGGCGTGCCAATTTCCTGCTCTGCCTCGGCCATGGCGATCTGACCGGCCTGCCCGCCCGCGCGCCGCGTCTGGATTTCGCGCAGGCCTGTCGCGTGGTGGACTGAAATATGGTCAGCCGTTTCCTCGTACTCGATGCCAGCCCGGCTGGCGACGCCGCCAGAGGTCTGGCCGCCTGCCTTGAGCAGCACGATCGCGCGCTGAACCTTGTCAGCCAGTGCGAGGAAGCCGGAAAGCAGGCGGCGGAGGGCATCAACCTGCTGGCGGCCCGCGCGCTTGATCAGGCCGGATGGCAGGACTCCGCCGCCACCACCGCACCGGACTGTGTTGCCGTCGTGATCGGGCCGGGATCGTTTACCGGGCTGCGCGCCTCATGCGCCGTGGCGGCAGGCTACGCCCTGGGTGTCGGAGCCGAACTGGTGGGCGTGAGCCGCGCCGAGGCGCTGGCCCCGGCGCTGGACGCCGAACTGGCCCGCCATGAGGGGCTGGCTGGCTGGCTGCTTGTCACCTCCGCCCGCCGGGGCCGGGTTTTTGTGGAGGATAATCAGGGCGGGTTACGCGCCATCAGCGTCGCAGACTGGCAGCCCCCGCCGGGCCGCTGGCTCGTGGCCGGAGACGCCGCCGAAGCCCTGGCCTTCGATGAGCCCGTGCGCAGTACCGCCGGCGCGCCAGACCCTGAGCAGATTGCCCGCGCAGCCCTCCGTCGCCTTGCGGGCGAATTGCCGCCGCGGCAGGCCCTGCCCCTGTATGTGGACCCACCGGAAGCCAAACTCCCCGCTGACGGATTGCGGGCCGCCCCCGTCTGACCATGCAGGTAACGCTCCAGACCGTGGGTGTGGCCCACGCTGCCGTGCTGGCCTGCCTTCATGCCGCCTGTTTTCCCCCACCGGAGCAGTGGGACGAAGCCGCCATGGCGAGCCTTCTGGCCTCTCCCGGCGCGACAGCCCTGCTCGCCTGTCAGCAGGCTGAGCCGGTCGGCTTCATTCTTTTTCGCTGTATCGCGGATGAAGCGGAGGTTCTGACGCTCTGCGTCCTGCCCGCCAGCCGCCGTCATGGTGTCGCACGCTGTCTTGTCGAACAGGCGCAACAGGAAGCCGCGCGGGCAGGGGCCGAACGTCTTTTTCTGGAAGTTTCCACGCATAATCAGCCTGCCAGCCGCCTGTATGAACAGGCAGGCTTTACCCGGCAGGGCCTGCGCCGCCGCTACTATGCCGATGGCAGCGACGCGCTGGTGCTGGCCAGCACCCTCCCCAATACCCCGCGCGCCTGATCAACGACCACGCAGCCGCCCATTTAATCCAAACGGGCAGGGCCAACTGACGCCCCCTTACAGGGCGCGCGCGCCGATATCCTTACGCCAGTGCGCGCCATCCCATGAAATGGCGCCTACAGCAGCATAGGCCCGCTCACGCGCCTGCCGCACCGTATCGGCCAGAGCGGTAACAGCCAGCACGCGCCCGCCTGAAACCACCAGCTCTCCCGCCATGTTGCGCATGGTGCCAGCCTGATAGACCTGCACGCCTTCCATGGCGGCTGCATTTTCCAGTCCATGGATAACCGCGCCCTTTTCCGGTGCCATCGGATAGCCCCGCGCCGCCATGACCACGCAGACAGACGCCTGACTGGAAAACGACACCGACACGCCATCCAGCTTGTCATCCGCCAGAGCTGAAAGGGCAGGCAGCAGATCAGACTGCAAGCGGGGCAGCAGGGCTTCGGCCTCGGGATCACCAAAGCGGACGTTATACTCGATCAGGCTCGGGCCATGGTCCGTCAGCATCAGCCCGGCGAAAATCACGCCCCTGAAGGGCGTGCCACGCCGCACCATTTCCCGCAGCATGGGCCGCACGACCAGATCGAGCGCGGCTTCCTGCTCGAGAGGACCAAAGCCTTTGGGAGGAGACACCGCGCCCATGCCGCCGGTATTCGGCCCGGTATCACCATCGCCCACGCGCTTGTGGTCCTGCGCCGCCCCGATCAGATAGGCGGTCTCACCCGCGCAGAAGGCGAATAGCGAGACTTCCTCGCCCACGAGGCAGTCTTCAATCACGACGCGCGACCCGGCGGCCCCCAGCGAACCACCCGTCATCATGTCGGTAATGGCAGCCTCGGCTTCTTCCACGGTTGTCGCCACAACAACCCCCTTGCCTGCGGCAAGGCCATCGGCTTTCACCACGATCGGCGCACCGCGCTCACGTACATAGGCGATGGCGTTTTCCGCCCGGTCAAAAGACTCCCACCGCGCGGTCGGAATCCCCGCCGCGTCGCAGATTTCCTTGGTAAATTCCTTGCTGCCCTCAAGCTGGGCGGCGGCCTGTGTCGGGCCAGCGCAGGGCAGGCCCACATTGGCGCAGGCATCGGCCAGACCTTCGACCAGCGGCGCTTCCGGGCCGGGTACAACCAGATCGACCTGCTGTTCCAGCGCGAACGAAACCAGAGCGCGAATGTCCTGCGCTCCGATCGCCACGTTGACACCGAGCGCCTCCGTGCCAGGATTGCCCGGCGCGATAAACAGCGTGGACAGATGCGGTGAACGCGCCAAGGTCTGGGCCAGGGCATGTTCCCGGCCCCCGGAGCCAACCAGTAATACGCGCATTCTTTCTCTCCCGCTGTGTCGTTGCTCTTTCAGGGCGTGCGTCTGTAGCATAGGTTAAAGCCATGCACGAAAATTTTGAACCGTCCCGCTCTTTCTCCGGCCAGGCTCCGTCTGACAACGGGCCGGGAAACGCCGCCTCGGGCGGTAATGTGCCGGAATACACTGTTTCTGAAATATCGGGCGCTATCCGCCGCACACTGGAAGGCACGTTCGGACGCGTGCGTGTGCGCGGGGAAATAACCGAGTTCAAACGCTACCCTTCGGGCCATCTGTATTTTTCGCTCAAGGACGAACAGGGCAAGATTTCGGGCGTGGTCTGGCGTGGCTCCGTCTCCCGGCTGGGGCTGGAGCCCGAAAACGGGCTGGAAATTATCGCGACTGGCAAGATTTCCGCCTATGGCGAACGCTCAAGCTACCAGCTTGTTGTCGAACGGATGGAATATGCGGGCGAAGGGGCTCTATTGGCCCGGATTGAGCGCCTGCGCCTCAAGCTCGGGCAGGAAGGCCTGTTCGACACCGCCCGCAAAAAAGCCCTACCCCTGCTGCCCCGCGTGATCGGGGTTGTGACATCGGCACAGGGGGCGGTCCTGCATGATATCCGCACGACTGTGCTGCGGCGCTTTGCCCGCCCTATTCTGGTCTGGCCCGTGCCGGTGCAGGGGGAAGGGGCTGCGAACAGGATCGCCGCTGCCATACACGGGTTTGACCAGCTTGTGCCCGACGGAGCCATACCCCGGCCCGACGTACTGATTGTCGCGCGCGGCGGCGGTTCGCTGGAAGACCTGATGGCCTTCAACGACGAAAGCGTCGTGCGGGCGGCGGCGGCCTGCTCCATTCCGCTGATTTCCGCCGTAGGGCACGAAACCGATACGACACTGATCGACTTTGCCGCAGACCGCCGCGCCCCCACCCCCACGGCGGCGGCGGAAATGGCAGTACCCGTCCGCACCGAACTGCTGGCGGATCTGGGCCACCGCAACGCCCGCGCGCTAGGCGCGCTGGCCCGTCTGCTCCAGACCGCACGGCTGAGGCTGGACCGCGCTGGCGGCGCTCTGCCTGATCTGCCTGGCCTGCTCCAGACTGCGCGCCTGCGCCTAGATGAACGCGCGCACCGTCTGGAAAGCGCCCTGCCAGCCCTGACCCAACGCAGGCGCGCGGAACTGGTGAGGGTTGAACGGCGTATGCCCGCGCTTGAAACACTGCTGGCTGCGCGCACGACCCGTCTCATGGCTCAGCAGGCTGCGTTACAGGCCGCTTTTGCCAGCACGCTGCAACGCCGTGTGGCCCGTCTGGCAGGCCAACGCCTGTCCACCGCCCCGCTTGCCGCCCTGCTGCGCGAAAAACGACTGGCCCTTTCCGGCATGGCAGGACGACTGGACTCAGTCTCTCCCATGGCGGTTCTGGCACGCGGTTATGCGCTGGTCAGCCGTGATGGCCGCCCGGTAACAGGGGCCGCCGAACTGAAAAGTGGCCAGCATGTCACCCTGACCTTTGCCGATGGTACGCAGGATGCCACCATTGGCCGCACGGCCCCGGCACAGGGTGTACTGGATTTTTGAGCGAAACAGGCCATCACGCGCAGGCGCGCATTGAACCCGGCCTGTACGCGGGTCTATGCTGCCAAGGACTGGGCGTTGACACCACGAACCGGAAGCCGAACCATGTCTCTTTTCTCATCAGGCAACTCCACCATGCAGACGCGTATCCGGCACCGGTTACTCCCTGGCGTAGTGAGCGGCACGCTGGTACTTGCCCTAAGCGGCTGTACGCAGCAACCGCAGGCCAGTCGTATCGTACCGCAGACATTTGGCCCGCCCGCTCAGGCGGCCCAGACCATGGCACCTGTCAGTTCGTCCGACACCGGCAAATCGACCAAGCAGAACGACCCAGCCGCCCCGCGTGACACCCCCCTGTGTGGTACGGCAGCGCGTGAAGCCATGGCCATGGCCGTGCAGAACTACCCGCAGCCCCTGACATCGGGTAACAGCTGCACCCAGAACACCTGCTATAATACCCAGACAGGCACCTATATCGCGGCGGATGGCACACAGCGCGTCTGCCGCTAAAACGCTTTAAAATTCTGCTTTCTCATCCTGTTTGACAGATGAAAGGATTTTTCCTGTTTTCATGGAGAAATCCTTTCTCTTTCAGAGAAAGAGACTGTCATGGTTTTTCGTGAATATCTTTTTTAAGACATGTGTTTTCACGTAAACGCATTTCCGTTCGGATCATTCCTGTAGGAAAAAAGAACAGAAAAAACTGTTTTTCCTTTTTGAAAACCAAAGCCTTTCAAAAAAACGCTCTGCCCCTCCGCCCTGATAAAAAACTGGCCAGCCCGATAGGCAGGCCAGCACCGCCCGTAGGGCAGAGCGTGCAACCGCCGGGGTAATCGCTGTCTGTTTCATGGGGAAAAAGGGCATAAAAAAACCCCTGACCGAACCGGCAGGGGTTTCAATATTGGTGGAGCCAATCGGAATCGAACCGACGACCTCCTGAATGCCATTCAGGCGCTCTCCCAACTGAGCTATGGCCCCACACTCTATGCCGCCCGGCATATTGGTCTCTTTGGGGGAAACCACCGTGCGTGGTGGAGCTATTACCGCCTTCCGAACAGGCTGACAAGCCATTATTTTTAGGGCAACAGCACTTTCATATCGCGCAGGGCGGCAAACAGCGGCAACAGCGGCAATCCCTGTATGGTAAAGCTGTCTCCGCGCACCTGTTCAAACAGGTGCAGACCCGGCCCTTCCAGCCGGTAAGCCCCCACACAGGACAGGCAGGCCGCACCTTCCAGAGCCAGATACTGCGCAAGGAACGAATCAGAAAACGCGCGCATACTCAGATACGCCTGCTCGACATGCTGCCAGACAACCTGCCCACCCCGGCTCAGTACGACTGCCGTGTGCAGAGTATGAGTACGGCCGCGCAGGGCTTCAAGCTGGCAGGCCGCCTGTTCCAGGGTCGGTGGCTTGTCGTACCAGCGCCCTTCACACGACAGCATCTGATCAGAGCCAATCACCAATGTACGGGTATCCGCATTGATCGCCAGCGCCTTGGCCGTGGCCAGTTCCAGCGCCGTATCATCGACGCCGCGGCCCTCCACCTGCGCACGCTCACGGATGGCCTGTTCGTCCACCTCCGGTCTGACACTCTCAAAAACCAGACCGGCATTTTCCAGCAGCCTTTTCCGGGCGGCAGAACCACTCGCCAGCAGAAGTGGTGTGCCCCTGTCCTGTAATGGAGTCGGCTTTAGTACTAAAGCAGTCATGGAATCGAGTCTCTTTCAGGTACTGGCGTGTCGGAGGGCTGTGAGTACTTTCCTGAGTACCGGGGTACATGTGGACTGTACGGGAAACAGAACAGGGCCGTACCGAGTACCGGGCACAACCCTGCAATATCATGAACGGGTGAGTTGTACACAGGCTCGGTTTGGATAATTCGGGATAACCTTCGAAAACCCTTGTTTTGCAAGGCCCTGCAAACTGTACACACTGTGGGAAAAACGGGGTACGTTTTTGGAATACCGGGTACCCCGTCATCCACAGTACCCTTAAACCATATCAAACTCTTTTCTTTCTTTTTTATAGGGAATGGGGCGTGGACAGGGCGAACAAAGACGTGCAGGACTTCAGACCATGACAACGCAAGCTTCCATTCCCTCCGCCAAACGTCTGCTGAGAACCCTCAATGGTGAGGCACTCTGGCCGCCGCCGATGTGGCTGATGCGCCAGGCTGGCCGGTTTCTGCCGGAATTCCGGGCCATGCGGGAAAAAGCCGACTTTCTGACCCGTTGCATGACGCCGGATATCGCAACGGAACTGACCCTCCAGCCGATCCGCCGGTTCGGGATGGACGGAGCCATACTGTTTTCCGATATCCTGATTTTGCCCTGGGCTATGGGGCAGTCCCTGCGGTTTGTTGCGGGAACCGGCCCGGTGCTGGGTGCGATCCGCTCGGAGCAGGATCTGCTTGCCCTTGACCCGGCGCGCATAGCCGAGGCGACGGCCCCGGTGCTCGAAACCCTGACACGCCTGCGGGCCATTCTGGACGGGCCGGACGCCGTTGGAGTGGCAAAACCGGGCGGCACGACACTGCTGGGGTTCACCGGCTCGCCCTTTACGGTGGCGTGCTACATGGTCGAAGGCAAAGGTTCGCGCGAATTCGCCATCACCCGCGAGATGGCTTTCAGGGAACCCGCCCTGTTTGACAGGCTGATTGCGCTGTTGACGGAAACCACGGCTGCTTATCTGTGCGCGCAGGTTGAAGCAGGAGCTGAAGCCGTCATGCTGTTTGATTCCTGGTCCGGCCTCCTGCCCCCTTCCGAGTTCCGGCGTCATGTCATTGCGCCTACACGGCAGATTGTGCAGGCCGTCAAGGCGCGGCACCCACATGTGCGGATTGTCGGCTTTCCGCGTCTGGCGGGGGTGATGATCGCGGAATACGCGCGGGAGACCGGGGTGGATGTGGTGGCACTTGATACCGGGGCCGACATGCGCACCGTAAGCACGCTTCTGCCGGAAACGCTGGGCGTGCAGGGCAATCTTGACCCCGTGGCTGTTCTGGCCGGTGGCGAAGCCATGCGGCGTGAGGCGCTGGCTATTCGTGAAGCCGGGCGGGGACGAGCGCATGTGTTCAACCTCGGCCATGGCGTGCTGCCGGAAACGCCTGTCGAACATGTGGAAGATCTCGTGCGGACTGTAAGGGAAACGCCATAATGGTGCAGGATGCCGGGACACGCTCCGTCGCGTTGGTCATCTTTGATTGCGACGGCGTTCTGGTGGACAGCGAGGCCGCGACCTGCGGCCTGTGCGCGCAGGCCGCGCGGGACGCAGGCATGGTCGTGTCTGATGAAGACAGTATCGAGACCTTTTCCGGCATGGCGCTGCCCCTGATCCGCACCATGATCGAGCGGGAAACGGGCTCTACGCTTGCCCCGGACTGGACAGCCATGATGCAGGCCCGTTTTGTCGCCGCCATGGAAAAAGGTGCCCGCCCTGTACCGGGTGTTTACACCATGCTGGACACGGTGCGGGCCATGGGGCTGCCCATGCGGGTGGGCACCAATTCCTCCATGGAGGAAATGACGGTCAAGTTCGCGGCCACGAATCTTGGCCCCTATTTTGGAGACCGGATTCATTCCGCCGTGGATGTGGGGGCTCCCAAACCCCGGCCGGATATCTACCTGACCGCTGCCCGGCACGAGGGGGTTCCCCCCCATGCCTGTGTGGTGCTGGAAGACAGTCTGCCCGGCGCACAGGCCGCTCTGGCCGCGGGCATGACCTGCGTGATGCTTGTGGAAGCGGGAAAAACCCCGCCGGATCTGTCCGGCGTGCTGCGGATTGAGCATCTGTCGGAGTTTCCCGCCGTTCTTGAACGGCTGAGTGGACAAGGATGACGATCTGATGGTGATTGACGCTCTTCTGCCCTGGATGCGCTGGCTGCTGGCGTTTCATATCATGTCCGTCATGGCCTGGATGGCGGGGCTGTTTTATCTGCCGCGGCTGTTTGTCTATCACTGTCAGGTCGTGCCGGGCACAGCCGAAAGTGAGCGTTTCAAGCTGATGGAGCGTCGCCTGCTGCGGGCCATTACCACCCCGGCCATGCTGTCGAGCTTCCTGTTTGGCGGACTTCTGGTGCTGACACCGGGAGCGGTGGACTGGCACGGCGGGTGGTGGCACCTCAAACTGCTCTGTGTGGTGCTGATGGCGGGTTTTCATGGCCTGTGTGCCCGCTGGCGGCGTGATTTTGCCCATGATGCCAATAGGCGGTCCGAGAAATTCTACCGTTTCGCCAATGAAGTGCCGACCCTGCTCATGATCGTGATTGTCATCATGGTGGTAGTGCGGCCATTCTGACAGGCCGGGTGGTTTTTTCTCCGTTTTGTTAAGCGTGGTTTGAGCCATGCCTGATCTGCCTCATGAGGGAGAAAGTTCGAGAATGTCCTCTATCGCACGCACGATTGCCGTTTTCTGTGGTTCCCGGCTGGGAAACGATCCGATTTACCAGAATGTAGCCGAGCAGGCGGGCGCAGTACTCGCCCGTGAAGGGATCAGACTGGTTTATGGCGGTGGCGCCAACGGGTTGATGGGGGTTGTTGCGGATTCCGTCATCCGTGCCGGTGGCGAGGTGACCGGGGTTATTCCCGAATTCCTGACCGTGCGTGAAAAAATGCATGAATGTGTGTCGGAACTGATCGTTACGGCCTCCATGCACGAACGCAAGCAGATCATGTTTGCCAGGGCGGAAGCGTTCTGGATTCTGCCAGGCGGTTTCGGCACATTTGACGAGATGATGGAAATCCTGACATGGCGGCAGCTTGAGCGGCACGATAAGCCCATTATTCTGGTGAATACCGCCAACTGGGGCGAGGCGGTTGTGGCCATGCTGGAAACGGCCGTGCGTCAGGGCTTTGCCTCGGAACAGGCGCGCGCGCTTTTGCAGGTTGTACCGGATGTTGAAACCGCACTGGCGTGCTCGGTCTGGCAGGAGCGCAGTGCCCCCGTGCCGGTTGATACGCTGTAAGGCTGTAAATCTGCTCTTGCCTGACGGGCCTGAGCACTGTATAGCCAGCACACCGCATCGGAGTGTAGCTCAGCCTGGTAGAGCACTGTGTTCGGGACGCAGGGGCCGGAGGTTCGAATCCTCTCACTCCGACCAGGTATTTTCCCGCCTGTTGGCAGGTGGCCCGTAAGGGGCCAGCCTTCCTGCCTAAATCCATTCTACTCCTTGCCACAGGGCATAGGGTGGCACCCCTTCGGGGCTTGGTGTCAGGTGGATGTAATAGCCATCCAGTTTTTCAAGCAAAAGACACTGATCAACCTCGCGCACAGCATCTACGTGCTGGTGTTCGTGTCGGTTCAGCAGGCTCTGGCGTGCCTTGTTCTTGGCTTCGGCTGATGTTGCGGCAACAAAAAAACCGAACTCATGCTCTTCGGCCAGTATGCCCGGCCGGTATCCTCCCATATTGACGAAATAGAGACGCAGGTCAGTTTCTGGCCTGTTCGTGCTCAGGCTGACCCTGTAGCCGTCTGCCCATTCGATCAGGCCATAAGCATCAATATGCAGGGAATCCCGTGCGCCAAACCAGTGCCGTGCCAGTGTCGGGTAGGTCTCTTCGGGGTTGGTGCCGATGGCGAACTGTATGTCGTGCAGTTCCAGATTGGCACCGGGGGCGCTGCCGCCAAGGTAGAAAGCATAAAGGTTCAAGGTCATGGGCGGCCCTTCCTGTCTCTGTCGTCGTGGGGCCTGTCGCACAGGCTTTCACACAAGTGTTTGGCGACTGGTGCGGCGCGTCAATCTCTGAGGTGGCTTTGTGGTAAAAACCCACGAAAAAACCCGGCCAGTTTCTCTGGCCGGGTTTGGTCTGCTGGTGCCCTGTTCTGTCTGGCAGGGGCGAGGGTCAGGCCTGTTCGGTGGCGGTGCTATGCTGGCCAACCAGCATGGCTTCCCAACGGTGCATGTCGGCCTTGCGATCCGTGCAGATACCATGGTTGATATCTTCAAGACGCAGGGCGGCATAGGAACCAAGCGCTATGCTGGACAGGAACGCTATCAGCGCCGTCATGCCCGGAATGGACAGCACATAATCGCTCCAGACGCCGGATTCAGGCAGGGATTGCCACAGATACAGCGAAAGCCGCGTGCTGTCGGAAAAATCCTGATGGCGGACGTTCAGACCCGAATGAAAAACGGAGAACTTCAGCCCACACGCGATGAAAACGAATGTCGAGCATATGGCAAGGCTTAACGCTACGAGCCATAAGGAGATGAAGGTTGCTTTTTTCAGTACCATGGGTCCGGCCTCCTAATTATGCGGTGTTAGGGGGCAAAAGCAGCGTTGTTTTTTTATTGTTTGCCGCTTTTCCGTTTTTATTTGTGTATAGCAGGTATGCTTTATTTGCAAGATAAATCAGCCTGTGTAAGCCGGAGTCGCCATAGGAAAACCTCGGTTTCATGGAAGTTTCATTCATAAATGCCTATGTGTAATGAGACACAAAGAACAGCGGCTACTCCGGCTCTGGTGGGTTACGTGTCTGGGCATTACGGGATCAGGAAAAAGGTGGTGCGCTCATGAAACGGGCTGAACTGGCTAAACGCGCGATGATTGCCCTGTTGGGCGTGGGCCTGTGCGCTGCGGTGCCCGGAACAGGGCAGGCACATCCGGGTGGCCCCGGTGGTGGTGGCCCCGGTGGCGGAGGTGGTCCCGGCGGGGGGCCTGGTGGCGGTCCGGGCGGCGGTTTTGGAGGCCATGGAGGCCCCGGTGGGCCGGGTGGCTGGGGTGGTGGCCCCGGCGGTGGTGGTCCGGGAGGCGGCCCTGGCGGAGGCTGGGGTGGCGGCGGTGGCTGGCACCATCACTTTAACGGCGGTTGGGGCGGTGGTTACCCTCCCATGGGTTGGTGGGCGCCTGATTACTATGGTGGCTGGAACTACCCGGCTTATGGCTGGGGATACGGTGGCTGGAACGACCCGTGGATCAGCCCCGGCTGGGCTGGCTGGGGATGGGGCTGGTCTGCTCCGTTCATGTTCGGGGCTGCTCTGGGCACGTCGGTTGGTAATATTGTCGTGGTCAGAGGCAACGGTCAGTCCACCGGGAGCGGGGCCGTTGGTGGTGCCTACTATAATGAAGACGGACAGTATGTCACATCGCAGCCAGTGCAGGCCGGAGGCATGACCTCCTATCCGGTTTATGCCGTGCCGGGCGGCTCGCAGAGCATGACACAGGTGAATGGACAGGCACCCTTTCCCTCACCCGTTTACACGGCCACGCCCGGTGCGACACAGGGAGACCCGACAGTCGTGCACTGTGCGAATGGGCGGTTCTTCAATGTCATGACCCAGAGTTGCGACAGCCCGTAAGGAGTAATCCGGCCCGGCCGCTCGAAAAGGCCGGGCTGGATATGGGTCAGTTCTTGCCCGGGAAATCAGCGCCTTCAAGCGTGAGAAGCCAGGCTTTATCGTCCACCCCGCCATCGCCTGAATAGCCACCCAGCCCCTGAAGGGAAACGACGCGGTGGCAGGGAATGAGAATGGGGATAGGGTTACGCCCTACCGCCTGTCCGATGGATTGCGGGCTGCCGCCAAGCTGTGCGGCCAGCGCGCCATAAGTTACAGTCTGTCCTACGGGGATGGCGCATAACGCTGCCCACACCTTTTTCTGATAGGCGGTACCGAATGGCGCCATGGCGAGGGGGAATGCGCCTTGGGCGGCAGGGTCGTCGAACCATGTATCCAGCCAGGAACAGGCCTGACTCAGCAAGGGCGTTTCAGTCTGATCGCGTCCCCAGCCCCAGTCCAGAGAAATAATGGCGCCGTCTTCTTCCGAGAGGGTCAGTGGGCCGAGGGGGGAGTGCAAGGAAAGCTGGGGCATGGTTAGAAAAAACCTTCCGGGGTAAAGCAGGGCAGGGCCGCGCACAGTGTGATGAGGCCGCAAAGTACCGCAGGCGGCAGGATCGTGCCACGCCAGCGGGCTTATAAGCATCTTATCATTTTTTTGAATCTACGACTGGAGCAGAAACTGCATTAGAAGCGGTGTTGCATAATGACAGACAGCAGCAAAGGGGAGGCCGCGTTGGGCTACCAGGGGGAAGAGACTATTTTTGCTCTGGCCAGCGGTGTGGAGCGTGCCGCCATTGCCGTGATGCGTGTCAGTGGCAAGGGCAGTGCCGCGTTGCTGGAACAGCTATGCGGGCGCCTGCCGTCCCCGCGCCATGCCAGCCTGAGGCGGCTCTGGCGTGATGCACAGACCCGCGAAACCGAGTTGGATCATGCGGTGGTGTTGTGGTTCCCCGGCCCGGCCAGTTACACGGGAGAGGACGGGTTTGAACTGCACCTCCATGCCGGGCCGGCGATTATCCGGGCGGTGTCGGATGTGCTGGTGGAGCAGGGGGCGCGGCCTGCGGAGCCGGGGGAGTTTACCCGTCGCGCGGTGGTGAACGGTCGGATGGACCTGCTTGAGGCGGAAGGCGTTGCCGATCTGGTTGCGGCGGAAACAGAAGGTCAGCGCAGGCAGGCTCTGGCCCAGACCGATGGTGCGTTAAGCCGCATGTACAAAGGATGGGCCGACCAGCTCAAGCAAAGCCTTGCCTGGCAGGAAGCCCTGATCGATTTTGCGGATGAGGAACTCCCCCCCGAAGTTGAACAGGCTCTGCTGTCGGGCATGGCCTCCCTGCTGGCGGAGATGGAGCAGCATGTAGCCGAAGGCCAGCAGGGCGAGCGGATCAGGGGCGGGATGATCTTTGCCATTGCTGGCCCGCCCAACGCAGGTAAGTCCAGCCTGCTGAACTGGCTGGCCGGACGTGATGCGGCCATTGTCTCGCCTGTCGCGGGGAAAACGCGCGATGCGCTTGAAATCGTCACCACCCTTGCGGGGATACGGGTCACGTTTATTGATACGGCGGGCCTGCGTGAGACAGAAGATGCCATCGAGGCGGAAGGGGTTCGGCGGGCATTGTTTCACGTGAAACAGGCCGACTGTGTTATTCAGATGTTTGCAGCGGATGCGCCGCCGCAGACTGTGTTTCCCGGCGCTGTTCTGGTAGGAAACAAAACCGATTGCGGGCGTGTGCCGGAATCGGTCGAAGATGTGCCGGTTGTGGCCATAAGCCTCAGAACTGGAGATGGCCTGCAAGCCCTGCGGGCTGTGCTGGAACGCCGGGCCGAAATGCTCACGGCGTCTTCCTCCGGTATGCCTTTGCTGACACGCGCCCGCCATGCGGCCGGTGTCAGGGAAGCCTGTGAGCATCTACAGGCCGCCATGCAGCAGGACTGGCCCGAAATGCGCGCCGAGGAACTGCGGCTGGCCATGCGGGCTTTGGGGCGACTGACAGGCGAAGTCGGGGTGGAAGATCTGCTGGATGCGATATTCGGGCAGTTCTGCATAGGAAAATAGAGGGCTGGGCACACAGCCCGGAAAAGGAAAAAGGTCAGGATCATGCAGGCGGGTTATGATGTCATTGTGGTGGGCGGCGGCCATGCGGGGTGCGAGGCCGCTGCCGCTGCCGCGCGGTGTGGCGCGCGCACCGCATTGCTGACCCATCGCCGGGCCACGCTGGGGGCCATGTCCTGCAACCCGGCCATAGGAGGAATTGGCAAGGGACATCTGGTGCGTGAAATTGACGCGCTGGATGGGTTGATGGGCAAGGCGGCTGATCGCGCGGGGATCCACTTCAAGCTGCTTAACCGCTCCAAGGGGCCAGCCGTCCAGGGGCCGCGCGCGCAGGCGGATCGTTTTCTATACCGCACGGCTATTCAGGATATGCTGGCTGAGCAGGCCGGGCTGGAGATTGTGGAAGGGGCTGCGGCGGACCTCCTGTGCGATGCGCAAGGGCGCGTGTGCGGCGTGGTGACGGAAGATGGCAGGCAGTTGCAGGCCGGCGCGGTGGTGCTGACAACCGGCACCTTTCTTGGTGGCGTTATCCATGTTGGCCACGAAAGCCGCCCGGCTGGCCGTATTGGCGAGGCCCCATCCATCCTGCTTGCCCAGCGGCTGAAAAATCTGGGCCTGCGCATGGGGCGGCTGAAAACCGGCACACCCGCACGGATCAGACGCGAAAGCATCGACTGGGAGAGCCTCGCGCGTGACCCCGGCGATGCCGTGCCCGAACCGTTCAGCCGCATGACGCGGGCCATTACCACCCCCCAGCTTGTCTGCGGCATTACGGCCACTACGGAAGAAACACACCGGATTATCCGTGAGCACCTGCATCTGTCCGCTGTGTATGGCGGTGGCATTTCCGGCCGGGGGCCGCGCTATTGCCCTTCGATCGAAGATAAGGTGGTGCGGTTCGCGGAGAAAACCAGCCATCAGATTTTTCTCGAACCCGAAGCCCTGCCTGAGCATGAAGGGGGAGACCTCGTTTACCCCAACGGCATTTCAACCAGCCTGCCCGCAGATGTGCAGGAAATGATGATCCGTTCTATCCCCGGTCTGGAGCGTGCGGTGATCGCCCAGCACGGTTACGCGGTGGAATATGATTACGTCGATCCGCGCGAACTGACCGCCACACTGGAACTGCGTGCGGTGCCCAACCTGTTCCTTGCCGGGCAGATCAATGGCACCACCGGATATGAGGAGGCGGGGGCACAGGGGCTTGTTGCCGGGGTGAATGCGGCCCGGCGCGCGGGCGGGCAGGAGCCTGTCAGCCTTGATCGGGGTAAGGCGTATATTGGCGTGATGATTGATGACCTGACCACGCAGGGCGTCAGTGAGCCGTACCGCATGTTTACCTCGCGCGCCGAATACAGGCTTACCCTGCGGGCCGACAACGCCGATATGCGGTTGACCGGGCTGGGTGCGGAGTGGGGCTGTGTTGGGGCTGCGCGGCAGGCGGTGTTTGCCCAGGATGTGGCGACCATAGACAGTGCAACCCGGCAGGCGGAAGAGCAGGGCTGGCAGCCGCAGGAACTGGCCAGAATGGGTATGAAAATCGCTCAGGATGGACGGCGGCGCAGCCTGTTGGAAATTCTGGGTTACGGCACGGATGAGGCGCTGATCAGCAGCATCGCCCCGTGGTTTATGGATGTGCCGTCGCGCGCGCGGCAGTATATTGTCACGCAGGCCCGTTATAGCGGCTATCTGGTGCGTCAGCAGCGCGAAATCCGTCAGCTCGAGGTGGAAACGGAAATCCGCTTTCCGGCGGATATGGACTTTGCAGCGGTTGGTGGCCTGAGTGCTGAAATGCGCGAGCGGCTCGAAGCAGCCCGGCCGGACAGTTTTTCAGCCGCCCAGCGGATCAAGGGTGTAACGCCCTCCGCACTCATGGCGGTTCTGGCCTATCTGCGGAAGGAGAAAATCCATGCCCGCGCGGTATGAGAACCTGCCTGTTTCACGTGAAACAGGAGAGCGGCTCGCCTGCTATGCGGAGCTTCTGCAAAAATGGAACCCACGGATCAATCTTGTCTCGCCCAGAGATATGGAGAACCTGTGGGAGCGGCATATTCTGGATAGTCTGCAACTGCTTCCTTTGTTAAAAGGGCACAAGCGGTTTACCGATATGGGGTCAGGCGGGGGGTTCCCCGGTGTGGTGCTGGGCATTGCGGCAGATATTCCCGGCGTGCTGATCGAGGCTGACCAGAGAAAGGCGGCGTTTCTCCGTGAGGCCGCCAGGGTTAGCGGTGCCCGGCTTGAGGTTGTGGCGTCCCGGCTGGAGCAGGCACAGGTGCCTCCTGCCCCCGTGGTGACAGCCCGGGCACTGGCGCCACTCAGTCGGCTGCTTGAATGGGCCTTTCCTTTGCTGGAGGCCGGAGGACGCTGCCTGTTCCTGAAAGGGCAGCAGGCCGGACAGGAAATCAGGGAGGCGGAACAGGACTGGCGGATGGATATCCGAACCTATCCGAGCCAAACCGCGTCCGATGGCGTGATTCTGGAAGTGAGTAATTTCAATCGTGTCAGATAAAAAAACACAGACCTGTCGTATTCTTGCCGTTGCCAACCAGAAGGGTGGGGTGGGTAAAACAACCACCTCCATCAATCTGGCGGCGGCTCTGGCCGCAGGAGGCGCACGGGTCGTTCTGGTTGACCTTGACCCGCAGGGCAATGCCTCGACAGGGGTGAGCGTTGCGTATGATGCCCGCAAGGGCGGTACATACGGGCTGCTCATGCTCGAGAAAACCGCGCACGACCTGTTGCAGCCCACCGAGGTCGCAAACCTGTCCGTTATTGCGTCCGATACGGAACTGGTCGGGGCGGAAATCGAACTGGTCGATGCGCCCGACCGCGAAACCCGTCTGCGGAACGCCCTTGCGCCGCTTCAGGCCGAGGCGGATTATATCATCATAGACTGCCCGCCCAGCCTGGGGCTGCTGACGCTGAATGCGCTGGTGGCGGCTGATGGCGTGCTTGCGCCGTTGCAGTGCGAGTTCTTTGCTCTTGAAGGTCTGGGCCATCTGGTGCGCACCATCGGTAGCGTGCGGAAAAAACTCAATCCGGCTTTGAAAATGGCTGGTATTGTGCTGACCATGTATGACCGGCGCAATAACCTGTCCGAACTGGTTGCGGCCGATGCCCGCAGCTTTTTCAAGGACGACGTGCTGCAAACCGTCATTCCCAGAAATATCCGTATTTCCGAGGCACAGAGCTATGGCCAGCCTGTGACCGTCTATGACAGCCGGGCCAGCGGTGCCGCCGCCTATCAGGCACTGGCGGCTGAAATCATTGAGAGGACAGCATGAGCGGAACCGTAAAAAAAACAGCCGCCCGCCCCAGGCTAGGCCGTGGACTTGCTGCGCTTCTGGGTGATGCAGCCGTGGCACAGTCCGTCGCAACGTCAGCCGTCCAAGCGGCCGGTAAGGCTGCTTCGGAGCCTGGGGCGCAGCCTGTCGAGACAGCGCGGGTGATGGGGGTTAGCGCTCTTCCGGTGGAAGCGCTGGTGCCGGGGCCTTTCCAGCCGCGTCAGGATATGCACCCCGAAGCGCTGGAAGAACTGGCCCAGTCCATTCGTGAACGTGGGATTTTGCAGCCGATTCTCGTCAGGCCGGACCCGGCTCAGCCGGGGCAGTATCAGATTATTGCCGGTGAACGCCGCTGGCGGGCCGCACAGCTTGCGCAGTGCCACGATGTGCCCGTGCATGTGCGAGACCTTGACGAAGCAGACGCCATGGCGGCGGCGCTTGTGGAAAATCTGCAACGCGCGGATCTGAACCCGGTTGAAGAAGCCGAGGGGCTGAACCGCCTGCAGGAGGAATACAACCTCACGCAGGAAGACCTGGCCAAGGCCATCGGTAAATCCCGCCCCCATGTTGCCAACATGCTGCGCCTTCTGCGCCTGCCCGAAGCCGTGCGGACAGAACTGAAAACCGGAGCGCTGTCAGCGGGTCATGCCAGGGCGCTGCTGTCGCACCCTAACCCTATCGCCGCCGCGGCAGAGGTTATCAGCCGTGGCCTATCGGTCCGGCAGACGGAAGCGCTTGTGCAGAAAGCCTTGAGCCAGCCCGGCAGCACGGCGGTGGCACCGGTGGACAAAGTGGCTAAAGATTCCGAAATTAAGGCGCTGGAGCGTGATCTGGGGAGTCGGCTTGGATTGCGGGTGGCCGTGAAATTCAACGGACATCAGAGCGGTTCGCTCGAAATCCACTACAAAAATCTCGACCAGCTCGATGTTGTGCTGGCTTTGTTAAAATCTTGATTTTTATGGCTTGTGCAAGGGCGGAAGAGGTGTTAGAAAGCGCCTACTTCAGCCCGAACAGGCTGTAAGGGCGCATAGCTCAGTTGGTAGAGCAGCTGACTCTTAATCAGCGGGTCCAAGGTTCGAGTCCTTGTGCGCCCACCAATCTTTTCCTTAGGTTTTGGTGGTTTTAAGGTTTCAGGCTGGCAGGGTGTCCAGCCTTCCGGAGTCATTTGAAGCTGCGTTTTCTGAGCTGGTATGAGGCAGGGGTCTTTCTCGCCATCAGCCCTCTTCCCCCAAAATCTAATAGCTTTTCTCCTCCTACTCTCCGTGCATTTTTTTGGTTCAATTTCGCGGATGCAAAAAATGGCTATGGAGCGATCCCGGTGCTCATGTCCGTGAGAGATTGAATCCCCTTATCCCTATGGGCATCTCTGCGGTTAAAAAAATGATTGTTTTCAAGCGACAGAAAAAATTACCAAATGCGGTTGAAGTGCTCAAGATCATTCAGATTTTCATTTGCTCTCCGGCCTTGTCTCTATCAACTCGGTTTCTTGTTGAACGACATAGTCTCGAATGAACAGCGCTTCGCGCTATGCACATTACAATTGCTCAGAGACCATGTAAGCATCCAACCTGCGTTTGCACTATAGTGAGGTGCGGCGGGATATGACGGTCTGTGTGTTGGGCGGTTTGCTCCCGCGGCCAAGGTTTGTTAGCACCTGAGTTATGTGGACGGAAGAAGGGCAAGACTGCATCACGAGATCTGCCGCGCATGATAGAAGCGATTTTTGGCATCATGAGAACGGTGCAAAATGGTGGAGTGATTTTTCTCCATTCCTTTAAAATTCTAACAATATTAGTTAGAAATGGGACAATAAATACTATGTACGAAAATTGTATTATGATTTCTAGAGACCCGACTCATATTGTGATGTAAGATCCAAGGGAAAATAAAAATTGTGAAAAAAATCCTCTATCCGTAAAAACATTACAATTCAAGGCGCATAGATAAATGGATCAGTTGGTAATTGTGTCAATATGCAATTTTGCAGCGTGTGCTTGTTTATGTTTAATGTCTGAGTATGAGAAAGCAAAAAGAATTTCTTTATTTGTTGCTTTTTTTACTATTCTGTTATTATCAAACATATTTATTTACGAATTAAATTACATCCCCGACATTTTTTTATTTATAACGGCGCCGGCGCTGTGGGTTTTCTTTGTTTTTATTAATTTTATTATTGATAATACTATGTTTGGGGTGTTTATTAATTCTCTGTATTTAAAAAAAGATGGCAATCAGATACATTCAATTTTTTTGGTTTTCTCTATTTTCTTTGTATTGATAATTGAATTTTTGGCTATGTATTATTCCGCCATATACACAACAAATAGGAATAAGTTTCTAGAACAAGCCAGATGGCTGAGCCATTATTTTATTACAAGTCCATATAAATGCACATTTTTATTTATTTTTATGGCGTTCATAATGTTTTTTATTAGGGAGAATGCGAGAGTTTTTTACGCCGGCATGGAGTTTATTTTTGGGGTTATTGTATTAAACAATAGTATGTCAGCAATAATTGGATCGAATAATGATAATTTTGAAGAGATGTTTTTGAAGGTTCTTGTTGGGTTGGCATCTGGTGTATATATTATTATTCGATCCCTAGATAATTTTGGTAAATATATAACAAAAGACTTATCGGAACGAAATAAGTTTAGATATATTTGGAGTAGAATTATATAGTTATTCGTAATGTTAATAGAGCATGTTGTGTTAAGGCGTCCGACACTACTACCTTGTTCCATCTGGGGCATGGTGCTGGTAAATGACTACAACGCTCGTAATGGTGACCTCCGTATGGTACAGCACTCTATCGACTACATGAGGGACATTCCTAGCCGGGTCATAGGTATTGAGATGCGACCTTTTGCGGTGGATGTTTGAGGCAAGGCCCTGCTGGTGAGGTCGAGTAAATTGTCGCGGAAGTCTGGCACCAGTCTCTCTCCTGCACTCGTTGATGCCGTTTTCCGGAGTTAATCCGGTTTCATGTGAAACAATTGTTTCAAGCTGCACTCTGCATGGGGCATGGGTTTTTCCGTCCCGGGTTTTGTCTCGGTAGAAACCTGACAGCTTTCTCCCTCGCATTATCTCTATGTCGTTTGCGGCAATGTCGCGGCTGCGAAGGCTCGTGCGCGGTGTGATGACGTCGTATCCGTAGGCGGCGCGGTTGCTCTGCATAGTCAGATGCAGGCTTGCTAAATGCGCCTGACAGCCCTGCATAAATAGTCATCATATAATAAGTTTTAATAATCGAACCTTGAATACAGGTGCGGCGTAAATAAATACTGTTACAGTTCTGTTAAACGAGGGCGGTCTGATGAAAAAGACATACTATGCTTGTGCGCTGGTGGTCGGCCTTGCAGCGACTCATGCAGTTGCTCATGCCGATACATGGGATGCGGGGATTTCCCAGCATGTCAAAGTCGCGCATCCAGCCACACCTGATACGACAAAAGGTGGGGTATGGGACGCCGGAATTTCCCGGGAGGCCAAGGTCATGCACCCCGATACACCGGACACGACGCGTGGCGGTGTCTGGGATGCAGGGATTTCCCAACACGTGAAGGTCAAATACCCTGACATGCCACAGTAAGCGCTGTGGAACTGGTGGTGTCGGGCGGGCAGCGGTCTGCCTTCGCCACCGGTTCAGCGCAACTGCGCCAATGTCGCAGACTGCATGACGTGGCGTGCGAAGGCCAATTTCAGTCGGAGACGAACGGGGCAGACAAACGGAGGCGCTGCCATGGCACCGGCTGTTCATACAGTCTGTTGGCTTTGCGGTGCTTGTCCTGCCTGACCATGTGAAACAATGGACAGGGCAGGGGAGAGTGACGGCACTATCACCCTGACGGTAGGCGGTTTGCCCCGTATAGACGGGGGCCGTAGTCTTTTTTCCAGGTTTGTCATTCCGGCGGGTAATGCGGTTCGCGCATTGCCCGTTGTCCTGCGGCGTGTTCGGGTTGGTGAAGGAGCATCTGTCTGTGCATCCTTCCACCAGCCGTTTGTATGTGGTGCAGCGCGTGCGTGTGGGCCATGATTGGTTCCGAACCGTATGGGAGAATGACCAGATGATGTACATCGCCATGAACCGCTTCAGGGTTGCGCCCGACAAACAGGAGGCCTTCAAGGCCCGGTGGCTTGACCGCGAAGTTCTGCTGCGCACGGTGCCGGGCTTTGTTTCCTTCCAGTTCCTCAAGGGGCCGGAGCGCGAAGACCATGTGCTGTATGCCTCGCATACGATCTGGGCGTCGGAAGAAGCGTTTATCAACTGGACAAAGTCGGAGCAGTTCCGTCAGGCACATGCCCCCGCCGGGGACGGGGTGAAGCTGACCATCGGCGGGCCGGTGTTTGAAGGTTTTACGGTGTTGCAGAACGTCGAGGCCTGAACCCGTAGAAGCGGGATGCGGCGGGCAGGCGCTTACCCACGGTCTGCCCTCTTTACCTTCAGGCGTGTCTGGCGGACACTCCGTCCAGAATCTGGGGAGTAAAAACAGACATGCGTCAGGCAATGATTATGCTGGCGGCCCTGTGCAGCGCGGCACCCGCATGGGCCGAGGATCTGCCCTATACGGCGGATATGGCCCAGAGGCCGAATTTTTCCAAAGCGTATCACACCATGACCGAACTGCCCGAATGGGTCAGCAAGGCGGCGGCGGTTTCCACGCCCATGGGCAATATCATGTTCAATGGCAAGGCCTATCTGGTCGGGCATCTGTGCAAGCCGCATGATTGCGCCGATAACCAGCTTGAAGTTATTTTTTCACGTGACGGCGCGCAGGCCTGGGGTCTGCTGTCGCAACGGGTGGAAGGCAGGCTGTACCAGATGCCGCTCGGCACGCCGGACAGCGTTCTGCTGGCGGCTATGCACGCGGCCTACCGTGCCAACAACCAAGGGATCACGCCCTAGGCACTGGTGCAGGCTGGTTCCGTGGCTGGAAACACCCCCCGGCACCTCCCATATGGGCAGGCATGACACGCAAACCCGTACCCGCGCGGCAGGGGGATCTGTTCGCGTCGGTTCCTCCTGCCACTCCGCCCGTAGCCCGGACTGTATCACCGGCCATACCGGCTGATTTATGGGACAGGCTGGCTCGCTCCGCTTTTCGCAGCCGGTTTCATCTGGGCCCGCAAGAACGCGCCTATCTGGATGAAAAAGGAGAAAGCGCGGTACTACTGCACGGGCAGGATTTTATTGCAAAACGCCTTGCTCCAGCCTACCCCGCGCGGGACGGGCGGCAGACACCGTGGAAGGGGCATCCGGTTTTTGTCGCGCAACACGCGACGGCAACATGCTGCCGGAGCTGCCTGCAAAAATGGCATGGCCTGCCCAAAGGTATCGGACTGGACGCGGCGCAGCAGGCCTACGTGCTGGCGGTGATCGCGGCATGGATCAAACGTGACAGCCAGCACGCGGTTGCTCCCGGCCCGCAGGAGGCCGGGGAGGAGTCAGGGCGTTGAGGGTTCGCGGTCCATCAGCAGGGCCGTGACAGCCTTTTTAAAGGGCGTGAAACGCTCGGCCAGTCGCAGACCAGCCTCGCGGATCTGGCGGAAGGGGGGCCCATCGTGCGTGTAGAGCGAGGCGATCCCGTTTGTGCCAGCAAACAGGGGAGCCGTGGCCATGCGATGCTGGCGCTCGAACTGGCGCAGCCCCTGCGCGCTGCCCGCATCGCCCGTGCGGGCAACTGCCGCGGCTACGGCGTCCACGAGCGTCTTCTGCCCTTTCAGACCCAGGTTGAAGCCGTGGGCGGTAATAGGGTGCATCCCCACCGCGGCATCGCCCACAAGAGCCAGCCTGCGGGCCGTGAACCGGTGGGCATAGACGCCTTTCAGCGGATAGACATGCCGTGTGCTGACAAGCCGCATGGCCCCCAGCCGTCGGCCGACACGCTCGGTCACTTCGGCGTTGAAAGCCTCACGCGGGAGGGTTTGCATCCGCTGGATTTCGGCGGGCTCCAGTGTCAGCACCAGAGATGAGGCCCGCCCGTTGACTGGCAGCAGCGCGATGGTCTGGCCTTCGTCGAACCATTGCAGGGCAACATTGTGGTGCGCGGAATCGTGTGCCATGCGGCAGACAAGCATGGAGCGCCCGAAATCGTGGATAACGGCTCCAATCCCCGCCCGCCTGCGGGTGGGAGAGAACCGGCCATCGGCACCAACGACAAGGCGGGCGTTAATCCGGCTGTTGCCAAAATGGATCGCCGCGTAGTCCTGCCCCTGCCGGATCGTATCCACTTCGGTATTCGCCAGCAGCGTCAGCCCCGGCTGGCGGCTGGCTGCGGCAAACAGGGCCCGGCGGATCAGGCTGTTGGAAACCAGCCAGCCCAGTGCCTCGACGCCTTCGCCCTGCGTGTCAAACCGCAGAGGGTGGCGGAAGCTCCCGGTTTCCACCCTGGCTTCCTTGAGCGGGCAGACAACGGCCGAGGGAATGAAGTCCCAGGCACCGGCCTGCTTGAGCAGGCGGACGGATTCATGCGTAAGGGCGATTTCACGCCCGTCAAAACCCGGCTCTTCCCACAGGTTTTTGGGGCCGCGTTCCAGAACGGTGGTGCGGAGCCCGGCCTTGGCCATCATCAGGGCTGTGGCCAGCCCGACAGGGCCGCCGCCGACCACGACAACGTCGGCTGTGCTGGAAGCCGGGGCATTTTTCTGACTGTCTGTCATTGTGCGTTGTTCCTGTCCTGCGCGAACACGGCGGGCGTGCCATCCCACATCGCCATGAACCCGGCAGAGTCCGGGCGCGATGGGGCGGGCAGCGGCGCATCCGGCGTGCCGACAAAAAGGAAACCCGCCAGCCTGTGGGGGGCTTCAAACCCGAATTCCGCTGCCAGAACCGGGTCCTCCGTTATGGGGCCGGAAACCCAGATGCCGCCAAAGCCTTCGGCATACAGGGCGTTGAGGATATTCATGGCTCCCGCCCCCACGCTCATTTCCTGCTCCCAGAGCGGGATTTTATGCTCCGGTCGCAGGTGCATACCCAGTACGATGGTCATGGGCATGGTGGCCATACGCTGGCGGCGTTTGTCGAGATTGAACTGCGGGGTTTGGGGGGCCACCCGCAGGGTGCTGGCCACGACCTTTTCCGCCAGAATGGCGCGGGCCGCCCCCTGTACGATCACATAGCGCCAGGGCTGGAGCCGCCCATGGTCCGGGGCGCGCAGGGCTGTGGCCAGAATCTGCTCAAGCTGCGCGCCAGCGGGAGCCGGGTCTTTCAGCCGGTCGGTGGAAGCGCGGGAGAGAAGAACATCCATAGGCGAGGTCATGGCATGGATTCCTGTTCAGCGTCTGGGCGGGGTCGTTTCAGTAACAGTCAGGCGGTGCCGGAGTCTGTTACGCGCCGCCCGTGCCGAGTGGCCAGCAGGGTTTAGAGCGGGAACGCAGGCAGGGCTTTGCCCCCCAGCAGGTGCAGATGGAAATGGGGCACTTCCTGACCGCTGTCGGTCCCGGCATTGGTAATCAGGCGGTAGCCGTTTTCTTCCAGCCCCAGCGTGCGGGCAATCTCGCCAGCGGCCTGCATCACCCCTGCGATTTCTTCCGCGGGGGCCGTGCTGAAATCCATGAATGAAACATACGGGTTGCGCGGAATGATCAGCACATGCACCGGGGCCTTGGGGGCGATGTCGTAAAACGCCAGCACCCATTCGTTTTCAAAAACGGTCTTGCACGGAATTTCGCCCCGCAGGATACGCGCGAAGATATTCTGAGGATCGTAAGGGCCTTTGCCGGTTACAGGCGTGCTCATGCGTTTTCCTTTTCTGACTGGGGCGGGCGTGGCCGTGAGGCTTTCTCGGCAATGCCGCTCGTGCCTTCGCGCCGGCGCAGTTCGGCCCACACCTCTTCAGGCGTAATGCCCGCATCCACCCACAGGACGATCAGATGGTAAAGGACATCGGCGCTTTCGCCAACAAGGTGGTCGTTACGGCCTGCCACGGCTTCGATCAGGCATTCAACCGCTTCTTCACCGAATTTCTGCGCGATTTTGTAGGTTCCGCGCGAGAGCAGGCGCGCCGAGTGGCTGAGCGAGGGGTCACCGCCCTTGCGGCTTTGTACAACCGAGTACAGCCGCTCCAGCACGGCGCTGTCCGCCTCGCGGGTCAGGTCGGTTGCAACGGCGCTGCTCTTGCGTTTGGCGGGCTTCGTGGGTTTGGTGGCTTTGCCACGCTTGCCCTGATTGCCGGCCGGGCTTGCCGCAGAAGTGTCGGTTTTCTTGATCATGTCACGAAAAGTCCTGAAAGGGAGCAGGAGAAGGGCGCACGGGCAGCCCGGCCCGCGCCAGTGCCGCCTTGACTTCGGCAATGGTGAACTGCCCGAAATGGAATACGCTGGCGGCCAGCAGTCCGGTAGCGCCTGCGGCGGCGCCTTCAACAAAATGTTCGAGCGCGCCCACCCCGCCCGAGGCGACAATAGGGAGCCGCACGGCGCGGGTGGCGGCGCGCAGCAGGGCAAGGTCAAAGCCCGAGCGTGTGCCATCACGGTCCATGGAGGTCAGCAGGATTTCCCCCGCACCCCGCTCGGCCACTTCCTGACACCAGGCAATGGCGTCGCGTCCGGTCGCGGTGCGTCCGCCATGGGTGAATACCTCCCATCTGTCGGGGGCGGTCTGGCGGGCATCCACGGCCACGACCACGCACTGGCTGCCGAATTTGCGCGCCGCTTCGTTGATAAGCTCCGGGCGGCTGACGGCGGCCGAGTTCATGGCGCATTTGTCGGCCCCAGCCAGCAACAGGCGGCGCATGTCATCCGTGGTGCGCACCCCGCCCCCTACGGTCAGGGGCAGGAAAATACGCGAGGCGGTGCGGCTGACCACGTCCAGAATGGTATCGCGGTTTTCATGGCTGGCGGTAATGTCGAGAAAAGTCAGCTCATCCGCGCCAGCCGCGTCGTATACGGCGGCCTGTTCCACCGGGTCGCCCGCATCGCGCAGCGAGACGAAATTGACCCCCTTGACCACACGCCCGTCCTTGACGTCCAGACAGGGGATAACGCGCAGCTTCAACATGCGCCAAGCACCCGCAGAGCTTCGGCGGGGTCTACCCGCCCGTCGTACAGGGCGCGGCCGATAATCACGCCTTCAATGCCCGGCGCGTCCCGCGCGGCATCGCGCAGGGCGACTAGATGCTCCAGCGCGCCCACGCCGCCACTGGCGATGACAGGCACGCTGACAGCCCGCGCCAGATCGGCCGTCTGCTCGATATCCAGCCCTTCAAGCATCCCGTCGCGGCTGATTTCGGTAAAGATGATGGCCGCAACCCCCGCATCCTGCATCCGCAGGGCAAGGTCGGTGGCCTGCATGTCCGAGACTTCGGCCCAGCCCTCGGTCGCAACCAGCCCCGCGCGTGCGTCAATGCCGGCCACCACCTGACCGGGGAATGTCCGGCAGGCTTCGCGCACAAGGGCAGGGTTCTTGACGGCAACAGACCCCAGAATAACCCTTGAAACCCCGGCTTCCAGCCAGCGGGCAATAGCCGCCATGTCGCGCAGGCCGCCGCCGAGCTGCACCGGCACATCCGTGGCGGCAATGATTGCACGCACCGCTTCGGCATTGACCGAGGCCCCGGCGAACGCGCCGTTCAGGTCCACCACGTGCAGGCGGGTAAAGCCCGCATCATGCCAGGCGCGGGCCTGTGCGCCGGGGTTGTCGGAATAGACCGTGGCATCGTCCATTTCGCCCCGGCGCAGGCGGACACACGCGCCGTCCTTGAGGTCGATGGCCGGGTAAAGCGTGAGAGGACGGGGGGAGGAGGCAGGGGGGAGCATGGTTCAGTCCTGCATGGAGCTGGAGGCGGAGGAAGAAAGCTGGTCCACCCGGAAAGGCGGCGTGTCGTCCAGCGGCTTGGTGAAAAACAGGCCCCGCAGGATGTCGTCTCCCACGCGGGCGTAAAACGGGTGGCTGCCCCAGAGTATGAAGCCCGCCTGCTGCAACAGGGCGATGGCGCTGGTGCGGGTTTCGGGCACATCGGCGTTCATGACGCGAAAGCCCATGTTGCGCGCAGCACTTTCCACTTCCTGCAACAGGGTGGCGCCCAGCAGGGCGCGGTGGGCATAGGGGGCCACGAACAGATGCGCGAGTGTTACGCACATGGCCTGCATTTCATTGTTGCGCGGAGAGCGGACAAGCTGCGCTCCCCCCATGATGACACCATCCTGACGGACAGCGAACAGCATACGTTCAGGCACCATGAGCAGGCCGCGGAAATAGCGTTCCAGCACCTGACGGCCCTGCGGTTGCAGCCAGTCGAAGCCGTCACCATCCAGAATGGCGGCATCCACGACTTCGCACAGGGCCTGCAGGTCGTCCTCATCCAGGTTCAGAATACGCTGAACGCGAAGTTTTTCAGCCATCAGAGGCGCTCTTCTGGTTCCCAGGCCAGAAAGTTGGCCAGGATTTTCAGGCCGACGGTCTGGCTTTTTTCTACATGGAACTGCGTGCCCGCCGCATTGCCCCGGCAGACAATGGCCGGTACCGCGCCGCCATATTCCGTTGTGGCCAGCAGGGTATCACTATCCGTGTTCCGCAGGGCATAGGAATGAACAAAATAGCCGTGCGGCGCGGGGCCAAGGCCGCGCACCAGCGGGTGTTCGGGCTGGGTGAGCGCCAGCTCATTCCACCCCATCTGCGGCAGGCGCAGGTCGGGCACGTCCATGGGGGCGATTTCCCCACGGATCCAGCCGAACCCTTCGGTCACGCCATGTTCCAGCCCCCGCTCAGCCATGAGCTGCATCCCCACACAGATACCCAGGAACGGCGTGCCCGCCTCAACAGCGCCGGCAATGGCGTCCTTCAGGCCGGGGGTGGCATCCAGCCCCTGCGCGCAGGCAGCGAAAGCGCCCTGTCCGGGTAGGATGATACGGTCAGCCCGGCGGACTTCGGAGGGCACGTTGGTTACGACCACGGCTGCCGCCAGCCCCGCGAGTTCCGAGGCGCGAACGGCTGCCCGCGCGGCGGAGGCAAGGTTACCCCCTTCATAGTCGATAACAGCAATGGAAAGCGGCTGGGTCATGGAACCCTCCTGCTGGTCTGGTCCTCCCTGGCCGGGATGGGCCGGGTCAGGGTGGTGCTCTGCCGCACCGGGTTACAGAACCCCTTTGGTGGAAGGGATCGCGCCCAGGGCGCGTGGGTCGGGCTCGCAGGCCATGCGCAGGGCGCGGGCGAGCGCCTTGAATGCGGCCTCGGCAATATGGTGGCAGTTGCGGCCTGCTTTCTGGTTCAGATGCAGGGTCAGCATGGCGGACATGGCGAAGGCGCGGAAAAACTCCTCCACCAGTTCCGTGTCCAGCGTGCCAAGGCGGTTGCGGTCGAAGCGCGCGTCAAATGTCAGGAAAGGCCTGCCGGACAGATCCACCACGGCTTCGCACAGGGCTTCATCCAGCGGCACCACCGCGTGGCCAAACCGGCGCACGCCGCGTTTTTCGCCCAGCGCCTGCCGCAGGGCCTGCCCCAGTGCAATGCCGGTATCTTCCACTGTGTGGTGGCCGTCGATATGCAGGTCGCCCTGCGCACGCACATCCAGATCAAACAGCGCATGTTTGGCCAGGGCCGTCAGCATGTGGTCGAAAAAGCCGATGCCGGTTTCAATCCGGGCCGTTCCCGAACCATCGAGGTTCAGGGTAATGGCAATATCGGTTTCGCTTGTGACGCGATGGAGCGTGGCTTGGCGTGATGTGGTCATGATGAGCCGCTTATAGCCCAAGAGGCCGGGCAGCGCTATCGGCCTTGCGGGGCTGGTTGCTTCGGGCTGTGCCGCACATGCCGCAGGGCCGGTGGGTCAGGCTTCGGGCACGCCCTGTTCAAGGTCTTCCAGCCAGAGCCGTGCATTGCCATCCGAGGGGGCGCGCCAGTCTCCCCGTGGGGAGAGGCCACCGCCCGCCATCACTTTTGGGCCATTGGGCATGGCCGAGCGTTTGAACTGGCTGGTGGCGAAAAAACGCCGCAGGAAAACGCCCAGCCAGTGGCGGATGACAGGCAGCGCGTAGGCCGTGCGGGCATTGGGGTCAAAACCGGGGGGCCATTCGCCGGTTTGTGCGTTGGCCCATGCGTGCTCGGCCAGAAAGGCGATGCGCGTAGGGGTAAAGCCGTGCCGCAGAACATGATAGAGCGTAAAGTCATGCAGCGCATAAGGGCCGATGATTTCTTCGGTCTTCTGGCTTTCCCCTTCGGTCGCGGGAACCAGTTCGGGCGAGATTTCCGTGTTCAGCACCGTTTCGAGCACGGTGCGGACAGAGGGCGCGAACTGTCCTGAGGCAATGCACCAGCGGATCAGATGCTGGATGAGCGTTTTGGGCAGCCCGGCATTGACACCGTAATGCGCCATCTGGTCGCCCACGCCGTAGGTGCACCAGCCCAGCGCCAGTTCCGACAGGTCGCCCGTGCCGATCACCAGCCCCCCGTGCTGGTTGGCGAGGCGGAACAGGAAATCCGTCCGCAAGCCCGCCTGCACGTTTTCGAAGGTGATGTCATGTACAGGCTCGCCCTGCGCGAAGGGGTGGCCGATTTCGCCCAGCATGAGCGTGGCCGCCGGGCGGATATCCAGCGTCTGGGCATGGATACCCAGTTCACGCATCAGCGCCAGGGCGCTGTCCAGCGTTTTGTCGGTCGTGCCAAAACCGGGCATGGTGTAGCCGCGCACGGTCTCACGCGGCCAGCCGAGGGCATCGGCCGCGCGTACGGCCACCAGCAGGGCGTGCGTCGAGTCCAGCCCGCCCGATATGCCAATGACCATGCTGCGCGCGCCGCTGGTCTTCAGCCGTTGCACAAGGGCCGAAACCTGAATGGAAAAGGCTTCCGAGCAGTCCTGCTCCAGCCGCGCGGGGTCAGACGGCACAAAGGGAAAGCGTGCCAGTGGCCGCCGCAGGCCCAGATTGTCCATCGGCGGGGCAAGCGTGAAGCGGATGCGCCGCCAGGGCTTTTCGGACTCCTGCATACGCGCGCAGGCGCTGAACGAGGTCATGCGCTGGCGTTCCTGCCGTAGCAGCGTGAGGTCCGTATCCGCCAGCACCATGCGTGCGCCGGAGGGAAAGCGCTCACTCTGGGCCAGCAGCGCGCCGTTTTCAAAAATGGCGGTCTGGCCATCCCATGCCAGATCGGTGGTGGATTCGCCTTCTCCGGCCGCCGCGTACAGATAGGCCGCGATACAGCGCGCCGATTGTGAGCGGCACAGCATGGCGCGGGTTTCGGCCTTGCCCACGGTAATGTCGCTGGCCGAGAGGTTGGCGATGATCGTAGCCCCCGCCAGAGCCTGCGCGGTGGAAGGGGGGGCGGGCACCCAGAGGTCTTCGCACAGTTCCAGCCCGAGGCAGAACCCCGGCAGGTCGGCGGCTTCGAACAGCAGATCGACCCCAAAGGGGATGGGCCCACCGGGCAGGGGCAGGGTTTCCTGAGAGACGCCCGCCCCCGGTGTGAAATGTCGGCTTTCGTAAAACTCGCGGTAATTGGGCAGGAAGCTCTTGGGCACCGCCCCCAGAATACGCCCGCGGTGGATGACGACACCGCAGTTGTAAAGCGTATGGCGCAGGCGCAGGGGCGCGCCGACCACCACAACCGGCAGCAGGTCGCGCGTGTTGGCTGCCAGTTCTTCCAGCGTGGTTTCCACGGCGTTCAGCAGGGCTTCCTGCTGGATCAGGTCTTCTATCGAATAGCCCGTCAGCCCCAGTTCGGGAAAAACGCACAGGCTGGCCCCTTCGCGCGCGCAGTCCTTTGCCACGGCAAGAATCCGCTCGGCATTGGTGGCGGGATCGGCCAGGCTGACAGGCACGGTGCAGGCTGCGATCCGGGCGAATCCCTGATGATAGAGCGAACGGAATGCGGATGAAGCCACGATCTTACCCTTCCTGCTGCCGGAATGGCTGCTCCTGTTTAGCAGGGGAAGAAACACCACGCCAACCTGCTGATGGGAACCCTCAGGGGCGGGAAGAAAGGGGAAGACGATAAAAAAGAAAGATTTTTCAATTTTCCCTCTTGCGCACATCTGCCATCAGCCGTAAAAGGCAGCCATCCAATGCGGGCGTAGCTCAGGGGTAGAGCACAACCTTGCCAAGGTTGGGGTCGTGGGTTCGAATCCCATCGCCCGCTCCAGATTTACTTGTGAAGTCTGGGGCGGTTCAGGATGAAGAAAAAGTTTTTCCATCCTTGTGCATTGCGAATCTTCTCTACAAAAAAATTCAGTTTGAAATGACAGGCGCTCTTTGCGAACTGTCCTCTTGATTCCTACGCTTTTCAAGCTGTGACACCCGCCCGTTTGTTGGGGGTGTTCCGCGTTCATGGATAGAACCGCGTTTATCGCAAACGGACATGGTGTGCGATTGCGTCCTGAGCCGTCAGCCGTCAGCCGTCCGGTATCCGGGCGCAGAGTGCTGGCGGTTGATTCTCAGCCCGATCGATCAGAATCGGAACGCGCGGCCGATTTTTATCCGTGAACGGGTTGGGCAGATTGCGGGCCCAGAGATGCAGGATGATGAAAATGCCTGATAATGAGACGGCGGATATCATCCTGTTCTGAAAAAACATGGTTGTGCAGGGCATGAACGCTTTCATGCACGGCGTAAAAGCGCTTCTGGCGTGGTGTGCCTGAAGAAATGACGGTGCCGACAAAAATGCCGTTTATTTCAAGAATGATTGAGTCACGCATGGTCTTCTGTCCTGGGACGGGAAAAATCAGCTCCCGGCCAGATGCAGCGTTCAGCCGGGGAAAGGGAAAGCCTGATGGGTCTGTGCGGCGGCACATCGTGGCGTGCATGACATTCGTGTTGTGGTCATGGGAACTTTCCTGACGGCGTGGTGTTAACGCGCTCGATGGTTGTGGCACGCTTTCTGCGTGCCAGTCGAACGAATCTTTGTAGTGATTTATTTTATTAGTCAACAAAAAATAGTGGCATTAATAAAATACAAATCTTCCACCCATAAATGTGGCTTCGGTCTGTTTCAAGAAGGGGATCTTGTCTGCTGGAGGAGATTATTACGAAGAAAAAACAGGCAATAGAGACGCGGTTTTTGCAATAATTAAGGAGAACAGAACGAGTAATTAATTTATTTTTTACGGACGCACATCTCGTCTGCCTACGCTGCTCAAGGCTGAGACGGAGTTCAGAAAACGGCGATTTTCACAACCATTATGTCGTGGGCGCGTATGAATACTGAGGAATGACACCGCCCTTTCTGCTGTTCCTGTCGGAAAGAATCGAAACCGGGCGCATTTTTGGGTTGGTTTTTAATCCAAACATGACTACAAGCCCATAAAGTATCGGCGTCATGGCCAGGTAATTATTTTCTCTAAAATTCTGTCTGAAAAATAGGGAGCCAGAAACTCGATGAGCAAAGCCTTTATTGCGGCGGTGATCCAGGATTCGATCAACTGCACCGGCGTTGCCGCTAATCAGGCCGCCAATGATCTGATTGACGCGATCGTGCAGGAACTTAAGCGTGAAGGTGGTTTTACCCTGCCTTCCTTTGGCACGTTCACAGTTCGCAAGACGAAGGCCCGTAAGGCGTTGAATCCTCGTACGGGTGAACCGGTCAAGGTCAAGGCAGGCAAGACGGTGCGTTTCAAGGCCAGCCCGAACCTGAAAAAGGCAGTCTGACACCCCCGTCATTCTAGCTGTTCAGGCAGAGCATATAAAAAACCGCGCTGGTTTCTCAATCAGCGCGGTTTTTTCGTGTCCTGACATCAGAGTGACGATACGTGCCGCCGTGTCAGGCGGTTCAGCTATCGGGGGTAATATCTTCCAGCCGATCGAGTTTGCGCAATTCCGGGAACAGGAACATCCAGCTTGCCGCGACCAGCAAGGTGCCGATCCCACCCAGCACGACAGCGCCTACAGGGCCGGTGAGGGACGCCAGCATCCCGCTTTCGAACTCACCAAGCTGGTTGGATGAACCGATGAACAGCATGTTCACAGCGGAAACCCGGCCACGCATTTCATCGGGGGTGCCAAGCTGCACCAAGGCGCCGCGCACCATCACGCTTACAACGTCAGCGCCCCCCAGTATTGCCAGCATGATAACCGACAGCCATGCTGAGCGTGACAGGCCGAAAAAAATGGTCGCAAGGCCGAAAATCCCGACGGCCCCGAACATCCACAGCCCCGCGTGGCGGCCCAGCGGGCGACGGGCCAGAACGGCGGCCACCATCAGCGCCCCTACGGCTGGTGCGGCCCGCAAGAGGCCGAGGGCGATCGGCCCTGCGTGAAGGATATCGGTTGCAAAGACCGGAAGCATGGCAGTGGCGCCGCCCAGCAGCACCGCGAACAGGTCCAGAGAAATCGCGCCGAGCATGGCGGGTTTGCGCCGCAGGAAGGCAATGCCGCCAAAAACGCTCGCCAGCGTTGCGGGCTGGCGGGCCTTGGCGGGCTTTTTGATGGATAACGAGGCGGTGGCTAATGCCGCCATGCCAAAACCGATTGCGCACAGGCTGTAACACAGGGCGGCACCAGCGCCGTACAGGAGTCCCCCCAGCGATGGCCCGGCAATGCTGGCCACCTGAAACAGAGAAGCCGAAAGGGCCGTTGCGCGGGGAAACACGGCGGGTGACACCAGAGAGGGCAGGAATGTCTGCTGGGCAGGCATTTCAAAAGCCTTGCAGGCCCCAAAAAGAGCCACAAGTGCGTACAATATGCCCGGTGTCAGGCTGTGGGTGAAAGCCGCGTAGGCCGTGGCGGCGGTCGCCAGCATTTCCAGCACCTGACAGAGCAGGACGATTTTCTGACGGTTATGCTGGTCGGCGGTGTGGCCGGCTGGCAGAATCAGCGCGAACATGGGCAGAAACTGCGCCAGCCCGACAAAGCCGAGTGCCGCGGTGCTGTGGGTGAGCGCGTAAATCTGCCAGCCTACAGCCACGGCCAGTACCTGCGCCGCAAAGGCGGAAAGTGCGCGCCCGCCCAGAACGGCAGGCAGGCCCGGTTGACTGAAAAGGGAAGGGGAGGGCGGTTCGGACATAGGGGGCCGTAATAAGAGAGGGAGATCGAGCGGACAACCGGCGCAGGTGGTGCTGGGGGGGCTGCCATGCGCGGCATCGGTTTGTGCGAAGGAAGGCACTTTGGCACTCATCGCGACCAAAAGAAAAGTCACGGGCCAGAGATAAGAGACATCTGTGCGTAAAGGTTGGTTTACGGCGCAGCCGGAAGCGACCTATGACGGGCCGCCACAGTCAGGATTTCTGGAAAATGAGAAAATGGCTGGGGCGGGAGGATTCGAACCTCCGCATGGCGGAATCAAAATCCGCTGCCTTACCGCTTGGCTACGCCCCAATATGGCGGATCAGGATAATCTGCCCGCCCGGCCGCTTCCTTTTAGGCTGAACTGACGGCTTTCGTAAAGACCGACAGGGCCAGATTTCGATACCCTGGCGTGTGGTTTCGCTGGATCAGCCCTGATCTGCCAAGCTGTTATCAGGCAGGTCGGGCAGGCCCGTCTCCTCATCCTGGCCGGTGGTGCTGCTGGTAAACAACCCCCAGCGGCCCGCCTTGTCCAGCGCCTGATCCAGTGCGGCCATGGTGCTGCCCATATCGAGGCTGTCGTCTTTTTCCCATGTACGAAAGGTCGCGGTCCAGATGGCGGTCAGGGCCGAGGCTCTGGCTATGCCTGTTAGCCCTGAGGTGCTGATTCCTGCCGCTTCCGCGATCCGGCGCATACTTTGCAGCGTGGCGGCACCGATGGCCAGAACCATCGGAGGGTCAAAAGGCATGGCTTTGAGCAGGGCGCGCACACCCGCCCGGTGCGCCTGGAACATGTCGAGCCTGCGCATCAGCAGATCGAACAGCCGCTCACGCGCGGAGCCATACCCGGCATCGTCTGCAAGAGCGGCGTTATCCGCCATTCGGCCGAGTGCCAGAGCAATGCCGGTCTTGCAGGAAAAGCGTCTGCGCGCCTCGGTTTCGGACAGGTCTGCGGCGCGGGCGGCATCCTGAACGCTAAAATGCCCCCAGCCTTTTTCAGCCGCCAGAGACAGGGCGGAGGTTACAAGAGCGGCGTCGAAGGGGTCGGTTGTCATGGCGGGGCTTTCTGGGTGGAGATGTCCGGCAAGGGACAGCGATCACGGGTGGGGCGGTCAACCCGCCAGTTCGCCGGCGCGGCGTACGGCTGCCGCCACGGCCTGCGATGTGCTGGCGGGCCAGGCATCGGAGGCCATCAGCACGCCCAGCGCTTCCGCCGTGGTGCCACCGGGGCTGGTGACATTACGGCGCAACTCGGCGGCGTCGGTTGGCAGGCTGTGCAGCATCTGTCCGGCTCCGTACAGGGTGGCGCGGGCCAGTGTGCGGGCGGTGGCCTGCGGCAGCCCCTGTTCCACCCCTGCTTTTTCAAGCAGTTCAGCCAGCAGGAAGACATAGGCGGGGCCGCTGCCGGAAATGCCCGTTACGGCGTCGATCTGTTGTTCTGTGTCCACCCATACGGTTTGCCCTACGGCGCGCATCAGGCTGTCGCAGTGCTGCTTTTGTTCCGGGGTGGCATCAGGTGAGGCGTACAGGCCCGTCATGCCCGCGCCCAGCGTGCTGGGGGTGTTGGGCATGGCGCGGATGAAAACCGGGGCAGTGTCTGTCGCGGCCTGGCTGTAAACACGGCTCAGGCTGGCGATGCTACGCCCGGCCATGACGGACAGCAGCGTGGCGCGGGCAAAGCGCCGGGCCAGAGTTTCCAGAACGGCATCGGCTTTCTGGGGCTTGACCGCCAGAACGATGACATCGGGCTGGAAGCTGGCTGGCAGGTCACCGAGTGAGGGCACAAGAACATGCGGCGCGGGCAGGGTGTCGCGGTGGCGGTCGATCACGGCGGAGGGCGGGAGCCCGCAGGCCAGCCAGCCATCAAGCATAGCCCCGCCCATCTTGCCGCACCCGACCAGAAGAATGGAAGGCAGTCGAGTGGATGTGCTCATCAGAAAATCCTGTTTATGTACGGCGCGCCTGCTCTCAGGCTTCGCCCTGACAGTCCAGCATGGCCATACCCAGCGCCTCGGAAACGGAGAGTTTTTCCGTCAGGAAAAAGCGGAACGCAGGGTAAAAGCGCTCGCACTCGTTCAGGGCGATGTCGATCATGTCTTCAAAGATATCGGCCACGGCCTGCGTGTTGCGCAGCAGCAGCGCATGGCGGAACAGCAGCACGCCGTCCTCCGTATCCACGCTGAAATGGCCGATCCACATCTGCTCGTTGGCAAGGCCGATCAGCTCATACAGGGCCGCGCGGCGGGCTGTTCCGACGCGCAGGTCGAAGGCGCAGGTGAACAGGATCGTGCCCAGTTCAGCCGACCATGAAAAGAACAGGCCGTAGTCGCACCAGCGGGCCGGGGCTTCGGCGGCCATTTCGGTGGGTGTGCAGCGGTCGAAGGTCCAGCCCAGCCCCCCGATAACCTGTTCCATCAGGTCAAGCGGGTTGGCGGATACTGGCGTGGAATCGCTCGTCAGGGCTGGCATGGTGGCGGTTCTCCGTGCCTGCATGAGATATGAACGGATTGACACACTGGCAAAAGGGCTTGAGAGGCCCCGTTCAGCCCTTGTGCGCCGATGCGTGTTCGAGCTTGAGGACGCGCTCTTCAAGGGCGTGGAGACGGCGTTCCGCCTCTTCCTGCCCGATGCGGGCCTGGGCGGCCAGCTCACGCATGACTTCGAATTCTTCCCGGCGGACGACCTGCAGGGTGTTGAGCACTTCATCCACGCGGTTGCGGACAATGGCGTTAATTTCCTCGCGCGCGCCCGTCAGGGCGGAAACGGCACCACCTGCCACACCGGCAAGGTCGTCAAGGAAGCGAGGTCTGTCAGCCATGGCCGGTTCTCCATTCAATCCGGGATACGCAAGCCCTTCGCGCGCTGCGCATCTCCTCTTCTGCCTATGAACCTATAAAGGATAAAGGCTGGCGCGCCCAGATGTTCCGATCCAACTTTATGCCCCTTCCTGTACAGGGGGCTGTCAATGGCAGGGAGGGCCTGTGCGGTCGCCCATTTCGGTGCGGCTCTCCATTGACCGGCGGAGACAGCGTTCCCATTATCTAAGGTAATGGATAAAAAGGCAAAGACAATGCCCGGCGCGGGTTTCGCCAGCGGGCAAAAAACGGAGAAACCGGTTGCATGAGCGGACGTGATCCCTACGAGGTTCTTGGTGTTGCAAGGACAGCCAGCCAGGATGACATCCGCAAGGCATACCGCAAGCTGGCCAAGAAATATCACCCGGACCTCAACCCGGATGACAAAAAGGCGGAAGAGCAGTTCAAGGCGGTCAATCAGGCGAATGACCTGCTGTCCGATACGGAAAAGCGCGCGCGGTTCGACCGGGGCGAAATCGACGCCTCCGGGCAGGAACGCGCCCCCCACGGGTTTGGCGGCGGTGGCTTTCATGGCGGCGGCGCGGGCGGTGGGTTCAATGAGGAAAACCTCAACGACCTGTTTGGCAGCATGTTTGGCGGGTTTGGCGGCACGCGCGGCCGACGGAGCGGCCCCCGGCAGGGAGCGGATTCGTCCTACGCGCTCAAGGTCAGTTTTCAGGATGCGGTCAACGGCACCACATCACGCGTTTCCCTGCCCGATGGCAGCACGCTGGATGTGAAAATTCCGCCGGGGATAGAGGATGGTCAGGTGCTGCGCCTGCGCGGTAAGGGCAATCCCGGTATACAGGGTGGCCCGGATGGCGATGCACTGATTACCGTGACCGTGCTGCCAGACCCCACCTACACGCGCGACGGTGTGGACCTGCGCGAAACCCTGCCGGTTGATCTCAAAACCGCCGTTCTGGGCGGCCCCATCATGGTGCCTACGCCTACTGGCACGGTCAGGATGAACGTGCCCGCCGGTTCCGACAGCGGTACGGTGCTGCGCCTGCGTGGCAAAGGTGTGCAGGCGCATGGCAAGCGCGAGGCCGGTAATCTGTACGTCACGCTTCAGGTCAAGATTGGCAAGGCTGATGCCGCGCTGGAAGCCTTTCTGCGGGATTGGACTCCGCAGGCCTGAGCTCTGAACAGCCCCGATCGGCCATGACCAGAATGAGGGTCATGGCCGCGGCGGCGGTTTGTCCTGTGATTAAGGTTCAGGGGTTCTGCGTGCGGGTCTCGTCGCGGTAAAGCGGCAACTCCATTTTGTGGCCATCCGTGCTGTTGATGACCAGCAGCGCGGTATTTTCCGATTGCAGCGTGAAGGTGAGCGTCAGGGGAGGGCTGGAGGCTGTCCAGGTTGCACCGTCAAGGCGCGTGAGGCTGAAATGCTCCTGCTTGACCACCCGGCTGTACATCGGAGGGAGTGTGAGCAGCAGGCGGGCGGCAGGCCCCGCGGCCTTGTTTGCCACGACCTCAATGGCGTCAGCGGCGGCCATCATCGCCCATGTGCCGCAGAAAAGAGCGGTCGGGTAGGCGCTTTTGTGCTCCGGCGCGGTGGCTTTGGCTGCGCGCGCCACCGGGGCGGGCTTGGCGTCCGGCTGTGCGGTGGTGGCGTTCGCGGCCAGAGCCGGCGTGATGCTCAAGAGTGCTGCTGCGGAAAAACTGAAAAAACGGGTCATGCCAGCTCCATGAAGTGCAAGGCCGTTCCACACTGCGGCAAACCGCTTCGGGGCCGGCTGTTCTGTGTGCCGTATTCAGGGGCCGCGCGTCCAGTGCTTGACGGCAACCGGTCGCGGGCCGGATAAAGACAGCAATGCAGCCGCGCGTCTGAGTGAGGCGGGCTGCAAAGCCCCATTACAGGGGCGGGATCGCACCGGAACAGCGCTACGGCAGGGCCATGACGGGCAGGCGGAAGGGAGCAGACCATGAGTGAAACGGTCACGCAGGCAGGCACGCGCCAGCCGTCGGAACAACTCGGCCTGCGCGAAGGCGCGCAGATGGTGGGGGCCATGCTGTTCGTGCTGGGCGTTCTTGCACTGGGCCTGCACGCCATTTCCTACGCGGGTTACTGAAAACCCGCGTGGAGTCTGCGGCGGTTTTTATTCGTGCCGCAGGGTTACAACCAGCACATCACGCCATCCCGGACGGGTGGGGTCGTCCCGTTCGACCGGCGTCACGCCGTGGTAGACGCGGTTATCGTTCACGAATGCAGTATCCAGCGGCTCGGTCAGGGTAAAACTGCCGACCAGCCGGCGATTGAGATCGTGGATCGAAGTTTCCCCGCACGCTACGTTTTCGCGTCGGATCATGATCACGCACACCCAGTCGACGCCGTCGCGGTGCAGTCCTTCCGGCGTGGGGCGGCCAGGCATGTCTGGCTGCGCCTCAATGCGGAACTGATGTGTTTCCGCGTGCCATGAGGCAGGCCTGCGCTCGGGCGGGGTCAGGTCGGTGGCGACACGGCAGACCAGCCTTAGAATGGCCTCCAGCGCGGGGTTGGCGGCGCTTTCAGGCAGGAATGGCTCGAACCAGCGCTCGATCCCGCCATTGAGGGTATTGTAGTCGCGGCTCTGGTAATGGGGCTGATGCGGCTTGCGGCTGATCATCTCGCCGCTGAGCGAGAATGTGGCATAGCGCCGCCGTCGGTAGCGCCCGCCGTCGGCCATGTAGAGGTCCACGCCCAGATCGTCCCAGCTTGCGGCGAAACGGTCCCACTGTGCCAGATTGGGCAGCAGGGAGTGCATGGCGTTGGCCCGCACGAACACGAAACCATCGCGCGCCAGCGGGTTTTCCAGAAGGGTTTCAAGGGTGGGCCGCGTCTCTTCCGGCAGGGAAGGGGGCGGGACGATGGTGGACATGAGGGCATTTCCTGCAATCTGCGCCGCATGAAGGGCGGCGCGGCCAGTTTGCCCCAAACTAGCCGCGCCGAACAGACATAGCGCGATGGGTTAGCCCGGCGGTGTTGTCGGTTCTGGCATGGTGTCCGCTCAGGCGGCGGGTGGACGGGGCCTGTCGGGCATGGCGTCCAGCGCCAGATGCATGGGAATACCCGGCGGCGAGGTCGTGTAGGCGGTAGGAACGTAGAATTTGATGTTAGCCTGCGTCATCCGCAGGGCGATCCGGCGGTAGAACTCACGCTGCACCTTCCACTTCATCATCGGTGCGGTCTTGATGATGCCAATCAGCACGGCTCCATCCTGATCGGATTTGTCCACGCCCAGATCGTTGTAATCGGACAGGATCACCGACGAGAATTCCTCCTCCTTGCGCATTTCCGCAATGGTGTCCTTCATGATCTGCGCGACTTTGACCGAGTCCTCGCTCAGATCAAGCGTCTGCCGCACAATGATCTGGTTGAAGTCACGCGCCGTATTGGCGATCGACGTCACGGATGAAAAAGGAATGATGTGCAGGTCGCCATCAAAGGCGCGTACGCGCAGGGTGCGGATGGACAACTGCTCGACCCACCCGGCTATTCCGCCTGTCGTTACCCAGTCTCCGACCTGTATGGCGTCCTCGGCCAGCATGAAAAAGCCGGTGATGACGTCCTTGACCAGACTTTGTGAACCAAAGGACAGGCCCACGCCCAGAATACCCGCCCCCGTCAGCAGCGGTGCGACATTGATCCCGATCTGCGACAGCGTGGTCACTGTCACGAACACGATAATCAGTGTCAGGAGGAACGTGCGGATAATTGGCAGAATAGTCCGCAGCCGCGCAGCCCGTCCTGCCTGAGATGAGGATGCGTAGCGTGTGATCTGCTTGTTCAGCAGGCCGTTGACAATCTCCCACGCCACGGCGGCGACTGTCATGCCCACAATAAGGCAAAGAGCCGCCCCCAGCAGGCGCGTGCCGATGGGTGATGAACTGAAGAAGCGGAGCGCGGGAATACCCCAGCTCTGGGCCAGGGCGATGAGGGTGATCAGAATAAGGAATGTCGTCGTGATCCGGCGCACAAAAGGATAATAGAAGTCAGCCCGTTGTTGCAGGTCTGGGTATTGGGCCTGTAGCTCGGGGCTGACACGAAATAGCCTGTCCTGAAGGCCATAGACCAGCAGCGCCAGCACGCGCGACAGCACCAGAAAGAGCAGGCTGAGCAGCGTGCCGCGCAGAATCCATTGGTAGCCGCCCTTGAGATGCGCCGCCCAGACAAACCACAGCGCCATGTCCAGGAACATGACCGGCACCCACCATAGCCGTGCCAGAGAACTGGCAAAGGCCCACAGCGCGTTTTTGCGTCGCCATTCCTCGGAGGGCTGGAGGGCCGAGCCGACAATGGAGCGAATACGCCAGATAAACGCGGCAATGATCAGATGCTGGATCAGCACCACGGCACGCAGCATGGCGTCCACGCCACGCGGGGCCATGTCGAGCTCACCACCCAGTGTCGAGAGGCAGATCACCAGCGAAGGAGCGGCTACCAGCACGTTCCACCAGCGGGTGAGCAGGCGGGCCGTGGTGTCCGAGGCCGGAACGAGCCTGATAACGGGCGAGCGCGGCGCCAGTGTGGTTTCCACAACCAGATACAACCCGCGCGCGATGGCGTAGGCGTTGATCAGGGTCAGCGTGACAGTGCTGGCCTGATCGGTGGTGGTCAGGAACTCGGCTCCCAGATAGCCCAGCAGCAGGCATACGCCCACGGGCACGAGCTTGATCAAAAAATGAAGCCCGTTATAGGGCACACGCACGAGGTACCGCAGCACTTCGTTGCCGCGTCGCTGGTCTGTCTCGCGCGCCTGAACGGAGTCCTGCTCGGTCTCGTCGCGGGTTTCGGAGGCGCTTTCCTGTATGCTGGCGGCGGCCTGCGCCATGGCCTGCCGGGCCTCGCGCGCCTCGGCATGGCGTGTGACGGAAAGGAGTGGCCGCCTCAGGAGGATGCTGGCGCCCCGTTCGGCCAGCAGGGCGGCGGCCAGAATGAGAAAGGCCCGTGTGAAGGAATCCGTGAGCGTCTGGCGTAGGTCGGGCGTATGGAGCACATGGCGCATCCACACCCCAACAACGCCCAGATCCTTGAACAGGCTGGTAAAGTTCTGGATGTAGGCGTGCGCCTTGTCACCCAGCACGCCGAGTTCGGAATGGACATCCGTGTCCAGCACAGCCTGAGCGGAGGGGGCACTGGCTTTTTGCGCGGTAGCGGGGGCCGCAGGCAGCCCTTTGGCCATGAGTGAGAGAGTCCGGGTGAACTCCGCGCGTTTCTGCGGGTCGTTCAGAACGGAGAGAAGCTGCTGAGCGTCCTGCTGGCTGAGCCCGCCTGCGGCTGGTGCGGTGGCGGTTGTATCGGCGGCGCGCGCGCCGGGGTTCAGGCTCAGCAGGCCGAGGCAGAGCCCCGCCAGTATCATAAGCGTTCTGAACAGGCGGGAGGGGGTGCGTTTCTGTCCTTCATGGCCGGAGGGGCGGGCGCGGGACGGGGTGGCCGTAGCACGCGTGAGAAAACGGGTCTGGTCCAGGCTGGCTGTTACCATGGGTGCCATTCCTTTTTCTGATGAAGGAGCAGGAAAAAAAGTAGCCCCGCCCGAAACGGACGGGGCTACGCGGACGCGTGTTCAGCCCTAGGGGGTGAAGGATACGGTGCGCGGCTCGTCGTGGCGGACAACCAGCGTGCCCGCGATCAGGTCATGCAGGCCCTGTTTACGGCGGGTGAAGGCCACCATCAGTACGCCGATATACAGGAACGGGAACGAGATGAAGGCCTTGATGGCAAACCGCACTGTCGCGCGTAGCAGCGAAATGCGCTCACCCGAGAGGGTGACAACTCTCAGGCGACACAGCCGTTTGCCGGGTGTGGCCTCCATGCGAGAGGATTCGAACAGGATGAAATACAGCGCAGGCAGCAGCGCCAGCAGCACGCTGCCGGACGTCTGCCAGTTGCCGGTCTGGATATGTGGCACCAGCACGGACACACCATGCAGCAGGTGGTCGTAAGGCTGCGCGCTGTCCGTCAGGGCTGCGATATCCACCACGTTGGTGGACTGGCCATCCAGCGGCAGTTCCTGCCAGCGGACGGAAACTTCAGGCCCTACGAACAGCCCTGCCACGCCTTCGGCTACGGAAAGCAGCACGGTATCAATCAGAAACGCCCAGACGCGCCACCAGAACCCGGCGTAAATCCAGACCGGGGCCTGAGGGCTGAACCATGCGCCGTTATCCGAGGCGGATGAAGCGGCGGGGGCTGCGCCCCAGCCGGGGGGCGGCGTAAATGTGGACATTGAAGCCTGCTCCGGGTTTCAGCTCCGGTAGGAGCCATTGATGTCGATATAGCCGTGGGTCAGGTCGCAGCTCCAGGCGCGGGCGCGGCCTTCGCCCAGACCCAGATCAACGGCGATGGAGATTTCCTGTCCCTTCATGTGCGCAACCACCGGGGTTTCGTCGTAGCCATCGCGCACTGTGCCGTTCTGGGCGATGCATACCCCGCCGATGGAAACGCTCAGCGTATCACGGTCGGCGGGTTCACCGCATTTGCCAACAGCCATGACAATACGGCCCCAGTTGGCATCTTCTCCCGCGATGGCAGTCTTCACCAGGGGCGAGTTGCCGATAGCCATGGCCACGCGCCAGGCGGATTCGTCCGAAACCGCGCCGGTTACGTCAATGGTCATGAGCTTGGTCGCCCCTTCTCCATCGCGGATCACCATCAGGGCCAGTTCTTCCAGCAGGCTGTCCAGCGCCTGACGGAAGTCCGCCAGTTCCGGGGCATCGGCCGAGGCGCTGGCGGGTGGGGCGTTGCCCGCTGCACCCGTGGCGAACAGCAGCACCATGTCGGAGGTGGAGGTGTCGGAATCAACCGTAATGCAGTTGAACGTCCGTTTGACGCCAGCCGACAGCATCGACTGAAGAAGTGGCGCGGGCAGGACGGCGTCCGTTGCCACAAAGGACAGCATGGTGGCCATGTCGGGCGCGATCATGCCGCTGCCTTTGGCCATGCCCTGAATGGTCACTTTAACCCCGCCCAGCATAGCTGTGCGCCGCGCGGCCTTGGGGAAGGTGTCGGTTGTCATGATCCCGCGGGCCGCGGCTTCCCATCCGGTTTCGCTCAGCGCGTCATACAGGGCGGGCAGGGCGGTGGTAATGCGTTCGGCAGGCAGGATTTCGCCAATAACGCCGGTTGAGGCCAGATAGACCTCATCTGCCGTGCAGCGGGTAAGAGCCGCCGTGGCCTGCGCTGTCTGCTCGCAGGTTTCACGTCCGGCGCGGCCTGTGAACACGTTGGCATTGCCCGCGTTCACGACCAGCGCGCGTGCCCGGCCAGCAGGCAGGATGGCGCGGCACCAGTCCACCGGAGCACCGGGGCATTTGGAGCGTGTGAAAACCCCTGCCACCGTGGTGCCGGGGTCAAATTCCGCCAGCACAAGGTCCGTACGGCCCTTGTAGCGGATTCCTGCGGCAATGGCTCCCAGACGGACCCCGCGAACCGGGCCCAGTGCAGGCAGGGGGAGAGCAAGCGGAGAAACGGGAAGAGGCTGCGCCATGAGGCGGAATCCTTGGACGGTAAGGACTGGTGGGTAGAATGGAAGACGGGCGGGTATCATACCCGCCCGTATCGTACGCAGCCACCCCGTGGCGGCATGGGCCGCTACAGGGAGGTATATGCGTGACTTATTTCTTGGCAGGCGCCTCGGCCCCGGTTGCGGCGGCCGGGGTTTCGGGCAACTGCTTGCCGGTGGTGGGGTCGAATCGCACGATTTTCACATGCGACGCGGCCTTGTCCACGGCTTCACGCACGTATTTCTGGATCAGGGCCTGACGGATCTTGTCACGCACGGAGTCCAGAGACGGCACGGGGTCTGTGCGGGTGTCCAGCACCTGAATGACGTGATAGCCATACTGGCTCTTGACTGGCGTGGTGCTGATATCGCCCTTTTTCATGGCGAAGGCGGCATCGGCAAAGGCGGGGATCATGTCGCCCTTCTTGAACCAGCCCAGATCGCCACCGTTCTGCTGGGCGCTGCCCTTGTCGGTGGAAAGCTCGGCGGCCAGCTTGCCGAAGTCGGCGCCGGCTTTCAGCTTCTTGATGACATCCAGCGCCTCGGCTTCGGTCTTGAGCAGGATGTGACGGGCGTGCACTTCCTTTTCCGGAGCCTTGTTGGCGTAATTTTCTTCATAATACTTCGTCAGTTCCGCATCGGTCAGGTGCGGCATGACCGACTGCGACAGCCAGGCGTTCTGCAGCGCCGTATCGGCGGCAGAGGTCATCAGCTTCTGGGTTTCGGGCTTCTTGTCCAGCCCGTCCTTGTGCGCCGCGATCAGGATTGCCTTCTGGTCGATCAACTGGTTGACCAGCATGGGAATGATGACGTTGGGCGGGAGCTGGCGCATCTGCGGGGGGATGCTGCCTGCGGCTTCCTGCACGTCCGCCAGGGTGATTTTTTCACCGTTCACGGTTGCCACGACAGAGGCCGGGTCGGTCGGCTTTTCCTTGTCGGCAGCCGGGGCCGCCGCGGGAGGAGAAGCGGGGTCGGCCGCATGGGAGGGATAAGCCAGCAGGGATGTGCCAAGCAGGGCGGCTGTCGCCAGCCCGGACGCGTAGGACGTGAACCGCATGAAATCAGAACCTTGCGCAGGTAAAAACTGTCTACTCTGTATGAAGGAGCCTAACCGGCCCGGCAAGTCCTGTTTCTTGTGGCTGCATTCTGTCGCCAGCCGCGTGCGGAGCCGGAGACAGGGCCGCGTGGGGGACATAAAGGCGGGGGTTGGTTGACCGCAGACCGGCCCGGTCCTATTTTGCGGAGCAAGCCACGCCCCACGACAGGCCTGCGCGCGCTGGTGCCATCGCCTGTCCGGCAGGCGTCATGGATGTGTCATTCGTAAGGCGGCTCAGTTCCGGAAAGGTGTTCATGTTTTCTCGCGTCATCCGCGCCCTGTTTGGTACTGCCAATGAGCGGAAACTCAAGGGTTTCCAGCGCCGCGTACAGGAAATCAACGCGCTTGAACCGCAGATCCAGGCTCTGGATGATGCAGCCCTTGCCGCAAAAACCCAGGAATTCCGTGCCCGTCTGGGCAATGGCGCCACGCTGGACGACCTTCTGCCCGAGGCTTTTGCCGTTACGCGTGAAGCGGCGCGGCGCGTGCTGGGGATGCGGCATTTCGATGTCCAGCTTATCGGCGGCATGGTGCTGCATTCAGGCCGGATTGCGGAAATGCGCACCGGCGAGGGCAAAACCCTTGTGGCAACGCTGTCCGTCTATCTCAGCGCGCTCTCGGGCAAGGGCGTGCATGTCGTTACGGTCAATGACTATCTGGCCGCGCGCGATGCCGCCGAAATGGGGCGGCTGTACGAATTTCTGGGCCTGACCACGGGCGTGATTGTGCCCAATATGCCTGACGAAGCCCGCAGGCAGGCCTATGCCGCTGATATTACCTACGGCACCAACAACGAATTCGGCTTCGACTACCTGCGTGACAACATGAAGTACCATCTGAACGAAATGGTTCAGAGGCCCTTCCATCACGCGATTGTGGACGAGGTGGACTCGATCCTCATTGATGAAGCGCGCACGCCGCTGATCATCTCTGGCCCAGCGGAAGATAGCTCCGACCTGTACCGCGTGGTGGACGCGGTGGTGAGCGAACTGGTGCGCGACGAAACGGCCTATGAGAAGGACGAGAAGTTCCGTACCGTCATTCTGACCGACACCGGGTCGGAACAGGTGGAAGACCTGCTCCGTGCTGCCGGCGTTCTGGGCGAAGGCGGGCTGTATGACCTGCATCACGTGGCCGTGGTGCACCATGTGCAGCAGTCGCTGCGCGCCCATACGCTGTTTGCGCGGGATGTGGATTACATCGTGCGCGGCGGCAAGGTGGTGATCATCGACGAGTTCACCGGCCGCATGATGGAAGGCCGCCGGTATTCCGATGGTCTGCATCAGGCGCTCGAAGCCAAGGAACATGTCGAGGTCCAGCAGGAAAACCAGACGCTGGCCTCCATCACCTTCCAGAACTTCTTCCGGCTTTATCCGCGCCTGTCGGGCATGACCGGCACCGCCATGACGGAAGCCGACGAATTTGCCGAGATCTACAATCTCGACGTGGTGGCCATCCCCACCAACCGGCCTGTGTCCCGTAAGGACGAGGATGATGAAATCTACCTGACCGAAGCCGAAAAATTCGGCGCGGTGGTGGCGCTCATCCGTGCGGTGCATGAACGCGGGCAGCCCATTCTTGTCGGCACCACGTCCATCGAGAAAAGCGAGGCCCTGTCGGACCTGCTCAAGCGCGAGAACGTGCCGCATAATGTGCTCAATGCGCGTTTCCACGAGATGGAAGCCAGGATTGTCGCGCAGGCCGGCGCGCCGGGCGCCATTACCATTGCCACCAACATGGCCGGGCGCGGCACGGACATCAAACTGGGCGGCAACGTGGAAATGCTGATCGCTCAGGAACTGGGCGATGCGCCCGAAGGCCCCGAACGTGAGGCCGCCGAGCAGGCCATTCGCGCCCGTGTGGCGCGTGATCACGAAATCGTGCGGGCGGCGGGCGGATTGTACGTCATTGGCACCGAGCGGCACGAAAGCCGCCGGATCGACAACCAGTTGCGCGGCCGTGCCGGACGGCAGGGCGATCCGGGCAATTCGCGCTTCTTCATTTCGCTTCAGGATGACCTGATGCGGATTTTCGGCTCCGACCGCATGAGCGGCATGTTCCAGAAAATGGGCATGAAGGAGGGCGAGGCCATTGTTCATCCATGGCTGAGCAAGGCGCTGGAGCGTGCGCAGAAAAAGGTCGAAGCCCGTAACTTCGACATGCGCAAGAACACGCTCAAATACGACGACGTGATGAATGACCAGCGCAAGGAAGTGTATACCCAGCGCCGCGAGTTCATGGCGACGGAGGATGTCTCCACCATTGTGGCGGATGCTCAGGATGATGTCGTCGATACGCTGGTGGCCCAGCACATTCCCGAAAAAGCTTTTGCCGAACAGTGGAATGTCGAAGGACTGGCTGAGGACGTAAAGCGTATTTTCGCGCTTGACCTGCCGCTGGCGGACTGGTCGCGCGAGGATGGCATGGATGCCGAAGGCATGGCCTTGCGGATCAGTCAGGCGGTTACGCAGGCGCAGGCGGCGCGGGCGGCCAATATCGGCCCTGACCTGATGCGCTTTATTGAAAAACAGGTTCTCCTGACAACCTATGACGCGGTATGGAAGGAGCATCTGCACGCGCTGGATCAGCTCCGGCAGGGCATTGGCCTGCGCGCGTACGGGCAGAAAGATCCGCTGAACGAATACAAGCATGAGGCTTTCACGCTGTTCGCGTTCATGCTGGAGGAAATGCGCCAGCGTGTAGTGTCTCTTATGGCGCGGGTGGAAGTTACGCCCCCGCCGATGGCGATTGATCCGTTCGCGGATACCGCCGCCATCCATGCGGACCCCGAGGTGCCGGGCTTTGCGGCCAATACGGCCGCGGACCTGACGCCGGGAGCCGCTCCGGCCATGGCAACGCCCATAGGGGGCAGCGCCATTATGCCGGATGACCCCTCAAGCTGGGGGGAAACGCCCCGTAATGCGCCGTGTCCGTGCGGCTCGGGGCGGAAATACAAGCATTGCCATGGCCGCGTGCCCTGATAAGGGGCGTGTGGCGGCACGGCAGTATATAGACAGGGTTAAGGAATATGGCTGGTCATTCCCAGTTCAAGAACATCATGCACCGCAAGGGTGCGCAGGATGCCAAGCGCGCCAAGCAGTTTGGCAAGATCATCCGCGAACTGACGGTGTCCACGCGCGCCGGCCTGCCGGACCCGGGTTCTAATCCCCGGCTGCGCGCGGCTATTGCAGCCGCCCGCGAAGTGAACATGCCCAAGGATACGATCGAGCGCGCGATCAAGAAGGCCAGCGGTGCCGCAGGCGGCGATGATTACGTGGAAATCCGTTACGAAGGCTACGGCCCGGCGGGTGTAGCCGTGATTGTGGAAGCCCTGACCGACAACCGTAACCGCACGGCCTCCGATGTGCGCGCCGCCTTTTCCAAATACGGCGGGTCGCTGGGTGAGGCCAATTCCGTCTCCTTCATGTTCCGCCGTCTGGGTGTGATTGTCTATCCGGCGGCCACCGCTTCGGAAGATGACATGCTGGAAGCTGCGATTGAAGCCGGGGCCGAAAATGTGGTGAGCACCGCTGCAGGGCACGAGATCACCTGCGAGGTGGAATCGTTCTTTGCTGTGCGTGACGCGCTTGAAACCCGCTTTGGCGAGCCCGAAAGCGCCAAGCTGGACTGGCGTCCCGAAAATACCGTGACACTGGACGAGGAAAAGGCGCGCAGCGTGTTCAAGCTGCTCGATGTTCTGGAAGATCACGATGACGTCCAGAACGTGTACGCCAATTTCGATCTGCCGGATGATCTGGCGGAAAAACTGTCGTCCTGATCCGTGGCGCGTTTACTCGGCATTGATCCCGGCCTGCGCTTTACCGGCTGGGGCGTGATCGATGTCGAGGGCAACAGGCTGCGCCACGTCGCCAACGGCGTGATCGCCACCAATAGTGCCCAGAGCGTGCCTGAGCGCCTGCGCGTGCTGCACGAAAGCCTTTTCGCCCTGATCGACAGGCTGAGCCCTGACGAAGCAGCGGTGGAGGAAACCTACGTGAACCGCAACGGTGCCGCCACCCTCAAGCTGGGCTATGCGCGCGGCGTGGCTCTGCTGGCTCCGGCGCTGGCGGGGCTGGTGGTGGCGGAATACGGGGCGCTGGCGGTCAAGAAGGCGGTGGTGGGCACAGGCTCGGCCGACAAGACACAGGTGGAAATGATGGTGCGCCGCCTTTTGCCGGGGGTGGAAGTCATCCGGGCCGATGCGTCCGATGCGCTGGCGGTGGCTATCTGCCACGCCCACCATCGCGCCAGCGCGCGGCATATCGCGGCTGGGGTAAGAATGGCATGATAGCGTTTCTGTGCGGACTGGTGATCCAGGTTGAAACCGGAAGCTGCGTGGTGGACGTGAATGGCGTGGGCTACCTGCTGGCCGCCTCCACGCGCACGCTGGCGGCGCTGCCCAGCCCTCCCGAAAAAGCCCGTATTCTGGTTGAAACCGTGGTGCGTGAAGATGCCATCCTGCTCTACGGTTTTGCCGAGAGCGCTGAACGGGCATGGTTCCGGCTGCTGACAGCGGTGCAGGGGGTGGGGGCCAAGGTGGCGCTGGCCATCCTGTCTACCCTCTCGCCCGGCGAACTGGTGGCGGTGCTGAGCGCCTCGGACAAGGCCAGCCTGACACGGGCTCCCGGCGTGGGCGGGCGTCTGGCGGAACGGATCATTACCGAATTGCGTGACAAGGCGGGTCGTATGCCCGGCGCCGGGTCCGAGATTGTCCTGCCTGCGAGCGCAACGCCAGAAGGCGGGGTCGAGGCGGATGCCCTGCTGGCGCTGGCGGGGCTTGGCTTCCGCCGGGTGGAGGCCCTGCCTGTTCTGCGGCGTGTGCTGGAGGCCCATGGGCCCGGCGCGACGCTTGACGCGGTGCTGCGCGACAGCCTGAGGGATCTGGCCCGATGACGGCAGATTTCATGTCTGAGCGGGCGGTGAATCCCGACCGGCTTGAGGAAGACCCGGCCGATGGCGCACTGCGCCCGCAAACGCTTGCCGATTTTACCGGCCAGCAGGCCAGCCGCGAAAACCTGTCCATTTTTATTGCCGCCGCCCGCCAGCGGGGCGAGGCGCTGGATCATGTGCTGCTGCACGGCCCGCCGGGTCTGGGCAAGACCACCTTGGCCCAGATTGTCTCGCGTGAGCTTGGGGTGGGGTTCCGGGCGACATCGGGGCCGGTTATCCAGCGCGCGGGCGATCTGGCCGCCATTCTGACCAACTTGCAACCGCGCGATGTGCTGTTCATAGACGAAATCCACCGTCTCCAGCCCGCGATCGAGGAAATTCTCTACCCCGCGATGGAGGATTTCCAGCTTGACCTGATTATTGGCGAAGGCCCGGCCGCACGCTCCGTGCGCATAGACCTGCCGCCGTTTACGCTGGTGGCGGCCACCACCCGCGCGGGACTGCTGGCTACCCCGCTGCGCGATCGTTTTGGAATTCCGCTGCGGCTGGTTTTTTACACGCCTGACGAACTGGTGCGGATCGTCGCGCGCGGGGCAGACAAGCTGGGCTTTGCCCTGTCTGCCGATGGTGCGATGGAAATTGCCCGCCGCGCGCGGGGCACGCCCCGTATTGCCGGGCGGTTGCTGCGCCGGGTGCGGGACTTTGCCTCCATGACCGTGCCGTCCGGTGAGGCTGTGCGGGCCGAGGTGGTGGACGTCGCCCTGCAACGGCTGGAGGTGGACGCGCTGGGGCTGGACGGCATGGACCGGCGCTACCTGCGCCGCATCGCGGAATACCATAATGGTGGCCCGGTCGGGGTCGAAACCCTGGCCGCCGCCCTGGCTGAAGCGCGCGATACGCTGGAAGACGTAATCGAGCCTTATCTCATACAGGAAGGGCTGGTTCTGCGAACCAGCCGCGGGCGTGTTCTGGGCGAGCGGGGTTGGCGTCATCTGGGCCTCGTGCCCCCGCCCGATGAGAGTGCGCGCGCGGGGCAGGGTGTCCAGTCCGCCCAGTCCGACTGGCTGAACGATGAGGCCGCACGGGATTCCTCCGCGCCGGATGCGGGAGAGCGGGAATGAGCGAACACACCATAGAGTTCCGCGTTTATTATGAGGATACCGACGCGGGGGGCATCGTCTACCATGCGCGCTACCTTGCTTTTGCCGAGCGCGCGCGCACCGAGGCCATCCGCGCGATGGGTATGCCGGTTTCTGAACTTTTGCGTGACTATGGTCTGGTTTTTGTGGTGCGGGATGCGCGGTTAACCTACCGCACGCCCCTGCGGCTGGACGACATCCTATGTGTCACGACCCGGCTTTTACGGCTGGGGGCGGCCAGTTGCGTGCTGGGTCAGACCGTCACGCGCGAGGGGGTTGTTTCGGCGGAAATAGAGGTGGGTCTGGCCTGTGTACGGGCAAGTGATGGCTATCCTGCCCGATTTCCGCCCAACTGGCGTGATCTTCTGCAAAAACTTGCGGTCAAGGACTGAAAAGCGCCTCTTCTGCTTTGCAGAGGAACACAGTAATACAGGCGGCAGTGTCGGGCAGCGTCGATTTTTCCCGAGTCGGCGGCTGTCGTGTCCGGTTGGGGTGCTAAAGGCAGGAGGCATTATTGGATCGTGCGGTTGATACGGCGAATCTCGGCGCAAGCGCGGCGGGAGATCTGTCGGTATGGGCGTTGTTCATCAATGCCTCGCTTGTGGTCAAGCTGGTGATGCTGGGCCTTATCGGGTGCAGCATTGTGGTGTGGGCCATTATTTTCGCCAAGACGTTGACGATGCGGCGCATCAACCGCGAGGCATCGGGCTTTGAGGATCGCTTCTGGTCTGGCGGCAGTCTCGACGACCTGTACGAAACGGATGGCGCCAAGCCCACAAATCCCATGACGGCGGTTTTTGGCGCGGCCATGGGGGAATGGCGGCGTTCGGCCCGTATCCCCGGTGTGGATATGGTGCGTGGCGGGGTGAAGGAGCGTGTTGACCGCGCCATCGGCATTACCATTACCCGCGAGATGGATCGCCTGCGCCGTTGGGTGATCTTTCTGGCCACCGTGGCGCCTGTCGCGCCCTTCGTGGGGCTGTTCGGCACGGTCTGGGGGATCATGCACTCCTTCAGCTCCATCGCGGCGGAGCACAACACCAACCTGAGCGTTGTCGCCCCCGGTATTTCGGAAGCCCTGTTCGCCACGGCCATCGGCCTGCTGACGGCTATTCCCGCGTATGTGGCTTACAATATCATCAGTAACAGCCTGGACCTGTTCGAGGACCGGCTGGATGGTTTTGGGGCCGAGTTCGCCGCTATCCTGTCGCGCCAGTCCGAAGAAAGAGCGTAAGCCATGGGTATGCCGTCATCAGGAGGGAAAGGCCGCCGCAGGCGTCCGATGGCCGAAATCAACGTGACGCCCATGGTGGACGTCATGCTGGTGCTGCTGATCATTTTCATGGTCACATCCCCCATGATGACCAGCGGCGTGAATGTCGATCTGCCCAAGACGGACGCCAAACCGGTCAATTCCGATACCAAGCCCATTACCGTTTCCATCAAGGCGGATGGCGGGCTGTATCTGGGGGATGATCCGGTCACGTCGGAACAGCTCGTCGAGCAGCTCAAGGCCGCCTCCAACAACGATCCCACGCACCGTATTTTTGTGCGCGGCGATGCCCATATCGATTATGGGCGTGTCATGCAGGTCATGGGGCAGATTACGTCAGGAGGGTTCACGCATGTGGCTCTGCTGGCGCAGCAGCCCGCAGGCGCAAGCCACTAGACCTATTTCAGGGGCACAGAGGTTAAGGGAATGCCCATGGCACGGCCACGGCGGTTTGATCAGGTTCTGCTCCGTCGCTCGCTTTATACATCGGGCGCGCTGCATGTGGCGTTGATTGTGGCCATGCTGGTCACGCTGCCGCATACCCCGCCACCGGAAGAGCCGCAGCCCGCACCGGTCGAAATGGACTTTGAGCCGTCGGATAACAGCGGAGGTCCTTCGGCCAAGGCCGACGCGCCTTCAACGGAGCCCAAGCCCCCCGCACCTCAGGCGCAGGAGGCGCCACCCACACCTACGCCGCCCAAGGATGTTCCTAACGAGGAACCGCCGCCTCCGCCTCCACCGCCCCCGCCGGTGCCGCCTCCGCCTGAGCCCCAGGTGGAAAAGCTGCCTGACGAGCCCGTCCCGCCGAAGGCGGAGGAACCCTCGCCCGAGGCTATCAAAACGCCGCCCGCGCCCCCTACGCCGGTCAAGCCGTCGCCCATGGTGGCGCCGCCTTCGCCGATTACCCAGCAGGCCGATCAGGTGCCGGATATGGTGGTGCCTTCGCACATCACGCAGCCGAACAAGGTCAAGAAATCCGTGCCGGACACGCATTCGCTGCTGGCCACGCTTGATGCCTTCCGCGCGGATCAGAAGCAGACTCATCCGCCCAAGGCCCGTGCCAACCCGCTGGCGGGCGGGGCGCCGGGTGGCGGTGGTTCGCCTGTCGGTAATATTGTCGGCAGCCTGAGCGTTGGTCAGCAGAAGGCTATCGGCGCGCAGGTGCGTCGTTGCTACACTGAGGACACGGCGGCGAAGGATTATGCGAGCTTTGTCGCGCATCTGGTGGTGACGGTCGATGGCACGGGAGAGGCGCGTATCGTGCAGTTCTCGCCTGAAACTCAGGCGCGTATGGACTCCGATTCATCGTATCGCGCGCTGGCCGAACGGGCTCGGGCCGCCGTGCTGAATCCGACCTGCTCCAAACTGCCCATTCCGAAGGAACTGCTCGGGCAGCCCCAGCAGTTGAAATTTGTGTTCAGGCCTTGAAAATCAGGCCAGAGGGAGGACAAAACATGCTGAAAAGTACCCGGCCTCTTATTTCCGATCAGGAAGCGGACCTGCTTGCCGGTAGCCTGCGCCGTCGTACACTGCTGGGCAGCAGCCTGGCCGCTGGCGGGATCCTGGCCATGCCGCTTGAAGGCACAGCCCGCGCCGCAACGACGGGCGCCGAGGCGGAAATTACGGTCGATCAGGCGCGTACCGCACCCATTCCCATTATCGTGCCAGACCTCGGTGCCGGGCTTGGGCAGCAGATTGCCGAGGTTCTGTCCAACGACCTGAACACGACGGGGCTCTTCCGGGTCATTCCCGGTGGCGCCAATACGGGCACGCCCGATTTTGCCGCAGCCAAGGCCATGGGCGCACACGCGCAGGTGACCGGCAGCGTGACGGGCAGCGGTTCATCCGTTCGGGTTGAAATCCGCCTGTGGGACGTTCTGGCCCACCAGCAGATTCAGGGCACGGCCTACACGACCTCGGCGGCCAACTGGCGGCGTATCGCCCATATCGTGGGCGACGTGATCTATGAGCGTATGCTGGGCGAAAAGGGCTATTTCGATACCCGTATTGCCTTCATTTCACGCAATGGCCCCCGTGGGCGCCAGACCACACGGCTTGCGGTCATGGATCAGGACGGCGCGAACTGCCGTATGCTGACGGCCGGTCACTGGCTCACCCTGACGCCGCGCTTCAGCCCCACGCGCGATGAACTTGCGTTCATGTCCTACGCCAACAACCGGCCGCGTGTGTATCTGTTCAACCTCGCTACGGGGCGGCAGCGGATTCTGGGCGACTTCCAGGGCATTTCCTTCGCGCCGCACTTCTCGCCGGATGGGCATACCGTTGTTCTGTCGGTTACGCGCAATGGCGGGTCTGACCTGTACACGGTTGACCTGTCTTCTGGCGCGCGGCGGCAGATCACGGCTTCGGGCGCGATTGACACCAGCCCCAGCTTCAGCCCCGACGGCTCGCAGATCGTGTTCAACTCCGACCGCGGGGGTTCGCCGCAGCTTTACATCATGCCTGCCAATGGCGGGGATGCGCGTCGGATTTCCTACGGTCAGGGTTCGTACGGCACGCCGGTCTGGTCGCCGCGTGGTGATCTGATCGCCTTCACCCGGATCGCCAACAACACCTTCTCGCTGGGCGTTATGGCGCCGGACGGCACGGGTGAGCGGATCATGACCGAAGGCTTTACCGTGGAAAACCCGAGCTTCTGCCCCAACGGCCGTGTGCTGGTGTATTGCCGCCAGACGCGCGCAGGCGCAGGCGGTAGCGGGTTCAACTCCGGCATCGGCATGGTGGACATCACCGGCTTCAACGACCGCGTAGTGCCCACCCCCGAACAGGCGTCGGACCCTACCTGGTCACCGCTGAACGGCTGAGCCCGAATATTTTTTTACCTTGGAGTCTCCACGCCCTGCGCGTGAGAGACGACAGGGTGGAAAAAGGGCGGTACGCGGCTGTACAAAACTTCGTGAGTTCAAGGGGATGAACACGGCGGGTTGCGCAGGACTGTGTCGTTTCGGTATCAGTATTGTCATCCCAGTCATGACAAATTCAAATGGAACTTGACCCCGTCGATAAGCTATGGCTTAGGGCGAGTTGGTCTCCAAAATTCGTCGGCTCTTTGAAGGGATTCGGAGAGGAGCTGAAGGGATACGCGGGGATACAAGGTTATTAATTCTTTTTTCTCCGAATAGCTCTTTTTCGGGGCTAATTCTCAGGATCCGACACATGAGACTGAAAGTTGTTGCCGCGCTCGGTATGGTTGCTCTTCTGTCAGCCTGCGCGCATGAAAAGGCGAACACTGGTGCCTCCACGGGTGCGAGCATGCCGGCTGGCCCCGTTCCGGGCAGCGAAGCTGATCTCGTTGCCAATGTTGGTGACCGCGTGTTCTTCGACTTCAACAAGAGCGGCCTGAAGGACGACGCCAAGGTGACCCTGCAGAAGCAGGCTGACTGGATGGCGAAGTACCAGCAGGTGAACGTTGAAGTTGCCGGTAACTGCGATGATCGCGGCACCGAAGAATACAACATCGCCCTGGGTCAGCGTCGTGCCAACGCCGCGCGCGACTTCCTGGTGTCCAAGGGGGTTACCTCCGCGCGTATCTCCACCATTTCCTACGGCAAGGACCGTCCCACGGCTCTTGGTGACAACGAGGAAGCCTGGGCGCAGAACCGTAACGCCATTACCTCCGTTAAGTAAGACTTTCAGGATTCCTGAATTTCTGATCTGATCGGCTGACAGGCCGGGCCTTTAGGGGTCCGGCCTGTTTTGTTTTTTACGTACTTGATTTTGCCGGGCATAATGGTGAAATCCTTGCCCGACAGGACAGCAAGCGAGAGGTTCTCATGAAGGCCAGGGTCATGACAGGGCAGGGTGCGCGGCAGGGGCTGGCGGCCTTTGGTGTGGCGGCATTGCTGGCCACGACGGCGCCCGCGGGCTGGGCGCAGGATGTTTCCAGCCGCGAAGGCATTGCCTTGCAGAATCAGATTCTGGCGCTCAGGCAGGAAGTCGAACAGGCTCAGTCCTCGCGCGGGGGAGACGGCTCGGCTCCTGCGGCGGCCTCCGGCGGCGGCTCGAGTGGAGACCTGGTCTCCCAGCTTCTGGAGCGTGTCAGCCTGCTGGAACAGCAGCAGCGCGACATGCGCGGCGAAATAGACCAACTGACCAATGACCTTCAGCAGAAGACTGCGGCTCTTGCCAAGCAGATTGCTGACAACCAGTTTGCTGCCCAGAACGGTGCGGGCGGGGCTGCTGCCGGAGCGGCCGCTCCGGCCAGCGCAGCGGCGAGTACCGCACCCGCCGAGAGTGCGCCCACCACGCCCGATGAACTGCTCAAGGCGGGCAAGGCGGCGCTGGTCAAGAAAGATTACGACACGGCGCATGATGATGCGCAGGCGGCCCTGCACAACGCCAAGGGCGCTTTCAAGGTGGATGCACAGTTCCTGCTCGCACAGTCGCTTGCAGGGCAGAAGCAGTACCGGCAGTCAGCTCTGGCCTATTACGAAGCCTATAGCCTTTCACCCAAGAGCACCCGCGCTCCTGATGCCCTGCTGGGCGTTACCGCCACGCTGCTGGCGCTGGGTGACAAGAAGGCCGCCTGTCAGGCTTTGAGCAAGCTGCACGCCGAGTTCCCCGACCCGGCCAAGCGCGTCAGCAACGCGGCGGATATCTACGCCCAGCGCGGCGGGTGCGGCTGATGCGTCTCCTGCCGTGTCGGTCAGGGGGATAAGAGGATTTCCGTCCTGTTTGCGGGGCGGCCCGTTTTTTCCGGGCAGCATGTCTGCCCTCAGTGGTTTGCCGCACACATGGCCCGGCTGGGGCCGTTCGTGGAGGACGCTCCCGACCAGCCTCCGCTGGCGCTGGCGGTTTCCGGCGGGGGCGACAGCCTGTGTCTGGCGTGGCTTGCATCGCGGTGGCGGCGCAATCTTCTGGCTTTTGTGGTTGACCACGGCTTGCGGGCGGAATCGGCCGCCGAGGCGGCGCTTACCATCGAGCGCCTCCGGGCCATGGGCGTGCCCGCGCAGCTTCTGACACTTAAGGATCTCCAGTATGGGCCGGGCATTGCGCAGCGGGCGCGCGCCGCGCGTTATGCTGCCCTGCGCGCCGCCTGCCGTGCCCAGGGGTGCCTTGATCTGCTCCTGGGCCATCAGGCGGATGATCAGGCCGAAACCGTCTGTATGAGACAGGCAGCAGGCAGCGGGCCGGATGGGTTGGCGGGCATGGGCTGGATCAGCCTGCTGCCAGACCTGCGGCTGGTGCGGCCGCTGCTTGGGGTTTCACGGCTGGCACTGCGTAACACCCTGCAGGCCGCCGGGCTTGAATGGGTGGATGATCCGTCGAATGAGGACGGGCGGGCCGAACGGGTGCGCGTAAGGCACCAGCTTGCCGATGAGGCCCTGCGGGAAAAATTCTGGTGTCTGGCCATGGAGGCCGGGGCGGCCCGCATGACGCGGGATGTCCGGCGGGCGGAGGCGGCGGCCCGCTCGGTGGCTGTGCTGCCTCAGGGCTGGGCTGGGTTGGGCGCACATCTGCCTGAACCCGCGCTGCTGTCGGCGCTGATCCGGTGTGTAAGCGGGCGCGTGTACCCGCCTGCTCCTGCCGCTGTGGAGCGGTTGTACGCGGTTGTGCGGGAGGCCGAGCGGTCTGGTGCGTCTGGCGCCGGGGCCACGCTGGCTGGCGTGCGGCTGGTGCGCTGGCGTGCGACATGGTGGCTCATACGTGAGGCGGCGGCCCTCGCGCCTGCCTTGCCCGCCGTGGACGGCGCGGTGTGGGACGGGCGCTTTACCCTGCGACTTCCGGCCGCAGTCAGCGAGGCTCCGGGTGTCGCGGGCGACGCCACGGAGGGCGGGGGGCTGTCTGTGGCAGCGGCGGGACTGGGGCTGCCTCGGGCCGCGCGACGGGGCTGGCCTGCGGCGTTCTGCGCGACATTGCCCGCCTTGTGGTGGCGCGGCGTACGGGTGGCGGTCCCCGCGCTGGGCTGGGTTGCGCCATGCGGAGCCTCCTCGCATGGGGGCTCACAGCACCCGGTCGCATCGAACGCATTCGAACAGAGCCGGGCCGAACCGGGCAAGTCGCAGGAGCTGGGTGCGCAGGAAGAGGCCGGGGGCGGGCTGGCCTTGAGTAGTGCACGCTTCTTTTTTACCCCGCCCGCTCCCCTAAGCGGAGGCGGCCTCTATGGCTGTGTGTTCAGGGACGGAAGCCATAATATTTGCCCATGGCCCTAGGAATGGCGGCGTTCGTACCCATTTACACAGAGGAGAGGTTGCTTTTTCTGAGCATGGGCGGGCAAGATGCGGCACAGGGCGCGCTCTCGCTCTAGAACTATGGATACTCGGGCACGATGAATAATTTAGGCCGCAATCTGGCGCTGTGGGTCAGCATCATTCTGGTGCTTCTCCTGCTTGTGAACATGTTCCAGCCCGGAAGTGCTCAGCACACCGCGCAGCAGCTCGCCTATTCCGACTTTGTCGCGGATGTGGATGCGGGGCATGTGCGCTCGGTGGTGATGCAGAATCACAATATTTCTGGCACGCTCAAGGATGGCACGGCGTTTGAAAGCTATGCGCCGGATGATCCGTCCCTTGTCTCGCATCTGGTGAGCAAGGGGGTTGAGGTCTCGGCCAAGCCGCTCGATCAGGATGGCAGCCCGCTGCTGCGCTATTTCCTGAACGCGCTCCCCATTCTGCTGCTGGTGGCCGCATGGCTGTTCATGATGCGTCAGATGCAGGGCGCGGGCGGCCGCGCCATGGGCTTTGGCAAGTCACGCGCCAGAATGCTGACCGAGAAGCATGGCCGCGTGACGTTTGATGACGTGGCCGGTATTGATGAGCCCAAGGCCGAGCTTCAGGAAATCGTGGATTTTCTGAAAGACCCGCAGAAATTCACCCGCCTTGGCGGCAAGATTCCGAAAGGCGTGCTGCTTGTCGGCCCGCCCGGTACCGGCAAGACACTGCTGGCCCGCGCCATCGCGGGGGAAGCCAATGTGCCGTTCTTCACCATTTCCGGCTCCGATTTTGTCGAGATGTTTGTGGGTGTCGGTGCCTCGCGCGTGCGTGACATGTTCGAGCAGGGCAAGAAGGCCGCTCCCTGCATTATCTTCATCGACGAAATCGACGCCGTGGGCCGCCATCGTGGTGCGGGCATGGGCGGCGGTAATGACGAGCGCGAGCAGACCCTCAACCAGATGCTGGTGGAGATGGACGGTTTTGAAAGCAATGAGGGCGTGATCCTGATTGCCGCCACCAACCGCCCGGACGTGCTGGACCCCGCGCTGCTGCGTCCCGGCCGGTTTGACCGGCAGGTGGTGGTGCCCAACCCCGACGTTTCGGGGCGCGAGAAAATCCTGCGCGTGCATATGCGCAAGGTGCCGCTGGCGGCCGATGTCGATCCGCGCATTATCGCCCGAGGCACGCCCGGCTTCTCTGGCGCTGATCTGGCCAATCTGGTGAACGAGGCGGCTCTGGCCGCAGCCCGTCTGGGCCGACGCACCGTGTCCATGCGTGAGTTTGAAAACGCAAAGGACAAGGTGCTGATGGGTGTCGAGCGCCGCTCGCTGGTCATGAGCGATGAGGAAAAGAAGCGCACCGCCTATCACGAGGCCGGGCACGCCATCACCGCCGTGCTGGTGCCTGAGAGCGAGCCCATCCATAAGGCCACCATCATTCCGCGTGGTCGCGCGCTGGGTATGGTCATGCGTCTGCCCGAGGATGATCGCCTGTCCATGAGCCGCAACAACGCCATCGCCCATCTGGTGGTGGCCATGGGCGGCCGCGTGGCGGAGGAAGTCGTTTACGGTAAGGACAACATCTGCAACGGCGCGATGGGCGACATCAAGATGGCCACCCGCGTTGCCCGTAGCATGGTGACTGAATGGGGCATGAGTGAAAAGCTCGGCATGATCGCCTATGTGGACGACGATCAGGGCGGCGGCTTTTTTGGCGCCCAGAACCGTAACTTCTCCGAGGAAACGGCGCGCGAGATCGACGAGGAAATCCGCCGCCTGATTGAAGATGCTTACGAGCAGGCTCGTAACTATCTGCATGGCCATGTGGACGAACTGCATCGTCTGGCTAACGCCCTGCTGGAGTATGAAACCCTGTCGGGCGAGGAAATCCGCCAGATCATGCGCGGTCAGCCTATCGAGCGCGCAGAGGAAGATGAAAAAGGCCCGATCAACCGTCGCGCTTCGGTGCCGCAGGTTTCGGCGGGCGAAGAAAGGCCTGCGCCTTTTGTTGCGGAGGAAGGCTCCCAGACCGTGCCTCAGCCCGGCTAGGGTAGCCGGAAGGTATTAATCTGGTCTGAGTGACTATGTTATCGGCCCGGTCAGGGTGCTCCATTACGGAGGCGCTGACCGGGCTTTCTGTTTGTGGCGTGAGGAAACGGAGTGACGGGAATGGGCCGGTGGCATCGGTTGGCGGAACCCATGGGCCTGCTGTACGGCGATGCCGCAGTGGCTGCCGTAAGGCAGGGTATGGCGTTGTGGCTAATGGGGGGCGCGGTTGCGTTTTCATTCGTCAGGCTGATCGAAGGCGCGCAGGTTTCCGCGCCGCTGCCGGTTGGGGATGTTCCGGCGGACTGGCAGAGCGTGCTTGGGCGGCTTGTCGCCCCGGTGCCCGATGCGGGGCTGCCTGCGGGCGCTCAGGTCATGGGTATTCTCAATGCCACGCCGGACAGTTTCAGCGATGGCGGGCAGCATGACACGCGTGAGGCCGCCGTGCGGGCGGGCCGGGCGATGGCAGAGGCCGGGTGCCGGGTGCTTGATATCGGGGGCGAAAGCACGCGCCCCGGTTCGGTAGTGATTACGCCCGCACAGGAATGGGAGCGTGTAGGGCCGGTTATAAAGGGGCTGCGGCAGGAAGTTCCGCAGGTCGCACTGTCGGTTGATACGCGCAACAGTCTGGTAATGGAACGCGCGCTGGAGGCGGGCGTGGCTGTCATCAACGACGTCACGGCGCTACAGCACGACGCACGTGCTCTGCCTCTGCTGGCCGAGCATGATTGCGGCATTGTGCTCATGCACATGCGCGGCACGCCACAGACCATGGAGCAGTATGCCGTGTACTCCGACGTGGCGTGCGAGGTCGTGCGGGAGCTGGGCGCACGGGTGGAGGCCGCGGAGGCGGCGGGTATCGCGCGAAAGCGGCTGATGGTGGACCCCGGCTTTGGCTTCGCTAAAACGGCGGCGCAGAATGTCGAACTGCTGCGGCGCTGCCTGCTGCTGGCTAATCTGGGGTGCCGCGTGGTGTTCGCCCTGTCGCGCAAGCGCATGATTGGTGACATGACGGGCGAGGCCACCCCCGCCGCGCGGGATGCGGGCACACAGGCGGCGTCGCTTCAGGCCATGCCGCTGGGCCAGCCCGTGCTGCGTGTGCATGACGTGCCGGGCATGGTGCAGGCACTCAGAGTATGGCAGGCTCTTTATGCGGCCAAAGCGTGATTTCTTTGTCATGACACGGTTTCACTGGGGGCTAAACCGTTTTAGGAAAAGAAGAGAACAGGGCGGAACGCGGTTTGCGCGGATACAGGCGGGTCTGCCCGGCAATCTGGGGTTGGAACAGGCGGCATGAGGCATTTTTTCGGAACGGACGGTATTCGGGGTAAGGCCAATCAGTTTCCCATGACGGTGGAAATCGCCCAGAAGCTGGGGCAGGCGGCCGGGCTGCACTTCCGGCGTGGCGAACACCGGCACAGTGTGCTGCTGGGCAAGGACACGCGGCTTTCCGGCTACATGATCGAGAGCGCACTGGTTTCCGGTTTTCTGTCTGTGGGTATGGATGTCACGCTCGTCGGGCCGTTGCCCACGCCGGCCATCGCCATGCTGACCCGTTCGCTCCGGGCCGATCTGGGCGTCATGATTTCGGCCTCGCACAATCCGTTCTGCGACAATGGTATCAAGCTGTTCGGGCCGGATGGCTTCAAACTGTCGGATCAGGATGAAGCCGAGATAGAATCCCTGATGGAAACCGACCTGCATGACCGGCTGGCCCCGCCCGAGCAGATTGGCCGCGCCTCGCGGCTGAATGATGCGGCAGGCCGTTATGTGGAAAGTGCCAAGGCGTCGTTTCCGCGCGGGTTGCGGCTGGATGGCATGAAAATTGTCATCGACTGCGCCAATGGCTCGGCCTACCGCGTGGCGCCCACCGCCTTGTGGGAACTGGGGGCGGAGGTGGTGCGTGTTGGCTGCGCGCCAGATGGGGTGAATATCAATGCCGGGTGTGGTTCTACCCAGCCCAAGGCCCTGTGTGAGGCGGTGGTGCATCATGGCGCGCATCTGGGCATAGCACTGGATGGCGATGCAGACCGGGTGCTGATTGCCGATGAAACCGGACACCTGATTGATGGCGACCAGATTCTCGCACTTATCGCCCAGTCCTGGGCGCGCGAGGGGCGGCTGGTGGGCGGGGCGGTGGTGGCCACCGTTATGTCCAATCTGGGGCTTGAGCGTTTTCTGGAAAGCCTGAACGTCGGGCTGGAACGGACTGCCGTGGGAGACCGCTACGTGGTCGAGCGTATGCGTGAGCGCGGGGCCAATGTGGGGGGCGAACAGTCAGGCCATATGGTGCTGACGGATTTTGCCACCACGGGGGATGGGCTGATCGCGGCGCTCCAGGTTCTGGCTGTTCTGGTGGAGCAGGGGCGACCGGCCAGCGAGGTTTGCCGCCTGTTCGAGCCATGGCCGCAGATGCTGCGTAACGTGCGGTATTCTGGTGAGTGCCCGCTGGAAGCCCCGAGCGTGTGCGAGCGTCAGAAGGAAGTCGAGCGGCTGCTGGCCGGGCGTGGGCGGCTGGTGCTGCGGCGCAGTGGTACGGAGCCGCTGGTTCGCGTCATGGTTGAAGCGGAAGACAGCGCGCTGGTGGAGCAGGCTGTCAGTCAGATGTGCGAAAGTCTGGAACGGGTGACGCTTCCTGCCTGAAACCGGTCCGACTTCGTAGCCCCTGCGCCGCCGCTGATGAAAAACTGATGGAAAGCCTCGCCATGTCCTCCACCGACCCTGCCAGTCCTGCCGCTGAGCGTGCGTCCACGCAGGCGCATGGTGGCCTGCCGCGCGCCCGTGTGCTGTCCATTGCCGGGAGCGATTCAGGCGGCGGTGCCGGGATTCAGGCCGACATCAAGGCCGTAACGGCGCTGGGCGGTTACGCCATGACGGCCCTGACCGCCCTGACTGCCCAGAACACGCTTGGGGTGCAGGGCATCCTGCCCGTACCGCCCGCCTTTGTGCGCGAGCAGATACGCAGTGTGCGCGACGATATCGGGATAGACGCGATCAAGACCGGTATGCTGGGCGCGGCGGCTGAAATTCAGGCAGTGGCGGATGAGATCGCGACCATTAAACACCAGACCCCTGGTCTGCCGGTGGTGGTGGACCCGGTCATGGTGGCCAAGGGCGGAGCCGTGCTGCTGCAGGCCGATGCGCTGGAGAGTCTCGTGCGCGAATTGCTGCCGCTTGCAACGGTTATCACCCCCAACCTGCCCGAGGCCGTGCAGCTTGTCGGGCGGGAACTGGATACCGTCGTGGATATGAAGGCGGCCGCTCGTACCCTGCGCGACCGTACCGGGGCTGCCGTGCTGCTCAAGGGCGGGCACATGCAGGGGGAAACTATTGTTGATATCCTGCTGGATGACAGCGGGCTGACGGAATTTCCCGGTCTGCGCCTGCCGGGGCGGCATACGCACGGCACGGGCTGCACGCTGGCTAGCGCGCTCGCCACGCGACTGGGGCAGGGGTTCTCCCTGATCGAGGCGACAGATCAGGCGCGGCGCTATGTTCAGGCCGCCATTGCCCATGCTCCCGGCTTCGGGCAGGGAGCAGGGCCTTTATGGCACGCCCATGGCTGGCACGGCGGGCTAGGCTGAACACAGCGTATCTGCCCGCAAAGACACGGCCCACAGGCGTTATTCACCCACCATCCGCAGCGCCTGACCGGCATGAGGCTGTGTGTGCGCAATGGTGCTGAGCGGCACCAGAGTCCGCATAGGCGTTGCCACACTCCGCTCCTGCGGTTCGTACAGGACATAGCCTTTGCCCCACACGGTGGAGATCAGGTTCCTGATACCCATGCGTTCAAGCTTTTTACGAAGCTTGCAAACAAATACATCAATGATCTTGATGTCAGGCTCATCCCGTCCGCCATAGAGATGGTTGAGGAATGTTTCCTTTGTCTGGGCGATGCCCTTGCGCAGAACCAGCAGTTCCAGAACGGCAAATTCCTTGCCGGTCAGGTGCAGGTTCTGGTCCCTTACAGTTACGGACTGGCTGTTGAGATCAAGGCTCAGATCCCCCACCTGAATGACCGGATGCGCAAAGCCGTTCGAGCGGCGCATGATCGCCTGAATACGTGCGGCAAGCTCGGCCATATCGGGCGGATGGCGCATGAAGTCATCAGCGCCCAGTGCAAAAGCCCGGAGCTTGGTTTCCGCCGTATCAATGCAGGAGAGCATGATAACCGGCGTTGTGATCTTCAGTGAGCGCAGCGTGCTCAGGATGGCGAAACCGTCCAGCCCCGGTGGACGTTGGCTGATGATGGCCAGCCCGTAATCGTAGTTGCGGAGTAGTTCCAAGGCATTCTGCCCGGACCGAGCAAGGTCGCAGGTCAGACCGACTTTCTTAAGTGTTGAGAGAATGGTGCGGCTGGAGGCGAAATGATCCTCTACGAACAAAATGCGCATGGTTGCACCTCATAGGAAAGCGGCAATGATTTCTTTGCACGCTATAGTTGCAATGGCTAGAAAAGTTATAGCGCTAGGCGTCCTTTTTGGTAGTAAAATCCTACAATGTATATCCCCGTGGTTGTGGCTTGTTCAAGTATATACAATCCACGGTCATTGCATTTTTCCGCCTTGCAGCGGCTTTGTTTCTGATATCGCATAAATGGTGACGCGCGGTTCGCGCGTGGGTTGCGTCAAAAATGTTTTTTTGTGGCAAAGTTGTGTTGCGTGTCTTTTTTGTCGCTTTGCGGTCGGATGCACGGCCATTGACCCGGCTGGAGGAATAGCCTTGTAAAGAAAGCAGGGCGTGGCGTTTCAGTTTTGATGAAACGGGCAGGGAGCAGGCCAGTTGTCCGGGGCGGCAGGTGAATACATGATTATTCTGGAAACGGAAGAGACAACGCAGGCACTGGCCTCCTTTCTGGCGCGGCAGGCCGGGGCGGGAGATGCCATTTTGCTGTCCGGCCCGCTGGGAGCCGGCAAGAGTGTGCTGGCCAGAGCGTTCCTGCGGGCCTTCTGTCAGGCGCCTGACATGGAAGTTCCAAGCCCCACCTATACTCTGGTGCAGCCTTATGCCGCGCCCGCCTGCACCGTGCATCATTTCGACCTGTGGCGTCTTGGTGGGCCGGATGAACTGGATGAACTGGGCTGGGACGATGCGCGTGACGGGCTGGTGCTGGTGGAATGGCCCGAACGGCTGGAGGATTTGACCCCGCCTGATGCCCTGCATGTGACGCTGGATGTCCGGCCCGATGGGGTGCGTGTGGCCCATCTGCGAGGCTGGGCCGGGCGTTTCGATGCACAGGCGTTGCGGGCCGCGGGTTTTGAACCGGCCCCGGCGGTTCAGGCTGCGTCGGAGGGCCTGTGGGGCCCGCACGGCACGGATGAGACGGCATCGGGGGCATCCGCGCCAGACGGAGCACGTGATTGATGCGGCAGGGCGGCGTCCGTGCGGCGGAGTGTGAAGAGGCGCTCGGGAGCATGGCTTTTCATAAGGACGGGGTAGAAGAATCCCGACTGGTGAGTATCCCGGCGCATCTGCCGTTTCTGGATCAGTTAGCCGCCCGCTGGATGCAGGCAGCGGGGTATGACCGCGAGGCCATGGGGGAAGGGCTCATCGTGCTGCCCGGTCGCCGGGCTGCCCGCGCCCTGACGGAAGCCTTTCTACGCCGGATGGATGGCGGCGCCATGCTGCTGCCCCGTATTCTGCCTATCGGCGCGCTGGACGAGGCCGAACTGGGCCTGTCTTTGGTCTCGTTGGGCGGCTACGTGCCAGACGGGCAGGGGCTCGACCCGCTGGATCTGCCCCCTGCCGTGGGGGGCATGACCCGCCAGGCGGCTCTGACCCGGCTTGTCTTGCAGGCGGAGGATGCGTTCGGCACCCGCCCGACGCTCGATCAGGCCTGGCCGCTGGCCGGGGCTCTGGCCACGCTGATGGACGAGGCCGAATGGGCGGGCGTTTCCCTGAGCGAACGCCTGCCCGGCGCGGTGCAGGATGACTTTGCCCAGCATTGGCAGATTATTCTGCGGTTTCTGGGGATCATTACAGAACAGTGGCCTGTCTGGCTGGCCAGTCAGGGGCTGATGAACCCGGTGGCCCGGCAGGTTGCCTTGCTGCGTGCGCAGGCGGTCCTGTGGCGCGGCATGGCTGAACGCGGTGAGGAAACGCGGCTGTGGGCGGCGGGGTTTACACATGCCATGGCCCCTACGGCAGAAGCGCTGGCGGCGGTGCTGGCCTGCCCCGGCGGGCGGGTGATCCTGCCCGGTCTCGATATGACCATGGCCGATACGGTGTTTGACGCCCTGCCCGACAGTCACCCTCAGGCCGGGTTGGCGCGGCTTCTGGCCGCTCTGGGCCATGGGCGCGGGCAGGTGCGGGTGTGGGGCCGGGCGGTGGAGCCGCGCCAGAGCACTGCTCCTACAGGCCCGCTACAGGCTGGCGTGGCCCCAGCGGGCGAAACTGATGAGGCTGAAGCCACGCGGCGGGCCGGACGTTCGGCCCTGCTCTCGCGTGTCATGCTGCCTGCCACCGCGCTGGATGACTGGGTGCTGCGAGAGGGCGAGGGGACCGCGCCGGGCAGTAGCCCCACGCAGGCGGGCGAGGCTCTGTTGCCGGGTGTCGCGCGGGTGAGCGCGCAGGACGAGCAGGAAGAGGCGCTGGCTATCAGCATGATCATGCGCGATGCGATCATGCAGCCGGGGCGCACGGTCGCCCTGATCACGCCAGACAGGGTGCTCGCCTCGCGCGTGGTGACGGAACTCGCCCGCTGGGGCGTCATGGCGGATGACAGCGCAGGCATGGCGCTGGCGGACACACCCGGTGCCGTGCTGCTGCGTCTGATCGCCCGGCTGGTGGAAAGCCGGTTCGCGCCCGTGGCGCTGCTATCCGTGCTCAAGCACCCGCTGGTGGCGTGCGGGTTGCCTGCGGGCGCGTGCCGGGCTTCGGCCCGCCTGCTGGAGCGGCAGGTGCTGCGCGGGCCAGCCCCGGCACCGGGTTTTGCCGCCCTGCGGGCCGCTGTGTCTGACAGTCTGGCCCAGCAGCAGGCGCATGAGCGCGAGCAGGTTGAAGGCGGGCAGGAGGCGGACAGGCCATTCGGCCCGGAGCCGCTCGAGACCTTCATGGACCGGCTGGAAACCTGTCTGGCCCCGGTTCTGGCCTGGCAGGCGGAGGAGGCCAGCGCCGCAACGCCCGAGGCGGGGCACAGGGCCTCGGTGCCCGTGCTGCTGGCCGGGTTGGTGGAAGCCGCCGAGCGTCTGGCGTGTACCGATAACGAAGCAGCGGCGGATCGTCTGTGGCGGGGCGAGGACGGCAACCTGCTGGCTACGCGCCTGTCCGAGCTCATGCTGGCGGCCGATATTCTGCCCACGCAGCCGCCTGCGGTGCTGGATGGGCTGCTGGGGGCCGTGCTGGCGCAGGATCGTGCGGCCCGCAGAGGTGATCCGGCGGGCCTGCACCCGCGGGTTCTGGTCTGGGGCCTGTTCGAAGCGCGGCTGCAAACGGCGCATACGGTCATTCTGGGGGGGCTGTGCGAAGGCGTATGGCCTGCCACGGCGGATGCCGGGCCGTGGATGAGCCGCCCTATGCGCCAGAAGGTGGGCCTGCCCTCGCCCGAGGAGGCGGTGGGGCAGGCAGCGCATGATTTCCTGTCGGCGGCGGTGGCGGCGCACAGCGTGGTGCTGTCCTGTCCCCGGCGGCGCGAAGGCGCGCCCGTGGTGCCCGCGCGCTGGCTCACCCGGCTCGATGCGTTTCTGGCCGGGCGCGGGGCCAGCCTGCCAGCGCACCCGGTGCTGGACTGGCTGCACGGTCTCGATCAGCCGCCCGGCGCCGCCCAGCCGGTGCCGCCACCCCGGCCCTGCCCGCCGCTGGCCCTGCGGCCCCGGCGACTGAGCGTGACCGAAATTGAGACATGGATGCGTGATCCCTACGCCATCTATGCCCGGCATGTCCTGCGGCTGAACCCCATGCCTGAACTGGAAGAGGCAGCCGATGCCTCGGATTACGGGATGATCGTGCATGACGCGCTGGAGCGCTGGGTGCGCGTGCACGGCGTCGCCTGGCCACAGGATGCGCAGGCCCGACTGAACGCCCTGTTTGTGGAAAGTCTGGCCGCCCGCAGGCCCCGCCCCGCCCTGCGCGCCTGGTGGGAGCCCCGTCTGGCGCGGATTGCAGGCTGGGTGGCTCAGACAGAAACCCGCCGCCGCGCCGGCGGCGCCCCCCGCGCGATATGGACGGAACTGCGCGGGCGCGTGCTGGTGCCGGATGCGCCGGGCGGTGCTTTTGTGCTGAGCGGACGGGCCGACCGGATCGAGGTCGGGCCGTCAGGGCGGATCAGCGTGCTGGATTATAAGACCGGTGTGCTCCCTCCCGCGCGTGACGTGCTGGCAGGGTGGAGCCCCCAGCTTCCGCTGGAAGCAGCCATGATCCTGCGCGGCGGCTTTGCCGATGTTGCTCCACCCGGACAGGCAGAATGCGCCGAGGCAGGGGAAGATACGGGTATCATGGACGGGCTGATTTACTGGCGGCTGACAGGCGGGGCAGAAGCGGGGGAGGAAGTTGCCATTACCCCGAAGGAAGCCGCAGGCCTGAGCGAACTGGCCGAGCAGACATGGCTGAGCCTGATCGAGCGGATCGCAGCCTATGACGACCCCGCCCAGCCCTATCTGTCGCACCCGCATCCGGGGCAGGAGCCGCGCTTTGCCGATTACGCCCGCCTGGCGCGCGTGCCGGAATGGAGTCAGGGCCGTATGGAGCATGAATCCTGATGACGGACGCCGGGTCTTCGGACGCGCAGGGCATTGCGCAGGCTATCGCACAGGCTGTTGCGCAGGCTAACGACCAGCAGGCCATGGCGTCAGATCCCACGGCCTCGGTGTTTGTGTCTGCCTCGGCGGGGAGCGGCAAGACCAAGCTGCTGATTGACCGGCTGCTGCGCCTGATGCTGCCTCGCCCCGCCCCCGCAGGTGCGGAGGGGGAACTCTGTCCCGGCAGTCCCCCCGGCCGTATCCTGTGCCTGACCTTTACCAAGGCGGCGGCCGCGGAAATGGCCATACGCCTGCAAACGCGGCTGGGCCGCTGGGTCACGCTGTCCGATGCCCGGCTGGATGCGGAACTGCGCGCCCTGTCCGTGCCCGTAACGCCGCAGACCCGCCAGCGTGCGCGCGCGCTGTTTGCCGAGGTGCTGGACATGCCCGGCGGGATGCGCATCGGCACCATTCACGCTTTCTGCCAGTCGCTTCTGCGTCGCTTCCCGCTGGAAGCGGCCATGAACCCGCATTTTACGGTCATGGAGGAAACGGACGCCGCGCTGGCCCTGCAAACCTGCGCGGAAACCGTTCTGGGGGCCAGTACGGCTCCGGCCCTTGCCCCGCTGGCGGGGCAGATCGGGCTGGGTGATTTCATGGCCCTTGCCTCCGCCCTGCGGCGCGAGAGCCGGGCGCGGCCCATGCTGGAGTTGACGGCCAGCCAGCCCGATGCCGCGCGGGCGGCCCTGTGCCGGGTGCTGGGTCTGCCGCCCACGGCGCCGGACACGCCGGATGAAGCGCTTGTGCTGGCGGCCTGCACGGCTTTCGCGGGGGAGGATGCGGTGCGCGCGGCCCTGCTGGAGCTGTCTGAAAAAGGCACCGCCACCATCAAGGCCAACACGTTGCAACTGCTGGACTGGCTGGCCCTGCCGCCCTCTGAGCGTGCACCACGATGGGCGGAGTGGCGCGACGGGCTGCTCACGCGTGATGGCAGGCCGCGCAAGCAGGGGCTGATCACCGCCAAGCTGGCGCAGGACTGCACCCGCACGGCCGAGTCGCTTGCGCAGGAGGCGGAACGGATCATCGCGGTGGAGGAAAACCGCCGGGCCTGTGCTCTGGCGCGGCTGGGCGGTGCTCTGTTGCAGACCGTCGCGCCGGTGGCCCGGCTGTATGATGCGCGCAAGGCGCTACAGGGCCAGCTTGAATATGATGATCTGATTCACAGCACGCTGTCCCTGCTGCGCGAGCCGGGGGCGGCATGGGTGCTGTACAAGCTCGATGGCGGTATTGATCACCTCCTGCTTGACGAGGTGCAGGATACCTCGCCCGAGCAGTGGCGGATCGCGGGGGATCTGACCGAGGAGTTTTTCTCCGGCGCGGGCGCGCGGGAGGAGGAAGCGGGGCCGCGCACGGTCTTCGCCGTGGGGGACTACAAACAGTCCATCTACGGGTTTCAGGGGGCGGACCCCGAGGCGTTCCGGGCGTGGCGTGCGCGGTTCAAGCAGCGGGCGGAGCAGGCGTGCCTGCCCTGGCGTGAGCCCGAACTGACCGTGTCCTTTCGTTCCACCGCGCCGGTTCTGACGCTGGTTGACGCGGTTTTTGCCAGCCCCGAGGCCGCGCGTGGCGTGGTAGAGGCGCGCGAGCGGGCCATGCGCCACATTACCGCCCGGCCCGGTCAGGGCGGGCGGGTAGAGCTGTGGCCTCTGGCTGAAACGCAGGAAACAGGCGAGGATGCCAGCCCCTGGCAGCCCGTGCGTACCAATGCCACACGGCCCAGCCCGCGCCAGAAACTGGCCGATGCGCTGGCCCGGTATATCGCGGCCCAGCTTGCGGCCCCGCCGACATCTGGAGAGCCTCCGCTGACACCGGCTGATGTGCTGGTGCTGGTGCCGCGCCGCTCGTCTTTTGTGCCCATGCTGGTGCGTGCCCTCAAGGAGCAGGATATTCCGGTGGCGACACTGGTGCGTACGGGGCTGGCCGACCAGTTGGCGGTGCAGGATCTCATGGCCCTGTGCTCGGCTCTGCTGCTGCCGCAGGATGACCTGACTCTGGCCTGCGTGCTGACATCCCCTCTTGGCGGGTTGAGTGACGATAGCCTGATGGCGCTGGCCACGGGGCGCGGCACGCATGAGCCCCTGTGGTCGGCCCTGCGCACCCGCCACGCCGAGCGCGCGGACTGGGCGCAGGCGTGGCATGTGCTCGATACGCTGTTTGGCCGGGTGGACTATCTGGGGCCGTATGCGCTGCTGTCCATGGCGCTGGGCCAGCTTGGCGGCCGGGCACGCCTGCTTGCCCGGCTGGGGCCGGAGGCGGCGGAACCGCTGGATGAACTGCTGTCCGCCGCCCTGCGGTATCAGGAGCAGCACCCGCCGTCGCTACAGGGTTTCGTGCACTGGCTGCGCCATTCACGCGAGACTGTCCGGCGCGAGGCCGAGGCAGGCGGCAACGCTGTGCGTGTCATGACGGCGCATGGCTCCAAGGGGTTGCAGGCGCGGCTTGTCATCCTGCCTGACACAGTGGGTGCCCCCCGCTCGGAGGACAGGCTGTTCTGGGCGCATGATGGGGTCAGCGGGCTGGATGTGCCGCTTTATATTCCCCGCGCCGCCATGAGCGTGGAGGTGACCCGCAGGCTGGCGGAAACGGCCCGCGCCCGCGCGGTGGAGGAATATAACCGGCTGCTATACGTGGCCCTGACGCGCGCGGCCGAACGGCTGGTGGTCTGCGGCTGGCGGCCCGGCCGGACTGTGCCGCCGGAAAGCTGGTACGAACGCTGTCGCGAAGGGTTTGAACGCGCGGGTGCCCGCAGCGTGGCGTGGAATACGCAGCCGCCTGAGGAAGGGGACACGCCCCCGCCCGGTGACTGGCCCGGTACCATGCTGGTGCTGGAGGAAACCCCGCGCACGCCTGCTGTGGCGGAGGCCCCGGTCAGCGGGGAGGGCGCTGGCCCGGATACTGGCCGGGCATTCAGCCCCCTGCCGGACTGGGCAGGGCGCGCACCGCATTGGCAGGCCACCGCCCCGGTGGCGGAAGCCCCGCTGGCGCGTCCGCTGGCTCCCGCCCGCCCGGATGATGCCATGCTTGGCCCGCTGCCGCCCGCGCGCTCGCCCCTGGCGGTGGGGGGGCTGCCGCCCGGCAAGGCGCGTGAGGCGGCGTTCCGCCGTGGCAACATGGTACATGCGCTATTGCAGTTCCTGCCAGACCATCCGCCCGCGCGGCATCTGGAACTGGCGCGGCGCTGGCTCATGCGCCCGGCCAGCGGGCTGGACGCGCAGGATGCGCAAACGCTGGCCGAGCAGGTGGTGGCCGTGTTGCAGGCTCCGGCTCTTGCCCCGTTGTTTTCGCCCGTGGCACGGGCCGAGCAGCGTCTGGCCGGGGTGGCGGGCGGGCAGGTTATCATGGGGCAGGTAGACCGCATGTGCGTGCTGCCCACGCAGGTTCTGGTGTGCGACTATAAAAGCGGCCGCCATCCGCCTGTCCGCGTGCAGGATACGCCGGTGCTCTACCTGCGGCAGATGGCGGCGTATCGCGCCCTGCTGCGCGCCCTGTGGCCGGAACGCGCCATTGTGTGCTTGCTGGCCTGGACGGAGGGGCCGCGTGTTGATCTGCTGCCCGATGCGCTGCTGGATAACCACGCCCCGGTGGCTCTGTTACCCACGGCCCCTTGACCGGGCCGGTGGCCGCCCTAAGTGTAGGGAACCAAAAAACAAGCCTCCGGGGCGGCAGGCCCCGTGGGGTGCTTCTAGAGCAGGGAAATTCCGAACATGAGCGAACATACTCTGGCTGTCAGCGATTCCAGCTTCGAGGCCGATGTCCTCAAGGCGTCCGGTCTGGTGCTGGTTGATTTCTGGGCCGAATGGTGCGGCCCGTGCAAGATGATCGGCCCCGCTCTTGAGGAAATCGGCCGCGATCTGAAGGGCAAGGTCACGGTCGCCAAGGTGAATATCGACGAGAACCCCGTTACCCCCAACACCTATGGCGTGCGCAGTATTCCGACGCTCATGCTGGTGCGCGATGGCAAGGTTGTGGACACGAAAGTGGGCGCTCTGCCCAAGAGCCAGCTCCGCGCGTGGGTGGAATCCGCGGCCTGAACATACAGCATGGCCGCGCCATAAGGCTTGGCAGAATGGCGCGGCCAGCGTAATGCAGGCGCTTGGACCGCATTCCGGTCGGCAGTCATCATAGCGCAGGCACAGGGTTTACCATGAGCTGGATCACCGAATATGTCCGTCCCAAACTTCGCGGCCTTCTGCGGCGTGAGGTGCCGGATAATCTGTGGACCACCTGTGAGTCCTGCAACCAGATGCTGCTCACCAAGGAACTGCGCAAGGCCCGCAATGTATGCCCGCATTGCGGCCACCATATGCGCGCCCTTGTGGCAGATCGTCTGAAATGGACCTTCGATAACGGCGTGTTCAGCCGGATCGAACTGCCGCAGGCGCCGGTGGACCCGTTGGGCTTCCGTGACCAGAAAAAATATACCGACCGCCTGAAGGACGCCCGCGCCAAAAGCCATGAGGATGAATCCCTCGCGGTGGCGCATGGCACTATTGGCGGCCACCCCGCCGTTGTGGCGGTCATGGCGTTTGAATTCATGGCCGGCACCATGGGCGCGGCCTTTGGCGAGCGCTTTGTGGCGGCGGCCCGGCTGGCTATTTTGCAGAAATCGCCGCTGGTGGTGTTTACCGCCTCGGGCGGCGCACGGATGCAGGAAGGCGTGATCAGCCTCATGCAGATGCCGCGTACCACCGTGGCGGTGCAGATGCTGCGCGATGCAGGCCTGCCTTACATTGTGGTGCTGACCAACCCCACCACCGGCGGGGTGACAGCCTCCTTCGCCATGCTGGGCGATGTGCAGATTGGCGAGCCCAACGCCCTGATTGGTTTTGCCGGCCCGCGTGTGATCGAGGATACGGTGCGCGAAAAACTGCCGCCGGGCTTCCAGCGGTCTGAATACCTGCTTGATCACGGCATGTTAGACATGGTGGTGGCGCGCAAGGACCTTCCCGCCACGCTGGCGCGGGTCATTGGCCTGCTGATGTGCGCCCCCGCCGATGTCACGGCCCCGCCGCCGCCCCAGAAGGCGGAACCCGCGCGGGCGGCGGAGTAAGCGCCCCGTGGCCACCGGGCAGGGGGCTGCGGCCATGACGGAATTCACTGGCCGCCCCGGCGAAATTCTGGAACGGCTCAACCGGCTGTATCCGGCGCTGATCGACCTTTCGCTCGACCGGCTGCAAGCTCTTCTGGCCCGTCTGGGCCACCCTGAAAACAGACTGCCGCCGGTGATCCATGTCGCGGGCACCAACGGCAAGGGCAGCACTTGCGCTACCCTGCGCGCGCTGGGCGAAGCCGCGGGCTGGCGCGTGCATGTCATGACGTCGCCGCATCTGGTGGATGTGACCGAGCGCTTCCGTATCGCGGGGGAACTGGTCAGCGAGGCCGAACTTGTGGCCACGCTGGAGGAAATCGAGCGCGTGAATGATGGCGCGCCCATCACCGTGTTTGAGGTGCTGACAGCCGCCGGTTTTGTGCTGTTCGCGCGCCACCCGGCCGAACTGGCGATTATCGAGGTGGGTCTGGGTGGGCGATGCGATGCCACCAACGTGCTCACCCGCCCCGCCGCCTGCGTGATTACCGCCATCTCGTGCGATCATGAGGCGTTTCTGGGCGATACGCTGGCGGCCATTGCCATGGAAAAAGCCGGGATCATCAAGCCCGGCGTGCCGGTTGTCACCGGCTTCCAGCAGCCTGAGGTGCTGGCCGTTCTGCAGGCCGAGGCCGAAAGGCTGGGCGCGCCACTGGCCTGCCGAGGGCTGGAGTGGACAGTGGAGCCGCTGCCTGCCAGCAGCGACGAAGCGCATGGTAATAACGGCCTGAGTGGTGCGGCTGGTCTGCGCCTGACAGATAGTCTTGGTACGCTGCTGCTGCCCGCGCCGTCGTTGCCGGGACCGTGGCAGTGTGAAAATGCCGGTCTGGCTGTGGAGGCCCTGCGGCTTTCCGGTCTGAAGGTGCCAGATGCGGCGTGGCAGGGCGTGGGCCGGGTGTCCTGGCCCGCGCGGATGCAGCGCCTGCACGGCACATTGGCGGCCATGCTACCCGCCGGGTGGGAACTGTGGCTTGATGGCGGGCATAACCCCGGTGCGGGCGATGCACTGGCCGGGGCGCTGCCCGGCTGGGCGGATGCGCCGCTGCACATGCTGGTGGGCATGAAACAGACCAAGGACGCCACGGGCTTTCTTGGCCCGATTCTGCCATTTGCTACGGGCTTGTGGGCGATCAGCGAGCCGGAGCAGCATCTGGCCCTGCGGGTGGAAGATATCGTGCGCGCTTCGGACGGGCGGGCGCAGGTTGGCCCGACACTCGCGCGGGCGCTGGGCGAGATTGCCGCGCAGGCGGTGGCAGCCGGACAGACGCGCGGCCGGGTGCTGATCTGTGGCAGTCTGTATCTGGCCGGGGTGGCGCTCAGGCAGGACGGCTGGCGGGCCAGCTAAGGCGCAGGCGCTCCGTCCGGCCCGAGAGGGCGAATCGGTAGCGGAGCCGTTTTGCGATGGATGGAAAAAGTGGTGCCCCCAGTAGGATTTGAACCCACGACCTACCGCTTACAAGGCGGTTGCTCTACCACTGAGCTATAAGGGCACGGCGTTTTTACGCACAGCGCGGGACTATAAGCGAAAATCCGGCTGTTCCGTCAAGCCCTGTTTTTGCACGGCCTCATGCTTTTTTGGCGGCGCGGCGTCTTGCATCGGCCCGGCGGCTGGCGCAATTAGGCGGTCATGTCTGACGCACCGCAAAGATCACAGCCGACCCTGTCCCTGCATGACAGTCAGCGCCGCGCCACCGTGCCGTTTGAGCCGATCAACCCGGAGCATGTCACAGTCTATTACTGTGGCCCCACGGTGTATGATCTCGCGCATATCGGCAACCTGCGCGCCATGCTGACAGCCGATGTGCTGGTGCGGCTGCTGCGGCACCTGTACCCGCGCGTGACATTCGTGCGCAACATTACGGATGTGGACGACAAGATCACGGCCCGGGCGCGCGCGAATGGCGAGGATATCGCTACCCTGACGCAGCGCACCACGCAGGAATTCCATGCCGATCTTGCGGCGCTGGGTGTGCTGCCGCCCGATATCGAACCCCGTGCGACGCATAACATTGGCGAAATGCAGGCCATGATCGCCCGGCTGATCGACAATGGCCACGCGTACGAGGCCGAAGGCCATGTGCTGTTCTCCGTCGGCTCCTTTGCCGCATATGGTGCGCTGTCGGGCCGCAATCCTGACGAGCTTGAGGCGGGTGCCCGTGTCGAGGTGGCCCCCTACAAGAAGGCGGCGGGGGACTTCGTGCTGTGGAAGCCGTCCGATGCCGACCAGCCGGGGTGGGACAGCCCGTGGGGCCGGGGGCGTCCGGGCTGGCATATCGAATGCTCGGCCATGTCGCACCGCTATCTGGGCGACAGCTTCGATATTCATGGCGGCGGGTCGGACCTTTTGTTCCCCCATCATGAAAACGAGCGTGCGCAGAGCTTGTGCTGCTTCCCCGGTGGGCGGTTTGCCAATTACTGGGTGCATAACGCGATGCTGCTCGTCGATGGTGAGAAAATGTCCAAATCGCTGGGCAATTTCCTGACCATCCGCGATGTGCTGGCCCAGGCCCCTGCTGAGGCCCTGCGCCTGCTGCTGCTGGGCGCGCAGTATCGCTCCACCCTCAATTACACACAGGCCGGACTGGCCGAAGCCCGGCGCACGCTGGACCGCTTCTACCGGGCGCTGGAAGCCGGTGGCGTAACGGACGCAGCCAGCGCTGCCCCGACGGATGCCCCGATGCCGCACGGCGTGCTGGAGGCGCTGGCGGATGATCTGAACACCCCCAAAGCCATAGCCGAGCTGCACGCTCTGGCCGATGCCGCTCTGGCGGGTAGCCACGATGCCGCAGTCGCGTTGCGACAGGGAGCCGGGCTGATGGGCCTGCTGCGCGCCAGTCCGGGGGAATGGTTCCGGGGGGCCGCCAGCGAGGGCGATGACGTGATTGACGCGCTGATTGCCGAACGGCTGGCCGCTCGCAAGGCGCGCGATTTCGCCCGTGCCGACGCCCTGCGTGATGAACTGCAGGCCAAGGGCATCATACTCGAAGACACCCGTGAGGGCACAAGCTGGAGGCGCGCATGACCGGGCGTGACGGCGGCGCACCGCTTGAACCCATTGGCAATACGCCCGTGGTTATACTCGTGCGCCCGCAGATGGCGGAAAATGTCGGCACCACGGCGCGCGCCATGGCCAATGGCGGACTGTTCCACCTGCGGCTTGTGGCCCCGCGCGATGGCTGGCCACAGGAACGCGCCTGGCGCGCGGCCTCCGGGGCTGACAGGATTCTGGAAGCCGCCACCGTGCATGAAACGGTGGATGAAGCCATAGCCGATCTGCACCATGTCTATGCGACCTGTCCGCGTCCGCGCCATGTGGTGAAAACCGTCATGACCGCACGCGGTGGCGCGGCTGAACTGCGTGCTGCCACCCAGCGCGGGCTGAAAGTGGGCCTGATGTTCGGCCCCGAACGCGCAGGGCTGGATAACGAGGACATGGCCCGCGCGGACGCGCTGATCCGCTATCCGCTCAACCCCACTTTCATGTCGCTCAATCTGGCACAGGCCGTCATGATCATGGCGTATGAATGGTGGATGACCGAGGACAGCACGCCCCCGCGCGCCCTTATGACCAATGAGACGCATGTGGCCACCAAGGGCGAGCTTGAGAATTTCTTCGCCCATCTGGAGCGCGAACTGGATGATTGCGGTTTTCTGCGCAACCCCGAAAAACGCCCCGGCATGGTGCGCAACCTGCGCCATTTCTTTACCCGTGGCGAAGTAACCGAACAGGAACTGCGCACCCTGCACGGCGTGGTGCGCGAGCTGGCCCACCCTCGTCGTTCCTGATGTAGGGGCAGCGCGGGTACGCGGCCCCTACTTTTTAATAAATATTGGCAACGTGATCAGAAAATTGCAGTTTATAGCGCCTGTTGTCGCAATGATGGCGGCGATGATATCAATAACCTCTGGCGCGTCTATTGCAAGGCAGTTGTTCATTGTGACGGGGCCGATGAGTGTCACCGCGTTGCGGCTGGCTATCGGGGCGATAATTCTGTCAGTGGTTTTCCGGGTCTGGCGTGTGCGGGTAACGCGGGCCATGATTCGGGCAGCTTTTCCCTATGGGCTGTCTCTGGGAGCCATGAATTTACTGTTTTACTTGGCTATTGACCGGATTCCACTGGGTGTCGCGCTGGGTATCGAATTTATCGGCCCGTTGAGTGTTGCGACATTTGGCCTGCGACGTTTGCGGGATTTCGGGTGGATCGTGCTGGTGGTACTGGGGCTGGCACTCCTGCTGCCGTTTTCAGCCGGGCAGTTCTCTCTGGACAGAACGGGCGTATTGCTGGCGGCTGCATCGGGAGTGTTCTGGGGCATTTACATCATTATGGGGCAAAAAGCAGGGAAAGTTCTAGGGGTCGAAGCCCCGGCTCTTGGCATGATTGTTGCGGCTTTATGTGTTCTGCCGTTCAGTGTTCTTGATGGCAGCCAGATGGTCATGAGGCCGCATATCATTATGCTGGCGGTGCTGGTCGCGTTGTTATCGAGCGCTATTCCGTATTCTCTCGAAATGTTTGCGTTGCGTCGTTTGCCGGCGCGGATATTTGGCGTTTTAACAAGTGGCGAACCAGTAGTGGGGGCATTGATGGGGCTGTTGCTGCTTCATGAAACTCTTCCCCTTACCAAATGGCTGGGAATTGTCAGCATTGTCTGCGCCTCTGTCGGTATGACCGTGACAGTAGGTTCACGCAGCAGGAAGACCATGCTGGAAACCTGATTTTCCTTTTGGAAGGTGTCGGCGGCAGAACCGCCAACAGGCCGTGTAGGTCAGGCGAGGCAGGCTGCACGAAAGGCTTCGAACGCACGGGCGCGGTGGCTGATCGCATTTTTTTCGGCGTCGCTCATTTCGGCAAAGCTGCGGGTTTCGCCCTCGGGCTGGAAAATCGGGTCATAGCCGTGCCCGCCCGTACCGCGCGGCGGCCAGACGATCTCCCCTTCCACGCGGCCTTCAAAGCTGTGGGTCGTGCCATCGGGAAAGGCCAGACACAGCACGCAGGTAAACCACGCGTTGCGTTCATCAGCGCCTATGCCGTCTTCAATCCGCTGCATGGCGGCGGCAAAGTCCTTGTCCGGCCCGGCCCAGCGGGCGGAATAAATGCCCGGCGCACCGCCCAGTGCGGAAACGCAAAGCCCAGAATCGTCGGCCAGCGCAGGCAGCTTGGCGGCCTGTGCCGCTGCCTGCGCCTTGATGGCGGCATTGCCTGCAAAGCTCGTGGCGGTTTCCTCGGGTTCGGGCAGGCCCAGTTCCCCGGCGGAGAGAACCGTAATGCCAAAAGGAGCCATAAGGGCTTTGAACTCGGCCAGTTTGCCCGCGTTATGGGTTGCCAGTACAAGGCGGCTGCCGCGTTCGAGCCGGGGGTTGTTCATACGGGGTCTATCCTTTGTGGGTCGTGTTTTTTGCGTGGCGCGGGTCAGGCGGCCAGTGGCAGGGTACCAGTGGCACGGTATAGGACAATCAAGACACCCTGCAATCCGGCTGCGTGCCTGCCGGGGCGTTGCTCAGTCTGCTTTCCGGGGCACCGGGCGGCAGGCGCGGCAGGGGACATGAAGGAGATCCGGTACCAATGACGATGCGTGGCCTGCTGCCTGTCCGCCCCTCCCTGCCACCCGGTCTGGATGCGCGCGCGGCGACTATCCTGCGCGAAGTAGTGGAGGAATACGTTGCCAGTGGCGAACCCGTAGGCTCGCGCACGGTGGCGCGCAGGCTGGGGCTGCCGCTTTCCCCCGCGACGATTCGTAACGTCATGGCCTCGCTGACAGAGGCGGGCCTGCTGTTTGCCCCCCATATTTCCGCCGGGCGTCTGCCGACAGAGGCCGGGCTGCGTCTGTTTGTGGACGGGCTGTTGCAGTTCGGCGCGCTGTCCGATGAGGAGCAGAAGGTAATCGGCCAGTCTCTGGAGGCGCGCGGGCGCTCCTTGCAGGATACACTGTCGGAGGCGTCGGCTCTGCTGGCGGGCATGTCCGGGGCGGCAGGGCTGGTGATCGCCCCCAAGGGTGAAGGCGGGGTCAAGCATATCGAGTTCGTGGCGCTGGGCAGCAACCGTGCGCTGGTGGTGCTGGTGGGCGCGGATGGGCATGTGGAAAACCGCGTGATCGAAACCCCGCCCGGTATGCCGCCCTCGGCACTGGTGGAGGCCGCCAACTACCTCAACGCCCGGGCCATGGGGGCTTCGTTGGGTGACCTGCGGCGCAGGGTTGCGACCGATATGGAGCAGGACAGCACGGCATTGGACAGTCTGGCCGCTGAGGTGGTGGAAAGTGGTCTGGCCATCTGGAACGGCGGCCGGGCCGAGAGTGGCGGCACGCTGATCGTGCGCGGACAGTCACGTCTTCTGGCGGATGTAGACGGGCAGGAGCGCTTGCTGGCCATCCAGTCGTTGTTTGACCGTCTGGAGGCGCAGGAAACCATGTTGCGTTTGCTCGAGTTGGTGGAAAATTCCGAAGGTGTGCGGATTTTCATTGGCGCGGAAAGTGGGCTGTTTGGCACCACGGGTATGTCGGTGGTGATGGCTCCGGCGCGGAACGAGGCCAATCGGATCGTGGGGGCCATCGGGGTAATCGGCCCTACGCGGATCAATTACGGTCGCGTGGTGCCGGTGGTCGATTATACCGCCCGCCTGCTGGGTGACATGCTGGGTTGATACGCGGTTCCACCCGGAGGCCGGAAAGAACGCGTTACGCGGCGGGCTTGGCCGCCTGCGCGTTCAGGCGATCCACGGTGTCGCGGTCATGGGGTTCTGGGGCGGGACGGGCATAGACGTAGCCTTGCATCTCCTGGCAGCCTTCGGCGCGGATTGTTTCCAGATGCGCCTGTGTCTCCACGCCCTCGGCCACGGTGGTTACGCCCAGCCGGTGGCCGATATCGGCAATGGTGCGCACCATGGCGGCATAGTCCGGGCGGGTGGTGGAATCGCGCACGAAAGAGCCGTCGATCTTGATTTTATCAAACGGAAAGCGGTGGATATGGGACAGGGAAGAATAGCCTGTGCCAAAGTCGTCCAGAGCGATGTGCACGCCTGTCGCTCTGAGCTGGTACAGTTCTTCCATCACGCGGGATTCATCATCGACCAGAGCGGCTTCGGTCACTTCAATTTCCAGCCGTGTCGCGGGCAGCCCCGAGCTTTCCAATGTCGTGGCAATCATATCCCCAAGCGTGCCCAGGCCAAGCTGGGCGGCGGAAATATTGACGGCCACCCGCGCACCATCGGGCCAGCGCATGGCATCGCGGCAGGCGCGGTGCAGGACAAACTGGCTTAGCCGTTCGATCAGGCCGCTCTGCTCGGCCACGGGTATGAAAACGGTGGGGGAAACCCAGCCCAACTCGCGTGAATACCAGCGCATAAGCGCCTCACGCGCCGTAATGCTGTCGGTCCGGGTGTTGACGATAGGCTGATAGAAGACGAACAGGTTTTCGCCCGTAATCAGGGCCTTGCGCAGTTCGTCTTCAAGGCGCAGGCGGTCCTGCAGGTTCTGTTCCATGGACTCGGCAAAAAGCCGGAACGCATTCTTGCCTGCGTCTTTGGCAGCGTAGAGCGCAATATCCGCGCGTGACAGCAGGGTGCCGCTGTCGGTGCCATGCTGTGGGCATAGCGCTATGCCTACCGAGGCGCTGACACGCACGTTCAGGTCTATGCCCAGCCGGTAGGGTTTTTCGACGGAGCGGATTACAGTGTCGGCCAGGGTTTCGTTGAAGGCCGGATCATTGCTTTCCGACATGATAACGAATTCATCACCGCCCAGTCGGCAGATCGAAACCCGACATTCGTTTTGGCTGTGGTCATCGCACAGGGTCTGTAACCGACGGGCCGTTTCGCGCAGCAGGGTATCGCCAGCGCGGTGGCCGTGGGTGTCATTGACCAGCTTGAACTTGTCCAGATCAATAAACAGCACGCTCAGTTCGGCTGACGCGGAATGAAGCCGGGTATCCAGCAGGCCGTGGAAGGTGTTGCGGTTGGCAAGGCCCGTCAGGCTGTCGTAGCGGGCCAGATGCAGGATGCGGTTTTCCGCCTCCACTTCCTTGGTAACGAGCGCCCATGTCAGCATGGGGCCGAGGTAGCGGCCGTTATTGTCATTGATGGCGGAAATCTTCAGGTCGAGAATTTCATTGCCCAGACTGATGCGCGCATTGTGCGGCAGGTTGCTGGGGCTGGCCAGAATGTGGCGCTGGTGCTCAGGGTGGCGGTGGAAAATGTCGATACAGGTGCCGATCAGGTCTTCCGCCTTGACCGGTAGCAGGTGTTCGATGCTGCGGATCAGCGTGCGCGATGTCGCGTTGGCGTAGTTGATGCACAGCGTATCGGGTTCGACCGTCATGACCGCTACCGGCATGTCGTCAATCATATGCAGCAGGCGCTTGTGCTCACGTTCGCTGCGGTCGTCGAGCAGGGCGATGTTGAGCCCGCTCAATACGATGGCGCCCGCTCCGCCCGCCGTGACCAGCACGAGCGCCCAGAGGGTTTCAGGCGATGAAAAATGCCTGACAAGAGCCGAAGGTGTGATGCTCAGCGCGAGCATACCGGTAAAATGCAGGCTGAGGATTGCCAGCATGAGCAGGGCTTTCATGACCGCTGTGTGGCGGATCTGCCGGTCGGCCTCGCCCCCGGCCAGAAAAGCCCCGGCTGCAAGCGCCATGGCCAGCACGACGGACAGGACAAGACAGGGCACGCTCCATGCCATGCTGCCCTGCACCCGGTACGCCATTATCCCGACATAGTGGACGGCAGTGATATCCAGCCCCATGACCGCTCCGCCCAGTAGCCGGACCGGGATGCTGTTCCATCTCCACCCTGCGATTGCCAGACTGCACAGGCTGCCTGCCAGCGCGATGAGCAGGGAAAGGGCTGTCAGGCTGAACGAAAATCCGACCGCCACACCTGGCCTGTAGCCCAGCATGGTGACGGAATGCGTGCACCAGATCGTGGTGCCTGCGATCAGGGAGGTCCTGAGCAGCCAGCGGGCTTTGCGGTTCGGCGGGCTGATCAGGACGCGGTTGAAAAGTTCGGTTGTTACCCATACGCCGCAACCACACAGAAGAGCGGCAAGCGAAACTATTCCGGCATCATGTTCATGAATGAGGGGCTGCAGAATAGCGATCACAGGCGTGTGGCTCCATTTCGGATGATCCGAACGGCGGGGAGTGGTCGAACGCCATAGCCTTTTTGCGACGCTTGAAAACGCGTCGCGTGGCGCTGTGTCGGAATGTCGCCACGATTGTGAGGACAATCAACAGGAGGGGGAAGACGCACCCACAGGATAATGGTAAAGAAGCCGCATGACAAGCACTCCACCTTCCGGTGAAACGGGTTCTTCCTCTGGCCAGAACATACAGACGACGCAGCGCGCTGGCGGGCGAGGCCTGCGGCGTCGTACCCTGCGCAAAATTCTGGGCGCTACGGCTGCTGTAGTTCTGGCTGGCGGGCTTGGCGGCGGCATTGCGCTGTGGGGGCAGTATCAGGGCATCATTGCCGATCTGCCCACGGTAGAAGGCCTGCGCTCCTATCAGCCGCCAGTGATGAGCAGGCTGTATGCGCAGGATGACCAGCTTGTGGCCGAACTGGCGAACGAGCGGCGTATCTTCGTGCCCTATAATGCCATACCGGACAGGGTGAAAAACGCCTTCATCGCGGCGGAAGACCAGAAATTCTGGACCCATAATGGCGTGGACCCCGCCGCCATTCTGCGCGCGGGCCTGACAGACCTGACGCGCGGCAAGGGGCGGAGGCCGATCGGGGCTTCCACCATTACGCAGCAGGTGGCGCGCATCATGCTGCTGGGCACCAATGCGGTGTCGTTCCGGCGCAAGGCCAAGGAAGCGTTTCTGGCCATGCGGGTGGAGCAGGTTCTCCCCAAGGAAAAAATTCTCGAAATCTACCTGAACGAAATCTACCTTGGTAACGGTGCGTACGGCATTGGCGCCGCCGCCCAGACCTATTTCAACAAGCCGCTCGACCAGCTTGATGATGCCGAGGCCGCTTTCCTGGGCGCGCTGCCCAAATCGCCTACCAACTACAACCCCGAGCGCTTTCCTGATGCCGCGCGTGGCCGCAGGAACTGGGTGCTGGAACGCATGGCCGATATCGGCGCGCTTACGCCCGAGGCGGCGCGGACTGCGGCGGCTGAGCCGCTGGGTACGCGTGCCTTTGTCCGGCCCGGCCCGGCTCCGGGCTCCGAGTGGTTTGCCGAACAGGTGCGGCGTGAGCTGATCGAGCGGTATGGTCAGGATATGACCATGCAGGGCGGGCTGGACGTGCATACCAGCCTTGATCTGCCGTTGCAGCGTGCGGCGCAGGGGATTCTACGTCAGGGCCTGCTGGCCTATGACCGCGCCCACAGGGGCTGGCAGGGCGCGGTGAAGACCCTGCCTGGGATTGGCCCCGATACCCCGCAGGCGGACTGGACCAAAGCTCTTGCGGGGCAGACGCCTCCGGCCGGGATTGTGGATCAGTGGCGGCTGGCCGTGGTGCTGGATGCTGCCAAGGGCCGTGTGGGCTGGCTTGAAAACAGTGTAGTGCGGCGTGCGCCGCCATCGCCAACGGCTGGTACGGATGCGGCGGCGCCTGCGGGTGCCGCGCAGGAAGCCCTGCTGCTTGCACGCGATCTGACATGGGCGCGACGTAGCCACCCTCTGCATAATGGCGATGTGGTGATGGTGGAGCCGCAGGCAACAGGCGACCGTGCCGCCCTGATGCAGGTGCCGCTGGTGGAAGGTGCGGTGGTTACGCTCGATGCCCATACCGGGCGCGTGCTGGCGCTTGTGGGGGGCTGGTCCTTCCAGGCTTCGCAGTTCAACCGGGCCACGCAGGCTCTGCGGCAACCTGGCTCATCCTTTAAGCCTTTCGTGTATCTGACGGCTATGGAGCAGGGCATTTCGCCTTCGCAGACGTTTGAGGATTCCCCCGTCTCCTACGGCACCTGGCATCCGAACAACTACGAAAAGGACTTCTGGGGGCCGACAACCCTGCATGATGCCCTGCGTGAATCCCGCAACCTCGTGACCATCCGGCTGGCCGCGCATATTGGCATGAAAGCCGTGTCCGATATGGCGATCAAGCTGGGGCTTGTGGATACCATGCCGCAGGTTCTGCCCGCGGCTCTTGGGGCGGTCGAAACCACGGTGCTCAAGGAGGCGGCAGCTTACGCCACGCTGGCTTCGGGTGGGCGGCGGATTACCCCCACCCTGATTGACGATGTGCAGGACCGGCAGGGCCGGGTTCTGTGGCGTGCGTCGTCGGGCCTGACGCTCGCGGCCCTGCCGGAGCCGTCCGATGTGCAGGGGGACGAAGCAGCTTCGGCGGACAAGGCGCAGGCCGATGCGGCTGCGGCCGCCGTGTCACCCGTTATCGCGCCAGCAGCCGCGCCGAGTGCGCAGCCCACGCTGCTCTCGCCCGAGAGCCTGCCGATGGTGCGTGACGACAGGCCGCGTGTGGCGACCGAGCAGAGCGCGTTCCAGGTCACGACCATGTTGCAGGATGTCATTCGTCGCGGCACTGGTGTGCTGGCCGGGCAGGGGATTGATGTGCCCGTGGCGGGCAAGACCGGCACCAGCCAGAATTTCAACGACGCGTGGTTCGCAGGCTATACGCCGGACACGGTTACGGTTGTCTGGGTCGGATTTGACACGCCGCAGTCGCTTGGGCGCAATGAAACAGGTGGGGCCATTGCCGGGCCGATCTGGAACAAGGTCATGAAAGTTGCCCTGACCGGGCAGCCCCGGCTCGATTTTCCCGTGCCGTCGGGCATCATGCTGGTCCGCTACGATACGGGGCGCGGCGTCGCCATCGACGCCTTCAAGGACGGGCAGATCCCTGGCGAGAGCCTGTATCTGGCCGATGGCTCGCGTGAGCTGACGGCGGCGGATACAGGGGCTGAAAACATGCCTGATTCCGAAAGCGACATGGCCGCAACCGGCACCCTTTCGGGGGCGCCTTCCGGCGCGTCGGAGGGGGCAGGGGGCGGTGCTGAAGGCGCGGGGCACCCGGCCCAGCCTGCTTCCGGGGGTGACATTGGCATGGGCGGCCTTTATTGAAGGCTCGCCGGGCAGTGTTGCGCCCTTTATTGACCGAACTCATGGAGACCAGGCCCCATGTCTGCCGAGACAGAAGCCCTTAACGACCAGATCAAGCAGTCCGTGGCGCTGCTGAGGAGGCATCTTTAACTGGGATGTCGCTGAAGCCAGACTGGCGGAACTGAACAACCGCGCCGAAGACCCCGACCTGTGGAATGATGCCGAGGCCGCGCAGAAGCTGATGCGCGAACGCACCCTGCTGGCCAACCAGATCGAGGGTGTTCTCCAGCTTGAAACCAATGTGCGCGATACCTGCGAACTGGTTGAGCTGGCCGAAATGGAAGGCGACGCCGAGCTGGTGGCCGATGGTGTCGCCAGCCTGCGCGCGCTGGCGGAAGAAGCCAAGCGGCGTGAAATCGAAAGCCTGCTTTCGGGCGAGGCCGACAGCAATGACTGCTATCTGGAAGTCAACGCCGGGGCCGGTGGCACGGAGGCGCAGGACTGGGCCGAAATGTTGCTGCGCATGTACACGCGCTGGGCCGAGGCGCATCAGTACAAGGTCACGCTGATCGAAAGCTCCGAAGGGGAACAGGCGGGGCTGAAATCCGCCACCATTCTGGTCTCTGGCCCCAATGCCTATGGCTGGCTCAAGACCGAGGCTGGGGTGCACCGTCTCGTGCGCATTTCACCTTTCGATGCGGCGGCCCGGCGGCAGACTTCGTTTGCGTCCGTATGGGTCTACCCGGTTATCGACGATACGATCGAGATCGAGATCAACGATTCCGACCTCAAGGTTGATACCTTCCGGGCCTCGGGCGCGGGTGGGCAGCACGTTAACAAGACGGACAGCGCCATTCGTATTACCCATATGCCTACGGGTATTGTGGTGGCCTGCCAGACCGACCGCTCACAGCATCGTAACCGGGCAACGGCCATGCAGATGCTGCGTGCCCGCCTGTACGAGGCGGAACTACAGAAGCGCGAAGCCGCGGCCGCCGCGACCGAAGCCGCCAAGACTGATATTGGCTGGGGGCACCAGATCCGCTCCTATGTTCTCGCGCCATATCAGATGGTCAAGGATCTGCGCACGAACGTGGAAACCGGCAACCCGGATGCGGTGCTGGATGGCGGGCTGGACGCGTTCATGGCGGCCGCTCTGGCCATGCGCGTGGGCGCCACCCGTTCCGAGGCCAGCGCCACGGCGCAGTAAGGGTTGCGCGCGGGATTGCCCTGAGGCAGTTCCGCGCGGCCCCGTCGCGCGCATTTATTGCATATGATAATTATTTTCATACTTATCGGGCTTGGTCATTGGGGGTGCCCTTGACATCTTCGGTTTCAGATAGCCCAATTACAGCCAGCAAAAAGACGGAAAACAGATCCGTGCGCCAGCGGTAGCAGGCTGGGGCGCAGGGCCATGCAGCGCGCCAGTGCCGGACAGGCCCTGAGCGTTTGGGGAGATCAGTTTTTGAGTCGTGTAGGTAGCCACGGGAGATGGACAGGTATGATTGACGGCGAGCGGCAGAAAAGCTCGGCAAATTACGTGTTCAGGATGGGCGGTGCCTTTCTGGCCGTCATCGTGGTCGTTGTTGGACTTCTGCACATTTTTGCGGTTGTGGGTTTGATGTAT
>NZ_BJMV01000007.1 GCF_006539345.1 Acetobacter peroxydans
TTGCGCAAGAGATCGGTATTTCCGCGCGCATGTCGCGCGGCGGATTATAGTCTGAAATCTCAGTAGGTACGATTTCTCGCTCACAGCTATTTTCCCGGCATGTATCGCCCCGGCCTGGAGCCGGGTGGTTGATAACGCGCACGCTGGGACACGCGCCTCCCGTATTCCCTACGAGAGGTGTTCTATTTCGGGAGCCGCCCGACATAAGGGCCTCCCAGCGTTCCGCAACAATGCGCACCCTTGACCGGTTATCACGCCAGTCATAGACACTTGGATGATAGCATAGTGCCGAAGTCCCTACCATAGCGCGTAGCTGCTCATTCATTTCGAGACTTCGAAGGTCGTGTACACGGCGATTATGGCCTGTCCGGCTAACGTACGGCGGACAGGCGGTTTGGGGAGGGAAAGCGGAAGGGCCGATCATCGACAATGAAGAGAGAAAACCGTCAGACTGACGCCCAACTGATCTCCAGAAAATTCTCATCTCTACGCACGGCTAACCAGCGATACTATTCGAGAATTAGTTGGAGTGGAGGTTTCGCTCGAATACGTTTTAACATGCGATCTTTTAACTGTGAATCAGAGCGGGCAGCCTCTATGAGGCTGTCAAGTGCCGTCCGCACATCATTAATGAAAGGAATAAAATTCAAGATTACACTATCATCACGAGGCGGTGCCTTTTGAGCGGGGATTAGATTACCCTCCCCATGCCCAATCATAATTGATCCAGTCCGACCGTGCCCACCGGGTTCGCCATACAAGCTGAAGGCATGTGCCAAACCACATCTGAGAATGCAATACATCTGCTCTGGCAAGTCATTGGAGCCATTTCTATAGGTGAACTGGGAATATGCTCCTGGGAAAAAATTATTAATAAAAAGCGTGAAATATTCACGGCCTGATTGCCATCTTACTTTTTCTTTTGTTTTGACTTTAATCTTGGTAAGGGAAGCAAGATAATCCAAGGATACCGACAGCCCTACAAAATCCCATGCAGTGCCGCGGCTGTCTCGTTCAAGTTCATCAAATCGCTCGTGCATATAATTCTTAAATTGTTCGAGTTCATCATTATTTTCTAAATTCATAATTCCAAGCTTACTATTTTGGTCTTAGAGTAGATAAAATTTCTTGTCTCAGTGGCTAGTGAGGCCGAGTCTGTTTCGGAAACGTCAGTGTAACAGGTTTACGGCCGATATGAGAGTTGAAAGCGGCTGCTTCTGCTGCCTTCTTAACCGAGCGCCTCAGACGCCAGATGCCATCGTGACATATAAATAGTAGCCGCTGAAGAAATATCCGTATGGTGCGTGGTACCGGGCATTCTACGAGCTTACAGTTCTCATTCAGTGTCCGCTATTGGGAAAGCCTTTAACGACCCACGATGACTAGCATGAAGGCGAAAGCTGCCGATCTTCTTAATTTTTGAAACCGACAGACGGCTTTGTAAGTGGAGGAAGGAAGTCAGCCAGTTGACGAGGTGCTCGATCACCGAATTGCAGACGACTATATCAAATGACTGATTAGCGAACATGCTCAGGTTGAGTTCTACGACAGGCGCGTTTGAGCATTGCCGCCTTCTGGCGTCGGGCAGGTTGTAGCGTGTTTACACAAGGCATAGCCACGCCCTGCCTATTTCCTCGGCGGACCGCCGTCACTGTTCACTGTTGAGACCTGTCAGACCGGGTGTTCTATTTGGGGCAGGCTACCCGACATAGGGGCCGCATCGTGTAAAAAGGCGCTACAGCACGCTATTTACTACTATGTCTCGAAGCCACTGCCATACTGGTTTGCAACCCCTTAATGTAGAAAGATAATTACAAATTTGTAAGTTAATCAGGGTATGCCCAGCGCGATAATGATTGTCAAAATATTTGTGGTTTGTGCTGTGGTTTATAAAATACTCATTTTACAGTGGTGTTATTGGTGTCGATTAATATCTATGTGTGTAGCACAAAAAAACTCATAAAATGAGACGTATCGCTTATTTATTTTGTTTGAAATTTATCTAATTTCTATATGAATACACTAATTTTGGTCTCAATTTCTGCCTGAATACTATTCCTCTATGCAATCGCGTGCCGTCTTTTGACCGACCAGAAAGTGGGAACATACGGTCGCGTAGTTGACGGCTGATAACGTACTTTAACTTATCGTTAAAAGCAGGCAAGCTTCGTTAGGTTGGCAGGCTATGGTTTGGCAAAACTGCTGTTTGATGATTTTTGAAACTAGCATTGAAGATTACATATATTTTATAACAGGAAACCTTCGTGCAATTATTTTTCACAGCAGAAAGGGCTTCTGGAGCCACTGCTACCAAACGCACTCTTGTTTTTATCGGCCTAATCCTGACCATGATCATGGGGGCGCTTGACCAGAGTATTGTCTCGACCGCTCTGCCGACCATCGTCAGCGATCTGGGTGGATTGGCCCGTATGTCATGGGTGGTGACGGCGTTTATGCTGACGTCCACCATCACAACGCCTTTCTACGGCAAGCTGTCCGACATGTTCGGAAGACGGCGCCTGCTGGCATTCAGTATTGGCTCGTTTCTTGGTGCTTCGCTGCTGTGCGGAACGGCCCAGAACATGTGGGAGCTTATTCTGTTCCGCGCACTGCAGGGGATTGGGGCCGGTGGTCTGATGACACTGTCCCAGACGGTTGTAGGGGATATGGTCTCGCCCCAGCAGCGCGGACGCTATCAGGGGTTCCTGACTGGTGCGTTTGCCGTCAGCAGCGTGACCGGGCCATTTCTGGGCGGTGTGGTCACAAGCGCGCTTTCATGGCGGTGGGTGTTTCTTGTTAACCTGCCGATAGGCCTTTTTGCTTTTGTGCTGGTCATGCTGTGCCTGCCTGTCGGCCGAACGGAAGCCAAACCCAAAATTGACTATCTTGGGGCCATGCTGCTGAGCTTTGCGACAACCGGCTTCCTGCTCCTGTTCAATTCGAGGGGTGTTTCGCTGGCATGGTTTTCACCACTGACATTCCTGTCGTTTGGAGTCATCGTGGCTCTGTTTACGCTGTTCATCTGGCAGGAGCAGCATACGCCAGAACCGTTGATCAGTCTGGAGCTTCTGCATATTCCGGCTTTTTCCGTGTGTGTTGCAGCAACGGCCATCATGTCATTCGCCATGCTGGGGTCCATGATTCTGCTTCCGCTCTATTACCAGCTTGTTCTGGGGGAGACGCCCGTCAAATCCGGCTTGATGACGTTGCCTCAGGTCTGCGCCATGGTGGTGAGTTCGGTGGCGGGGGGGTACGTCTCGTCAAAAACACAACGTTATACAACGCTGCTTGCCATTGGGGTGGGGATTGAGTTCACAGCTCTGACCCTGATTGCCATCTGCGCGCATTATGGTGCACCGCCCCTGTTTTTTCTGGTCAGTCTGGGATGTCTTGGCACAGGCATGGGTATTGGTATGCCGAATGCAATGGTGACAATCCAGAATGCAGTGCCGGCGAAGAGGCTGGGCATTGCCACCGCAATGATGTCCTTTGCGCGTTCAATAGGTGGGTCACTGGGCGTGGCCCTATCCGGCGGTGTGATGACATTCACGCTGCAGAAACGGCTGCAGGCACTGCCGGACAGCGTAGATATACCTGCCTTTCTGGAAAAAGGCCTGGTCGCGCTGCGGACACTGTCGCCAGCCATGCACAAAGAGGTAACGCAGGCTTACAAAGGTGCGATCAGCGCCAGCCTGAGCGTAAGCAGTTGCTTCATGCTTCTAGCGTTCCTGCTGATCATAAGGCTGCTTCTACGGCAGACACGTATGACGAAGTAAACTGTTGAGTGAATACGGGTGGAAAACATCAGGGATATAAAATTAGTCATAATAATCTGGCAAAATTTTAGTTTTTCTATTTCCTGATGGTCACGGAATAAAACAAGCTTTGCAGCCAATTTTTGTGAGCTATAGCCTGAGAATTTGTGGAGAAATTAGCGGAGCGGGGTAAGCTGATAAGCGGCTTCTTCCACTTGTTTTTACCAGATAGCTACGTGACTCTTGGGGAACAAAAGCCGTTCTGAAAGCATGTCGGTACCAGGCAGCAATGCCGCAAACTGCGCTCGGGTTAGTGGGCGCGTGTGATAAACTGCCATGTACTGATCATCTACTGACAGTGCCTTGAAGCGTGGGCGGAATAACTTGATAATCCTGACTTGCAAAGGGTCAGCCAGCCAGTGAATGAAAGGCAGCAAAAAGTGCTGCTCAAGGGGAAATTCAAACGCAGGCGCCTGAAACCATCCACGCTTTCCAACTCGTCTCGCTTCATTGGCTGCTACCCGCATATCCAGCCAATTTCCTACGTGTTCAATGACAGAATTGCAGATGACCATATCGAATGACTGGTCGGCAAACATACTCAGGTCGCGGGCATCGCCCACAATCATGGTGACAGTCTTGCGAAGGCTTTCTTCTTCTGTTGGGAGCTTTTCAAGAACGCCCGGCAGGTTAAGAGTATGTATACTGCACTTTTTACGTGTGATTTCTGGAATGGAGAGCCAGAAAACAAGAGATCCACCTATATCAAGCACATTCACCGGCCCGCCGGTTGCCTGATGCAGCTTGTCTATGATTTCACAAAGTGGACGGTTCCTCCTTTTTCTAAAATACAGACTGACTCTGCGCAGTGGCTTTGGAAGCATGGAACCTACCCTTTACTTTCCCGATACCTTGAAGGATCTTTTGTCAATGCAGCCTAAAGGTTCAGGCTGATTTTTATCGCCTGATCAACTTTTTTCATGACGCTTTCTGGTAATCTGGAAATTAATACAGATATGCGTTTTTTATCAATTGTTCTGATCTGCCCGCATTCAATCACAGCGTCTTTTCCTTCATTTCCACGTTCTGCTGCACTAATTTTGACTTGAATTGGTAAATTCTTGCTTTGAGAAATATCGTTTAATGGAACAATAATGGTCATGGGTGAAAATTTATTACCCACATCATTTTGCACCACCAGGCAGATGATATTTTTCCCATTCCGCTCTGTTCCAATCGCGCCTTTCAAATCGGCAAGCACGACATCGCCACGACGGATAGTGTTCAAATCAAATGACATATGAAGAACTTTGCAAAAAACTACGGACCTCACATCAGCGAGGCCCGCAATCCTTCAGGTTACTGGAAGAGAGACAGGATGCTCTGAGACTGACCGTTGGCAATCGTCAGAGACTTGATGGCCAAAGACTGTTTGGTCTGCAATGACGTCAACTGCGCACTTGCAGCCGCCATGTCGGCATCAGTCAGTGCGCTCACGCCATTGGTCACGGCGTCTTTCAGAGAGGACGAGTAGGTGCTCAGGCCGGACAGTATGTTGCTATAGTTGCCAAGGTTCTGCATGACAGAACTCATGTTAGTGATGGCAGATTGAATGGCAGAAACGGCACTTGCCACGCCGCCTTTAATCCCTACAGCAATCTGGTCAGCGGCAGAGCCATTCGTGGCTATAATAGGTGCGTTAGCTGCACCCGTAGTTACCGCTGTCGCACTACTATCGAGGGCAGAATCTGGAGTGTCTGCATCGCCCTGTGTGAAAGTTATCGTGCCAGCGGTTGTACCGGCGACCGTGTAGGTTAATTTAGAACCACTGGCAGTCAAACCTGTAATACCTTTGTTTGCAAGGGCCGTGGCAATATCCGTAGCGGTTGCACTGGAACTCACGGCGATTCCAATGTTGCCTGAGGTTGTCTTTCCGTTGGCATCCAAAGTTGCTGAATTACTTACAAGTTCATAATTCTTGCCGCCAATGGTGAATACATCACCCTTCTTCCCGCTCGTATCAGTTCCATCGCCGACGGCAAACGTCGTGCCAGAAAGGGCGAATGCTTTAGACGTCATCTGCTGAGTCAGAGTGCCCGTCACATTTGTGGCCGGGTCAGTCCCGCCAGTATAAACAGCGATGGAGTTATCACTGTTCAGGGAGGCGTTTACACCAGCGCCATTCATGGAGCTTACCAAGGCAGAGAGAGCGTCTTTGGTTGAGAAACCACTGTCCAAAGTTACTGCGATATTGCTTGCAGTGGACACACTCTTGCCACTTTGAACAAATTCAAAAGTCTTTCCATTAACCGTAACAGTAGAACCCGCAGTTGTGCCGTCACCCAACAAAATCTCGTTGGACGTCAGATTGCCTGTTTTGAGTTCAGCTACGTTGTTTTTATTGAGAGACGTAAAAATATTCTGCGTGGACTTTGCAGCACTACTGCCGGAAGCGGAGTTGCTTGTCAGGCCCAGAGCGTCCACCAGCGTTGTATTGGAACCAGACATCGTTGTGAATGTCTGTGTTTGTCCCTGCACATTCGTAACGGTTCTTAGTGTAGTGCCATTGTAGGCATTCACAGCATCGCTGCCGCTGGTCAGCAGGTTAACGCCAGAGAATGTGGCATTACGTGCATAAGAGTTAATGCTGTCAAGCGTGCTCAGAATCTGGGTAGCCATGGCGCTGGCGTCGGTGCCGGTCTGCCCTGCGGTACTGACAGTGTTCTGTAACGACTGCAGAGAAGTGACAATTTGATTTCCTGCAGTATTCGCTGTGGCAACAACCTGCGCGCCAAGAGAAAGAGAGTCTGAAACAGCAATCATACCCTGCAAGTTACCGTTCATCTGAGCGGCAATTGAGTAAATGGCTGGGTTGTCAGCGGCATTGCTGACTTTTTTACCGGTGGAAACCGTATTTTCGGTCTTACTCAATTCACTTTGTGCGGCATTAAGCGCTTCAAGAGCAACGAGCGATGCTGAGTTGTTGTTGATCGAGAGTGACATTTTCGAACCTAACCTCTAGGTTTCGAAACACTTTTGGCCAACGGCAGAAAATCGCTTGTATGTTGTCGTAAAAGGTTGTCACGAAATGCTTTATGGATATGCGCGTGTTTCTACTTCGAGAAAGGATGAAGAGGGTTTTTTTGTTCAGACAACATCTTCTCAAATTGAATCACTAATAAATGCTGGCGTTGATTCGTCCAATATTTTTGAGGACAGAGTATCTGGAAAAGAAAAAAATCGTCCTGGTTTGGATGCTCTGCTTGCGAAAGTTCGGTCTGGAGATGTGATCGTAGTTTGGAAACTTGATCGTTTGGGCCGATCAGTGCGGAATCTTTTGGAACTGGCAGAAATTCTTAAGTCGAAGCGTGTAACAATTCGCTCCATAAGCGACGGTATAGATACTGGCGGAGCCTTAGGCGGTTTTCTTATGACCATTTTAGGCGCAGTCGCTGAACTGGAACGTGAAAATATTGTAGAACGTGTAAAGTCTGGCCTTCAAGCTGCTAAAAATCGTGGAATCCAAGTTGGACGCAGACGTGCATTATCTCAACAGGCCTGTAAAGATATCCTGAATTCCATTAAATGTGGGGAAAGGGTGTCGGATATTGCAAGGCGTTATAGTGTCAGTAGAGCTACTGTATATCGTTCTATTGATAGAATTTAGGTTTCTATCCATTTTTATTACTTTTTTAAAGAGAAAGAGAAATTGCCAAATGGGAGAATATATTTTCAGTTAAAATTGCGGAACCCACCCCGCGTTAACTTCCTGATAACTATTTGCGCCTAACTTTCCAAAGTGTCTCAAAAACTAGTGTTTCCGTACGTCTTCGAAGCCTTTATTTTAAAACGTTCATCGTTTTTATAACTGGCTTAGTAATTCCGACGGTACAATCGGGACGGACGGTGGAAACAAGGTCACATTTTGCATAATGCAAAAGAGCGAACGACCAGATCATCCCTGTGATGGTTGTGATTAATGGACAGTTACGCTCGACGCCCCGTTTTGGTTCCTATTATTTCCTCTGATAATTGTGCATTTTAATATGGGCTTTTGGAATGATGGGTAGCCGTTGGAGAGATCTAAAAAACTAGGGGCTATTCAGATCAAGCCGGTCACGCTCACAGACACAAGGTGACACTACCGACGGCCATCATCATCTGGGCGTCGCGGGCAACTGGCTGGATGACGCGGAGCATGAAGCTTTCCCATTATGGGAAAATTTCCTTGCGGACAAAACACCTATTTTTTTCAATAGTTTATGGTGCGAACTACGGGAATCGAACCGAGACGTTATAGTTGCCAGTAGGCTTTTACCCAGGGAAATTCCCCTTCGTTTCGTATGATCAAATGTCTACGCCGAACATTATGGGAAAGGCAAATGCGGGTTCAGGGGATGCTGCGCACCAAGCGCCTGCTGCTCCCTGAGCCTCACCAATGCAAGGAAAAGCGCCTCCTAACCAATGGGAACAACTCTCCCGACACAAAATTGTATCGGGGATCCTTTAACCGGGCATGTTGCTTCCGGTTCGCGTTTTACCTCTCGGGGAAAACCAGCACATAGCTGGTGCTTCTTCCTCCTGCCGCTTCCCTGGCCAGAATATTACGCGACACGAGATCATTGATATCTCGCAGGGCTGTATCTGGTGACGTCTTCGCAAGCTTTGCCCATTTGGATGATGTCAGCTTGCCCTCGAACCCGTCGAGCAGGCGATTCAGCATGAGGCGTTGCCGGTCATTGATCGATTGCCCGGCCAGATTGTCCCAGAAACGGGCCTTCTGAATGACTTTTCCCAAGACCAGTTCAGCGCGATCAAAGGCGCGATCCAGAGCCCCCAGAAACCAGCGCAGCCAGGGCGTGATGTCCATATCCCCCTTCTGGGTAGCCTCAAGGATTGCATAGTAATCCTTCCGTTCCTGCTGGATCTGGGCCGACAGGCTGTAGAAACGCTGGTCTGTCTGTTCAGAACGCGCCAGCATGAGGTCGCCGATTGCCCGCGCCATGCGCCCATTTCCGTCCTCAAACGGATGAATTGTAACAAACCACAAATGTGCGATGGCTGTCTTCAGCACAGGATCCAGCGCTTGCCCGGCATTGCACCAGTCGAGGAAGGCCTGCATCTCTGCGGCCACCCTGCTGGCAGCCGGTGCCTCATAATGGACTTTCTCCCGTCCGACAGGGCCTGATACGACCTGCATCGGGCCGGTTCTGTCATCACGCCATTCGCCCACCAGAATGCGTGACATTCCGTTTCGCCCTGTGGGAAATAAAGCCGCATGCCAGGCAAACAGCCTTTCTTCGGTCAAAGGCTCAGCGTAATGCCGAGTTGCGTCCAGCATCATTTCCACGACGCCTTCGATATCCCGATCCACTGGCGCCAGCGCGCCAATATCCATCCCCAGTCGTCGGGCGATGGAAGAACGTACCTGCTCGCGATCAAGGTTTTCTCCCTCGATCTCGCTCGACTTGATGACATCTTCCGTCAGGGTCTGAAGCACGGCCTCCGACCTGAAATCGAAGCCAAGGCTTTCCATACGGCCGAGGAGTCGTCCCTGCCGATGACGCACGGCGGCCAGTTCATGGGAAATGGTATCCTTCTCCCACTGGAAGCCGGGCCAGTCTTCATGCTGATAAATATATCTTGTCATATTCTCTGCACCTCTTGAGGGGAATATGACGCTTAATCACCGCAGATCGCAAGGTTATATCCGCATGATATGCGGCGAATGCGTCCATTATTCAACGCACACACTGGTCGAGCGCCTGGCAGAGAAGCATCCACGGTCCTCTCTCCCCTCCCTAAAAGCTGTGTCGCCTTTTTATTCTGGTAGCAATACCAGATCATCCTTCACCCTTTTCACGACCGAAAATGACGGCAACGGGGGAGAGCAGAATGTCGGTTATCGGCAAGCGATAACCGAAAGCGACCGTAGCCTGCGCCCATGTTCATGACGCCTACCGACCAATATGAGCCGTTCTGATGAGGGGCTACGAATGTCAGCTCTCACCGGAGCCGGTCGATCCATTCAGACAGAACCCGAGCGCCCCTTCAGATTACCTTCAACGTCGAAGCATCACGCGGCATGAAGATCCAGACTGCGCCTGGTTAGCATGTGGGCAAAGACGGCTTGCGCCTTCAAGTCCACTTCGTTCGGTTCATAGCTTTGGGGGAGGCCGGTTCGATCATCGTAGAGGAAGTTCGTTATCGCCACGCGAACCGCATCACGCGTTGCCTGCTTCCCGGCAAAATCCTGCACGGCGTCCAATTGCTGTTTCAGAACTTCATATAGTCCAACGGCGACCTTTTTCAGCTTGGCAATATCGCTCTTTTCCAAGTCAGGCTTCATCAGCAAATCGAACAGGGCCAAGGTTTCTTCATCCAATCCCTCGCGCACTGCACGGCGTTGTTCGCCATCCAGTTCCTCCGCCAGCACTAGCAGGGCCGCGAATGTCCGCTCGATGTTCACGGCATCCTTCTCGCTATTATAATCCGAGACCAGTTGCTCATAATGTTTTTGGAAATCGGTGCGTAGTGGATTTTGGCGCAGCATCATTTCCAGCTTTTTCTGGACGGCATCCTTCAGGCTTTGCACTGTCGTATTTTTGCGGGGGCTGCGTTCAAATTCTTTCTTCAGCTTCTCGAAATCGATCCGGCTAATGTCATACAGCCGATCATCCTGATCGTTGGGATCAACCTGCGTTTCGATGCTCGCATTCACTACAGCATGCAGTTCGCGCATGATGTCGGAAATGTCGGCCTTTTTCACATCCTCCTCCAGGCTGTTGTAGATGACTTTGATCGCCGCAAACCGCTGGCGGTAGGCATTTACGGAGCGGAAGTTCACGCATGCCTTGAATTTCTTGAACACCTCGCGCGCCATGATCTGGAAGCGTTTGCGGCTTTCGTCGTTTTCGTTGACAGCTTCCTTGGCGTCGATAATCGCCTTGTTCCGATCAAATCCGACCTTCTCCAATATGTCGAGCAACCGGAATTTACGTGCGGACAGGAAGCCTTCCGCCGCTTCGATCGCCTCCTCCAAATCAGCCAGCAGTTCTTCGGGCGGTCGGACTGGGTCGACTTCCGGCGGCGGATCGCCCGGATTACCCAGCCTACCTCCAGGCGTCCCTGCATAGGTGGCCAGCGCCTTGCGGAGGTTCTTTAATATTCCGCAATAATCGACAATCAGGCCGTTGTTCTTCCCTGCACTTACCCGGTTGGCTCGCGCTATGGCCTGCATCAGCGTGTGCGCCTTCAGCGGCTTGTCCAGATACAGGGTCGAAAGGCTCGGCACATCGAAACCGGTCAGCCACATGGCGCAGACGATGGCGATACGGAATGGATGGTCCTGTTTCTTGAAGGCCGTTTCCAGATCGATGCGCTTGCCGTCGTCCGTTTCAAAGCCATTCTTGATCAGCGCCCGGTGCGGCACGATGTCCAAATCCCATTTGCGGAATTTGTCGACTTCACCCTGCTCCTCTGAAACCACCACGGCCGCCCTGGTGGACTTAACCCATGCAAGCTGGCGCTGCCGGTCGGCCAGATCCTGTTCGTCGGTGGCTTGCGCCAGTGCCTCTTCAAGGCTGGCAATTCGCAAATCCCAATGCTTCGCGATCAGCGCGTGCATGCGGACGCACGTCACCTTGTCGATGCAGACCAGCATCGCTTTGCCGCTCTCCCAGCCGGTCGTGTAATGCTCCACGAAATCCGCCGCGACAGTGTCCAGCCGGGTCTCGGCGGTGATGATGTGATATTCGCGCTTTAGCTCATTTTCGAGCCGTTCGGTCAGATTGGGATCGTCCAGCTCCAGCTCTTCCAGCTTGGCTGCGATCCTCTCATTCAGGTCGTTGGTGGCGACGCCCAGCTTGTCCCCGCGCGCATCATAATAAAGCGGCACGGTGGCATTATCCTCCACCGCGCGCTGAAAATCATAGGTGGAGATATAGTCGCCGAACGTCTGCTTCGTCGTCTCGTCGCCTGTCATCAACGGCGTGCCGGTAAAGCCCAGAAAGCTGGCATTTGGTAAGGCGTTGCGCATGTTGAGCGACAGCAGGCCATTCTGTGTCCGGTGCGCTTCGTCGGTGATGACAATGATGTCGTCGCGATCCGAATAGGGATTGTTGGGATTTACATCCTGATTGAAGCGGTGGATTAGCGTGAAGACATAGGGCTTCTGCACCGCCAATAGCGATTTCAGCTCCGCGCCGGTCCCGGCCCGCACTTGCGCCTTGTCGTTGTTGACGAGGCCGCATCCGGCAAAGGTGCTGTAAATCTGGCTGTCCAGGTCGATGCGGTCGGTGCAGACTAGAAAGGTGAAATTCGCCCCGATCTTCCGATGGACCTTCTGTGTCAGGAAGGCGATGGAATAGCTTTTGCCCGATCCCTGCGTGTGCCAGAACACGCCCAGCTTGCCGCTCCGCGCCTTGCGATCCTTCACCGCCGCAATGGCCCGGTTGACGCCCAGAAACTGGTGATTACGCGCCACAATCTTGACCAGCCGCTCGCCGCCATCATCGAACAGGATGAAATTTTCCAAGATGTCGATGAAATTGTCTTTCGTGCAGATGCCCTTCAGCATCGTCTCCAGATCGACAACGCCCGGCTCATCCTCTTCCAGCCGCTTCCAGTCGTTGAAATGCTCATAACGGCTGGAGAGCGAACCGATCTTCGCCGCATGGCCGTTAGTCAGGATGATGAAGGCGTTGTGGTGGAACAGGTGAGGGATCGTGTCCTTATAGTCGGACAGATTTTGCTCATAGGCGTGGCGGATGTCCTTATGGACTGCCTTGCACTCGACAAACAGCAGCGGCAGGCCGTTGACGAAGCCGACAATGTCAGCGCGGCGGCGATACAGATCACCCTTGATCCACAATTCCCGCACGCACAGGAAATGGTTGTTCTCGGGCGTGTCGAAATCGATCAGGCGCAGCCGCTGTTTGACTAGTTCACCCTTCGCATTACGGAAGCTGGCCTGCACGCCATCCTTGAGCAGTGCATAGGCGTCACGGTTGATCGCCATCAGGCTCGACCCAAGCGGCGCATCGGTAATCTGGCGCAACGCGTCGGCATAGGCGGAGGCCGGGAGGCCGGGATTCAGCCGGATCAACGCCTCGCCCAGATGGCGGGTCAGGATGACATCCTTTTCGGACGCCCGCCCCAGCGTGCCTTCCGGACCCAATATTTCGGTGTTGAATGCATAAACGCTGTCCCAACCCAGTGCATCGGCCAGATAGTCGGCCATGGTCGCCTGAACCAGCGTGTCTTCGTTCAACGGCTTCATACGGCGATCGCTCCGCTCATCAGCTTGGGGAGGAGTAGGTCGCGGGCCTTAGCTGCGTTACGTGATAGACTTCTCAAATTCACCACTTGGTTATAAAGAGAATCTACTGCATCTCGGAAGCTCGAATATAGGCTGACTGGCGGAATAGGTACCTTAACGTCAGAGAGCGCCGATCGGCGGATGTGCTTCATCGTCGCTCCCACCGTTTGATTTTCGAACATTACCATAGCCTCTCGAATAGCTACCAACAAATGGGCAGCGGAAACGTCATCGTAAGGCATAACTTTGAACAAGTGCTGATTTAGGTATGCGGGACCATCGCACCAAAAATCAATCGCAAGCGTTCCCGACCACGAAAAGATCAAATCGCCCGTGTTCAAAAGATATTTTTCAGGCACGCCTTCGCCGTCATAGCGAGGTGTCTTTCCAAGAACGCCTCCTTTCAACTCAGGAATTTTAACGATGGGCAAACCAGCATCACCAAGATGATGTGGCTTGAATGCAAAACCGTTCAGGAAATCCGCTAATGTATCGAAGGAGCGCATCTCCCATCCCTCCGGCACACCGTCGATGATTTTGACATGTTCATGGCCGGGGAAGCGGAAGCGAATGAACCATTCTTTGTAAAGCTGCCGCGCGGCTTCCTCCAACAAGGCGATCCGTCGCCGGTTGTTTTCGATCAGATCATCATACGCTGAGAGTATGGAGGCGATCCGCTGTTGTTCAGCGAGAGATGGAAGCGACACCTTGACCCGATATATCCGTTCTGGCGCAGTGTGGCGGACCTTCGTACCGCTCGCGCTCGCGCGTATCTGAGATCGCACCGTCTTCGTGTTGAACAGATAAAACAGAAATCCTTTGTCGGCTCGTTCGACATCGATCGAGTGAACCAATCCGATCCTCTGATTATGCAGAAATTGCTCGGTTTCCGGGATTAGAGCGGAACTGCCAAGCAGACCCTCTCCCTGCTCGGTCATGGCGATGATCAAGTCATCAGCAGCAAGAATGAAAGACTCTGGTATGTCGCCAGCGTAGTAGCGATCCCTGCCAACCCGCCGTCGAAATCCTCCGACCTCGTGAAAATTTCCGGGCGTCACTACGAGGAACTCGCCCTCACTCGTGAAATGCTCACCTTTGAAAGCGAAACCGTGCTTGATCCTCAAGACATCGCCAAGGTCAACTTCGCAGAAGCTCACAGACCCAACCCCGCAAAATTCCCCTGAATCTGCGCCGCCAGCGCCGCCGCCTCCTCATTCAACGCCGCCAGTTCGATATGAATATCGCGCATCACCCCTTCGAAATCGAAATCCTCATCCTCTTCTTCCGGGGCCACGCCAACATAGCGGCCCGGCGTCAGCGACCAGTCATTGGCCGCCAGTTCCGCCCGATCCACCAGCTTGACCAGGCCCGGTACCGCGACCAGTCGCGCATCGGGAAAGCGGCTCAGCAGCCACTGCGCCTGCCGATGGAAATAGCGCACCAGCTTCAACTGATCGACGGCATCGGCCCGCGTCTCCTCCAGCGCCTTGACCGGGCTGGTCTTACCCCGCTTGCCGCCCGCATCGCGATACGCCCTCTCCGCCAGCTTGAACAACTGGTCGACCTGCTTCACCAGATCGCGGCTGGCCTCCGCCAATGGCTCCACATCGCCATGGCCTTCATGTAGTTCGGCAATGGCAACCGTGCCATCAACCCATTCGTCGCCCAGTGATTTGGTCGCTGCGAGGTAGGCGTCCCAATCCGCCTGAAAAACCGCGCGGGCGTCGGTCAATTCGTCGGGCGCGCCTTCGTCCAGCGTCTCGATCAGTCCGTCCAGCGCATCCAGAAACGGCTCCATCGCCGTGTCGCTCGCTAGCGCCTCTGTCATTGCCCGGTCCAGATAGGCGGCGACCAGTTCCCGGAACCGCTCCTCCTGCCCGCGATAGAGCCAGAAGATCGCCGTCAAATTCTGCGACTGTTCGGGGGAGAAGTCGAAAACCTTGCGCGTCACCTTGCGGAACACCTGTCGCGCATCGAGCATCAGCACCTTGTCGACATGCTCCGCCGCCTTCGCCTTGTCGAACATCCACAATTCGCACGGGACGGTGCGGGTGTAAAAGAAATTGCCCCGGATCGCGATCATGGCATCGACATGACCGGTCTCGATCAGCTTTTGCCGAATCTTGGCTTCCTCCCCGCCCGCGCTCGACGCCTGGCTCGACATGACAAAGCCCGCGCGACCCGTATCCGATAAGTAGCTGTAGAAATAGCTGATCCACAGATAATTGCCGTTGGAAACCTTCTTGCTCTTGTTCACGCTGGGCAGGCCGAAAGGCAAGCGGGGGTCTTTCCTGATCTTTTCCGCGTCCACCTCGTCCACGTTGAACGGTGGATTGGCCATCACGAAATCGGCTTTTCCCACCAGTTCATGCGCGTCGGTATAATAGGTGAGACCGGGTTCAATCTGCCCCTCCAGCCCGTGGACGGCGAGGTTCATCTTGGCGAGCCGGATGGTCGTTGCGTTCTTTTCCTGACCGTAGAAGGTTGCGACCTTGGTCGGGTCTTGCTGCATCTTCTCGATGAAATGCGCGCTCTGGACGAACATGCCACCCGAACCGCAGGCGGGGTCCAGCACGCTGCCATGATCCGGCTCGATCGCGTTGACGATCATCTGCACAATGGATGGGGGCGTGAAGAACTCGCCGCCGTCATGCGCGCTCTGATCAGCAAACTGCGTCAGGAAATATTCGTAGATGCGCCCGAACACATCGCCTTTTGCATTCTGAAGCGCCGGATCGTTGAAGATGCGCAGCACATCGCCCAGAACGTCGTTTTCCAGTTGCTGGTATTCATTTTTGGGCAGCACGCCCGCCAGCGCGGCATAGTCACCTTCCACCGCCTCCATGGCAGCAATGATCGCCTTTGCGCGATCCGCACCGTCCGGCAGGCTGGCCAGATGATCGAACTGCGCTTCGGGTTGCAGGAAGATCGCGCCCCGGCTGGTGAAGTCTTCCTTGGTCAGCGGACGGGTCACGCCGCCACGGCTCGGCAGGCCCGCCTCGATCTCAGGCTTCACTGCCAGATAGCGGCTGTAGGCGTGGCGCAGAAAGATCAGGCCCATGACGGGCAAGAAATACTCGTTACTGGCAAAATCACTGTTGGCGCGCAGCTGATCCGCCGCCGTCCACAGGCGTTTTTCAAGTGCTTCGATATTGGATTCCATTACGCTAGCCTGCTCTCCTTCTCTGGACCGAAGAATTAGCAGCAACGCATTCATCACGACAGAGGCATGATGCCACTGCCGCCCGTTTTCGCCAGAGCGGCAATCAGTTGCGGCGCGTCAGCATCATTCAGGGGGCGACCATCAGAATGTGGGGCGCCGCTTCAGCTGCCGCGCCCATGGCGAAGTTTCGCTGCGTCCTGATGATGGCTTTTCCCCCAGGAGTCTGGGGTTCCGCCACCGATAGGAAGTGGTAGGGTGGATGAATTTGTGGCTGCATTTGACCGGTAGAAGGGCGATGCGCGTAAAGGCATGTCAGGAGACAGCGCAAATCTTTTGGGGTGTTGTAACCAGCTATCGCTGTATGTGAAGGCAGAAGTTTCCTTGTTCCCCGTCTTGTCGAAGATGAGTTCACCAACCGGGGTCGCACTCGCGCCAAGACGGACGAAGATGGTCTTGGACGCCATTTTTACCACCCAGCCAGTTCTGTATTCTCATGGGGTTCCTGCTCATCCTCATTGTTTTCACCTCCCGTGCTCTGAGCCTTTTTCCGGCGCTTTCCGACTACACGTTGTGGGATCTTCTGTCTGAGCAGCATGAGGGCGACATCATCCTTGGTCTGGTCGATGATGTTTTCGAGAAGATCCAGCCGTCCAAGGGAGTTGAGTGCGCTTGCCAGTGTGTTCAACGATACCCCCGCATCCCCTTTCTCTAGGCGATGCAGCGTTGAGCGGGAGACGCCCATGGAAGCGGCGAAATCATCAACCGAGATTTTCCGGGCCCGGCGCGCAAGTGAAATGTCAGCCCCAAGCTTCGTGAGCACCCGACCGACAGACGGATAGACCGGCGCATTTTTTGATCTGGCTTTGTGGACTCTGGCATTCATTGGTTCAAACCTGATGCTTAATACTAGTGCGTGTCGTCAGTTAAGCAGGATGATGATTGAGGCGAACTGAACGGCTGCGAGAAAGGTCGATTTCAGTTTGTCATAGCGGGTTGCGATAGCGCGGAACTGTTTGAGTTTATTGAAGAAGCGCTCGATAAGGTTTCGCTCCCTATAAAGAGCGAAGTCTGTTTCTCGTTGTGTCGTTCTGTTGCGTTTTGGCGGGATGACCACGGTCATCCCACGCTCTGTCAGTCGGTCGATCAACCTGTCTGCGTCATAGGCCCTGTCGGCCAGGAAGGCGTTCGGATCGATGTTTTCGAGCGTCGGTTCCGCCTGGCTGATATCCGCATCCTGTCCCGGTGTGAGGGCGAGTTTCACCGGGTTCCCGAGGGCGTCACAGATGGCGTGGATATTTGTCGTCAACCCGCCCGTGATCGTCCGATAGCCTGATCCGTGCCCCTTTTTTGAGAGCTCCGGCACTATGCTGATGCGCCCGGACAATTGTGCTGTCGATCATCATGTATTCATTATCGTGATCTGCCGCCAGATGGCGAAAAATCTTTTCGATCACACCACTTTCACACCAGCGGCGCAGACGCCTGTGCACGTTTTTCCAGTCCCCGAAACGGGCAGGAAGATCACGCCACGGGATGCCGGCGCGGTAGCGATACAGCACGGCTTCCACGAACAGGCGGTTGTCCGCAGCCGTGCCGCCGACATGACCTTCTCGACCGGGGAGAAAATCTTTTATTCGCTCCCACTGGTCATCACGCAAACCGTAGCGACGCATCCGTCTGTCTCCCCAAAAACCAGGAAAACAGTCAGCACAGGACGCCAGAAAGTACAACACTCAGGGGATAACTAACGACACGCCGTAAGCCTTCAGAGCGATTTCGTAGTTTTCAATCAGTTCGCCGTAGAGGACCAGAAGATCCTCTCTGGAGGGGTTTTGCATCTTGCCTGCTCTGAAAAGCTGTCCCGTCCTGGCATACAGGGCGGCTGCACGTTCACGGGCGACCAGTTTATCAGAGGTATGAAGGACGAGGGAAATCTCGGTCTTGCCCAGCAGGGGGCGGAGCATTGCCGGGACGATACGGCGGAAGTGATAACGGGGCTGTCCGGTGCGGCGGGACGGGATGGCTCGGAGCATGAAGTTTTCCCATTATGGGAAAATTTCCTCGCGGACAAAATACCTCTGTTTTTCAACAGGTTATGGTGCGAACTGCGGGACTCGAAAGTCAAGAATCCCGCAGTCGTCTAAATAACATACTGATATTAAAGACTTTTATAATCCTGACGTGAAGGAAATTGTAGAAGACCTTCGTAGAAAATCAAGACCTTTCTGTCAGGAGGCTTCCTGCTTGATGGTTTCAAAAATACTGGTCTGGCGTGTGAACTGGTTTTGCTGTTGCATGGCCTGAACACGCCTGACCAATGTGGCTAAAGAGACACCAGCAATGGAACACGCATGTCTGTAACTTTTTCCTGATGCCAGAAGCTCAAGAGCATGTTGAACTTTAACAGAACTAACTTTGGGTCTTCCTATGGGGCGACCTGATTTTGTCCCATATTTCTGGGCATGGTCTATACCACACCTGATGCGCTCATTAATGGTTTCACGCTCATTTTGAGCAATGACAGACATCAGCAGATAACTGACACGGCTTGACCTGTCTGACGTATCAACCCCTTCTGTCAGACTCCTGACTGTAATCCCTTTTTCGTTAAATTCTTCCAGCAATCGTGCAAGATGGGCTGTCCTTCTCCCAAGCCTGTCAACTTTCCAGACAGTCACAACATCCCCCTTGTGCAACAGATTTAATAATTTGTTTAACTCCGGTCTGTCTTCTGTTGCACCGGATATATTTTCAGTAAAAATTCTTTCTTTTGGAATTCCAGATTCCAGCAAACGAGTGACCTGCATATCAGTGGACTGGTCTCTGGTGCTGACACGTGCATATCCATAAATTGCCATTTTGAAATATCTCCTTAAATTATCGATCAGTTATTAATTTTTAAAATTAATTTTGAATACATAGTATTGAATACAATATAACCCTTATGTTTACAGTGTAAGGGGTTTGTGTTCCTAAAGGCAAGTTTTTGGAACAGTAGTTATTTAAGTATTTTTGCCATTACCTAAAATGGACTTCTGAAAGAAAATTTTTCTGTCCCGGCTCTCAGCGCATGGTTTCTGTGGTACAATCCTTCCCATGATGAACCGGCGAATATTCTTCCAGATTATTCCCTGACAGCTTTGGCTGTCTGTTCCTCATCCTTCCGTATTAACTGTTCTGTTTTTCATTCTGACAGGACAAATGCGTTCAATTTCTGGAGGTAGACTATGACCATACGACCGTCACTCTGCATTTCTTCTCTTCTCGAACAACAGGAACAGGCAGATGACCCAAAGCAATACTCCCGATACACAGACAGCCTCTCTTTCTTCCGAAGCGTTTCTTGAAGAACTCCTGGGCATTGTCCCGGATGACGAAAGCCCTGTTGGTGAAAAAAGGTCAGGCTTTACCTGGTTGAAAGTTCTCCCCGAAGACCATAGTTTTCCTGAACATTCCTCCTCAAGACGGACTGACCGTTTTGCCAGCGTCAGAAGGCTGGAAAATCCTGTCAAACTTCATACCCCACGCAACTTTGCTACCCTGAAGGCAAGGGTTCTGGAAGCCTGTCCTCATGCTCCACAGGCTGTTGAGGTGCTGGCTTCCAGTGATGAGGAATGGTCGGAGTGGGGAAGGGTTGTTCCCATGCGTCCCGTGCTTCTGGTTGGGCCTCCGGGGTGTGGCAAGTCCACAGTGGCAAGGCTTTATCATGAAATGGCTGGCTATCCTGCTAAAACCATCAATGTCTCCGGCATGGCAGATGCCCTGTCCCTGATGGGGGTGCATCAGAGTTTTGGGGAAGCCAAACCTTCTCTGGTCACGGAATGGATGGCAGGCACGGAACTGGCTAATCCCTGCATCATCCTGGATGAAATCGACAAAGCCCCAAGGGGTGGACAGCATGGGAATGTGCAGGATGTCATGCTTCAGTTCCTTGAAGGGATGGAAGCCGGGTCGTTTAATGACGTGTATCTGAACCTGCCAGTCAATGCGGGTTATGTGCGTTGGGTGCTGACAGCCAATGACCTTGCACAGGTGTCAGAACCTCTTCGTTCCAGATGTCGGATTGTGCATGTTGAACAGCCACAGGGGCAGGATGTCATCCTTCTGGCACGCAGGATTATGGCTGAAATTGCGGGAGAACGTGACCTGCTTCCGCAATGGTTCACCCTGAGCCAGGAAGAGGAAGAACTGGTGCAACGCTACTGCACCAAAGACCTGCGTTCCATGCGTCAGTATGTTGAAGTCATCATGAAAGACCAGATGACCTACTGGAAGGTAGCCTAACAGCAGAGGATGGAATGCCACTCATTGGGGTGGCATTTTCTGCAAATGGTGTGATATAATTGAAGTTATTCTCCAATATATATTACAATAAATATGTATATATACATATGGGGAATTAAATAATGATATTACAACGTATAAAAGAAAAATCAGGAACTACAGCCATAGAATATGCAATTCTGGCTCTATTGATTTCTACAGGAATTATGACAACCGTTTCGTTGGTGGGTTTCAATGTTGAAAAGACATTTTGTACTATCAGCACTGTATTGAATGGTGGAGAGAGTGCGAATTGCGGAATCCCAAAAAATGTTGATATGTCCTATGTTGACCCCTCTCTTGGTGGAACATCCAATAAAGGGCATTCGTCAAATTTCGCATCGGAAGCAACACCTACATATTTAGCCGAAGACGTTAACAAGGATTTAACTATCGCCAACAATTTAAGCATGGCGTTGCAAAGCCTGAATGCAAAAGACCCTATTGTGGGGGTTTATGGACTATATGACGGAAATCAGAACCTTGTCAGCACTTACCAGGATGCTGTTAACACGCTTGGATACACAACAAAAACTGATAACAACAGTTGGGAAGATGGTCGTTTTGCATATACATTGGGAGGGGATGGCGCACCATATTTCCAGGTAGCTACTGCTTCCGGAGCAGTTTACAACGCACAACGCATAGACTGGACAACTGGATCAGAACTGGTTGATGTAAGTAATCCTGATCAGGTTTATGCTTCTACGGCAGATTTACCAACAGGGAACTAAAACAAAAAACCACCAGACCGTTTTTGGAGGGGGTCTGATGGTCACTTATGTCGCTACAACATACAATTAGTATTCTATATAAAAAAGATAATGTCAAGAAAATAATTTAAAAAAGTTCGTTTTTCTTGCATATTAGCAAATGCATTTATTATTATATAGTTAAGGCATCATAAATACATGGTGTTCAATATTAATATTTGGAGGATTTTTTCATATGAAAACTTTAATTAAATCACGTAAAAATGAAGTCGGGGCAACCGCTATCGAATATGGTCTGATTGCTGCCTTGATTTCTGTCGCAATTATTACTGCTGTCACAACACTTGGTACTAATTTAACCAGTGTATTTAATAATATTGGTACGACATTGGGTGAAGTTAGTAGCGCAAAATCAAGTGGTTAATCCACAGAATCAATCACAAGGCTTTAACGGGGAACCTTTCGGGGTTCCTTTTTTTGTGTTCAAAGTCTGGAAGAATTTTTCCAAATAGTTCGATATAATTGAAGTTATTCCTGAATATATATTACAATGATTTGTGTATATATACATTGGAGGATTTTAAATCATGATTTTAACAAGGTTAAAAAATGAGATTGGGGCAACAGCCATAGAATATGGGCTTCTAGCCTCTTTGATTGGTGTAGCTACAATAACGGGACTGCAATTAACTGGTGTAAAACTTGATAATACATATTGTTACATCGCTACCCAAATAAGTAAAGCTGTCGGAGGAAGTGGTGGTGGATGTTCTGCCTCGCCTTCGTCAAGTTCAGGCAGTTCACAAGAAAATAATGAGAATAATTACACCGTACAAAACGCATATCATATACAAGCTTATTGGATAGTTAATTTCATACAGTCATTGGCCGATAATAATATTACATCAATAACCGGTTTATATAATGAGTCTGGAAACGAATTATCAACACCTGAAAAGCTTATGAATTATTTGGGTGTTTCAATGGACACCTATAATGAATATGCTAACAAAACATCTCCCACTGCACTTTACGATTTTCAATCGGCTGTCGTAGAAGCTAAGCCATGGATTTATTCGAAAGATTTAACAACGGTGTCCGTTGGAAATAGTAACGGAGTTTATTCTAATGTTTCAAAAGACTCTAGCGACGGTTCTGTAGAAATATCTGGATTGAAAGATACATTGTCTGGATCGAAAAATACAAGCTTCAATCTCTTCACTCCTGGCACTACTATGTATTGATGCGGGAACCTTTCGGGGTTCCTTTTTTTATGGGTATCACATCACATTTTTAATGTGCTTCCATGGTTTTCAACGTCTGAATTAGTCTGTTTCATCCATGCCATGGCTTCACTGGTCTGTTGGAGAATTTTCGCAATTTCCGCATCTGTCTTCCTGTTCTTCCAGCCTGTTAATTTGTCTTCCAGATAATCCATATTTTTGGAAATCATTCGGGTCAAAATATCCTTTCCATGCAGGTTCAGGAAAGACTCAAATGTGACAGGAATTCTGCCCTGATGTTCATAAAATTTCTGATAATTTTTGTAGGACGATTTGTATAAAAGATAGCTCTGGAACAGCACTTCTTCCTGCTGGTCATCGCTCATCATGTTCCATGTCGCATCACTGATGGGAGCAGGAAGCCCAAAATTAATCTCAACAGGATCAACCTTCTCTCTGATGGTCACAGAACCACCAAAAAACAGGCTTAGAAACAGTTCCACCAGCAAAAGCAGAATGTTGCTGTCGATGCTGTTGTTCCATTGGTCAAGCCAGTATTCCTGGTCTTTAAGGTTCTGATAGGCCCTGCGATAAAAATACCAGTCTTCCTGTTTTGCCTGTTTCAATCGGGTTTTTATGTCCCTGATATAATCCGGGGTTATCAGAACAATATGGGACAGGCTGACAACATGGGTGATGTGTCTGTTCAGTGTTCCAGTGCAGACAATCTTTTTAATATCTGGCTTTGTGCTGACAGGATTTGAACCTGTTGCTGTGCGATGGTTTCGAGCAACTGCTGTATCTGGTCGATGGGTGAGGGTTTGTCTCCTGTCTGGTTGCTCATCAGGTCGAGAATGTTCTGTGTATTCCTGTTCGCTCCACAGGCTTCCCGGTAGGTCTTCTGGTATAAAGAAATTCTCTTGTCCTGTTCCGTGTTCTGGAAGTGTTCTGTCATTAATTTTTCCTTTCTTTTGAATGTCTGCATACAATGGAAGGTCATACCCCCTGACGTAGTCCACAGCCTGTTTTGCTGTGATTTTCAGAGGTTTCCCCTCTGCTTTGGAGGCCATGTTGACCAGTCTGTTCAGCGCATGAACATTGCCAGTCTGGTCTATGACAACCGGCCCCTTATCCCCCATAGCCAGAAAACAGCCATGAGCCTTTAACTGCTCCTTGAGAACATCCGGGTTATAGCCCTTCCAGCCCTTGAGAACGATTAAAGCCAGTCCAGCCTTGTCAATATGGGTGCGTTCCTGTTGGGCACGTTCCTGGGGCTTCAGTTTCCCTCTGGTGCGTGTTCCTTCCAGTCCTGCATCCCTGAGTAATTGGGCTTCGACTGTTTTACCCTCTGCATCAAGAGCCTTGATAACAGCATCATTATGTCTGCCGGACAGGACAGGTTCTCCTGTGCGTATTTCAGCCAGACGGTTCAGCTTCTCACGTCTGATGAAATCGTTATCCATTCGGATACAGGAGCCAGATGGAAGCAGAAGGGAATAAATCCTGTGCTTATGTTCCCTGCCATGTTTGACATGCACAACTTCAGTGAAGGGCTGTTTCTGGAGAGAAAATTCTTGCTCATAGGAGTTCCAGAAATCAGCCCATTGGTCTGATGTCCAGCCTTGTGCGGGGTCTGCATGAACATGGTGGAGAGGCTTGGAATGGCTGGCATAACGGCCAATACTGGTCAGTTCCTTAATCTGGTCTTTCGTGCCGGTTTCAATCAACCCACGTGATGCACCAACCATGACAGCATCATTCTGACGCTTGTAGTCCAGAAGGTGACGCCATAGTCCTGAGCCACCCTTGCCACGTGTAGCCCCGCTAATCATTATTTTCCTTCAAGCTTCTTGCGGAGCCTGTCCAGATTACGCACAGCGTCACGCACATCAGGAATCAGCTTCTCTGCTTCAGCATGAGCCACGGTATGACCATCCTGACGTGATTTGATGGCATATTGCACCAATGCCCCACACAGTTCAGCCGTGCTTTCCCTGAGCCTGTAAAGCTCCTTGATGTATTCCGGCTTGGGGGGAGCAAAGGCTTTAACAGTCTGCTTTGGAGGCAATGGGTAGGATAATGTGTCAGCCATCGTGCGACGAACAAGGCTGTTTGCAGTTACGTCCTGTCGTCTGGCCTGTTCTGTTATCCTGCCATACAGGTCATCATCCAGACGGACTAAAAGGGAATGGTTCAGTTTTCTTTTTTCACTCATGAAATGGGTCTCCTGCTTAAATGGGGGTCAACGGGGGAAAAGCATTTTCCCCCTTGCCAGATTACCGAGTGTAGCAACGCGGATACTCGGTATGCCTGGCTATAATCAAAAGATAACAAAGGAGATGGCAAACAAGATGAGAAAACATAAACGGGTATAAAAAGGTATTTTACAGGTATAATACAGGTGCTTTACATAAAATGTGTTACAAGTGCGAACACGTAAGCGTAATTTTGTGTTGATGTGATTTTATAAAAATAGGGAAATAGTCAACATAAAACCCTGTTGACTATGAAGGGAAAAACATAAGGAATGGTCAGGCGGGAACGCTGTTGACGGCTTCCTGATTTTTCTGTTGGCGTGACTTCCTGCGAACAACCTTGCTGACAGCCTCCTTGAACGCATAGGCATGGTTCCTGAGTTCTGCGAGGTCTTCAGGATTATCCTGGATAACATCCAGTAAGGTGGCAAGGTTCTGGAAGATAACAGGAAGGGTTGTTATCTGACTTCTGACACGTTCCCTGTTTACGGCTTCACTGGTGACACGCCACCATTCCAGCACCTCTGCTTTTTCCTGCGTGGTGCATTTATCCAGAATGGCACTTGAAACCATGGAATAACGGCAGGGGAAAGAGCCAAGGGTTTCCTTGATGGCTCGCTTCTTTTCAGGGCTGTATGTCCAACGACTGATTTCCCATTTTGGTGTGCCTTTATTGTTTAATAATCGAAATTGCATATTAAAATCTCCTTATAAAATAAATAGTCAACATTAATAAATCACTTGAATTTTTTTCGTCTTGCGAGTTCGTCACGTGAAACCAGAACATTTAAATGCTTTTGTTCTTCAGGTGTGATATTTAAGGTTTTAACCATAAACTCAGCCACGTCCTGAAACTCATCTTCGGTTTCTGCGTTATTTATCATTTTTGTTAGGGTATCATATAAATGGTCATGCATATTAAAATCTCCTTGTGAATTTTTTCTGTTTGAATGGTTGGGGGTAAGAAAATCAGCGTTTCTTTTTCTTGATTTCCACGACAACAGGGGCTTTCTGGTGTGGAGCCTTTGGGAGCGTCAAAGTCCTGCGTTCCGGTTTCTGAGCATCAGTCTGCTGTGTTTTCTGCTCCTGAGCCTTGGCCTTTGCTTTTTTACGCTTTTTGTTTTCCATGGAGTGAGCAGAAAATATCCCCCCATTAGGGAAAATATTGAACAGCCATTGCTTGTCCGTGCCATCCAGATTGGCCTTGTAAAAAGTCAGTTTGTCATTGCCTACATAGCAATACATCTGCTTTCCATCATCCAGTGTGACGCAAAAGGTCTTGTCAGACTTGCCACCCTCTGGTGTGGCTTCAAAGAACGCATTGCCTTCGTTCAACACCTTTCGTTCCTGAAAATTGAGCAGACCAAATGATGTAAATAATGCTTTTTTGGCTTTTGCCATAATAGTCCTCCTTTAAATTGTGTTGCTGTATAATTAAATATTAGCATAATATTAAACATAAAATCAAGTATAATGTTAATCTATATTTATAAATATCGTATTTTATTATTTATGTTGAATGGTTGTTATGTTTTTTATGGAATGGTCAACATGGTTTTCTGTTGACTGATAAGAGAAAAAACACAGCAAGGTTCAACAGGAAATCTGTGCGACTATATGGCAAAAAATCAGGAATGAACAAAATATCCCGGATATCAGCCACAAACAGATTTGCTGGAATAACCCGGATTGGAAAGCATCGCACATGCTATTCCAATGCGAAATAAGCCACACACAGACAAGAAACATCTTCAGGGGGTAGGGATTATATGCCTGAAGGGTAAAACGGTCATGACGTGGTAATTCTGCGCGTTTACCATGGAATGTGTGATTATATGTCTGTCCCTGACTCGTTGGTCTTTCCTTACGTCCTTCAGTCTGGCGTTATGTGCGTTTTCTGAGAATTAAGGGGTTTAAACACGCACAGTTTCTTGCTGTGCAAACTGTTGCCAACGATGAGCCGGAAAGGGAATAATCTGAGCCGATACGATTATAATTTCTTCAAACTCATCCACCAGTTCCCCTGCTAACTCTCTGCCAATACGAGTGGCTGAGTTCATATAAAGCTTCATATCCACCCAATGGCACGTCTTCATCCAGCCTGTATCAAGATTAAAAGCCTTGCAGGTGTTCAGAACCATCTGAGCGTCAAACGCCACATTAAACGCATAGACAGTCCTGCCAGACAGATGTTTGACCACTTCAGGGTAAATCTCCTGCCATGTCGTGATCCCCTGATTCCCCATGGTGTTAGCACGTGTAAAAATATCTTTTGTCATGTGATGGTGGCCGGTGGCTTCCTTCTGAATGGACACAGAAGGCTGACAGAAACGATTATACACCAGATTACCCTTATGGTCGGTAATCGTAATCTGAAGCACCTGGTCATGGTCTTCCCGACCAGTCGTTTCAACATTCAGGACCAGATACGCTTTTGCAGGAATTTTCTTCTTTTCTGACATAGGACACTGAGCCAGTTTTTCCGGCTTTTCTATCTGTCTCAACAGGGCTTTCAATGCTTTGTCTGTGTCCATACTGGTCATGAGACGGGAAAAATCATTGTTCCACCATAACATGGAAATTTCTGCGGGTTTCAATCCTTCCCAGATGTCTTTCAGGATGGTCTTCTGAACCTGAGAGAAACAGTTCCTTAATTGCCCAAGGGCTGGCATCAGCATCCTGTCAAAACCAAAATCCATACGCTTTTTGGTGATGAAGGGCTGAAGATAAGGCTCAACCAGTTGTTCCAGGACCTGACGTTTATAACCAGCCTTATCTTTGACGTTTCCCGGAACTTCTATGAAGTTTGGAAATAAACCCAGAATGTCATATCCAGTCTCTTCCACTTTATCCGCAACAGAAGTTCTTGGCGCATTCACCATGACAAAATCACGGATATAAAAAAATGTGGAACGCCCCACCTTACGTTCATCAGAAAAACAACGCAGGTAACGCCCTGCCAAGGGACAGGAACGATTATCCGGGATTCTGATGCCTTCAGAGAGCAGGGAAAAAACAGTGCTGTAATTTATCATAATATTACTCCATTCAATAACTCCTTAAATATACGTTATTTATAAACTATATTTATATTAATTGCAATATTAATATGTATTAAACGAAATAAATACATAAAATAGTTATAATTTTAAATAAAATAAACAACAGATTTTTGTGTTGTTTCAAATGCGTGTTTTGCGTGGAATGGTCAACAGGGTTTTCTGTTGACTAATAAGAGAAAAAACACAGAAAGGTTCAACAGGAAATCTGTGCGACTATATGGCAAAAATATCAGGAATGAACGAAATACCTCGGATATCAGCCACAAACAGATTTACTGGAATAACCCGGACGGGAAAGCATCACACATGCTGTTCCAATGCGAAATAAGCCACGTTGGGAAACAAAACGGACTTTCAGGGAAGATTATACCCTTTGAGGGGAAAATCTGCATCTACGGTTTATTTATGAAGAAAACCAGAAGTTCACTACACAGAAAAAAAATCTGTAGTGACCTTTGAAACCAGAAACAGATTTTCCAGATGAATCTGGTGAAACAGATAAAACGCGAAATAAGCCACACACAGACACAAAACGGGAACAAAGGGTATAATCTTCCCTGAAAGGGGAAAAAACGCATCCACGGGTCAATTTTGAAGATTTACGGGGGATATGGAACGAACCCGATAGACGAAGATTCCATGAAACAGAAAAACGGGGCTGATTTGGTTTGGGAATGGTATGGAAAAAGAAAAGAACCAAAAGAAAAAGAAAAAAAAGAAGGTTGGGTGGATTTCATAATCCCTAGTTATCCGTCCCCACCTGTCGCACGTCAAAAACAAAACAGGAACCTTACAAAGTTCCCGATTTTTTCATTCTGTAATAAGTTGCTCTGGAAATATTCAGGGCTTCCCAGGGTTTGGAAACTGACAGATTATTTTCTGCAAGCCATGCTTCTCTGGTCTGACCTGTTGAGTGGGGTCTTTCCTTGCGTCCTTCTGTTTGTCTCTTGGTGCGTTTTCTGAGCAATCTTTCCTCGTGGTCAATGAGCACGCTCATATGCTTCATTTCTTCGCGGGTAATGCCTAATTTCTGAATGATGGTCTTTGTGCCAGTCGTGTAGCCCTTGTGTCGCTTTTTGGCTGAATAGTCATGACCAGCTTTCTTGTAGAGGGTCTGCATGGCGTTGTGCATATGTTTGGCAATATATCCCTCATCAATCACGCCTTCAGCCCATTGCTCCAGATTGGAGGGAAGATTGTCAGGGTTGGATATCTGAGCCAGAAGAATACCAGCTTCATGGCAGAAAATATCACATTCCCCTTTTCTGACTGGCCCTCTGTAGCGCAGGAAACCGAGCGTTTTGATGTCATACAGCCCTTTCTTGGCCCATGAGGCCCATCCCTTGAAACCCTGGGCTCCACGTTCATCGGGAACAAGTTCATTGGTTTTCCTGCGAGCCAGATATTCAACCATGGCTTTTTCACGTCTCTCCTGTCTGGCTATCTTCTGTTTTTTGTAATCCTCGTATTTCTTCGGAAGAACCATGTCGCACAGGGTCGAGAAGTCATAGAATTGACCTCTGTAATCAAGGAACTCGCATGGATGACGCCTTGGATGCTGGGAGTTCACGCTTCCAGGAATACGAAAGACACGCGAAAAATCATAGGTGGCCTGGTCTGCTCCCCATGGAATGAATTTTTTTAACAGTTCTCTGTGGGTGGCCTGAAAGCGTCCCTTGCATCGTGCTGGAACAGGACATTCAAACGTATAATGCAGATAAATGCCCCTGCCGGAACTGAGGATATTGGAAGGACGGGGAATGTTGTTGTCATCGCAGAACTTGAGCAGGATTTCATAATTTTCCCCAAGATCATGATATTGAATGGTGGGGTTGCTTTCATATTTGTAGCAATCAAGGTCGATACAGATATGGTCAAAAACCGCGACAAACTCACCCTTGCGACTGCATTTGTAAAACCAGTTCATGGAGATATAGGAATCTTCAATGTCCTGAGCCATGTCAAAAACGGTTTCGTATTCCGAGATATGGTAAGGTTTGTCCCACCATGTTCTACCTTTTGCATCAGGTTGTTTTAATTTCTGACCAATGATGAAAAACAGATTTGGATTGTAAGGCTTGAACCTTTTCATCCTCCAATCGTATGGATATCTATCAAGTGCTACTTCAGGTTTTTTAAATGCTATTCCCATAAAATTTTTCTCCTTCAATCAGGATGAAGAAAAAATTACCGAGAACTACATTTTTTACTTGACTAATTCATTTAAATACTACATAATCAAATCATAAAAACAGAGTGTGTGTTTTGTTCTCGGTGGCTTCATCTCCATCAATTTTGTTAAGGCCGGATGTTTCTCGCATCTGGCTTTTTTATTATTAAAGCATTAATTTCAGATTTATGCAAGTAAAATATAAACCGTATTTGCCAATACTAAAATACAAAAATATGGAATGAATTTTTTTCTTGACAAAATACGCTGAATATTTCACAATAAACTTACTTCGCAAAAGTGGTAATCTTTATGGGGTTGTTCCCATGAAGATTATGGAAGCCAGATGTTCACGCATCTGGTTTTTTTGTGTCCAAATTTCCTGTTAAACTCGCTGTTGAGCCATTCCATGCAATAGCCAGTCTTCCTTGCCTGTTTCCCTGTCATACTGGTTGGACAGGTCTGTTCAACAGGGAAGGAAACATATGGAAGACAACACGAAAACATGGGGCATCATGCTGAGTTGCAAGAGCTAATTTCACAATTTCGCCATACATAAACGTGATGCAAAAAAAATTTTAATTTTGTTTTTTTTCAGATAGAATAATTCACGAAGATTTTAAACTGTGAGAAACGCTTTATGTGCGACTTTAAATTATATAAGAAGTTTCCTATTATTCTACTATTTTTTTTGCTTAGCGCTTGCACCTCCACGCACATCCAAAGCCACGTAGAGAGTTTCGGCGCATTTGATACTGTTAATTATGGTGATAAATTATTCATTGCTCCATATCATTCCTCAAAACATCAAGAACTGGAACAAAATACTTGGGTCGAACTTGCGCAAATTGAAATAAAAAATAAAGGATATACGATTGTTGATGATGCAAAAAATGCTACAATTTTAGCAATCGTCGGTCTTGATATCGATTCCGGTAAAGATGTTTCTTACACATATAGTATACCACAATTTGGAGTTATCGGAAATTCGGCATCAAACACGTCTGCAACAGCTACAACATTTGGTAATATGACGACATATAGTGCCAATACAACATATACCCCACAATATGGGATTGTAGGATACAATAATGGTATAGGGCATGAAACTATCTTTAATCGGACAGCAGCATTTTATGCTTTCCGAATAATGCATGATGGTAAACCTAAGCTTATTTACAGCAGTCGTCTTTCTTCTAACGGTTCGTGTTCTCTGCTGTCTACCCTCGCGCCACTACTAATAAAATCCTTGCTGGTAGATTTTCCATTAACCCACTCGGGGACAGTACAGTACAAGTTTGATTCAAATTGCTAAATAATTATGTATTATAGCTTGCTCTTTCGGTTCGATGTTGGAGCATTTCATGCAATGGCCAGTCTTCTTTGCATGTTTCCCTGTCATACTGGTTGGACTGGTCTGTTCAACAGGGAAGGAAACATATGGAAGACAGCACGAAAACATGGGGCATCAGGGGTATATCTGCTGATGTCCGGCAAGCAGTCATTACACAAAGCCAGAAGCAGGGCATGAAAGCCGGAGAATGGCTGACAGTGGCAATTGTGGAAAAAATCAGACAGGACAGAAATGCAGGGAAAGCCCTGGTGGCTACCAATGGGAAACCTGCTGTCAGTGCTGAGGATGCCTCTGCTGTTCTGGCTTTGCTCGAACGTCTTCAGGGTATGGGGATTGAACCTCCTGACAGAATGAAAAGAAAAGCGATCACTCTTGTCAGAAGGTGCATGACGCTCACGAAGGCGTGATGTAATGGCGCATACCAGACACATGGTGTTTTGATAAGCCATTTTTATGATGAAGATTTTGATCCTCCGAAAATATTTAAGATTCAATAAAAAACAAAAATTTTAGCATTTTACTTTAGATGTAAAGAGAGACTTTATATCCCAATACTCAGGATATTTCACACTTTCTGCAACCTTCTTGAGGTTCACAATATCCACATCATCAAAGTAAACCGTGCTTCCCACTGACTTGTCGGTGCTTTCATGCCCCAGAAAATCATCAATCCAGGATTCACGTAAGCCACCCTCGCCATGCTCATGAATGTTCCTGAGTTTGGTCGAGACGTTATGCCGGAAGGAATGGAACACCACGCTCTTTCCAATGCCCAGACGTGATTTGAATTTGCTGAAGTCCCTCTGAAAGTGAGCGGAACGCTTGTTGTCCTGCCCCTTGAAGTCCAGGTCATGGAACAGGTAGTGACGTTTCTGGTTCTTGGCTCTTTGGGCAAGGTCGAGCAATCCGGCGTCCTGCAAGGCCGTGCAGATGGGCACGACACGTCTTCCGGCTTCTGTCTTTGCACTCCATTCCGTCCAGGGTTTGTCTTTCAGGGCAGGATGGTCCTGCACCAGAATGCAGGGAATACCTTGTATCTCCTGAATGTCCTGTGGTCTTAAACGGCAAATTTCTTCCAGTCGCATCCCTGTGTAAGACGCAATCCCCACAATCATGGACGCTGTCTTGTGGCTGATGGTGCCAAACTGCCAGGGCTGGCCTGCAATGGCCTTTAAGTCGCTGTCACTCCAACGCACACGATTGGTTTTGGACTTGGTGTCGAACTGCCAGCCACCTGTGAACACGTTACGATCCACAAGGTCACGCAGGAGAAAATGCTTCCAAAGCCCGGAAAGTTTGGTGAAATGGTTTTTGACTGATTTCCCGGAGATACGGGCCAGCTTGCGTTTCTTCGCATCTGCCACAAATTCCTGAACTGTCCGGGTGTCATTGCGCTGTTTGCCGTAACTTTCCGGTAGCTGTTCCATCAGGGCTTTGAAATGCCCAACATCTGCCCCGGTATAATCCCGCATGGGTTTATCCCCACAGACCTCCAGAAAGCGTTTGAAGGTGCGTTCGTAGGATTTGACCACAGTGGATTTGACTGCGGTGTCCTTGCTTTCCAGAAAAATTTTAATCGCTTCTGAAAACAGGGGAGAAGGCTTTTCCTTCGGAGCCAGAAAGGCTTTCATGTCCTTAATCTGGCTTTGGATATCAGTCAGGGCCGGAAGGGTGGCCTTGGTCTTTTTCAGGTCTGTGACAGTGCGCTCCAGCAGATGCACACTTTTACCAGTCAGTGTTCTGGCTTTCTCCAGCTTTTCCATCTGTTCCAGACTGTCCATGGAATGCCTGAGTTTCTGATGGTCATATTGCGTCTGGAGTTCTGCAATCCTGTGCTGATAGTCCTGAATAAGCAGGTCAAAGAGTTCCCGCACGTCTTCAGGTAGTTCATCTCTGATAAAGGTCTCGTCTTCGCTGAGTTCTGTCTTGAGGTGCATTACGGAACAGAACAGCCTTTCGGTCTCTGCGAAAACTGCACACGCATATGGTTTGGCAACCTCGCGTTTGTTAGTGCCAAGGGAAAGCCATAGCTCCTTTTTGCCCACAATATCACGGATATGTGAAGGCACGGCCCTGCGGAAATGATACCCGGATTGGAGACGAATCAACATACAGACGGCTCATGTTGTAGAAGCCGATTGTAGAAGGTTCGGCTTTTATGGTTATGGAAAGACCATAAAAGTCAATGAAATCAATATGTTATGAGTGGTGCGAACTGCGGGACTCGAACCTGCATCAACCCGCAGTGACACTTTTCTAACCCTTTGAAACAGCAAAAAGAATGCGACGTGCTGTCTTCAAGTTGGTAGTTCTTCTCTTAACATCGGTTAAACATTCTGGGAACATTAATGTTTGAACTATGTGCAGAAATGGTGCATTTCAACCTGACATTAGTTCTTCAAACGTTAAATCTGGATTTTCTTCAAATGAATTTGGAGGAAGTGAGCTGAAGTCTACAAAATACTCAATGTTATCAATTTCTATTTGATATGGATGAAAAACCTCTTCAGATGGTTTTTGTCCGGAATTACGTTCTTGTATGTATGTGGGTGACATAGGAGGGAGATGTCGCGGATTAAAGCAGCGGACAATGGCATCTAATGCCATTGTATTATTCGGGTCATTCATTGGTTGACCAAACCATGCTTCGAAAACCTCTCTTCTTGTCATTTGGACCGATTGTTCAACAATTGTTTGTATAGCCAGTTTTGTCAGTCGTGTTGCATTGGTAGGAGTAACGTCATTTTCTAAACGGGCAAATGAATCGTGTCTCCTGACCCGAAAAGGGCCAACTATTTGAGGCATATTTTCATAGTTTTCTAAGTCTAATGGCCGAAGTGTGATTTTGTTAATTTCTCTAAGCAATTGCAAATAAACTTTTAATAAGGTGTGTCGTCCAGTTTTTCTTAAAGAGCATAAATCTGTAATGTCTGATGGAAGTTGGAAGTAATTAAAATCACCTCTAAGTATATTCCGAGGGCCAATGATTCCTTTTTCAAGAACGCAAATAAAATCAGGCCGGCAGGTTATATCTTCTATATTTTTATCAAGTTTTCTAACTTGTTCAGAAATGGCTTCAAGGCTTCTATCAGTCTTATAAGCGACTACTGCGGTGACTGGATGCGGGTAACTTATGCCTGATTGAAAACCATTTCCTCCGATAGTAAATGGTTTTCTAATAACTATTTTATGAAAAGATTCTATATTTTGATATGCTTCTTGCAATTGGGTGCTGTTTAAAGTTGATTTTATACTGATGGCTCCGTAGATACTTTCAATTGGAAATACAGAATGAGAAGGAGATGATACAATTTTAGGGCAATAAAACGGATCATGAATAATTAAATCTATTTGACCACTAGTGAAATTTTCAGAGTTGATGACTTCTCCTCTGCCAATTGCATATCGGCTTGGCAGTTGCTTACTAAGAAAGTCACTGAATGCATCTTCACGTAAAGTGCCTTTTCCGCCTTGGTGATGGATCTCTCCGCTTTGAACGAATTCGGCCATAAGCTTGTCACTGGCTGCTTTGAATATTTTTCTGACGTCCACTTTATATATCCCTATATTTTATCAAGTGATTTATTATTTAATTCTCAAGACATTTTTCCTGAATCAGCCCAGATTGGAGCAAACTGCTCCGCCTGACGTAGAATATGTTTTACCGCTTCCGCCTCCATATCCGGTGGGTATCCATACTGCCGGAGCAGGCGTTTGACGGAAGTCCGCATCTTGGCGCGTGCCTGCGCCATGACGGTCCAGTCCACTGTGGCATTCTCCCGAATGGTCTTCACCAGTGCTGTGGCGATAACCCGTAGGCGGGGGTCGCCCATAGCTTCCTTGGCGCTCTGGTTCTGGGCCAGCGCGTCATAGAACGCGATTTCTTCCTGTGTCAGGCCCAGTTCTTCGCCCCGGTCGCGGGCGGAGGCCATGTCACGTGCCATGCGGATGAGTTCATCCAGTATCTGGGCGGATGTCAGGGCATTGGCATGGTAGCGGGCAACGGCCTGTTCCAGCCTTTGTGAGAAGGCTTCGGCTTCCGTGATGTTGGAGCGGGTTCGGCTGCGTATCTGGCCTTCCAGCAGTTTCTTGAGCGCTTCAATGGCCAGATTGCGCTGGGGCATTTCCCGCACTTCTTGCAAGAAGGCGTCCGAGAGGATGGAAATATCAGGCTTTCCAATGCCAGCGGCTTCCATGATGTCGATGATATCAGTGGAAATGACGGCTTTGCTGACCAGTTGCTTGATAGCCAGTTCGCGTTCCTGCGCACTGCGCCCATCGCTGCTTGTGCTCACGCTCTTGACCAGTGCTGCCCTGACAGCTTCAAAAAACCCGATTTCATCACGTAGCTTTGCGGCCTCATCACTGGCAGAAGCCAGCGCAAATGCGACCGAAAGCGCCTTGACGGCATCCGGGTAGCGCTTCTGGGCGGCTTTACGCTCTTCATCATTTTTGGCGGAGGCCACGGCCCGTTGCTGCTGTCCCAGAATATGGTCAAGCGCTCCCGCCATAATGGACAGCTTGGCCTTGGGTGTCGCGCCGTCCTGCAAGGCAGGGCGGTAGTCAAAGCCACCTGCCTGGCCGGGATTGAACATGGCCCGCACGACTTCGTAGCGCTCCTGTAAGGCGCGGATGGCCTCGCCTTCGTCAATGCCGACCTGTTCGCGGTCTCCGGCAGAGTATTCGCCCAGAGCCGTCTTCAGGTTCTGGGCAAGGCCGATATAATCCACCACCAGACCACCGGGTTTGCCCTTGAACACACGGTTGACGCGGGCAATGGCCTGCATCAGCCCATGCCCGCGCATGGGTTTGTCCACATACATGGTGTGCATCGAGGGCACGTCAAAACCCGTCAGCCACATGTCGCGCACAATGACCAGCCGGAGCGGGTCATTATTGTCCTTCATGCGCTTTGCCAGCAGTTCACGTCGGGCCTTGGACTTCTTGCCAATATGGGGCTGGAACCCGGCAGGATCAGACGAACTGCCAGTCATCACCACCTTGATGGCTCCTTCATTGTCATCATCACTATGCCATGCGGGGCGCAAGCGGATGATCTCGTTATACAGAGCCACACAGATGGCCCGGCTCATGCCCACGATCATGCCTTTGCCTTCAAGGGCGGTCAGGCGATTTTCAAAGTGGGTCACAAGGTCTTCGGCAATCCGACGCAGGCGAGGTTCCGAGCCGACCAGTGCTTCTACCCGCGAGTATTTCTGGCTGAGCTTGTGTTCCTCGTTCTCGGAAAGCCCTTCGACAATATCGGCAAGTTCGTCGTCCAGCTCTTCCTTGAGGTCTTCATCCAGTTCAATGCGCACAAGGCGGCTCTCGTAATAGATGGGCACGGTTGCGCCATCCTCGACAGCCTGCGCGATGTCGTAAATGTCGATGTAATCGCCAAAAATACCGCGTGTGTTTACATCGGCATTTTCAATGGGGGTGCCGGTAAAGCCGATAAAGGAGGCATTGGGCAGGGCGTCGCGCAAATATTTGGCAAACCCATAGGTCATTTTGCCGGTCTTGGGGTTAAACTTGGCTTCCAGCCCATACTGGCTGCGGTGCGCCTCATCCGCCATGACTACCACATTACGGCGGTCGGTCAGCACGGACAGGCTGGTTTCGCCGTCTTCGGGCTGGAACTTCTGCAAGGTGGTAAAGATGACGCCGCCCGAGGTGCGCCGGAGGAGTTTCTGCAAGTCCTCCCGGCTGTCTGCCTGTTCCGGTGTCTGGCGCAACAGAGCCTGTGCGCCGGAGAAGGTGGCGAAGAGCTGGTCGTCCAGATCATTGCGGTCTGTCAGCACAATGATGGTGGGGTTTTCCATCTCGGGGTGGCGGGCGATTACGCCTGCATAGAACGTCATGAGCAGGCTCTTGCCGGACCCCTGCGTGTGCCAGACGACACCGACCTTGCGGTCTCCATCCGGTGCGGAAGCCCGCACCGTCTGTACCACGGCTTTCCGGCAGGCATGGAACTGGTGATAGCCCGCCAGAATTTTGATGGGACTCCCGTTCTTCTCGCCAAACAGCACGAAGTCACGGATCAGGCCCAGAAACCAGTGTGGGGTGAACACGCCCCGCAGCACAGTTTCCATTTCCTCATGGTTTTTGGCGATCAGGTCTTCGCCGTTGATCGTGCGCCATGGCATGAAGCGGTCACGGTCGGCTGTGAGCGAGCCAATGCGGGCTTCTCTGCCATCCGAAATCATCAATGCTTCATTGAAGCGGAACAGGGAGGGAATAAGGCTGCGATAGGTCTGGAACTGGTTCCATGCGGAATCCAGCGTGGCGTTCTCGGAACTGGGGCTTTTAAGTTCTACCACCCCAAGCGGCATACCGTTGATGAACAGAACAAGGTCTGGCCTGCGGTTGGCTTCGTCTTTTTCAATGACGAACTGGCGCACGACCAGAAAGTCATTGTTCTCCGGGTTCTCAAAATCCAGCAGGCGCACCCGGTCGCCTGATTGCGTGCCATCTTCGCGCACCACATCCACCGGCACGCCATTGACCAGATAGTCATGGAGGCGGCGGTTTTCGTCCACATGGTCGGGTGTGTCTTCGCGGATCAGGGCCAGAAGGGCTTCATCGCGTGAGGCTTGGGGAAGGTGCGGATTTAGCCGGTCTATGGCTGCGCGTAGGCGTTTTTCCAGAATGACGTCCGATAACGAGGCACGTTCCGGTTTTTTGCCACCGGGGGCAATATCTGGCCCCCAGACAATGGTGTAGCCACATTCGCGCAGAATATCACAGGCCCAGTCTTCGATCTCGTTTTCGGACAGAAAGCTCATGCCGCGTCTTCCACCATTTTTTCGGCATCCCGGATGCTGATCTCGCCAGACATGAGCTTGGGGAGGAGGAGGTCTCGGAGTTGAGCAAGAGTGTGACTCTCAATATTGTTTGCAGATATTTTGTTCATCCATGATGACACTACGGTATGAAATGCGCTGACTGTTTGTTCTGACAGAATACAAGATGTGTCCGCCACCACATCCGGCCTTACTGCTGGATATGCTCCTCCATCGGCGAGATGTGTCAGCCGATCAATATTTTCTTTATCGGTTAACGCAAAATATATAAATTCCCGAAATTTTTTGTCTTCGGCATAAAAGCACGCAAAGCCCGTGCTTCCGGTGAGTCCTTCACGATCAATATATGCGTATGAACCATTGCCCGGTCTTACGGTGCCAATGACGGTTTCACCTGTGCGCAGAATCCTTTGTGCACGACTAGGTGCTTCTTGAGCAGACATTTTGGAAATATCATTGATTATTCCATGTTTAACTGATGAAAGATCAAGATAATTAACAGTTTCTGGATAATTCTGGCGCTTCCACGAAAGGGAATTCAGGTTAGCCCAGTTGCCAATAGTGCCATCTAACCACCCCTCGGGCTTCCCCTCATCATCCAGCCTATCGGGAAAGAGTTCCCACAGTTCTGGGGCGAGGTAAGGGGCTTCTGCGGACATTTTTGCCCGTGTCGGGCCAAAATCGACAAACCAGTCCCGAAACAACGCCCGCGCCATAGCTCCCAGCGTTTCGTTCGTCCGGCGGTTGAGGTCTATTTTGTCGTCGAGAGAGCCGAGAATGGAGGCAATCGCGCTTTGTTTAGAGATGGTCGGGAGTGTAACCTCCATGGAAAGAATTTGGTTGGGAGATAAGTTGGCTTGCCCTCCAGAGCTTGTAGCTATGGATATAAAATATTCTTGATAAAGCATTTGGCTAAGCAAATAGCCCATGTAATTTGCACAAGCTAAAGTGGGTGACCTAAATCTTAAGGCTCCTACTCTTTGGTTAATTAGCATTTTTTCATTTTTATTGAATCTACAAACTTTTCCTACCCATGTATCAGGATTGCCGTCATGACGATTGCCAGACATGGAAATGAGAAGGTCATCTGGTCTTGTAACTTTATTTGGTTTTAATTTCAGGAATATTGATTCAACATAAGAAAATTCATCATCCTTAAAATATCCCGCTTTAATGTTTTTTATTTTTATGACGGGAGTTCCGGTAGCTTTGAACTCACTGCTTTTGAATGCATATCCATTTTCAATATAAAATATTTCACCAAGAGTGTAGGTTCTAAAAGTCATAACACACCAAAATAATTATTCTTCATGATATGATTTATACAAATTTTCTTACGAAAATCTGCATCGACTTGTGCCCAATCAAGAATATCCACTTTCCACGGCAGTTCTGACTCCGAGAAAGCTTCTTCCAGTCGTACCCGCGTTTCCAGAGACAAAGGCGCATCACCCATAATCGCTAGATCAAGATCAGAAAACGGTTTGGCCTTGCCGGTAACACGCGAGCCAAAAGCTCGGACTTCACGGTCAGGCACAATCTCGTTGAGTATCCGCAGCACAATGGCGCGCTCTTCGGGCGTGATGTCGATCTGCCCTGTCACGCCGTGCGCTCTTTCAGCGTGGCCAGCAGAAATTCGGCTTCTGCGATAAAGTCCGGAATGGTAGCCACAACCTGTTTAGCCGTCATTTCGTTGTAAGTATGGCTGGTCAGGTTACGCATTTTGCGGAATACGCTCCACTTGGGCCATGCGCTTTTCAGCAGCCCGGCCTCGTTGGCGGACCGGATCATGTCCGGAAAGCCCATGCGGTCATATTCCTCGGGGGAGGCTGAATTGGCTTCCAGAAAGCGTTTCAGGGTTTTGTGGCTGAGTTCATAGGTAAACTCGAAACGCTGGATCAGGCCGTCCCGCAACTGCTCATCGTCTGGCTGGGCAAGGTGACGTGTCCAGCCTTCTTTCAGGCGGTCGAGTGCGCGTTCCAGTGGAGTGAGATAGAGCATTACGCACTCTCCTTCTGCACGATCAGCTTCAGGGAGGTGGTAATTTTCGCGTTTAGTTCTTCACCCTGCGCAAACTGCTCTTTCAGGGTCTTTTCAAGGGCTGCGAAGCGTTCAGTGAATGGCACATTGTCTTCCTCGGCTTCCTCCGCGCCCACGTACCGACCCGGTGTCAGCACAAAGCCGTGCTGTTCCACTTCGTCCAACGTGGCAGATTTGCAGAATCCCGGAATGTCCTCATATGTGCCTGCGCCCTTTTCTCCACGCCATGCGTGGTAGGTGTCGGCAATGCGGGCCACGTCCTCGTCCGTCAGTTCCCGGCGGGTGCGGTCAACGAGCTTGCCAAGTTTGCGGGCGTCAATAAACAGGATTTCCCCGCGCCGGTCTCGCCAGCCTTTTTGCTTCTTGGTGCGGGTCAGGAACCACAGGCACGCTGGAATCTGGGTGGAATAGAAAAGCTGACCGGGCAGGGCCACCATGCAATCCACCACATCGGCTTCCACCATCCGGCGGCGGATTTCGCCCTCGCTGTTCTGGTTGGAGGACATGGAGCCATTGGCTAGCACCACGCCAGCCGTGCCGTCGGGGGCCAGATGCCATAGGATATGCTGGAGCCACGCATAGTTGGCATTGCCCGCAGGCGGCTTGCCATACTGCCAGCGCGGGTCTTCCTCCAGTGACGCATTCCACCAGTCCGACACGTTAAAGGGCGGGTTGGCCAGAATATAGTCAAAGCGCAGGTCTTTCAGTTCGTCGCGCAGAAAGCTGCCCTCATTGTTCCAGCGGATATCCGCGCCAATACCCCGCACCGCAAGGTTCATGCGGGCCAGACGCCATGTGGTGTGGTTGCTCTCCTGCCCGTAAATGGCAATGTCACCCAGCTTGCCACCATGGGTTTCCACAAAGCGTTCGGACTGCACGAACATGCCACCAGAGCCACAGCACGGATCATACACCCGGCCCTTATAGGGTTCGAGCATGGAAACCAGCGTGCGCACTACGCTGGAAGGCGTGTAAAACTCGCCCCCACGCTTGCCCTCGGCTCCGGCAAACCCGCCAAGGAAGTATTCATACACCCGGCCCAGCACGTCCCGCGCCTTATCGTCCGTATCGCCCATGCCGATGTCGGAGATCAGGTCGATCAACTCCCCCAGCATCACGCTATCAAGGGCAGGCCGTCCGTAATCCTTGGGCAGAACGCCCTTGAGCTGCTCCGGGTTGGCTTTTTCAATGGCCAGCATGGCGTCATCAATGAGTTTGCCGATACCGGAAGAACGGGCGTTGTCCCTGAGGTGAGACCAGCGGGCGGTCTCGGGCACCCAGAAGATGTTTTCAGCCAGATATTCGTCGGGGTCTTCCGCCGCTGCCGGATCATCCAGCATCAGTTCAGCATGGCGGGCTTCAAAGGCGGTGGAGATGTAGCGCAGAAAGATCAGGCCAAGCGCCACATGCTTGTAGTCTGAGGGTTCAAGGTTCTTGCGCAGCTTGTCAGCCGCCAGAAACATCTGCTGTTCAAAGCCCAGTGTCGCACTCGCAGCCTTGGCCTTGCTCACCTTGGTGGTTTTCTTGGGGGCAGGGGCAGCATCAGGGTTCTTGCGAGGGCGACCGCGTGGCATGAAAGAAAGCCTTGTTTCTCAGATAATCAGATACTCCAGTTTGACGGAAACGGACGATCTGGTCGAGAGATAATGGTGGGAGGGAGGTGTGTCTGGTATCGGTGCCGGTGCTGAACCGGGATTTTATGGTGACGGTCCCATGACCGGTTGGGGCGGGACGACGGCCATCGTGTGCATCAAGCCATCTGGAGCAGCCAGTTTTGAGCGCAGGCGGGCGATTTCCTGCCTTGCCCGCTCTTTTTCCGGCTGGTGGGCTTTGTTCCATTTCCAGATGCGGTCCTGTCTGGCCTGCACCAGACTGTCAAAGCGGTATGAGAGCCAGACCTCAATTTTTTCCGGATCAGCCATGGCGGTAAATTCTTCATCATGCCGTTTGCGGAAATCCTCAAGGACTGGTCTATCCTGTTCTGTCAGGACAGAACGGACTGGTTCTGGCGGTGTGGGGCGCAGTCCGACAACGTGCAGCAATGCCTGTACGACAAAGCGTAGGACTTCCAGTAATGCGAGCAAAAGCCGCTGGCAGATTTTTTCCAGTTTTCCTGCCCGTCCGGTCATCCGCTGCCATTGGCTTTCTGTGGCCTGTTTCCATTCTTTGCGGGCGGTGACATAGCACTCAAAACTGGTGCGCAACTGTATCTGATAGGGCGTGAGACTTTCTCGCCATTTTGCAATGGTTGTTTTCCGGTCCAGAGGTGCCCAGCCTGTTTCCGGGGCTTTCTGGTCCAGAATGGCCTGCTGGTCCAGAATAGCCCGCCTGATCCGACGGCGGATACGGGCTTCTTCAGCGCTGAGAATCAGCCGATACAATGGTTTCGGCGGGGTGTGTGGCATGACGGCTGGCCTGTCTACATCCTCCATTTGCCTGCGCTTTAATTCCTCAAGCATTGGATTTCTGCGCGGCAGTTTGATGCGTTTCGGTTCTCTTTTTCTGGCAGGTGGGGAGGCATGGGCCGATAGTATCCCGGTTTGGTCATTTTCAGCTATCATGCGCACAGGAACACCGGTGCTTCTGATGTCCGGTTTAGGCTTTTCGTGTTCCGGTGAGTGTTCTTCTGCCAGCAGCTTTCTGAATTCCGCCATGCGCACCTTTGTCAGACGGGTAAAGCTGCCAATCAGCGTTCCATCGTTGGTTTCAATGATATGAGCACCCGGTCGGGTCTCCTTTCGATCCCCTTCGCACATGGTCAGACTATGTTCTGCCAGTGCTGCACGGAAAGACTTTAATCCGTCTGACTGGCTCCAGAGAGAGGCAGCAAGCTGTTTGAGTTTTGGGAGGTCAAGTCCCTGTCTTTCCGCTGTGCGGTGGGCCTGTAAGGTATAGGCGGCACGGGGCTTGTCTGCTGGCTGTGCTGGTGCAAGGGCTGCGATTAATTCTGCTTCATGGACTTTGCCGTCCTGACGTAAAGCTTTGGCAATCGAGCGGTCATGGCGTCCCGCGACAAGGGCATGGCCCAGCCTGATTTCTTCCAGCCGTGCCAGTTTCTCCAGCCGTATCCAGCTAAAACGACTGTCTAAAATATGGTCCTGCTGCCATTCAGGCAGGATCAGGTGGCCATGGGTGCTGCCATCCTTCTGATGAATGACGAAAGTCATATGCTCCGAGTCTCCATGGAATTCGTGACAAATCCGTCTGGCAAACTCTTGCAGTTGGGCGTCTGTCATGGGTTCATCGGGATTGAACGCGATGTGACGTAGACCGTAAGTCAGTTTTTCCCGTTTTGCTTCTCGCATAGCATCATGAAGCAGCCAGTCTGACCCGGCCATGATCCTTATGGCTTCATTTTTTGGTCCATGGAGAACATGTCGGGCAATGGCATTGGCTCCGCTTTTTGTTCTGATCCGGCTCTCCTGAATAATCATGACTCATGACCCTGACGGCTTTCAATGAAGCGTCCTGGCAGATCGTGCGCACCTGCGCCGGAGGGGCCGGCTTCGTGATTGTGCCAGAAGCCCGTCAATCTGATGCAGTCTGTCCTCAAGTTCGGTGAGTGTTTTCCCGCAGTGGATATGGTCACCACAATGAGCAGAGTGGGCCAGTTGATTCAGATTGTTGCCAATGCGTGAGAGAGCATGGCGCAGACTGTAAAGCTCTGCGCCGACCTGCTGACCATTGTCGCCAGCCAGTTCAGAAGTGGCCAGAAGTGCTCTGATCCAATCGGCGGTGGTGGCGTGGCCAAGGTGGCGGGCAACACTATTCCAGCGGGCCAGTTCAGAAGGACGGGCTCTCACGGAGAGGCGGGAAGTTCGGGCAATCGGCATAACAAGGTTCTCCTTAAAGGGGGTCAACGGGGGAAGTATTCCTCCTTGCCAGCTGCACCATGCACCCGGAACGGGTAGCCATGGAGCACTGCTGGCTCCCTGTAAGGGTAACCTAGTCAGATGCCTGATTTCCGATTTTTCTTTTGATGCAAACGAGATGGCGAGAATAAGCCTTTCAAAAAGGTATGATGCACTCTGCTGGGTAGCGCAGGGCTTCAATAACTTGCTGAAGATTGGCAACGTCAATTCCGCTGGTGTAGTTCATTGTTCCCTGTGATTTATGGGATGCTTCATGTCCCAGAACAGTGTCGATCCACAGTTCCCGAATATGCGCTTCTTGATTTCGAAGCTTTGTCGAGACGGTATGCCGGAAAGAATGAAACGTCACATCTTCCGGGATGCCAATGCGCTTTTTATGTTTCGAGAAAGCCCGAGCAAAATTATCCCCGCGCTCACCCGTTGATGAAACTGTAAGGTCAGGAAAAAGGTAGTGCTCCCCGGTATCCCTGAGCAGGTTGAGCTCTTCCGTGGTAAGCAGGTGTGAGTGAACGGGAATGATCCGTGTGCCTGCCAAGGTTTTGGGTGACCAGTTGTCCTCGGGATGCGGGCGCACATGAAAGCACGGAACCCCTTCAATAACTTCTATGTCCTGTTTTCTCAGATTACAGATTTCGCCCAGACGCATCCCCGTAAACATGCCAACATTGATGATCCCAGCCCAAGTGGTATGGGAAACCGATGTGCCATTCCATGGGGTATGGGCAAGCCGTGTCAGTTCATCATCTGTCCAGCCTCTCCGTACGATCTTCTTTGTGATGTTGAAATCCCATCCAGCCCATGGATTCCGGTCAGCCATCTCGCGTTGCACAAGATGCATCCAAAGAGCGGACAGGCGGGAGAAATGGTTTTTCACGGTCTTCCCGCTGACGGTTTCCTGCCCACGTTCGCGGGCCTGCGCAACGGCTTCACGGATGGGAAGGCCGGTTCTTCCTTTGCCATGTGTTGCCGGGAGATCAGAGAGTAGGTCGAAAAATTCACCAGAAACCTTGCCCGTGATCTGTTTCACCGGCATGTCACCAAAAGCTTCAATGAAGAGGGCCACGGTCTTGCGCGTGGCTTTCTTGGTATCTTCGCTCTTGTCTTTGTCAGTAAAGACAAATTTTTCTGCCATGACGGAAAGAGGCGGAGAGGTCGGTTTGCAGGCTTGGGGCCGTTCATTCTCAACCGGGCTTCCGGCTGGAGCATCTATCGGGGCAGCAGGGCGATGTTTGCCCAGATCGACAATCAGGGAGGAGAGGCTCTTGATCTGCTCGCGCAGCATGTTTTTTTCTTTTTTGCCAACGGCGTTGTCCGTAAAGACTTTCTGCATCATGCTCTGAAGCCGGGCTTCCAGTGCTTTGAGTGAGTCTGTGGCGAAAGAGATGAAAGCGCCTTCCTTCTGTGCCTGATCCATCAGAGTCATGGCGTGATCGGCTTGCAGGGCGCGTTTTTCAGCCCGGAAAGCATCATCAGCAAGGGTGAGCAGTTCTTCCTGTTCCGCGATGATTTTGCCCTGTTCGGTTAGCAGGGCAATCATTTCCTCGCGTGACAGGTCAGTCTCCATCGTCTTTGCCTTCTCAAAAAGTGCGCCGGTTCGGGCGTAAAGGGCTGCTGCCCGTTCGCGGGCCACCAGCTTACTCTGAGTCTGCAAGGAGAGAGAAATTTCGGTTCGGCCCAGTCGGGCCTGAACGGCAACGGGCACGGCCCGACGAAAATGGTAGTGAGAGCCGATAAGGCGGAGCATCTGCGTTTCCCAGTCTGGGAAGACAAACGGGAAAATCCCGCAGACCCGTCAAATTCTCATTTTACTGTTATATTTCAATAGGTTAGTGGTGCGAACTGCGGGACTCGAACCCGCACGCCCTATGGGCTGGAGATTTTAAGTCTCCTGCGTCTACCATTCCGCCAAGTTCGCATGGAGGGTGCAACCGGTAGCTTGTGTGAGTGTTGCGTTTTGTCTTCTAGCAACGCTTTAGGTCAGCGGCAACTCCTGCTGTCCGGCACGCATGAGGTTGGGGCCGTGGTGGCGTAGCCATGCTTCTGCCCGCTGCCGGTGCGGGGTGAGGCGTTTCACCTGCTGCCAGAACTGGTTGCTGTGGTTCATGTGCACGAGGTGGCTGAGTTCATGTGCAATCAGGTAGTGCCTGACTTCTGGCGGTGCCATGATAAGACGCCACGACAGCATGATGCGTCCCGTTGCGGAGCAGCTTCCCCAGCGGCTTGTAGGGTCGCGGATATCCAGCCGTGTTGGGTTCAGGCCTGCGGTTTTTGCCATATCCCGTAATTCGGCGCCCAGAACACGCAGGGCCCGATGGCGCAGGCAGTCCATGACTCGGCGCGTGATGAAAGCAGCCTCGCCACTGACAAGAATTTGTCCGTTTTCGATCCAGGCGCCGCCTCGCTGCGCCGGGCTGTGCACGATCCGGTGGGGAACGCCTTCGATGGGGATAATGCAGCCCGCCTCAAAGGAAAAAGCGTTTTGCACGCGCTTCAGGCGGCTGGCCAGCCAGTTCCGGTTGTTGTGCAGGAAAGCAATGGCATGAGCAGGCGGGCAGGTGGCTGGCAGGGTGACAGTAACAGCGTTCTGGCGTGGTGCCAGACGCATGGAAAGGCGCCTGGCCTGTTTTGACAGGCGCCAGAAAACCGGAAATGTGCCGACAGCGTCAATGTCGATCTTATTCGGTAGCGGCGGGCTGTCCGGGCCAGGTGACAATGTAATCCTCCAGAGCGCCGGCGCGGCGCTCGCTGATGCAGCGTCCCGCCGCGGAAGCGCCTGCACTGATAACGGTTTCCGGCGTGCCACTTATTAGCGGATGCCATGCGGGCAGGCCTCGCCCTTCGGCAAGGCGACGATAGGCGCAGTCAGGCGGGAGCCAGTCGAGTGTGTCGATCATGTCTGGCGTCAGGGTTACGCAGTCCTGAACCTTGCGGTGTCGGTTGGGGTAATCCTCACACTGGCAGGTTTTGGTATTGAGCAGCCTGCACGCGACGGATGTGTAATACAGTTCTTCCGTGTCATCATCACGCAGTTTGTGCAGGCAGCAGCGACCGCAGCCATCACACAGGGATTCCCACTCGCTGCGGGTCATGTCGGCCAGAGCGGTTGTTTCCCAGAACGGGGGCGATGCGGTCATTGCAGAATTCCAAAAACAAAAGCGAGAACAAGGCTGGTTAAAACTGGTTTTTTCAGGAGCGGCCACCACAGGAGCGTCAATCTTCTGGACAGGGGCGCGCCAAGTTCCTGCGCTGTGGCCGTCCAGTTTGCGGGCAGAGCGCGTAAAGGCAGCGTGAGCGGCAGCGCCAGCAGCGGAACCAGAAGCAGGCCCTGTGCCGGAGCGGTCATGCCTGTCCACCAGAAGGCAGGGAGTGCTAACGCCAGCAGGGTGGCAGGCACGGTTAGCAGGAGTGAAAGGACATACACAATGGGCGCACACCGCAGGCGCACCATGGCGGCCAGTATCAGGCCCGTGCCCGTCAGAGCCGTGAGAACAAGCACCAATGTGGACAGGGCGGTGCGCGTAGGGAGGGGCAGGCCAGTCAGGTGTGCAATCATGGACGGGCGGCCCAGCGATGAAAACGCTCTGCAATGGTAGAAAGATTCTGGCTCCAGAACGAATCGTTCACAACTGTTGCAGGTGGTAGAGGCGAAAGCGCGCCCCCTGCGGCTGCAATGTCCTGCATGGAAGGGAGGGAGGGCCAGGCATTGGCGAAGGCCTGCTTTTGTGCTGGCTGCTCCAGCCAGGAGGTCAGCGCCAGACAGGCATGATTATGGGCGGCATGGCGTGGTACGCCCCAGCCGTATTGCACCAGCAAACGCTGTTGCCAGCGGATGCCGAATTTGTCGCCGCTATCGCTCTGCGCTCCCAGAATTTCGCCCGTCGGTACCAGCCCCATGAGTGCGCCGCCTGAAAGCAGGATCTGTCCAGCTTCTTCAGGGGTGGACCACCAGGCGATATACGGGCGTATCTGATCCAGCTTCATGAAGGCGCGGTTTAACCCATCGTGCGAGGACAGAACACGATAGAGCGCGTCCGCCGGGATGCCGTCTGCCAGCAGGGCGATTTCTAGCGTGGTGCGCGGGTCGCGGCGCAGGCTGCGACGGCCGGGATGGCGCGCGACATCCCAGAAATCAGCCCAGCCCGGCGGGACGTCAAAGCGGAAGCGATCCCAGGCCATGGCGTAGTCGATGGAGGCTGAGGGCGTGCTGCACACTGTCTGGTTGTGGCTGTCGGTTTCCTTCGCCAGCAGCCCCATGTCACAGGCGATCTGCAGACTACTGCATTCCATCATGACAGTCGCCAGGCTGTGCGGGGCGTGTTCTTCCTGCTGGCGCAGGGCTCTGGGTTCGCCATTCCAGACTTTGCAGCGCAGCGGGTGCCCCGAGAGCCGACTGTAGGGCGCAAACAGGACTTTTTTCTGGGTCTGGGCAATTCTGCCGGCAAAGGTCAGTACCGTCAGGCTGCTGAGGGCATGTGTGCGTGCGGCCATGGCCCCTGTCGGGAGCAGGCAGCCCAGCCCGGCCAGCAGCGCCTGCCGACGTGAAATCCCGTGCGCGGCTGGCGGCCTGTGTGCTGTCGTGCCAGTGACTATGCTAGCAACGCGGGGGGATGAGAAGGAAAGCAGGGTGAACCTCTTGCACGTCTGAAGGCCGGTCTGATGACAACAGTCTAGCGTGATTTTTCGTCCATCGGAAAGGCAATGGCATTCCGGGCCTGCCACGCCACCAGCCCCGTGCGTCCGGGTTGGAGGTCGCGCATTGTGTGAACAGGCGGACGGTGCAGCGTTATCTCCGTTCCGTCGCGGCTGCGCAAGCGCATGATAATGGTACGCCCGAGGTGATGCGCGGCAACAAGCGTGCAGTGGACATCGCCCGACTCGGTCTCTTCCTGAGCGTGCGCGCCCAGGCGGGGGAAGAGGACAGACAGACGGTCTGGCGGGATGCAGATACAGGCCAGATCATCAATGGCGAGGGCGTGATCAGCCATGGCCTCCACTGTCTCGCCTGAAGGCAGGCGCAGGCTGGCGATGTCGTCTTCAATGTCCAGCACCTTGCCGGTCAGGACGTTGGCATCATCCATCGCGACAGCCACGGCGGGGCAGGCAGGGCGGCTGAGCAGGGTGGGGGCGTCCGCGTTCTGGAGCAGGGCACCTCTGTCCATGACCGCGATGCTGTCTGCGCTGAGCAGGGCTTCCGACCGCTGGCGGGTCATCAGCAGGATGCTCAGCCCGAGAGCATGGCGCAGTCTATCCAGCATGGCCTGCTCCTGTTGGCTGGTTTGTGGGGCCATGTCGGCAAAGGGCTGGTTCAGGATCAGCGCTTCGGGCTTCTGGATCAGGGCGCGCGCAAGACCAGCTCGAAACGCCTGACTGGGAGAAAGTGTGTCCGCCCGAAGGTGACGGGCATGGTCCAGACCGGTCAGCGCCAGCAGGTCGTGTCCCTGACGCAGGATTTCATGCGGCTCAAGCGTGCCTTGGGCGCGGAGGGGGAAAAGAATGTTGTCTAGCACGGACAGATGGCCGAACAGCGGGGCATGGACGCCGCAGGATGCGACATGGCGGGAGCCGGGCGGGCGGTGCGTAACATCCTCTCCGGCAACGAGCATACGGCCTGCTTGTGGGGGCATGACAGCCCGGCCGATGGTTGCCTGTCCAGTCAGCCGCGCTGTCAGGGTTTCAATATCCTGACAGTCAGGGGCGATTCCCAGTACGGCGATGCAGCCTCTTCTGGGGAGGGAGAGCGTTATCGCGGGGGCTTGCGGCAGAACCGTAAACGAATGCAGCGCCAGCGCGGCAGGCGAGTCATGCATGAGCGACATGCAACCATGTTCCTTGTCGGCTGTTGGATGGAGGTAAACACTGAACACCCCTGAATAAACGAGGTTTGAGAGATGTCTTCTGATAAAATCAAGGATATCAAGGCTGCCGGGGCGGTTGCGGCAGATGCGGCGCGTGATGAGATAGACGCTCTGAAGGCCCAGTTAGAGAAGCTGATCGGCCAGCATGTCGCGCCGGTTCTGGGTAAAGCGAGCGAGCAGGCGGGCGTTTTGACGGAACAGGCAGTTGCCAACGCTCGCGAACTGGCAGATCATGCGCGCAATGATCTCGCAAAGCAGACGCGGGGCCAGACGTCGTGGGTGTCCATCGCTTTTGCGGGCGTGGTTGGTTTCATTCTCGGGCGGCTGTCTCGCTGAAGCATGAGCGTCACCCGAGTATAAGGTAGTCGCAGAACCCATGCATATCCTCGATCTTGGTAAATCCGTCCTGAATGCGCAGACCAGCCTCATGCAGCAGATGGCTATCCGCTACGGTCGTCAGCTCGCCTTTTTGGTCATGGCGGCTGTATTCGGGTTCTTTGCCCTGATAACGGGGCATGGGCTGTTGTGGATTCTGCTGGTGTTTGGCGGCCACATGGGGCCTGTCGGCGCTTCTTTCACGGTGTTCGGTCTGGATGTGCTGGCGGCACTGATCTGCGTGATGTTCGGTCGTCGGTCCTATCTGACAACGGCCGAGGTGGAAGCCCGGATCGCTCGTGACCGTTCCATGATCCAGATTCGGGAATCCATGACCATGGCGGCGCTCACAGCGACCATTGCTGGCACGGTTGGTCGTGGCGGGATGCGCAAGGCATGGGATATCGTCCGCCGCAAAAAGGACTGAAATTGTCCCCGAACTGTCTAGCCGGGGTAAAGCCATAGGTTCCATTCCAAATTTGCATTGGCGCCGGGCGTCATTTGCGTAAATGATGGCCAGATACTTTATAAGTGTGCAAATTTTTTGTATGCTTACCAATGCGAGCGGTGAATGGAACCTGAGAGCGATTCTCTTGAGGCAAGCGAAACCCGTCGGCTCTTCGGGCATCGGCTGGCGCGGATTGCCGCAGCGTGGAGGCGCGAGATCGATATAGATCTCCGCACCTTTGGGCTGACTGACGCTACATGGCGTCCCATTTACTACCTCAATTTCTCCGCTACTGCGATGCGTCAGACCGATCTGGCCCGTTCGCTCTCGCTTGAAGCCCCCTCGCTTGTCAGGTTGCTGGACGTGCTTGAAAAGCGCGGTTATGTCGTTCGTGAAACAGATGAGGAAGACCGCCGCTCCAAGCTCGTCAGCATTACCGATGAGGGTCGGCAGGTCGCGGCCCTCGTCAGTCGGGTGGCGGATGAGGTGACAGCCCGTCTGACCGCCGCCATATCGGATCAGGAGCTGGATGAGTGCGGTCGGGTGCTGGATCGGGTGGAGCAGGCAGTGCAGGCGCATCGGGAGCTGGCCTCCCCTGCGCCGTTGCCACGCAGGGACACTGGCGCAGGGAAGGAGGAGTAATCACGTATGATGGTTTCTTTTCCCGTAGTGAGCGTGCGCCATGCTGACTGAGTTCAATCTGTTCGGTGTCTTCATGGCGCCGATTGTCGTGTACGCGCTGGCCGCCCTGCCCATTACCATGGGTATCCGCTTCATGTTGTGGTGGAGCGGCCTGCTGGGCTGGTTCTGGCACATCGCGCTGTTTGAAGTGTCGCTTTACGTTTGTATTCTCTGCCTGCTGATCCTTTACGTCTGACCCGAAAAGGCTTTCGAGACCGCCGCAATGTCCCTTCTGCGCACCCTCATTCGCATCGTTCTGACCCTTTCGGTCGTGTCTCTGGCCATAGTGCTGGGGGTCACTCTGTGGAATGTCTACATGATCGCGCCGTGGACGCGTGATGGCCGCGTGCGCGTTTACGTGGTGGATGTGGCGCCGGAAGTGTCCGGCACGGTGGTGCAGATACCGGTGGTGGATAACCAGTACGTGCACAAGGGCGATCCGCTTTTCGTGCTTGACCCGGTGCGTTTCCGTCTGGCCATCCGTGAGGCGCAGGCCCGGCTCGATGGTGCGCTGGAAGACCTGAAACTCAAGGAAAATGATGCCAAGCGCCGCATGGGGCTGGGTGGTATCGTGTCGGCCGAAGAACAGGAAGTCTTTAACTCCAGCGTGGCAACCCAGATTGCGGCGGTGGATGCCGCCCGCGCGGCGCTGGATGTGGCCAAACTGAACCTGCAGCGTTCCGTGCTGTATTCGCCTGTCAACGGCTATGTCACCAACCTCAATCTGCGGGTGGGGGACTACGCGTCCGCCGGGCAGGCCCGCATGGCCGTGATTGATGCTGACTCCTACTGGGTCTACGGGTATTTTGAAGAAACCAAGATGTGGGGCGTGCATGTGGGTGATGAGGCCCGCGTGAAGCTGATGGGCTACAAGCCCATTCTGCAGGGGCATGTCGTGAGCATTGCCCGGGGTATCGACGATACCAACGGTTCGCCCGACAAGCTGGGGCTTCAGTCGGTCAACCCCATTTTCACATGGGTGCGTCTGGCGCAGCGTATCCCCGTGCGTATTCACCTCGATCATGTGCCGGATAGCGTAACGCTGGCGGCTGGCATGACGGCGACTGTCAGCGTCGGGCCGGAGCCTCGGGGACGGAGCGGCAGGCTGACAACATGGCTGCAGGATCATCTCTGATCGCGGGGACAGGACGCAAGTCATGAAGATTTATCGCCGCCTCGCGCTGGGCATGGCCTCCTCGCTGATGCTGTCCGCCTGCACGGTCGGGCCGAACTATCAGCCCGACCGTATGAAGCTGCCTGCGGGCTTCAAGGAAGCCGCGCAGGAACACCCTGCGACACCGGAAGAAATCGCGCGCACCAACAAGGAAATGGTCGAGTGGTGGTCCCTCTTCCAGGACCCGCTGCTGTCTCGGTTGGTGGATGAAGCCATCAAGGGTAATTACGACCTGCAGATCGCCAGCCAGCATATTCTGGCCGAGCGTGCGGTGCGGGATCGTGCGGCCTCACAGTGGTACCCTCAGCTTGATGCCAATATGGGCGGTGGCGATGTGCGCTACTCGCTCAACATCGACAACTGGCCGATCCGTCCGGGCAACCCCATGAACCGGCCTGAGGCCTCCATGCTGACCTACGGTGCCACCGCATCATGGGAGCTGGACATGTTCGGCCGTATCCGCCGTGATGTGGAAGCGCATGAGCGTGAGGTGGAAGCCACCATTGAAGGCCGCCGCGCCATTCTGATGGGGCTTCTGTCGGAACTCGCGTCAGACTACATGCTGCTGCGTGTAACCCAGTTGCAGATCAAGATTGCGACGGACAATATTCGAGTCGCACGCGATGCGCTCGATCTGACAAACCGCCTGTATAGCGAGGGCGTGGGCAACACCTTACAGACCGCTCAGGCGCAGGCCGAGCTTGATGCACAGATTGCCCAGCGCGAACCCCTGAAAACGCGGGTGTCTCAGGTAACGCACGCCATTGCCGTGCTCCTTGGCAAAATGCCCGGTGAGCTTGAGGATGAACTCAAGCAGCCGCGTGATCTGCCGCACGTGCCGGAATTCCCCGCTGTGCTGCCTTCGGTGGTTATTGCAAACCGCCCGGATGTACGGGTGGCGGAACGCAAATACGCACTGGCAACGGCGCAGATCGGCGTTGCCGTGGCCAATCTGTATCCACATTTCGTGGTGCCGCTGACCTTCAATCCCAACGCATCTGCCATGTATCAGGCCTTTCAGGCCAACGCCATGAGCTGGCAGTTCCTGCTGATGGCCAGTATGCCGCTGATGCACGGCGGTAAAATGACGGCTGAGGTGCGGGCCTCGCAGGCGACGGCGGAAGCCGCCCGCCTGACATACCGCCAGACCGTGTTGCAGGCTTTCAAGGAAGTCGAAGACAGCATGGCGGCATGGCATGATGATATCGAATACGCCGAGCAGTTGCACAAAGCGGCACAAGACAGCGCGACAGCCAGCGAGCGCGCGCGCAAGCTGTATAGCGCGGGTCTTGTCGGCTTTCTGGAAGTGCTGACAACTGAACGCACGACCCTGAACGCCCAGAACATGGAAGCGCTGGCCAGACTTGAGCGCCTGCGGGATGCGGTCAACCTCTACACGGCACTCGGGGCAGGCTGGAAAGGCGTTGCCCTGACCAATTCCACGCTGCCGGTTTCACTCGAAACGCAGAACGTGCTGGCCAAGGCGTTCTCTCAGTAAGTGCTCGAAGGGCGGGTTGATACCCGCCTTTTTTTCCCGATAATTCGCCTGCCGCCTGCCGCCTGCCGCCTGCCGCCTGCCGCCTGCCGCCTGCCGCCTGCCGCCTGGCTATGGCTTAAGCCGTCAGGCGCTGGAAAGCAGGTGTGCGTGTACGGTTTTCAAGAAAGCTGATCATGTTGTGGCGTGCCTGTGTGGCATCCCGCCCAAGGCGGATGAGAGCCGCAATCTGCCGAGGGTCACGCAGCAGGGAGCGCAGCAGCGCACCGATGTTCAGCCCGCCATCGGGGGACAGAACGGTCGCCGCGACAGGTGGCAGGGAGCGTTCGGCCGGGTCGCACACAACCCGCAGCACGGCGAAGGGCAGACCCGTTTCCTGTGCCGCGCGGGCCAGAAAGCCGCTTTCCATATCGAGAGCCGCGCAGTTGAAATGTGCGTACAGCGCAGCCTTGTGGGCAGCATCCAGCACGACATCATCGCTGTGCAGCAGGCCGCCGCCGCGCACGCCGTTCAGCTCGCCTCCCAGAATATGGCGCAGGGTAGGGTCGCACTTCCAGCGTTCGCCATGGTCAACCACCGTATCGGGAATGACAATGCTGCCAGCGGGCAGGCCCGGCTCAAGCCCTGCCGCAAGCCCGAAGGACAGAAGGCAGTTGACGCCGCATTGTGCCAGCCGGGCGGCTTCGCGCTCGGCCCCCGCGCGGGTGGCCCCGCTGGCCGCAATGGCCGCGTGGGGGAACACCTTGCGCACAAGGCGGGCTTCGGCCTTCAGCCCGACCAGAATACCCGGCCGGGAAAGGGGGAACTGTACGGCGGCCAGTGCCATGAGCCTAGAATCCAAAACCTACGCGGCGGGTGTTGCTGGTTTCAAGGTTACGATAACGGGCCAGAGCCAGCAGCGGGAAGAACTGTTTGTAGCCGTGGTAGCGCAGGTAAAACACCTTGGGGAAACCAACGGCGTTGTACGGGTCTTCGTGCCATTCGCCCTGTTCGTCCTGCTGGGAGGCCAGCCAGGACATCGCGCGGGAAACAGCGGGGTCATCACGGCGGCCCGCCGCCATCATGGCCAGCGCGGCCCAGGCTGTCTGCGAGGGCAGGCTCTGCTTATAGGTGCCACGCGGGCCATCTTCGAAGGATTCGCAGCCTTCGCCCCAGCCGCCATCCGGCTGCTGGACAGAGCGTAGCCATTCCACAGCGCGGACAACCGCCGGGTCGTCATGGGAAATGCCCGCCGCGTTGAAGGCGCACAGCACCGACCACGTTCCATAGATGTAGTTGGTGCCCCAGCGCCCGAACCACGAGCCATCGGCTTCCTGCTCACGGCGCAGGTAGTCGAGGCCGCGCTGGATCACGGGCTCATCTTCCGGGTTGGCGAGCTGCGCCAGGAAAGAGACGCAGCGTGCCGTCACATCCGCTGTGGGCGGGTCGAGCAGCGCGCCGTGGTCGGCAAAGGGGATGTGGTTGAGAATGTCTTTGTTGTTGTCGATATCGAAGGCGCCCCAGCCACCATTGGTGCTTTGCATCCCAATGATCCACTGGCGGGCCCGTTCGATGGATTCCGCGTTTTCGGGGTCGCCTTCGCGGTGCAGAAGCATACCCACCACGGCGGTGTCATCCACATCCGGGTAGTAGTCATTGCCGTACTGGAAGGCCCAGCCACCGGGCGCCAGATCGGGCTTGTTGATGGCCCAGTCACCCTTGACGTCCAGAATCTGCTTGCTGCGTAGCCACGCGCTGGTCTTCTTCAGGGCGGCCAGCGTCTTTTCCGGGGCGATACCATTGGGGCCGGAGGCGGCCTCAATCATGGCATGGCCGGACAGGCCCGTATCCCAGATGGGAGAGACGCAGGGCTGGCAGTAGGCTTCATCATCCTTGTGGACGATCAGGCCCTGCACGGCTTCCCAGGCGGTGGCGGCACGCGGGTCGGTATCGGGCACACCCAGTGCGCGGTACATCATGACCGTATTGGCCATGGCCGGGTAGATGGCCCCGATGCCGTCCCTGCCGTTCAGGCGGGGTTCGATAAAGTCGATCGCGGCCTTGATGGCTTTTTCATGCGTTTTGGCCGGGATCATCGGCACAAGCGGACGCAGGGCCATGTCCAGCCCCTTGAAGACGTAGCCCCAGTTGGAGCGGTACGGTCCACGAATCCAGTCCCGCACCTTTTCGGGCGGTGTCTGGAACAGTTCACGCACATGGATCTGGCGCGGATTGATGGCCAGCGGGCGCAGGGCGGCCAGCACCAGCAGCGGCGCAATGACCGTGCGCGACCAGTAGGACATGTTCCAGACGGAAAAGAATGCCGAGCGCGACAGCAGCATGATTTCCACAGGCATGACGGGCGTTGCCCGCCACGGCACTTCCCCGAACAGGGCAAGCTGGAAGCGGGTGAACACGTTGGAGCGTTCAGCCCCGCCATGCGCCAGAATGGCCTCGCGCGCGCGCTTCATGTGGGGGGCGTTGATGTCGTCCCCTGCCGCTTTGAGGGCGAAATACGCCTTGACCGAAGCGGAGATGTTGAAGTCGCCGTCGTGGTAAAGCGGCCAGCCGCCATGGACGTCGCTTTGAATACGGCGCAGATAGACCGCCATTTTCTGTTCCAGCTCATCATCGATCCGGTCAAGAAAATGTTCCAGCAGGATGTATTCCGCCGGAATGGTGGCATCGGCTTCCAGCTCGTAAACCCAATGACCATCATCCCGCTGCACGCGGCCCAGTGCCGCATGAGCATTGGTGACGGCGCGATCCAGCTCGTCACGGGATAAGGGGGAAGCGGGAAGGGCGCTGCCGTCAGCGGCCATGGTTAGTGTTCCTCTCTGTTCGTGGGCGTGTTCGCGTGGGTCTGCGGTGAATGGCTGTTCTCAGCCCGGCGCCCTGAGTCCGAGTGCGTGCACTGCAAGGATACCTGATCTCATTGCACCTTCAAGTGTCGCGGGCAAGCCTGTGTTGGTCCAGTCTCCCGCCAATGCAAGATTAGCCAGTGGGGTGGCCGGGCCGGGCCGCAGGCGGTTCTGTTCCGGGGTGGCGGCAAAGGTCGCGCGCTTTTCCCACACGATCCGCTGCTCGGCCGGGGCGGCGGGCAGCGGGATGCTCAGGGTGGGGTCGCAGGCGCGGCGCACTTCACGCCAGATGGCGCGGGCCAGATCTTCAGGATCACGCGCGGCATGGCGGTTGGCGGCGCTGACCGTGACAGACAGGACAGAACCGCGCAGGAACACCCATTCCGCAATACCGCCGACCACGCCCATAAAGCCGCACCGGGCAAAGGAGCCGATGGGCTGCGGCGGTGTATCGAGACGGAAATGCAGGTTGAGAATGCTCTCGAACGCGGTGGGCGTGACCAGACCGTGCAGGTGGTTTTCCAGCAGGCCGCGCGCGACCGGAGCCGGTGTGGCGACAATCACATGGTCTTCCGCGTCAAGGGGGATCGTTCCTTCGGCCGTGTGGAGCGCCGTTACGCGGCCCTGTGCGGTTTCGATGCCGGTCATGCGGCTTTGCGTGCGCACTTCGGCCCGCATGGCGCGCAGATGCGCCACCGCCGGGTCCACGAAGGTTTCGGAAAGTCCGTCGCGGGCATGGAAGGGAATGCACGCACTGCCGCCGAGTGAAAGCGACTGCTTGATGACAGCGCCCATCAGCGCGGCGCTGCCAGTCGCGCAGTCGGTATTAAGGGCCGAGACAGCCAGCGGCTCAAGCAGCCTGCGCGCCAGAGCGCCGGGCAACAGGCAGTCACTGACGGTGGTATCCGGCCCGGCCTGCATGAGAGCATACAGGCTGCGCAGGTCAGGCAGGCGCATGTCTGGCACGCGGCGATGCGGCTGGAACACCCACCAGGGCATACGCCCGCGTGAGAGATCAAGCGTCCAGCGGGCGTCTTCCTCCAGGTCCACAAAGGGAAACAAGGGGGCTTTCGGCCCGGCCAGCGTATCAAGCGCGCCTGTCAGGCCAAGGTAGCGGAACAGGGTCTTGTTGGCGGACAGGAACAGGTGGTTGCCGTTGTCGATCCGGCAGCCAAGCTGCTTGTCGTCGTAGGAGCGGGCGCGTCCGCCGCAGGCCCGACCGGCTTCATGCACGATAACATGCCGGCCAGAACCCGCTACTTCTACAGCGGCGGCCAGTCCTGCCATGCCGCCGCCTATAATGTGCAGTACGCCTGCCATGCCTGAATACCGCCCGGACTTTACGGAAGATAGGAGAGAGAGAACCACCTGGCCTTGTCGAGCAGCGTGGTGCTGGGGCGCTGGCGCAGGACGGCGGCCGACCAGCCACGCTTGCACAGGGCCTTGAGAATCGCCTCGTAACTGGCCCCCATGATGCGCGCGGGCAGCATGGCGCGGCCCCGGCAGGTTTTCATGGTGGCAAATGCCGTGCGGAAGTGATCCTGCGCACGGGCGGCCAGAACCCGGCACACGCCTTCAAGCCCCGGTGCATCAAGCGCCTTGATGGCATCGCGCGGGACGTCAAAACGATCCAGCAGGTCGGACGGCAGATACAGGCGTCCACGCGCCGCATCCTCGGGGATGTCGCGCAGAATGTTGGTCAGTTGCAGGGCGCGGCCCAGATGGTAGGCAACCTTGTCGCCATCATCGGAGCATTCACCGAAGATGCGTACGGAAAGGCGGCCAACGGCCGAGGCCACGCGGTCGCAATACTGGTCGAGCGTGGCTTCATCCGGCGCGACAATGACCGTCTGGGTGTCCATCATCATGCCGTCGATGACAGCGGTGAAATCTTCCTGACGGAGCGCGAAGAAATTGATCGTGGCGAGCAGCACGCGTTCCAGCGGTTCAGGCTGCGGCACGCTCTGCGCGCCATATAGCCGCGCGATGCGGGCGTGCCACTCATTCAGTTCCTGCGTGCGCGTGGCCAGCGGCGCGTTGCCGTCGGCAATGTCATCCACAACACGGCAGAAGGCATAGATGGCGAACATGCCATAACGGCGCATGGGCGGGAGAATTTTCATGCCCGAGGCAAAAGATGTGCCAGCCTGCCTGACGGTGTTTTCCACCCACGCAAGGTCCGCAGGGTCGCATCCCAGTGGAGTGGGCTCGTTATGCGTCTGGATATCCTGTGCTGTCACGCGCTCTTACCTGTCTGCTCTGATACTGGAAAACGGGGCTGCCGCTCCGAAAGAAGAGAGCCCCTTTTTACAGAAGTTTCATGATGGGGAAAGGTCAGCGCCATGCCTTCAAGGCTGCGGCTGCCGCATGTAAGGCGTCCGTGCGACGCAGGGCAACCCGTCCCGCAAGCGGGTCTTCGCGGCGCAGGCGCAGGGTCAGACGTTCGGCCAGGGTGACAATGGCCGCGCATTCCATGCGAAAGCGGTGGCTGTGTATCTGGCCGGGCAGGATAGCCGCCTGACGGTTGAGTGTGTCCACCCCGTCCAGCAGGGTGTTGAAGACGCGACGCAGCGCCGGGGAGGTATGGCCTTCAAGCAGGGCTTCGGAGGTCAGGCCGTGCTGGCGCAGCATGTCAGAGGGAATGTAGCAGCGCTTCAGCCGCCGCAGATCCTGTGCGCAGTCCTGAAGGTGGTTAAGAATCTGGAGCGACGTGCACAGCGCGTCGGACGCCGTGAAGGCTTCCGCACTTTCCTTGTGCAGGCAGATCAGATAGCGCCCCACCGGGTTGGCGGAATAACGGCAGTAATGCAGCAGGTCAGACCAGCTTGCGTACGGCTTGCCCAGAGAATCATCCCGAAAGGCGATCAGCAGGTCCGTTGCGGTTTCAAACGGCACGCCGGTCTGCATGAGTGACACACGCAGGCGCGCGGCGCTCTGGGCGTCTGGTCTGTTGATGGCGGCGCGCTGGCCGTGCAGCACTTCCTCCATGGCGTTCAGACGCGCGACCTTGCTTTGTGCGGACAATGTTTCGCAGTCAGCGATATCGTCGATCACACGGGCATAAGCGTAATAGGCGTGAACATGCGGCCGCAGCGCCCGGCTGATCAGCAGGGAGCCGACCGGAAAATTCTCGTCGGACGCGCCTTTCCCGGAAGAAACGTCGGTAGTTCCCCATACGTCTGTATCGTCTGTCATGCCTCGGCCCGATCAAAAATGGCAGCCAGTGGTTTACACGAGCCGCCACGGCCTGCCTATCCCTTCGCGTATCCTAGCTGGCGCGGCCGTCATTGGGGATGGCTTCCGTATAGGAGCGGTTTTTCCATACGACGCCGCGCCCCCGATGGTGATTGACAGCCGAGCCGATCGTAGCCGCCGTATAGAAGCCAGCAATGAACGGCAGCGCCAGCGCCCAGAGCGGCGAGAGATGGAAACGCCGCAGCGTGGGCAGAAACGAGCAGATAGAGGCCAGCCATGTGGCCGCTCCGATCCAGCGGGCCGGGCCGTGGGCGAACAGGCCCAGCATGGCGGGGAGAACCCACACCAGCACCATGCCCAGAACGGTCAGAACCAGCAGCAGGGGCGAAAAACGCAGTTGCACATAGGCGGTGCGTGCGATCATGCGCCAGATATCGGCCGCGCCGGGATAGGGCCGGATGGAGCGCGCCAGCCGGGAATGGCCAAGATACAGCAGGCCTCCCGCTTCCTTGACACAGCGGGCCAGGGTGCAGTCGTCGATCAGCGCGCCTTTTAGTGCATCTATGCCACCGATAGAGCGCAGCATGGTGCGTTCCAGCAGAATGGTGCCGCCCGCGGCCCCCGCCGTCCGGCTTTTGGGGTTGTTCACTCTGGCGAAGGGGTAAAGCAGCGCGAAAAAGAAGACAAAAGCCGGCACCAGCGCGCGTTCGGCCAGACTGTCGCACTGTAGTTCCACCATTTCCGACACCATGTGCAGGCGGTCGGCCTGCGCCTTGCGGACCAGCGTGGCCACATGCTGGGGGGCGTGGATAATGTCGGCATCGGTCAGCAGGATATAACCCTCATCCTGCGGCGCGCGGCGCTCGGCTTCCTGCACGCCTTGCGAGACCGCCCAGAGCTTGCCGCTCCAGCCGGGTTGCGGGGCCACGCCGTCGAGCACGCTCAGGCGGCCGGAGGGATCAGGCAGGGCGCGTGCCAGTGGGCCTGTCTCATCCGCGCTGCGGTCATTGACCAGAATGATGGAGAGCGGGCCGGGATAGTCCTGCGCTATCAGGGACGACAGGGCGACTTCGATGGACTCGGCTTCGTCACGCGCCGGTACGACAATAGTGACGGCAGGCGCGCTGCCTTCAGCCGTGGGAATGATCTGATCCGGCGTTGCGGGGGCGAGAATAGGGCCTTTCTGCCAGAAGCGTCCATGGAAGAAGATGAGCACCACCCAGATGGCGGCGCACAGGACGGCGAGAGCCAGGAGCATGAATGCCTGCCTTTCTTTCTTACTTCAGCATCCCGTTGGACTGGAACCACGCAATAGCGTCCGCCACGGCCTCACGCGCGGGGCGGGGGCTGTAACCGAGTTCGCGTATGGCTTTGTCGGAGGAAAAGAACATTTTCTTGCGCGACATGGCCAGCATCTCGCGGGTGACGCGCGGCGTGATGCCAAACGCACGTGAAAGCCATTCCGAGACAACCGCTACCGGCCAGATGACTTCCTGCGGGAGGCTGATTTTCGGGGGCGGCACGTGGGCAATCTCCGAAACCATGGCGAACAGGTCGCGCAGGAGGAAGTTCTGCCCGCCCAGAATGTATTTCTCGCCAATCACGCCGCGTTCCAGCGCCAGCGCATGGCCTTCGGCCACGTCATCCACATGCACGATATTCACGCCCGTATCCACATAGGCAGGCATACGGCCTGCGGCGCAGTCCAGAATCATCTGGCCGGTGGGGGTGGGCTTGATGTCGCGTGGGCCAACGGGGGTGGATGGATTGACAATGACGGCGGGCAGGCCGGCCTCACGCACAAGGCGCAGCACTTCCTGCTCTGCACGGTATTTTGAACGCTTGTATATGCCAATAACCGCGTGTTCGCGCACGGGCGTGGTTTCATCTGCCACGCTGCCATCCCCAATCAGCCCCAGAGCGGCCACGGAGGAGCAGTAGACGATGCGCTCCACCCCTGCAGCCTGCGCGGCCAGCATGAGCAGGCGCGTGCCTTCCACGTTGGCTTTCATCATGGGGGCGGGGTCTGGCACCCAGAGCCGGTAATCCGCCGCGACATGAAAGACATAGCGGCAGCCCTGCACCGCCTGGGCGAAGGTTTCGGGGCTGGAGAGATCGCCTTCCACCAACTCGGCCGGAATATCGGCAATGTTGCGCCGGTCGCTGCCTGCGCGCACCATCAGCCGCAGGTTATGCCCGCGCGCCAGCAGCGTGCGCGCCACGGCAGACCCGACAAAACCTGTAGCGCCGGTGACAAGTGTTGGGGCGGTGGCGGTCATGCGTGGGGCCTCTGTACAAATGGGTGCCTGAAACGGGGCAGGTGGATCAGTCTGAAACGTACGGTTTGTTTCTTTATCCTGACGCATGAGGTGGCGCCAGACCCCGTGGTGGTGTAAGGGGGCGGTTCATTCATAGACATGCCCGCAAGGGGTCTCTGTCAGGCCCTCAGGGCGGGCAGGCCCATCTGGCGTGATGGGCGGACAGAGCTGGTACCTTGAAGAAGCTTACTGTTTTTCTCACTTTCCTCGGGCTGGTTGTCATTACTGCTGCCATGGCATGGAGCGGGTTCGATTCCGTCCTCCATGCCGTTTTGCGCATTGGCATGGGTGGTTTTGTCGCTGTTGTCTGCTGCCAGCTTGTCGTTAATGGCGTGCTGGGTCTGGCCTGGCACGCGGCTTTTCCCGAGATCGGGTATCTGAAGCTTCTGGGCGCGCGCATGGTCAGGGATGCAGCCGCCACATGCCTGCCCTTTTCACAGGTCGGGGGTATGGTGGTGGGGATCCGCGCCACCTGCTCCGGCCATGGCCTGCACCCCACGCGCTCCGGCAGGCAGGTTGAACTGCCCGAAGCAACCTGCGCCAACCTTGTGGACATCACCACCGAAGTCATGGGGCAGGTGGCTTTTGTGCTGCTGGCGGTGGCGTGCCTGGTCGTGCACCAGCGTTCCAGCCCGTTTGTCCTGCCGGTGGTGATCGGGGCGGCCTTTCTCATGGTCGGGGTGAGCGGCTTTATCTGGACCCAGCGGCATGGCGGCAATATCTTCCGTCGTTTCGGCGGAGCGATCACCCGCAACATCGCCAGCCAGTGGCATGATAACCTGCAGGCCGGGGCGGACCATATGCAGGAACGCCTTGAGGCGGCCTGGAACCGCCCCTGGCATATTGCGCGGTCGGCGGCGTATCATCTGGTGGGGTGGCTGGGCAGCGCGGGTATTCTCTGGCTGACAGCGCATTTTCTGGGCGCGAGCCTGACCTTTGCGGATGCCGTGGCGGTGGAAGGCGTGACCTGTGCCATTATGTCCATGGGGTTTCTGGTGCCGGGGAGCCTCGGCGTGCAGGAAGGGGCTTATATGGCACTGGGGCACGCGTTCGGCATAGAGCCCTCGGTGGCGTTGGGCCTGTCCCTGCTGCGGCGCGGGCGTGAAATCATCATTGGTATTCCGGTTCTGCTGGCATGGCAGATCATGGAAATGCGGAGCTTGCGAACCGCCGGGCGTACGGAGAAAGCCGCCGCGCCGGTCGCCTCTCCCACCATGGAGGACAAGAGCATTGGCTGAGGTGCAGGTGCCTGTTTTCGATACGCTGCTTGTTGTCGGGCCGGGGCTTATCGGGTCTTCCGTGCTGCGGCGTGCGCGTGCGCGCGGCACTCTGGCCCGCAGGCTGATTGCTGCTGATAGCAGCGCCGCCGTTTGCGCGCGTGTGCGCGAACTGGACCTGGCGGATGAAGTCACGACCGATCTCGCGGCGGCGGCTGCACAGGCTGACTGCGTCATGCTGTGCGTGCCTGTGGGGGCGATGGGAGAAGTGGCGGCGCAGGTTATACCCGCCATGAAAAGCGGCGCGGTGCTGACTGATGTGGGTTCCACCAAGGTTTCGGTCATTGAGGCCATAGCCCCCCTTTTGCGGGCCGATGTGCCGTATGTGCCCACGCACCCGATGGCGGGAACCGAGTTCTCAGGCCCGGATGCGGGGCTGGAGCATCTGTTTGAAGATCGCTGGTGCCTGCTCACCCCGCTTGAAAGCACGACCGAGGCGGCGCTTGAGAGCATACGCACCCTGTGGGAGCGGTGTGGCGCGCGCCTGCGCGAAATGACGCCGCCGCATCATGACCGGGTCTGTGCCATTGTCAGCCACCTGCCGCATCTACTTGCCTTTACCATTTGCGGCACGGCGGATGATCTGGCAGCGGAAACCCGCTCCGAGGTGCTGGACCTTGCGGCATCAGGCTTCAGGGACTTTACGCGGATAGCCGCATCAGACCCCGTCATGTGGCGCGATATTTTCCTGTTCAACCGCGAGGCGCTGCTGGAAATGCTGGGGCGCTTCATGGAAGACGCGCAAGCCATGGCGCGGGCGATTCGCTGGGGGGATGAGGCCTATATCGTGGACAGGATCGAACGTGGTCGCGCCATTCGTAAAAGCCTGATCGAGAACCGGCAGGCCTGACCGGAGCCGAGGCGCTCTTTTTTTCCTGTTCAGGTCGGTTGACCGAAAGCTTTGACCCGGAGCTGTTCCTGGCGCTTGTGAGTCTTGTCCAGCATCGGGTTCAGGCTCATGGCTTTTTCCCATGCCTGAAGGGCGGCGCGGTTATCGTTACGCCGCTCTTCTACCGTCGAGAGCAGCACCCAGGCTGCGGCGTCCGACGGGTCTCGGCTCAGGCTTTCCCCTAGATCAGTAATCGCCCCTTTGAGGTCTCCCGCGGCAAGGCGCATCTGAGCACGGCCGCGCCACAGAATGGGCTGTTCCGGCTGGAGCGCCAGTGCGTCTGACAGGTCCTGCACCGCATCATCGGGCTTTTCGGCAGTCAGATCTTTTTCGGAGCGGTGCAGCAGCAGGCGTGTGGCCGGTGCCAGTTTGGAGGCGCGCAGGATTTCCAGACGGTTTTCAAGACTGTGCGCCTGCTCGGGGGTTTTGGCGTGGGCCAACTGGTCTGTCAGCACCCCGATCATGGGGGAGGTCGGGGCGTGAGCGCCAGGCTGCACGGGGTGGCCTACAGGCAGGGTGAACTGCGGTGCTGGCACGGCGGGCAGGGCAGGGCGACGAATCTGCGGCATGGGGGGTAGGGTCGGCACCGGAGGCGGGCCGGCACTGCCGTCAGGCTCGGACAGATCGGGGGCCTGAGCATGGGCGACCGAAGTCAGGCCGCTGGCTGTTACGGCGCAGGCACCGCCCAGCAGGCCAAGATGCAGCAGGCCTAAAAACAGAAACCCGTTTCTCCGCCTTGCGGAAAAACGGGTCTCACGCATGACAGGCAGGAAAAAGCAGACCGTATGGGTCTGTTCCGCCATATGCTTCAGCCCTGACGGGCCTTCATGCGGGGGTTCTTTTTGTTGATGACGTAAACCCGGCCACGACGACGAACCACACGGCAGTCCTTATCGCGCACCTTGGCTGACTTCAGGCTGTTTCTGATTTTCATGGCCCGTATTCTCCGCCGAAACTGGTGAGTGCATAATTCAAGTTGGCTTGGCACTTACTGGCACTGGGGCCGGGAGTCAAGATTTGCGGCCCATTTGATGGCTGAATTTGCCATTTTTCCGGCGGAAAAGCGCGTGGTGCCCTTCGGTGGCGGGTGTGTTTTTTACGGGCTTTCCGGTGGGCGCAGTGTTGCCAGCGTTGCGGACAGGGTCTGGAAGTCCGCGGCCCTGGGAGAGCGCGGCCGCCACGCCAGCCCCAACGTGCGCCAGGCGGGGCCGCCGGTCAGCGGGCGTGAGAGAATCCGCCGCCCTCGCAATATGCCCCCGTCAATCGCCAGGGCGGGCATGATGGCGATGCCAAGGCCCAGCTCCACCATTTCGGCCATGCTGTGGAGCGACATGGCGGTAAAGGTGGTCTCGCTTTCTCCTTCCGTGCCCGCACGGTTGGGGCCCTGGCGGCAGATTGCCAGTGTCTGCTCGCGCAGGCAGTGGCCGTCTTCCATCATCACCATGCCATGGCTGGACAGGCGGGAGACCGGTACGGTGCTCATGCTGGCCAGCGGGTGGCCTTCGGGCATGATGACACGGAACGGGTCCTGCCAGAGGGGATGGGTTTCGGTGCCGTCGCACAGGCAGGGCATGGCAAGAGCAAGGATGTCGAGCTGCCCGAGCGCGAGTTTTTCCAGCAGGTGCTCGGTCGTGTCTTCCGTAATGGACAGCAGCAGGCGCGGAAAGTGCTCGCGCAGGATGGTGACGGTCTGCGGGATGAGAAACGGTCCGATCGTGGGGATAATGCCGAGTCGCATCGGGCCTGTCAGCGGGGTGCGGGCGGCGGCGGCTAACTGTGGTACGGATTCGAGTGCTGCCAGCGCCTGCCGGGCCTTGAGCGCGATTTCGTGACCCAGCGGGGTGAACACCACTTTCTTGCCAACCGTGCGATCAAGCAGGGTGGCGTCAAGCTGGCGTTCAAGCGCCATGATCCCGGCGGACAGGGTAGATTGCGTGACCGCGCAGGCCGCCGCCGCCCGGCCAAAATGGCGTAGTTCGGATAGGGCAATCAGGTAGCGGAGCTGCTGGGCGGACGGCAGGGGCAGCATGGAGGTTTCCCATATGGCGGAGGTCGGTTCATCAAAGGTGGCGCGTTTGATCGACTGTATCAATCATTATTATATAAAATATTCATTGGATTAAATGAACGAGCCGGGCCATACAGAACAACGCAGCCGCTGGCGCTCCGTGTGTCGGCGGCAAAAAAAGCTAGTCAAATAAGGAGCTAGAACAATGCTGACAGTTGGCGACAAGTTTCCCAGCTTTAACCTGACCTCCGTTCCGGGCGGCCCGGAAGGCCTGAAGGGTGAGTTCGTTCAGATCACGGATCAGAGCGATGCGGGCAAGTGGAAGATCGTGTTCTTCTGGCCCAAGGACTTCACCTTTGTCTGCCCGACGGAAATCGTGGCTTTCGGCAAGATGGCCAAGGACTTCGCTGACCGTGACGCCGTTGTGTACGGCGTGTCCATCGACAGCGAGTTCGTGCATCTGAACTGGCGCCTCAACCATGCGGATCTGAAGGATCTGCCGATTCCGATGCTGGCCGACATCAAGCGCGAGCTGACGGAAGGCACGGGCGTTATGGCCAAGGACGCGGGCGTTGCCCTGCGCGCCACCTTCATTGTCGATCCGCAGGGCGTGATCCGTCATGTCTCCGTGAACGATCTGTCCGTTGGTCGTAACCCGCAGGAAGTTCTGCGCGTGCTCGACGGTCTGCAGAGCGACGAACTCTGCCCGTGCAACTGGAAGCAGGGCGACGACTTCATTAAGGTCTGAGCCTGAAAACCTGCCTTTCCGGTCTGACCGGAAAGGTGTTGGGGGGCTATGGCCCCGCCAGAGCCCCGCACGGGGTATGGGGGCCGCGTCCTGCAGGGCGGCCCCCGTTCAAGAGTATTCCGGCGCCACGATACAGGGCGGCGCTGGTGGTCGCGGCGTTCTGTGCCGGACAAAGCCCTGCATTTCTGCTTTTTCCATCCAGCTTTCTTGTCTCAACACCCTGACAGGTGAAGGAAAAGTCATGTCCATTGATGCACTCAAGGATCGGATTCCCGATTACGCCAAAGACCTGCGTCTCAACCTCGGCGCGCTGGCCAATGATGTCAGCCTGACACCCCAGCAGCTTGCGGGTACGTTCGTGGCCTGTGCCATTGCCGCGCGCAATGATGAGGTCACGCGCGCAGTCGTGGCCCAGTATAAGGATGTCCTGTCCGCGCAGGCGCTGGCGGCGGCGGAGTCAGCAGCGGCCATCATGGGTATGAACAACATCTACTACCGCTTTGTGCACATGGTGGGTGGTGAATACGGCAAGATGCCCGCACAGCTCCGTATGAGCGTTATCGGCAACCCCGGTGTGGAAAAGGTGGATTTCGAGCTCTGGTGTCTGGCCGTGTCCGCCATCAATGGCTGCGACCTGTGCGTGACCAGCCATGAAAAGATCGTGCGTGAAGCACTTGGGGCTGGCGCTGTGCAGACCGCCGCGCGGATTGCCGCAGTTGTACATGCCGTTGCCGCGACGCTTCAGGCCGCTGCTGCGCTGGAAGGCTGATTGCTGTTTGGGTAAGACGGACACCGAAAGGTGTCTGTCGCGCCACTTCGTTATTTTCATTGAAGGAATTTTGAAGTGGCGCGAGTGACGGGGCTCGAACCCGCGACCTCCGGCGTGACAGGCCGGCGCTCTAACCAACTGAGCTACACCCGCAGTCCAGACGCTCACCGTGGTGTGCGTCGGTATGTGCCGCTTTATACTGATGTTTTTTCGTTTGGCAACCGGGGTTAAGCAAAAAATTCACACGGCCACGCATTTTTTTGCGCAACCCTGGGCAGACCTGTGGGCCGCATACACAAACGGCGCATCCACCCCCTCATCTGAAGGGGGCTGATGCGCCGTTCTGCCTTGGCCTGTGGCCAGCGGGTGGGCTGATTACTTGCCGCGTGCCGCTTCCAGTGCCTTGACGATGAAGTCACCCGCTTCGGCCTTGTCGCCCCAGCCGGTTACCTTGACCCACTTGCCCTTTTCCAGATCCTTGTAGCGGGTGAAGAAGTGCTCGATGGCCTTCACGGTGATTTCGGGCAGATCATCAATCGACTGCACGTTGGTGTACTGCGGATGCACCTTGTCGTGCGGCACGCAGATGATCTTTTCATCCTGACCGGACTCGTCTTCCATCTTCAGCACGCCAATCGGCCGGGCGCGGATGACGCTGCCGGGCACGACGGCGGCGGGGGTGAGCACGAGTGCATCCGTCGGGTCGCCATCGGCGGCCAGCGTGTTGGGGATGAAGCCGTAGGCCGTCGGGTAAGCCATGGGGGTGAACAGGAAGCGATCCACCACGAGGGCGCCGCTTTCCTTGTCGATTTCATATTTGACCGAAGAACCCTGCGGGATTTCGATCACAACATTGATGTCGAATGGCACATCCTTGCCGGCGGAAAGTTTCGAAACGTCCATGGAACACGGCTCCAGCACATGAAAATTGGGATGTCGCAGACCCTATCCGCCCGCCCGCAGCTTGCCAAGAGCCCTTCGGTACACGGGGGCAACAGGCGGCCTGCGGCGCGGGTATCCGTGGATTTTCCTGAGCAAGACCCTTGCCAAATTTCTCTGGTTGCGTAATCAGGAAGCCGCCTGCGCGCCCGTAGCTCAATTGGTTAGAGCGGGCCGCTCATAACGGCTTGGTTGCGGGTTCAAGTCCTGCCGGGCGCAGGCGTTCATCGGGAGCTGGCTGGCGTGTCCGCCAGCGCTGCTTTCAGCTTCAGCCACATACGGGGGTCATCATCATGGCATCTTATCAATACGTCTATGTCATGAAGGATCTCACAAAATCCTATCCCGGTGGCCGCGAGGTGTTCAAGGGCATTACGCTGTCCTTCGTGCCCGGCGCCAAGATTGGTATCCTGGGCGTCAACGGGGCCGGTAAATCGACCCTGCTCAAGATCATGGCCGGCATGGACAAGGAGTTCGGGGGCGAGGCCTGGGCGGCTGAAGGCGCGCGTGTCGGCTATCTGGAGCAGGAGCCCCAGCTCGATCCGACCCTGACCGTGGGCGAGAACGTGGCGCTCGGGTTTGGCGAACTGAAAAAGGCGGTGGATCGTTTTAACGAGATTTCACTGCGCTTCGCCGAGCCGATGGACGATGACGAAATGAATGCCCTGCTGGCCGAACAGGCCGAACTGCAGGAAAAAATCGACGCGGGCGACGGCTGGGAGCTGGACCGCAAGCTCGAAATCGCTCTGGACGCCCTGCGCTGCCCGCCGGCAGACAGTGCGGTGGACAAGCTTTCGGGGGGTGAGCGCCGCCGGGTGGCCCTGTGCCGCCTGCTGCTGGAAAAGCCCGACCTGCTGCTGCTTGACGAACCGACCAACCATCTCGATGCGGAAAGCGTCGCCTGGCTCGAAAAGACCCTGCGCGATTATCCGGGCACAGTCATGGTCATTACCCATGACCGTTACTTCCTCGACAACGTGACCAACTGGATTCTGGAAATCGAGCGCGGTCGCGGTATTCCCTTCGAAGGCAATTACTCTTCCTGGTTGGAACAGAAGCGCAAGCGTCTGGCACAGGAAGAAAAGGAAGAGAGCGCCCGCCAGCGTGCCCTCGCCGCTGAAGAGGAATGGATTCACTCCAGCCCCAAGGCGCGCCAGAGCAAGAGCAAGGCCCGTATCGCCCAGTATGAGGAAATGCTGGCGGCCAGCGCCGAGAAGGTCAGCGGTGTGGCGGATATCGTCATTTCCCCCGGCCCGCGCCTTGGCGGCACGGTGATTGAGGCGGACGCCGTGAGCAAAGGCTTTGGGGATCGTCTGCTGATCGACAATCTGAGCTTCAAGCTGCCGCCGGGTGGCATCGTGGGTGTGATCGGGCCGAACGGCGCGGGTAAATCCACCCTGTTCAAGATGATCATCGGACAGGAAGAGCCCGATGCGGGTACCCTCAAGGTCGGTGAGACCGTCAAGCTCGGCTACGTGGATCAGTCGCGTGACAGCCTCGACCCGGACAAGACCGTGTGGGAAGAAATTTCCGGCGGCACGGATGTCATTTATCTGGGCAAGCGGGCCGTGCCTTCGCGGGCCTATGTGGGGGCGTTCAACTTCAAGGGCTCCGACCAGCAGAAGAAAGTCGGCATCCTGTCAGGGGGTGAGCGCAACCGCGTGCATCTGGCCAAGATGCTCCGCAAGGAAAGCAATGTCATCCTGCTGGACGAACCGACCAACGATCTGGACGTGGATACCCTGCGTGCGCTGGAAGACGCGCTGGCAGAATTCCCCGGCTGCGCGGTGGTGATCTCGCATGACCGCTGGTTCCTTGATCGTCTGGCAACCCATATCCTGGCGTTTGAAGGTGATTCCCACGTCGAGTGGTTTGAGGGTAACTTCCAGGCTTATGAGGAAGACAAGCGCCGTCGCCTTGGCCCCGATGCCACCGAGCCCAGCCGGATTCGTTACAAGCCGCTTGCCCGCTGACAGGGCGGGGCGGTCGCCTGCGGCCGCTTTTTCGACTGTGCGGGGGTAAGTGATGGATTTGCGTTCCGTCCGCACGCCCCGGCTGTGGCTCTATCCTGTCACATGGCAGGATATGGACCACATGGCGGCGCTCAAGGCGGATGGCGCCGCCTTCGGGCAGATGCTCGGGGGTGTGCGCACCCGCCAGCAGGCTGAACAGGACATGGCCGAGGATATCGCGTGCTGGGCACGCTATCGTGTCGGTATTTTCACAATTCGCGAAAATGGCCGTTTTGTCGGTATGACCGGCCTCCATGTCAGGCCGGATGGCCGGGGCTTTGGCTTACGTTTTGCCCTGCATCCCTGGGCCAGAGGGCGCGGTATCGCGCGGGAAGCGGCCAATGCCGCCCTGAATTTCGCGCATGATGCCGGGATACGCCGTGTGGTGGCTGTCGCCGCCGAGAATAACGTGGCCTCGCGCACCATACTGGGCGGCATCGGTATGCACCCGGTTGAGACCTTTGTCAGAAACGGTCAGACCATGGTGCTGTACGAAAGCCTGCGCGACTAGGCTGCGCGCTGGGGCTTACTGCTGGGCGCTGGCGGCGTTGTGATGGTCGATCTGCTTTTGCAGCGCACGGAGCAGGGCCTCCACATCGCCACCATTGCGGGCAATGAAGGAGGAATAGTCGTTGCGCTGGGTCAGGCGCAGGCTTGCCCCTTCACCAATGACATCCACCACCTTGGGCGAGCCGGTGCTGCTGTTTACAACCCACTGCATGGCGGCAGGCGGCTGCTGCGGCCGCATCAGCGTCGCTTCAACGGAGTCGTCGTCCCCTACCCGGGTCACGTTCCCGATGGTGAAGCTGACACCGCGATAATCGCCCAGCTTGTCGGCAATGGCGTTCGCCAGAATCTGATGAAACAGCACGAGGTAGTGCTGCTGCTGTTCAGGTGTTGCGGTTTTCCAGAAGCGTCCGAGGCAGTAGCGGCCAATCCCGTCGATATCGACGTTGCGGCTCACCAGCGGCATGATTTTTTCTTTTTTGTCCGCCAGAGACAGGGGGCTGTTGACGATAGCCACAAGCTGCTCGCCAAAAGACTGGATGAACGTCCGCGCATCCTGCGCTGCCCATGCGGCGGATACGGGCGCAAGGCCGATGGACGCAACGGCCAGAAAACCCAGAACACCACGGCGGCTGGCAGAAAAAGTCATGCTAGGCACTCTCGTTGTTGTTACTGATACCAGGCCGGTACGGTCGCGCGGTGATCGTTGCGGATGGCTTCCGCCTGCGCCTTGCGCTGCTGCTGGTAAGCACTGCGTATGGTGGCGTAGGGGTCGAGCGCATCACGTTGCAGGGCATCCAGATCATCCAGATGTTCGGCTCGGCCATGCACCACGCCCATCATGTTGTAGGCCCAGTTGAAGCTGATCAGCCCATAGCCGCGCGGCACGTAGTTCCAGGGGGAAAGCCCCTGATCGATTCCGTAGCCGATGCCATCACGCACGGAGGATGGCCCCATGGGCAGGAACAGATAAGGGCCGGAGGAAATACCCCAGTTGGCCATTGTCAGCCCGGCGTCGTTCGCGTGGTGCGGATAACCCGCCATCTTGGCCACATCAATAAAGCCGCCCAGACCCGCCGTCATGTTGATGCACCAGCGTACGAACGAGTCGCCCGCCCGGCGGGGCTTGCCCGCGCCCACATCGTTAAAGAACACCGAAGGTTCGTTCATGGTGGTGATCATATTGCCCAGCGAGTTCCGCACGGGCCGGGGCACGGCCCATACATATGCTTTGGCGACCGGGCGCAGCGCGTATTTATCGACCTTCATGGTCATGTTGTAGGTCTTGCGGTTCAGGGGCTCGTAGGGGTCGTTCGCCGCCTTATATTCCGCCAGAGCGTCAGGGTCCTTGGGGACGGGCGCTTTAATGGCGCTGCACGCGGTGGTGCTGGCCAGCAGCACGGCAAGACCGAAGCGCCCCGCGCCCGAGCGCCAGCCACCCCGCGTACCGTGGTCCTGCTGCGCCTGCGCGCAAGGGCGGAGCCATGCGCCGTTCCGTCCTGAAGTCATTTTAGCCCCTACCTTATGTTGCGTGCGCCCAAGCCAGCCCATGGAAGTGGGCCAGCCTTCTCTAGCATGAGAAACGCCATCTGCAATGGCAGGGCTTCCCTGCATGTGCGACAGCCGTCGAAAACAGTCTTGCCTGGCTTAAAGTCCCCTGTCGCGTTTGATGACGTCCCAGGCGGCATTTATTCGTGAAATCCTGATCGAAGCGGCGCGGGTTTCTTCCTCGGTGGCGCCGCGCGCGGCCATGATGTCAGGATGGTACTGGCGCACCAGTGTTTTCCAGTGCGCGCGTAGCGCCTCGTTGGAGAGAGAGGCGCTCACCCCCATAACCGTATAGGCATCTTCTTCCGCCATGGCCGGGCGGGCGCGACCCGTGGCGGCGCGGTCCCATGCGCCGTGGCTGAGCCCGAACAGGGTGTGAACCCTACGCAGGAAGCGGTCTTCCTCACGGGTTAGCGGGGCGTCGGGGGCGAGGTCCGCGCGGGCGATGGCGAACAGGATGGCCAGCAGTTCTTCAAGCGGCTGTTTATCCTGCTGGTAGGCGTTCCCCAGTTCGCGGGCGAAGGACTCGTAGTCATCCGTGCGCTGGCGGGCCATGTCGAACAGGCGGCCAATTTCGCGCATGTTTTCGGCCGGCGCCATCATGCGCGCTTTGAAGGCATTGATTTCGTGGCGGTTGACCGGTGCATCGCATTTGGCCAGCTTGGCACTCAGGATAACGCAGCTCAGTCCGTAGAGCTGCTCTTTCTTTCCGAGTGTCGCGGCCAGTTTTGCCGCGATGAAGGTGGCAGCGCCTCCGGCATCGGGCCGGGCGCGGGCGGCCCAGCGCTCGCTCCACCCTCCTGTGGGGGGCTGGAGAAGGGTGCGGGTATCCGCTGCGTGTCCCAGCGCGGCTCCGACCGCGGCTCCCAGAGGGCCGCCCACGGCAAAGCCGGTAACACCCCCGAAAATTTTGCCCCATATCGCCATGTTGGGCAGTCTATCATGCCATGTGGCGCTCTTCCACAGGGGGCTGTCGGGTATTGGGGCGTGTCTGCCATGCTCGCCGGTTCGGCGGTTGACCGAGGCCGACTGCCCGGCGTGCGGTATCAGGCAGGCTGTTCGGGCGGTGCGGGCGCGCGGGTCTCAAGCCATTCGAGGGCGAAAACCCGCAGGGCGGAGGCCAGAGACTGGCCCGGCACGCGGGCGGCGTCGATGCGGGTGACAAGCTGGGCCAGCCCTTCGCCCTCCTGCGTGGCCGCGCGGTCCAGCACGGCCCAGAAGGCAGGCTCCAGCGCGACACTGGTATCGTGCCCAGCCAGAATCAGGCTCCGTTTTTTCAGATGCAGGCTCATGGCGCGGGGGCTTCCGGGGTGGCGGGTTGAGCCAGAGCCCACTGTGCCGCCTCCGCCACAACGGGGTCGGGGTCGTTCAGCAGGGCGGTGGCGGCAGGGCGAAGAGCAGGCAGGCCGCTATTGCCAATGGCCATCAGGACATTGCGGATGAACCTGTTCCGCCCGATACGCTTGATGGGAGAGCCCGAAAACAGCGTGCGGAAGGCGGCGTCGTCAAGCTGGCTCAGCCGGGTTAGTTCCGGGGCCATCAGGTCTGCTCTGGGCTGGAGCTTGGGGTGGCGCGATGTCTGGGCAAAACGGTTCCACGGGCAGACAGCCAGACAGTCATCGCAGCCATAGATACGGGTGCCAATCCCCCGGCGCAGTTCCAGAGGAATCGGCCCCGCGTGTTCAATGGTCAGGTAGGAGATGCAGCGCCTTGCATCGAGCTGATACGGCGCGGGGAAGGCATTGGTCGGGCAGGCGTTCAGACACCGGGTGCAGGTGCCGCACCCACCTGCCGGAGGGGGCGAAGGCGTGAGCGCGAGCGTGGTATAGACTTCGCCCAGAAACAGCCAGCTTCCATGCTGGCGGGAAACCAGATTGGTATGCTTGCCCTGCCAGCCCAGCCCCGCCTGCGCCGCCAGCGGTTTTTCGGCCACGGGAGCCGTATCCACAAACACTTTGACCTCGGCGGCGGCATGATCAAGCTTTGCGGCCTCGCCAATCATGAACTGGGCCAGATGCTTGAGCATCCCCTTGATCATGTCATGGTAATCACGATGGCGGGCGTACACGGATATGGTGCCCCTGTCTGGTGGCAGAGGGATGCGGGGGTCTGTTTCCGGCGCGTAGGAGACGCCAAGGCAGACCACGCTGCGGGCCTGTGGCCACAGGGCGGTGGGCTGGGCGCGCTCGGCTGTGCGTTCGGCCAGCCAGCCCATGCTGCCATGCTGCCCGTTGGCCAGAAAATCCGCCAGCCGGGCGCGCACCTCCGGGCTGAGATGCGCCGGGCAGAAGCCGATGGCGTCAAACCCCAGCGCCAGGGCCTTGTCACGGATACGCTCTGTCAGTCGCGCCATGCGCCGTGCGTCGGCCTCAGGCGCGGCGGCGTTTTCAGGGGGCAAGGGGGATGGCGGGCTGGGGCATTTCATCTTCTGTCCAGTCGCTGGCCTCCCACCCGGCGCGCAGTATGTCCGCCAGGCTCTGGAGCGTGCCAGTGCCAATGGCTTCGCGCATCTGGCGCATGAGGCGCTGATAATAGGCAATGTTATGCCATGTCAGCAGCATGGGGCCGAGAATTTCGTTGGCCCGGAACAGATGGTGCAGATAGGCCCGGCCGTGGCGTGTGCAGGCCAGACAGTCGCAATGCGGTGAAATGGGGCGGGCATCCGCCGCGTGGCGGGCGTTGCGCAGGTTGAGCGTGCCACGCTCGGTATAGGCGCGCGCCGTGCGGCCCGCGCGCGTGGGCATGACGCAGTCGAACATGTCCACCCCGCGCATGACGCCGCCCAGCAGGTCGTCCGGTGTGCCCACGCCCATAAGGTAGCGCGGCTTGTCCTGCGGCATCAGGGGGGTTGTGGCCTCGAGCGTTGCGAACATGAGGGCCTGCCCCTCGCCCACGGCCAGACCGCCAATGGCGTAGCCTTCAAAGCCGACATCCGTCAGGGCCTTGATGCTTTCCGCCCGCAGTTCCGGTTCTGTGCCGCCCTGCACGATGCCGAACTGGCCGTAGCCCTCACGCTGCACATAGGCCTCGCGCGAACGGGCGGCCCAGCGCATGGACAGGCGCATGGAGGCCGCGATGGCTTCCGGCGGGGCGGGCAGGGCCGGGCACTCGTCAAAGCACATCGTAATGGTGGCATCGAGCGCGTGTTGGATGGCAGTGGAGCGCTCAGGTGTCAGCCGGTGTTCTGACCCGTCGATATGTGAGCGGAATGTCACACCATCCTGATCCAGCCTGCGCAGCGCACCCAGCGACATGACCTGAAACCCGCCGGAATCCGTCAGGATCGGGCCGGGCCAGTCCATAAAACGGTGCAGTCCGCCGAGTGCGCGCACCCGCTCCGCGCCGGGGCGCAGCATCAGGTGATAGGTATTGCCCAGCACGATGCCCGCCCCCGTGGAACGCACGGCGTCCATGGTCATGGCCTTGACCGTGCCGACCGTGCCAACTGGCATAAACGTAGGGGTGGCAACGGGGCCGTGAGCGGTGTGTAGCGTGCCCGCGCGGGCAGCGCCGTCGGTGCTTTCGCATGTCCAGTGGAAACGGGTCATGGCAAGGGTTCCAGAGAGAGCGGTCAGTCGGTGGAAAGGCGCAGCAGGCAGGCATCGCCATAGGAATAGAAGCGGTAGCCCGAGGCTATGGCGTGGTCGTAAACCTGCCGGGCGCGTTCAACCCCCGCAAAGGCCGAAACCAGCATGAACAGCGTGGAGCGGGGCAGGTGGAAATTGGTCATCAGTACATCCACTGTCCGGAACCGGTAGCCCGGCCGGATGAAGATGGCGGTCTCGCCTGAAAACGGATGCACCACACCGTGCTCGTCCGCCGCACTTTCCAGCAGACGCAGCGTTGTGGTGCCTACCGCGATGATCCGCCCGCCTGCCCGGCGCGTGGCGTTGATACGCTCCGCCGTTTCGGGGGTGATGACACCGCGCTCCGTGTGCATGTGGTGGCGTGAAATATCTGCTTCACGCACCGGCAGGAACGTACCTGCGCCAACATGCAGCGTCAGGGTGCAGCGGCTGACGCCACGGGCATCGAGCGCCGCCAGCAGTGCGGGGGTGAAATGCAGCCCCGCCGTGGGGGCCGCGACAGCCCCGCGCACCTGTTCGAAAATGGTGGCGTAATCCTGACTGTCGCGCTCGGTTGGGCCGTCAGGGCGGAGGATATAGGGCGGCAGGGCCAGAACGCCCGCATCGCGCAGGAAGGTATCGAAGGCATCACCCTCAGCGGAAAACCGCAGAATGGCCCCCCCGCCTTCTTCCAGGGTGACGACTTGTGCCGTTTGTGCCGTGTTTTCGAATGTCAGTGTATCGCCCGGCTTCAGGCGGCGGGCATTGCGCACCAGTACGTGCCATGTGCCATCGGGGCGGATCTGGTCGAGCGTGACGCCAATGCGCGCCTCGCCCCGGCGGGCCTGCAACTGGGCGCGAATGACTGCGGTATCGTTGGCAACCAGCAGATCCCCCGGCTGGAACAACTCCGGCAGGTCATGAATATGACGGTCGATCAGGGTCGGGGCCGGGGCGGTTGCGTCCAGCAGGCGCGCGCTTTCACGCGGGCGCGCCGGTTCCTGTGCGATCAGGGATTGGGGCAGGGGAAAGTCAAAATCTTCAGTGCGGTCGCTCATGGTGGGCCGGGTTTACGCAATAGGGGCGCGCAACGCCAGAGAAATGGCGCGGTGCCTGCGTTGTTGGGGTGCGTCTGATCCGGGGTCGGCGGCCATATTCATGTTGATATTAAGAATCATTATCGTTATGAAGGCGTGCATAAATTCTTATTTATGTTTCACACTCTGGAAACAAAGGGTTCGTCCGTGAAGCTGACTTCTGGAAAAATTGCTGACACAGCTTCAAATCTTTCGTTGCTCGGCGCAACCGTGTGGATGGGCGCGCAGTCGTTTGCCTTTGCCGCTGATGTCGATGTGGATCATGCGGAAGGGAAAAAGAGGAAAACCACCGACCACAAGCACGCCGGGCAGCATAAGACCGTTCCGGGCTACGAGCAGGTTGAGGTTATCGGCCAGTTCAGGAATCGTTCTCCGAAATTTACCGCCTCCATTCTCGATACGCCCAAGAGCGTTTCGGTCATTTCGCGTCAGATGCTGGATGAAACCGCCTCTCACACGCTGGCCGATGCCCTGCGCAATGTGCCGGGTATTACAATGGGCGCGGGCGAAGGTGGCAATCCCGTGGGCGATAGACCTTTCCTGCGTGGGCAGGATGCCCAGTCGAGCACGTTCGTGGATGGTATGCGCGATGTCGGGGCGCAGTCGCGCGAGACTTTCAATGTCGAATCCATTGATGTCATCAAGGGCGATACCGGCGCGATCAGCGGCCGTGCCGGGGCGGGTGGCGCCATCGTCATCAACAGCAAGATGCCGAAGCTGAAGAATTTCATTGATGCCAATGTCGGTTTTGGCAACGCGGACTACAAGCGCGCCACGTTTGACGGCAACTGGAAGGTGGCACCGACTGCGGCGTTCCGGTTCAACCTGATGGTTGATGATGAAGACAAGGCCGGTCGCGGCCCGACCCATTTTGAACGGTATGGTCTCGCACCCTCGCTCTCATTCGGGCTGGGCACGCCCAACCGTGTGACCCTCATGTACTACCACATGCAGAATTTCGACACGCCGGATGTCGGTATTCCCTACAATAACCCGACTTTCACAGCCCGGACAGACGGCGCGGCGCGTGTGATGGCGACTGGCAGTGGTGCGCCCGTCACGGTGCCGTTCGATACGTGGTACGGTCTCAAGGATCGTGATCGCAACCATGATGGGATCGATATGGGTACGTTGCGGTTCGAGCACGATTTCAGCCCCAACCTGCACATCCGCAACTCGACCCGGTATTCGGAAACCACCCAGAACGATATCTGGACCATGCCGGACGACAGTAACGGCAATATCTATTACGGCTATGTCTACCGGCGTATGAACAGCCGGATTTCAACCTTTGATACCGCCACCAACCAGACCGATTTCTATGGCACCGTGCATCTGCTCGGGTTCAAGAATTCCTTTGCAATGGGCACGGAGTTTACCCGTGAGCAGGGCAAGAATGACACCTACGCGGCCTTTATAAATGGTGTGAACGTCACCTCGGGCACGAACTATACACACTGTGCCACGGCTCTGGCCTTTTCGTCGGGTACCTGCACCACACTACTCAACCCCAACCCTGATGATGCGTATTCGGCCTCCATCCGCCGCGCGGGTAATCCCAACAGCACCCGTTTTGACACCAAGGCCGTCTATCTGACCGATACGATCACCTTCCTGCCGCAACTGCTTGGAAATTTTGGTGTGCGTCTCGACAATGTTCAGAGCACCTACCGTTCCACGACGGCGGAATACGGACGGGGCGACAATCTGTTCACCTATCAGGGGGGGCTTGTGTACAAGCCTGCGCCCAATGGGTCGGTCTATGTCTCCTATGCCACATCGGCCATTCCGCCGGGTAACTCGGTGGGGCAGGGGTCGGATGATATTTCTCTGGGGGCGGATCGTTCGGGCAATATCGGCTCGGCGCTCAAGCCCGAGCGCGACCGTACGATCGAGGTCGGTACAAAATGGAGCCTGCTACATAACAGGATTTTTGTAACCGGTGCGTTGTTCCAGATTGATGCCAGCGATTTCAAGATCACCACGGCGACAGGCGGTATTGCCAATGGCGGCAGAAAGCGCACCCGAGGTGGTGAAATTAGCATCAGTGGCCAGTTGACCAGATGGTGGGAGGTTTCGGGGGGATATTCCTATCTCGATGCCCGGCTGATCGAATATGGTGGCGCGGGGGCCAACGCGGGGCTGATGAACGGACGCCACGCCCCGAACACGCCAGAAAACAGCCTGTCTCTGTGGACAACCTTCCAGCCTGTTCAGAATCTGAAGGTAGGCGGTGGCGTCTATTACATGAGCCGCGTTTACGGTACGGATTCACCCACCGCGCCAAAATTCGTGCCCGCTTACTGGCGCTTTGACTTCATGGCCAGCTATCATTTCCTTCAGCACTACACGTTGCAGCTCAATATCCAGAACATCGCCAATACCCGGTATTTTGTGCAGGCCTATACAACGCATTATGCCCTGCAGGCTGCCGGCCGTACCGCGATGGTCAACCTGCATGTCCACTTCTGAAGCGCACGCCGCGCTTCTGGCTCTTGTTACCCGGCAGGCACGGGCCGGTGATGCACAGGCGCAACTGGCCCTTGGCCAGTTGCTGCTCAACGGCATCGGTGCCGACCGGGACGAGAAAAACGCTTTCAGGTGGTTTCTGGCCAGCGCCCTTCAGGGTGTGGCCATGGGCTGCAACATGGTCGGGCGTTGTCGCGAACTGGGTTGGGGTGTTGCGCCCGACCGGGCCGAGGCCATGCCATGGTACCGGCGGGCGGCACAGGCCGGGCTGGACTGGGGCATGTACAATTACGCAACCGGGCTGACTCTGGGCTGGAGTGGGCCCCGCGACCTTGAGGCCGCCTTTCTCTGGTTCAGGCGGGCGGCGGCACTCGGGCATTGCAAGTCCTTCAATATTATCGGCGGTTTTTATGAAGACGGCTGGGCCTGCGCGCGTGACCTGCGGCGGGCACGGGCCTGGTACGCGGCGGCCGCCCGGTGCGGGGATTTCAGGGGGCATTTCAATTACGGCCGTTTCCTGCTGCGCGAAAACCGGCCCGAGGATGCTGCCCGTCATTTCTCTCTCGCCCGCCAGTCGGGCACGGCGGCGTTTGTCGAAAAAATGGACGCCTTCCTTCAGAACGTTGATGGCCCGGAGCCGCCCGCCCGATATGCGCTACCCGCAGGCAGGGCGGAAGGGGATGGGCTTTTCCAGTTCTCATCGCTTTAGACGTCCCGTTTTTTTCTGTCTGTGTCGTTCGCCAGTCTTGTGCGATGCCGGAAGGGTATCCGCGCTTTTGGGGGCTTGATTGACAGGGTCATGACACGGCACGTACAAAAGCGCAGGTCAAGGTTCGGACAGAAAAGCCACGCTCAAATCCGGCCTTTTACCTTGCATGAGGGGGCAGCGCCCTGCCCGGAGCGGGTGCGCCCTGAGATCGACAAGGAGAAAATATATGTCTTATGCCCTGCTTGACGCGGCCCGTGTCGCCAAGGCCGCCGGGGTTTCGCTTGGCGTGCTCAACAGCGTTACGGAAACCTCCGAGGCCCATACCCGCAAGGTGATCATGATTGAGCGGATCGAGGCTCTGGCCAAGGCGGCATCGGAATCAGGGCAGGGTGTGACCCTGACATCCGAGGAGTTCTGGCTGATCAGCCGTAACTGGTAGGGGCGAGCCATGACGTTTGTTCTTGAAAGCCCGGCTTTTGTCACCGGCGACGTGCTGCCTCAGGCGCAGGTCTATAACGGCATGGGCCAGACAGGGGCCAACCTGTCGCCCGCACTGGTCTGGAAAGGTGCGCCCGAAGGGACACGCAGCTTTGTGGTGACAGTCTATGACCCGGATGCCCCGACTGGTTCAGGCTGGTGGCACTGGGTGGTGGTCAACATTCCGCCGCAGGTGACAGCCCTGCCCGAAGGTGCAGGATCGGGCAAAGGGGGCCTGCCGGAAGGGGCCTTGCAGATCCGGACTGATTTCGGCGTGCCGGGCTATGGCGGGGCGGCGCCGCCGCCAGGCCGTGTGCATCGCTATGTCTTTACCGTTTACGCGCTGGATGTGCCCCGGCTTGATGTGACGGCGGATTCAAGCCCGGCTCTGGTCGGGTTCATGATCCATCATCACCAGCTTGGCGCGGCCAGCCTGACAGCCCTGTACGGGGGCTCAGCCAGATAGCTGCCGCAGGCCTGAGGGTCTGGCGTGGGTGCTTTAGTCCAGCCAGGCCAGCAGGGGCGGCAGATACTGTTCCAGCTTGATGCGTACGGGCATCAGGTAGGCATTGCCCTGCGTGTGCGAGAGTTCGCGTAGGACTCTACCGGCAAAGGCGACATTGGCCTCCAGCGTGGGGTCGAAATCATGCGGGAAGACGATATGGTTCGTGGTTTCCCAGTATGAGCGCGAACGTGGGCCGATCACGGGGGAAAGCCCCCAGAACACGGTTTCGTTCTTCAGCCATTCGCGGCACAGGTCGAACAGTTTGAAATCAAAGACCGGCTGGGTGAAAAACCCTTCGGCTCCCGCGTCTTTCTTGCGGGCGACGTCTTCGAGTTCCTGCCACGGGGCGCGCCGATAGGGATCGAACGCGGCATAAACCCGCAGATGCGGTGCTTCACGCCTGTAGCGGCGGATCACGCTTTCCGAACTATTGGGGTAGGTGCGGCGTGACAGGTCGGCTGGCAGGTCGCCATGCACGACCAGCACTTCTTCAAGCCCCGGCTGGTTTGCGCCGGGCAGGGGGGCGTCCGGGGCGATGTCGATAGCGCGTACATGTGCGATGACACGCTTGCAGTAAGGCTGTGCCAGCTTTGCCGCATCCCAGCTTCGCAGCGGAAAACGCATGAGATCGGGGATGTTGAGCGTATCAGCCGCGGGAAACAGGGTTTTGACGGTTCGGGCTTCGTTTATCAGGTCTTCAGGTGTGCGGGGCACCAGCTCGACAGACAGGCGGGCCAGACTCACGGCAGTTTTCCTTCGATCTGAAGGCGCGCAGCCGCCAGCGTATTGCTGAGCAGGCAGGCAATGGTCATGGGGCCGACACCGCCGGGCACGGGGGTAATCCGCCCTGCGACGGTCGCTACTTCATCAAAGGCCACGTCGCCCACGAGGCGGCTCTTGCCATCCGGTGTGGTGGTGCGGGTAATGCCCACGTCAATGACCGTGGCGCCGGGCTTGACCCAGTCCTTGCGCACCAGTTCCCGGCAGCCGGTGGCCACCACCAGAATGTCCGCCTCGCGCGCTATGGCCGCCGGATCGCGTGTGTGGATATGCGCAATCGAGACAGTGCAGCCTTCGGCTAGCAGCATCAGCGCCAGCGGCTTGCCCACCAGATTGGAGCAGCCGATGACCACCGCGTGCAGGCCGGTCATGTCGCCAAGCTGGTCGCGCAGCAGCAGCAGGCAGCCAAGCGGGGTGCAGGGCACGATACCGGGCAGGTTGACCGCCAGCCGTCCGGCATTGACTTCGCCCAGTCCGTCCACGTCTTTTTCCGGCGCGATGGCATTGGTCACACGGCGCGCGTCCAGCCCGGCGGGTAGGGGAAGCTGCACCAGAATGCCGTGAATTTCGGGGTCTTTGTTCAGCCTGTCCACCAGCCCGAGCAGTTCTTCTTCGGACGTGGTTTCAGGCAGCATGTGCATGAACGAGCGCATACCCGCATGATGGGTCTGGATGGCCTTGTTGCGGACATAGACCTCACTGGCCGGGTCATTGCCCACCAGCACAACCGCAAGACCGGGGGTGACAGCATGACGGGCATGGAACGCCTGCACCTCCTCGCGAACCCTGTTGCGCAGTGTGGCAGCGAACGCCTTGCCGTCGATAAGCTGGGCGCTGTGGCCGGAGGAAAGGGAGGTGCTGGTGCTGCTCATGTGCTTCTGTCGCCGGGGCTGAGGTCTTGCTGGTGTAAGGAATGAGTCGGGCATACGCAAAAAGAAACGCCCCTGCAATGCCGGGGCCCCGCCCGCGCCATGCCTGAAATGCGGTTCGCTCTCTGGTTGCTCGGGTGGTTGCGGGCATCGCGCATGGCTCTGACGGGTTTTGACAGGGGCGGTTTATGAAGGCGTGCTGTCTCCCTCCTTGCGGTAGGGCGAGAGGGCCATCAAAGCCTCGGCTTCCGCGCGGATGGCCGGGCGCTCGTTGTGCAGGTAGTCCTGCACGGCGCGGCGCAGCGAGGGGTTTTCCAGCCAGTGGGCGGAGTGTGTCAGCACCGGCAGGTAACCGCGCTGAATCTTGTGCTCGCCCTGTGCGCCTGCTTCCACCCGTTGCAGCCCGTGGGCAATGGCAAAGTCTATCGCCCGGTAATAGCAGAGTTCGAAATGCAGGAACGGCCATTCACCCCGGCAGCCCCAGTTGCGGCCGAACAGCGTATCGCCACCCAGAATGTTCAGCGCCATGGCTACGGGCGTCTGGCCGTCGCGGGCCACCATCATGACGACGGCATCGCCCAGCCTGTCCGACAGGAGCGGAAAAAAGCGGTCGGTCAGATAGGCCCGTCCCCATTTGCGGTCGATCGTGTCCTGATAGAAACCGTAAAAAGCCTGCCAGTCTTCAGCGGTGATGGCCTGCCCGCGCAGGGTTTCGAACGTCAGGCCGCAGGCATTGGCGTCCCGCCGCTCCCGCCGGACGCTCTTGCGCTTGCGGGAGGAAAGGGTGGCAAGAAAATCCTCAAAACTCGAGAAACCCTGATTATGCCAGTGATATTGCACGCCAAGGCGGGGCAGCCAGCCGCGTTCGGTCAAAAGGGTGCTTTCCTCTGGCTGGCAGAAGGTCACATGCGCGGAAGAAAGCCCCGTATCATCGCAGAGTTGGCGGAGCGCATCGGCCAGTACGGGGCGGGTCTCGGGCGGGGCGGCAGGGTGCGCCAGCAGGCGTGGGCCGGGGGCGGGGGTAAAGGGCACCGCACATTGCAGCTTGGGGTAGTACTGTCCGCCCGCTGCGTTGAAAGCGCGGGCCCACCCCTGGTCGAACACATATTCGCCCCAGGAATGTTCCTTGATATAGGCCGGGCAGACGGCAGCCAAAGCGCCATCGGGGCTTTGCAGGCGCAGGTGGCGGGGTATCCAGCCTGTCTCGCGGCTGACTGAGCCACTGTCTTCCAATGCGCTCAGGAAAGCATGGCTGATAAAAGGAGCATCCGGCCCGGCGCAGGAATCCCACTGCTCCGGGGGAATGGCGTGGATGCTCTCATGCAGGGTAACGGCCCAGTCAGCCATGGCAATCACGCTCCCTGTAGGGTGCCGTCTCCCGCGCATGAAAGCGCGGAAGGCGGGATTTTACGCGATTTCGAACAGTCCTTCCACTTCCACCGGTGCGTCCAGCGGCAGGGAAGGCACGCCCACGGTGGAGCGTGCATGGCGTCCGGCCTCACCAAAAACGGCAACCGCCAGATCGGAAGCGCCGTTCATGACCGTGGCCTGCGCCGTGAAGTCCGGCGTGCAGGCAATGAACCCGCCCAGCCGCACCACGCGCTTGACGCGGGAAAGGTCGCCAATGGCGGCTTTTACCTGCGCGATGACGTTGATCATGCTGTAGCGGGCCGCCTGCACGGCGGTCTCGACCGTTACCGCCCCGCCCAGCTTGCCGGTAGCGAACAGCGCGCCATCCAGCAGCGGCAACTGGCCTGAAACGATCAGCGTCGAGCCGGTCTGCACACAGGCGACATAATTGGCGACCGGGGCCGCAGGTACGGGCAGGATGATGCCAAGAGCCTCAAGGCGGGATTCGGGGGTGTTCATAGCGGGTTTTTCCCTTGATCGTTACGTACCGGTGGGTCAGCAGACCAGCCGCAGGCCACGCTTTCTCTGTCCTGAAGGGGTATCATCCTCACCGGGCAGGTCAAGCGGCAGAAGCGGGTCCGGCTCGGTCTGGGCATCCTGATGCGGCCCGTCGGGCAGACGCTTGCCAAGATAAGCATCCGACAGGGCGCGGAACACGTAATCCAGCATGGATGTGGCGTAGGAGGCCACGGGATCGCCTTCCACCGTTCCGGCCGGGCCGAAGCAGGAATAGGCGAAGTTATCCACAAAGGCGTCCAGCGGCGCGCCGTATTGCAGGCCGATGCTGACAGCCTCACCAAAGCTTTCCATCAGGCCGCGCACCATGCTGCTTTCACGCGTGGGCGAGAGCGAGAGTTCGCCCAGTGTGCCGTCTTCATACTCGCCGGTGCGCATGAACAGGCGATGCCCGCCAATGCTGGTTTTCTGCGTAAAGCCTCCATGCCGGGCGGACAGCGCGCGCCGTGCACCGCGTTCGAGCTTCTGGCGCGCGGGCGAGGGCAGGGCTTCGGGGCGGGCGGGCATACGGTCTACAAAACCGGTCAGTGCGCGATACATGGCCAGATGCGCGCCCGCACCGGGCAGGGGCAGAACGGTTTCCCCCGCCAGAGAGGCGGCTAGAGCGGTTTCGGTTGTAAAACCGCGCGCTTCCAGCCTCTGGCGCGTGCTGGTGGCCAGACGGCCATCGGGGCGGAGCATGGAAAACACCGGGGCGAGGCCGCAGGCTTCCACTCCCAGAATACCGTCCACCGGGTTGGAGGCTGAAAAGCCGGTTTCCACCGGGGCCAGCGGGGTATCGGTTTCCACCGCCGCTTCGGCCCAGACCGCGCGCAGGGTTTCGCCCAGACCCGGCAGCACGGTGCGCACCGGCGGCAAGGGCAGTGTTTCGGGGCCGCGCCCGGCATGGGCGGTCAGGGTGGCCAGTGCGGCGATGGCGCAGGCGGCGGCCCGTCCGTCTTCGCTGTCATAGTCCAGTCCCACACCTGCCAGGCAGGCGTCGAGATTGGTCAGCAGAATATCGCCCGCGACCAAGGGCGGCGCTTCCACCTGTGTGGCGGCGTTGCCGGTGGCCGGGGCGGCGGGGGCGAACAGATCAGGCAGAGGCAGTTCGCCATTGCGCAGGCTGGCCGTGCTTTCCGCTGTATGGCGCAGCACCGAGCAGATCAGACGCAGGGCCGCGACAAAGGTGCGCGCCGCAAAGCCTTCCCCCGGCGAGACAAATGCCGCCAGATTGACAATAAAGCCGGGCGGGCGGTCAAACGCGCACCGCCATACGGCCTCGGTCGGGGCTGCCTGCCGTGTCAGCAGCAGCCAGACCAGCGAGCGTGCCGTGGCGCTGTCCGGGGCGAACACGCGCGTCCAGCCATTGGCCAGAGTGGGGAGGTCGATCGGATCGTCGCCCGGAACGAGCTGTGCAAGAGCGGCAGCCGCCTCCGTGTCCCACTCCGCGGGGAGCGTTACGGGGCGGAGCGGCGCATCCGGGTCGGCGGCGGCGTCCAGTGTGCTCATCAGCACACCGTTCCAGGGGTGTGTGGCGGTTGTCATGTCCGGCAGTTTATCGTCCTGGCTGCGGCTGAGGTAAGCCGGTTTGAAGGCCCGATGGCGGCATTGATACTCTTTATTACGAGGATATGGGGGATAACTTTGCCGCCTGTCGGGTCTCGTACAGGTGATGGCAGGGCGGACGATAAAATGATCGACGGATGCCCTGCCGGAGTCCTATCATGCTGTTCATGGCAAATTTCGGAACATGGCTGCATACGCGCCGGAAAGGGCGGTTGATCGGCAAGGATGCCGATGGCCGCTGCTATTATGAATCCACAGGCCCTGCCCGTCTGGGCGGAGGGGTCGAGCGCGCCGAGCGCTGGGTGATCTACCATAAGGGGGAAGACCCCTCCGCCGTGCCGGCGGAATGGTGGGGGTGGCTGCACCACACGCTGGAAGCCCCGATTCCCGATGCCGAGCGCAAGCCCTGGCAACTGCCCCACCAGCCTAACCTGACAGGCGGGCCGGGCGCTTACCGCCCGCAGGGGAGCCTGTACGCAACCGGCAAGCACCCGCCCGCGACGGGTGATTATGAGGCCTGGACTCCGGGCGATACGCCCAAGGCGTGATTTGCCGCGCATTCCCTGCTAGGGTGTCGCCACCAACAGGGAGTGCGGTCGGTTTCATGGCTTCTGCAATGGCGGAAAAATCACGGCGCGACATCGCCGAGCTTGTGACGGGGGCCATCGTGCTGTGCGCGCTGGCCGCCATGCTGGTGGCCACGGTTCTGGACGCAGGGCGCAAGAGCACGGGCGATGGCTATCAGCTTGGGGCTGATTTCTCCCATATAGACGGACTCGATATCGGTTCCGATGTGCGGCTGGCCGGGGTTACGGTCGGCCATGTCGTGTCGGAAAGCGTCAATCCACAGACTTTCAGGGCGCATGTGGTCTTTACCGTGCGGCCTGATCTGCACCTGTCAGATGATACGGCGGCCATCATTACCAGCGACAGCCTGCTGGGCGGCAAATACATCGCCCTCTCTCCGGGGGGCGATGACAGAACGCTCAGCCCCGGCGCGACCATGACCCAGACACAGGGTTCCATCAGTCTGGAACAGCTTCTGAGCAAGTTCATTTTCTCCGTGACGGATACGCTGACCCGCAGCCGCAAGACTGCGGCGGATCATGCACAATCCGGGCAAGAAGGCGCGCCTTGAGGCATTCCCTCCGGCAGGGCAGCGGATTTGATACAGGAAACAGGCAGGATGGAAGTGTTGCGGATCTGGCCACAGGAAGACGGGCAGCCCGTTTCGTGTCAGGAGAAAATCCGGGTGCTGGAAGAAAACTGGCAGGATGTGCGGCAGGTTCTGACCGATGCCTTCGAGGATGCGGTATTGATGGGTGTAAGCGAGCAGGTCATGCGTGAGCGACTGACAGAACTGGTGCAGGCATTGCAGTCTCCAAGGATGGGCGCATGAGGGTGCGCGCAGGTGGCCTGTCCGGGCGCGGCAGGGTCAGACATGGTTTTCTGACTGGCGGTATGGGGATGCTGCTGGCGGGCGCGGTGGGGGCGGGTCTTACGGGGGGGCAGGGTTTTGCCGCCGGTGTGCCGCTGGCCCCACCTGCCGTTTACCCGGCGGATACATGGCAGGGCAGGACCGTGGCTGTGATACGCGTGCTCGACAAGCTGGACGCGCATGTAGAGGTGCTGTCCGTGCCGGTTGGCGGCACAGCGCACTACAAGAACCTGGAAATTGGCGTTGCCCGCTGTGTGGCCCGCCCGCCCACGCTCGCCCCGGATGCCGCCGCCTGGCTCGACCTGCGCGACACGCACCCTGACGGCGTGGCGTTTCATGGCTGGATGCTGGCAGCAGAACCGGCGCTGGGCGTGCTTGAAAGCCCGCTCTACGATGTGCGGATGATCCGGTGTGAGGGGCAGAACACCGCGCCCACGCCCATGCCGCTGGCAACGCCGGTGGTGCCTGTGCTGCCATCGGCCACGCCGCAGGCCGCACCGGGCGGTGCTCCGGCGGCTGATGGCACGCATCTGCTTGTGCCTCCGCCGGGTATGCAGCCAACACCGGGTACAACAGCCCAGCCTACGCCTGCGACGGCTCCTGCATCAACACAGGCTCCATCTGTCGTTGCTCCGCAGGCGCCTCTGCCGCCGCCCGTTCCTTTCCCGTCCGGCGATCAGAACCGGGCAGGCAGCGCGGAACCAAAAACAGGCGATACATACTGACAGGGGATCAGGCCCGGTGCTTTCCGGTGTAGGCCGGCTAGTATCGGCTCGTGGCGGAAGGTAGAGGGTCTTTCTGCGCCCGGATGCGGAAAACAGGCCATATAAGAGGTGTTTCATGCTCGGTTTTCATGGGGTGCAGAGCGCCCGTTTTCCCATCCCGCCTTTGTCTCAGGCCGCGTTTTTGCTGAATTTTGACGGCACGCTGGTGGAAGAGACACCCCCAGGAGACCCCGTGGTGCTGCCGCCCGGCCTTATAGACACACTGCGCCGCCTGAGGGCAGCCTGTGGCGATGCACTGGCCATTGTTTCTTCCCGCACCGTCGAACAACTGGATGCGTTTCTGGGCGATGTGCCGTTCGCTGTGGGGGGAGAGGGCGGCATTGCCCTGCGCCACAGGCCGGGGGGGCCTATCGAGCGGACAGCCCTGCCGGAACTGCCCAGAATCTGGCTTGTGCAGGCGCGCGACCTTGTGGGCACCTTGCCGGGCGTCAGGCTGGAACATACGGAGGGCGGGTTTATCCTGCATTACCGCGCAGCGCCTGAGGCCGCGCAGGTTCTGCATGATGCCGTTGCCGCGTGGGTCAAGGAATCGGCCGGGGCGTATCTGCTCGCGGCGGGGCGCATGGCGTGGGAAATCCACCCCGCCGGGGTGGACAAGGGCTATGCGGTATCGTTGCTGATGCAGCGGCCGCCTTTTCTGGGGCGCAAGCCGGTTGTGATCGGTAACGACAAGTCCGATGAGAGCGCCATGGCCGCGGCCAAAGCCGCCGGGGGTGCGGGGTTTCGTATTCCGGTGGATTTCCCCACACCCGCCGTGCTGCGGACCTGGCTTGCGGGGCTGACCGCCTAGGGGGCGGGGCACGCGCCGGAAATCCGGAATATGGCGTCAGTTGCCAAGGCAGGAGGGCGGGCGCAGGATGCCGCGGCCGCCAACCCACAGGGGCGCAGGCTGGAGCAACAGGCGGGAGCATGACATGAGCCGCGACAGAACCGGATGGATGCCGGGCGTGTTGATGATACTGGCGGGGAGCATGGCGCTGGCCTTTGCATGGTGGGTCGAGCGCGGGCTGGGCATCACGCCCTGCGAACTCTGCCTTCTCGAACGCTGGCCCTGGCGTATCCTTATTGTGGCGGGCGTGGCCGCTGCCGTGTTGCCCGGTGCTTTGCGGCGGGTTTTCCTGTGGTGCGGCGTGCTGCTGATGCTGGGCTCCATCGGGCTGGCCGTGTGCCATGCCGGGGTGGAATGGGGCTGGTGGCCGAGCCCTCTGCCTGCCTGCCATGCACCGCATGTAACCGGGCGCACTATGGCTGAGCGTCTGGCCTCCATGCCGGTCCGGCCCCAGAAACCCTGTGACTGGCCGACCTATCTGGTACCGGGTGTTCCGGTTTCGATGGCGGTTATCGGGGGGCTTTATGCGCTGGTGGTGCTGGTTGGGTTGCTTGGCAGCCTGCGTTCAGGCCAGCGCCAGACCCGGCGTATTTTTCGCTGAACTGCGGATCAATAACGGGCGCAGGGCTTATGCGCCGCCTGCGAAACGGTCTGCCTGCATGACCTGACCGGCCAGCGTTTCCAGTCGTTCGCAGGCCAGTGGCCCCAGTGCCTTGATGTCCGCATAGGAGAACCAGCGGGCTTCCAGCGCATCATCGCCTGCCTGCGGGGTTGGGCACGGCCCGGCGGGCAGATGGCAGCGCACCGCGATAATGACGTAATGGAACGCCAGCGCGCCTGCGGTGTCATGGCGGATCGACTCGAAGGTATCAATCACGGCCTGCCCCGTGGCGTGCAGGGCCGTTTCTTCCTCCAGTTCCCGGGTGGCAGCCTGAAGCAGCGTTTCCCCCGGCTCTACCTTGCCGCCGGGAAAACCCCACAGTCCGGCATCGGGCATCTTGCCGCGCCGGACCAGTAAAAACCTGTCTTCATGTCGGATAACGGCCAGTACGCCGACACGCGGCAGGGCGGGAGAAGAAATGGAGTGCATGGGCTCAAGGATGCGGCCTGCCCGTGCAATGGTCAATTCCCCCGGCGGCGCGGGCGGGGCTATGCGGCCCGTGCATCCGTTAACGCGCGGGCATATCAACGCAGGCATTGACGTGGCCCTTTCTTTTTTTCCAAGCTGAACCGTTATGAAAGACCCTCATGTCCCCTCGGATAGCGTATCCGGGCAGGCGACTGTCTGCCCCTTTCCGCGCCAGCAGATTCTGGAGCGCAGGCAGGCTGCGGGGTATCTGGGTGTGCCTGCGCGGCGGCTGTGGCTGCTGGAATGGATAGGCGGCGGCCCGCGTTCGGTCAGGCATAAGGGACGTGTGATCCGTTACCGGCGCGATGAACTGGACCGCTACAGCGCCAGACAGTTTGAACGCGCGGGCCTGCCCGCCGAGTTTCTGGCCCGCTATCGTCGGCAGCGTGAGCAGGCGGGGTATGGCGGGCTTGATCCGTTTCTGGATATGGCCAGCCGTGACGAAATGCTGGGGCTGTATGCCCGGTCGGGCAGTCGGGTAGCGATCGTGGTCGGGATGGTTCTGATCGTGCTGTCGCATACGCCGCTTTCGCGTATGGTCTTCCACGCTCTGCACTGGCGTCTCGCGTAAGGTGCAGCCCCATTGCGGCGCCGTGGCTCCCTTGCGCAAAGGGGCAGGCGCGACCATGTTTGGGGCATGGATGCTCCCTTGCCGCCGTTATCTTCTCCTTCTCCCGCGCATGGCCGCAAGCGCGGCACGCTGAGCGAACGCGCCGCCCAGTTGCCAGCCGTCACTTTCCGGCCCGAACAGCAGGCCCCGCGGCCAAAGCTGCGCCGGATGGAGGTTGTGTCCGAGTATGAACCCGCGGGCGACCAGCCGCAGGCGATTGCCGAGCTGGTGCGCGGTGTTGAGGCCGGGGAGCGGGATCAGGTGCTGCTCGGGGTGACGGGGTCGGGCAAGACGTTCAGCATGGCCAAGATTATCGAGGCCACCCAGAAACCCACCCTGATTCTGGCCCCCAACAAGACTCTGGCTGCCCAGCTTTATGGGGAGATGAAGCAGTTCTTCCCCCATAACGCGGTGGAATATTTTGTCAGTTATTATGACTACTACCAGCCCGAGGCCTATGTGCCCCGGTCAGACACCTATATTGAAAAAGACAGCCAGATAAACGAGCAGATCGACCGGATGCGCCATGCCGCCACACAGGCGCTGCTGGAGCGTAATGACGTCATCATCGTCGCCTCGGTCTCGTGTATTTACGGTATCGGGTCGGTGGAAACCTACGCGCGCATGGTGGTCAAGCTCGCACTCGGCGGGGAGATCGACCGCGACAAGCTGGTGCGCAGTCTGGTGGAACTGCAATATCGGCGGAACGATGCGGCGTTTACGCGTGGTACCTTCCGTGTCCGGGGCGAGACGGTGGATATCTTCCCCGTGCAGAACGAGGACAGGGCCTGGCGTATTTCCCTGTTTGGCGACGAGGTGGACGGGATTATCGAGTTCGATCCGCTTACGGGCGAAAAAACGGCCGATCTTCAGGAAGTCACCATCTACGCCAATAGCCATTACGTAACGCCCCGGCCAACGCTTAATCAGGCGATTGTCGGCATCAAGCAGGAACTGCGCGAGCGGCTGGATCAGTTTACAAAAGCGGGCAAGCTGCTGGAGGCCGAGCGGCTGGATCAGCGCACCCTGTTCGATCTTGAAATGCTTGAGACAACCGGCGTGTGTAAGGGGATCGAGAACTACTCACGCTATCTGTCGGGCCGGAATCCGGGCGACCCGCCGCCTACGCTGTTTGAATACCTGCCGCGTGATGCCCTGCTGATTGTGGATGAAAGCCATGTGACCGTGCCGCAGATTGGCGGGATGGAACGCGGAGACCATGCACGCAAGTCCATCCTTTCGGAATTCGGGTTCCGGCTGCCATCCTGTCTGGATAACAGGCCGCTGAATTTTGCCGAGTGGGATACTTTCCGCCCCCAGACGCTGTTCGTGAGCGCCACGCCCGGCCCGTGGGAGATGGAACGCACCGGCGGCGTGTTTGCCGAGCAGGTTATCCGGCCCACGGGGCTCATCGACCCGGTGACGGATATCCGCCCTGTGGAGCACCAGGTGGATGATCTGCTGGCCGAATGTCGCGCCACCATAGAGCGTGGTGGGCGTGTGCTTGTCACCACCCTGACCAAGCGTATGGCCGAAGACCTGACCGATTACATGAATGAGGCCGGAATCCGGGTGCGGTATCTCCATTCGGACGTGGATACCCTCGAACGTATCGAGATTATCCGTGATCTGCGGATGGGCGCTTTCGATGTGCTGATCGGCATCAACCTGCTGCGCGAGGGGCTGGATATTCCTGAATGTTCGCTGGTGGCCATTCTCGATGCCGACAAGGAAGGCTTCCTGCGTTCGCGCACATCGCTGATCCAGACCATAGGCCGCGCCGCCCGCAACGTGGACGGCCGTGTGCTGCTCTATGCCGACAAGATGACGGACTCGCTCAACTACGCGGTGGAGGAAACAGCCCGCCGCCGTGAAAAGCAGATGGCCTGGAACGAGGCCCACGGCATTACCCCGCAGAGCGTGCGCAAGCAGATCAGCGATATCGTCGGTTCCGTGTTCGAGCAGGATTACGTGACGGTGGCACCCGACCGGGAAACGGGTGTGAATGAGTTCGTGGGGCAGGACGGCGCTGCGACTCTGGCGGTGCTGGAAAAGCGTATGCGCGAGGCAGCGGCTGATCTGGAGTTTGAAACCGCCGCCCGCCTGCGCGATGAAATCAGGCGGCTCGAAGCCGCGCAGCTTGGCCTGCCTGTGGCTCCGGTCGCATCATCCGTCGGAGGGCAGGCAGGCGGCGCGCGTCGGGGCAAAAAGGACACCACGCCCCGGCCTTTCGGGCCGGGTGGCGGCGGGTACGAACGCAAATCCGGCAAGGGCGGCGGCCGGGCGCGCAGGTAGGGGCCTTGTTTATGGGGGGCAAGGCTTCTACCGTCTGGGCGGGATGATCCGTATTGCTACTGGCAAGGATATGAACGACGTGTCTCAGATAGACCTTGAACCGGATTACGAAGCCCTTGCGCGCGCACCTGTCCGCACCGAGCCTTTCAGGCATGTGGTGGTGCCGCACTTCATTCGCGAGCAGGACCTGCCTCGTGTCTTCGCAAACCTGCCGCATATTCCCTCGGGCGGGTCGTTTCCGCCGCAATCCCTGAACCTCTCACCGCTCATGCGCACGCTGCTGGCGCAGATGGAAGGGCCTGAACTCCGCAGGCTGATCGCCGAAAAGCTCGATCTCGATCTGTCGGACGCGCCTTCCATGCTGACGATCCGGGGCCGCACCCGCGAGAAGGACGGGCGTATCCATACGGATTCTCTCGCCAAGCGCGTGACGATTCTGCTCTATCTGAACCCGTCGGGCGAGGTGTGGGAAAAACAGGAAGGCTGCCTGCGGTTGTTGCGCGGCCCGCATGACATAGAAGACTATGTGCATGAGGTGCAGCCGGTGGACGGAACGCTGCTCATTTTCCCCAACGGGCCGGACGCATGGCATGGCCACCGGCAGTATGTGGGGCCGCGTTACACCATTCAGCTCAATTACATGACGCGTGATGCCAAGGCCCGCTCGGAGCTGCGGCGTCACAAGCTGTCGGCCATGGTCAAGAAGCTTGCCCTGCCCGGTCTGGATGCCTGAGGGCAGGCGGCGGCTTTTGACGGCGTTGAAGCAGGAAAACAGGAAGAATTGATGACACAGTGTACCGCCAGCACGGCCAGTAAGCGGCTGCCCGGTTTTGCCCGCACCCTGAGTATTGCCCTGTGCGCGGCCACATGCCTTGCGGGTGTGGCCGTGCCGGGGGCATCGGCTCTGGCGCAGCAGGCCATGGACATGCCACCCGGCCAGATGGGCGGTATGCCCTCAGCACTGGTGCCCGCGGCACTCAGCAGTGCGCAGGTCGTGCGGGCAACCCTGCCCAACGGGCTGCGGGTTGTGATTGTGCCGGACCGTCTGGCCCCGGTCGTGACAACCGAGATCAACTATCTTGTCGGCTCGGCAGAAACACCCAAGGGCTTTCCCGGCACGGCTCATGCGCTGGAGCACATGATGTTCCGCGGGAGCGCCGGGTTGGATAAGGATCAGCTTGCCTCTGTCGGGGCGCGGCTGGGCGGCAGCTACAATGCTGACACCACCGAGGACGTAACCCAGTATTTCTATACCGCGCAGTCGCGCGACCTGCCGGTCCTGCTTAAAATCGAGGCGCTACGCATGACAGGGCTGACCCTGTCCGAAGCGGACTGGCAGAAGGAGCGCGGCGCGATCGAGCAGGAGGTCTCGCGCGACCTGTCCAGCCCCGCCTATCTGTATCTGGAGCAGTTGCAGGCCATTCTGTTCGCCGGCACGCCGTACGAGCACGACGCGCTGGGCACGCGGCCTTCCTTCGAGCGTACGAAAGCGGCTGACCTGCGCGCGTTCTATCGCAAATGGTATGCCCCCAATAATGCGGTGCTGGTGATTGCGGGCGACGTCAATCCGGTGAGTACGCTCGAACTGGTTGAAGACACGTTTGGCGGCATCCCGCGCCGTGCCCTGCCTGCGCGTACGCCGGTCGCTCCTGTGCCACCGCCTGCCAAAACCCTGTCTTTTGCCACGGATTATCCGGTCGGGTTCGCAACGCTGGCTTTCCCCATGCCGGGTTCTTCCGCGCGGGATTTCGCGGTGGCGGATATTCTGTCTGATGTGCTGTCCAGCCAGCGGGGGGCATTGTACCAGCTTGTGCCGCAGGGCCGTGCCCTGTTTGCCGGGTTTGAATACGCGCCCAAGCAACTGGCCGGCTTCGGCCTGGCGCTGGCGGCTTTCCCCAAAGGGGGTGACGCCAAGCGGACAATGGCCGATATGCGCGCCGTGTTGGAAAAAATCCGCCATGACGGCGTGCCAGCCGATCTGGTTGAAGCCGCCAAGCGGCGCGAGATCGCGCAGTTGCAGTTCGCGGCCAATTCCGTCAGCGGTCTGGCCGAACTGTGGTCCAACGCGCTGGCGTTCCAGAAGCTGGAATCGCCCGGAGATATGGTGGCCGCCTATCAGGCTGTAACGCCCGAGGCCGTCAATGCGCTGGCCGCCACCCTGCTTGATCCCGCCCATGCGGTTTCTGCTGTGCTGACGCCTGAAAGCTCTGGCCAGCCGGTGGCGGGCAAGGGCTTTGGCGGGGCCGAGTCGTTCGGTGCGACGCCAGACAAGCCTGTGCCCCTGCCTGCATGGGCGGAAAAAGACCTGACCCGGCTGGACAAGCCCGAGCCCACGGCTCAGCCCACGGTCAGCACCCTGCCCAACGGGCTGAAGCTGATTGTCTGGCCCTCGCACGTTAGCCACACCATCCAGCTTACGGGGCAGGTGCGCCAGACCCCGGCGCTGGAGGAGCCGCAGGGGCAGGAAGGGGTGAGCGACGTGACCGAGGCGCTCTTTGCCTACGGCACCACCCAGCATGACCGTCTGGCTTTCCAGAAAGCGCTGGATGATATTCCTGCATGGGAGAGTGCTGGCAGCGGGTTCAGCCTGCGGGTGCTTACACCCGATTTTGAAAAGGGCATTGCCCTTCTGGCAGAAAACGAACTGCATCCGGCCTTCCCTGCCAGTGACTTTGAAATTGTGCGGGCGCAGACAGCACAGGCGCAGGCGGGGGAACTCGCGTCTCCGGGGCATCTGTTCACCCAGGCGATCAAGGTCGCCATTCTGCCGCCCAAAGACCCGGCCCTGCGTGAAGCAACGCCGCAGAGCATCATGCACGTCACGCGCGACGACGTGCTGCATTATTACGCACATGCCTGGCGGCCTGACCTGACGACGATCGTGGTGACGGGTGATGTGACCCCCGAGAAGGCCCGCGCGGTGGTGGAGCACGCCTTTGGCGGCTGGCAGGCGGAGGGGCCAAAGCCCGAACTCAACCTGCCCACCGTGCCGCTCAGCAAGGCATCACGCGCGCATGTGCCGGACAAGAGCAGCGTGCAGGACGAGGTGGTGCTGGCCGAAACGCTGGGCCTGACCGCCGCTAACCCGGACCATTTCGCGTTGCAGCTTGGTAACGAGGTGCTGGGTGGTGGGTTGTTCTCATCCCGCCTGTATCGCGACCTGCGGGTGAAGACCGGCTATGTCTATACCGTTGGCAGCGATTTCGAGTGGGGTCGTACCCGGGGCACCTACACGGTGAATTACGGCGCCGACCCGGACAAGGTGGGCAAGGCGCGCGCGGCCGTGCTGCATGATGTCGGGGCCATGGTGGCGGCACCGCCTACGGATGCGGAACTGTCTCTGGCCAAGGCATCGCTGCTGCGGCGGATACCGCTCCAGCGCGCAAGCCTCGACCATATTGCTTCGCAGTATCTCTATCTGGCCAGTCTCGATCTGCCACTGGATAACGCCGACCGTGCCGCACAGGCATATTACAGCGCCACGGGGGCGGATATTCAGGCCGCTTTCCGGCAGTGGATTCGTCCCGATGATCTGTCCACCATTGTCAAAGGTCCTGCTCCCACCTGGTAAGGGGCGCAGGCCGGCGCGGTTAGTGCCCGTGCCCGTTCAGGTGGCGGGGAGGAGCGAAAGCTGCTCCGCCCCGCCCGTGGCCTGAGGGCCGCACAGGCTGGAAACGGTAATGCCCAGCAGGCGTACGGGTTTTTGCAGTGGCAGCAGCGGACGTAGCAGATACAGCCCCGCCTGAAGCAGGTCTGCCTGATCGCGCACCGGTGTCTGGCGCGAGAGCGAACGGGTAAGCTGGCTGAAATCCGCATGGCGCAGTTTCAGGGTGATGGTTCGGCCTGAGAGCGCGCGTTTTTCGCAACCTGTCCAGACTTTTTCGGCCAGTGTCCGCAGGGCTTCGGACAGGTCTGGCTCGTGTCTCAGGTCCTGATCGAACGTGGTTTCCTTGCCCAGCGATTTGCGTGGGCGGTCGGGTTCCACCGGGCGGTTGTCTTCTCCATGGGCAATGCCATGGTAGAAGGCCGCCGCCTTGCCAAAATGCTGGCGCAGGGTTTCCAGCGGGAAGGCGCGCAGGTCTGCACCAGTCTGGATTCCCAGCGCGTTCATGCGCCGCGCGGTGGCCGGGCCAATGCCATGAAAAGCGCCGACGGGCAGAGGGGCCACAAAATCCTGCCCCGCACCGGGAGGAATGACAAACTGCCCGTTGGGCTTGTTATGGTCTGAGGCCAGTTTGGCCAGAAATTTGTTATAGGAAATACCGGCCGAGGCGGTCAGTCCGGTCTCGGCCAGAATGGCGGCACGGATTTCCTGCGCGATGGCGGTGGCCGATGCCCGGCGGATCAGCGGATGTGTGATGTCCAGATAGGCTTCATCCAGAGAAAGAGGCTGGATGAGGGGCGTGTAGCGCGCGAAGATCGCATGGATCTGCGCGGATACGGCCCGATACACTTCAAAGCGGGGCGGCACGAACACAAGCTGCGGACAGCGTCTTTGCGCCAGAAGCGACGGCATGGCCGAGCGTATGCCAAAGGGACGGGCCTCATAGCTGGCGGCAGCGACCACGCCGCGTTCCTGGCTCCGCCCCACCGCGACGGGCCGCCCCCGCAGGGCCGGATTGTCGCGCTGTTCGACCGAGGCGTAGAACGCGTCCATGTCGATATGGATGATCCGGCGCACGGGCTGTGTCATGGGGGCGTGACATAGCACAGTGCCCGGATGAATGGAACAAAAACGGAACCTTTTCGGCTCCTTGTTCCTTAATGGTGCTGATAGGCCAGACTACTTGCCAGCACTACGCGGTGCGGGTGGGCGTTCTGCACGGGTGGCGTCGGTACGCCGCCGGAAAACAGGCAGGGTGACAGGTTGCGCGCCGCATGGGGCGAAAGCCAGTAGCCTGCGCCGGCCAGACAGGCCCCTAGAGTGGTCAGGGCCGTCATCATGCGCAGGCGGAGCCGCGCCAGCGGCAGCAGCGGAAGCAGCAGGGTGTGCATGTCGTCCTCACGTTCGTTTTGCGCGGCTTCTGTCGCGAGTAGCAGGGTGTATTCCGTCTCGGTCACTGCCAGGGTACCGCCGGTGCGGATATCAAGCGTGGCTGGCGCAGCAGGCCGGGCAGGACGTTCATCGCCTCTGAAGGAGAGATCGGACAGCGCTTCGTGGAAAGCTCTGGTCACGGCCAGGAATTCGCGGCGGAAGCAGGGCAGGAAACAGGGCAGCGCCACGCCGCAGGGCTGGGTGCTGTTGGAGCGGGCGGTTTGCGGCGCGGCAAGACGACGGATGGTCCACAGGGTCAGCCGTTCGCTGGAAGGAAGATCCGTCAGATAAACAGGCATTGTTGACATTGTGCGTTCCGTGGGTAGCTGGCCCGCGGCTCCTGAAGTGAAGATGATGTCCCCTTATAAATGATAATAATTCTCATTATCAATATAAAACCGCATGGGATACCGGGGTGGCCAGCCCGATGGCTTTTCCTCTTTCCTTGCCGCGACAGTTGGGGCAGTACTCGAAGCATGTCCGTGCTTACATCTCTCACCCTGCCGCTTCTGCGCTCCCTCAATCCTGAGACGGCGCATGACCTCGCCCTTGATGCCCTGACGCTGGGCCTGTCCGTGCCGCTCAAGCGGCCGGAGGATGATCCGGCGCTGGCAACCCGTGTTCTGGGTATGCGCTTTTCAAACCCGATTGGTATTGCCGCGGGTTTTGATAAAAATGCCCGTGCGCTGCGCCCGCTGGCCCGGATTGGCTTCGGGTTTGTGGAAGCCGGAACCGTCACGCCGCGCCCGCAGCCGGGCAACCCGCGGCCCCGGCTGTTCCGTCTGGAGGAAGACAGGGCGGTCATCAACCGCATGGGCTTCAACAATCAGGGGATAGACCGTTTTGCCGTGCGGCTGGCCCGTCTGTCGCGCCCGCTGCCTTCGGGCCGCGGCGGCGGGGCTGGCGTGCCGGTGGGGGCCAATATCGGCATCAACAAGACCGGTGCGGACCCCGAGCGCGATTACCCGGCGCTGGTGGCGCGGGTTAAGCCCTATGTCCAGTATATCGTGCTCAATGTGTCCTCGCCCAACACGCCGGGCCTGCGTGGTTTGCAGGATGCAGCCCGGCTGCGCGGCATTCTGGACGCCATTGCGGACAGGCACCCCGAGCGCCCCCCGATTCTGGTCAAGCTGGCCCCCGATCTCGAAAACGACGCAATCGCGCCGATTGTCGAGGCGGTGGTGGAAGGCGGCGCGCAGGGGCTGATCATCAGCAACACCACGCTGGAGCGTCCTCCCAGCCTGCGCAGTCCCTACCGGGACGAGGCGGGCGGGCTTTCCGGCAGGCCACTGGCGCCGCGTGCGCGCGCCATGCTCGGCATTGTGGCCGAGGTGGCCGCCGGGCGGCTGGCGCTTGTGGCCTGTGGCGGTATCGAAACCGGGCTGGACATTCTGGAGCGGATTCGCATGGGGGCTGATCTGGTGCAGGTCTATACGGCCTTTGCCTATGAAGGCCCGGCTCTGGTGGCGCGCCTCAAGCGCGAGATGCTCGACGTCATGCGGCGCGAGGGTGTGGAAAGCCTCGACGATATCCGTGGAACCGGGACCAGAGGAAAGAGCCTGTGAGCACGCCCGCTACTCTGGCAATGCCCGGCGGCCTCGCGGCCGTTGCCGACCAGTATGATGGATATATCATCGACCTGTGGGGCACGGTGCATGATGGTATCCGCCCGTACGAAGGCGCGGTCGAGTGTCTTCAGGCCCTGCGCCGTGCGGGCAAGCGGGTGGTCATGCTGTCCAATGCGCCGCGTCCGGCTTCGGTGGTGACAGAGCAGCTCAAGGCTTTTGGCGTTACCCCGGACCTGCATGACGGCGTCATGACCAGTGGACAGGAAACCTATACCCGCCTGCGTGACCGGACAGACCCGTGGTTTGCCCGGCTGGGCCGCACGGTGCTGCACATGGGCGGGGCGAACGACCTTGGCCTGTATGACGCACTGGATATCGAACAGGTAAGGAACCCCGCGCAGGCCGGTTTTATCATGAATGCCGGGCCGGATATTGACCGGGGTGTGGAGTCGCTTGACCCGTACCTGCCGGAACTCGAAGCCAGCCTCAGGCACAAACTGCCGATGATCTGCGCCAACCCGGACCGGGTGGTGATCAAGGGCGGGCGGCGGCAGATCTGCGCGGGTGCTCTGGCGGCCTTCTATGAGGAACAGGGGGGCGATGTCTGCTGGATCGGCAAGCCCTATCCTTCTGTTTACGAACCAGTTTTCAGTATGCTGGATGTCCCGCGTGAGCGGATTCTGGCTATTGGTGACGCGCTGGAAACCGATATCCGGGGTGCGGCCGGGGTTGGCGTGGACAGCGCTTGGATTCTGGGTGGTATCCATAGGGAAATGGTTGGCAATGACGCGGCCCTGGCGACGGAAGAAGCCAGTGCGGTCGGGCTGCGGCCCGTCGCGGCATTGCCCCGTCTTGTCTGGTAACGACTATGGCGGCTGAGGCCCTGCCCGCGGTGGGCTGCGGGGCGTTTATCCTGCGCGATGGTCAGGTGCTGCTGATCCAGCGCCTCCGCGCGCCGGAGGCTGGGTGCTGGGGGCTACCGGGTGGTCGGGTCGAGCCGTTTGAAGCCGTGCCGGACGCGGTCAGGCGTGAAATCCACGAGGAAACTGGTCTCGACATCGTGCCCGAACGGCTGCTGTGTGTTGTGGATCAGATCGACCCTGCGGCGGGCCTGCACTGGGTTTCCCCCGTCTATCAGGCGCGTGTGCCAACCGGGGCTGAAGCCCGGCTGATGGAGCCGCATAAACATGCGGCCCTTGGCTGGTACGCCCTCGATGCCCTGCCATCACCCCTGACGTGCGCGACGGAACTGGCTATGGCCGCAGTCAGGGCGCTGGAGAACGGCTGAACGCCACGGCCACGGTTCTGGCGTGGCCGTTTGGCGAGCTTCCGGCTTGGGGGCGTCGGGCGCTCAGAAATCCGGCAGGGTCTGCGCCAGCAGGCCGCCCTGACGCAGTGGGGCAACGCGCAGGGCAAGGCCGGTGCGGTCGTCGGTTTCCACCATAATCCCGCAGATCGTAGCTTCTCCTTCGGCGGGCTGGAGGCGTTCGCCGGGCAGCTTGCGCACAAGGCGGGCGATGGCGGCTTCCTTGGTCATGCCGATTACGCTGTCATAGTCCCCGCACATGCCCGCATCGGTCTGGAAGGCGGTGCCCGCCGCCAGAATACGGTGATCCGCCGTGGGGGTGTGGGTATGCGTGCCCACCACCAGCGAGGCCCGGCCGTCCAGCATGTGGGCAAGAGCCCATTTTTCGCTGGTGGCCTCGGCATGTATATCCACTACCACGGCCTGCACGGTTGTTCCCAGCCGGTGCCGGGCCAGCAGTTCGTTCATGCAGCGGAAAGGGTCGTCCAGCGGGTCCATGAACAGCCGACCCATGACATTGACCACCAGCGCCTTGCGCCCGTCGGTCAGCTCCGCCACCACGCTACCCTGTCCCGGCGTGCCGGGCGGGTAGTTGAGCGGGCGGATAATACGTGGCTCGCTATCAATATGGCCGATCAGGTCACGCCTGTCCCATGCGTGGTTGCCAAGAGTCAGCACATCCACGCCGTTCTGGAGCAGCGATGTCGCGATGGCGGGCGAGAGGCCGAAGCCATGGCTGGCGTTTTCGGCGTTGACCACGACAAGATCAAGCGCGAGTCGGCTCCGCAGATCCGGCAGGCGTGACAGGACGGCCTCGCGCCCGGTCCTGCCGACAATATCTCCCAGGAAAAGCAGTCTCACGAACGGAAATCCACAGCATGGCGGGGGGCGGGCAGCAGGCTGGTATCAGGAAGAAGGCGGGTCAAAACGCAGGATCTCTCTTTCAGTCACGATACAGGGCAGTTTCTGGTCATGTGGGCCTGCGGGCAGGGCCGCCACCTCCTGCGAGGCGGGGGCGTAGCCTATGGCCTGCGCTGAGGGCAGGCGGGCCAGTGTGCGGTCGTAATATCCCCCACCATAGCCAAGGCGATTGCCTGCGCGGTCAAAGCCCAGAAGCGGCACAAGCACAATATCCGGGGCAAGGACCGGGCCATCAGGCGCGTGGGTGCCAAAGCGCCCTACCCGCATGGCGCATGTGGGGTGCCAGTGGCGGAAAATCAGGGGCGTGCCGCGCGGCGTGGTTTCAGGCAGGAGCACCCGCGCGCCGTTCTCATGCAGCCAGTGGCAGAGCGGGCGCAGATCCACTTCGTGCGGCAGAGGCCACACGCAGGCAATGGCCTGGTGCGGGCGTGGGCTCAGCAGAGTCTTGAGGCGCGCGCGAATACCCGCATCCGCATCCGGCCCGCGCGTACGCAGGCTCTGCACGCAATGCTGGCGCGCCAAGGCTTTCTGCTGCGCGATTTCAGGGGGATCACCCATAACGGGTGTGGAGTGCGGAGCCGCCATGGCCGTGGGTCTTTTCAACCTCCAGGACCTGCGAGTGCAGGTGGGCACCAGATAATGTGGCCAGGGCCACAACAGAGCCAGCTCCCAAGGAAGTGCTTATCGGCCCAGGGGTATGACATGCCTCACGTGCCGGGCAGCCCCGCCTTGTCTATGTAAGCCTGCTCAAGCTCTGCTGCAAGAGCTTCCGCGCGTTCGGCCAGATCAAGCAGGCGGCTGTCCTGCATGGCGCGTTCGGCCCGCAGGCGTTCGACATCATGCACGGCCTGTGCCGTGCTTTCAGGAATACGGCTGTTGGAAAGGTCCTGAATTTCATCGGCCATGAGCAGGGCCGCCAGCACCAGTACACGGGCATCGCCAGAAAAACCCAGCGAGCGCACGCGTTGCACGCGGTGCTCTACCTGATGGGCCATGGCCTGCACATGGCGTTCCTGACCGTTTTCACAGCCTACAGTGTAGCTGTGCCCGTTGATAAGAACCGAAACAAGGGCCATGGGATCAGTCTTTCCGTTCCGGCAGGGGGGCGGATTGTTCTAGCGCGTCACGCACGCGCAGGATAAGGGCATCAACATTGGCCAGCAGTTCCTGCCGCTCCGTCTCCTGACGTTCCGTCAGGCTGGTATCCTGCTGGGGAGGTCTTTTGGATAGCGCAAAGGAAATGCGTTGCAGGGCGCGATCCAGCCTTGCAATCGGATCTTCCTGCGGAGGGAATATCCGTGCGGTCGGTTCTGTTCCAGCTTCAGTGCCGGTCGTGCCACTGTTGATAGAGAACGGGTATGGCTCCGCTGCCTTATCCTGCATGCTTTATCCCTTTCTATTGTTGAGGAATCACCTGCAAATGCGATGGCGTCAAGCATGAGCATGGAAAACAGGCTACTTTTGGGCCGATGCTGCCGTTTTCTCTGTATTTATGACCACGAAAGCGGCCTGCGCGCGTTACGTTCCATGGCCTCGACTGACAGCGCCCCGGATGCGGACAGGCCAGCTCTGGTTCTGCTCTCGCCCGAGGGCGCTGGGGTTTATATGGGGGCGGTCTGGTGGCACGCGCTCGTGCAGGGGCTGGCGGCGGCCGTGACCGGGCAGGACAGCTGGTCTTTTCAGGTAGATGGCAACGAGGCGGACGGGTTGCCTTTCGCACATGTGCTCGATTGCGGGGGGAGCGCCGTACATGCCGTTATGGCGCTGAGGCAGGGGCAGCAGGCGGTGGTGCTGGACGCGCAGGACGCGCAGGCCATGGCGGCGCGTACGCTCTTCCGGCATGCTGGAGGTGTGGTGCTGGCGTCGCGGCCGGCCATCATTTCACCGTACTGATCCTTCAGGCAGCATATCGTCTCTTGTCGGGCATTTCCCTCACGGTTATTTCCAAGAACATTGTCGGCAGGATAAAGTGCCGGACGCCAAGGTATGAAATGAAGGACCGTTCAGTCATGACGCTTACTCCCCAGGTCAAGGCCATTCTCAACCAGTACGAGAGCGATAATCCCGGTACCAAGATGAACCTTGCCCGCCTGCTTAACGCAGGTCGCCTGGGCGGCACCGGCAAGCTGGTGATCCTGCCGGTCGATCAGGGGTTCGAACATGGCCCGGCCCGTTCTTTCGCGGCCAATCCGGCAGCCTATGACCCGCACTACCATTTTGAACTGGCGATTGAAGCCGGGCTGAACGGCTACGCAGCGCCTCTGGGTATGCTGGAATGTGGCGCCGCCACCTATGCAGGCGAAATTCCGCTGATCCTGAAGTGCAACAGCTCCAACAGCCTCGCCACCGAGAAAGACCAGGCCGTAACCGGCACCGTGTCCGATGCGCTGCGTCTGGGCTGCTCGGGCATTGGCTTTACCATTTATCCCGGTTCTGAATACTGCTTCGACCAGATGGAAGAACTGCGCGAACTCGCGGCGGAAGCCAAGTCTGTCGGTCTGGCTGTGGTCGTGTGGAGCTATCCGCGTGGCCCGATGCTGGATAAGAAGGCTGAAACGGCGCTCGATATCTGCGCGTATGCGGCGCATATGGCCGCTCTGTGTGGTGCCCATATCATCAAGGTCAAGCCGCCGACCGATGTGGTGTCGCTGGATGCCGCCAAGTCCACCTATGAAAAGCACCCGGTTGACGTGTCCACGCTGGCTTCGCGCGTGCGTCATATCGTGCAGTCCAGCTTTGGTGGCCGCCGCATCGTGATCTTCTCGGGTGGCGAGCATACCGGCACCGAAAACCTGCTGAACACGATCCGTGGCATTAACGAAGGCGGTGGCTTCGGCTCCATCATTGGCCGCAATGTGTTCCAGCGTCCCAAGGCGGAAGCGCTCGGCTTGCTGGATGAGATCATCGGCATCCTGAAGAACTGATCCTGTCTTGACGGGCAAGCACCACTGGGGAGAGCCACAGCGTGTCTGAACTGTATCTGGCCACGCCGGTTCTTGATCAGGCCGGGCCTTTCCCGGCCGATCTGCACAAGCGGCTGACTGTCTGCCAGCCAGCCGCCCTGTTGCTGCGTCTGCCGCCCGTCGCGCAGATGTCTGACAGCGTCGCAGCCCCGCTTGTGGCAGCTGTGGCGTCCTGCGTGCAGCCTATGGGCATTGCCCTGATACTGCAGAACAGGGCCGCCCTGGCCGTGGCGCAGGCCTGTGACGGGGTGCATCTATGTGGCGATGCGGCACAGGATACTGCCGCCGTACGCCGCATGGTGGGAGAGACGATGCAGCTCGGGGTGGATGTCGGCCTCAGCCGCGATCATGCCATGCGCGCGGGGGAGGAAGGGGCCGATTATATCTGCTTCACCCCCGGCGAGGGTGAACAGGCCACCCCCGAAGCGGTTGCCTCTGTGCTGGAACTCACCCGGTGGTGGGTCATGATGATGGAACTGCCGGTTGTCGCACAGGCCACGGCCGCCGCCGAGGTTGTGCCGTTGGCGACGGCGGGGGCGGATTTCATCATGCCCGCCGAGAACTGGTGGGATAACCCGCAGGACTGGAACCTGTAGGGTCCACCCTGCGCCCTTTACAGCCTGTCGAAAAAAGCAGCGGCTGCCTTTAGCAGCCGTCGCCCCGTACCGTCCACCCGGTCACGAGGCCGTTCACGAGTTCAAATGTAGTCTGGCAGGTATAGGTGTAGGCCGTGCTTACACCGCCGCCCCATCCGGGCCCCCAGCCTGGGCCCCAGCCTGGGCCCCACCCAGGCCCCCAGCCGCCGCTCCAGCCCCAGCCGCCCATCGGCATGGTGTAGTCTGTCTGCTGGCTGATATAGGCGAGAAACAGGTGGTTATCCGCTTCAAACTGCTGGGTTGGCACGCCAAAATTCCGCACCACATCCGCCGCCGGATGACCGATCATGGAATTCAGCAACTGGCGCTCCTTCTTGGAAGGGACTTCGCACGCGCTTAAGGCCAGCAGTGCGACCAGCAGTGTTTTTCCCACACGTTTTGGTGTTCTGGCATGGGTCATGAACGAAGAATCCTGAAGGTGAAGGCCAGGGTATGGCCCTGTGAACGAGAACGCCGTGGTGTTGTGAATGTTGCAGACTAGTTACCCATCCACAAGACATCCTGTATGTGTCGGGCACCACAGGCCAGCATGACCAGACGGTCAAAGCCCAGCGCAATGCCCGAACAGGGCGGCATGTGGGGCAGGGCGGCCAGCAGGTCTTCATCCACCGGCCAGTCCCTGCGCTCAGGGTAAAGGGCTTTGCGGCGTGCACGGTCTTGCTCGAAACGGGCGCGCTGCTCGGAGGCGTCGGTCAGTTCCTCAAAGGCGTTGGCCAGTTCCATGCCTGCTGCGTAAAGCTCAAAGCGCAGAGCCACGCGCGGGTCATGCGGGTCGGTGCGGGCAAGGGCGGCCTGACTGGCGGGCCAGTGGGTCAGGAACGTGGGGCGGTCGCGCCCTATGGCGGGTTCGACACGTTCCAGCAGCAGGCGAAAGAACAGGTCCTCCCAGCTTTCCTGTGCCCGCAGGGGGCAGGAGGCAGCGCGCGCCAGCGCCTGTGCATCGCCTTCGGTGGGCAGCAGATCCACGCCCGCGTGGCGGGCAAAGGCTTCCTGCATGGTCAGGCGCTCGAAGGGGGCGCTCAGGTTCAGCGTAGTTTCTGCGTAGGTGAGGGCGGGCGGCAGGACGGCTTTCAGCAGGGCCTCGGTTTCATCCATCAGGCCGCTGAGGGGGAGATGGGGGCGGTACCATTCCAGCATGGTGAATTCGGGCGCGTGCAGAGCGCTACCCTCGCCATTGCGCCAGACGCGGGCGAACTGGAAGACTGGCAGCCCGGTGGCGGCGACAATCCGCTTCATGGCGAATTCGGGGCTGGTGTGCAGGAACAGGGGGCGCTTTGCCCCGTCAGGCGTTTCCTGCTCGGTGCCGAAAGGCAGGAGGTGCACTTCCTCTCCCGGTACGGGCACGGCGTAAGGTGTTTCCACCTCCACGCAGCCGCGCGCTTCCAGAAAGGCGCGGACAGTGCGCATGACCAGCCCGCGCCGCGCAAGGTAGGGCAGGCGGTCGCGCAGGTGGAGTGGGTCGGGCGTGTGCAGATCAGTGGTTGCTAAGACAGACATGGGAAGAGTAGAGCCGCAGCATGTCTTCTTCGGTCAAGCCCTCATCCGTGCCCGGCCCGGTTGCCGCGCGCACGCTCCGTACGCCTGATGACCTGATTGGCGCCGGTCTGGCGCCCGCCTCCGCACGGGCGGGCCTGCTGGCGGTAGCCGGGCAGTATGCCACGGCCATTCCCCCGGCCTTTGCCGCGCTGATAGAGCAGCCGGACGATCCGATCGGGCTACAGGTGGTGCCCACCCCCGAGGAACTGGTGGTCGCCCCGGCAGAGCGGTCTGACCCGATTGGGGATGATGCGCTTTCTCCCGTGCCGGGTATCGTGCACCGCTATGCTGACAGGGCGCTGCTCAAACCGTTGCTGGTCTGCCCGCTTTACTGCCGCTTCTGCTTCCGGCGCGAGCATGTGGGGCCAGATGGCGGCGTGCTGGACGAGACGGCGCTAGCCGGAGCGCTGGACTGGCTGCGCACGCACCCGCAGATTCGCGAGGTGATTTTAACGGGGGGCGATCCGCTGATGCTCTCCGCCCGGCGGCTGGGCGAGATCATATCGGCCCTGTCAGCCATGGAGCACGTCACCACCATCCGCGTGCATACCCGTGTGCCGGTGGCGGCGCCCGAGAGGGTGACGGATGCCATGCTGGATGCGCTGGAGACGGAAAAAGCCATGTGGATGGCCGTGCACATCAACCACGCGCGGGAACTTTCGGAGGCGGCACGGGCCAGTCTGCGGCGGATCGTGCGGCGCGGTATTCCCCTTCTGGGACAGTCGGTGCTGCTGCGCGGCGTCAATGACAGCGAACCGGCGCTGGAGGCGCTGTTCCGGGGCATGGTGGAAAACCGTATGCGCCCATACTACCTGCATCAGCTTGACCCCGCGCCCGGCACGGCCCGGTTCCACGTGCCGGCGGAAGAGGGACGAAAGCTGCTGGCCGGGCTGCGTGGCCGGGTAACGGGGCTGGCCTGGCCGCTTTACGTGCTCGATATTCCCGGTGGGTACGGCAAGGTGCCGCTTGGCCCCGGTTATGTGGACGGGGCCGCGCAGGTGCGCGACCCGTCAGGCCGCACGCATAGGCTGGAGCGCCCGTAGGAACCCGCTCAACAGGGCGTGGCGCTATTGCACGCCGATAGCCGCGCCGCCGGGGTGACGGCGGTCATAGCCGCCGTAATAGCCGCCTTTCGCGTCGGTCGCCCCGAGGGACGGTGCCCCGACCAGTATGCCCTCAGGAATTCCCCATGGCGCATGGGGGGCAAAGTGGTAGCCTTCCTGTTCAAGCGTGTGGGCGACATCGGGGCTGACCGCACCGGACTCAACCTCGACCGTTTCGGGCATCCACTGTTCATGCAGGCGTGGCAGGTCGATGGCTTTCTGAATATCCAGCCCGTAATCCACCACGCCCAGCACAACTGACAGCACGATGGTGGGAATGCGCGAGCCGCCGGGACTGCCAATGACCATGACCGGCGCGCCGTCGCGCGAGAGAATGGTGGGCGACATGGAGGAAAGCGGTGTCTTGCCGGGTGCTATGGCGTTGGCGCGGCTGCCGGGAATACCGAACATGTTCGGTGTGCCGGGTTTGATGGAGAAGTCGTCCATCTCGTCATTCATGACAATGCCGGTCGTGCCCCCGACAACTTTCGCGCCGAACCAGCCATTAAGCGTGTAGGTGGTAGAAACGGCGAAACCCGTGCGGTCAATGACGGAGTAATGGGTTGTCTGCGGTTTTTCCGGCACGGCCTCTCCCGCCTGAAGGTCGGCGGATGGCACAGCATGGTCGGTGGGAATGGCCGCCCGGACAGCGTTGATATAGGCCGGGTTGAGCAGGTGGCTGATCGGGTTGCGGACAAAAGCGGGGTCGCCCAGATTGCGCCGGTCTGAATAGGCGTGGCGCATGGCTTCAATTTCGCGTTGCAGGGCCGGAGCGGTATGCAGGCCCAGCGCGTGCATGTCATAGCCGGACAGGATGTCCAGCATTTCGCACAGTGCGACGCCCCCCGCACTGGGTGGCGGGGCCGTTTCCACCAGAAAGCCCCGATAGGTGCAGCTCAGCGGTGGCAATTCGCGCGGGGTATAGCGGGCAAAGTCCTCGTTTTGCAGAATGCCGCCGTTCAGGCGCGCAACGCGCACCAGCTCCTGTGCAATGGGGCCATGGTAGAACGCATCCGTTCCCCCATGCGCGACCTGTTCGAGCGTGTGGGCCAGATGGGCCTGCACGAGTCTGTCGCCAGCCTGAAGCGGCGTGCCGTCGGGGCGCAGAAAAATGGCGCGGGCGTACGGGTCTTTGGCCAGGCCATCAGTGGCGGTATGGAGCAGCGCCACATCGCCTGTTTCCAGCACGAAACCGTTGCGCGCCAGTTCGATGGCGGGCTCCATATCTGTCTGACGTGACAGATGGCCCCAGCGCTGACGCACCAGTTCAAGCCCCGCCACCGTGCCGGGCACGGCAACTGCTTTCCAGCCCAGAACGGACAGGTCGGGTATGACCTGCCCTTTGCTGTCCAGATACATGTCGGCTTTTGCGGCCAGCGGTGCTTTTTCACGGAAATCGAGGAAAACGGTCTTCTGGCCGGGCGGGCGTAGCAGCATGAAGCCGCCGCCGCCCAGATTGCCAGCAGCCGGATACACGACGGCCAGCGCGTAGCCCATGGCGACGGCGGCGTCAGCGGCATTTCCGCCCTGCGCCAGAATACGTGCCCCGGCCTCGGAGGCCAGTTTCTGGGCGGAAACCACCATGCCATGCGGCCCCCACGTCGGGGCGAGCGCAGGCAGGTGGTCGGGGTCGCTGCTGGCATAGGCCAGCGGGTCCGTGCTGGCGGGCGGGGCTGTCGAAGGCGTAACAGCAGACTGAGCCGCCGCCGGAGCGGTGGTGAACGGCGCACCTGAGGGCAGGCCAGCCGCCAGCATGAAGAAGGCGGCGCAGGTGCGAAGCAGAAGCCCGCGGGCCGTTCCCTTGTGGGCGGGGGCCAGAGGGGCAGACCCCGTGGAGACCGGGCCGGGCGCGGGCTGTGTCATGCTTATCCTTTCGGGGTGTAGGGCGGGTGCGTATAGCCAGCAGGCGAGAGGGTGAAGATCTCGTAGCCGGTTTCGGTTACGGCCAGCATATGCTCGAACTGGGCGGACAGGGAACGGTCGCGCGTGACGGCTGTCCACTCGTCTTCCAGAATTTTCACATCGGGTTTGCCGATATTGAGCATGGGCTCGATGGTGAACACCATGCCCGCCTTGAGCTTGAGCCCTGTGCCGGGCTTGCCGTAATGCAGCACATTGGGTTCGGCATGGAAGGTGCGGCCAATGCCGTGGCCACAGAAATCGGTCACGATGGAGTAGCGGTTCTTTTCCGCGTGGCTCTGGATCGCATGGCCAATATCGCCCAGTGTCGCGCCCGGCTTTACAACTTCAATCCCGCGCATGAGGCATTCATAGGTGGTGTCCACCAGTTTGGTCGCTTTGATGGAGACCTTGCCTACGGAGTACATGCGGCTGGTATCACCAAACCAGCCGTTCAGCTTGGGGGTCACGTCGATGTTGACGATATCGCCTTCCAGCAGGGGGCGGTCCCCCGGAATGCCATGGCAGACAACATGGTTGACCGAAATGCAGCAGGACTTGGGATAGCCGCGATAGTTCAGCGGCCCCGGCACGGCGCCATGGGCGAGCGTGTATTCATGAATGATCCGGTCCAGCTCGCCGGTGGTGACGCCGGGCCTGACATAATCGGTGATCATATCCAGCGTTTCGGCAGCCAGGCGACCCGCCGCGCGGAGCCCTATAAAGTCTTCTTCTGTGTGGATAATGATTCCGGCTCTGCCTGCCATGTCTGCCTCTTTGCTGTGTCCGCCAAGGATGCGGGTCGATACAAGGCGGCAAAGATGGAGATACTGGCCCGCAATGGCAACCCGCTTTCGGCTGCCGTCAGGCTGCCATAACCGTGGAGCGGCCATTCCCGGCGCGGCGCAGGGTGGTCAGGGCCAAGGCCCACAGGCTCTTTCGAGCGAGACAGCCCGGACGCTGCGGGCCTGTTGCGAGGGGGGCGCAATGCCCGCCCTCTGGCACTCAGGTACGGTTGCGCGCGTGCGTGGTGGTATGGCGGACCGGGTGGGTGCGGGCGGAAATGGCATGAACCTTCGCGCCGATCAGCCGCACACGGTGATCATGCGCGACGCTCGTGTGGCCCCGGCGCGCATGGGGCGTTGCGGCTTCAGCCACTTCCAGAGCTTTGTGGCGGCTGGCCCCAGCCATAGCAATAACCCGGTGCTGACGCATGACGGAGTGCTGCGTGCTGGCGCGTGCGAGCACCAGCGGACGTTCGACAGGGGCAACCCCTTCAGCGTCAAAGCCCCGGTCAAGCTGGCTGGCCATGATCTGGGTGCGCTGCGAGTTGCTTGAAGAACCGAGCACAACCCCGACGAGCCGTACATTGTCACGCATGGCGGAGGTGACAAGGTTATGTCCCGCCTCCTGCGTGTAGCCGGTCTTCATGCCCTCTGCTCCGGCATAGACCTTGAGCATGGGGTTGTGGTTGGGAATGACCCGCTGGTGGAAGCGGAAGCTCGGCGTGGAGAAGTAGTGATAATATTCGGGAAAATCGGCGATCAGCCGGCGCCCGAGTGTGGCCAGATCGCGCGCCGTCGTCAGTTGCTCGGTATTCGGCAGGCCGGAAGCATTGCGGAAGGTCGTATTGTTCATGCCGAGCGCATGGGCCTGACGGGTCATCATGGCCGCGAACTGTGGCTCGCTGCCGCCCCCGATGAGTTCTCCCAGCGCGCAGGCGGCATCATTGGCGGACTTGGTGACAAGAGCAAGAATGGCTTCTTCCACTGTCAGGTACGAACCGGGCACCAGCCCCAGCTTGGAGGGCTCCATGGTGGAGGCATGGATTGATACCGGCACCTGCTGGTCGGGGGTAATCATGCCCGCGCGCAGGGCGCTGAAAGCCATGTAAAGCGTCATCAGCTTGGTCAGGCTGGCAGGGTAGCGGCGCAGATCAGGGTTATTCTGCGACAGGACATCGCCTGTACGGGCGTCCACCACGATTGTGCTGATCTGGTGGGCATATTGCGCGTGCGCCGCGCCGCCTGTAAGGCCGCCAACAGCCAGAGCCATCAGCCCGGCCGCCCATGCGCCGCGCCGTGCTATTTTTACGCCTGTGGCGACAGGCACCGCAGGAAGTGCGGTCTGCCGCTGTCTTGCCCGTGCGGACATCTGTTTCTGTGCCACCGTTACCCCCGGCTTCTTTCTAATCTTCAGTATTCCGCCTGACGCGCGGAATCGCAAGAGAAGACTTACAAAAACCATGATAATCTAAAGCACTGCCATGCAGGGGCGATAAGGCCGGCGGGACAGTTTCATCATGACAGGGGCGTATCCCGTGTGGCACAAGCGGGATCATACCTGACAGTTGATTGTAGGGAAGGGGCCGCCGACTCCGGCGGCAGCAGGGAGTAACCTTGTTTTTTCCGGCCCGATGCGGAAAAACAGCCCTCATTCGTGCAACCGGGTTCCGGAGTGTCTTCGCCATGCTTTCGTCGCGTTATCCTGTCCTGCATACGGGCAACGGACCATCCCGACGCGATGGCGGCCAAGAGCCGGACGGGAACGATGCCGATGTAGGTGTGGTGGTGCGGGCCAAGCCCAAAACCCGCAAGCCCGCGATGTACAAGGTGCTGATGCTCAACGACGATTACACCCCGATGGAATTCGTGGTGTACGTGCTGGAGCGGTTTTTCCAGAAAAACCGTGAGGAAGCGACCGACATCATGCTCAATGTCCACCGGCGCGGCGTGGGTGTGTGCGGTGTGTTTACGTACGAGGTGGCGGAAACCAAGGTTTCGCAGGTCATGGATCTGGCGCGGCAGAACCAGCACCCCTTGCAGTGTACCATCGAAAAGGACTGAGCAGGCCTTCAAGACTCCTTGTCCGGAGCCGCCTTTGCGGGCGATGTGGTAAAAAACCACGATAAAAAAACACTTGTCACAATTTTTATGCGCTTATGACTCGCATTTCTGGCTGAAGCAGCCAAATATGCAGGAAGGGCTTCTACGCCTGTGGCGGTTTCTGCATGGGCCACGGAGAGAAGATCCTCGAAAGGAGCGTCTCGTCATGTTGTCACGCAATCTTGAGCAGACGTTGCATCGGGCGCTTATTCTGGCCGGGGATCGGCATCATGAATACGCCACGCTGGAGCATCTGCTTCTGGCCTTGGTGGACGATTCGGATGCCGTTACGGTGTTCCGGGCCTGCGGCGTTGATCTCGATCGCCTGAGAACCGATCTGACGGGTTTTCTCGACAAGGATCTCGCGGGGCTGGCCGCTGACCGTCCGACTGAGCCCAAGCCTACGGCGGCTTTCCAGCGGGTGATCCAGCGTGCGGCTATTCATGTCCAGTCCACCGGACGGGAGGAGGTGACGGGCGCCAACGTGCTTGTCGCCCTGTTTGCCGAACGTGAAAGCCACGCGGTGTATTTCCTGCAACTGCAGGACATGACCCGGCTGGATGCAGTGAACTTCCTCTCGCACGGTATTGCCAAGGCGCCTGATCGTTCCACGCGGAGACCGATCACCGGCACGGGGCCGAGTGCGGACAAGGCGGAAGAGCCCGAACGGAGCGAAAGCAAGAGCCAGAAAAGCCAGGATGCGCTGTCAACTTACTGCGTCAACCTGAATGACAAGGCGCTTGCCGGTAAGGTGGACCCGCTGATCGGGCGCGACACGGAAATCGAGCGCACGATCCAGATCCTGTGCCGCCGCACCAAGAACAACCCGCTTTATGTGGGCGATCCCGGTGTGGGCAAGACCGCGATTGCCGAAGGGCTGGCCCGCCGTATTGTGGAAGGCAACGTGCCCGAGGTGCTGTTGCAGTCCACCATCTATTCGCTCGACATGGGGGCGCTGCTGGCTGGCACCCGCTATCGGGGTGATTTCGAGGAACGCCTGAAGGCGGTGGTGACAGAGCTTGATCAGGACCCTCATGCGATCCTGTTCATTGACGAAATCCACACCGTCATTGGGGCGGGTGCGACATCGGGCGGGGCCATGGATGCGTCCAACCTGCTCAAGCCTGCGCTTGCGGCTGGTACGCTGCGCTGCATCGGCTCCACAACTTATAAGGAATTCCGTCAGCATTTCGAAAAGGACCGCGCGCTGGTACGGCGTTTCCAGAAGATCGACGTGCCCGAGCCGACCATTGACGACGCGGTGAAAATCCTGCGTGGCCTCAAGGGAAGTTACGAAAAGCACCATAAGGTGCGCTACACGGATGAGGCAATCCGCGGGGCTGTCGAGCTTTCGGCAAAGTACATTCACGACCGTAAGCTGCCCGACAAGGCTATCGACGTGATCGACGAGGTCGGTGCATCGCGTATGCTGCAACCCGAAGGCCGCCGCCGCAAGACGGTGAACCTGAAGGATGTGGAAGACATCATCGCCCGCATCGCGCGCATTCCGCCCAAGAGCATCTCGGCGGATGACAAGGAAGTGCTACGTAGCCTTGAGCGTGACCTCAAGGGCATGGTGTTCGGGCAGGACAAGGCTATCGACGCCCTCTCCGCCGCCATCAAGCTGGCGCGGGCGGGGCTGCGTGAGCCTGAAAAGCCGATTGGCAACTACCTCTTCTCCGGGCCGACAGGCGTGGGCAAGACAGAGGTGGCGCGTCAGCTCGCTACAGCACTCGGCATCGAACTGATCCGTTTCGATATGTCGGAATACATGGAGCGGCACTCAGTCTCGCGTCTGCTCGGCGCTCCGCCCGGCTATGTCGGGTTCGATCAGGGGGGTCTGCTGACCGATGCCATCGACCAGCACCCGCACGCGGTGTTGCTGCTCGATGAAATCGAAAAGGCCCATCCCGACCTGTACAACGTGCTGTTGCAGGTGATGGATAACGGCAAGCTGACCGATCATAATGGCAAGACGGTCGATTTCCGGAATGTCATCCTGATCATGACCACCAATGCCGGGGCGTCTGATCTGAACAAGGAGGCCGTTGGTTTCGGGCGCACCGTGCGGGAAGGCGAGGATGAAGAGGCCATCAAGCGCCTGTTCACGCCCGAGTTTCGTAACCGTCTGGATGCGATCATTCCCTTCGCGCATCTGACGCCGGAAATCGTGGGGCAGGTGGTCGAGAAGTTCGTGCTGCAGCTTGAAGCCCAGCTTGCAGACCGTAACGTGACCATCGAACTGTCTTCCGCTGCCAAGGAGTGGCTGGTGGAGCGTGGATATGACCGTCTGTATGGTGCGCGCCCGATGGGCCGGGTCATTCAGGAGTCGATCAAGAAACCGCTGGCGGAAGAACTGCTGTTCGGTCGTCTGACAAAGGGCGGTGCGGTCAAGATCGGCCTGCGCAATGGCGAACTGGTGTTCGACATTGTGGAAAGCAGTGTCGCTGTCCCGTCCGGCGGTGAGGATGAACGCGGCAGCGAGCGGGAGGAGGAAGCAACCAGCTAAGGCGAATTGCTCCGTAAGGTTAAAAAACGGCTGACAAGCCATTGAGCCTGTCAGCCGTTTTTTTATGCGCGGGCTCAGTCGTAACGAGTGCCGTTCACCGTGACAGAGCCTGGTATGCTCCACGAGCGCCCGGTGCCGTGGTGGGTCCAGTCGATCCCTTGCCGTCTGTAAGAATCGTAATAATAGCGCCCGATAACCTCTACGTGGTCTCCCTTGGCAACCCAGGGCCACGCCGGGGCGCGCATCTCATCCAGATTGGCAACGACACGAATGGAAATGGTAGGTGTGACGGCCACGTAGAAATAGCCGTGTACGCCGCTGCGGGTTTTTTTTGCGACCGGTGCCAGAGTCAGCACTGTGCCGCAGATGTGCACGGGCGTATCGCCCTTGGGGCCGCCCTGCTCAAAATTGTTCTGTGCAGCCAGAAAGCCCGCATTGTCACAGGTGGCGGCGACCTGCGAGGGAGGAGCCGCGCGTTCCTGCCAGGCACTGTGCCAACCTTCCCGGGCCTGCGCCAGAGGTGTGCCGATAGCGGGAAGGCAGAGGGCAAGGCCCGCCGCGAGCAGTCGGCGGAGCGGAAGGGGGCGGGTTTTCATCATGTGGTCCGGCATGGAGTGATCAGGATTTGAGCTTACGCCTGTTCGGGCTTTTCTCATTCAGCAGGCTGTCACGGTAATTGTCGAGCTGGCGGCTGATATCCGGCGCGGGGGCAGGTATTGTCTGGTGCAGGTTGTGCAACGCCCGGATAATGGTGCCGATCACGACCAGATGTGCGTACCATTTCTGGTTGGCGGGCACGATGGTCCATGGCGCATGGGAACGCGCGGTGGCGGCGATGGTGTCCTGATATGCGGTCTGGTACTCGTTCCAGAATTCGCGCTCCTGCAGGTCGGATGAGGAGAACTTCCAGCGTTTTGAAGGGATGTCCAGCCGGGCCAGAAGGCGCTTGCGCTGTTCCTCGTGCGAGATGTTCAGAAAGAATTTCAGCACCAGCGTGCCCTGACGGCTCAGGTAATGCTCCAGATGGCGGATATCGCTGTAGCGCCCTTCCCAGAAGGCCAGCGTGTTGACTTCGCCGGGCAGGTGCTCATTCTGCAGAAGCTCGGGGTGGACACGCGTGATCAGCACCTCCTCGTAATGACTGCGATTGAACACGGCAATGCGCCCAGCCTGAGGGGCGGCCATATGAATACGCCACAGAAAGCCGTGCAGCAGTTCGGACGGGCCGGGCTGTTTGAAAGAGGTTACGCTTATCCCCTGCGGGTTCACGCCGGACATGACGTGCTTGATGGTGCCGTCTTTCCCTGCGGTGTCCATGCCCTGGAGGATAATCAGCAGCGAGTGCGTCTGGTTGGCGTAAAGCAGTTCCTGCAATTCCTGCAGGTGGGTCTTGACGTCAGCCAGCAGGGCTTTGCCGTGTTCCTTGTCCAGCCCCAGCCCGCCATCATCATCGGGGCTGAAATGCTCCAGACTGAAGGTCTTGCCATCCTTGACCTGATAGCTGTCCAGTGTTTTGAGAAAGCGGCTCAGATTGTTCAGGGGGTTGCTCATGCAAGGATGCCTTTGGAGGGTCGGAGGCGCTGTTATCGTGTCCGGCGCGACAGTCAATCTGTTGTGGGCCGCGATGATGGTCTTGTCAAAAGCGTGGAAGACCTCATATTTTCTCACATGCTCTCCACACATTCCATCCTGAATTCGGGCTTTGCGCTGGAAGAGGGTGTGTCCCTTAGCGGAACCCTGCTTGTCGCGACCCCCATGCTGGGTGACACGCCGTTCGCGCAGTCGGTTATCTATCTATGCGCTCATACGACTGAAGGAGGAGCGATGGGGCTTGTGGTGAATCGCCGCCTGCCTCGTCCTGGACTGGATGAACTTCTTGAGCAGCTTCAGATCGGCCCCGTGCCGCCGAAACGGCGCATAGGCCTGTGTGCTGGCGGGCCGCTGGATGAAGGGCATGGCCTTGTGCTGCATTCTTCAGACTGGAGTGGAGAGGAAAGCATGACGGTTACCAGCAACGTCACGCTGACCGCCAGCATGGATGTTCTGTGCGAGATCGCAGCAGGGCAGGGGCCGAAAGATGCCCTTCTGGCCATGGGGCACGCCGGCTGGGCGGCCGGGCAGCTTGAGCAGGAAATCCTGCATCATGATGCGTGGCTTGTGGTGCCGGCCACACGGGATCTGGTGTTCGGGACGGATCAGACAGCCAAATGGCGGCGCGCTCTGGCGTCTATCCGCGTCGATCCAGCGCGTCTGAGCGCTCAGACCGGACATGCCTGAGCGGCACTGTTTTCATAAGCTGCTGGAGGCGGTGTGCCGCGTCTGCGGCGTGTTTTCCGTAGACGGGAAGGAGAAGAAAGCTGAGCGTGTCTGCTACCCTATCGCGGCGCGGGTTCCTGTGGCGCACGGTCGTGTCAGGCGTCGGGGCGACTTCGGGCGTTGCGCTGTCTTCCACAGCTTTGGCTGGTGCAGGTGGCGTTACCCACCCCGCCCTGAAAGCTGGGGGAGAGGCACACTCCCTGCTCAATGTTTCCTACGATCCCACACGTGGGTTGTATGCTGATATCAGCCGCGCATTTGTAGCGGACTGGGAAAAAACAGCTCCATCAGGTGGACACCTCGTTGTGCGCACCTCCAATGGCGGGTCTGGCGCGCAGGCGCGCTCCGTGCTGGAGGGGGTGCCCGCCGATATTGTCAGCCTCGGCCTGTCGCGCGATATCGATCTGCTCGCGCGGTACGGTCTGATCGGTGCGGACTGGCGCGGCCGGCTGCCTCATGGAGCCGTGCCTTATACCAGCACCATCGTCTTTCTGGTGCGGCGCGGTAACCCGATGAATATCCATGACTGGCCCGACCTCGTGCGGCCGGGTGTGCGCGTTGTTACGCCTAACCCCAGAACATCGGGCGGGGCGCGCTGGAACTACATGGCGGCCTGGGGGGCGGCTTTACAGCGTTCACGCGGATCAGAGGCGGCAGCACGCGCCTATATGCACGCATTGTTCCGCCATGTGCCGGTGCTCGATACCGGCGCGCGAGGGGCCACCAACACATTCGTGCAGCGCGGTTTTGGTGATGTGCTGCTGGCATGGGAAAACGAAGCCCTGTTGGCCAGCCTGCAACTTGCTCCCGGACATTTCGAAATTATCGTGCCTTCCCTGAGTATTCTGGCGGAAACGCCGGTGGCGGTGGTGGACCGCAATGTCGAGCGTCATGGGACACGTGCGGTGGCTGAGGCCTATCTGCGCTACCTGTTTACCCCGGAAGGGCAGGCCATTGGCGCGCGGCATTACTTCCGCCCGGTGGATGCGGCCTGCCTTGCGGCCAACAGGGCGCGCTTTATGGATGTACCATTGTTTGACATTGCCAGCCTCGGCGGCTGGGACGCCGCGCAGAAGACGCACTTCGCCTCGGGTGGGCTGTTCGACCAGATAACGGCAGGCTGAGGCAATCAGGCGGAAAGCGTTGCCGTGTCGGCCTTGAAGGTTTCCACGGGCTTTCTGGCCCAGCGCCATGTGTTGAGCCCCAGACGGGCGAGTTCACGGTGCATGATCATGATGGGCCACTGGCCGGAACCCGCGTAAGCGCCCATGCCGTCAGGGGCTGCCAGCCGTAACGCCAGTGCTTCAACAAGAGTGACGGAGCGATGTTGCCCGCCGGAGCAGCCAATGGCGATGGTGGCGTATTTCTTGCCTTCCTGCACAAAGCGCGGCAGCACCAGCCGCAGCATGGCGTGAATCTGCTGGAGAAAAGGCGGGTAATCCGGGTCTGCGGCGACATACTCCGCCACATCGGCATCCAGCCCGGTTTTGGGGGCCAGTTCGGGCACGTAATGCGGGTTACGCAGAAAGCGCGCGTCCAGAACGATATCCGCCTCACGCGGGAGGCCGGCGGGGTAGGCAAATGACATCAGGGAAACGGTCAGCCCTTCACCGCCTTCGCCTTCCCACGGGCTGAAACGGCTTTCCACAAAGCGGCGCAGTTCGGGCGGTGGCATGTCGGTGGTGTCGATCACAAGATCAGCAGCGGCGCGCAGGGGGGCGGTCAGGGCTATTTCCGCCTCGATTCCTTCTGAAATGCTGCCATGGGGGGCTAGTGGATGGCGCCTGCGCGTGGCGGTGTAACGGCGCAGCAGCACGTTTTCTTCAGCCGTGGCGTAAATCAGTTCCACCCGCAGGTGCGGGTCAAGCCTGAGCCGGGCCACAGCGGCCAGCACCGCATGGGCATCAAACCCGCGGGTGCGTGAGTCCACACCTATGGCCACCGGGCGTTCTGCCCGGGCCACAATCTCATCAAGCATCCCCAGCGGCGGATTATCGATCACCTCGTGGTCGAGATCTTCCAGAATCCGCAGAATGGACGATTTTCCTGCACCGGAAAGACCGGAAACCAGCAGGATACGGCGCGGGGCTGATGTGTCATCCGCCGTATTCATCGGTTGGTATTCCTTCGAATTATGATCCGATACGCGGTATTTGGGCATATGCGTGTTTCGTTCTGTATCATGTCAGAAAACCGCATTGACCATTTTACCGTGATTTTTCGTATTCCGAGAGAAGATTATGATCAGGTCAGCCATCCCCTGATCACATCCGTTACTTGATCGGGACATTGTGCGGCTTGTTAAAAAAGAAAAATTTGCCGTTGGGTCAAGGCTGGCTTACATCCTCAGCCCGTGATGAATAATAGCAAGAATACGCAAGGCAGGGCAAAGGGCGCGCACAGGCCCCGCGTCCAGCATACTCAGGATGGGCTGACATGCAGCGGCCTGAGAGCAACGGATTGTCAGGGGCAGGATGTGGTCGAGCAGTGCCGCCTTGCTCTGGAGCAGGGGGCTGAACTGCTGGCGGAGCACGGGCTGGACATGCGCGATGTTACGCACTTCGCCTGTACCATCGCGGACCGGGAGGGGCTGATGGCCTGTCTGCCCGTTTTCAGACAGTTTTTTCCTACCATTTCGCCGTCCATGAGCTTTATGTGGCTTAAGGATACTGGCCGGACACGTGGCCCGGCCATTACCTGTTCGCTGAGCGTACAGCAGGTGGATGAAATGGAAAGCGCTGTCGCCTGAAAGCCGAGCCTGGCAGGGCGGCAGCCGAAATGTTCAGCCCGCCCTGCCCAGCCCTTCCAGCAGTGGGCGCAGGCTCTCGTTATCGGGGCGCCAGCGGTGCAGGGCTGAGCGGTAAAGCGGTGTGCGTACCTGCGCCAGACTGGACGTGCGTACAACCCGGCGGTTTTCATGGAATTTCAGGCAGTCCGGATTCCAGGGCAGGCCACAATAGGCAACAATCCGCTGCGCATGATGCGGCAGGTTCTGCACGAGATCTTCATAACGCACGGTCAGGATCGTCTCCGGGGGCAGCGCCTGCTCCCAGTGGGCCATGAGGGCGCGATACTGGCGGTAGTAACGCCCCAGTTCCCCTAGATCGAACGTGAACTCCAGATGATCAAACGGGATCGAGAAGCACGACAGGCAGGTGTCGATCGGGTCGCGGACGGTATGGATGATCCGCGCTTTTGGCCATAACCGGCGGATAATTCCGATATGGGCAAAATTATCCAGCATCTTGTTGACGATCAGCCGGGGCGGTTCCGGGTGGGGCCAGTCTACGGCCAGACGGTTGATCCGGCTCAGATAATCCTCGGCGGTGGCCAGACATTCCGCCTCGCTCAGCCCGGGGAAGGGCATGGGGGCTTTCCATGCGGGGCAGCGTCTGGCGGCCTCCTTGAGGGTATCAGCCAGCGTGCTGACTTCTCCCGCGCCGTAGGCCTCCGGGTGGCTGGCCAGAATCTGTTCCACCAGGGTTGAGCCTGAGCGCGGCATCCCCACGATGAACACCGGTTGGGCGGACGGGTGGCCCGTCTGGACAAACGCCGCCATGGCGCCAGCGGTAAAATGCTGGCTGATCCGGCGCATGGCCCCAAGCACGGCGGGTTCATCGTAAGACAGGCTGGCCCGGCGCAAGGCGTTGGCGCGCAGGAAATGGCTGAATCCCTCCTGCGGCTTCCCGGTATCGGTCAGGGCCTTGCCCAGTGCGAAATGCAGGCTGGCACGCCGGGAGGCGTCGAAGCGCGATGCCTGTGTGGCAAGCTTCCGTAGCGCCGTCAGCGCAGGGTCGTCAGCCGTCAGGGTCTGGAGGCGCACAAGGCCGAGATAATGCGCGGGTTCGTCCGGCGCCATGGCGATGGCCTGCCGGAACTGGGCCGCAGCCTCATCAATGCGTCCCATTTCCTGTAACACCACGGCCAGACAGGTGCGGAGCGAGGGTTCGTTCGGGAGCAGGCTGTGTGCCCGTTCCAGTGCGCGTAAAGCCTGCTCGTGATGGCCCTGCCTGCGCAACAGTGCCCCGATGGCCGCATGGACAGCACTCAGTCCGGGGTGGCGCACCAGTACGGCACGGTAACAGGCTATCGCGTCTTCTATACGGTCCTGGGCGACCAGTTCCGTCACCTGACGGCTCGCCTGCTCGACATCGGGCGGGATAAGGGGCGCTTGTTCGACAGCGGGATTCGGGGGGGTAGTGTCAGTCACGGCGCGGTGCGGAGCCCTTGCCCTGACGGGGGAGCGGCATTGCACGCGGTAGCAGGATGGTGAAACACGCGCCGGTAATGGCGCCATGCCGGTCGAGCAGATTCTCCACACTGATGGTGCCGTGCAGGGCTTCGATGATCTGGCGGCTGATGGACAGGCCCAGCCCCGAATGCTGGCCGAAATTCTCGTCCTTCGGGCGCTCGGAATAGAAGCGGTCGAAAATGGAATCGAGCTTGGCCTGCGGAATGCCCGGTCCTTCATCCGCAACGGAAATACTCACCATCTTGCCGGTCTCGGCTGCACTCAGGACAATGCGGCCGTTGGGCGGCGAGAACGAAATGGCGTTGCCGATCAGGTTGCGCAGAACCTGCACCAGCCGGTCTTCCACCGCCAGCACGCACAGGGGATGGTCAGGCGATTCCTGCGTGATGTTGGTGACGATAATGGGTTGGCCTTCCTGCCGGGTGGCCTGATGAATTTCCGCCAGCACACCCAGCAGGGGCGCGATTTCCACGGGCTCCGCCTTGGCGCGCGACATTTCTGCATCCAGTCGGCTCGCGTCCGAAATATCGGTAATCAGCCGGTCAAGGCGGCGCACATCGGCGTTGATAATGGTCAACAGGCGGCGCTGCTGGTTCAGATCCTCGATTCTGAGCAGGGTTTCGATGGCGGAGCGGATGGAGGACAGCGGGTTTTTGATCTCGTGACTGACATCGGCAGCAAAGCGCTCGATCGCGTCCATGCGCTTCCACAATGCCTGCGCGCTGGCTTGGAGGGCGCGCGCCAGATCGCCAATCTCGTCGCGTCGGGCCAGCAGGCGGGCGGGCACGGTGCCGCTGCGCCCTGTCGTATCGCGCATGACCTGAGCCGAGGCCGCCAGCCGGAGCAAGGGCCGCGCGATGGTGAGTGACAGGTACCACGACAGCAGGACCGTCAGCACCAGCGCCATCAGGAACAGCGAGAGAATGGTGGAGCGGATGGTGAACAGCGAGCGGTCAACCTGCCAGGCCATGCGTGTGAGCTGCACCACGCCCACTGTCCTGCCGTCATGGATAACCGGCTCTGCAACCGTAATCAGCAGGCGGCCCTGTGCCGTGCGGCGGATATAGGGAGGTGTTTCGGGCGGGGGCCTGTTGGCGGCGGGGGTTGTGGGGTCGCCATTGTCTTCCGGCGGGCCGGGCGGGTGGTCGGGCGTATCTTCCTCATCCGTGTCCAGCGTGACGATGCGCGGGTTGTGGCTGGCCCATAGCCAGGACAGGAAACGCTCATACGCGCTGGGGGCGGGCATGTGGATGGCCCGTGCACGGTGCGGCGACGGCGAGAATGTGAGCGGAATATCCGGCGAGTCTGAAATGTCGATCAGGTTGTCCGCCACCAGCCGCCCATCAGGTCCGAACAGGCGGGCATGGGCGGCGGGGCTTGGTTCCGTCAGGCGTTGCAGCAGCGGGCGGGCCAGCGCGGTTTCCAGCGCGTAGTTCTTGTCCTGCACGCCGCTGCCAGGGCGCGGGTGGATGGCGCGCACGGCGCTTTGCCCCAGCGCGCCCGCGTAAATGCGGGCCTGTTCGCGCAGTCCTGATACCTCGGAGGCCAGCAGGCTGTTACGGAACTGGCCCAGAAACAGCACTGTCACCCCCAGCAGGGCGAGCGGCAGGATATTGACCAGCAGAATACGCCGCATGAGCGGCGAAACCAGCCGCGTGCGCGACGCCTGATAGGCGGCGGTGGCCTCCACCCCCTTCTGGGGGCGTCTGCCGGGCACACGTAGGTGGCGCAGCGAATCCACGCGGCGGGACAGCGGCGCCAGAAAGGGGGGCCGGTCTGTCATGGGTGTGGGTCAGTCCTCGCGGTAGCGGTAGCCGATACCGTACAGGGTTTCGATCTGGTTGAAATCGTCGTCGACCTGCCGGAATTTCTTGCGCACACGCTTGATATGGCTGTCGATCGTCCGGTCATCCACATAGACGGTGTCACCATAGGCCGCGTCGATAAGCTGGTCGCGGGATTTGACCAGCCCCGGCCGCAGGGCCAGCGTTTTGACCAGCAGGAACTCGGTGACGGTCAGCGGCACGTCCTGACCGCGCCATGTGCATTTGTGGCGCAGTTCGTCGAGCGACAGGTCGCCCCGCGTCAGCGCGCCGCCCGCGGGAGCGCCGCTGGCTTCGGCCTTGCTGGCCTCGTTGCGCCGCAGCAGCGCGCGGATGCGCTCAAGCAGAAGCCGCTGCGAGAAAGGCTTTGTAATATAGTCATCCGCACCGAGGCGCAGCCCCATGAGCTGATCCACTTCCTCGTTTTTGGAGGACAGGAAGATGACTGGTAGATTCGAACGGCTACGCAGGCGCTGTAAAAGCTCCATGCCGTCCATGCGCGGCATTTTGATGTCCAGCACGGCCAGATCCACCGGGTAGGCGGTCAGCCCCTGAAGGGCGGCCTCGCCATCCGTGTAGGTACGGACGTTGAATCCTTCGGCCTCGAGTGTCATCTGCACCGAGGTCAGGATATTGCGGTCGTCATCAACCAGAGCAATTGTCTGCTTGGTGCGCTCTGTCATTGGTCTTGTTTTCCTTCCCGGCAACGGCGCGAGCGCGCCAGATTAGGCTTTGCGGGGGTGCCATGCCAAGGGGGCGTGGCGGAATGACACGCTTTTTTGCCCTCTTGGCTGGCAGGCGCGTCAGTTCATGGGAGTTTCGTGCGTGAGAGGTCTTGTCGGCGGCGGCGGCGTTGCTTACTTCTTTGCACATGACGCACGATACAGACCCCTCACAGGTCGAGGCGCCGGTCGAACCGGGCCAGGCCGAACAGTCCACCGCCAAGCAGGATGATGCCGCGCCGGGGGCGGACTCACGTATTGCAGAGCTTGAACAGGCCGTAACGGAGTTCAAGGAAAAGTGGCTGCGCGCCGAAGCGGAGAACCAGAACCTGCTGGCTCGCGCCAAGCGCGATGTGGATGATGCGCGGCAGTACGCTGTGCAGAAATTTGCTCGTGATGTGGTGGAAGCCGCCGAAAACCTGCGTCGGGCACTGGCTAATCTGCCGCCCGCGCAGGAGGGCGAAGACAGTGTGCTGACCAAGATGCGCGAAGGCATCGAAAGCACCGAGCGGTCGTTCATTTCCATTCTCGAGCGTCACGGCATCCACTGCGAAGACCCGGCGGGTAAGCCTTTCGACGCCAACCATCATCAGGCCATGGCTGAACAGCCCAGCGCCGAACACGCGCCCGGCACGGTCATGCAGGCCTGGACGCCGACATGGACGCTGCACGGTCGCCTGCTCAAGCCTGCCATGGTTGTGGTGGCCAAGGCGCATGAAGGCGGGCAGCCGGGTTAAAAAAGCCATCTGATGGAGGGCGGCGCGCCTTGAAAAAGGAAAAACGCCGCCATACATCAGGTTTAGTCGGTTCGCACCGCGCCCATGGCATGAAGGCAGGGCGCAGGGGGCGGGCCGGAAAAAAGAGACATGAAGGGTTCCATCCGGTGCTTCGGGCCAGATGGGATTGCTGAAGGGAGAGCACATGAGCAAGGTTATCGGTATCGATCTCGGCACCACCAACTCCTGCGTTGCAGTACGTGAAGGCAACGAGACGAAGGTTATCGAGAACTCCGAGGGCGCGCGCACCACGCCGTCTATGGTCGCTTTCACCGAAGGTGGTGAAATGCTGGTGGGTCAGGCTGCCAAACGGCAGGCCGTTACCAACCCGGCCAACACTTTTTATGCCGTCAAGCGCCTGATCGGGCGCCGCTTTGATGATGCGACTGTCCAGAAGGACAAGGGCATGGTGCCCTATTCCATCGTCAAGGGTGACAACGGCGATGCGTGGGTTGAAGCCCGCGGCACCAAATATGCGCCGTCGCAGATTTCCGCCTTCGTGCTGGGCAAGATGAAGGAAACGGCGGAAGCTTACCTGGGCGAAAAGGTCACGCAGGCGGTTATTACCGTTCCGGCGTACTTTAACGACGCCCAGCGTCAGGCCACCAAGGATGCGGGCAAGATCGCCGGTCTTGAAGTCCTGCGTATCATCAACGAACCGACGGCTGCGGCTCTGGCTTATGGGCTGGAAAAGAAGAGCGGCGGCACGGTTGCCGTGTACGATCTGGGCGGCGGCACGTTCGACGTGTCCGTGCTCGAAATTTCCGATGGCGTCATTGAAGTCAAATCCACCAACGGCGATACCTTCCTGGGTGGTGAAGATTTCGACAACCGCGTAATCGGGTTTCTGGCTGACGAGTTCAAGCGTGAACAGGGCATTGACCTGCGCTCCGACAAGCTGGCTCTGCAGCGCCTGAAGGAAGCGGCGGAAAAGGCCAAGATCGAGCTCTCTTCCTCCAAGGAAACGGAAATCAACCTGCCGTTCATCACGGCGGATGCGTCCGGCCCCAAGCACCTCGTGCTCAAGCTGACCCGCGCCAAGCTGGAAAGCCTGGTGGACGATCTGGTGCAGCGCACGCTCGAACCCTGCAAGGCAGCCCTGAAGGACGCTGGTCTGTCTGCTTCGCAGATCGATGAAGTCATTCTGGTCGGCGGTATGACCCGTATGCCCAAGGTGATCGAAACGGTGAAGTCCTTCTTCGGCAAGGACCCGGCCCGTAACGTGAACCCGGATGAAGTCGTGGCCATTGGCGCGGCTATTCAGGGCGCGGTGCTCAAGGGCGATGTGAAGGACGTTCTGCTGCTCGACGTCACGCCGCTTTCTCTCGGTATTGAAACGCTGGGTGGCGTGTTTACCCGCCTGATCGACCGTAACACCACCATTCCGACCAAGAAGAGCCAGGTGTTCTCCACGGCGGAAGACAACCAGGGTGCGGTCACCATCAAGGTGTTCCAGGGCGAACGTGAAATGGCGGCTGATAACAAGCTGCTGGGCAATTTCGACCTGACCGGCATTCCGCCCGCACCGCGCGGCACGCCCCAGATCGAAGTGACGTTCGACATCGACGCCAACGGTATCGTGTCCGTGTCCGCCAAGGACAAGGCGACGGGCAAGGAACAGCAGATCAAGATTCAGGCGTCTGGCGGTCTGTCCGATGCCGACATTGATCAGATGGTCAAGGATGCCGAAGCCAACGCCGAAGCCGACAAGGCCAAGCGCGAACTGGTGGAAGCCCGCAACAATGCCGAAGCACTCGTGCACCAGACCGAAAAATCCCTGAGCGAAGCTGGGGACAAGGTTCCGGCGTCTGAAAAGACCGAGGCTGAAAGCGCCATTGCCGCTGTCAAGGCTGCTCTGGACGGCACGGATGCGGAAGCACTCAAGAGCGCGACCGAACGCCTGACCCAGGCCGCCATGAAAGTGGGTGAAGCCGCTTACAAGGCCGGTCAGGAAGAAGGTGGTGCGGCTTCCGGCGCGCCGAAGGCGGACGAACCCGAAATCGTCGATGCCGATTTCGAAGACGTTCACGACAACAAGAAGTCGTAAGCGGCGCAGGTTCCAGAGGGCGGCCATCCTGTATGGCCGCCTGTCTTGCGCGTCCGGCGCCCGCGCTTTGTGAAGCCGGGCGCCTTTTTACATTCAGGACAGTAAGGCCGCGCCCGGCGTGGGGCGGCGCCACAAGGATAGCTCATGGCCACGCAGCTTGATTATTATGAAGTTCTTGAGGTTTCCCGGACAGCTTCGGCGGAGGAAATCAAGAAATCCTATCGTAAGCTGGCCATGAAATATCACCCAGACCGTAATCAGGGTGATGCCGATGCGGAAGCACGGTTCAAGGAAATCAGCCACGCATACGATATCCTGAAGGACGAGCAGAAGCGCTCTGCCTATGACCGCTTCGGCCACGCGGCGTTTGAAGGCGGCGGGGGCGGGCCTGGCGGGTTCGACTTCAGCGGCTTTGGCGGCGGTGGGCTGGGTGATATTTTCGAGCAGATGTTCGGGGATATGATGGGCCGCCGTGGCGGCGGTCAGGCCCGTAGCGGCAATGATATCCAGACCCATGTTGAAATCACGCTGGAGGAAGCTTTTTCCGGGGTGAAAAAGGACGTGCGGGTCATTACCCGTGTCGCCTGCGAAAGCTGTCATGGCAGCGGTTCCGAAAACGGTGAAAGCGGTGTGCAGACCTGCCCGAGCTGCCATGGTGCGGGCAAGGTGCGGGCGCAGCAGGGCTTTTTTATTGTCGAGCGGCCCTGCCCGACGTGTCATGGCACAGGGCGTTCGATCACGAATCCCTGCAAGGCCTGCCATGGTGAGGGCACGGTCGAGCGTGAACGCGTGGTGGAAGTGCAGGTGCCCGCCGGGGTGGAGGATGGCACCCGTATCCGCATGACCGGCAGTGGCGAGGCCGGGGCCAATGGTACGCCGCCGGGTGACCTATATGTGCATGTATCAGTGCTGGAGCATGGACTGTTCCAGCGTGACGGGGCGAATGTCTATTGCCGTGTGCCCCTGCGGATGGGACAGGCGGCTCTGGGCACGGAAATCGAGGTGCCGGTGATCGACGGCAGCCGCGCCAATGTCAAAATTCCCGCAGGAACACAGGGCGGGGCGCATTTCAGGCTGCGCGGCAAAGGGTTCTCGGTTCTGCGGTCTTCGGCACGGGGCGATATGTATATTCAGGTCACGGTGGAAACGCCGCAGCACCTGACAAAACGTCAGCGCGAATTGCTTGAGGAGTTCGAGACCGAAGCGGGCGAGGACATCAAGCACAGCCCGGAGCATACGGGCTTTTTCCGCCGTGTTCGTGACTTTTTCGAAGGCGGGGAATAACGCCATGCGGGTTGGTATTGCCGGTATCGGCGGGCGCGTAGGGCGGCTGCTGGTGGAAGAGGTGCGCGCGGCGGGCATGGAACTGTCGGGCGGCACCACACGCAAGGTGCAGGAAGGGGGGGCGGCATATCCCCTGTTTACCGATCTTGCTGAACTGGCGGCGCTGAGCGATGTGGTGATTGATTTCACCCATGCTGATACGGTGTGTGACAACGCCCGTATTCTGGCGCAGGCTGGTGTGGCCTGGGTGCTGGGCACAACGGGTCTTTCCCCTGCGCAGATGGGGGCTGTTGACGAGGCGGCCCGGCGGATTGGCGTCGTACATGCTGCCAATTTTTCGCCCGGCGTGACACTGGTGCAGCGTCTGGCCCAGATGATGGGGCAGGCGCTTCCCGCCGAGAGTTACGATGCCGAGATCGTCGAGATGCACCACCGCCAGAAGGTGGATGCGCCGTCCGGCACGGCGCTCGCCATCGGGCGTGCGGTCGCGCTGGGGCGTGGCGTGGCGCTTGAGGATGTGCGCGAAAGTGGGCGCGATGGCCATACCGGCCCCCGCCAGACAGGTGCTATCGGTTTTGCGGCCCTGCGTGGCGGGCAGATCGTGGGAGAGCACGAGGTCCTGTTCACCTCGGCGGATGAGCAGATCACTCTTACGCACCGGGCGTTCGACCGTCGTATTTTCGCAACTGGCGCCGTGCGGGCGGCTGGCTGGCTATCCGGCCGGGCTCCCGGCCTGTATGGCATGGAGGATGTGCTGGGCCTTCCACCGCTTTAGACGGCGCGGTCGGGCCGGGCTGACGCAGGGCCGCACTGCGCGGTCGTATGGTAAATATCCTTGACCAGCGCCGTCTATCCCGTCATATCGTCCCGTCCCTTTCTTGCAGGGGGCATCCTCTGTTTCCTTTTCACTCACGTGGGGCAACGGCACCATTATGCGTAAAGACGGCGATTTTCTGTTTACTTCGGAATCCGTATCCGAAGGTCATCCCGACAAGGTTGCTGACCGGATCAGCGACACCGTTCTGGACGCGTATCTGGCGGCCGACCCGGAAGCGCGTGTTGCCTGTGAAACAATGGTGACGACCAACCGCATCATCCTTGCGGGTGAAGTGCGTGGCCCGGCTTCCGTGACTTCGGAAAAGCTGATTGAGCTGGCGCGCGAAGCCGTGCGTGATATCGGTTATGATCAGGAAGGCTTTTCCTGGCGTCGTGCCGATGCAGCCAACTACCTGCATGCCCAGTCCGCTGACATCGCCGTAGGCGTGGACAGCACGGATGACAAGGACGAAGGCGCGGGCGATCAGGGCATCATGTTCGGGTATGCGTCCAACGAGACCGACACGCTCATGCCGGCTCCGCTGTATTATGCGCACCGCATCCTGCACACCATGCGCGACCTGCGCCGTGCTGGCGATGCCCGCGTGGCTGGCCTGCAGCCCGACGCCAAGAGCCAGGTGACCCTGCGTTACGTCAATGGCCGCCCCGTTGGCGCCACGTCGGTCGTGATTTCCACCCAGCATGATGAAGGCGTGGATCAGGCTGACCTGCGCCAGCGCCTGCTGGGCCTGACGCGCGATATCCTGCCCGAAGGCTGGATGCCGCCGGAAAACGAATTCTACGCGAACCCCACGGGTGTGTTCGTGATCGGTGGCCCCGATGGTGACTGCGGCCTGACCGGGCGCAAGATCATTGTGGACACCTACGGCGGTGCGGCCCCCCATGGCGGTGGCGCTTTCTCCGGCAAGGACCCCACCAAGGTCGATCGCTCCGCAGCTTATGCCTGCCGTTATCTGGCCAAGAACGTTGTGGCCGCTGGTCTGGCTGATCGCTGCACCATCCAGCTTTCTTACGCCATTGGCGTGTCGCATCCGCTGTCCGTTTACGTCGATCTGGACGAAAGCGGCAAGGATGTGGACGAAGTGCGTCTGGGCAACGTGCTGCGTGAGGTCATGGACCTGACGCCGCGTGGTATCCGCAAGCACCTGCGTCTGAACCGCCCCATCTATGCCCAGACATCGGCTTATGGTCACTTCGGCCGCACGCCTGATGACGCGCGTGACGACTTTACGTGGGAACGCACGGATCTGGTCGACGCTCTGCGTAGCGCGCTCAACCGCTAAGCTGAAAGAGCGCGTCTGTTCATGACGGAGGTTACAGGTCAGGCCGTGGGTGGCCAGCCGGAAACGGCGGATGTCAAACCCCCGCCCGAAAGGCTCTATGGTCGCCAGCGGGGGCATCCCCTGCGGCCCCGTCAGGAACGCCTGCTGGACGAAACGCTGCCGCGCCTGCGTTTTCCGCTGGAAAAAGCGGCAGACCCGGCGGCGGTGTTCGGGCAGGAGCCGGAGCAGATCTGGCTTGAGGTCGGGTTTGGCGGGGGCGAGCATGTGCTGGCCCAGACGCAGGCCCACCCGCAGGTCGGCTATATTGCTTCCGAAGTTTTCCATAACGGGCTTTGCTCCCTGCTCAGCAGGCTGGTGCCTGTAGGGCAGGAAGCAACAGCCCCCGTGCCGGACAGGCTGCGGCTGTGGGATGACGATGCAAGGCTGGTGCTCAGGGCACTGCCTGAGGCGAGCCTTGACCGCCTGTTCCTGATGTTTCCAGACCCGTGGCCCAAGGCCCGCCATGCCAAGCGGCGCTTCGTGCATCCGCAGAATGTGGCTCTGGTGGCGCGCGCCCTCAAACCCGGCGCGGTATGGCGTGTCGCCAGTGACGACCCGACCTATCAGGCCTGGGTAGGCGAGGTGATGGCCCAGCAGGACTGGTTCGAAACACCGGCCCCTGCCACCACCCGGCCCGAAGGCTGGTTTCCTACACGGTATGAGGCCAAGGCCATCGCGGCGGGCCGCCAGCCGTTGTACTGGACATTCACCCGTCGGTAACGGCGGGTTTGTTTTTTCTCGCAGGCTGATTGCGCGCGCACGGTTTCGCGGCTGATCAGCCGTTCCGTCTTTCCTGCCGTGCGAAAGGTCCCTCCATGAGCCAGACGATACAGCCGATCCGGCGTGCCCTTATTTCCGTTTCCGACAAGACAGGCCTGCTTGATCTGGCGCGCGCGCTGGCGGCGCAGGGGGCTGAGATCCTGTCCACCGGCGGCTCCGCCAAGGCCCTGCGCGATGCGGGCGTGCCGGTCAGGGATGTGTCGGATTACACGGGTTTTCCCGAAATTCTGGATGGTCGCGTCAAAACGCTGGTGCCCATGATCCACGGTGGCATTCTGGGTCGTCGGGATCTGCCTTCGCATCAGGCCCAGATGCGTGAGCACGGCATCGGCGAGATCGACCTCGTGGCGGTCAATCTCTATCCGTTTGAAAAAACCGTTGCATCGGGCGCGGACAGCGAAACCTGCATCGAAAACATTGATATCGGTGGCCCGGCCCTGATCCGTGCCGCAGCCAAGAACCACGCCCATGTTGTGGTGCTGACCGACCCTGCCCAGTATGAAGGTCTGATTGACGCGCTGGGCGATGGCGGCACCACGCTGGCCATGCGCACGGCTTATGCGGGCGCGGCCTATGCCCGCACGGCAGCGTATGATGCCGCCATTGCGGCATGGTTTGCCCAGCAGGCGGGCGAGCCTCTGGCCGAGCGTTTTGCTCTGACCGGGCAGCGCGCCGAAATCCTGCGGTATGGCGAAAACCCCCACCAGCAGGCCGCTTTCTACCGCGATGGCAGCCAGCGTCCCGGTGTGGCGACGGCCGTGCAGGTGCAGGGCAAGGCGCTGTCCTACAACAACATCAACGATACGGATGCCGCGTTCGAGGCGGTGGCCGAATTCGATGCCCCGGCGGTCGTGATCGTCAAGCACGCAAACCCCTGTGGCGTTGCCGTGGGGGACAGCCTGTCCGCCGCGTGGGATCAGGCACTGAAATGCGATCCGGTTTCGGCTTTTGGCGGTATCGTCGCTCTGAACCGTCCGCTGGACGCGGAGACGGCGGAAAAGATTTCCTCGATCTTTACCGAAGTCATTGTAGCACCCGAGGCGGATGAAGCCGCACAGGCTCTGCTGGCCCGCAAAAAGAACCTGCGTCTGCTGCTGACGGGCGGCCTGCCTGACCCGGCTGCCGCAGGTATTGTCGTGCGCTCCGTGGCGGGCGGCTTTCTGGCCCAGACCCGCGACGCCGGACGGATCGTGCCGTCTGAACTGAAAGTGGTGACAAAGCGCGCCCCTTCGGCACAGGAAATGCAGGATCTGGTGTTTGCCTTCCGGGTGGCCAAGCATGTCAAGTCCAACGCCATTGTCTATGCCCGCAACGGGGCTACGGTGGGTGTCGGGGCCGGGCAGATGAGCCGCGTGGATTCAGCGCGTATTGCCGCGTTCAAGAGTGGCGAGGCCGCCCGCGCCGCCGGGCAGGACACACCGCTGACACACGGCTCGGTTGCGGCGTCCGACGCGTTCTTCCCCTTCGCCGATGGGCTGGAAGCCATTGTGGCCGCGGGGGCAACGGCAGTCATTCAGCCGGGCGGTTCCATCCGTGATGACGAGGTGATCGCCGCGGCCGATGCGGCAGGCATTGCCATGGTTCTGACCGGTATGCGTCATTTCCGTCACTGACACGCTCGCATCGCTCTTGCGGTCAGGGCGCTTCATGGCGGAAACTGGGGGGCGAATCTCGTGCCATTGCCCCCCACCCTGATTGCGGGGTGGTTTTCGACTGGTTGAATAATGCGCTCTGTGTTTTTTCTGCCCGCCTGCGTGCTGGCATGTTCTGCCCTTCTTGTCCCCGTTGCCCATGCCCATGAGGGCAAGGTCACGCACCATCATCATACGGCAGCCGCTAAACCTGCTCCGGCGCCCGCGCCGGTAGCACCCGCTGCGACAGGGAACCGGGTTGGCACGGTTTATGATCTGTCGGTGCTGCCGGTGTTTACCGGCAAGGTGGTGCAGTTCCTGCCTTCCACCCATGGCGGTATCAACGGCTTTATTCTTGACGACGGCACACAGGTTCTTGTCTCGGCCGAGCAGGGCCATGCCTTTGCGGGGCTGGTCAAACCTGGCGATACGGTGGACATCAGAGGCCTGAAGGGTCAGACCCTGCCGATCCTGCGGGCTTTCCTGATTACCAGCCCTCGTGGCCGCAGCATGGAAGACAGTGTGATTTCCATGCCCAATCATTCGACGGAAATGCTGGCAGGCCCAGATCTGGTTCTGCACGGCCCCGTGTGGATGCCGTTGTACAACATGAACGGCAAGCTGATGGGCGCTGTTCTGAAGGACCATTCGGTTCTGTATCTTACGCCGCCTGAGGCGACCCGCTTTGCCAATCTGCTCAAGCCCGGTCAGACAGTTTACGCCGTGGGCAGCGGTAGCAATGGTGGGCTGGGTACCGCTATTGACGTGCGTGAGATCGGCCCTTCGCTTGAGGCGCTCACGCCGGTTGCGGTCAATCAGCCGCCGCCGCCCGGCCCGGCTGCTGGCAGTGCGGCCTATGACATTATTCCCGGTTCCGACGCACACGAATAATGCGCCCGCGTCGGGCGGGTGTGATGATTAAATACGGGCGGCCACTGAACTAAAGGCCGCCTTTCAGCGTTCAAAACAGGCGGGTAAACGATTTTCCGGTCGGCGGAGCGACAGGGAAAAACGTGGAGACAGGCCATGGTTCTGATACGCTGGATTCTGATTTTTCTGATTTGTGCGCTTATAGCTTCGATGTTCGGTTTTCACGACGCAGCGGCAGGCTTTTCAGAAATCGTTCGGGTTCTGCTTTTTATTTTTGTCTTGCTGCTGATCATCAGCCTCTTTTTCGGTCGGGGCTGATGGTGCATGGCCAGCGTCGGCTTGTTGCCGGGCTGGCCATGAGGGTTTTCAGCTCTCGATCTGGCTGAAGTCAGCAATCAGCCGCATCATGCGCACGAGGCGCGAGAGCAGTTTGAGGCGATTCAGGCGCAGGGCGGGCTCGGGTGCGTTGACTGTCACCTGCTCGAAAAAACTGTCCAAAGGCTGGCGCAGGCTCGCGGCCTCACGCATGGCGTCGGTAAACAGTTCCCCCGCGAAGGCGGCTTCCACAGCCGGTTCCACCTTTTCCAGCGCGCTGAACAGGGCCTGTTCCTCGGGCTGTTCAAACAGCGCCGCATCGGGAGTACCTTCATGCGGGCCGTCTTTTTTGTCTTCGATCCGCAGGATATTGGCGGCCCGGCGGGTGGCCGTCAGCAGGTTCTGACCGTCTTCCGTTTCCAGCATGGCCTGCAGGGCGCTGGCACGCGCCAGCAGGCGGACAATATCAGTATCCGAATTATCAACCGAAATGGCCGCCAGACAGTCGTGCCGTGCGCCTTCGGCCCGGAGCTGCACACGCAGGCGCTCGGCAATGAACTGCGGCAGCAGGTCAAGGTCGGGCGCGTCGCGCAGGGAGGCCGGCAGGGCTTCCGCTGCGAAGGTGAACAGGCGGACAAGGTCGAGCCGCAGGGTGTTTTCACGGATCAGGCGGATGATACCCAACGCAGCGCGGCGCAGCCCGAAGGGGTCACCCGAGCCTGAGGGTTTTTCGCCTGCGGCAAAGAACGCGCACAGCATGTCGATGCGGTCCGCCAGCCCGACAACCACGGAAACCGGGGCTGTCGGCACGGTATCGCCCGGCCCTTTGGGCGTATAATGCTCGCTGATTGCCTGCGCCACGCTGTCGGCCTCGCCATCGTGGCGGGCGTAATAGCCCCCCATGACGCCCTGCAGTTCGGGGAATTCCCCGACCATGCCGGTCGTCAGGTCGGTCTTGCACAGAAGGGCGGCGCGTTCGCACGCTTCAACCGGCGCACCGGTCATGCCTGCCAGCAACCCGGCCAGACGCGTAATGCGGCGGGCGCGATCCCCCAGCGAGCCGAGCTTGGCGTGGAATGTCACGTTGTCCAGCGCAGGCAGGCGGGAGGCGAGGCTGTGCTTGCGATCCAGATCCCAGAAATGCCGGGCGTCGGCAAAGCGGGCGCGCAGCACGCGTTCATTGCCCGCGACAATCAGCGCACCATCATCAGCCGGGATAATGTTGGCCACAAAGGCAAAGCGGGGGGCGGCCGCACCGTCGGCATCACGCAGGGCGAAGTAACGCTGGTTGACGCGCATCGACACCTGCATGACCTCGGGCGGCAGTTCCATGAACTGCTCGTCAATCCGGCCCAGCATGGGTACGGGCCATTCCACCAGCCCGGCTACCTCATCCACCAGTCCAGTATCGGGCACGATCCGCAGCCCTTCGGCGGTGGCGAGTTGATTTAGCCCGGTTGCAAGGGCTTCGCGGCGGTCCTGCGCATCCACCATCACACGGCTCTGCTGCAGGCTGTCCTTCCACTGCGCGGCACTGCTGACCGGAATGGTGTCAGGCGCCATGAAGCGGTGGCCTTCGGTCAGGTTGGCGCTGTGCAGGCCGTGCCCGTTATCCTGTCCCTGAGCGAGCGAGAACGGCACAACCGCGCCATCGAGCAGGCACAGGATACGGCGCAGCGGACGTACCCAGGTAAAGCTGCTGCCCTGTCCCCAGCGCATGGATTTGGGCCAGGGGAAACGGCGCAGCAGGTCGGGCAGCACGGCGGCAATCTGAGTTGCGGCGTCCACGGCGGGTTCGTCACGTTCAAACAGCCAGAAGCCATCACGCAGTACAAGAGCGTCGCGCGTGACATTATACTTGCGCGTAAAGCCGTCCAGCGCCTTGTCCGGCGCTCCTTCGCGCGGGCCACGTTCGCTCACAAGGCGGCCGGGCACCTGTGCAGCCACGGTCAGGGTGGCGGCGATACGGCGTGGGCCGGTATAGGCGCGCAGGTCTGACGGGGCGAGGGGGGCCAACGCGTCGGCCAGCGCGTTCAGCAGGGCTTCACCGGCCTGCTGCTGCATACGCGCGGGAATTTCTTCTGAAAACAGTTCAATCAGCAGTTCGGGCATGGTGTTATTTGTCCTCGCCAGCCAGCCAGGTTTCGCAGCACAGTTTCGCCAGTGTTCGCACGCGCCCGATATAAGAGGCGCGCTCGCTCACGCTAATGACGCCACGGGCGTCGAGCAGGTTGAACAGGTGGCTGGCTTTCAGGCACTGGTCGTAGGCGGGCTGGGCCACACCGGCTTCGGCCAGAGCCACGCTTTCCTTTTCCGCATCCGCGAAGTGACGGAACAGCAGGTCTGTGTCGGCCAGTTCGAAATTATGACGCGAATAGTCTTTTTCAGCGCGCAGGAAGACATCACCGTAGGTCAGACCCGCACCATTAAAGTCAAGGTCATAGACGTTTTCGACGCCCTGCACATACATGGCCAGACGCTCAAGCCCGTAGGTCAGTTCGGTGGAGGGAACAGTTACCGGAATGCCGCCCACCTGCTGGAAGTAGGTGAACTGCGTCACTTCCATGCCATCGCACCAGACTTCCCATCCCAGACCCCAGGCGCCGATTGTCGGGTTTTCCCAGTCATCTTCGACAAAGCGGATGTCGTGCCGGTCAGGGTCGATGCCGATGGCGCGGTAGCTGTCGAGCAGCAGCTTCTGGCTTTCTTCCGGCGTGGGTTTGAGCAGCACCTGATACTGGTAATAGTGTTGCAGGCGGTTGGGGTTTTCGCCGTAGCGCCCGTCCGACGGACGGCGGCAGGGCTGCACATAGGCTGCCCGCCATGGTTTGTCGCCCAGCGCGCGCAGGGTGGTATGGGGGGCCAGTGTGCCCGCGCCCACTTCAGTATCATACGGCTGGAGAATGGCGCACCCCTGCGCGGCCCAGAACTGGTGCAGGGTCAGGATCAGGTCCTGGAAGGAGAGAGGTCGCTCAGAAGGGCGGGGAGGCGCCGGAACCATGGTCAGGATAAAACTCCGCAAGGTTGACTGGATGATCATTCCCCGCAGCCTTTCCCGCCGGGCGGGTCAGGTATCGGGGGCTGTTGTGGTGGCCACCATACAGGCCCTGTGCCGGAACCGGAAGAGAACCCGTGGCGTTGGGTGGCGTGTGCCCTTGTAACGGGGTTGTGTCCTTGCCACATCTTGGCCAGAGTGACGCGGTATAAATTGTCCTGACATGGCCCCATGTCATGCAACAGGGCCGGGATCGGACGCCCGCAGGGGCAGGAAGGGATGCAATGACCAACGAGGAACGCGATCTTATCGAGAAATTCTTTGCCCGTGTGGGCGGCGTGCCGCAGGGTGGTTTTGCCAGTGTGCCCGGCACGCAGCCCAGTCTGCCCCCCGTGGACCCGCAGGCGGATCAGCTTATTGCCCAGGAATTCCAGAAATATCCTGAAGCCCGTTACCGCGTAACCCAGATGGCAGTTGTGCAGGAAGTGGCGCTGGTGCAGGCCCAGAATCGTATCCAGCAGCTTCAGGCCCAGTTGCAGCAGGCCCAGCAAGCTTTGCAGGCCGCCCAGCAGCAGGGGGCTTCGCAGAGGTCTGGGGGTTTCCTTGGCGGCTTGTTTGGTGGCGGGCAGTCGGCCCAGCCGCAGTCGGCTCCTCCGCCGGGCTGGGGTGGTTCAGCCCAGCAGATGCCCCCGCCGATGCAGGCCCAGCCGATGCCGTATGGCGCGCGCCCCAGCATGTTTCAGGGCGGGTCGGGTTTTCTGGGCAGCGCGCTCACAACCGCAACCGGCGTAGCAGGCGGGATGCTGGCGGCCAATGCGCTGACAGGTCTGTTCAGCGGCCATCATGACATGGGTGCTTCAGGCATGGGCGCTGAAGGTATGGCGCCGGGTAGTGAAACCATCATCAACAACTATGGCGACACGTCCGACCCGTTTGGTGGCGCAGGCACGACGGCTGATTCGGGTTTCAGTGCCGGCGGTGATAGCTGGGGTGATTCCGGTGGAGACTGGGGCGGAGACGACCAGAGCTTCTGAGCGCCGCGCGCGTTTGGGTCTTTGCCGCGCGGGAGGGGTTATCCTTCCCGCGTTTTTTTGCGGGTATGAAACGGGCAGGTTAGTCCGCTGCCGGCGCGTCGGTCATGGATGTGATCAGATCAAGGATTTTCTTGCGCAGGACAGGCTTGGGAATCCGGTAATAGGCCCGCACCAGTTCCAGTGTTTCCTTGCGTGAGAGCAGGGCCTGATCTTCAGAGCTAACGCAGATCGAGGGGTGGGCGGACTTGTTGAATGGAGAACGCTGCTCCGCGACTTCTCCCATGGGGCTGGGTGGTTGGGAGCGGAACGTCTGCCGCCCGTTGCCCATATCGTCAAAAAAGAAGCTGATTGGTACATCAAGGATGCTGGCGATATGGTACAGTCGCGAAGCGCCAACGCGGTTGGCCCCGCGTTCGTATTTCTGGATCTGTTGAAACGTGATGCCGAGCGCCTCTCCCAACTTTTCCTGTGAAAGGCCAAGCTGGGTACGGCGCAGCCGGATACGGCTGCCGACGTGAAGATCAATCTCGCCTGAATGTAACGTTTTTGTGACACTGCGTGCCATAATTTTGTCCGCTGCGGTCACGATGGAAACGTTTCCCTCTGAGGAACAGGTGACGAAGGGAAGGTCACAATTTGGACGAGAGATTGTTTATAGATGAAGTCACGACGACCGCCAGTGTAATTTTCAGTAAGGAAGATGAAGGATTGGTAATAACATCGTTCGAGCAAAAGAAATTCTAGAGTCGCTGTGCGGCAGACCTCTTTTTCTGACTTCTGGTGTAACTGATACAGGTTACGAACAGTATAACGCATACACTCAGCGGAATGTTCTGGCCGTACAGGGCAAAAAGTGTGGCGGGCAGGGGGGCAGGCAAGGGCACCGCAAAGACGGCGGTTTGATCCCAGCCCAGACTGTGCAACAGATGGCCCCGTCCATCATAAACAGCGGAAATGCCTGTATTGGCGGCGCGTGCAATGGGCAGTCCTTCCTCAACTGCTCGCAGTCGGACAGAGGCCAGATGCTGCCGTGGCCCGGCACTGTTGCCAAACCAGGCATCGTTGGTGATGTTGGCCAGCCAGCGGGGGCGATCGTGGCGGTCTGTTACGTCACCCGAAAAAATGACCTCATAGCAGATCAGCGGCCCGACCGGCGGTAGGCCCCGCAGATGCAGGGTTCTGGGGCCGGGGCCAGCGGCCATACCGCCCTGCGGTACGATCTGAAGGGGAATGAAAGGCGGCTGATACTCACCAAAAGGTACGAGCCGCGCCTTATCGTAGATGTCTTCGATCGCGCCGTCAGGGGCGAGCGCCAGCATGGAATTACGGTAACGGCCCTGCTCGTCCATGCGCAGGGCGCCGATCAGTCCGGCATCGGCGCCATTGCCCCATTGCATGATGACTGCGCGCGCCTGAGGGCTGTCCTGTAGCAGATCGTAACCGGGGAAGGATGTCTCGGGCCATAGGAAGACGATGGGCCGGCCGGTGTTCTCTGGCTCCGCATCGGCCAGACTTGGCGGGGTCGGCGGGCGGTGGTCAAGGGCCAGAGCCTGCTGCACGCCGTCGCGGGTCAGACGCAGATAACGCCGGAAAATCTCGCGCGGATTAAGGCGATCGACCTTTTCGGTTTCAGGCACATTGCCCTGTGCGATCACGGCGATTGGCCCCGGCTCCCCGGCGGGCGTGACCGTATAAAAACGTACAGCGCCCAGTATGCACCAGACCAGCACGGCACAGACACTACCGCCCAGAATAATGGCGCGTGTGCGGGGGCGCAGGGCCGTGCCGCGCAGGCACGCAACACCCGCTAGCGTGCTGAGCAGTACAAGCCCCAGGGTCAGGCCATCTTCTCCCACCCAGGCGGCAGGCTGGATCAGGATATCTCCCACCACGCCGGGAATGGCCAGACAACTGCCCAGAGCGTTCCATGTGAAACCGCTGAACAGGAAGGTGCGGCTCATATCGGCCAGTGTCCAGAGCGCGGCAAAGGCTCCCAACCGTCGGAGGCCCGGCGGGGCGAGCAGACTGAGCGCAGCCGGTGCCGCAACGGTCGGGGCGAGAATCAGCGCGCAGCCCAGAGAGGGGAAGGGCACAAACCACCAGAATTCTTCAGCCCGGATCAGTACTGCATGAATAAGCCAATACAGGCCGGTGGCGTAAAAGCCGAAGCCGAACAGGCCCCCTGCCCAGGCGGCGCGTTTCCAGCTTGTGGTGGTGTTCAGGGTCTGGCCCAGCAGGCCGAAACTGAGCAGCAGAACAGGCAGGAAGTGGACAGGCGGCAGGGCGAGTGCGGCGAGTGCGCCCAACCCCAGCATACGGCCCGTGAACCGTAGTGTGACGCTGCTAAAACGGGCCCTTACGGACTGCGGGAGGAAACACCTCGGCACACGCATAGATATGAAGTCGCCTGTAGATGGATGGCCCGTGCGGAGGAAGTCTGCTCTCTCAGGGGTGCGGCACACGGCACGTTTCGCAACCCCTGAGCATTTCAGTCCAGTGCGTCGCGCAGGCGGCGTTCGTAATGGCGGTAATATTTGTCTGCCAGAAGTTCGCTCTTGACCAGAATGGCCACGTCCGTCGTGTTGAACTGGCGGTCGATTACCGCACCATCGCCAATATACCCGCCCAGACGCAGATACCCTTTGATAAGCGGCGGAAGCCCGACAAGGCATTTCCGTACATTCAGGGTATGTGGGTCGGTGCGCAGCATTTCCACCCGGCGGTCCTCCAGCGCCCTGACCCGCAGGGCCGGAGGCGCCAGATGGTTGTGGTAAAGGTAGGTCAGTTCATCGGCAATGCGATCCGGGTCGGTGCCGGGCAGGCTCGCACAGCCGAACAGAAGATCAATACGGTGGAGGAAGATATAGGAGGCAATGCCCCGCCACAGAAGCTGCATGGCGGCGCGGCCGCGATAGTTTTTATCCACGCAGGAGCGGCCGACCTCAAGCAGCCTGCCGGGAAATTCCTGCAGGGGGGTGATGTCGTATTCGCTGGCGGAGTAAAAACGCCCGATGCGTTCGGCAGCATCGCTCTGGACAAGACGGTAGGTGCCTACAACGCCGCGTTCGTCTGAGGCGATGGCGTTGTCGATCACCAGCAGGTGGTCGGCTACAGCGTCGAATTCGTCAATATCGCGTTTGAGCGCGAGGGTCTGCGCATCGGGGTGCGCGCCCATTTCCTCGTAAAACACGCGGTAACGCAGCGCCTGCGCGGCTTCGCGCTCGGCATCGGTTTCGGCAATGCGGACACTCAGGCTGCCGCCGTGCAGTTCGGGAAAGCTGCTACGGTCCAGATCCAGTGTGGACAGGCCACCGCCACTGGCGCGTGCGGAACTCATGTCGTCTCTCCGTTGCGGTGCGGCGCGGTGGCACCCGTGCCTGCGGACTGCTTCTTTTTTTTGCCGAACAGTTCAAGGCGCAGGGAAACGAACTCGAAACCGAGGCGGTCGGCCATTTTGCGCATCAGTTCCTCGGGTTCGGGGTCTTCAAACTCGATAACCCGGCCGTTGTCCACGTCAATCAGGTGGTAGTGGTGCCGCCCATGTTCGGTGGCTTCGTACCGGGCGCGACCGCCGCCGAAATCACGGCGTTCCAGAATTCCCTTTTCTTCCAGCAGGCGCACCGTCCGGTAAACGGTGGCGACCGAAATGCGGGAATCAAGACTGAGTGCGCGGCGGTAAAGCTCTTCAACATCGGGGTGATCGTCGGCTTCGGAAAGCACGCGCGCGATTACCCGACGTTGGCCGGTCATTTTCAGACCATGTTCAACACACAATTGCTCGATACGTGATTCTGCCGCTTGTGCCTTCACGATCCCAAACCTGCCTGTACTGTCATGCTTGCGTCTGTCTTTCAGGTAGCCGAAAGGTAAGGTGCTTGTCCAATTTTACACGGATGCGCGTTATACCCTATGCCCGTTCCGGTGGGTATAATACGCCTGCCAAGAGGGGAGAAATGCAAAATGGCCGCAGTGATCGATGATGGGGCCAGTGCTCCTGCGATTGTCGAACTCGATATTACCGCAGATACATGCCCGCTGACCTTTGTGCGAACCCGCCTGATGCTCGACAGCATGGCCGAAGGGGGCGTGCTGATCGTGCGCCTGCAGAGTGGAGAACCGCATCGTAATGTCGGGCGTTCTGTGCGTGCTCTGGGTCATGCGGTTGTTTCCGAGGTGGCCCATGCCGATGGCAGCATCGTTCTGATCATTCGCAAAAAAGCCGGCTGAGCGCCCTTTCAGGGTTTCTTGCCGGCTTTTTCTGTCCATTCGGCCGTCTAGTTGTTCATGGCCTCGAAGAAGTCGTTGTTGGTCTTGCTGTATTTCAGCTTGTCCAGCAGGAAGTCCATCGCATCCATGGTGCCCATGGGGGCGAGGATACGGCGCAGCACCCACATCTTGGACAGGGTTGCGCGGTCCACCAGCAGTTCTTCCTTGCGGGTGCCGCTCTTGGTGATGTCGATCGCGGGGAAGGTACGCTTGTCCGCCAGCTTGCGATCCAGCACCAGTTCGGAGTTGCCGGTACCCTTGAACTCTTCGAAAATCACTTCATCCATGCGGCTGCCGGTGTCGATCAGCGCCGTGGCGATGATGGTGAGCGAACCGCCTTCCTCGATGTTACGCGCGGCACCAAAGAAGCGCTTGGGGCGCTGCAGGGCGTTTGCGTCCACACCGCCGGTCAGCACCTTGCCCGATGAGGGCACGACCGTGTTGTAGGCGCGGGCCAGACGGGTGATGGAGTCCAGCAGGATCACCACATCGCGCTTGTGCTCGACCAGACGCTTGGCTTTTTCCAGCACCATTTCCGTCACCTGCACGTGGCGGTGCGCCGGTTCGTCAAAGGTGGAGGAAATCACCTCGCCGCGCACGGAGCGGGCCATGTCGGTCACTTCTTCGGGGCGTTCGTCGATCAGCAGAACGATCAGGAACACCTCGGGGTGGTTGGCGGAAATGGAGGAGGCAATGCTCTGGAGCATGACCGTCTTGCCCGAACGCGGCGGTGCCACGATCAGGGCGCGCTGGCCCATGCCGATGGGCGATACAAGGTCGATCACGCGCGGGGTAAAGTCTTTCTGCGCGCCTTTCTTGCCTTTTTCGCCCTTGGGCTCGGGGGCGGTCGCCTGGCTTTCGACTTCCATCTGCAGACGCCGCTCGGGGTAGAGGGGGGTCAGGTTGTCGAAGTTGATGCGGTGGCGAACGGCGTCGGGCGATTCAAAGTTGATCGTGTTGATCTTGAGCATTGAAAAGTAACGCTCGCCATCACGCGGGGCGCGAATCTGGCCTTCCACCGTATCGCCCGTGCGCAGGCCGAAGCGGCGTACCTGCGTGGGAGAGATGTAGATGTCGTCCGGGCCGGGCAGATAGTTGGATTCCGGCGCACGCAGGTAGCCGAATCCGTCATGCATGATCTCGAGGGTGCCCTCGCCGTAGATAGCCTGGTCGTTGTCGGCCAGTGTCTTCAGGATGGCGAACATCATGTCCTGCTTGCGCAGGGATGAGGCGTTTTCGATATTCAGGTCTTCAGCGCAGGCCAGAAGGTCGGCAGGAGACTTGGCCTTGAGTTCCGCAAGATGCATGGAAAAATGCCCTGACTGGCAAGAAAGTTCATGAATGGAACGAAAGTCGGGACTGTCCGTGTTCATTTCCATGCCTTGCCGTGCGGACAGAAGATGTCCGTGCGTGAAAGGAACCAGGAAGCGGTTGAAGTCCTGACAATGAAGGGGAGGTGCTGGGCAGGTGAAGTCAGCCAGCGTGTTGTGCGCGCAGGATAAGGGGCGTGTTACGTGCCGTCAAGATGTACGCGCTTACTTGATGCCGCCCAGCCAGCCCTTGCGCCAGAACCATATCAGCGGCAGCACGATGGTGGCCGCCATCAGGCTGAGGGAATACCAGTAGCCGAACGACCAGCTCAACTCGGGCATGTCCTTGAAGTTCATGCCGTAAATCCCTGCGATCAGGGTGGGTGCGACCCCGATGAAGCTGACGACCGTGAGCACTTTCATGACGCCGTTCTGGTCGATGTTGATAAACCCCAGTGTCGCATCGAGCAGGAACTCCACCTTGTCCTGCGCCTGCGATACATAGGCGTCGAGCGAGGACAGGTCGCGGCTGACGGTTGTGATCCGTGCGCGCTGCGCGCCCGAAAGCGTGTAGATGGCGGCCCGCGCATCAGTCTCTGTCAGGGGCTGCTGCGTGGTGCTGATCTGGCGGCTGCTTAGTGAAAAACCGGGTGCGGGGGCGGCAGAGGCGGTTTTGCGGCTCTCGCTCAGGAAGAGGGCAATCCGTTCCATGCCCAGAAGCGTGTCGCGCATACGGGAGCAGAAACTGCCCGCGCTGCCGACCCGTTGCAGCAGGTCGCGCTGGCGCGACGCCGTGGTGCGCATCTGCGGCCCCTGCTGTGAGGGACGGAAAATATCATGTGAAAGCGCGTCGAGCAGATTGCCCATGGTCTCGAGAATATCGGCCAGCCGGTCCACGATGGTTTCGATCAGCGCCACAAGGATTTCGCCCGCATGAAGGACGACATGCGGCTGCGCACCGGCCGTTGCCGCCGTGGGCATGGCGGGGTGGTCGGACACAAGCTGTGCCACGGTTTCAAAGGCCTGATAGGGCAGAAAGCGGATGGTGAACAGGCGCTCGTCTGTCAGCACGAATCCCACGGGGGACGTGATGTATTCGCTGCCATTGCGCTTGAGCAGGGGCGAGGACAGAAACGCTACTCCTTTGCGGACACTGATGCGTGATGAGCTTTCAATGGCGTTCAGGTCATCAAGGGTAGGGAGCTTCTGTCCACACAGGCTTTCGGCCAGTTCCAGTTCCTGTTCAGTAGGGTCGAGCAGATCCAGCCAGGCAGCCCCTTGCGCATCTTCGGGTGTTTCAATGGCTTTTGTGGTCATGCCGGGCCTGTGAGCCAGAAACATGCGAGTCTCCCTGCCTGTCTGTTGGGTAAGGTACCGCGCCGGTTCGCTCGCCGGTTGCGGGGTTGTCCGGCCCATGCGGGGCCGGTTGAAGGGACGGGGCTTAAATGCGGCAGGCCGGACTATGGGGCAGCCTCCCCCCGGCTGGCAAGATTGCGGCGCGGGACTGTGCAATTCGATACAGTATCTGGTAAGCCGGGCGCACAATGGCCGTGTGGACAAGGGTGGCGCTGCGTGCGGTGCCATGGTGGGCGGGCGGCAGAAGATATAGTGGAACTGGCAATGGCAAACCTGATGGAACAGCAAAAAGCAGCGCGGCTGAACAGCTCGCTCCGGCATGAACCGGATGGCCGGGGTCATTTCGGCGGTCGGTATGGTGGCCGTTTCGTGGCGGAAACCCTCGTGCCGCTGATTCTCGAACTGGAAACCGCCTACGCGCAGGCCAAGGCCGACCCGGCCTTTCAGCGCGAGCTGGATTATTATCTCAAGGATTACGTCGGACGCCCCAGCCCACTCTGGCTTGCCCGCCGCATGACCGAAAAGCTGGGGGGAGCGAAAATCTACCTCAAGCGTGAGGAACTCAACCACACTGGCTCGCACAAGCTCAACAATGTGATGGGGCAAATCCTGCTTGCCCGCCGTATGGGGCGTACGCGCATTGTGGCGGAAACGGGCGCGGGTCAGCATGGGGTTGCCACAGCGACAGTGTGTGCCCTGTTCGGCCTCAAATGCGTGGTCTACATGGGCGCGACCGATGTGGAGCGGCAGAAGCCAAACGTGTTCCGTATGCGCCTGCTGGGCGCGGAGGTCGTGCCCGTGACAGCAGGGGCAGGCACCCTCAAGGACGCGATGAACGAGGCTATGCGCGACTGGGTGGCTAATGTGGCCGATACCTACATGCTGATCGGCACGGTGGCGGGGCCTGCGCCCTATCCGGCCATGGTGCGTGACTTCCAGAGCGTGATCGGCACCGAGGTCAAAGCCCAGATGCAGGAAGCTGAAGGGCGCCTGCCTGATGTGGTGGTGGCCGCTATCGGGGGCGGTTCCAACGCCATGGGCATTTTCCATCCTTTCCTTGATGACCAGAGTGTGCGCCTGATCGGCGTGGAAGCCGCTGGCCACGGACTGGACAGCGGCAAGACGGCCGCGTCCATCGAGCGCGGGCGTCCGGGTGTGCTGCATGGCAATCGCACCTATCTGCTCCAGAGCGCCGATGGCCAGATTGAGGAAGCCCACTCCATCAGCGCCGGGCTGGACTATCCCGGTGTTGGCCCTGAACATGCCTGGCTGAATGATATCGGACGGGCTGAATATGTAGGCGCAACCGATGAGGAGGCGCTTGAGGCCTTCCAGTTCTGTACGGAGCTGGAAGGGATTATTCCCGCGCTGGAATCGGCTCATGCAGTGGCCCACGCCATGAAGCTCGCCCCGACCCTGCCCACCGACAGCCTGATGGTGATCAATCTTTCCGGCCGGGGCGATAAGGACATCTTTACCGTAGCCGAGCATCTGGGGGTGCAACTGTGAGCCGTATCGCCAAGCGTTTCAGCGACCTTGCCGCAGAGGGGCGCGGTGCGCTCATTCCTTATCTGGAAGCGTATGACCCCGACCGCGAGACCTCGCTCGCCCTGTTGCGTGCCATGCCCGCCGCCGGAGCCGACCTGATCGAAGTCGGCATTCCGTTTTCTGACCCGTCGGCTGATGGCCCGGTCATTCAGGCCGCTGCCCTGCGAGGGTTGAAGGCGGGCGCCACGCTCGCGGGCGTACTCGGCATGGTCTCGGCTTTCCGTGAGGGCGATGCCCATACGCCGGTTATCCTGATGGGTTACGTCAACCCGGTTGAGTCCTATGGTTACGAGCGCTTCTGCAAGGATGCGGTCGCGGCGGGTGTTGACGGCGTGGTTCTGGTTGATCTGCCGCCAGAGGAAGCCGACGTGATCGAGGCTCCGGCAAAGGCCGCCGGGCTTGATATCATCCGCCTTGTTGCGCCTACCACCACGCCGGAAAGGCTGGGCTATGTGCTCTCGCACGCCTCGGGCTTTGTCTATTATGTCAGTATCGCGGGGATAACGGGCACGCGTACAGCCAGCGCGGGCGATCTGCGCGCGGCCATTCCGCGTGTGCGGGCGGCTACCTCGCTGCCGGTGGCCGTTGGCTTTGGCGTACGTACACCCGAGCAGGCCGCACAGGCCGCCAGCATAGCCGATGGTGCTGTTGTGGCGTCTGTCCTGATTGAAACGCTGGCTGGCACGCTGGACGCTCAGGGTCACGCGACGGATGCGACCTTGCCCACCGTGCTGGAGCAGATTGGCGCGCTGGCAACGGCGGTACGTGCCGCAGGCCGCCAGGCAGCATGAGCGCGAGCCGGTTCTGGCGCACGATATGACAGAGCCGTTTCGCGTTACGGTTGTAGGGGGCGGCCCGGCGGGCCTTGCCGCGGCGGAGATGCTGTCCGCGGCGGGCTGCGCCGTGCAGGTGCTGGACGCCATGCCCAGCTTCGGGCGCAAGTTTCTTATGGCCGGGCGGGGCGGGCTGAACATTACCCATTCCGAACCGCATGAGAGGCTGGAAAGCCGCTATGGCGCTGCCGCTGCTCGCCTGCATGGCGCGCTGGCGGACTGGACTACGCAGGATATCCGGGACTGGATGGCCGGTCTGGAGCAGGAAAGCTTTGTGGGGTCGTCAGGGCGGGTGTTTCCCGCTGCCATGAAAGCCTCGCCCCTGCTCAGGGCCTGGCTGGCGCGCCTGCGCGCGCAGGGTGTTGCGCTGCGACCGCGCACCCGATGGCTGGGGTGGGACGCTCAGGGCGATCTGCTGCTGGCCGGTGCAAATGGTTCCGCTCCCGCTTCTTACACTGAAAAAACCGATGCTCTGGTGCTGGCGCTGGGCGGGGCAAGCTGGCCCCGGCTGGGCAGCGACGGAGGCTGGGCGGACAGTCTGGCTGCGCGTGGTGTGGAGCTGGCTCCGTTTCAACCCGCGAACTGCGGGTTTACGGTGGCCTGGTCGGAGCTGTTCAGCCAGCGTTTTGCGGGCGCTCCGCTCAAGCCGGTGGCTTTGAGTTTTGAAGGGCGTTCCGTGCGGGGCGAGGTGGTGCTGACGGCAGGCGGGCTCGAAGGCGGCGCGGTTTACGCACTGGCGGCCGCCCTGCGTGAGCGGGTGGCGGCTCAGGGCCATGCGACCGTGCTGTGCGACCTGAGGCCAGATATGAGCCTTGCGGATGTGGCGGCCCGGCTGGCCCGTGTGCGGGCGCGTGAGAGCCTGTCCAACCGTTTGCGCAAGGGGTTGAACCTGTCTGCCGCTGCCATTGGCCTCCTGCGCGAAAGCGGGGCTGTGCCCACCACCCCGATGGCGCTGGCTGAACGGATCAAGGCGCTGCCCATCCGGCTTGATGCCCCGCAACCGCTGGCGCGCGCGATTTCAACGGCTGGCGGCGTTCGGTGGGAGGCCTGCACGGAGCAGTTCATGTTGCGGGCGCTGCCGGGCGTATTTGTGGCAGGGGAAATGCTGGATTGGGAGGCCCCGACCGGCGGTTATCTGCTCCATGCCTGCCTTGCTACCGGCCGCGCCGCCGCTCATGGCGCGCTGGACTGGTTGCGAAAGCAGGGCGGAGAGCGGTATCCCGTTTCGCTATGAATAACATGATTACGATGGGTGAGGTGCCGGGGGGTGGCCCGGCGCGCATGGATCTGGGCGAACTGCTGGCCACGCGCCTGCTCGTTCAGGGCAATTCGGGTTCGGGCAAGTCGCATCTGCTGCGGCGGTTGCTGGAACAGTCCGCCCGGATGGTGCAGCAGGCGATTATCGACCCGGAGGGGGATTTTGTCAGTCTGGCGGACCGTTTCGGCCATCTGGTGATCGAAGCGGCGGATCACTCCGAAATGGCCATGCACGCGGCGGGTGAACGTATGCGCGAGCATCGCGCCTCCGTGGTGCTTAATCTGGAAGGGCTGGATGCGGATCAGCAGATGCGCTGGGCCGCTGCCTTTCTGGGCGGCATGTTCGAGGTGCCGCGCACCTTCTGGTACCCCGTGCTGGTGGTGGTGGACGAAGCGCAGCTATTCGCGCCCGCAGCGGCGGGTGATGTGTCGGACGAGGCCCGCCGGGTTTCGCTCGGGGCCATGACCAACCTGATGTGCCGAGGCCGCAAACGCGGTCTGGCCGGGGTAATTGCCACCCAGCGTCTGGCCAAGCTGGCCAAGAACGTGGCGGCGGAAGCCTCGAATTTCCTGATGGGGCGCACGTTCCTGGATATCGACATGGCGCGCGCGGCTGATCTGCTGGGCATGGAGCGCCGTCAGGCCGAATCGTTCCGCGATCTGGATCGGGGCACCTTCCTTGCTCTTGGCCCGGCGCTGTGCCGCCGCCCTTCCATAGTGCGGATTGGCGCTGTGGAGACCCAGAGCCGCTCTGCAGGGCCGGTGCTGGCTCCGTTCGAGCCGCCCTCGGCCCCGGTGCATGAGCTGATTCTGGCTCCTGTGCCCGTTATGGACCTGCCAGCGCGGGCGCGTCGCGCGCCGCCGGCTCCCGTGCCCGATCTGCTCAGTCAGCTTGCCGCCCACGGACAGGCGCAGGCTGAACAGGAAGCCGAAGCCGCCCCCCCCACGCCCGAAACGGATGCCGAGCGTGAGTCCCGTATGACCGCCATCCTGCGGGACATGCTGGAGGATGATGAGGCCGCTTTCCGGTCTGCGCCGGTTCTGTATCAGGATTTTCTGGTGCGCTGCCGTATTGCGGGGCTTGGGCGCAACGCGCTGGACATGCGGCGTTTTAACCGCCTGCTGGCTGTGGCGCGCAGCGGTGTGAGCGAAGACATATCCGTCTCGGAAGACTGGCGGCAGGCCGAATCCATGGCAGCGGATCTGCCGGAGGATTTGCAGGGTGTGTTCCTGTTTCTGGCGCGCGCCGCCATCGAGCACCATGCCTGCCCGTCAGATACCGAGATCGCGCGCGTCTATGGTACCGTGTCCACCGGCCGCGCCCGCCGTCTGCTCGGCTGGCTGGAAGACCGCAATCTGATTGTTCTGCGGCCCGCAGGGGCTGGGCGGCGAGTGCTGGCGTTTATCGGCGCGGGCTGGGAAACTCTGCCGGGCATTGCGGAAGGATGAGCACGCCTGTGTATTCCGCGCGGCGATGCGCTCCGACCCGCGCGCGTGATTTGCAGGCATGACGGGTCGGGCAGGGAGTGCTATAGGCCGAGACATGACGGAAAACCCGCCCTTTAGCCCGGCCCTGCTGCCTGCTGGCTTTGTCGATCTGCTGACGCCTGACGCCCGGACACAGGCGCAGGGTGTTGCTGCCCTTATGGATGTGTTCACCTCGCATGGGTACGACCCGGTGCGGCCTCCGCTCATGGAGTTTGAGGACACGTATCTGGCGGGGGCAGGGGCCGCGCTGGCCGAGCAGGGCTTTCGCGTTATGGACCCGGACACGCGCCGCATGATGGTGCTGCGCCCGGATATTACCCCGCAGGTGGCCCGTATGGCGGGCACCCGCCTGAGCGGCGTGCCGCGTCCGCTGCGCGTGTCCTATGCCGGGGCCTGTGTGGTGGTGGCTCCGGTCGCCGCCGAGGAAAGCGGGCGGCAGATCATGCAGGCGGGGATTGAGCTGATCGGCCCCGATTCCCCCGAGGCGGATGCTGAAGTCATGTCCATCGGTGCCGAAGCTCTCTCCCGGCTTGGCGTGCGCGGCGTGTCCTTCGATCTGACCATGCCTCCCTTCATTCCCGCCCTGCTGGAAGAGGCCGGCGTACCGCAGGCTGAACGTCCGGCCCTGTTGCGCGCGCTCGATCGCAAGGATGCAGCGGCCGTGGCGGAACATGGTGGTGCGCTGGCGGCAACGCTCATTGCCCTGCTGGATGCCAGCGGCGCGGCGGAACACGCCGTGGCCCGGCTGATGGAAATTACCTTGCCGGAGCAGGCAACGGCTATTGTGCGCAGGCTGGTGGCCACGGTTGGCGCGCTACGTGAGCGCTGTCCGGGGCTGAGCCTGACCGTGGACCCGGTGGAGTTCCGGGGCTGGAAATATCATACCGGCGTGTGCGTGACCCTGTTTGCCCAGGGACGTTCCGAGGAACTGGGCCGGGGCGGGCGTTATCGCTGTAACGATAACGAACCCGCCTGCGGGCTGACTTTCCGCCCGGATGTGCTGTGCAGGCTCATTCCCGCCGCTGCGCCGCGTCCGCGTGTGTATCTGGCCAGTGACTGTGATCACGCTCAGGCGGCGGAATTGCGCGCGCGTGGCCACGCCACCATCGGCGGCTTCCTGTCCGGCGCTCAGGCGGTGGAGGAAGCCCGGCGTCTGGGCTGTGGCTTTGTGCTTTCGGGCGCGGACTGTGTGGCGCTGTCTTAGGCACGGATGGCTGACAAAAGACCGACGTTCTGGCCCGGCCACTGTGCTGTGGCGCCCTTTTTCTTGACCAGCAGGCAGTTTTTTCAGGAGCAGACCCTCAATGTCCAACGTAACCGTGATCGGCGCCCAGTGGGGTGATGAAGGCAAGGGAAAGATTGTGGACTGGCTCGCCAGCCGGGCCGATATTGTGGTGCGGTTTCAGGGTGGCCACAATGCGGGCCATACGCTGGTCGTTGGCGATCAGGTCTACAAGCTCTCGCTCCTGCCTTCGGGTGTTGTCAGCGGCAAGCTGGGCATTATCGGCAATGGCGTGGTGGTTGACCCGCAGGCCCTTCTGGCGGAAATCGCCCGGATTGGCGAGCAGGGCCTGTCCGTTACGCCTGAAACGCTGCGGATTGCGGAAAACGCACCCCTGATTCTGCCTGTGCATGGCGCGCTTGACCGTGCGCGTGAAGCGGCACGGGGTGAGCGCAAGATCGGCACCACGGGTCGTGGTATCGGCCCCGCCTATGAAGACAAGGTGGCCCGCCGTGGTATCCGCCTGTGCGATCTGGCCGAGCCGGAAACGCTGGACTGGAAGCTGGACGAACTGCTGCTGCATCACAACACGCTGCTGGCGGGGCTGGGTGCGCCGACGTTCAGCAAGGCTGAACTGCTGGATTATCTGATGCAGGTGGCTTCCAGTGTGCTGCCGTTCATGGCGGCGACATGGGATATTCTGGACGACGCACGTCGCCAGGGTAAGCGCATCCTGTTTGAAGGCGCGCAGGCCGTTATGTTGGATGTGGATCACGGCACCTATCCGTTCGTGACCAGCTCCAACACGGTCGCGGCCAATGCGGGCACGGGTTCGGGTATGGGGCCGGGGGCTGCCGGTTTTGTGCTGGGTATCGCCAAGGCTTACTGCACGCGCGTGGGCGAAGGGCCTTTCCCGACCGAGCTGTTTGACGAGACAGGCCGCCGTCTGGGTGAGCGCGGCCATGAGTTCGGCACGGTTACGGGCCGTCCGCGCCGGTGTGGCTGGTTTGACGCCGTGCTGGTGCGCCATGCGGTGCGTGTGGGCGGAGTGGACGGTCTGGCCCTGACCAAGCTGGATGTGCTCGACGGGCTGGATGAAATCCGTATCTGCGTTGGTTACGAGCTGGACGGCAAAAAGACGGAACGCTTTCCGTCCGCTCCGGCCGCGCAGCAGCGTATCCGCCCGGTTTATGAAACGATCGAAGGCTGGAAGGAAACCACCCACGGCGCGCGCCGCTGGGCGGATCTGCCGGCGCAGGCCATCAAATACGTTCGCCGGATTGAAGAACTGGTGGGCGCGCCTGTTACCCTGCTCTCCACCAGCCCGGACCGCGAAGACACCATTCTGGTACGCGATCCGTTTGAAGGCTGATCCAGCGGCTGGAACACTTAACCCCCGTTTTTACGGGGGTTTTTTGTAACGGCATTCCAGCCCGCACAATGGCTTCATAAAACTTTCATAAGCGTGTTTTAACCATGACAGGCGCGGTTTTTTACTGTGCGATGGGGCGCGGGTCTGTAACATAAGCCGCCTGTGCGGTTGTTTTTTGTCATATGCGCGTCATATCCTGCCCATCAGTAGTGATGAAGGCGGACATTTATGCAGAAAACGGATCTTCTGGTTGTTGAGGACGACCCGGCTCTTGCGCGGCTGATCTGTTACAATCTTGAAAAGCAGGGTTACACGGTTCGTCATGCGAGCGATGGGGAGGAAGCTCTGGAGCAGGTGCGCCAGCGCCATCCCGACCTTATCCTGCTGGACTGGATGCTGCCCGGCATTTCCGGCATCGAAGTCTGTCGGCGCCTGCGTGAGCAGAACCGCACGGCTGCCCTGCCCATTATCATGCTGAGCGCGCGTGGTGAGGAAGCAGACAGTATTCGCGGGCTGGATATTGGTGCGGATGATTATCTGATCAAGCCATTTGGTATGGACACACTGTTTGCCCGTGTGAAGGCCATTCTGCGGCGCGCGCCCCCGGCTGACAAGACGCTGCGGTTTGAGGATCTGGTCATGGACCGGGTAGGGCACAAGGTGGAGCGTAACGGCCGCCTGCTGTCGCTGGGGCCGACTGAATACCGCCTGCTGGAATTTCTGATGCTGCATCCGGCCACGGTCTTCTCGCGGGAGGAACTGCTTAAACACGCCTGGGAGCGGAGTTCCTGCGTGGAACTGCGGACGGTGGATGTGCATATCCGCCGGTTGCGCCAGACCCTGAACGAAGCGACCGAGCCTGACCTGATTCGCACGGTGCGGGCGCGGGGGTATGCGCTGGACAAACCTCTGGAACAGGACTGACACAGCCTGTTCATGAAAGTGGTCTGACGTCATGCAGGTATGGCTGGCCGTGGTGTATGGTGTGGTGGCAGGGAGCGTCCTGTCTTCCGTTCCGTTCGCATTCTCGCGCCTGTTTTCATCGAGCGCGCGCGGCGATGCGCTCGGTGAGACGCCCCGTCGGGTGGAGGTGCCCTATGGTCTGCCGCTTGAAGAAGTCATGGCCTGCCTGCCCGCCGCGACACTGGCGCTGAACGACTCCCGCCTGCCCTGCGTGATCTCGCCTGAAGCCCACAGGCAGTTCCGTGACTGTATTGGCAGCATTGTCCGGCATCCGGCTTTCCAGAACCGGGTTGAGTACCTGCTCTCGAATGACGAGAGCAGCAGTGCACCGGAAGAGGCTGTGGTGGTGCTGGATATTCCCCGTTACCGGGTTATCCGCGCATGGCTGCGTAAAAAAGCTGTGCCCGCCACCCTGATGGGAGAGGCACCGCGCAAGGGGGGGATGACAACTGTCGTATTTGTCGCCCTGCATGATGAGACTGAAGCCGTTATGGCGGAGCGCCAGCACACGGATTTTGTCGCCTTTGCCAGCCACGAACTGCGCACGCCGCTGGCGGCCCTGCTGGGGTTTATAGAAACCCTGCAAGGGCCTGCGGCAGATGACCCTGTGGCCCAGCGTGAGTTTTTGGAAATCATGCACACGCAGGCCCGGCGTATGCAGCGGCTTCTGGATAGCCTGTTGTACCTCTCGCGTGTGCAGATGCAGGAGCATCTGCGTCCGACGGAGGTGGTCGATGTGGCGGCTCTGCTCAGCCATCTGAAAAGGGAAACGGTCGGGCTTCTGGCGGGTAAGGAGGCTGCCCTTACGGTGGAAATCCCCAAGGATAAAACCCTGCGGGTGGAAGGCGATGAGGCGCAGCTTTTTCAGGTTCTGATGAATCTGGTGGAAAATGCACTGAAATACGGTCTGGCGGCCAAGGTAAAGCCGGAGGGGCGCCTGTCCATTACCGTGCGCGGCGAGCGAGCCCCCCCGGATGCGGGCTGGCCTGCCACGCCGGGCGTGGTGCTGAGTGTGGCCGATACGGGGCCGGGTATTCCTGCGCGCCATCTCTCACGCCTGACGGAACGCTTTTACCGTGTGGCGAAAACAGCCGCCAGCGTGCAGGGCAGCGGCCTTGGTCTGGCGATCGTGCAGCACGTTGTGACCCGGCATGGCGGGCGGTTTGTTGTGCGCAGTGTGGTGGGGCAAGGCACGGAATGTTGCGTGTGGTTGCCGCTGGCGGATGCAGTGTCATAAATCTGTAATGTAAATGTCCTGAAAACATCACACCGTTTCAGGGGGCGCTCCTTTAAGCACGTGGGCGCGGCAAGCCGCCGCAAGCTCACGGCAAAGGGATTTATCCAACAATGCGTCTTTCAATCAGGTCTGGAGTGTGTCTGGCAGCTGTTACGAGCCTCCTGGCCACTTTTCCGGCGGTATCCCGGGCTGAAAACGTGACTGGCGCTGGTTCCAGCTTTGCGGCCCCCATTTACGAATCCTGGGGCGCGGCGGCCAAGACGGCAACCGGTGTTACGGTCAACTATCAGAGCGTTGGCTCCAGCGCGGGACAGAACCAGATTCTGGCCGGAACGGTTGACTTCGGTGCATCTGATGCCCCGATGGATGCCAAAAAGCTCGAAGCGGGTCACCTCTTCCAGTTCCCGACGGTCATGGGCGGCATTGTTCCGGTTGTCAACATCCCCGGCATCAAGCCTGATGCCATTACCCTGAGCGGTGAAGTCCTGGCCGGGATCTATGCGGGCGATATCACCACCTGGGATGATGCCAAGATTGCGGCACTGAATCCCGGCGTGCATCTGCCCGATACGGCGATTGCTCCTGTGCACCGTGCGGACGGTTCGGGCACCACCTTCGTGTTCACCTCCTATCTGGCCGATTCCTCGGATAGCTGGAAGCAGAACCAGGGTGCCAGCACCTCCATCAACTGGCCGAGCGGCCTGGGCGCGCGTGGCAATGACGGCGTGGCGGCTACGGTGCGTAATACCGAAGGCGCTATCGGTTATGTCGAATTCGCCTATGCCAGCCGCAACCACCTGACCACGGTGCGCCTGCGCAACAAGGCGGGTACGAATGTTGCCGCCGGTCTGCTGAGCTTTTCCCATGCAGCCGAAGCCGCCGACTGGAAGAGCGCGCAGCACTTCGCCATCAACCTGCTGAACACGCCCGGCAAGGACGCCTGGCCGGTTGTTTCCGCAACCTATGTGCTGGTGCCGGTGCCTGCCCGCAACCCAGCGCGTGACGAAGCCGTGCGCACCTTCTTCTCCTGGGACTTTGCCAACGGCGATAGCGCCGCCGAGAAGCTGGATTACGTTCCCCTGCCCAAGAGCGTGAAGGATGACATCCTCGCGGCATGGAAGAGCGGAAAGTAAAAGTCCGAACAAGGTTTTTTTCGACCTGTTTGTGGATGTCCATGAAAGAAAGCGGTTTGGTTTGCCAGGCCGCTTTTTTCATGAAACCGTAATGAAACCCTCATTGAAGCGTCACACGCAAAAGCGAGCGGACACGGTATCCATCCCTCACTGTTTTACTTGTGGAATGGTATAATGCGCTGCAAACCTCTTTTTCCAACAATTGCTTTTACGACCATGCTGCTGTCCGGGATCGCTCCCGTGGCTCAGGCTGCATCAGTTGATGACGCCGAGATTCGCGCCCTGCGAGCGGAAATGGCCTCCATGCGCCGCGAAATGCAGCAGCAGATTGTTACCCTCAGGTCACAGCTTGCCAAGACTGATGCAGCCCAGAAGCAGGCCACCCGTGGCCACCACGCCAGCCGCCAGATTTCTTCAGGGCCGGTTGAGCATGGCGTGCAGTTTGATGATGCAGCCCTGCACAAGCCCATTGGCCCCAGTGGCGTTGGCACTCCGCCTTCCGACCGTGGTGATACCATGTCCTGGAAGGATTTCCGGGCGGCGACCGCGAAGGACGAGGAAGTGCGCGTGGGTGGCATGAATATCGGCTTCCCCAAAGGCCGCTTTACGGTTTCGACTGAGGATGGCGCTTACGCTCTGTCCATCGGTCTGGCCTTTCATGAAGACTTCGGCGGCTTTATGGGCATGTCTTCCGCTCCTGGGCAGACCCGTGGCGATTTCTCCGGTCTGACTGAAAACGCCCGTCGCCTGCGTATTCCCTTTACATTCCGCTACAAGGACTGGGTGGCCAACGTAACACCAGACTTTGGCGCGGGTAATGTGGACGGCGCTACGACTGATCAGACCCTGTACGAAGCGAACCTGAATTATACAGGCCTGCACAACACGATCCTGACGGTTGGTTACTTCCAGCCGCGCGTGACGGAAGAAGATTCCGAAAGCTCGAACGACTTCATGATGATGGAGCGTCCGAATATCACCAACGTCGTGCGTAACATTTCCGCAGGCGACGCCCGCTTCAGCCTTGGTGGCCTGCATTACGAAAAGCGGTGGTGGATTGCTGCTTACTTCACCGGGCAGAGCTTTGGTGGGCGCAGCGGCTACACAGGCCCCAACCAGAACCAGACCAACAACCCGCTTGGCGGCACTTTCCGCGTTGCCGGACGTCCGTTCGTGTCGAAAGATGTCGATCTGCATGTTGGTATTTCGGCTGTCAGCTCCTTCCGTCCTGCGACAAATTCCGCCACCGGAGCGCGTAGCTACTCAGCGGGCGGCAACCCGGAAGTGGCGCTTACAACAACCAACCTTCTGGGAAGCGGCACAATGACCAATGTTGACTCTGTCTGGGCGGCTGGCCCGGAACTGGGTCTGCGCTGGAAAAAGTTTGTTGTTAAAGCTGAGTATTACAATATCGGCGTGACCCGCTCCCTTGGTGCCGTTGATTACGCAAAGGGAATGGGCAACGTGAACCTTGATGGGTATTACGTGGCGGCCAACTATACCCTGTTTGGCAAAGGCCGTGCCTATAACGAAAAAGAAGGGGCCTTTGGTGCGCCGGGTGTTGAACACGAATTTGACCCGAAGCATGGCTACTGGGGTGCGCTTGAGCTGACAGGCCGTTACAGCGTCAGCGATTTTCATGACGTCGCCATTAACGGTACCGCACCCGGCAAGAATAACGGCAATCAGCAGACAGTGTGGTCCGGTGGCCTGAACTGGTATCCGAACCGCCACTTCCGCGTGATGCTGGATTTCAACCATTTTATGGTGAGCGGCAATGGAACCGGAGATTCGATCGGTGTGATCAACGGTTACGGCCGCGATGGCAACTCTCTGGCGGCCCGTGTTCAGGCAGCCTTCTAAGGTATCCTGACCCCGGTTCTTCCGGTTTTGGAAAACTCACATTGGACGGGCCATTCCTTTCGGGATGGCCCGTTTTTTTATGACAACAGGCAAGGGCCGTCAGAGTTGCATATGTGCAATGGCTGTTGTTCAGACCGGGGGTTTGGCGGGCAGGCGGGTGACAAGAAGCTGGTTGATACGGAAGCCTTCCACGTCCACCACTTCAAAACGAAAGCCTGAGGCGTCCACCCGGTCGGTCTTGCGGGCCATACGGCGCAGGCGATGCATGATAAACCCGCTGATCGTGTCGAACTGCTCATGGTCGGGCAGGGAGAGAATGCCCAGTTCGCGCATGACATCGCCAATGGGGGCGGCGCCGTCCACCAGCCAGGAATTTTCATCACGGCGGACAATGGCCTGTTCCTCGAAGGGGCTGGCCACGCCGTCCATCAGCACGCCCATGATGTCCTTGAAGGTAATCAGCCCCACCACCAGACCGTATTCGTTGACTACAAGGGCAAAGCCTGTGCCGTGGCTGTCAAACTGCGCCAGGGTGTCCCACAGGTGCAGGGTTTCAGGCACAGACAGCACATCGCGCCGCAGGCGGGCGATGGGGTTGCCACGTGGCTGTTCCACCGGAATGGCGTTGGGGTCCACCACCGAGGCCAGCACGTCTTCCGCCCGGATGGAGCCGATGACCTTGTCCAGCCCGCCATTGCATAGCGGATAGCGTGAATAGGGGGCCGCGCGTACCTTGTCGTAGTTGTGTTCGGTCGTGTCCTGAATATCCAGAAACACGATTTCATCACGCGGGGTCATGGCGGATGTGACGGAACGGTCCTGTAGCGCCAGCACGTTACCGATCATCTGGTGTTCCTGCTGGAGCAGCGCACCCGAAGCCGTGCCAGCGGCCAGAATGGCGCGCAGGTCTTCAGGGGTTACCGGCTCCACCGCCGAGGCCGCGGGAATTTTCAGCGCGTGCAATACGGCATCCGAGATGCGGGAGAACGTCCAGACAAACGGGTACAGCACGCGCAGCGCCACGCGGGGAAACCAGCCGATGGCCAGTGCCACCCGGTTGGGGTCGTTCATGGCAACCCGTTTGGGCAGCAGATCAGCAAACAGGACGAAGACGCCAGTTACGAACAGGAAGCTCGTGGCGGAAGCGATGTTCTGTGCCCACCATTCCGAGACATGCCACTGGCGCAGGAAGTCGGTCAGCGGCGGGGTGAGCATTTCAGAACTGACGATACCGCCCAGAATCCCCACGCCGTTGAGGCAGATCTGGATAACGGTCATGACCTGCCCGCTGTTGCGGCGCAGGGCGAGAAAGGCCTGCGCCTTGCGATTGCCTGCTTCGGCCTGGCTGCGAAGGCGCACCTCGCGCGCGGCGGCAAAGGAAATTTCTGAAAGTGAGATCAGCACGCTGACTGCAATGAGCAGCGCAAGGGCCAGAAGGCCCATGATAAACAGGAGCAAGAGAGTGTCCGGTCAGTATGATATTACAATAATTATTGTATCTATAGTCCCTACAGGGGCCGACAGGCCAATGTATTTTTTATGCGATGCCGCATGGCAAGGCATATAATTGTTTTTATGTAGGTTATCAAAACTCTGTCAGACATGAACATCGGCACTTTTCTGACGTTGAAGGCCTGCTACCTTCCGCCGGACACAATCCGGCGCAGGCGCGCAGAGAGGACAAGGGGCAGCTCCGCAGGGGCCACCTCGTTTGCATGATATGGAAGAGCGTATGTTTGAAGCTTTGTACATAGAAAAAACCGCCGAAGGTGCTCAGCATGTGGCCTTGCGCACCCTTCCTGACGAGGCTCTACCGCAGGGTGATGTGACGGTGCGCGTGCTCTGGTCGAGCCTGAATTACAAGGATGCGCTGGCCATTACGGGCAGGGGGCCGGTTGTCAGGGCCTGGCCCATGGTGCCGGGTGTGGACGCAGCGGGCATTGTGGAGCAGACGACCTCGCCCGCGTTTCAGGTCGGGCAGACGGTGGTGCTGAATGGCTGCGGCGCGGGGGAGCTGCATTGGGGCGGCTACGCGCAGCGCCTGCGCGTGCCGGCCGACTGGCTGGTGTCACTGCCCGCCGGGCTGGATGCCTTTCAGGCCATGGCGTTGGGTACAGCGGGCTTTACGGCCATGCTCTGCGTGATGGCGCTGGAACGTGAGGGAGTAAGGCCGTCCGACGGGCCGGTTCTGGTTACAGGGGCCACGGGCGGGGTCGGGAGCGTGGCTGTCATGCTGTTGGCCCGGCTGGGTTACGAAGTCGTGGCGGTAACCGGGCGGCTGGAGGAGCAGCCTTATTTGCAAAGTCTCGGGGCGCATGAGGCTCTGCCGCGCGCGCTGTTTGAAGCTCCGCTGCGGCCGCTGGAAAAAGCCCGTTGGGCCGGGGCGGTGGATGTGGCCGGGGGGCATGTGCTGGCCGCAGTCTGCGCGGGGATGCGGCCGCAGGGCGTGGTGACGGCCTGCGGGCTGGCGGGGGGCATGGATTTTCCCGCGACGGTCGCCCCGTTCATTCTGCGCGGGGTTACCTTGGTGGGCATAGACAGTGTGATGTGTCCGCGCCCCCTGCGGCAGACAGCATGGCAGCGTCTGGCGGAACTGGTGGACCTGAAGCGTCTGGCCGGGCTGAGCCGCACCGTGCCACTGGCGGCCGTGCCGCAGGCGGCGGAAGATCTGCTCGAAAGCCGCCTGAAAGGCCGGATCGTGGTGGAAATTCCGCAGCCAGCGTGAGGGATACAGGGTTGCCCCTGCCCTGTAGAAAGGACAGGGGCAGGCGCGATCAGGCTTCCAGACCGCCATCGACCGGTAGGGCGGCTCCCGTTACGTAACCGGCCTGCGGGCTGGCCAGGAACGACACCATATCGGCAATGTCACGCGCCTTGCCGTACGCGCCGGTTGCAACAAAGCTACGGATCAGCGCGGCCACTTCGCCGCTGTCGGGGTTCAGGTCGGTGTCGATCGGGCCGGGTTCCACCACATTGGCGGTAATGCCGCGCGGGCCAAGGTCACGCGCGACGCCCTTGGCGAAACCGCGCAGCGCCGCCTTGGTGGCCGCATACAGCGAAATACCGGGGAACGGCGCGCGCGCGCCAAAGGCGGAACCGATATAGATAATCCGCCCGCCCCTGGTCATGTGCTTGGTGGCTTCCATGGTTTCCACCATGGCGGCGCGCACGTTCAGGTTGAGGATATGCTCAATCTGGCTGACGCTCATTTCGTTGATCGGGCCGGAAAAGAACGTGCCCGCGTTGCACACCAGCGCGTCGATCCGGCCGAAAACCACCATGGTCTCGCCAATGACTTCGCGATTGCCTTCCACCGAGGCGCCGTTGGCCTTGATGGTCAGGGCCTTGCGGCCCATTCCACGGATTTTTTCAGCGATCTGTTCGGCTGCCGCAGCATTGCTGGCGTAGGAAAGGGCGATGTCATAGCCGTCTGAGGCCAGGCGTTCGGCAATGGCCGCGCCAATCCCACGGCTGCCACCGGTCACGAGCGCTACACGTTGTGTCATGTCTGTCAGACCTTTTCTGTTTTAAAACCAGCCCCGGCGGCTTGCTTACGAAAGCCCCAGCATGAGCCGGATATTCTGCAACGCCGCTCCGGACGCGCCCTTGCCCAGATTATCCAGCCGTGCCGTCAGTAGGGCATGGCGGGTGTGGGGGGTGCCATGCACGCGTAGTTCCATAATGTCGCTATGGGCGAGAGCTTCGGCGGAAAGTGCGTTATCGGCCGTTACCACCCGCACATGATCCTGCCCCGCATAATGCCGGGCCAGAATGTCGTGCAGGTCGGCCGCGGTGGGCGCACCTTCCAGCATGGACAGGTGCAGCGGAATGGAGACGATCATGCCTTGCGCGAAATGTCCGACCGACGGTACGAACAGCGGCCGTGCCGTAAGCCCCGCATGGGTATGGATTTCCGGCACGTGCTTGTGCTCCAGCGTCAGCCCGTAAAGCTCGAAAGCCGGGCCGCCATCGCGCTCATGGGCTTCGATCATCTGCCGCCCGCCGCCGCTGTACCCGCTGACGGCATTGATGCAGACAGGGTAATGCGCGGGCAGCACGCCAGCCTGAATCAGCGGACGGAGCAGGCCAATGGCGCCCGTGGGGTAACAGCCGGGGTTGGAAACACGCGGAGCCGAGGAGATGGCATTGGCCTGCTCGGGCGAGAGTTCAGGAAAACCATAGACCCATGTGGGGTCGGTTCTGAACGCCGTGCTGGCGTCAAGCAGGCGCGGCGCGTCTGCTCCCAGTTCCACCGCCATGGCCTCGGCTTCGCGGGAGGCGGCGTCGGGCAGGCAGAGTACCACCAGATCGGCCTCGGCCATGGCGGCCTTGCGCGCATCGCGGTCCTTGCGCAGGGCCGGGTCGATGGAATGCAGGCGCACCGGCAGGGCGCTCAGGCGTTCGCGGATACCAAGCCCCGTTGTGCCTGCCTCGCCATCAATGAATACGACTGGTTGCTGCGCCATTCTGATTCTCCGCGTTGCGCCTGCGTGCCAGCCCGGCGCGGCCGGTGGGGGCGCGTGAGCGGGGTGCATGGACGTAAGAGCGTTTTATGGCACAATACGCCCGCGATAAAGCCCGCATGTGGCAGGGCTGGCAGAACAGGATGGATGCAGGCGGCATGACGGATTTTTCTTCTTCGGGCATGGCTGAGGCGGAACACCAGCTTGCCCGGCTGCTTGCGCTGATGGCCCGCCTGCGCGACCCGGAGGAAGGCTGCCCGTGGGACAGGGAGCAGACATTCGAAACCATCGCGCCGTATGCCATCGAGGAAGCCTACGAGGTTATGGACACCGTCCAGAAGCAGGACTGGCGCGCCTTCCCCGATGAACTGGGCGACCTGCTCCTGCAGGTCGTGTATCAGGCCCAGCTTGCCCGCGAGCAGGGGCTGTTCGACTTTGCTACCGTCGCGCGGATGGTGACGGAAAAAATGATCCGGCGTCACCCACATGTCACCTTTGGCCCCGATGTGCTGGCCCAGCCCGCGCAGCAGACCGCACCCGCTCCGGCGGGGGCCGGGGTGCCTGCCCAGTGGGAGCAGTTGAAGGAGCGTGAACGTCTGGCCGCCGGGGAAGGCGTACAGGGGGCTCTGGCGGGTGTGCCGCCCGCCCTGCCTGCCTTGCTGCGGGCCTCCAAACTGGCGTCCCGCGCGGCGCGCGTCGGCTTTGACTGGCCGGACGAGCGCGGGGTGCTGGACAAGGTACGCGAGGAGGTTGAGGAATTTGCCGTGGAGATGGCGGACGGGGATCAGGCCCGGATGCAGGATGAACTAGGCGATATCCTGTTTGCCGTTGCCAGCCTTGCGCGTCGGCTGAAGCTGGACCCGGAAGCATGCCTGAGGCAGGCCTGCGACAAGTTCACCCGGAGGTTTGAAGCGGTAGAGGCCCGCCTGACGGCGCAGGGCCTGTCCATGGCCGAGCAGGACGTGCAGAGGCTCGACGCCCTGTGGCGCGAGGTCAAGCAACAGGAAAAGGCGGGCCCGGCCTGAACGCCGAACCCGCCTTGCGTAAAACGGCCGCCTGATCAGCCAGCAGTGGCCGGCGCGGCTGCCAGATAATCCATGATCCTGCCCGCGAACGCGTTGACGTCCTTCGGGCTGTCACCGTTCTGGATGCTGGCGACATCCAGCAGGATATGGGCCAGCGGGGCAATGTCTTCCCCCGCCTGCAAGCGGGCGGCCAGCATATGGGCCAGCGGGTGGGCGGGATTGAGTTCCAGCACCGGCTTGGCTTCCGGCATGGCCTGCCCGCTACGCTGCATGAGCTTGCGCAGCTGCAGGTCCGGCCCGCCTTCGGGCGCACTCAGCACCATGGCGCTGGAGACGAGGCGGTCGGTCGCACGCACGTCCGTGACCTCGTTTTCCAGTGCGGTTTTGAGGGCGGGCAGCACCGTCTCCATGTCCGCCTTCTGGGCAGCGGTTTCCGTATCGGGGGCAAATTTGTCCAGATCGTTCAGGCCCTGCGCCACATTGCGCAGGGTCTTGCCCTCGTAGGTGCCAAGCCGTTCCGGCCAGAAGGAGTCCACCGCGTCGGACAGCAGCAGCACTTCGATTCCGCGTGCCTTGAAGCCTTCGATCTGGGGCGAGGCCGCCAGAACGTCCGCGTTGTCACCCGTGACGTAGTAGATGGCGTCCTGCTCGGGCTTCATGCGGCTGATATAGTCGGCAAGACCGGTCAGTCCGTCCACGGCACTGGAGCGGAAGCGGCTCAGCCCCGCGACTTCGGTGCGGTAGGTCGGGTCATCCCACATGCCTTCCTTCAGGATCGGGCCGAAATTGTCCCAGAACGCGGCGTAGGCCTGCGCATCTTCAAGGCGGGTCTTGAGGGCCGCGAGCACCTTGCCGGTCACGGCCTTGCGGATACGGGCGAGAACCGGCGTAGCCTGAAGCATCTCGCGCGAGACGTTCAGCGGCAGGTCTTCCGTATCCACAACGCCCTGCACGAAGCGCAACCAGGACGGCAGGATTTCCGCCTCGTCGGTAATGAACATCCGGCGCACATGCAGGCGGATACGGCTTTCGCGCGTCTGCTCGCCAAACTCGAACGGGCGGGAAGACGGAATGAACAGCAGGGCCGAAAATTCCATGGTGCCTTCGGCGCGCCAGTGCAGCGTCTCCCACGGGGTGTCAAACTTGTGGGTCAGATGACGATAGAATTCCTCAAGCTGCTCGGTCGTGACCTCGGAGCGGGGCTTGCGCCACAGGGCCGTGCCTTCGTTGGCGGCTTCTTCCTTGCCATCCTGAAGGATGGTGACGGGCCAGGCGATATGGTCGGACCATTTGCGGATGATGGATTGCAGCCGGTAGGTATCGAGAAACTCATCAGCATCGGTCTTGATGTGGAGTGTGATGTCGGTGCCTGCCGTCTCACGGCTGGCAGGCTCGATCGTGTAGGAACCACGCCCGTCCGATGACCAGCGCCAGGCTTCTTCCGCACCGGCCCGGCGGGAGACGACCTCAACCCTGTCCGCTACCATGAAGGCCGCGTAAAAGCCGACGCCAAACTGCCCGATCAGGCTGGGGCGGTCTTCGGGTTTGGCGTTTTCAAGCTGCTGGCCAAAGGCGCGTGTGCCGGAGCGCGCTATGGTGCCAAGGTTGGACACCAGTTCCTCGCGACTCATGCCTGCGCCGTCGTCGCTGATGGTCAGCAGGCGGGCATCCTTGTCCGGGTTGATACGGATTTTCGCCCCTTCAGGGAGAGCGCGCGCACCGTCCGTCAGGGCCTCGAAGCGGCGGCGGTCCGTGGCGTCCGCCGCGTTGGCCACCAGTTCGCGCAGGAAGATTTCCCGTTCGGAGTACAGCGCATGAACGACCAGATCGAGCAGGCGTCCGACTTCGGCGCTGAATTCCTTTGTTTCGCTTCCCGTTTGCGTGGCGCTTGTGCTGTCGGTCATATCCTGTTTCCTCTGTCGTGGTTCGGCGTGAGCGTGGCCTGAGGGTTTCCGCCGCGCCCCATTTTGCAGCATGAGATGAGGGCTTGGCCCTTCTGTTTCAATATCTTTTTTTACATATGTCGGAGGCCGGTGTTTTCAGCCCATATGCTCCAGTAGACTGCCGATAAGAACGGCAAGGTCCTGTGCCAGAGGCTGAAAGCCCTCATGCGGGGTACGGGTCTTTTCGGTCATGTACAGGCTGCGTCGCATCTCGATCTGCAGGGCGTGGCAGTTTTTGGACGGGTGCCCGTACTGCTGGGTAATGTAGGCGCCCGCATAAGGCGTGTTGCGTGCGGTGCTGTAGCCAAGAGCGCGCAGGGTTTGTTCGGCCCGGTCCGTAATGTGCCGGGCGCAGGCCGTGCCGTGCCTGTCGCCCAGCACAAAATCGACCATGTTGCTCTCGGCTGCGTCGGGCATGGAATGCAGATCCAGCAGCAGGCACTGCCCATGCTGTTGATGGGTGTGCTGCAAAAGCCTGGCAAGAGTCGTGTGATAGGGCATCCAGTACGTGGCGATGCGCCGTGCGGCCTCGCTGAACGGCAGGCGGGAGCGGTAAATGGCGCGATAATTCCCGGTAATGCGTGGAATGGAGCCAAGCCCGGACAGTCCGCGCTCTGTCGGCCGTATGAAAGGGGGAATGGGGCCGTGGAACATGCGCGGGTCCAGATCCCACGCGGCTCGGTTAGGATCGCACAGAACGCGCGGGAATGTGGCGCGCACAAGGGGCGGCCCGAGGCTGTGGGCAGGCTGCGCGAGCAGTTCGGTAAAGCTGTCCTCGCCGCTGCGCAGGTCGTCCAGCGGCTGGCGCGCTGCTTCTACAAACCAGTCTGGATAGTAGCGTCCCGCATGGGGGGCCGCCAGCACGATGGGGCTCGCAATGCTGCCCTCCTCGACGATGACGGGGGGCGGCGCCTGTGGGTCTGCTGCGAAGTCAGAAGTACTTTCCTGCGGCTGGATAGCCAGCAGAGAGGCACGGATTCCGCGGGACAGGACGGAGTGAACAAAATTTTTCATCTCCCCCCTTTATTGTGGGCTTGCGCTGCCAGCGCAAGCGGGATACAAGGCCTCACACCACAGGAATGGGCGCATAGCTCAGCGGTAGAGCACTACCTTGACATGGTAGGGGTCACAGGTTCAATCCCTGTTGCGCCCACCATTCCTGGCCGCAGAAATCTGCGGTTCCGCCATGTCTCACGCTTAAAAAATACACTTCTTAAATGGCGACGAACGGCATTAATTCCGTTCCTTGGAACCTGTGTCCGTGCCAAATCCGCTCTGCTTCTTGGGCGCTGCCAGGTTCGAATTTCCTCCCTGTAGGCATCGGGCATTTTCTTGGCGTATCGCGTGACGATTCTTGCGATGGCCTTCACTTTATCCTTCTTTGCCAGAAGTGATCGCCTACGATCATTTTGATAGTATTATCGAAACAAAACGTACGGTAAGCCAGATTCCATAGTTTTTCTAAAAAATTATGGGAATCGACTTATGTCAGATGATTTTCGCCAAAAATTTAAAGCTTTTTCTGACCGTATGATTTCGGTCGCTCCACGGTGCACAAATGAAGAGGCCACCAAGCTTTTTCTTGTTTTGCCTCTGGTGAATTTTCTTGGCTACGACACAATGAATCCAGATGAGGTTTGTCCTGAGCATAATGCCGATTTCTCAGACAAATATAAAAACCGAGTTGATTTTGCTATTCTGAAGAACAGGGAGCCCGTCATCGCCATTGAGTGCAAGGCTCTTGGTGCCACTCTGAAGGATGATCGGGGGCAACTGCGATCGTATTTCAATGCAGCCCCAACGGTTAAAATGGGCGTGATCACAGACGGCATGGTCTATGAATTCTATGCCGATTCAGATGAACCGAATATGATGGATTCAACTGCGTTCCTGTCGTTCGATCTGCACGACGTCGCCAAGGGCAAGATTGAGGACTCTGTTGTTGATGGCCTCAGGAGTTTGCAAAAATCGAACTTCGACCCCGAGAATATCGGGGCTGAAGCCAAGAGGAAGCTCATATTCCAGAGTCTGGTTCAGCAAATAGAGGAATTATCCCAAGCGCCCAGCGATGCATTCGTGCGGTTGCTGCTACAAAACATCGGATTAAGCCATGTCAGGGCTAAGGCTATGGTGGATTATATCGATCTGACTAAAAGTGCGTTCGGGGAATTCGTCAATCTAAGAATACTTCAGCGTCTTGATCTGTCTCAGAAAGATAAGGACCAAGACAAGCAGGTTCAGACGACAGAGTCTACTAAAACAGATGACGATGAAAACAAAGAGCCTGATATTGTTCCATCAGAGACAGAACTGGCTGTTTTTGAATATATTAAGAAAAGATTGGCGTTTCTTTCAAGGACGGACGATCTATTCAATGCTATCGATCTAATCGAGTACAGGGATTATAAAGGAAAGTTTGTTGTCTTTTTTGGTAAGGAAAGAGTTGGTAGGTTGTTCGACTTATACGAAAGTAAGGACGTAAAATACAAATTCGATTTTGGTCCTGATTTCGGTGGCGAAATACTCACAAACTCCCTGACTGACATAGACAGCAGTCTTCTGAATGTATTTACGGCACGGGTTGGAGAAATCCCCGTGAAGGGCAGGAAGAAGCCTGCGGTGAAAGAAGGTGAGCCCGCGTAGGTTCCTGACCGACGACTCAATCTCTGTTTTCTGCTGGCGGAGGGGGAGTGAGGCGAGACATGTCTGCCCACAATGCCCTTCCGCCGGGCAAGCCTATACAGCGGAAGGCAACGCGGAAGAAGCGGGGCGTTTGTCTAGCGGCGGTCTTTGTCTATTTTCCGTGGTGCCACGCCAAATCGTTCCCGCCAGACGCTCCAGCCTTTCACGCAGGTCAGGACAATCACAACGCCGACAAGAAGCATGACTAGCCAGATGATGCCAGTTTTCCAATATTCACTTTCAAACAGTGCGTCCATTTGCTCCATACTTTCTGTCGCTTGAGGTTCTGTTTTGTTCCGTCATGCAGAAACACACTACAGCCTGATGAATGGGAGAGCGAGGAGTTTAGGGGCTTGCGGACCAGCCTTACCGTCTTGTGAGCATGTTCAACGTGAAGTGAAGGGCGCGAGGCGGCCGTTGCTGGTTCAACCTGAGCCGTATTTTCGCCACCGGTTCTGGCCTATATGAATAAAGAACGGGCGGCCTGGACATAACGAATGTGTGCGGCCGCGATGGAGGAGTTCATATGAAGACGAAAGCCGTTGCGTGGGTTTTGGTCGCGTGCCTTGGGGCGGCGCCAGTCAGCGCATTTGCAGGCCCCGGCTGGGGCGGTCCCGGAGGCGGGCCGGGCGGTGATCACCAGATGGGCGGCCCCAGGGGCCCCGGCGGGCCCGGCGGTCCGGGGTGGCACGGCGGTGGCCACGGAGATGATCACCGGGGCGGCTATCCTCCCGGTGGCGGTTACCATGGCCATGGTCATTGGGGTGGGCCGCCGCCCGGTGGTCCCGGCCCCATGACATGGCGGCGCGGTGATCGTTACTGGGGCGGAGCGCCCTGGGTGAACGACTGGCGTGCCTATCCGGGGCTCTATGCGCCTCCGTACGGATATCGCTGGGTGCAGGCAGGTAACCAGTTCCTGCTGACAGCGGTGGCGACGGGCATTATTTCCGCCATTGTCGCAGGCTCCATGCGCTAACAGCCAAGGCCCTGCGCAGGCGTGAGCAGGGCTTTTCCGGCGCACGACTTATGCAAAAAAAGACCCATCCTGTTTGTGCAGGATGGGTCTTTGTGTGTGTCAGCCGGTTTCCCGGTTCGGGCGTGCCGGGAGCACACCCGCGGGCTTTCAGGCCAGAGTGGTCTTGCGCGCGTTGGTTGAGGCAACCTTGCGGCCCCATTGAACCAGCATATCCGTGCAGTCCGTGCGGTCGATCTGGCATTCGATCAGCGTCGGGCCGCGGGTATTGGCTTTTGCCCTGGCGATGGCTTCTGTCAGTTCCTTCGGGGTGGTGGCTTTCAGGCCAAGTCCATGGCCTTCTCCGGCGTTGAAGACTTCCATCAGGCCGGCGTAATCCCAGTTCTTGATATAGTTGTACGGGCCGTCATGAATGGCGATTTCAATGACATAGCCACGGTTGTTGATCAGAAAGATAATGACGGGCAGTTCGTAGCGCACCATCTGAGCCACTTCCTGCGCGGTAAGCTGGAAGGAGCCATCGCCTACCATCACCACATGCTGGCGGTCCTGCGAGCCCATGGCATTGCCGAAGGCGGAGGGCACGGACCAGCCGATATGGCCCCACTGCATTTCCAGTTCCACGCGCGCACCGCGCGGCAGGGTCATGCGCATGGCATTGAACCATGAATCGCCGGTTTCTGCCACCAGCGTCGTGTTTGATGTCAGCAGGGCGTTGATATGACGGACGATTTCGTCATTCGTCAGACCGGCTTCATCGGATGTCGCGGTGAGCGAGCACGTCGGGACGCTGCTTTTCTGTGCGGAGGCCGGGCGCGCGGGGGCTTTTTCCGCCAGAGCCTGCAGGAAGGCGCGCAGGGTAAAGCCGTCATAGGCGCGGCCATCGACCGTTACGCGGTCGGGCTCAGCCAGAATCACATTGGGGCCCTTGGGCCATGCCGACCAGCCGACTGTTGAATAGTCGTTGAATACGGGGGCGATGCACAGCAGTGCGTCGGAGGTCTCCACCAGTTCCTGCACGCCGGGGTTCGAGACTTCGCCCCAGTACAGGCCGCGGAAACCCGCGTGGTCTTCGGGGAAAAAGCCTTTCGCGGCCGCCATGATGGTCACCGCGCATTGCAGCTTGTCTGCCAGCGTTTCGGTTGCGGCCAGTGCGTTGGCGGCCCGCAGCTTGCTGCCCAGCAGCATGACGGGGCTGGCCGATTTTTCCAGCAAGGCAACCGTGGCGTCCACTGCGGCCTTCAGGCTCGTGTGGTCGATTTCAGGCTCGGACAGCAGGCTGCTGACAGGGCCAGGCCGCACGCAGGGCTCGGAGGCAATGTTGCACGCGATGTCCAGATAGGCCGGCTTACGCTCGCGCAGCGCCGTGCGAATGACGTGGTCAATCTTGGCCGGGGCGGAGTGAGCGTCGGTAATGCTTTCGGCGGCACAGGTGACCTGACGGGCCATTTCAAGCTGGTAGCTGTAATCCGTCTTGCCGATTGTGTGATGCAGGATATGACCTGTGCCCTGATCATTGCTGTTGGGCGCGCCGGAAATCAGGATAACCGGCAGGTTTTCGGCATAGGCGCCGCCGAGGGCGTTCATGGCGGAAATGGCGCCAACGCTGAAGGTGACAACCGCTGCCGCAGCCCCGTTAGAACGGGCGTAGCCTTCCGCGCTGAAGCCACAGTTCAACTCATTGCAGCAATAGATCTGTTTCATGTCCTTGTTGAGGAGCAACTGATCCAGAAGAACGAGATTGTAGTCGCCCGCCACGGCGAAGTGATGCTTCAGCCCGATCTGTACAAGGCGTTCTGCAAGATACATGCCAACAGTATAGGTCACGGTCGGAATACTCCAATGAGACGCAGGATAGCGATTGCGCTCATTGTAAAAACCCGCCTCTGGCAAATGTCCAATATATGAATGACGGACAACCCATATCAAAAATATATGGATTTACGGCCATATGCCACCTATTCTGCGGCTTGTCTCTCAGAGCCTGTGTGCGTGGTTACCCGCAGGCCCGATCACTCTGGTGTGAGGGCATGGCACCTTCCGCCGCTCCCGCTGCCCTTTGCACGAGGGGCGGCCTATAGTACGGAACGGTATGAATATGGGCGGTTTTCGCTGGCCCTGTGGTGCATGAAGCGGGAGTGCAGAAGAATGGACGTAAGGGCTGCGGTAGCATTTGAGGCGGGTCGTCCGCTGGAGATTGAGCGTGTTCAACTGGAAGGCCCGCGCGCGGGTGAGGTTCTGGTTGAGGTGAAGGCGACGGGGCTGTGCCACACGGACAAGTATACGCTGTCTGGAGCGGACCCTGAGGGCCTGTTTCCTGCGATTTTGGGGCATGAAGGGGCAGGTGTTGTTGTTGAGGTTGGTGCTGGCGTGCAGCACCTGCGTCCTGGCGACCACGTGATTCCGCTGTATACGCCCGAGTGCCGCGAGTGCAAATCGTGCCTGTCGCGCAAGACGAACCTGTGCACGGCGATCCGCGCGACACAGGGCAAGGGGCTGATGCCGGACGGCACCTCGCGGTTTTCGTTCAAGGGGCAGCCGATCCACCATTACATGGGGTGTT
>NZ_BJMV01000008.1 GCF_006539345.1 Acetobacter peroxydans
CTTCTGGGCACCATACGCTCCCCAAAAATAAAACAGCCTATCCGGCCAACCCGACGCCCGCTGCGGCGAAGTAACGGTTGACCGCATCGCACAATGCGCCCGCTACCATGGCCCTGTGCCCTGCCTGCTTGAGAGCGGCCTCATCCAGCCTGTTGGACATAAATCCCATCTCCACCAGCACGGATGGAATCTGCGCCGATTTCAGAACCGCAAAAGCCGCATGTCGATGTGGGTGCGTCAGCAGCAGCACACGTGAACTGAAAGAAGACACCACGGCCTGTGCCATATGCGCCGAGCCCGTGCGCGTTTCCTCCGTGACCAGACTGGCCAAAATCTGCTGCACCTCGGGGGAGGCTCCATGCACAAGCGGGCCGCCATAGCGATCCGCGCTGTTTTCCGTTCGTGCCAGATCGGCGGTCTGACTGTCAGACGCGCCGTGGGCGTGCGTATAGACACTTGCCCCACGCACAGAAGGGTCATGCAGGGCATCCGCGTGCATGGACAAAAACAGGGACGCGCCATGCTGCTGCGCCAGCTCAACCCGCCCCGCTAGCGGAATAAAGCGATCACTGCTCCGCGTCATGGCAACACGATAGCGTCCGGTTGCCAGCAACTGACGCCGCAATTCCTGCCCGGCAGCCTCCGCTACGTGTTTTTCATAGGTACCGGACAGGCCAATAGCCCCCGGATCCTTACCACCATGCCCGGGGTCCAGCATGATCAGGGGCTTGGGCGGTTCCGCACCCCCAATAACCGCAGGCGCACCGAGCTTTGCCGCGTGATGCCCGGTTCGCGCCAGAGCGCCCGCCCACGGCGCGGCAGCCATCATGGCAGCGCCACCCAGAACGAGACGCCTCGGCAACAAAAGCCCGGAAGCGCCTGCCGCGTGAAGAAGCCTTTCCTCAGAGGAAGGCCGCATTACACCAGCATTTTTTCCGCCATTCCGCGTCATCAGATCTCCCTGACAGCATATGTGCCTGCATGGAGTGGTGCATTACTAATAGATACTATACGCCAAAAAATCATGTGGAACAAAACGCCACACACGATCACGCAGCATGGCGAGCCACCTCCACCTCTGCCAGACACTGTCATATAGCTGTCACATGAATGTCTTGCAGACAGCCTGCATTTGCGTCATGCTTATTGTGCATGGAAAAAGGGCTTTAATGCCCGCCGTGCAGACTATGTTCCTGTTTCTGGCCTGCATCGGCCGCAGGCCGCCCGGTGTGAGGGTGGCCCGGTATGACGCATCAGAAGCCGTTGCACACAACCAAGGATATGTGACAATCGCCCGTTTCAACGCCCTGAACACGACGGATAGACCGCAGGTGGCATGTCCCCTGGCTGGTGCCGTGCCGTGGCTTCCGGTCGGTTGGGGCGTAAGCGCTATCCCTGTTCCAGTTCATGCCTCTTTTTACCCGCAGGAAGCGCCCCCGCGCCACGCCATGCCCTTGTGGCAGCCGCGCGGCACGGGCTGGCCACCGGCGCACCGGAGTTGTTTTTTTTATGTCAAAGCGGATGCTTATCGACGCGACACACGCGGAAGAAACGCGCGTGGTCGTGATGGATGGAAACAGACTTGAGGATTACGATGTTGAATCAGCTGCCAAAAAGCAGCTTAAAGGAAACATCTACCTAGCACGTGTTATCCGGGTTGAACCCAGCCTGCAGGCTGCCTTTGTGGAATACGGCGGCAACCGGCACGGCTTTCTGGCTTTCAGCGAAATCCATCCGGATTACTACCAGATTCCCGTAGCGGATCGCGAGCAGCTTCTGGCCCTTCAGGCTGAAGAAGAAACCCTGCTCCAGAACGCCGAGGATGAGGACGAGGAAGCTGAGGCCCCCGCGACATCCGCCGAGGACACCGAAGCCGGTGAGGAAGGCGAAGACAGCGCCCCCTCGGAACAGGCCGACGCCCCGGAATATGTGAGCGGTGAAACCGACACTGGTGAGGAAGCGCTGATCCAGAAGCGCATTGCCCGTTTCCTGCGCAATTACCGCATTCAGGAAGTCATCCGCCGCCGTCAGGTCATGCTGGTGCAGGTGGTCAAGGAAGAGCGCGGCAACAAAGGCGCGGCGCTGACCACCTATGTCTCTCTGGCCGGTCGTTACTGTGTACTGATGCCCAACGCCCTGCGTGGCGGCGGCGTGTCGCGCAAGATTACCTCCGTGCCCGACCGCAAGCGCCTGCGCGATATTATCAGTGGGCTGAACCTGCCCCGCGGCATGGCCATGATTGTCCGCACCGCAGGCGCACAGCGCCCAGGCCCGGAAATTACCCGCGACTGCGAATACCTGCTGCACCTGTGGGACGACATTCGCGACCACACACTGCGCTCCATGGCTCCGGCCCTGATTTATGAAGAAGCCAGCCTGGTCAAACGCGCCATCCGCGATGTGTACACGCGTGATGTCAGCGAGATCGTGGTGGACGGCGAAAGCGGCTGGAAAGCCGCTCGCGACTTCATGCGTATGCTCATGCCCCAGCACGCGGAAAAAGTGCGGCTGTGGAACAAGGAAAACCAGCCCCTGTTCACCCACTATCAGGTGGAAGGGCATCTGGACGCCATGTTCTCGCCCGTGGTGCCGCTGCGCTCGGGTGGGTATCTCGTTATCAACCAGACCGAAGCACTGGTTGCCATTGACGTGAACTCGGGCAAGGCCACAAGCCAGCGCAACATCGAGGAAACCGCCTTCCGCACCAATCAGGAAGCGGCTGATGAGGTGGCGCGCCAGCTCCGCCTGCGTGACCTCGCGGGGCTGATTGTCATCGACTTCATCGACATGGAGTCCCGCCGCCACAACACCATGATCGAGCGCCGCCTGAAGGATGCCCTGCGAAACGACCGCGCGCGTATCCAGATCGGCTCCATCTCGCATTTCGGGCTGCTGGAAATGTCGCGTCAGCGGCTGCGTCCCTCAGTAGCGGAAGCGGCTTTTGTGCCCTGCCCGCACTGCAACGGCACAGGCGTGACCCGCAGCGTGGAAAGCTCCGCCCTGCATGTGCTCCGCTCGGTGGAAGAAGAAGGCGCACGCCGCCGGTCTTCGGCCATTACGGTGCATGTCGCAGCGGATATCGCCTTCTATATTCTGAACAACAAGCGGGACTGGCTGGGCCAGATCGAACAGCGCCACCAGATGGAAGTGCTGTTCTCGCCCGATGCAACGCTGCCGGTGCCGGAAATCCGCATCGAACGCCGCCAGAGCGCCCGCCACCCGGTTGCAGTCCATGCACCTCAGCTTGCTCCGGTTGAAAATGTCGTTGTGGACGAACCTGCTGAGGAAGACAGCCTGCCCACAGCACAAGCCGCTCAGCCCAAAGTGCAGGCACAGCAGCCGCAACGGAATGAATCCGAAGCCACCGTGCAGGGCGAAGCTGGTACGCAGGGCGAGGACGAACCGCGTCGTCGCCGCCGCCGCCGTCGTCGCCGTCGTAGCGGAGCGGGTGAGAACGCTCAGGCTGGCAACCAGTCCGAGACCATGCAAGGCGCGGACGCCGACACCGAGGAAGACGCGGATGAAGGACAGGGTATTGCCCCTGGCCATGAAACCGCAGCCCCTCGCACCACGGCTGAAGTGACGAACGGCGCCGCTGCCAATCTGGTGCCCGGCCGCCGCCGCACACGCCATACCCGCGTGCGCCGCGACGAGAACGAGCAGCAGTCCTCAGCCCAGACCATCACGATTGAGGAAGGCGCAGCCCCGCAGCCGCGTCGGCCAGTCTGGAATGGCCCGACTCCGGCCAATCCGTTTGGCGGTGCGCCTGATATTTTCGAACTGCTCGAAAATAGCGTGCAGCAGCACATCACTACCCCGCGCCAGTCGCACCCTGCCCACAGGGCGGAAACGCCGGTTCAGTCCGTAACCCCGGTTCTGGAAGAAGCCCTACCTCCCGCAGAAGCGGAAGCCCCGGCACCTGTTGCCGAGGCAGCAGAAGCCAAACCTGCCCGCCGCCCGCGCCGTCGCTCCACTGCGAAGACCAGCACGGATGAAACCGTGCAGGCCTCCGAAGCCGACACCACGGAGGCAAAGCCCACCCGCCGCCGTACCACCCGCAAAAGCACGGCCAAGGCCGAGGTAGAAGCGGTTGTCGAAACAGCGCCAGCGGATGAAGGCACGGAAGCGCAGGCCCCCAAGGCCCCTCGCCGCCGCGCCCGCAAGAGTGCGGCCGCCACACAGGCTCAGGAAGCTGAAACGGTAACGCAAACCAAGACAGAAGCCCCGGCAGCCGAAACCGATGAGGCCAAGGCCGAACCGCTGGTGCAGCCGATCATGATCGAAAACAGCCCCCCTGCCGCGCGTCGTCGCACAGGGTGGTGGAAGCGCTAGCGTAGCACCAGCCTTCCTCCGGCGCGCCATGGCCGCCGGAGGGAAGCAAGGCAGCAAAAACGGGCCAGGGCACATGCTCTGGCCCGTTTTTTATACCCGGAACGCAGGCACGCCGCCCTACCCTCTGGAAATGTTCGCATCCGGCCCGGTTTTTCTTCCGGCGTACCCTGTGCTACAGAGCACCCCTTGCGTTCAGACACCCCTGTCCAGACGCCCCTGACCATGGACCGTTGCGTCCGCTACCGTGCCCACCGGAGTTTTCATGACCAAGCCTTTCGCAGACCGCCCGACCGAAGACCTGCCCGGCATGGCGCAGCACGGAACCGGGCGTGATGAACGGCTGGTACTGGCCCTGCCCAAAGGCCGTATCCTCAAGGCTGTGGCGCCGCTGATCAGCCATACGGGCATGGCCCCCGCGCGGGAATGCCTTGAAGGCGACAGCCGCAAGCTACGCTTTTCCACGCAGGACCCCATGGTGGACGTGGTGCGCGTACGCTCTTTCGACGTGGCAACCTTTGTCGCCTCGGGCGGGGCGCAGGTTGGTATCTGCGGCGCGGATGTGCTGGCGGAATTCGACTACCCTGAAATCTACGCGCCTCTGGACCTCGGTATCGGGGCGTGCCGCATTTCCGTGGCGCAGCCTGCCGATCTGCCGCACGATCCGCAGGAATGGGCGCGCTGGTCTGACGTACGGGTTGCGACAAAATACCCGGCCATTACGCGCCGCTTCTTTGCCGCGCGCGGGATCAACGCCTCTATCGTGCATCTGCACGGGGCCATGGAACTGGCCCCCATGCTGGGCCTGTCGCGCCTGATTGTCGATCTGGTGGATACAGGTTCAACCCTGCGCGCCAACGGCCTGAAAGAGGTCGAAACCATTTCGCAGGTCACCAGTCGGCTGATCGTCAACCGGACGGCTCTTAAAACCCGCCCCGAACAGATCGCCGATGTGATCGCGCGCTTCCGTGCGGCTCTGGCCATGGCCCCCGCCGCAGACACCGTATAAAACAGGGCACAGAGCATGAAACGGCTTGATACGCGTGACGCTGATTTTGAATCCGCCTTTGCCAGCCTGCTGAGCGGGCGCGAACAGGGCCAGCAGGAAGTTGCCCGCCCTGTTGCGGATATTCTCGACCATGTGCGCCGCGAGGGTGATACGGCCCTGTGCGCCCTGACCGAGCGTTTTGACCGTCTGGCTGTCACCCCGGAAAAACTGGCTTTCACCGCGGAGGAAGTCGAGGCGGCACGGGCGCAGGTAGCCCCTGCCCTGCTCGATGCGCTGGAACTGGCCGCAGCGCGTATCGAAGCCTTCCACCGCGCCCAGATGCCGCAAGACCTGCGTTACACCGACGATGTAGGCATGACGCTGGGTCTGCGCTGGATTCCGCTTGATGCAGCAGGGCTGTATGTGCCCGGCGGCAAGGCGGCCTATCCGTCATCCGTGCTGATGAACGCCATCCCTGCACGGGTCGCCGGGGTCAAGCGGCTGGCCATGTGCGTGCCCACGCCCGATGGCGTTATCAACCCGCTGGTGCTCGCGGCCGCTCACTGCGCCGGTGTGACCGAAATCTACCGTGTTGGCGGCGCGCAGGCTGTGGCCGCCATGGCCTACGGCACAGACACGATCCGTCCGGTTGACCGGATTGTCGGCCCCGGCAACGCCTACGTGGCCGAAGCCAAGCGGCAAGTGTTCGGCCATGTGGGGATCGACAGCATAGCCGGCCCCTCCGACGTGGTGGTCATTGCCGATTCGGGTTCTGATCCGCGCGTGATCGCCCTCGATCTGCTGGCACAGGCGGAGCATGATGAACTGGCTCAGTCCACGCTGATCACCCCCGACACCGCCTTTGCCGATGCCGTGACGCAGGCCGTGGAAGCCGAACTGAATGTGCTGACCCGCAAGGCTATTGCCGGGGCGAGCTGGCGCGACAATGGGGCCGTGCTGATCGCACGCGATTTCAACGAAGCGGTGGAACTAGCCAACCGTCTGGCCCCCGAACACCTTGAGCTGATGGTGGACGACCCCGAGGCCCTGCTGCCGTTGGTACGCCATGCAGGCGCGGTTTTCCTTGGGCGTTTCTGCCCGGAAGCTGTGGGCGACTACGTGGGCGGCCCCAACCATGTGCTGCCCACCTCGCGCACGGCGCGCTTCGCCTCAGGGCTTGCGGTGTTCGACTTCATGAAGCGCACCACCTTCCTGTCCGGCGGGCCGGATGCCCTGCGCCGCATCGGCCCCGCCGCCGTGGCTCTGGCCGATGCCGAAGGGCTGGAAGCACATGCGCTGAGTGTCTCCGCCCGGCTGGATGCGCTGGCGCGCAACACCCCTAACACCTGAGCATCAGGGCAGCGGCAACACAGCTAATGCTTGACCCCGCTGCCCCCCTCCACCATACCTGCTCACCAAACCTCTCTCAGTCCCGAACAAACGAAGGATGCAATGTCTAAAGAAGACATGATCGAATTCAGCGGCACAGTCACCGAACTGCTGCCTAACGCCATGTTCCGCGTCAAGCTCGACAACGAACATGTCATTCTGGCCCATACCAGTGGCAAAATGCGCAAGAACCGTATCCGTGTTCTGGCCGGGGACAGAGTAAACGTGGAAATGACCCCCTACGACCTGACCAAAGGCCGTATCACCTTCCGCTTCAAGTAACACCGTGCCTGCCTCCAGCCCGGACGCCGCTACGGCAGCCTCCGCCTGCACGGACAACGTGGGGCCGCGCCCCCTGCTGGTTCTGGCCTCTGCCTCTCCACGCCGGGTCGAACTGCTGAGCCAGATCGGACTGGCGCCGGATCGCATCTGCCCGGCGGATATTGACGAGACACCTCATCGCACTGAGCTGCCCCGCCAGTATGCCCGGCGCATGGCGGATGAAAAAGCCCGCTCTGTCGCCCGGCACGTTACCGAGCCCGCCCTGATTCTGGCGGCCGATACGGTCGTGACACTGGGGCGGCGCATTCTGCCCAAAGCCGAAAGCCGGGATATTGCGCGCTCCTGCCTCAGCCTGCTTTCCGGGCGGCGGCACATGGTCATGACCGCAGTGAGCGTCATGCCGAGCCCCGCGTGGACTCAGGGCCGCCATGCGGAACGTCTGGTTGAGACAGCGGTCACTTTCTCGCGCCTCAGCGCTGCCCAGCTTGAAGCTCTGCTCGACAATGGGGATTGGCTGGGCAAGGCGGGCGGCTACGCCCTGCAGGGGGCGGCAGCCAGTCTGATCCGTTTTGTTTCGGGCAGTCCTTCAGGCGTTATCGGGCTGCCCCTGTTCGAAACCGCCCAGCTTCTGCGCGGGCAGGCCGGAGGCTGGCTGGCGTGAGTCTGGTGCTGCATGTCGTCCATTATCCGGGCGAGATGCACCTTGCCGTGACGGAACAGGGCGAACTGGTGGATTTTGCCCTGTGGCGGCCCGGAGCCCCAGATCATGTAGGCGACTGTTTCCATGCGCGGGTTGAAGCACTTGTACCCAGCATGGGAGGTGCTTTTGTCGATCTTGGGCTGGATACGGCAGGTTTCCTACCTTTACCCAAAGACGTTCCCCCTCTGACACAGGGGCAGGCCATCACGGTTGTCGTGACCCGCGCGGCACAGGGCGGCAAAGGCGTGCGCGTCCGACTTGCCTCCCCCGACGGCGCGCCGACCACCGACACCCCCCGACAAGGCGCGCCGCGCCTGATTGCAACCGGCCCGACCCCACTTGAACGCCTTGCCGCCCTGTGGCCCGCCGCAAGCCTTGCCGTAGACAGCCCGGCAGCCGCGGCCGTGGTCCCTCCGGCTCTGCGCGAAAGACGACTGCCGGGCTTTCATGCCCTGCCAGAAGACATCGCCGCCGCCTGTGCCGCATTGGAAGAGCCCGAGGTGAGCCTGCCCGGCGGCCTGTCCGCAACCATCACACCCACCCCGGCCCTGATCGCCATCGACATGGATGCGCCCCCCGCGCAGGGCGTTCTTCCCAAACAGACTGCGCAGTACGCCGCCAACAAGGCGGCCCTGCCCGCGCTTATGAGCCAGATCCGGCTGCGGAATCTTTCCGGCGCTATTATTATTGACCCCGCCGGGCTGGCCATTCGCAAACGGCAGGCACTGCTGGCTCCTGTGCAGGAAGCGCTACAGGCCGACCCCCTGCGCCCGCGTTGCCTGGGGGTTACCGCTCTGGGTCTGATTGAAATCCTGCGCCCGAGAGTTCTGCCCTCCCTGCCGGAACTGCTCGGCAGCGCCCATGGCCGAGCACTCGCGGCCCTGCGCCATATTGTCACTCATGCCCCCGGCACGACCTCCCTGTACGTCGGCAGCCGCATCCTGCACGCACTGGAACATGACCCGCAGGCGGTGGCAGACTGCACGCACGCCATCGGTCATGGACTGAACGTGGTTCTTGCCCCCGCCCTGCCTGACCTGCACTGGAGCCTTAAACAGCCATGACGGACAGCCCCCGCGCCGCAAAACAGCCCACCTGCCCCATCTGTGGCCAGCCCTCTGCGCAGGCCACCCGGCCTTTCTGTTCACGACGTTGCGCCGATGTGGATTTAGGCCGGTGGTTTGCTGGCGCGTACCGCATACCGGGCCAACCCGCCACCGAAGACGAAAAAGACGACAGCACTGAAATAAATCAGGAAAGATGACTTGATCTCCCCTGCGTGCTGGGATAAATGCTCTCTCACGCCGCAAGGCTGCGGTGCCCAAGTAGCTCAGTTGGTAGAGCATGCGACTGAAAATCGCAGTGTCACTGGTTCGATCCCGGTCTTGGGCACCATCTTCTTCCCCTTAAAAATTAGAATGTCATAAACAGCACCGCACGGTCGCTATAAGCGGACTTTTTGCGGCTCCGCCGCGCCTCTGACAGCTCCATGCCAGTAACATTCTTTCCAGCAAATTAACGACCACGGCTTTTTTGTGGCGCTTACCTCTCCCAACCCGAAACCAGCTCAGCTAACATATGTCTTAAGGCTGTCCGCACGCCCTGTCGTAGTGGCCTGATTTAATTCGATACGGTCGTTGGGAAAATATATTCATGAAATTTGGAGCTTCACTCGGTATAAGAACACGCCTGTTCTTGGCAATCGGCATCATGTGCCTTTTTTCAACCTCTGTGGTCATGCTGATTGGCGTGAAGGAGATGTCTTCTTCCGAACTGGAAGGATCACGTCAACTCTTTGTCGAAACCCTTGCCTCCAACGCGGATACAATTGCCCAGTCCATCGGGGGCGTTACCCAGGAAACCAGTATGCTGGCGGCTTCCGTGTCCGGGCTGGTTTCCTCCCATGTCATTGACCGCGACGCTCTGGGCGACATGGTCGCTCGCGCTCTTGAAATGAAACGCGCCAATGTGGTTGGCCATACGCTGGCATTCGAACCCAATGCGCTTGATGGACACGACGCCAGTTTTGTTTCGCACAAATACTCCGATTCTACCGGACGTTTCGTACCCTACTTCTTTTTCAAACCCGATGGCTCGACCGGTGTAGACAAGCTGGTCATGACGCCGGAGGCTGGAACAGGCTCATGGTACGATCAGCCCCTGCATGACAACAAAACGGTTGTAACCGCGCCATATCTCTACCCGATCAACGGAGAGAATGTGCTGATGAGCACCATCAGCGTGCCGGTACGCCGCGCGGGCAAGGCCATTGGTATAGTAACGACCGACCTGCAGCTCACCTCTCTCAACTCAGCCATCGCCAGCCTGAAGCCTCTTGGCACAGGGAAGGTCGGACTGATCGGAACGGGCAATATCTGGGTAGCCAACAGTGACACTGCCCTTGTTGGCAAGCCAGTGGATGCCGAAACAGCCGCCTTTATCGCGGGCAAGGACAGCAGCGGACGTTTCATCACCGGAGCCAACGGCGCCCCGTGGTTTGAAGCAGCCAGTTTTATTTCCATTCCCGACACTGATGCAAAGTGGGTCGTCATCGGTATGGTGCCGCGCGCAACTCTGGTGCAGAAGGCATCCGTAACGCGCAACCGGATGTTGGTGGGCGCTATTCTGTCTTTTGCGCTGACCATGGCCTGCATCTGGTTCCAGGCTCAAAGCCTGAGCAAGCCTATCCATGAGATGACGCGACGGATGCGTGGACTGGCCGATGGCGATATCCAGTCCCCCGTCCCGGGGCTGGATCGCGGCGACGAGATCGGGGACATGGCAAAAGCCGTGGAAGTGTTCCGCGATAATGCACAGGAACGCCTGCGCCTTGAAGCCGATATCAAAGCATCGGAAGCCCAGCAGGAGCAGGAGCGCGTTGCCCGCGAACGCAAGGCGGCCAAGGATGCGGCGGATATCAAGTTCGCCGTGGACAGCCTTGCCTCTGCTCTGGCCCGACTGGCTGATGGCGATGTGTCCTACCAGATTCACGATACCTTCGTGAGCGGTCTGGATGATGTCCGCAACGACTTCAACAACTCCACGGAACAGTTGCAGGCCACGCTACGCGAGGTTGCAACCAACGCGCGCAGCATTGCGGTGGGCAGCGACGAGATCAAGGCGGCGGTGGACGATCTGGCCCGCCGGACCGAACAGCAGGCCGCCAATACGGAAGAAACGGCGGCGGCGCTGGAGCAGATCACCACCACGGTGAAGAACTCGACCAGCCGCGCACTGGAAGCGGGTGAACGGATTCACCTTGCCCAGTCCAGCGCTGAAAAATCTCGCCAGAACATGATCCGCACCGTAGAGGCCATGCGTGAGATCGAGAAATCCTCAACGGAAATCTCGAACATCATCTCGGTCATCAATGAAATCGCGTTCCAGACCAACATTCTCGCTCTCAATGCCGGGATCGAGGCTGCGCGCGCGGGCAATGCGGGGCTAGGCTTTGCCGTAGTGGCGCAGGAAGTACGCGATCTAGCACAACGCTCGGCAGATGCCGCCAAGGGTATCCGCACGATCATCAGCACCTCCATCCAGCAGATCGGCAACGGAGTGCAGCTTGTAAACAGCTCCAATCAGGAACTCGACAGCATTGTGGCTGATGTGCAGGAAATCAACCAGCACATGACTTCTATTGTTCAGGCTTCGGAAGAACAGTCCACCAGCCTGCAACAGATCAACATCGCCATGGGGCAGGTCGATCAGGATACCCAGAAAAACGTGGCCATGGCGGAAGAAATCACCGCCACCACCCATACTCTGGCTTCCGGTGGGGCGGCACTGATCCGTATGCTGGAGCGTTTCACGCTCGAGAACGATACCGGCGCACGCCGCGCACTGCGCTGAACGGTACTTCTGCCGGCCCATCACCGGGCCGGCAGAACCGTGCCAGAACTACGCGGCACGGACGCGTGGTCACGCACCAAAGGAGAGCTTTCGCCCATGCCGGAGCAACGGTCTTCTCCACTTCCTAAAAAGACGCACCCTGCCAGCCTGTCCGGGGTTTTCGCCAGTGTAAGCGTTCCCAAAAACGACGTACACTGGATCAGGCGTTTTCTGGCCTATTCCGGGCCAGGTTATATGGTGTCCGTCGGCTATATGGACCCCGGCAACTGGGCTACCGACCTACAGGGCGGCGCGCAGTTCGGCTACACGCTGCTTTCCGTCATTGTCTTGTCCAGCCTGATGGCCGTTGTGCTACAGGTTCTTGCCGCCCGGCTTGGCATTGCCTCCGGGCTGGATCTGGCTCAGGCGTGCCGGGCTTTTCTGCCGCCCATCCTGACACTACCTCTCTGGGCCGCCTGCGAACTGGCCATCATAGCCTGCGATCTGGCAGAGGTGATCGGCACGGCCATTGCACTGCAACTCCTGTTCGGCCTGCCGCTGATCCCTGGCAGTATCCTGTCCGCTCTGGATGCTTTACTAATTCTTCTTCTGATGAACAAAGGTTTTCGCTATCTCGAAGCCTTCATCATGGCGCTTCTGGGCACGATTGCCCTCTGTTTTGTTATTCAGGTTCTTGCGGCGGCACCTCCTGCCGCAGCCCTTCTGCGCGGACTGGCCCCCTCTCCGCAGATCATCCGCGATCCAGCCATGCTGTACGTGGCGATCAGCATCATCGGGGCCACGGTCATGCCCCATAACCTCTACCTGCATTCCTCGATCGTCCAGACGCGCGCCTACGAACGCACATATGCGGGACGGCGCGATGCCATACGCTGGGCTTCATGGGATAGCACCGTCGCCCTGACGCTCGCGTTTTTTGTCAACGCGGCCATTCTGATTGTGGCGGCAGCCTTCCACACGACCGGCCATCAGCAGGTAGCCGAAATAGACGAAGCCTACCGCCTTATTTCCCCGGTGCTCGGGCTGGGGCTGGCCTCCACCCTGTTCGGTCTGGCGCTTCTCGCCGCCGGGGTGAATTCGACCGTGACCGGCACGCTGGCCGGGCAGATCATCATGGAAGGGTTTCTGAGCCTGCGCCTGCCCGCCTGGAAACGACGGCTGCTGACACGCAGCCTGGCCATTGTACCTGTGACTATCATTGCCTCGCTATATGGGGCACAGGGGGTTAACAGGCTGCTGCTGGCCAGTCAGGTCATTCTGTCCCTGCAACTGCCCTTTGCCATTGTTCCTCTGGTGGTGTTTGTTTCGAACCGCGCGGTCATGAAAGAATTTGCCATCTCCCGGCCCATGGCCGCCGTAGCGTGGCTAATTACGGCCGTTGTTGTCACCCTGAATATCCACCTGCTGGCAGACATAGTCATGGGCTGACACGGATACATACACCCACACGAACAAGATCACCCATTCAAAGGTACGGGCCTGTATATCGCAACCATAAAGCGGTTGCCTTTCATTTATAAAGCTGTTAGCGGCCCGCAGGCCTCATTTTATGACAGAGTGCATGACGTCTGACAGCATGACAAAGACACACTAGATTGCACAAAGGGAACAACCGTGTTTTTCGACAGTCATTTCAATGTGTTATCAGTTGAAAAACAGTGGGAATATATCATAGCCCAAACGCCGGCATCCATTCGTTCCGGCCTGCGCGATATTGTAAGTGAACATGGACGTTCCTGTGTACAGAGCTTTTACGCGGCCCTGATCGAACACCCGAATGCCGCGCTGTTTCTTGAAAAGGACATGATTGAAAAACGCCTGAGCGGAAGCCTACAGGCATGGCTGGAACGTCTTTTTCCCGCACAGGAAAACGACGTGCCAGAACTTATCGCCCTGCAAAAGCATGTGGGCGAGATTCACGCCCGGCTTGAGATATCACCGGGACTGGTTTCCTACGCGTTCTTTTTCATCAAGGTCAGCCTTAACACTTTTATCACGCAAAAGTTTGAGACTGAAAAAAGTCAGATAGAAGCCATTCTGTACTGTCAGTACATGATCGACTTCGCCATGAAATACATGAACATGGCCTATAATTCTGATTTCAGGAAAAAAATAGAACAGGATCAATCCTTCAGGATGCTGTCTTTGGGGCAGGATCTCAATTTCGAGAAAGAAACCCAGAAAACAACGTTTTTTGACTGGAGCACGCAGGCGCTGTTCTGCCTGTGCGAACAACGCCCGGAAAACCTGCAGACCATTGGTGAATCCCAGTTCGGCCTGTGGATGAGCCATAAGGGACACGGCCTGTTCAAAGGCATGGAAGATTACACCCTGCTCCAGTCCATGGTCGAAAAAATAGATCTGCGCATCGACGACATTCGTAAGAAGCAGGAAATTCCACCCGGCTTCGCGCTCGTTCTCAAGAACAATATCTACGATCTCACCCTGCTGACAAACCGCCTGTTCCAGGGAGTTGAAGCCCTGCAAAGCGGTCTGGACCCCCTGACCAAAGCCCTCACCCGGCGCTTTCTTGATGTCGTGCTTCAGAATGAAATCACTTTCTCACTGACCAACGACAAGGAATTCAGCCTGATTCTGATTGATATTGATCATTTCAAGCAGATCAACGATGAACATGGTCACCTGATCGGTGATGAAACCCTGCGTTTCATTGCGGAACTGCTGATGAACACAATCCGCAGCAATGACTTTGTTTTCCGCTACGGGGGCGAGGAATTCCTGATTATTCTGACCGAGCGCGGACAGGATGAGGCCGTAGCGTGTGCCGAGCGTATCCGCACGACTGTAAAACAATCCATCGTCACCACTTCCACGGGCAACAAGCTGCGCCTCACGATTTCCGCCGGAGTGACAACCTTCAAAGGTGAAACCAAGATCAATACGCTTATAACACAGGCCGACCGGGCGCTGTACGAAGCCAAGATAGCGGGGCGCAACCGGATCGTGACTTTTCAGTAACCTCGCTCAACCGACTTAACGAACAGCCGCGCCTACTGTTGACATTCCAGTGATGAAATCTATCTTCCGGCGCGTCTGGTTCCTTTGCAGACAACGTGTTTTCTGCAAAGGCTAAGAGGGAAGCCGGTGTAAATCCGGTGCTGTCCCCGCAACTGTAAGCGTCGAGTATCAGGCCATGTACCACTGAAGCCACACGCTTCGGGAAGGGGCCTTGATGCGATGACACGCGAGCCAGGAGACCTGCCAGATAAAATAGCAACCACCGGCGGGGTGACCGGGAAGGAGCGCACAGCCCTGCCCGGCCTTGCCTTCTTGTCCCTGCCGGGCATGTGCAGGCGTATCTGCCCCTTCTACCCCTGCCTTTTCAGGCAGGTTTTTTCATGTATTCCGCATTCAGGCTTTTCTTGCCTGCACAATACCGCCCGACGTGCTCGGTTCTTTACGGTCTGGCCGCATTAGGGCTGCTGAGCGACATCACGCAGGCAGCCACCCCATCGACCAGCCAGCAGAACAAGACAACGCGCCAGCCCAACCTAAAACCATCGGCCAAAACGGAACGGATCATAGTGACAGCCTCGCGTCGCAATCTTACGGGACGCGCCACGACGGCCAGCGAAGGTTCCATTACCGGAACGGAGCTACGGTTGCGACCCACTTATCGTATTGGTCAGATTCTTGAGGCGGTACCGGGCCTGGTCGTGACGTCCCATTCCGGCGAGGGCAAGGCCAACCAGTTCCTGCTACGTGGCTTCAACCTTGATCACGGCACCGATCTGGCCAGCTTTATAGATGACATGCCCATAAACGGAGTCAGCAACGCCCACGGCCAAGGCTACACGGATCTGAATTTCCTTATCCCCGAAACGCTCAGCGGCGTCGATTATACCAAAGGGCCTTTCCACGCGAATATCGGCGATTTCGGGGTCGCAGGGTCAGACCACATGAAACTCGCCTCGGAAATACCGCGTGAAATCACGCTCAGCGCCGGCACGCTAGGAGATTACCGCGCCTATGCGGGCGGCACGGTGCAGATGGCCAATGGAGACAGGTGGATGAACGCGGGCAATCTTTCCCACGCGGATGGCCCCTGGCGCTACCCGGACAACGCCCGCGCCATCCGCGCCCTGAGCCGTTACACCCACGGATCAGACCGCAAGGGCTTTGACATAACCGGCATGTTCTACAGGGGGCAGTGGCGCGCTACCAACGATCAGCCGCTCGAAGCCATGCGGAACGGCATGATAAACCGCTTCGGCTCGCTCGACCCGACAGATGGCGGCTTTTCCGAGCGTTACAGCCTGTCCGCGCACCAGCATATGAACGGAGAAAACTGGCATTGGGTCAACAGTGCTTTTGTCATTCATGACCGCCTGACCTTGTGGAATAATTTTACCCACTATCTTGATGATCCCGTGCATGGCGACCAGCAGGCCCAGAATGAAACCCGCACCACGCTAGGAGGCAGCAGCGCCTATACCCGCCACGACCGGTTTGCGCAGTTCCTGAGCGATACCACCGTGGGCGTTCAGGGCCGTTATGACTTCCTGTACGTGGACCGCCGCCATACCGAACAGCGCCGCACGCTGCCCAACTGTACTTCCAGCGTAGGTTCTTATGTCTGCAATGCGGACAGCATTTCCCTTGGAGCCGTGGGCCTTTACATCCAGAACACTCTGCACTGGACGCCATGGTTCCGCACCGTTATCGGTCTGCGCGAGGACTATCAGGGCGGCGTGGATCATAATCTGGTGGACGGTGGCGCTACTCATGCCAGTCAGTGGCTGTTCCAGCCCAAAGGTAGTCTGATTTTTGGTCCGTGGAAAAAGTCCGAACTCTATCTGAGTGCGGGCAAAGGCTACCACTCGAATGATTTCCGGTCGGTTTCCGGCTCCTACTCGGTGGACAAATTCGCTGCCGGTTCTGTCTCCGTCCCTCTGATGACACAGGCCGTCAGCGGGGAAGTCGGGATCAGAAGCACTCCCCTGCCCCACCTGCACGTGCAGGTGGCGGCGTTCATCATCGATTTCGACTCTGAACTCAGTTACGATGGTGATGCAGGCGTAACCTCCCCCGGCCCGGCCAGCAGGCGGAAGGGGGTCGAATTTTCAGCCCAGTACAATCCCCTGCCATGGATCGAACTCAACACCGACCTGTCCTTCGCCAAGGCACGTTACCGCACCAATGACCCGCAGGCCTATGGCATTGACGGGGTTTATGTCAGCAACGCACCGGACTTTGTCTGGTCTTTCGGCCTGCTCATAGATACGCACAAGCACTGGTACGGTGGGTTGCAGGTGCGCTGGCTGGGGCCTTACGCGCTGATCGAAGACAACTCCCTGCGCTCCCCCGGATACAAGGAAGTCAACATCAATGTCGGGTACCGGTTTACACCACGTCTCAAACTGGAACTGAATATTTTCAACCTGACCAACAGCCACGCCTTCGCGGCCCAGTACGCATACGAGTACCGCCTGACACCAACCTCTGCCGCGTCGACCGGTGCGACGGGCCATGCGCTTGAGCCCACTTCGGCACGGCTTGCCATTACGGCAGGCTTCTGAACAAAAAAAAGCCCTGACCGGAAAATACCGGACAGGGCATCGTACTTTTGTAAACCTTACCGCGCCCCGCCCAGGCAGAACCGCAGCAAAAGCCGCTTAGAGGTAGCTTGCCAGAGACATGTTCTTCATGTCCGCCACAAGGGTAAAGGACGCCTCAAGCTGGGTTTTCAGCGTCAGTACGGCTGTCGATGCAGAAGCCGCATCAGCGTTACGTGCGTCGGACAGCTGGGTTGTCAGCATCGTGTTAACGCTGGTCAGCGCGGTGGCGCGTGTTGTCAGTGCGCTTTGCTGCACACCCACCTGCGCCTCCATATCGGTCAACTGCCCAATGGTCGTGTTCAGCGACGTATTCAGCTTCGTCACCAGATCAGTATAACCAGGCGTTTCTGACGACATTCCCCCCATGGATGCGACGACCATCAGGTCGCTCACGAGATCACGTATGGGGGAGCCCGTTGAGGTTGGAGACGCCGAAGACGTAGTGGAATTCTGCGTGGCCACCAGCCCAACCTTGGTGCTGGTCGTGCTCATGACCACCGATGCCTGTAGGGAAGCCGCCGTGGTAGCCGAAACCGACAGGTTAGAGGAAAAAACTGACGTTCCCGCCGCGTTATTGCTGGCAGCCGTGGTCGCGTCGGCCAGCACGGAATCCACGTTCGACGAGGTCAGACCGCGGACGGCTGAGGCGATTGAGGTCGCCATGGCGCTGCTGCCGATGTTTGTCGGATCTGTAACCGGCGCTTCCGTTCCGTCCTGCCCTGCGAAGACATAGGTGGCGCCGCTTTGGGTGTTCAGCGCAGTGGCCAGCTCCGACAGCAGGCCCTTGGCCTGCTCCACCACCGTCGCAACGGCCGTGGTGGAACTGGTGCCCGTAACAGTCGTCAGGCCGGTAGACAGCGACTGCGCAAGGCCCACGATCTGAGTCATTGCAGTGGCGGTAATGGAAAGGTTTGTCTGTGTGTTGGTGATATTGCTCTGCCAAGAGGCAACCTGTGTGATCTTGGGGTTCAGGCTGATGGCCGTCTGCCGTGTATCGCCCACACCAGCGTATGTTTCCGCCAGTGTACCGGCAGAAGTCTGCCAGGTATTCTGCTGCTGCATCAGGGTGATGTTGTCGATGGCGGCGCTGAGAATGATGGAGGCGCCGTCACCACCGTACTGCCCGATTGTCGTGCTCATGATCTTCTCTCCCGTCCGGCCTTAGCTGATCGCATTCATCAACGCCTGGAACATTGTCTGAACCGTGCTGATGATTTTTGCGTTGGCGGTGAAGGAGTTCTGCAAGGTCACCACCTTGGCCATTTCATTATTGACGTTCACACCCGAAACATTCGCTACCTGAGCAGAAAGGGTTGTCTGCACATAGGTGGCGGAGGTGAGATTTGTGCTCGCATCCGAAATGGTCGCGCCCTGATTGGAAGTCAGGGTCGTGGCGAGCGCAACCAGTCCCTGCGAGCCGGAGTAACCGGTGGACTGGCCGCCGTCCGGCCCAAGGCCACTCGTCGGTGCGGCAAGGGAGCCGGATACATAGGACGAGGATGTGCCGTACGTATCGCTCAGGACGGTCGTAGCCAGCGTCGTGTCGCCATCTTTCGCCAGCGTGGTCGGATCGGCAGTATAGAGCGTGCTGACGGTGATCTGGGACGACAGGCCAACCAGCCCTATCGGAGCATCCTTGGTCGGCTGCGTCGGATCAGTTGTCGTAACCGTGCCCGACGGGGTGCTGGGCGAAGACGCCGTGCCGTTGGTGAACAACGCCATGCCCGCGCTGGAGAAGCGGTTCATCAGCGTATAGGAGAACGAGTCGAGCTGCGCCTGCATCTGCGGATAAGTCTGATCACGCAGCGTGACATTCGCCCCGAGTGTGCCCCCGGTCAGATGTGTGGTGATATCCTTGCCATTAAGCGTAATGGCCGGAACGCCGCCCGAAGTGGTAATGCCGTCCGCCGTTACCCCAGTTGCAGAGTAGTACATGGACGAGGTCAGCGTCGTGTCCTTGGTCGTCAGCGGCCACGTACTGGTGGGAATTGTCACCGTGCTGTCGTCCAACCCGGTCTGATCCGGCCGGGTCGGCAGCTTCGTGCCATCGGCCGTGGTAACGATCATGTCACCGTTCGACTTCTCGGTGTACGAAACCGACACTTGGGAGGACAGGCTGGACATGACGCCAAGGCGCTGGTTTTCCAGAGCCGAGGTATCCCCGCCGACAATCTTCAGCTTGACGATCTGCTGCGAGATTTCGCCAATCTGAGTCAGATCCGTGTTGATGGTGGAAACGGAGGCGCTGATATTGTCCTGCGTGGCCTGACGCTGCTGCGCATAGGTAGTCGCCAGAGTATGGATTGTATCGACCAGCGAACTGGCATTCGAAATCACCTTGGACTGCGCCGCACTCGACTGCGGGGTAGAAGTGAGTGTGGTCAGCGCGGTCTGGACGTTGCCGAGTTCGTCCGCCAGCGTGGCAGTGCTGCCTGAGTTAGCGGAAGTCGAACCCTGCACAGAGGAGACGGCGGCAAGCGAATTACTCATGGCCGTATAGGCAGCCACTTTGGCGTTCTGAGTGTACAGCGAAGATTGCAGAGCCGTATTGATGTTGAGCTGCGTGGCGCCCACACGGACACCGTTGCCCTGCCCGGACACGACATCGGAATACAGCGTGGCGGTTTCGCGTACGTAACCCGATGTAGTGGAATTGGCGACGTTGTTGGAGACGACGGCGTATTCACTGGTAACCGCGTTGAGACCACTGGTGGCGATTGATAACGACGATATCAGATCCATACGCTTATTTCCTCGCGTGTATGCCGTTTGCCTACCACATCATAACTGAGCGGATACCATCAGGCGTCTGTATAAAAATCGGTAATTGGAAACAGTTTCAAAAAGGTTACCAGAACCAGCTTTCCCCAGCCTGCGCCGACGACTGTTCTTATGCTGATGAAGAGGGATCGGCCGTAATTTTGTCTATGGCGGTCTGCTGGCGCGTGGACTCGGTCTGGATCAACTGAAACGTCAGGTCATAATCACGCTGGATTTCCACCATGCGGGTCGTCTCCCCTACGGCGTTGACGTTGCTGCTTTCCAGCATACCCTGACGGATTTCCTTACGCTTGACTTCGTGTGTCTGCGTCGAGGGCTTAAGCAGATAGGCTCCCTCGGGAATCAGGGTGTTCACATTATCAACCGTCACCAGACCGATGGTGCCGATCGCGCCAGTCTGGGTTGAAATCGTCCCGTCCGAAGAGACCGAAAGAATATCATCCTCAAGCCGGACAACTAGATTCTGATTCTGCCGATCCAGCACCGGGTTACCCGAACCGTCCACAATGGTGCCGTCCATCCGGCGGTGGAACTGTCCGTTACGGGTCAGGCGAATCCCCTGCGTGGTGCGAACGGCGAAATACCCTTCCCCGTTGATCGCAAAATCCGTCTGGTTCCCGGTCGTCCGCATCTGCCCCTGCAGATGATCCTGATACGTTGCCTGATCCTGTGTGTAGGCTTCTTCCTTGCCACCCGCGACCGTATTGGGGTCTTTCTGCTTGACCACATACTGCGAGAAAAGCTGACGGCTCGCCTTGAAACCATCCGTACTGGCGTTGGCAAGGTTATTGGCTGTCACTTCCAGTGCGCGTGTCAGCGTATCGATACGAGACAATGCAATATAGGTTGTGTTGTCCATGGAAACCCGGCCTCATGCATCAAAAAATGGAGGAGCCCCCTACTCCACGCAACAGATGCGTGGTCGCCGCAGACCTGCTGCATTTTCGCTCTATAGCGAATCACGGACACGAGAGCAATATGAACGCTTCCCCTCAGGCATGAGGGCCTTAAATCCTTTATAATTCGTAAATAGAGCTTGCCATGGAAGCCGCATACCCTTACCTGTAGGCCCAAAGTCGAATATGACGCAGGCCAGACCCTGCGCAAAGTTCCACATATCCCGAAGACCCCATTCGTTAAAATATGGGGTGGCCATACACGAGGCACACCCGGAGGACTGTCATCCCATGATGCGTTCCCTTGACATCGCCGGCACGGGCATGCAGGCCCAGACGACGAACGTCGATACCATCGCGAACAACATCGCCAACATGACCACCACCGGCTACAAACGTCGGCGTGCGGAATTCCAGGATCTGATCTACCAGGATCTGCGCCGCGCGGGTACCATGAGCTCGGACACTGGCGACCTTGTTCCCGCTGGTGCACAGTTGGGTCTTGGGGTGCGTACGGCAGGTATCTACCGCATCAATGAACAGGGCACGCTGAATCAGACAGGCAACGCGCTGGATCTGGCTATTGAAGGCCGTGGCTACTTCCGCGTAACGCTGCCTTCGGGTGAATATGCCTACACGCGTGACGGCACCTTCTCCCTCTCGCAGGACGGCACCATCGTAAGCGCGGACGGTTATCCGCTTTCGCCCAACATCTCGCTGCCAAACAACGCCGAAAACATTACGGTGGATCAGAGCGGGCAGGTGCAGTACACGATCTCCGGGCAGACAACGGCGCAGGTCGCAGGGCAGATTCAGCTTGCCACGTTCCAGAACGAAAACGGTCTGGCCGCCATGGGACAGAACCTGTTCACGGAAACCACCTCCTCCGGCACAGCCAACCTCGGCACACCGCAAGGCGTGGGCTACGGCTCTCTTCGCCAGGGGTTTATTGAAGAATCATCTGTCAACGTTGTCACGGAAATCACCAACCTGATTACCGCCCAGCGTGCTTATGAAATGAACAGCAAGGTCATCACTGCGGCTGACCAGATGCTTCAGACGCTGACGGGCCTGAAATAAGGTCATGAGTATAAGAGGGGGCATTGCAGCACTGATCGTGGCCGGAAGCATGGTGTGTTCCATGCCCCTTGCCGAAGCGGCCACCCTCAAAACCGCCTCTGTCATTACCGCCAGCACCGTCCGCCTGTCGGATCTTTTCTCCGATCTGGAACCGGGTCAGGACAGGGTTCTGGGGCCGGCTCCCGCGCCTGGCGCGAGCATTCAGGTTGGCGGCGCACAGCTTCTGGCTATTGCCGACCAATACGGGGTGGACTGGATTGATCAGTCAGCCAGTGCTCAGGTGACCATCACCCGCGCCGGGCGCGTTCTGGACAAGGATTACTTCGTCAATCTTGTCCGCCAGAATCTGCCGGATGCGGGTGGCGGGCCAGTTTCGGTCGATCTGATAGACTTTCACCCCATCGCTGTCTCGCCAGATGACCCTAAACCCGTAACCCTGTCGGACCTCAACTGGGATCCGCGGAGCGGTCGCTTTACCGCCACCATCTACCGCACGCAGACAACGGGCGATTCCACGCAGGATTCCTATCTGTTAGCTGGCACCATTCATGCGGCCCGTCGTGTTCTTGTCTTCTCTCACGCTCTACAATCCGGCAGCGTCGTTTCCATGGCTGATGTCACCATGGATGACGCCTATACTGGCCGCGCGCAGGATCGTACCTATACCGACGAAGCCGATATAGACGGCATGACGCTCACCCACAGCGTTATGGCGGGCGATGCCGTACAGGAACGCGACTTGCACCGCACGGTGGTTGTCCATAAGGGTGATCCGGTGCTGATTGTTTTCACCGCGCCGGGACTGCACCTGACCGCCAGCGGCAGGGCGATAGAAGATGGCGGGAAAGGGCAGTACGTACGCGTGCTCAATCTTGCCAGCAACATGATTGTCACAGGGCGCCCCAACAATGCTTCTGAAGTCGTTGTCGAGGCTGGTTCCAGCGGCATGCCTTCAGACGCCGCCACCCTGCGCCGCCTGACTACTTCGTCTCGTGGTGGCTGAGGCGAGGATGATTCTGTCAGGTAACACGTCACTGCGCTGGAGTTTTAGTTTGATGAAAAACCGCCTGCCGGGTGCATTCCTCATCGGCCTGATGGGGCTGTCAGGCTGCTCGGGTCTGGCCGACATGAGCGAGATGGGGCACCCGCCGCGCATGACCCGGACATCAGACCCCACGCAGGCGCCGGAATACAGGCCGGTCACCATGCCCATGCCGCCGCTCCAGCCCCCACCGACAGAGGTGGGCAGCCTGTGGCGTCCCGGCAGCCGCGCCTTTTTCAAGGATCAGCGTGCCTCCCAGGTGGGTGACCTGATCAAGATCAGCGTGGTGATTGCGGATAACGCAGCCGTCACCAACAATACCTCAGCCTCGGGCAGCGGTTCGGAAAACTTCGGTATTCCCAGCCTGTTCGGCTTTCAGGGCAAGGCACTGTCCAGTTCCTCGGCGCTCGATACCAGCAGTTCCAGCGCCAATACGGCCACCGGCACCATCAGCCGCAATGAAACCGTTACCCTGTCGCTGGCAGGTACCATTACGCAGGTGCTGCCCAACGGTAATTTTGTCGTGGTTGCCCGGCAGGAAGTGCGTGTGAATGGTGAACTGCGCCAGCTTATGGTCAGCGGCGTTGTCAGGCCGCAGGATATTACCGAAGACAATACCGTTACCCATGACCGGATTGCCGAAGCCCGTATCTCCTACGGCGGTCGTGGCCAGTTGAGCAAGCTGCAAACTCCGCGCTACGGCCAGCAGGTTCTGGACAGCGTACTGCCCTTCTGAACCCACTTTTCCTTCAGCTCCGCACCATGGGGCTGAAGCCACCTTACGGTCTGATCAGGGCAGAAACCGCGTTGCCTGCCTGAGAGCCTCCGCCACTTCATCAATCATCGGCACGAAAGAGCGCTCCTTGGCGCGGAACAGCCGCATGGTCGGATACCATGCTGTGGTCTCGCCACTATCGAGCCAGCGCCAGCAGGCATCCTGACGGCTCATGACCCAGACAGGACAGGCCAACCCGCCGGCAAGATGGGCGGGGGAAGAATCAACCGTAATCAGCAGGTCAAGATTTTTCACAAGAGCCGCCGTATCGTCCATGCTCCGAATCTGATCCATGGGGTCGATCAGTGCAAAACCACACTGAGCGATTTCCTCACGCTTCCTGCCATATTGCAGGCTTATGAAAGTAGCGTCGGGCCGGGATGCGATAATAGGCGCCATAGCCTGCAATGTTGTGGAACGACGGTCGTCCATGGCGGTGCCACGAGCGCTCTGGCGGCACTCACCTGCCCAGACCAATCCGATACGCGGCCGCCCTGCTGGCAGGCGCGCGCCCCACGCGGCAACGGCGGCTTCATCTGCCACCAGATACGGAATAACGGGAGCCAGCACACTGGCTTCGCACCGATCCAGCCCCAATGCGTACGGCAGATTCATGATCAGGTCGGCATAATCAAACCCACCACCAAACTGCGCACGCACCGCCATGCCCGCAATATCTACCACGTTAACGGCAGGGAAAGACCGGCCTATCAGCCCCAGCAAGGTCGCTGGCACCGCAAGCGTAATGATGGCCCCTTTTTCCATAAGCGCCGTAACAAAGCGGACAAACTGGAGCGTGTCTCCCAAGCCATGATCATGGTACAGCAGCACCGAGCGTCCGCGCACGTCGACCTGTGGTGTCAGGGAAGGCAGTTTTTTAAACCATGCCTCCGCGTGCAGGCCATCGGGCTTCTGGGCGTGTAAGGCCCAACCTCGCCCCAGGTGCCCGGCCTTGAGCAGAGCACAGCCGTAGGAAGCCTGCATACGCTTGTTACCAGGCGCCATACGCAGGGCGGCCTCGTAATAAGGCAGTGATTCCGCAGAGCGGTTCAGATAGGTCAGCGCACAGCCCATATTACTGAGCAGAGCAGCGGACGTGCAGTGATCGGCAATCGCCCCCGCAAGCACCTGTCGCGCTTCTTCAAGAAGCCCCGCCTGCAGGAGCGCGGCGGAAAGATGTTCGATCAGCGATACACGCTGGGCAGGGTAACGCGCCAACAACGCCCCGAAGCGTTCGCTGCCTTCAGCAAGCTGGCCCGCACAGATTAGCGTATAGGCATAGGTCTGCTGAGCCTGCACATTGTCTGGCACATGTTCAAGAGCCTCACGCAGCAGGGCAAGCGCCGTGTCGTACCGCACGGTATGGTGGGCAATAAGCATGGCGGCAGTAATAGTCAGGGCGACATTACCCGGCCGCCGCGCAAGCTGGTCCATAATAAGACCGACGGCTTCCGCCTCGCGCCCTTCAAGAAAAAAGGTTTTGACGCGCGCAGGTATCAGCCCCGCCGCGCGGATCAGGTCGCTATCGGTAATGGAAGAGGAACGCGCCTGCCCCCCCATGGAAGAAACGGTTCCGTTCAGGGGGACATCACTCATTGTTCACTCTGCCTGCAAACAGGCCCATCAGATAAAAATGGCGCACGGTACATCCGTACTGCCTAGTGGTTCAGCATATTGGCCGTAACGTTAGGCAGTTCGATACTTGCGCCAAAGGCGGGCAGGTCAAGGAGGCCAATGATGTCATCACCGATAATGGCCAGCCCACTGAGCACCTTGCCACTTTCGCGCCCGCCCGCAGCCGGAACCGGCTGGATTTCCACGCCCTGCATGGAAACGATGTCGCATACCCTGTCCACCAGCAGCCCGACCCGTACCGCACCCAGATCCACAAGGATAATGGAGGTATGAGCTGCCTTTTCCGCGCGCTGAGCTCTTTCCTTGAAAAAAATACCCATATCAACAACAGAAAGCGCCGTGCCGCGCACATTGATCACCCCGGCGATATAATGCGGCGCGGCAGGCAAAGGCCGGATTTCGGACCAGTTGCCAATTTCGACAACTGACAGCAGGCCCAATCCATAAATCTGCCCCCCAACCTGAAAAGTCAAAATCTGTGCCGGAGGGGCCGTGTTTCTATTATTTTCCGTAGAGGGCATGAAATCTGTCCATTCATAAAAACGGATAAAGCCAGGGCGGCGGCAGATCATGCGCCAGCACACCGGAAAAAACCACCCACGGGAAGCACACCGCAGGCAAGACCGCCTACGATAAACGCAATGTCATTTCATCAGGTTGATTGTGCGCGTCAACATGGAACGTGTGATCTGCATGGTGTTGAGGTTGGCCTCGTAGGAATGCTGGGCCTCATGGGTATCCATGATCTCGACCATGCTGTTCACGTTGGGCATTTTTACGTAGCCCTTGGCGTCGGCCGCCGGGTGCGCGGGATCGTAACGCTGCTCGAAGGGCGTCTGATCCTGCCCGATTTCCTTGACCTTTACACTTGAGACCCCGGTCTGCCGGTTCAGTTCCTCCTTGAAGGTAACGGTCTTACGGCGGTACGGATCACCACCGTGGGTTGTTGCGGTTGTATCTTTGTTAGCCAGATTTTCAGCCGCAATGCGCAGTCTGGTTGACTGCGCATTCATGCCTGCGGCGGAAACACCAATGGTATCGGAAAAATCCACGCTTCAGCCTTTACGCATTTGTGCCCAGAACAGCCGAGTACATAGCGATATAAGCCGTGTAGGCAGTTGTCACGAGGCGCTGCTGGTCATTGGTGTCGGCCACTTTTTCCAGTTCGTTTTCCAACCGCACTTCGTTACCATCGCGCGACGTGCCAACACCGCTGCGACCGGTGCGCGCAGTCTCGTTGCGTCCAGCCATATGTCCGGGTTCAGTCTGGGCCAGCGTCATGGCCATCTGGTTCTCAAGCACCCCAATGAACGGCGTGACATCCTTGGCTACATAGCCCGGCGTATTGGCATTGGCGACATTGCCAGCCAGCACCGATTCACGGGCCTGAAGCCAGTTCAACCTACGCTCGGCCAAACCAAGCACGTCTGTGCCGTGATGGGCAGACATCGCGTGCGACGACATTGTTTCAAGCATGCGAGGGGCAGTTCCTTGCTGTTTGACAGCCATATCAGAACATATGGCCTTAACCATCTCATGATACCGCTTGGGTCTGAATACCGTGACCCACGAGCCAAGACCACTTTTTTCTCCCTTTGGAAGAAAATTCATCCACCGTGTGGTACGGGCATACAGAGTTTTAAAAGGTAATCATTCAGGCCATGGTTCGTCCCCGCACGCCCAAGCTCGACGTCAACGACATCCTGCTGTCGATTTCGGTCACCGCTATCATTGTCCTGTGGAGCCTGCTGGTCCGCAACGATCAGGCATCCGTCGGCGGGCTGCTCGTGGCAATCTGGTTCCCGCTCTCGGTTATAACCTTCCGTTTTCTGCTCCGCCGCCTGCCTCTGCTTGGCGGCATACGCGCTTACCCGGCGGAAAAAACTCTGGCGTGGAAACGGCTCATTACTGCGGGCTGCCTGCTTGTCGCCTCGTTTTCCATCCTTTTCCTGGCGCGCCTGTCTCCCCCCGCTGCGCTTGGCACGATCATCGCGCTCAACCTCGCCTGCCTTGCCGCCCTGCTTGACCGCACAGAAGGCTGGCTTCCCCCAGCTCTGCTGGTTTCCATGCTGCTAGCCGGACTGCTGGCCGGTGTCTTGCGCGAGACGCCATCGGAAGCCATTCTGGGCGCTGTCGCGGCATGGGGGAGCATTATCATCCTGCTCATCCTCCCCTCGCTTCTGTTCAGGCGCAACGCCCTGTCTGGAGGAGAAGCCCTTATGGCGGCAGCCTGCGGCGCATGGGTGGAACTCAGGGGTGTAGCGGTTTTCCTGCTGGTCAGTCTTACATTTCACGGTGCGACCTCCCTGCTTACGCACCGCTTCAATCACGCAACTGCCTGGCCGCCCTATCTTGACCGCCCCCCACACGCACGACGTACCCCCATCGGGCCATCACTCGCTCTGGGACTGGCCGTCACCCTGCTGATCGGCGCGGTCCTGCCCAGCGCACCGAAGTCTTTCCCCCAGTAAACTGGCGCAGGGCCTTACTGCCCGGCTTCCGACCCCGCCGTGGGCAGGGTCGTATCAACGGGCTTGGTCAGTAACTGAAAAAGGCGGGCATTGTCGCCATCCATCCTGTCGCCCGCAAGTGCGGCCACCCAGTCCAGCATCGGGCGATCTCCCGCCTGTGAGGCATCGGAAGCCAGACGCAGCGCCAAAGCCTGCATGTCAGCATCGAGCGGACCTTTTGCAGGAATTTCGGACGCGGCAAGCTGGTGCATATCCTGCACAGCCGCGGGCCATTCCCCCCGTCCCTCATGAATCCGCGCGCTGATATCGAGCGAAACAGGCGAGGCATCTCCACTGAGCAAGGCCAGAGCCTTGTTCTGATCGCCAGTCGCCAGGGCAATACGTGCCAGAATCCGCTGCCGTGCCGCGCGGGAGGCATCGGGCAGGTTTGGACTGTCGGTTACAGACAGCGCCTTGAGCGCATCCTGCGGGCGTTTGCGCTCCAGATTCGCGTCCGCCAGCCCCTCGCCAGCCAGCGCCTTCATATCCGGCGTGGCCAGCATGGGCACGGCAGAGGAGAAAATATCCGCAGCCTCATCCGGCAGGCCGAGCCTGAGCAGCATTTTCCCGTAGGCAACCATCACTTCGCCCTTGCGCGGCCCATCAGGCAGGCCGGGCAGATGCGCCTTGATAAGCGCCGCGTTGTGGAGCAGCGCACCTTTATCTGCCGTTTTGCTGCTTTCCTGCGCTATGCCTGCCAGAGCCTGCATCAGAATCGGCGGGATCTGCTTGTCTCCCGCATCCCCGGTTCCAGCCTGCACGGTGTCGATAGCATCCAGCGCATCTGTCCAGGCATGAGCGCGCATATAGGCATCCGCCTGCTGCAGACGCACCTGCACCTCACGTCCGGCCAAACGGGCGTCCGGCATCAGCGTATTATACTGCTCGGCAGCCGCATCGGGCGCGGTCTTCCCGGATGCGATATTCATGACAAGACGCTCTTCCAGCGCCTTTTCCGCAACGATAGGGTCGCGATCCTCTGACAGCTTGGAGAAGAGTGTATAGGCCTGCTCACGCTGCCCCGAACGCAGCTTGCGGATCGCATCCACCAGTTGATACGCAGAACCCGATGGCAGGTTTTCGAGCGATTCAACATCGTCCTGCGTGCCGTAACGGGCAATTTCCTCCGCCACACCGGGGAGCAGCATATCACGCAGCGGAGCAGGATAATTCTTCAAGCGATCCACATCCATGGCAAGCAGATGTGCTGCCTCGGCTTCATGCCCACCCTCAGCCGCCAGATAAAGCCCACGCCAGAGCTGTACAGCGCGCTTCTGGCTATCTGGCCACGGCCCTTCAAGCAGCGACGCCCCCTCCTTGTTGCCTGCCACCAGTTCGGATGCCGCCAACAGGAACAGCACACCGGGGCGGTTTGCCTCTTCAGGATCGTCCTCCAGCGCCACGGTCAGGATACCACGCGCTTCAGTGCCACTCCCGGCACTGAACGCTGCTTTGGCTTCCTCCAGACGCTTTTCAAAACGCTGAGCCGGATCGGAATCAGCCGCGGCCAGGAAGGCATCATGCAGACGTTCGCGCAATTTCTCAGGCGGCAGGTCCTGCAAGCCAAGCCATTTCAGATCCACGTCACTGGCGTAAACCGCAACACCCTCGTCAGGAAACGCCTTGCCGTCCACGCTCAACAACGGGCCATCCGGGGTCGCACGCATACTGATCTCGGGAGACTGAACCGCCACCACGACACCTTCTGTCGTAGGCCAGACTTCGTACCCTTTGCCGATTCTGAGAGAAAGGATACCGCCGTCATCCATCGTGGACGTCCCGACGAACAGGCGCGAACCCGAGGCTGGGTCCGTAATGGACAGCACGCGGCCAGGCCTGCGCATAGGGTAGAGTATGCCACCGTCACCCGGACGCGGGCTGATGACACGTCGGTCATCATAGTCCGTGACCGGCGGCGGCTGATCGCCCAGCACCCAGCCTTCAGCCTGCTGAGACAGGTAGAGCTTGCGCGTATCAGGCAACTGCACCTGAATCAGCGTTGCCGCTGCCAGCGTGCTGACCGTAAGGGTTGAAAAAATACCATTGCCCCGCAAGGCGCTGGTATCCATCGGGCGTGCATTATCCACTACGATCAGGAAACGATTGGCGCTCTGAAAGGCGGCAATACCCATGTCCGGCGGCACAGGAATCAGCACCCGGTTTGCTACCGTTGCCGTCTCCCCGCTCGTAGCGCCACCCGCTTTGCCCGCAACGGTACCTGACGATTTGCCCCCGTTCTGTGCCGGCTGCGGCGGCGGAGTGGGCTTGTCCAGCACCACCGCACGCCAGGATTCCGGCAGTCCCTTAAAGAGCACATCGCCTGAAACACCTTCGTCCGCACTGCCACTCCCCTGCTGCGCCGACCCGGAGGGCGCGGCAGGGGGTGAGACAACAGGATGGGTCGCTGCTGGCGGCACCTTGGGCAGCACGTGCCGCGCCCCATGCCGAGGCGCCGCGTTGCCCGGCGACGTTATGGACGAACAGGACAGAAGCGCTGTAACCAAAACCGCGACGGAACGCCTTGCGCCTGGGGATATGCTTAAATGCACGTGTCTCTAATCCTGAAAGGGCGGCACCCCCACTGCCTGTTCAGCACGGCCCCACCCAATACATATTCTCTGGAGACCATACGCCGAAAGAAACGGGACAACCACCCCGCCCCCCGAATCAAGTAGCCGCCCTCACCCCTCCCCACGACAGATAACGCGCCATGGGCTATAAATTCAGGCGAACAAATCAACCGCGCTGGACATGGCGTTGTCTTTTTTCTGCGCACTGGAAGACGGAACAATCTGCCCGGTCGAATCGAACTGGATGGAAGACGAAGATCCATCCACACTCTGAGAGGACAGGCGCACACCCACGCCGCCCGTATGGCCAGGACGCGCGCTCTGGTACGCAGCGCGGGACGCCGCCGTTGTCATTTCGCGCAGGCTTGACGCCAAAGCCGAGGCAGCAGTCGTGTCGCTCATGTTGTCATTCCCTCAGGATAGAAGCCGGGTTTGTGCTCACCAGACTGGTGCCTCTTATAATCGGAAACATCGAATCAGGCTGGCATATAAGTTTTTCAGTACCACGAAGATTCACGTCAGGCCAGCCGATATTCCTTGACCATCGTGGCATTATAGCCAAACAATTCTTAACCATTTTATGGAATGACTGCCGCTAAGCCAAGGTGTTTTTTCCGCCTTTCGTTAAGGTAACGCCATAAGGAAAGACGCGAAAAGCTCCCGGCCCGACTGACATGACTCCCGCCACCTGCCCTATTCCGCAACACTGCATGTTTCGGGAAACTATATGGTCACAAAACGGGCATGTTCTTAATTTTTCGGCCTGCTGGACAAGCGCATGATGAGTGATGGAAAGCGGAAATGCGGATACTTTGCATAGGTGACACTTCTATCAAGGACGGAGACCGCCCCTGTAGCGGTCTGGCCAATGCCGCCATTGAAGGCTCGATTTCCATCACCATGTCCGGCCCTGAAGGCGTGGCCGAAACTCTGCGCCGCTCCCACTACGACATTGCAGTTCTGCAACAGGCCACGCCCGATACGCGTCTGATCAAGCATATCCGCAACAGTCGTGTGCCCACGCCTGTCATTGTCATTGCTCAGGAGACACCAGGCCGCAAAGTGGCGGATGTGCTGTCCGTCGGCGCGGATGACTGCGTACTCGCCAGCATAGAACCCGTGGAACTGCTGGCCCGGCTGCGCGCCATTGTGCGCCGCGTCGGCGGCCATGACAGCATGACACTGCATATCGGCCGACTGACTGTGTGCGTCGATCGTCGCGAAACGCATGTCGATGACAAACTGGTGCCACTGACACGCCGTGAATACGATGTCGTGGAGCTTCTGGCCCTCAGAAAAGGCCAGGTGCTGAGCAAGGAAACCGTGCTGGACAGCCTGTACGCAGGCGAAAGCGAACCCCACGGCAAGGTCATTGATGTGATGATCTGCAAAATTCGCAAGAAAATGCGCAAATTCGGCGTGGATGATCCCTTCACCACCATGTGGGGCATTGGCTACCGCCTGAACGAAAAAGCCTTCGCCCCTCTAGGCACCCGCGCAACCGCCAAGAACAGCAACCCGGTGCAAAGCGCCAAGGAAACCTGCCTGCCCGTCCGTTCAGGCATCAACATCCTCAGCAATGCCGGAACGATAGATATCAGCCGCTAACGCCGTCCCCCTTGAGCGGCCAACAAAAAAACGGCGGGGCACAAGGCCCCGCCGTTTTGCCGTATGCGCGCGTTCCGCTGCGTCAGCTTCCTGTCGTCGTGCCGCTCGAACTGGAAGAAGAGCTGCCTGCGCTGCTGGAGGAACTGCTACTCGTCTTGCTGGACGAAACATTGGTAACATTCGCCATCGGAATGCTGGCGCTACCGAGCTGCACCAGCATGTCCGCACTGCCTTTCTGGATACCGGTAATGGTGCCGGTGACCGAGAAAGGTACATCCGACGTGGTGCCGGTCGAGTCAACCGTTTTGACGGACACGCTGTATCCTCCGTCAGAAAGCTTGTTTCCGTTGTTGTCGGTACCATCCCACGTCCAGGTATTGGTGCCCGTGCTGGCTGTCGACACCACATCCTTGACAATGGTGCCGGAGGAATTGGAAACCGCAATCGCCACCGTCTCGCCAGATGTGCCGGTGAAGCTGAGCGATGCAGAGCTGTTCTGCAGAGGCAGGGTGGTACTGGTAGCGGTAATGGTATCGCCCACCAGAGCTGTATCCGTGCTGAGCTGGCTATCCTGATTGAGCGAAATCAGGGAGTCCAGCTTGCTGTTGGTTGAGACCTGCTGTTCCACGCTCGCGAACTGCACCAGTTCCGACGTAAAGGTATCAGAACTCATCGGGCTGCTGGGGTCCTGATTCTGAAGCTGCGTTGTCAACAACGTCAGAAAGGACGTGTAATTATTAGCCAACGAGTTCAGGGACGACACTGAAGAGGAAGAGCTTGAGCTACTGCTGCTGGGCGACGAATTGGCACTCGCCTTGGCCGATGCTTCAGCCGCCTGAAGCGCCTTATATTCGTTCGCAATACTTGTGGACGATGTTGTTGTCATCGGCTCATTTCCCTTCCTTACCGCCCCGCCCCTCAGGCGGTAATATTAATTCCGTTGCTGCCCTGCTGGGTAGCACGTGTGGCCGTGACCGACGCGGCACTGCTATCCGCGCCACTCTCCGACTGGGTGCTGCCGGAGGCTACGGTAGCACCGTAAGTCTGCTGCCCCCCCTGCCCCGCACCATTGCCGGACTGACCGCCAGACAGTGTGCCGCCATAGGAAGCATTGCCGCTGTTGCCATCCTGGCTATTTCCGGCATCACCGCTCCCACCGCTGGCACTGACAACGTCGATCTTCAGGTTGCTGACATCAACACCCGCCGCATTCAGGGCGGCCATCAGTTCATGCTTGTTCGCGGCCAGATGCCGGGCGGTCATTTCATCCGCACTTTGCAGCACAACGCCCGATGTCACGCCATCGGTACCTGTCAGACGGACATGAACCGGGGTGGAATCGTCGGTCATGACCGTCAGCGAAACGGATGTCGTGCCATCCTCGGACTGCTGCGCCAGCAGACTGGTGGCTCCGTCGAGCTTTTCCGTATCCGCCCCTTCGCTCAGCGCGCTGGCTGACTGCGCAGTGGTTTCGGCTGTCGTCGTGGCCGGTTCCAGCGAAAATTCCGTCGTCGTAGCGCCCATGCCGGCTGGCAGATGCACATCCGTTGACATCTGGGAGGCCAGTTCCTGCCCACTGCCTCCATCCGCCCGTCCATCAGACATGCCGGAATGACCCGCCGCGCCACCATTCAGAGCAGCGGCAATAGCCCCCACCCCACTAAGCGAAATAGTAGCGCTCCCGGTACTAGTCGTGGATGAACCAGTCGCGGAGGACGCCCCCGTTGTCTGGACACTCTGTCCATCACGGCTATCCGCAGATGTCAGTGCTGCATCCGTTTGCACCTGCTGACTGTCCTGAGTCTGGCTGACGTCTGCCGCAGCACTCAGGCTGGCAGAAAAGTCAGAAGAAGCAAGCGTGCTGCTGGAATCCTGATTGCCGGTCTGCGCAGCCGCTGCCGCCATTTTCTTGGCGAGCGCCGCGTCAGCCGCACTGGCTTCTGTATCCGTCTGGGCAGTTGTCGCGATACTGCTCTGGCTTGACTGATCCTGTGCGCCACCCAGTGCTGCCAGCAAATCAGCCGCCGTGCCATCGGACTGCGCGACCTGACCTGTGACGTTTGCACTCGTCTGCCCGGTCGTTGCGTGTACATCCGGCATACTCGCCTGCTGCGTGGAGGCCGACCCGGCCTGATCTGCCGTTCCTTTACTGCTCCCGATCTGAACCGAGGCAAGGACAGGCTGCGTCAGCGACGTGGAAACAGCGGCCTGCTGCTGCAGGGCAAGGGCGGACAGAGCATCCTGTGACTGGGAAACACTGCTGTCGGTACTGCTGTCATCCTGCTTCTGGGCACTCTTGGTCGTGCCTTTCGTTCCGGTTCCAGACACGGAAGTCGTGGCTGACTGAGCCGCTGTCGCCTGCGTGCTGCTCTGGGAAACGCTGCTTTTAGTGTCCGAAGATGATGATGAGGAGGACGCCTTGGCAGAGCTATCGCTCTGCGACCCGCTCTGGGTGGATTTCGTAGAACTAGCAGCAGCGCTCGTGCTGCTGCCTGACGCCCCAGAGAAAGAATATGACGAGGAAGACCCGGAATTACCGGCCTGATCCACGTTGCTACTCTGTTGCTGCCCGGCAGAATGCTGGGAAACGGACTGAAGCACAGAACCGAAGGAAGACTTCTGCGTAGTGGCAGAGGATGTTCCTGACGTCAGCAACGAAGCCAGATTGGCTTTATTACTGGACGACAGAGCGGACGTAAGTCCCTGCAGAACATTTTCCTGCGCCTGATCCGAAAGACTTGTCGTCTTTGATACCGAAAAACCCATCAGACGCTCCGTCCCTCCAGCCCTGTTACATCTGCATCAGGCCGCTGCTCCCTGAGTTGCCTGCTGCGGATTTGACGACTCAGCCAGCACGACATCAAGCTCGTTAAAAGACGGCATGAACGCATGCGGGATATCCTTTCTGCCGATTTCAGCGCTGACCTGCGGCGGACTGCCCTGAAGATGCGCTACGAACACAATGCGAATAATGTCCTGATAGCGACCATCCTGCATTATCACATCTTTCATGCGGGCCGCCAGTGGCGCAACCACCCCGTAGGAAAGAAGCACCCCAAGGAACGTGCCCACCAGCGCCCCTGCGATCATCTCGCCCAGAATGGCAGGGGGTTTGCTGATGGAGGCCATCGTCTTGATAACCCCCAGAACCGCCGCCACGATACCCAAAGCCGGAAGAGCATCGGCGATGCTCTGCAGGCTTTCTGAAATATGTAGTTTTTCGGATAGATTCTTCTTCAATTCACGCGCCATGACCTCATCAAGCTGGTACGGCTCTTCCATGTTCAGGCTGACCAGACGCAGGTAATCGCAGATCATGTTGCGGGTTTCGACGTCGTCGCGCACACGCGGCGCCAGCGCGAAAATACTGCTTTCGCCAGGGTTTTCGACGTGCTCTTCAAGCGCCATGTTCCCACGGGCCTGCGCCAGCCGCATGAAACGGAACAACGTCACCAGCAGTTCCAGATAGGAATCCTTATTGTGACGCGGACCGCCGAGCGTCAGCTTCAGGTCGGACAGAAGCTGCTTGAGCGCATCCTTGGAGTTGGACATGATAAAAATGCCCGCTGCGGCCCCAAGGATGGTCAGCAGTTCGAACGGCATGGACGCGATCAGTGGCGCCAGCGCACCGCCCGAGGCCACAAACGAACCGAAGACGCAGAGCAGCGAAAAGATAAGCCCCCCAATGAAAAGCATTAAGCTGTCTCCACTTCCATCCATTCAAGCCACGCGGTCCACACACCGTCGCAGCAGTTAAAACCTGTACTCGTTTATCCCACGGAAGTCAGAAGCACGTCCGCGATTTTATTAATATTGCCGCGCCCCGGTCAATTAATGGGGCGCACCGTCCGCCGCCTGCCCGTCCGTCTGCGAAGGCGCGGCCGGAGCGGCCTCACTATCGGAAGGCGCCTGTCCAACAGACTGGTTTGAAGAGGCGGTGCCCAAAGCTGGCTCTACGTACCGCCGGTGCATGATCAGAACCACTCTCCTGTTTCCCGGTGCCGATGGGTCGGACGGGACAGCGAGTTCCCTATCAGCCCGACCAGAGACATTGAGGATATTGCCATCCGGGTACCCGGCGTGCACCAGCACTTCACGCGCGCGGTCAGCCCGCAGGGCGGAAAGCGTCCAGTTTGACATGCTCCACTTCTTGCCCGGGCGGTATGCTGCGCCGTCAGTGTACCCCACAATGGACAATTTTTCCGGCATGGGGGCCAGCCAGGCCGCGATTTCACCCAGCATTTTGCGCCCAAGCTGGTTGGGTGCCGCCGATCCCGAATCAAACATCGGACGGTTCTGGGAATCCTTCAGTTCGATACGGATATCATCACGCCCGATCCGAACCGACATGTTGGATACGGAAGCCTGAAGGTCCGGCTGCTGCCGCACCGACTTTTCAAGCCCCTGCACCATATGCTGCAGATTATTTTGTTCCGCCACAGCTGCGGGGTTCGGTGCTCCGCCCCCCACATAGCCTACCTGCAACCCCGCCCCGCTCTGCGGCCCGCCAATGGGCACAATACTCGGATGCGAGGAGTTGAGCTGCGCACGGATACCCGCCGTAATATCAACAGCACCGTCCGCCTTTGGCCCTGTCAGCTGGTACTCATGCGCGCCAGCCTGCTTGTCCTTGGGAACCTCGGACGTCTCGCCATCCTTGATACGTTTGACAGCTTCTCCCCCCGTCATGGGAGAAGGCGTTGTATCCAGCATCTCGGAAGTCGGGCCGCCATGGGTCTCATGGTCAGCCATGGGATTGAAGAACTGCGCAATCCCCTTGCGCTGCTCGTCCGTCGTAGCGTTCAGCAGCCACATGACAAGAAAGAACGACATCATCGCCGTCATGAAGTCGGCGTAGGCGATTTTCCACGCCCCGCCGTGATGGCCTTCGCCACCGCCGTCATCGCCGCGCTTGATGATAATCGAAGGTTTGTCGTTTCTTGCCATGGGGCGTTACCTCGGGCTTCAGCCTGCCTTATGGTGGGCCAGACCAATCCGCCGGGACGGATCACCCCGGAAAGAAGCCCGCCCCGCATGGGTCAGAGAAATGGACGTATCCAGCCAGACCTCACCGCCAATGGCGCTCCATCGGCGGCAGAACGTGAAATCCTCGCTCAGATAGGTGCCGGTTTCAGGATCGATGCTGCCATCGAACAGGGCATGATATTCCGTCTCGCCCCTGCTGCCCGCCGCATCGATCCGGCGATAGGCGGTTTCAGGGTAGCTTTTGATCAACATGCCAATCGCCTTCCGGCTGATCATCATGAAACCCGTTCCCGCGTACCGCGTTTTCAGCAGCGGCCCCTTTTCCCAGGTCTGGTGCATTTCATCGGTCTCACCCACATACCGGAGCGACGCTGTTTCATGCCCTTCGCCGCGCAACACGTTTTCCTGCGTGTCCTTGTCCCAGAAGTGCTGCTTGATCGGGTACATGCCAGCAACCACGTCCTTGTCCGCAGCCAGCAGACGGGCGGGCGCTTCCGCGGGAAAACCGATATCCGCGTCAATGAACAGAATGTGGGAGGCATCGGAACGGGTGTAAAATTGATGAAGCAGCGTGTTTCTGGCACGACTGATCATCGCGTCGTCACCAAGAAGAGACAGTGTCATGGGCGTCTGCATGATACTGGTGCAGGCGATGACGGATTCCATGTATTCCTGCGTGACCATCCCCCCGTAACACGGGGTAGCAATAAAAATCTTCGCGGTCTGTTGCATGTGTTTTCCTAATCACTCACGGCCAGCAAAACTGGTGCCCTGCCCGATCATATTGCGGTTATTGTAACCAGCGATAGCCGTGCAGGCTGACTTTCTCAATAACGAAACATCTTTTCCAAAGCCCGTGTGCCCAGCAGCACATGACCGTCAAACAGACCGGGCCTGGCCTCACCCTATCCCGAACACTCCTCTTACCCGACGCGACAGATCATCCACCTCGTTCTGCTCCCTGCGGGCCTCTTTCTCACGCTCTTCTTCCCGCCACCGTGCCAGTACGGCCTCAGCAGCCTTCAGGGCGGCATTTGCCTGCGTCAGACCTGCACGCGCCTGATCCGATGCCTGCTGCGCTTCCAGCACAAGCCGGTGCGCCCGCTCAATGGCGTCCCGCCCGACGGGCAACCAGGTGAGGAAGTCCTCCATACTGGTGTGTCCGGCACTGACTTCGAACTGTTCGCTTTGTAGTTGCTGCCGACTATGGGCCAGCCTCACCTCGGCAGCACGCTCATGAGCCAGCACGCGCGCCAATTCGGCACGCGCCTGATCCACTTCCGTCTTGCGCAGACGGATCAGAGACTGGAGTGCACGAGCCCGGGGGTTCACCCTGACACCTCGTCAACAGACAACGCACCCCGCAGCGCATCAAAACTTTCCGCCAGAGTGGCCTTTTCTCCCCGCTGCTGCTTCAGCACGCCTTCAATCGCTGGGGCTACGCGGATGGCTCTGTCAACCTGCGGATCATTGCCGGGGCGATAGGCGCCAAGGCGCACCATGTCCTGCATTTCCTCCCAGGTTGAAAGATCACGCCGCGCTTCCAGCACAAGCGCATTCTCTTCTGGCGCGTTGCAGCCCGGCACCGTGCGGGAGAGAGAACGCAGCACGTTGATAGCCGGGTAGCGCCCCGATTCCGCAATCCGGCGCTCCATGACAACGTGCCCGTCCAGAATACCACGCACGGCATCCGTCACGGGCTCATTATGGTCGTCGCCTTCCACCAACACCGAGAACATGGCCGTCATCTGCCCGGCCTTACCTTCTGCATCCATCAGGCCGGGGCCTGCGCGTTCAAGCAGCCTCGGCAACTCAGCAAACACGCTTGGCGGATACCCACGGGTCGCAGGCGGCTCCCCTGAAGACAGACCAATTTCACGCAGGGCCTGACAAAAGCGGGTCACACTATCCATAAGCATCAGAACGGATTTGCCCTGATCACGGAAATACTCCGCCGCCGCCATGGCCGCGTAGGCCGCCTCACGCCGCATCAGAGGCGAGGTATCGGATGTCGCCACCACCACAACGGACTTGGCCAGCCCCTCCGGCCCCAGATCATCTTCAACAAATTCGCGCACTTCGCGGCCACGTTCACCCACAAGGGCAATCACCGCGACATCACACGCGGTATTCCGCGCGAGCATACCCATAAGGGTGGATTTCCCCACACCCGAACCTGCAAACAGGCCCAGACGTTGCCCCTCACGGCAGGTGGCAAACAGGTTCAACGCCCGCACACCCAGATCAATCCTTGGCCCAAGACGCGCACGCAAAGCCGCCTCCGGCGGGGGGGCATGGAGTTTCTGCACCACACCGCCGGGCGCAAGCGGCCCCTTGCCGTCCATGGGGCGGCCCATAGGGTCCACGACCCGCCCTTTCCAGGATTCGTTAACCAGCAGAGCACCCCCTGCCCGCCGCCGCCGCTCCTCTGGGCCGAACATCTGGAACGTGGCCCGACATCCCGAACCAATCCCCTCGAGCGAGCCAAATGGCATGGCAATGGCAATATCGCCCTGAAAGGCTACGATTTCCGCTTCAGTCTCGCGCCCGTCCAACCCGAGAACGCGCACGCGATCACCCACGCCCGTAAAATCACGCAGGCCGCTCAGAGAGATGGAAAGTCCTGAAAGCCCCGTAACCCGGCCCTCAAGCACGCCGATAGGCACCTCGTCATGCTTCTGCCCCACCGCATGGCGGATCGCGTCGAGCATATCGGGCACGCCGACAGCCTGGGCGGCTGCATCTGACTGCCCGGCGCCTTCGCCCTTCATCGCGCCAGGCTCCATCAGAGCTGCACCGGAACAGATACACCCAACTGCCTATACATTAGAACAGGGCGGAATAGAGGCTGCTTGAACCACTGGATGAACCGCTGACATCAAACAGAGCGACAATCCCTTCACTGCTGTTGCTGCCACCGAACAGATCCATGGTGCTCAGCGCATCGCTGGAAGTCTGCGGATTGATCTGTAGCATCGCCAGATACTGCTCCGCATATTTTTTGATCCCGTCAGCCGTGGTGAACTGCGAAAAATCGATCTTGCCGGTCAGCATCTGCACCTGCTGGCTATAATCGAGCGCACCAATCTGATCGGGATTGTACCCCAGAACCGTTTCCACCACTTTGAGCAGCGTTGAGTCTGACATAACCTGAGCCAGCGTAGTCACACCGCTGATCTTGCGAGTAAAATACAGCGCATTACCCACACCATCTTTCTGGTTGGCCTTGCTCTGCTCGTACTGCGTCTGCTCAAAATCATCGACCAGCGTTGTCATATCCACACCGTCGTAACTGGTGGTGGCGCTGGGATTGGTCAGCGTGGATTCCGTTGTTTTCTGGCTGGTGGACAGGGTGGGCGACTCCAGATTGATCGAATAGGTCGTGCCACCCATAACCGCCGTCAGGGCTGGAACCTTGGTCGTGGACAGACCATTGACCGAATAGACATTGCCCAAGGCGTCAAAAGAAACCGAGTAAACGGATGAACTGGTGACAGAAGAGGAATCGTAGGGATTAACCACCGAGACGCTCCAAGTCGAATTAGCCGTCTGCGTCCACTTCACGGACAGGTAATTGCGGGCGGATGCGGGAATGTTATCGGCGTCATCAAGCGCCTGATCGGGGTCGAGCGGCGAGGATAGATAGGACTGACCGGTGCCCGTGGTTGAGCCCACCACAACAGGACTCATGGTCAGGGACGTACCTGAACCACTCATGCTTTGCGCCTGAGAGACGCTGGCCTTCTGGGTGTCGCTGGTCGCCATGACAGTACCGCTCTTGGTGCTGTCCACTGTGCCCAGAACAAGCTTGATATTCTGAGTTTTGCCGTCCCCTCCTGTCAGAGTAACAGGAAAAAACGCTGTCAGATCCTTGCTCGATGAATTTACGACGCTGTCACCGGAAACCGCGTTGGACACAGAGGCAATGGAACCGTCGGTATTGAAAGTCACATTGTAACTGTTCGTACCCACAGCACCCTTGCCATCCGCATCATAGGCACTGACATTCCACGAAAGCGGATTGGTAGTGCTTCGTGTCCATTGCAGGGCTACCTGCGTGGCATTCCCCGACGCATCATAGGTGGTCACCCCGGCCGTTGTATAACTGTCCTGCGTGCTGCTGGAAGACGGCAGGATTGCGTTCAAGGTCAGTTCCGTCGTTTTCGTCGGAGCCGCTGTTACGCTCACCTTGCTATCGCTCGTCGTGAACGGCGAAACCGTGGAGACGCCATCATGCTCGCTCCACACGGCAAACGCCTTGGCGAAAGCCTGCCAGCTCGTATTCTTGGATTTAGCTGCCAACGAGGTGGAGGAAGACGGATCCTGCGTGAGCAGATCCTTAATAACCGCCGTCTGACCTGACAGCGAACTAAGACCATAAGCCCCCAGCACAACCTGAAGCACCGAGTAATTCTTCAGCAGACCATCGACGGTCGTGATAGACCCAGCATCTTTCTCGAAGGTTGCGATTTCGTTCGCCGTGGCGGCATCGGTTTTGGCGTAGGTCTGCGCAGCCGTAACCTCGTCCTTCTGGGCGATGAGAAAGCTCGTAATAGGGGAGACAGTGCTGATGGCCATCCATCCAATCCTTTATCCCTGATCGCGACCGCAGACTGAACGCCCGGCTGCTGCTTAATCCTTAAGGCGACTAACATACGCCGGTTAACAAGAGGTTAACCAACTTCCCCCTTATCCCGCTCTGACCTCGGAAAATCATAGGGAAGAAGGACGCTCGCGCGCGCACTTTTCCTCAGGCAGGAACCACCATAAGCCGCCGCGCCAGCAGGTCGGCATTGCACCGCGCAGCGCCACCACGCACAGATGGCGAATAGCCGGCATAAGTTAATGCCAGACCACAGGCGGCAGCCGTAATGATGCTGCCGATCCGCCCTGCCTGATCGAGCTTGGTGGCGATCATCCGCTCCGCTCCGAGCTGTCGGTACGCGGCCGCGGTATCTGCCGCCTCCTCCGCATCCATGCCCGCAGGCACCACCACGACAGGAGAACAGCCAGTCTGTTCGATCACCTCACGTATGGGCGCCAGACCGCCAGACGTGTAAACACCGCCCTCGGGCAGGTCGAGCAGCACCGGCTGCGCACCCCCCTTATGCGCCATGATAGCCCGCGCCACTTCAGCCGTTTCCGCACGAAATACCGGCACGCCGTAAGGCTTGAGCCATGCCGTCAGACGCGCGGCCCCTTCAGGCGCGGCCTCACACGCAATCACGAGGGGGGCTGCATCCACATGCCGTTCGCGCAGAACGTGACTAACCGCCATTCTGGCCAGCGCCAGCGTCTGCCCCCCACCAGATGGCCCACAAAAAGCCAGCGGCTTACCTTTCTCCAGTGCCAATGGTGCAAATGTCAGCAAGCGGCCAAGGGCGGCAGGCAAATCCCCGTCTGCCAGCACGGCCGCCAAGGGAGCAGGCAACACGTGCCAGGCCAGCACGTCACGCAAGGTCATGCCATCAGGAAGCGCCTCCATGGTGAAAGGCCGCCTTCCAACCCAACTCGGCGCCACCGCTGCGGCCTCGCCGGCCCGCACGGCATCCCGCCGACCGGAGGCACGCCGCCCACCCCCCGCCTTCCGGGTACGAAAGCGCCCCTGCGCAAGCTCGGTATGAGACAGAGCCTTATCCCTCATACGCTACGCGACAGATCATGCAATCGTGGCAATCGTCTTGATCTTGGCACGCGGGTAAATTTCCGTCTGCGCAAGAACCGACACGGCAGGGCGTACTCGCTCCACGATCGAACGCATGGATTCACGCAGCGGCGCGGAGACCACAACCACTGGCACCTCGCCATTATTGGCCAGCGAATTGAAGACTTCGCGCAGACTGGTGACAAAACGGTTCAGAATAGTAGGCGGCATGGCCAGACGCCGCTCCTCGCCCTGCCCGGTCAGATGCGTAAGGAATTCACTTTCCCAATCAGGAGAAAGCGTAATCATGGGGATATAACCACCCGGCCCCATCAGCGCGTTGCATATCTGTCGCGCCAGACGCACGCGCACGTGGCTGGAAATGGCAGGCACGGTGCGCATACCAAGGCCGCTGGCCTCCTGAATGCTTTCAAGGATGGTCGGCAGATCTCGGATAGAGACGCGCTCGGCAAGCAGCGACTGCAAAACCCGCTGGATGGTACTGAGCGTCACCTGCGACGGCACCAGATCATTAACCAGCTTCTGCTGCTCTCGCGGCAGATCATCCAGCAGGGACTGCGTGGCTACATAAGTCAGAAGGTCGGGCAGGTTCTGCCGCACCAGCTCGCTCAGATGCGTAACCATAACGCTGGCCGGGTCCACCACCGTGCATTTCAGGGCGATGGCCGTGTTCTTCATGGCCGTGTCGATCCACACCGCCGGCAGGCCAAAGGCGGGCTCGGTTGTCTTCTCGCCCGGCAGTGGCGGCGCCGTGCCAGCGGGACTCATGGCCATAAGGCGACCGGGCTTGACCTCGCCCGTACCAATCTCGATTTCCTTGAGCTTGATCACATAACGCTCGGGCGGTAGCAGAATATTATCCTGAATACGGATTGGCGGAGTAACAAAGCCCATTTCGGTCGCGATTGTCCGGCGCAGCGCCTTGATCTGCTCCGTCAGTTGCGAGTTCTCGCCAGCTGTCAGCGGCAGCAGCCCAAAGCCCAACTCAAGCCGCAGCAGGTCGAGCTTGAGTACATCGGAAATCGGGGCGGTGGTCGGCTGCTGTGTAGCGGCAACCTCCGTCACGTCGCCATCCGCATCCTTGGTGGGGTCATTACGGCGCATCCATGCCCCGGTACCAGCCACGGCGGCAATCGCCAGAAACGGCAGGGCAGGCAGGCCTGGCAGAAGAGCAAAACAGGCCGAGAGCACCGCCGCCATGGCCATGGGCTTGGGATTACCCGCCAACTGACGCACCAGCGTGACGTCTGCCGAACCATCCGTGCCGCCCTTGGTCACAACAATACCGGCGGCGGTAGATACCAGCAGGGCGGGAATCTGCGAGACCAGACCATCACCCACGGTCAGGGTGGTAAAGGTGCTGGCCGCCTCGCTCAGCGGCATTTCATACCGCAGCACCCCGATAGCCAAACCGCCGACGATATTGATGGCCGTAATGATGATGCCCGCGATCGCATCCCCCCGCACGAACTTGGCGGCACCGTCCATGGCACCGTAGAACGCGCTTTCCTCTTCCAGTTCCTTGCGCTTCTGGCGGGCGGCGCGGTCATTGATGGCACCGGACGAGAGATCGGCATCAATGGCCATCTGCTTGCCGGGCATGGAGTCCAGGAAGAAGCGCGCCGCGACTTCCGCAATACGGCCAGACCCCTTGGTGATGACCATGAAGTTCACCACCAGCAGGATACAGAAGACAATGCCGCCGATAACGACATCGCCCCCCATCAGAAAGCCACCAAAGGCCGCCACCACATGCCCGGCGGCGTAAACACCCTCGCTGCCGTGACTGAGAATGAGCCGGGTTGTGGCAATTTCCAGGGAGAGACGCAGCAGTGTCGTCAGCAGCAGCAGCGTGGGAAAGGAGGTAAAGTCCAGTGGCCGCTCAAGAAACAGCGCCACCATGAGAATCAGCACCGAGGCGGTAATGGAAACGGACAACCCCAGATCGAGCACAAAAGTCGGCAGCGGAATGATCAGGATCGACAGCAGAAGCAGAACGCCAAGCGCCAGCCCCACGTCGGTTCCGGGAATCAGGGTCTTGCCGACTGTTTTCCACGGAAGGTCACGCCAGCCGCCATTGCGCAGCAGCCCCGCCGAGCGCCCGAACTCCCGCGAGGCATCCGCCAGCTTCTGACGCGCCGCAGCACTCTGGGCCACCAGCTTGTTACCAGCCGATTTCCGGGCCGGGGTGCCTTCGGCTGTATTCAAGTTTCACGTTTCCCTTAAAAATGGCATGGCGTTGCGTCATAGCGGCTCCACACCATTCTGCCGAGCCTGCGGAACCTCCGCGCAGGGCACGGACAACCTTTTCCTACCAGAAAGCGCGGCCATCACCAATGCAGAACTGCGTTCGGGCACGCACCCTTTCATGCATGACGCTGGCATGACAGAAACGGGCTCTTCCGGTTATGGTATGGTGGATTACGAACCCTCCGCCGGTTCCAACACAGACAGGACGCATCAAGCATGACGGCACAACCGGACGCAGAAACCGCTTCCGTTACCGAACAGGAAATAGAGGATCTGCGGGCGCATCCAACGCCGCAGAGCCTGTACGACATTGGTGTAAAACTTTTCCTGGAACAGCGGGGCACGGAAGCTTTTCAGCTCATCCTCGATATTGTCGCCAAGCACCTTGACGATACGATGATGCTCGCCGCTGCCACCAGCCTGCTGTGGGAATATACCGCCCGGCACGATGTTGTCGTGATTCTCATGCGTCATATCGTCCAGCGCGAGCCCTACAACCTGCCCGCAAAGCTGTCGCTCGCAAACGCCCTCATCACCACCGGCGCAGAGGCCGAAGGCTATGGCCTGTTCTCCACGCTGATCGAGCAGAACCCCACCCGCCGCGCCGAACTGTGCGAAAATCTCTCCAAGGTGCTGCTGGATACCGGCCGCCTTGATGAAGCCATCCGAATTCTGGAATTCTGGAGCCAGACGGGGGAGGAAACCTTCGCCCTCGTGAACAACATGGCCTGCGCCCTCCAGAATGTCGGCCGCTCACGCGAAGCCCTGCCGTGGTTCCGCAAGGCCGTGGAACTGGCGGAAAACAAGAAACGCCCCGCCTTCGGTTACGCTGTTTCCCAGATCAAGGCCGGGGATTTCAAGGAAGGCTGGCACAACTACGCCCAGCGCGACCCGATCGTGGATAACGAAAACTGGTGGTTCGTGCTTCTGCCGCGGCTGCGTCAGGGCGATGATGTGGCTGGCAAGCGGGTCATTCTCTATCAGGAGCAGGGCTTTGGCGACACACTCCAGTTCATCCGCTCCGCCACATGGCTGATCGACGCCGGAGCGGACGTTACCATCGCCGTGCCCCGCCCTCTGGTGCGCCTGCTGACCCAGTCCTTCCCCCGCGCAACGGTCAAGGAAATCCGTAAGTTCGCTGAAAATCGGGAGGAAGGCTACGACTTCTCGGCCCCCATTCCTGACCTGCCCTACATTGTGGGGGTTGTGTCCGACGAGACCATTCCGGCCAATATTCCCTACCTGCGCGCCGACCCGGCCGACATCGAAAAATTCGCCGCCCTTCTGCCGCCTGGTCGGCCTCGCGTCGGGCTGGTCTGGGCGGGGGCGCAGCGTATCAAGGCTGAATTTGTGCTCACCGACCGACGGCGCTCGAGCAATCTGCAGGACATGGCCTCAGCCCTGACGCCGGTTGACGCAACCCTCGTCAACCTTCAGTTCGGCCCGCCGCATCAGCAGATTCTGGCATGGACCGGCCAGACCATTGCCGATCCCATGCGCCATGTGAACGATATGGCAGATACGGCTGCCATCATGGAAAATCTGGACCTGATCATCTCGGTGGATACGTCGCCCCTGCATCTGGCAGGCGGGCTTGGCCGCCCGACGTGGCTTGTCAGCCGCAGGGATGCCTGCTGGCGGTGGCGCGATGAGGGCGATACCACGCCGTGGTATCCTGGAATGCGGATTTTCCGGGCTAAGGAACTGTCATTCGTTCCTACGTGGAAGGAAGTCGGGGCGGCCCTGCATGAATGGGCCGCAAACTGGAAAGCTCCCTGAGCAGCCCCAAGCCCCCGCACGCAGCGGGGGTGCGTTCAGTCTGCTGCGACTCTACGGGACGCGGCCAGCGCCACCGGCGACGCCCGGTACGAAGCCAGAGACCGGCCCCGCATACCAGCCATAGCCGGACGGCGCGCAACCGGCTCTGAAAAACTCCGCATTCCCATGAAGGGATGGAAGACCTGAGCCGGGGCGGGCCGATCGTCAGAGGCGACCTGCTGCCCATCAGAAGGTTTAAGGATGGTGGACTCGTGGCTGGCGGCTGGCAGCATGGGAGAACTAAACAGGGGCGAGCCCTTGGCCAGCAACCCACCGCCACTTTTATGTCCGGCATTGGCAGGCTCGTGACCATCCTGCGGCACGGCCCAGGCTTCCAACACCTTCCACTGATACGGCGTCCCAATCCCCGGTGTCTGGGAATGATAGGCGGCCGCGGCACGCGGCCAGCTTCCCGTCTTGTCGTACATCTGCCGCAGGAACGTGGCCCCGTACTGTGCGTTCCGAACGGGGTCGAACGCCTGATCGACCGAAGGAAAAGCATCAGGATGCTGCTGCAGGTTGATCTGCATACAGCCCACGTCCAGCGAGTTCACGCCCTGATCCCGGAACGCCTGCACGGCGGCCACGGCTTCCTGACGGCTCTGGTAGTAGTGCCCCACCCCGGCTGCAGTAATGGTCCACGGCCAGGGCGCAACCGCGCCATCTGCTTCAACACGCCCACTTTCCACCTTGCTCATGGCAAAAAGGAACCCTTCGGGTATGTTCAGGGCACGCTCGGCCTGTGCCGCCGCTGTAATGCACGACATGGCCTCGGGCGATCTGGCCTCGGCTTTCTTCCCGATGGCCACCAGCGCGGTCAACATGAGCAGACCGGAGCAAGAATAACGGTTAAAGACGGACATGCAGCCTGCATACAGCATTCCGCCCGCCAGAGCCAGAAAGAGAGCCACAAGGACAGCACGCCACAATAATTTCATCGTAATAGCGCCGCATCCGGCTGCAAGCGACCCTGTGCGCAGATAACTAGGCATTGAATGTCTGTGCCATGCCTAGTATCGTGCCCAAGCCGTGGCCCTGATGAAACCGGCTGTGGCCAATAATGCTAAAAGGTGAGCAGTTCTATGAGGAATCGCCTCAAGGCGAACATTGGCCCCAACAAGCGCGCCTGCTCTCCCAATCAGGGTTTTACCGCACGCCGCTGGCTTCATGTCAGGTCAAGACAGGCTTTGTCGGCATTGGTAGCCGCCCTCTTTCTGACAGCGACACTTGCCCCTGCTCCGGCCCACGCCGCCATTGTCCGCATTAAGGACATTGTCGATTACGAAGGCATACGGGACAACCAGCTTGTCGGCTATGGTCTGGTGGTTGGTCTGAACGGCTCAGGCGACCGTCTGACCAACACCATCTTCACCCGTGAAACACTGATCGGTATGCTCAACCGTCTGGGCGTGAATATCCGCGACCGACAGATTCAGCTACAGACCCACGACGTGGCCGCGGTGATGGTCACCGCGACGCTCCCCCCCTTCTCGCATGGCGGCGGTCGCATTGACGTAACCGTTTCAGCCGCAGGTGACGCGCGCGACCTGACGGGCGGCACCCTGCTGGTCACGCCGCTGCAGGCGGCCGATGGCGAAGTCTATGCCGTGGCACAGGGGTCGCTTGTTACCAACGCGTTTTCGGCAGCAGGGGCCGGAGCCAGCGTTTCGCAGAACATCCCGACAAGTGGGCATATCGCCAACGGCGCCGTGGTGGAACGTGAAGTGCCAGTCTCGCTCGGTTCAGGCGGACTGATCCATCTTTCACTCCGCAATCCCAATTTCACGACCGCAACCCGTATTGTGGACGCCATCAACCACTCCATCGCCCGCAACATGGCCCGCGTTGAAGACCCCCGTACCATTGCCGTCAACCTGTACGGCCGTGACCCCGCCCAGACATTATTCCGAATCGGTGATCTGACAATCGAACCCGACACCATGGCCAAGGTGATTGTGGATGAAGCCAGCGGCACCATCGTCATGGGCGATAATGTGCGGATCAGCACAGTGGCCATCGCGCAGGGGAACCTCACGATCCAGATTACGGAAACGCCGCAGGCTTCACAGCCGGGGCCGTTCTCCAATGGCACCACCGCCATTCTGCCGCGCACACAGATCAACGCCAACACCGGCAACTCCCAGCGGCTGGGCATCCTGCGTGAAGGGCCTACACTAGCCAGTCTGGTTTCCGGCATGAACGCTCTGGGCATGGGGCCGCGCGACATGATCAGCATCCTGCAGGCCATTAAGGCAGATGGCGCCCTGCAGGCCGACCTTGAGGTGAGGTAAGACATGAGTTCAGCCATTCTCTCGGCGCTGGCCAATAACCAGCAGGCCCTTACCTCGCAGTCCAACCTGACACCTGCCCAGCTTGAACAGGCGCGGAAGGCAGCGGTAGACTTTGAAGGTGTGACAATCGGCGAAATGCTCCAGCCCATGTTCGATACAGTCGATCTGTCCGATTCGATGTTCGGCGGTGGTGCGGGCGAAAAACAGTTCCGCGACCTTCAAGTGCAGGAAATGGGCAAGCAGATCGCCAATAACGGTGGCTTAGGCATTGCCAACACCGTGTATCGCCAGTTGCTGGCCATGCAGGAACAGGCCCAGTCATGAGCGCCGCCCTGAGCAAGCAGGAAGGGCTGATCCTGCGGAGCTTTCAGAAAGTGTGCCGGGTGCTGGAAAAGGAAAACGATTTTCTGGCCGAGCTGAAGTTTCAGAAAATCACTGACCTGCTCCCTTCCAAGCAGAAGGAAATCGCGGCTCTGGAAGCCGCACTGGTCGAACGTGCAAAAATGCTGGCCGCAAGCGGGCAGGAACATACCCCCCTGCCCCCGGATGTGGAAAAGGCCGCCCAGGATTTCAAAGCCATGATCGCCACCAATCAGGTAAGGCTTCAACAGGCTATCGAAACCCAGAACAGCGTCATTCAGCTTATTCTTGAAGCCGCGCAGGAAAGCGTTACGGGTTATGCCGCATCCGGCCACTATGTGCAGGACCACCGGGCGCAGGGCGCCATGACCCTGCGCAGCGACGTATAAGCCTTTCCTGCTTCATTTTTACCTTTGTGCATTTTCAGGATCATACATGGACAAGTTTTTTATCAGCCTCGACAGCGCCCCCGAACGCAGCGCGGCTTTCCAGCGCCTCAATGCCCATGTTCCTGACATCGTGCCGTTCAAGGGGCTGGAAGCCTCTACAGTCGATATTGCCGCCATGAAGCAGGCTGGGCTTGTCGCCGAAAGCTGTCTGTTCTCCCCCGCTGCTCTGGCAGACGCGCTCAATCACGTTTCGCTCTGGGGCACCGTCATGCAGTCGGGCACCGGTGCCTATGTGTTTGACGACCGCACGGTGCTGTGCCGGAACTTCGTGGAGGCCAGCGAAGATATTATTGCAAAGCTCCCGGCCAACTGGGACATTGTCTGCTGGAACTGGGCAGGCGACAACGTCATGCAGTACGAGTTACTGCCCGGCATCACACATGCCACAACCATGTATTTTCAGGATTCCGTGCAAAAGCACGTCGAGGACTTCAACACGGTCGGCATGGCCTCTCTGCCTTTCCGCCTTGTACAGATGTTCGGCTTTGGCAGCTACGCCATCTCCCCTTCAGGCGCTGCCAAACTGATCAAAAGCTGCCTGCCACTGAAGACGGAAGAAGTGCTGCACTACTGCCTTGGCGGCCAGATGCTTGAAGCAACCGACCTGAGCATCCTGCTCAATCGTTATTATATGGATATAAGCGCTTTTGTCTGCGTGCCCCCGCTCAGCCTATCCGACACTTCTGCGCCGGTCTGAAATCTGGAGGAGCTTCTATATGCGCTTTACCACTTTGCGCGCTGATACGCCCGACCAGCATCGCCCCTGGACAGCCGCAATGGCTGTCGCCGCGTGCCTGACTCTGGCCGGATGTACAAGCTCCCCCGCCACCCCCTATCTCAAAGAAGGGGTCAAGCTGTCGCAGGCTGGTTTTGTCGCCCATCCGGCGGATACAACCGCCCGTTATGCCATGATGAACACCCTGCCCCCAGGGGAGCTGACATATCGCAACTCGGCCGCTGGTCCGATTTATCTTTATGCGGACCCAATCGGCTGCGGCTGCGTTTATATGGGGTCTGACATTGCCTACCGTACGCTGGTTTCTGCGGCTGAAGCCGAGGCCCAGCAAAACAAGCAGAAGAACTACAAGCCAGACTATGTCCTGCCCAGTATGCAGGAAATGGCCGCTGAAACCCGCCGCGACACAGCGGAATGGGACTGGAGCGCATGGTCCTCCAGCGCCGACCCAGGCCCCAGCCAGCCGAAGCATGTCATAGGGGCTTACTGGTAAAACTGCTGTCCCTGATCGCAGGGCTCAGACTAAGAACGGCACGCGTAATAAACGCGTGTCTTACTCGCCCTGCCGCCCCAAAAAAGTCTGCTCCAGCACCTGCATGTACGGACGTCTGCGCACCCGAACATTGCCGGACGATGGCTTACCGCTGGTCGCCAGCGAAGTACTGCTCTCCGCTTTACCGCCAGCACTGCGCGGCGGAGCCGGATCGTTCTTCTTGCCATCGCCCCCAGTTGCATCCGCTTTTTTGGGAACAGGAAGCTGGGGCATCTCTTTCTGCACCCCTGCCGGCTCTGCAGTTGAGGTTTCGCTGGCAGGGGGCTTCCCTTCCAACTGATTACGCGGCGGCGTGTCAGTCTTCGCCGCATCATCCGCTGCGGGTGCCTCGGCCTGCGGCTCCTCCTGCGTGGCCATTTTTTCTTCACGCAGACGCTCAAGCCGCAGATCTCCGGCTTTTTCGATCAGGTTTTCCAGCCTTTTTTCCTGAACCGGCAACTGCGTTACCAGCGCCTCAAGCCTGTCCGCCGCAGCGTCAGCCTTGCTGACCACGCCATCCAGCTCAACCCCGGCCAGTTTGGCCTGCTCCACCATGCGGCTGAGAGGCCTCCCGCTGACCTCTCCCGCGATGCGCAGCTTTTCGACACCCTGATCGGCGCTTTTTACGCTGCTTTCCAGTTTTTCAACCAGCCCAAGCAGGCTTTCGCGGTCACGTTTGAGATTGGACAGCACCCGACCAAGATAGAAACTGTAGACAATCCCTAAAAACAGGAAAATCGACAGCACGACCTCAATGATCATCTGGATCTGTGTCAGCATCTGCCTGGTGTCCTTCAGTCTGACCGGGTTGGCGAATAACGCGTCGGATACAGTCATATCCGCGCGCAGTATAGCAGTTAAGCTGTCTTGGCGACTTCACCCGCCGGGGCCGGAGCAGCAACCGGGGCATCTGGCGTCGCGGGATGCGGATGATGCTGGTCGGGCGGTAGTAGACGGCGTTCGATCTTGACAGCGGCACTGCCGTGCAACTGCCCTAAACGCCCCTGAAACAGTTGTGTCTGCCCGCACTGGAGCCTGACATGAATAGCGGTACCTGCGCGATGCGGGAAGGTGATCTGCATACCGGGTTTGATATCCAGCACCTCGCCAAGCGGCACAGTTCTTTCTTCCAGAACGGCGGAGACCTGTACATCCGTTTCCATGATTTCGGATATCAGATGGTTTTCCCAGATCGAATCTCGCCCAAATCGCTCCCCCATAAACTGTTGGGAAAGCTGATCACGCACAGGCTCAAGCGTCGCGTAGGGAATGATCAGATCCAGATTACCGCTCCGATCTTCCATATCAATGTGCAGCTTGGTCATGACCACAGCGTTGGAAGCACGGGCGATCGCCGCGAAGCGCGAACTGACCTCCAGCCGCTCAAACGCCAGATCAATCGCACATACCGGACTGAAGGCCGAGGACAGATCATCCAGCGTCAGTGTAATCAGTTTTTCGATCAGCGCCCGTTCAATGGCTGTATGAGGCCGGTTTTCTGGACCGGCATGGCCAGTGCCACGCGGCCCGCCCATGAGAATGTCGATAATGGAGTAGGACAGCGACGAATCAACGACCACCAGCCCATAGTTTTCCCACTGCACCGCCTTGAACACAGCAAAGAGCGATGAAGAGGGAACCGTGTTCATATAATCGCCAAAACACATGGAGCGCATACTCTCCATCGTGATTTCGACGTTGTCATTGGTAAAGTTACGCAACGTGGAAGACAGGAGCCGAACCAACCTGTCGAACACGATTTCGAGCATCGGCAGGCGCTCGTAGGCAACAAACCCTGCCTTGATGATACGCTCTATCCCGGTTTCTTCCCGCACAGGGTGGGCTGAAAACGTATTGCCCAGCAGACTGTCGATTTCCGACTGATCCAGCACATGACCGCTCATACCGCCGAGATCATCATGATCCATCTCTGCGTGGTCGGCCATGTCATGGGGTTCATCCTCATGACCTTCCTCTACGTGGACAGTGTCCTCCGCATGATCGGATTCCTCGGCATGATCGGCCTGTGTATCCGCTTCGACATGAGCCTCATCCGTGCTTGCCTCATGCGTCTCATCACCAGCCGTCGTGTCTTCTGCATCCTGCATGTCGTTCTTCGCCACGGTTTTAATAAATTAACCCAAATGCGCCCGAAAGCCCCACCCACACCAGAGCGTCTGACCTACTGAACAAGGAATTCGACAAAATACAGATTTCTGACTTCCAGCGGTGCCAATTCCACTCTCAGACGACGCATAATGGCTTCATGCAGCCGGTAAATACCATTGCCACGGAGATCCTGCGGACGGGTCTCATGCAGGTAGGTTTGGAAAATGTCCTGAATCTGCGGCACGATATTCTGCAAGGCCGCTTCGTTCGGCGCCCCAACAACCTCCACCTTCGCAGTCAGTTTGACATAAACCGGCCTGCCATCGCCACTATCAAGGTTGGACACCAGGCTAGGAATACCCAGGATAATCGGCGGATGCAGTGCATCCTGTGCCGCCTTGCTATCGCTGGCCATTGTACTGCCAACAGATTTGAAAAACCGGTCCTTTGCCCAGAAGCCACCACCTGCCAGCAGAAGAAGCCCGATAACCACCGCCCCGATGATGATCAGTTTCTTTTTCTTGGCGGCCCCCGCATGTGCATCCGCGGCCTTAGCGGCTGCTGCGCCGTCGGTTACAGTTTCACTCATTTCTGGGCGGCTCCGGTATCATGAGAACATGTGTATAGTACGGGCACTCTAGCGAGAGTTCCATGTAGGCTCAATGGCTTCCGCCCGCCGTGCACCGTTTAATCACGGCAGACACCAAAGGTCGTCTCTGGCAAACGCCCGAGCAGAAATACAAAGCGGCCTTACACTTCAACATGAAGCATAAAGCCGCATCATAGCTTGCCCGCCGAAGAGGACGAAGGACAAACTCCCCCTCCCCTTCAGGTTGGCCAGCTTACTGGATCATCGCGATAGTGGCCTGAAGCATCGTATTGGCCGAGGTCACCACCTTGGTGTTGGCCGTGTATGCTTGCTGCGCCACGATCAGGGAAGACAGATCCTTCGTCAGATCGGTCGTTGAGGACTCAACATAACCGACCGAAAGCGTGCCCGTACCGTTTTGACCGGAAACGCCGATCTGAGCGTTCCCGGAGTTCGTTGTGGCGACGTAAGCCTGCCCGTCAACGCCCTCAAGCCCGTTAACATTCGCGAAGTTGGCCAGAGCCACCTTGCCGATCAACTGCGTGCCCGTGCTGAACTTCGCCATGACAGAACCGTCGCTGGTGATTTCCGCACCCTCGTAGGTGCCGGTCGCAATGCTGTCGCTGGTTACTGCGGTCGTATCGGTATAAGGCGAAGAACTGCCGAGCTTGACTGAGCTGGTCGTCAGATTCAGCGTCTGGGTTGTACCGCTGGAATCGGTGAACGAAATGCTGCCGGTGCTTGAACCGTTAATGGTGTCAATCGTGCCGTCAGCCTTGAACGTCACCTGCGCCGTCGTGGAATCAGAGGTGGCGCTTGAATACGGATCCACCAGCTTGACGGTCCAGGTCTGCTCGCTGTTTACATTGGCTGCCGTCGTCGGATTTTTCGTCCAGACAGCCGAGACATAGCTACCATCGGACAGCTTCAGCGGCGTGGTCGTATAAGTATCGTTCGTGCCGGTCTGGGCACCGATATTCACCGCCCCGCCCCCCGAATCCATGGCCAGGCTGCCTCCGCTCACCACCAGGCTCGTACCCTGCGATGTGCTCGGCGTGCCGCTTTTCGCGGTCGCCACCACCGTACCGCTCGTGGAACCGATGCTACCCAGATCAAGATTGATGGTCTGCGCCACGCCATTGTACGTCGCGGTAATCGGAATTTCAGCCGCGGTGCCCGTCGTATTGGCAACCACCGCACCGGTGGCGTCCGTGACCGAAGTCATCGCGCCGGTGCTGCTGTCGAACGTGACAATATAAGGCGAAGGAGACGCATCACTGATAGCGCCGCCGCCATCGGCATCATACGCCTGCACAGTCCATTTGGAGGTGTCCGACGTGCTCTGCGTCCACACCAGACCGATTTGATGCGCGGTGCCACTGGAATCGTAAACGGTGGTCGGTGCCGTAGTGTAGGTCTGGTTGGTGCCAGTTGCCGTGCCCACCGTTGAGGTCGATGTCAGGGTTGTGGTTTCTGTCGGCTTGAACGTCACGTTGGAGACATTGAGCTGCGTCAGCGTCGTGCCCAGCGTGCCGGTGGACGGGTCCACCATATACCCCTCAAGGTAATAGCCGCTGGTATTGACGAGATAACCGGCCTTGTTCTCATAAACTTCGCCATTGCGGGTGTAGTAAGTCTGACCGCCGGATGTCGTTCCCTTGGAAACGACAAAAAGCCCGTTGCCTGAAATCGACGTTGCAAGAGCATCCGTGCTGGTCGAGGACGTGCCCTGATTGTCGACGTGCTGGACAGTCACCGCCGCAACAGAGTCGGAGATATCGGCCGACGCGCTGTTACCGCCCGCACCCGCCACAAAATCCTGAAAGGCCGTTGTGGTCGCCTTGTAGCCCACGGTCTGGCTGTTGGCGATGTTGTTACTGAGATTGGTAAATGCGGTCGACTGTGCGTTGATACCGCTTACAGCCGTTGAAAGGGCATTGAAAACCGACATAAGCTGTCCCTGCCTTGCGCGCGCTGCTGTCCGTCCCGTCCGCTTTTCAGCAGAATGACCGTTTACCCAGCGCCGCCCCTACAGGAACAAGCGGCAACCGGAAACCCGACCACACGAGCATGGAATGGCGGCTGAAACATTCCCAGCGCAGTCACATACTGCCTTGCGTTATGCTATTGAGTAGCATGGCCAGCATGAAACGCAAGGTTTTACTAACTATTCCCCCCAGAAAACCGCGCATCAGCCTTCTAATTCGTTAATTCCGGCGCGCAACCCGCGATCCGGGGGTTTTCAGCTTCATGACGTAGGCGATAATTGCCGCCACAGGCTGGAAATATTCCGGCGGAATTTCAGAATCCACCGGGAGGGTGTAAAGACCCCGCGCCAGAGTCGGGTTACGCACCACGGGCACTTTTGCATCTTCAGCCGTCATACGGATGCGCGCCGCCAGATCATCCATGCCTTTGGCCACAATTCGAGGGGCGGTATCCGAACCGCTCTGGTATTCGAGCGCTACGGCGTAATGAGTCGGATTCGTTACGACAACGGTCGCATTTTTGACGGCCTGCAGCATACGCTGCCGCGCGCGCCTGCGCCGAATCTGCTGCCGCTTGCCCTTGATATGCGGATCACCCTCGGTCTGGCGGGTTTCTTCCTTGATATCCTGAAAGCTCATGCGCAGCCCGGTTAATCGATGGTAACGGGTCCACATGTCGTCCAGCAGGGCAATGCCGCTCTGCACCACCAGAATCGTCAGGGTCGCATAAAGAAACCACGACACCAACTCCGATGTCATATGCGTAAAGCTCCAGCGCTCCGCCTCCGGTGCCACATGAACAGTCCCCTTGGCCACACCATACAGCAGCAGGCCAAACATACAGAATTTAACAAGACTTTTGAGGACTTCCACAAGATTGGTCACACTGAACACCCGCTTGACCCCCTTCATGGGGGAAAGCCGGGTTATATCCAGCGCTACCGCTTCGGGCCGGAACAGAAAACCAGTCTGCAAAAAACCAAAGACCACGACAGTAACCATGATGACCAGAACCAGAGGCCCGGCCAGCCGCACGCCTTCTGTCATGGCCTGCATGGTCGCCCCATACACCGCCTCCCCATCCTGCGGAATGCTATAAAAATGCTCCATCAGCGCGCGCATACGGTGCACGAACGTCCGCGCGGCGGCAGCGGTCTGCATGGTAAAAACCATCAGGAACAGAGCCAGAACAACAAACATCTGCAGTTCACGCGACTGGGCGACGTTGCCCTCCTCACGCGCGGTTTCAAGCCGTTTGCCTGTTGGGTCTTGTGACCGCTCGCCCCCGCCGGCTCCCTCTTCCGCCATGGCTGCCCGCCCTTAATGCCGTGCCGGACCGGCACCGATACCGGGCAGGCCCACGAGCAGATCGCCCATTTTTTCCTGCCAGACACCAGACATGATCTGCAGCAGTACGGCCAGAAGCAGAACCCCTCCCAGAATCTGGGCTGGCATGGCAATACCATACACCTGAATGGTAGGCAGAAGGCGGTTGAGCACGCCCAGCATGGCGGGCCACAAAGTACCGATCAGCACAAACGGTGCAGCAAGCTGCATCGCCAGCGCGAAGCTCTGCGCCGTGGTATGAATAACACTTCTGGCCATGTCATCGATCATGGGCATCTGCCCCGGCGGAAACAGGTTGTAAGACCCCGTAACCGCAGCCAGTGGCAGAACATAAAGCCCCGTGGACAGGAAAATGACCGGCACCATGGAGGCGCCAAGATGGCTGAGCGCCGTACTACCCGCCCCCAGTTCCGCATCCGGCTGCAGAACGCTGGCCAGACCGGTCAACACCGCAATGATCTGCATGGCAATATTCATCGCCAGCGCAATCAGCTTGGCCAGCCAGCCGATAAACCCGCCACACAGCAGCTCGCCAACGATAATCACCACAATCAGAAAAGGCCTGTGTATGGCGGCCCCTGTCACCAGCGCCAGTTTGTCCTGCACGACAGGCAGGATGGCAAAGGTCGTCACAACTGCCAGTCCCGCCCGCACCTGCATGGGGGAGGTCTGCTCACCCAGTCCAGGTGCGGTCATCACCAGCGCACTGACGCGACACAGCACCACCAGAAACATGGCGGCCAGTTCCGCCACCGACCCACCGGGGAAAAGGGAGGTTACCGCCATGTTCACACCAGCCCCTCACCCGTGGGCCGTCCCATTATGACCCGCCAACCAGAATCATCTGATCAAAGATGGTATGGGCGTAGGTATTGAGGGTGGAATACATGAAAGACCCTGTCAGAAGCAGGGCGCCGATAGCGGCAATAAACTTCGGCACAAAGGAGAGCGTGGCTTCATTGATCTGTGTCATGGCCTGAAACAGCGAAACCAGAACACCCGCGCAAAGGGACGCCAGCAGAGAGGGCGCCCCCATTTTTACGGCAACAACCAGCGTCTGTCGCAATATTTCATGGACATCGACTGTATGGTTCATGGAGCCATGCCTTAGATCGACATTTTCATAACATCCTGATACGCCTGAACGATCTTGTCGCGCACGGTCGTAACGGTCTGCAGGGTCAGCTTGGCCTCCGCTACCGAGGTAGCAATATCTGTCAGATTGCCCTGCCCCGACACACCAAGCGCCGTCTGGGCTTCAGATGTTTTCTGCGTCTGGATCGCACTCTGAATGGCGCTGTTCAGAACGGAACCGAAACTGGAGACGACATCAGAGGAAGACCCTTCCGTCCCGTCACCCGCCAGACCATCTGTGGACGCATTAAGGGTCTGCTGTGTCTGCCCGTAAGCATTGAGCGCATCAACACTGCGCGTCGCAAGGTCGGTCGTTATCATGTCAGGCCCTGTGTCTGATCCACATCATCCGTCACCAACAGGGAGAGACCCTGCCTGTACGTAGCGCGTGTAAACTAGCCATTAACACATCACAAGGCCAGAGGCTTTTCACCGCAAGGGGCATCCTTCCTCCCTTTTGCGCCCGCATAGTCATGGCAAGATTTGGCAGGATACGGTACTCTGCCGTCCAGACAGACAGCTTCCCACTCCGATCAGGGCGCAACAGCCAACCCCGTAAGACCAGGGCAAGCAGGGCCATTCGAAAGCAGGAATTTTAAACGCATGAGGCATTCACTCCCGTTCGCAAGTATTATGGCACAGTACAAAGTCTTACGCACAGCTTCCCTGCTCAGCGGCATGATCACTCTGAACCTGCTTGCATCTCCAGCCCATGCGGCAGACAAATCCGCGCAGGACACGCCATCGGACACGAGCAGCCACCATTCCGATATTCCCAACACCGGAGATGATGGGCTGCGCTGCCCAGCCGGGGCCGTCCACATTGCGGAAATACGCGGCATCCTGCATCCGGGCGGCGATATGGGACAGGATCAGCTTCTCGGTGCTGCCTCTGTAGAAGTCTGTGCCAATGACGCCACCAAGTTTTCGGATATCGTCATCCGCGGCGCATCCACCGCCGATACAGGCAGTACGTCAGCCGGCGAAAAAACCGGTGTAGACGGCACAATCCAGATTCGCGGACGCACTGCGCAAATGGACTCCAACATCTACGCCCCCATCAGCGCCGCCGATCTGGCGCAGTGTGCCCAGCAGCAGGACTCCGCGCCTCCCGGGCAGGACGGGAGCGCCCCCTGTAAGCCCCATCCCTTTGTCGCCAGTTTTTCCGGCACATGGGTTTTTGGCATCGGAAAATGGACAAACTTTCACGTCGGTACAGATACTGCGGGAAACCCCATAACGCTGATGGTTCGGATCTCGAACGGACCGCTTGAATGAAAAAACTGCGCCATCCCAAGAGTTTATAAAAAATACCGGGGATCTAACTTTTTTTCACGTCAACGGAATGAAAGTCAAAATCTGGTAACTTTCTCTTAGCCATTTCGGGCTTTATTAACCAAGAACTGGCGAGGGCCAGTCCGATTTGGCATGGAGAATTTTCGTGACTCTTTCAATTAACACCAACGCCTCCGCACTGGTCGCCATCGAAACCCTGGACGCAACCCAGACCTCGCTGAGCAACACCGAAAACGTCGTTTCGACCGGTAAGAAGGTCAACAGCGCTGCCGACAACGCCGCTGCTTACGCCATCTCCCAGCAGCTGAGCGGTCAGAGCTCCGGTCTGAGCGCCGTGAACTCGGGCCTGACCTTCGCTGCCCAGGTTGTTAACACGACGACGACTGCCGTCAGCAGCATCCTGAGCGACCTGAAGTCCATCCAGAGCCTGATCAACACTCTGACGAACAATCAGACTAGCTCGAGCAGCATCAGCGACACCAGCGACTCCATCACGCAGACGCTGAACGCCATCAACGTTGTCGCCCGTAACGCCACGCTGAACGGCGTGAACCTGCTGGTGAATGCGGCTTCCGACGGCGTTGGTATTCAGGGTACCAGCCTGACCTACCTGACCAGCCTTGGTGGTGACACGACCGTCATCAGCGGCCTGCACTCCGATATCTCTGGCGCTATGACCTCCGGCGCTCTGGCGTCTTCCTTCACCTACGCAGCTGGCAGCGGCTCCAGCCTGACGGACGCTCTGGGCCTGACCACCGGTCTGGCTTCCACCGATGCCGCCAGCGCCAACATCTTCGTGACGTCCGGCAACAGCCTGAACACCACGACGTTTGCTTCCGGCACGGCTGGCTCCACGGCTCAGCAGATGGTGGCCCTGATCGAACAGGCCATCACCGCGATGACCACGATCGCTTCCAAGCTGGGTTCCAACTCCACCATTATCTCCAGCATGTCCAGCTTCGGCACCACGCTGTCTGACAACATCACTCAGGGCGTTGGCGCTCTGACCGATGCCGACATGTCCGCCGCCAGCGCTCAGCTGACCTCGCTGCAGACCAAGCAGTCTCTGGCCATCAAGTCGCTGACGATCGCGAACTCCCAGTCCCAGAGCATCCTGTCGCTCTTCCAGTAAGACGACACACGCTTACGGGCGCGTTACAGGGCACCCCCGGCCATATGGCCGGGGGTGTTTCTTTTTGGGCCGTCGCGCAAAGTGTATCTGTCATCTGGTCAGTATCGCCAGAGTAGGATATTTCTGCAGTAGACTGGTGCTTTCTCTGGCTACCAGAAAAACAGGCTACAGATGGTAACGCAATGATCCACCCGGCAATGAAAGCCTATCAAGCTGTCAGTGAAACCGCTATCGGCGGCAGAGAAGCCGATGCCGCCTGCTTCAGGCTGCTGCTGATCGAACTGGAAAAAGCCCGTGACAACGCTGACCCTGTCGTACGCAGCGCCGTACTGGACAAACATCAGCAGATGTGGGGCCTGATCATGAGAGCCAATATCAGCGAAACAGGCGCGCCCACACCTCAGGAAGATCGGGAACTCTTTATCCGCCTGGCCGATCAGGCCCAGCGTTATGGAATCAAAATGCTTGTGGATTCATCTCTCAGCATTGAACCGCTGATTGAGATTGCCCGCAATGTGCTGGAAGGGCTTGAAGCAACATCTGTCGTCGAAAGCGACATGTCCTACGATGTTTTCTAAATGACCAAGTGCGGCCTTTATGCCTGCACCATCACGGCAGTGCAGGCATAGTAGCAGCAATCAGTCAGAACAGATCGACTTCCCCAGCCGGGATCGGCACATGGTCGCCCGGCTCCCCTTTCAGAATCCTGACAATCTCGCTCAACTTTACCCCGGCGTACAGATTAGGGAGAGCCATATCGGCTGACAGGTCAAGAGCCGGGTCCGACAGGATATTCCTTAAAATAGATACGACCGCTTCCACTGTCTGGGTCGCAACGTCCAACTGTTGCAGGCTCTGTATTTCCCGATCGCACAAAACCAGTGTTTTCGTGCACTCCTCCACAGTCGCCTGCGCATCAATGAATGAGCTTCCGGCCGTTTCGAGCAGTCTCGTTACTTTTTCAAGCGCGTGCTGAACCGAGATCGTTTCAGACGGAAGAACGTTGTTCATCACAGACTGCATTCTCTTTGCATCCTTTCCAGCCTGGGCATTTAGAACAATTCCACTTCGGAAATCGCCTTTTTTGCCCATTTGTGGCCCGCTTCCGTTTCGCGCTTGTTGTAGGCCTCTTCCTGACGCCCGATAGCCTGAGTATCCTGCACCAGACTCTGCTGCGCTCGGCCTGTTGTCGGCCAGAACCTGACACGTCTAGCCAGAACGCCGCCAAGACTGTGTGAAACACAGTCTATGCCTTCATCCGCGAGATACTTTTTTACAAAACTGCAGTTCTCATGGCCAACCCGCCCAAGCGATGGAACAACCGCGGCTCCTCCGAAAACCTTACAGGCCAGCCTGTTACGGCTGCCGCCGGCTTTGAGAATACCGTTGATCAGCATTTCCATGGAGTTGACGCCAAAGCGCAACGCCATGCTGTCATGACCACCACCGCCACCCGGCAGAAGGAAATGGTTCATCCCCCCCACCTGAGCGCCAAGATCAAACATGCAGACCGAAATACAGGACCCAAGCAGGGTCACGAGAACGCTAGAGGGGTTATCGGAAATAACCACCTCGCCCTGAATAACGGTCGTGGCACCTTCGATGTGCCTCACGTGATAGGTCCGAACACTTTTTCCAGAACCTCACGCAGTTTCGCAACCGTATAGGGCTTGGCGAGAAAATTGTTGACGCCGGCCTTTACGGCTTCCTGCACCAGATCCTTGCTGGCCTCGCTGGTCAGAATAATAAAGGCGACCTTTTGGGTCTTGGGGTTAGCGCGTACAGCCTTGAGCAAGGCCAGACCGTCCATCACCGGCATATTGAAATCGGAAATAACAAGATGTGCCGGGTTCTGATCCAGATACTCGACTGCTTCCTTGCCATCCTTACGCTGGGCAATGTTCGTAAACCCAAGCTGCGCCAAGCTATTGGCCAAGACCTGCCGGATAGAAGACTGGTCATCAACAATAAGAGCCCTGATCTGCGATGCCGCTGGCATTGTCTAACCCTTTTCCCGTTCTTATGTACGGCCAACCCGCCGCTCCCGCCATCGCAGGCGGTATTCTACGCATACAATTCCGTTAATGCACCCGCATGGCCATGGCCGCCGCCGCAATCTGGCTCAGGGGAACAATGTGCTCCGCCGCCCCAATTTCAGCCGCCACCCTAGGCATGCCATAAACCACTGAGGACGCCTTGTCCTGAGCCATTGTCTGCGCTCCGGCCCGCTTCATGGCAAGCAGTCCTTCCGCACCATCCTGTCCCATTCCAGTCAGAATGATGCCCAGTGCTTCCCGCCCGACGCTATCGGCGACGGAATCGAAAAGCACGTCCACCGAAGGACAATGACCATTTACCGGCGGGGCGCTGACCAGACGTGTCACATAATGGCCATCACGCCGTTCGACCACCATATGACGCCCCCCACCAGGAGCAATCCTGACATCTCCTCGGCTCAGAACTTCGCCGTCCCTGCCTTCGGCGATAGAAAGCGCGGTGATCTTCTGATCCAGCCTGTTAGCGAAACTGGCCGTGAACAGCGCAGGCATATGCTGGCAGATGACGATAGGAGGACTCTGCTGTGGAAAGCCCACCAGCACCTGCTCCAGCGCTTCAACCCCGCCGGTTGAAGAGCCAATCGCAATCAGATCAAACCCGCGCGCCCAACTCCGCTCCGGGCTATGCGGCTTGACGGATGCGGCCTGATTTGCAGCCGCAACCCGCGCGCCGGGGCAGGAATGGGCGGCCTGAATAACAAGCGCCGCAAGCCCCGCGAAAGCATCTGCCCCCATGACTGATACCGGCTTGGGAAAACAATCGAACGCCCCCATCTGCAGCGCGGTAATGGCTGTTTCTGCCCCGCGCGCGGTCAGCGCCGAAACCATGACGACCGGAATCGGCCGCAAGCGCATAATTTTCTCAAGAAACTGCAGCCCGTTCATACCGGGCATTTCAACATCAAGGGTAATGACGTCAGGCTGGTCCTTGATAATGAGATCACGCGCTTCAATCGGATTTGCCGCCTCTCCACAGATAACAATCTGTGGATACTGCGCAAACGAGCGCCGAATCAGTGCGCGGATTGTCCGTGAGTCATCGACCACGAGAACCTTTACAGGTTGCTCCATGGTTTACGAGTCCTTTCTGTAAATGGTGGGGGCAACCTGTTCCAGACGACACTGTATTGTCGTAGCGACGCGCTCGGAATGACCTACATACAGGAACCCGCCCGGCTCCAGTCGATCCGCCAGCCTGCGCCACAACTTCTCACGTGTCTCGTCGTCAAAATAAATAACCACATTCCGACAGAAAATGGCTGAAAATGTGCCCTTGATCGGCCAGTCGGCATTCAGGTTCAGAACCCGAAAAGCCGGCAGCTTACAGATCGGCCCTGCAAAACGCAGCTTTCCGTCACCACAGGGCTCCATATATTTCTTACGGTTTTCCGCTGAAATACCATCTGTCTCGCTGGCTGGATACGTGCCGCTCGCCGCCTGCTCCACCACTTCGGAATTGATGTCCGTCGCCAGGAGCCGGATATCATACGACGGCGCATCTGGAATAACCGACATAACCGACATGGCCATGCTCCACGGTTCCTGTCCGGTTGAACAGGCCGCGGACCATAGCCGCACACGTCCGCCGCTCCGGGCCGTGCACGCCAAGTGCGGCAACACTTCAGCCTCAAGGTGCTCGAAGTGCTTTTTTTCCCGGAAAAAGCTCGTCACATTCGTGGTCAGGGCACAAATGAGTTTTTCCATCTCGGCCTGACCGGCCGGAGTTTTCACAAAATCCAGATAGGCATGGAACGAGTGATACCCCAACTCCCGCAACCTGCGGGAAAGGCGCGAATAAACAAGCGTTTTTTTGGAAACAGGCAAACTAATGCCCGCTTCCTCAAAAGCTATGCCGCGCACCCTTTGAAAATCGTTGTCGGTGTACTCTGCTTCCGCACCCGGCATCACGGACTTCATTCGGTGACCATATCCCCAACCAATTCGCCCACGACAGTTTCAAGCTGCAGTACGCCAATCATCCGGTCATTGACCATCACAAGGCCGCTCAGGCTGCTACTTTCCTCGGACACCGCCTGAACATCGTTCATGTTGATATCGGCCATGTCGATGACGCGATCGACCAGCAGACCACAGACAACGCCGTTTTTGGATTCGACAATAATCGCAACACGTCGCGGATTGTCAGCCTGCGGCTGGATGTTGAGATAGATGGCCAGATCAATGACTGTCAGGATAATGCCACGCAGGTTGATGGCACCGCACACATAATGCGGAGCAAACGGCAGAGCCGTGGTTTTTTCAAACCCACGAATTTCGCGCACGCTCAGAATCGGAATACAGTATTCCTGCTCTCCGATGGCGAACACGATCATTTTGACAATCTTGGCGTCCACGCCGTCTTCTTTGTCTTTTTCCGTCATCCCTGACTTCCTTACTCAAACACAGCGTGCCACGTCAGAATCCCGCTCAGGCGGCCAGCCCGGTGCGAACGCTTGATGTCCTGTTGTCTATCTTGCGGATTGCGGTCCCGATCAGCGCCGGCACATCCAGAATGAGGGACACACTTCCGTCTCCCAGAATGGTGGCGGCGGATACGCCTGAAATCTGGCGGTAGTTCTTTTCAATGCTCTTGATAACTACCTGTGTCTGGTCACGGATTTCATCAACAACCAGCGCAGCGCGACCGCCGGATTCGTTCTCAACCACCAGGATAACCGCGTTAGCCAGCCCTTCCTGTGTGGGCGCTTTCGAAAGACCCAATTCTGCTGCGAGCGGAATCAGAGGCATACACGTACCGCGAATGGAAATGATATTTCCTCCGTCAGGCAGCAGATAAACATCCCGATGGTCGATCATCATGGTTTCCACCACCGACGAAATCGGCAGAACCATGGTGGACTGCCCCGCCTCGATCAGCATCCCGTCCAGAACAGCCAGCGTTAGCGGCAGGCTGAGGCTGAACGTCGTGCCTTCACCCTGCACGCTCTGAATGGTCACACGCCCACCCAGACTGAGAATCGCCTGCTTGACAACGTCCATGCCAACCCCGCGACCGGAAAGGTCCGACACGGTAGCAGCCGTTGAAAAGCCGGGGGCAAAAATCAGGTTATTGATCTCATCATCGCTGAGCACCGCATCCGGCGCCACGATCCCACGCTTGATGGCCGTTTCCATCACACGCTGGCGGTTGATGCCGCCCCCATCATCCTTGATGGTAATCAGGATACGACCTGAACGATGCCCCGCCGAAAGCAGGATATGCCCTTCCGCTGGTTTACCTGCGGCAAGACGGTCTTCCACTTTCTCAATACCGTGGTCCACGGCGTTACGCAGCATATGGGTGAGTGGATCAGTCAGTTTTTCGACCAGCGTACGGTCAACTTCCGTATCTTCGCCTTCTAACAGAAGAACAACGTCCTTCTTGGTCATGGAGCAGGCTTCACGCACCACGCGCTGCATACGCTGGAACACGCTACGCACGGGCTGCGCGCGCACCGCCATAACGGCGTCCTGAATATCGCGCGTCAGGGACTGCATACTGCTGATGCTCTGCGTCAGTTCCTGCTGCACGGCACCATCATTCCGACGGGATAGCGCCTCAATAGAGGCTTGAGCAATCACCAGCTCGCCCACCAGGTCCATCAGATCATCGATACGATGCAGATCAACACGAATGGAAGCAACCTGCTCGGCCTTGCGAGCCGCGGGCGGTGCATTGCCCGCAATGGCATTCGTAACCGCGGCCGGTGCCACTTCATGCACCGGAGCCGCCGGTTCGACATGAACTGGGGCAGATGCCTCGGGAGCCGGCGCCGCCACGACGGCGACAGGCTCAGGCGCTGCAACAGGTGTCGCCTCCGGTTCAGCGGGAGCCTCTTCAGCCGCACCCTCACGGGCAATGCTGAAGTCGCACACGTCACTGACCCAGTCAAAAACACCGTGCACGCTTTCTTCCGACACAGCGGCAGGCAGAACGACACGCCAGGACAAGCAGGTATGGGTGGGCGACAGGGCAGCCAGAGAAGGCAGCTCACCGGTATTACAAGTAACGCTGAACGTTCCGCCTTCCACCGTGGCGGCCAGATCCCGCAGCCCGATCAGAATGTTACGAGCATCGTCACCGCGCTCATACATTGCGTCCTGCGGACAGAAACTCACAATCAGATCCGGCACTGCCGCAGGGGTATCAAACCCGAAATCCATATCCACCGGAACCGGTTCGAAATCCATCGGCACCGGAACGAAATCCATGGGCACAGGCACAAAGTCCTGCGGCACGACATCTTCCGCCGGTTTGGGTGCGCCATCACTGTTGATGATCGCCTCAAGCTCGGATTGGCTTTCAGCCACCCTGGCATGATCAACCCCGGCTCCACCCCTGGCTTCTGAAACCAGGTCACTCAGAACATCCATCGCCTTGAGAAAGGTCTTCATGATGTCATGCGTGGGCACAATCCGCCCCGAACGCAGACCATCAAGAGAACTTTCAAAAACATGCGCGAAACGCACAAGGTTTTCGAGACCAAAGGAGGCTGCACCTCCCTTGATCGAATGAACGGCGCGGAAGACGGCATTAATGGTCTCGTGATCAGAATCCCCATCCGACAGGGCACTCAGACCACGCTCCAGCTCCTGCAGCTGCTCGTCACACTCCTGGAAAAAAACCTGGAGGATATCGTCCATATCACCACTCATTCCGGCGCCCTTTCCTTCAGGCCGTAACCCGGCGGATTGCCGCCAGCAGACTTTCGGTACTGAACGGTTTGACAATCCACCCCGTAGCACCAGCCTCGCGGGCTCTGGCCTTCTTTTCGGGATCGCTTTCCGTTGTCAGGACAATCACTGGCAGATGCTTGTGCTGATCAAGCTTCCGCACAGCCTCAATCACCTCGAAACCATCCATACGCGGCATATTGATGTCGGTAATAACCGCCTTGGGTGGCGGGTTCGCGGCCTGCAGGACTTCAAGCCCTTCAACGCCGTCTCCCCCCTGGATCACGTCATAACCGGCACCTTCCAAAACCTTGCGCAACATGCCCTGCATGGTTTTGGAGTCATCAATCGTCAGGACGCGTACGCCCTTATTATCCACCATAATCTATTGCTCCTTGGAGGAGGCGGGCTGTCCGGGCAAAAACGAGCCAACCCCAAAAAGGGCGTATGCTTCCCTGAAGGACTCGGAAGGAGTCGCAACAGCACATCCACTTGCAAGAAGAAGCTGCAAGCAAAGCCCACCAACATAAGTCACGCCTGACGCATCCAGACTGACAGCTTCAGGCGCCGCCTGAGCCAGCGCATCCTCAATCAGCTTTTTCAGACCCGCCGCCCCTGCCGTATCAAGTCGTTCAGGCAGGGTTACGGTTACGGTCGGCACAGCGGCACCCGAAGCTTTTGCCATCAGAACTCCTCCCACCCCTGGTCAGAAGAGGTTGTCGGAAGAGAGGAAGACACGGCAGCCACCGGACGGGGCTTTGCAACCTCGCGGCTGACCGGCTTCAGCGCCACGGTTTCACGCGGCCGCGCGGCGGGCGGAGGAGGCGGGCTGCCAGCCGCGGCCTCGTCCATCCGGCGATTGATGCGGAAGCGGCTCAGCGTCTGTGTCAGCGTGCGGGTTTCAGCCGTCAGGTTATGGCTGGCGGCGGTGGTTTCTTCCACCATCGCGGCATTCTGCTGCGTCACCTGATCCATATCGCCGATCGACACCGTGATTTCCGACAGGCGAGAAGCCTGATCCTGAGTCGCAGCGGAAATTTCTTCCACACGGGTAGCAATATTCTGAGTGCTGCCAGAGAACTCACTCAAGTAGAGCCCGGTCTGCTGCACAAGATCCACCCCTTTGTCGACCTGCTCAGCCGACACAGAAATCAGATGCTTGATTTCGCTGGCAGAGGTCGCTGACTGCTCAGCCAGAGACCGCACTTCCTGCGCCACCACGGCGAAACCACGCCCGGCCTCACCAGCGCGGGCCGCCTCAACACCGGCGTTAAGAGCCAGAACATTTGTCTGGAAGGCAATGCCGTCAATAACGGAAATGATCTCGCCAATGGAGTCAGAGGATTTCTTGATCCCGTCCATGGCTTTGGTGGCTTCTTCCATGACACCGCTGGCCAGTTTCACTTTTTCAAGCGAACGCTGGCTCTCTGCGCTGGCATCCGTGCAGGCCTTGGCGGTCAACTGCACGCCGTCACGGATGGTCCGCACCGTGGCGGCAGCCTGCCCGAGATTGGCGGCCTGCTTTTCCGTACGCTTGGCCAGATCGTCCGACGCGGTAGCAATTTCGGTAGCTCCTGTCGCGATCAACTGAGAGTTGTTGGCAACAGCCAGCAGCGCACCATTAAGGCGTGTAACGGAATTATTGAACGCCTTGCGCAGCGGATCAAATTCACCGTCAAAGATCGGATCGGTCAGCTGCTGCCGCAGATCACCCTGGGCCATCTCCTCAAGAGCGGTACCCAGCGCGTCGATAATCATGTGTGTCTGACGGTCACGATCCTGACTCTGGGCAAGAGACTTCTTGATTTCCTCAGCCATGGCTTCCTGGCGGGACTTGGCGTCGGTCTGTTCGCGCACGCTACGGGCGAACTCGACCATGACGCGTGAAAGCCTGCCGGATTCATCACGGTTATCGAGAAACTGCACGTTATTGTCGCGGACTTCGCCCCGACCAAGCTGCTCGCCAACGACAACCAGACTTTCCAGCGGCTCCGTTACCACGCGGGTCAACATCACCCAGATCACGAAAACAACGATTTCACCGAAGCCAAGCGCGCTCATGTTCATCAGGAACATGTGCTCCACGGGCTCATGAATCAGATAACCGGCACCCTCGATCAGGATCTGGAGCATCAGATAGGCTTCCAGACAAAGCATCACGGTTCTGATTTTGACGCGGAAGGTGGCGTCTTTGTACAGCCAGTTCAACATGCCGATCTAACTTCCCTTTATGCTCACGGGTGCCGCAAAAAAGCGCGTCCACACGCATTCCCACCGTTAGACAACATGTCGGCAGGAAAACCTGACCACTTCCCTGTTCCGCACACATGATTGCTGCGCCGTTGCAGGCCGGGCCCCGGCATCACGCCAGACCCACCAAAACAAAATATAGAATCAACCCGCTACAATCAGAAGCGCTCAACAGGAATCCTTAAAATTCTCATTTAGATACTACATGGAAATAAGCATTGGACAACCCGTCATGGCATAGCCAGACACCCGTTGACCGCCAAAAACAACATCACAGAAAAAGGATTTTTTCCGACAGCCCCACTGGGGCGCAGAATATGAATTAAATTTAACCTCTTGCGCGCAAATTAGCCTACCCGCCGAAACTGCGCACCAAGCCACCAGCCACCATCTGCCACCCATCAACCATGACAAAAAAGATCAGTTTGAACGGCAGGGAAATTGTCGCGGGCGGCAGCATCATCATACCCAGGCTCATCAGCACGCTGGCCGTGACAAGATCGATGACAAGAAACGGCAGATAAAGCAGGAAGCCCATCTCAAACCCGCGGCTCAATTCCCCGATCATGAAGGCAGGCATAATAACGCGCCACGGAGTTTCCGCTGGCACCTTGGGCTGCGGCATGTTGGCGAGATGCAGGAAAGTTGCCACGTCCGCAGGTCGAGCATTCGCCAGCATGAAAGCCCTGAACGGCTCGGCCGCCGCTTTCAGCCCTTCCATCTCGCTCACATGTCCATCAAGCATGGGGGCGACGCCCTGTACCCAGGACTGCTCAAAAACTGGCTGCATGACAAAAAATGTCAGAAACAGGCCTAGCCCGATCAGAACCGTGTTAGGCGGCGTGCCCTGCGCTCCCAATGCCCCGCGCAGGAGAGAGAGGACAACAATGATCCGCGTGAATGCCGTCACCATCACCAGCAGGCTGGGCGCCAGCGACAGAACAGTAATAAGCGCCGTAAGCTGGATAAGCCTGCTGGCGGTGCCCGGATCTCCCGCGCCCTTGCCCAGATCCAGCGTGACTGACTGCGCCACAGCCTGCCCAGCCATGACCGTGAGCATCACCGCGGCAACAACGCCAAGACACGAGAGTGCCAGCAGCCATTTCTGTCCACCTGACAGAACACCCGCCAGAGTTTTTTTGCCGGTAAGCCTGTCAGTCATGCGGAACCATTGTAGAATTTGGGAGCGTATTTTCCAAAGTGGACTCATCGTCCGTCCACCCCAGAAAAACATCGGTGCCCCCTCCTGTCAGAATCACACCTGTTTTGTCACCACACCGGATCAGGCTCAGCTTCCTGCGCTGATCAAGGGCCAGACTTTCCAGCACGGCCAGATGCCGGGTCTGCCGCCGGGCGGCAACATAGGGCAGCAGTCTTTTCAGCACTTTCTGGCTGAGCAGAATAAGCGCAATGACCAGAACGAACGAGCCGCAATACACCAGCCACGGCATGATGAACGCACCCGCTCCCGCAGGAAGACCACCTGCTGGCGCCACACTGGTTGCCGCCGTTCCGGACATGGCGGCCCCTTTAGGTGGACGCGGGGGTCGATGACAGGATTTCCGTCATCGTAACGCCGATATAGTTATCATCCACCACCACGATTTCCCCGCGGGCAATCAAACGGTTGTTTGCATAGATATCGACGGCTTCACCCAACTTCTTGTCCAGCTCGACAACCGCGCCACGGCCAAGACGCAGCAACTGGCTGACCGGCATGGTCGCGGTGCCGATAACAGCCGTGATCTTGACCGGAATATCGTACACGGCCTCCATCTGGCTGCCGCCGCCCGCCGCCTTGGCAGTCGCGTCGTCCTGAACAGATGTATTCGCAGGCTGTTCCGGCTCTGCCGAGGTTGCGAAATCTTCTAACCCGATAGGTTCGTTACCTGAACTCATGATCCTCTCCGCCTTGCCTTATTCCGCCGGTTTGTTCAGCCTGATCCGCTGCTTCGCCAGAGCCGTAACAGCGGCCACAATCTTTTCCGTAACGGACTTGCGCCACTGCTGCGGATCAATAACAATCGTGTTCACTGACGATGCGATGCTTATCGCACCTTCCGCCAGCTCTGGCACCATTTCAATCCGCACCGTGGCGCTATCCTTGAAAATCTCCTGCAGACGCGCCCCGTCCACCGGCCCGCAGCGGACAGTCACTGCCCCCTCACATTCTTTCACAAAAGCCGCCGCGTCTGCCACCAGATCCCGCCTGACGCCATCAAGCACATCCGCGTGCAAGGCGGCCAACTGCGCCACGATATCCACCACCGTACCGACAAACGACTCCGCAGCCGTTTGCAGCGCCTCGTCACGGCGCGCGTCTTCCGCGCGGAATGCCGCCTCCAGGCTCGAAAAACTGCCTGTATAGGCAACCCGCAGCGCTTCTTCCTTCTCGGCCGCGCCTTTTTCAAACCCTTCCTGAAAAGCAGCCGTGCGTAGTTCCTCTAGCTGCTCTTGCGTCATGGACACCAGATCTGGGTCAGGCTCAGCCGTCTCTTCTGGTTCGGGCTGCTTGACGACGACAGGTGCCTCACTCAGACTCGCGCCAAAATCCTCGAATTCGATCGGCCGCCCACGGCCCTGAGCAACATTCCCTCCGGGGACGACAAAATGCGCAACCTCGCCCGCCACCTGTTTTGAGACAGGTTGAAATGGAACAAATCCATCCGTCACGGAATAATCTCGTCGTTGCCGCCATTTTCAGCCAGATCAATCTCGCCCGCATTGGCCATGTTTTTGATGGTCGCAACAATTTCAGACTGTGCTGTATCCACATCCTTCACGCGCACAGGCCCAAGAGCTGAAATTTCTTCCATCAGGATGCTCCCTGCACGCTTGGACATGCACTGCAGGAACATGTTGCGAACCGTCTCGGAAGCGCCCTTCAGCGCCAGAGGCAGTTTTTCACGGTCGATCTCGCTCACAATGCGCATCAGGGCTTCATGCGGCAGACGCTTGATGTCTTCAAAGGTGAACATCAACGCCTTCACCTTTTCCGTATCCTCGTGGTTTCTCTTGTCCATTGCTTCCATCAGACGGGTTTCCGTCTTGCGATCGAAGTTGTTGAACACTTCCGCCAGAAGCTCGTAACTGTCACGCTTGGCCGAGCGACCGAGCGAGGAAATGAACTCGGAACGCAGCGTAGATTCGACGCTGTCCAACACATCGCGCTGAACCGTTTCCATGTGCAGGATGCGCATCATCACATCCGTCGCATAATCCTCGGGCAGCAGGGAAAGAATGCGCGCGGCATGAGCGGGCTGCAGACGACTGAGAATAACGGCGGCTGTCTGCGGATATTCGCTGCGCAGGTAATTGGCCAGAACGGTCTCCTGCACATTGCCCAGCTTGTCCCACATGGTGCGTCCGGCCGGACCACGGATTTCGTCCATGATCTTGTCGACCTGTTCCGCCGGCAGGGCCCTGCGCAGGAAATCTTCCGTCGTTTCGTATGTGCCGACCAGCCCTTCAGGAGATTCGAAGTTCTTGGTGAACTCGTGACAGACCGCTTCAACCACTTCGGCCCGCACCACGCCCAGGCTCGACATGGCCACGGAAATATCGCGCAGTTCATCCTCATGCAGAAGCTTAAGCACCTTGGCCGCCTGCTCACGCCCGATCGCAAGCATGAGAATGGCCGCTTTCTGCTTGCCGCCTAGTGCATGAGCAGCGGAAAAGCCGCCGTCGAAAGTGGTCAGACCTGGCTCAGACACGGATCATGCTCCTTTCTTGGGATCAGGCATGGCCAGCCAGTTCCTGATAATAAAGACCGTCTCGCGCGGATTTTCATCGATACGGGCAGCAACTTTAGCAATAGACCCCATCCGCACCCGACCCGCGACCTGATCGAGCGTAACGGTTTCATCCTCGTCAATCTCGTCCTCACCATCCGCGCCACCACCAGCAATCCGCGCCTGATGCCCACCGGCACCGCCAGCAGCACCCGGCGCCCCAGCCGCCGCCGCTCCTGCCAGCAGCGGCAGACCAGCCACACCACCACGACGCAGCACCGGCCGCAGCGCGATAAAGATGGCCCCCAGAGCCAGCACGATGGGAATGACCCACTCGGCCACATAGATAAGTGTATCGCGATCAAACAGATTCAGCTTTTCAGACGCAAATCCCACGCCGCCATCGGGCATAAACCGCATGGACACGACGTTAACCTCGTCTCCACGGGCCTTGTCGTAACCAATGGCGGTCTTGGCCAGCGTACTGATCCGTTCGATCTCGGCATCATCAAGCGGCTTCCAGACCTCCTTGCCACTCTTGTCTTTGCTGAAGGAGCCATCGACCATAACGGCCAGGCTGATGCGCGAAACACGCGGGCGCGTCTGGCTGACAACCCGCACCCGCTTGCCGATTTCGTAGTTATCGGTTTCTTCTTCGCGATCGTCGCTGGAACCGCTCTTGTTGTTCTGGTTTGCGTTGGCGTTCGGCAGGTTGTTCGCCACCGAAGTATTCGGATTAGCTTCGGTATTGACGCTTTTGTCAGACGTGGTCTGCTGCGAACGCAGAACCTGCTGGTTGGGGTCGAAGCTTTCTTCCGTCTCACGAATTTCATCAGTGTTCATGGTAACGGCGGCACGAGCGCGCACATGACCGGCCCCCAGGGTCGGCACCAGCATATCTTCCACCGCCTGCGACAGGCGCTGCTCTTCAGAGAAACGCAGCTTCTCGATCGTAGATTCCTGTCCGGCAGCACTGTCAGGATCACCCGGTTTGACCAGCACATCTCCGCGCGTATCGACGATAGAAATGTTCTGAGGTCTCAGTCCGGGAACCGCCGCCGCCACAAGATTCTGAATAGCCTGGATACCATCGGGGGATATGCGCCCCCCGCGCCCGATATCGAGCACTACGCTGGCCTGAGACGGACTGGTCTGGGTTGAAAACAGGTCACGATGCGGCAGAACCAGATGAACCCGAACATTCCGAACACCGTGCAACAACCGGATGGAACGCTCCAGTTCCCCTTCCATCGCACGCGTTTCATTGATGGTCTGCTCGAACTGGGTCGTGGTCAGCGTGCCGCTTTTGTCAAACAGTTCATAGCCCACGGCACCACCGCTGGGCAGTCCATCCTTGGCCAACAGAAGCCGCGCGCTGGCCACCTTGTCCTTGGGCACATAAATGCTTCCACCGTCAGAACTGGTTCTATTGGCGATATGAGCCTTGTTCAGATCTTCAACCATCTGAGCGGCTTCGTTCAGATCAAGATCACCATAAAGCAGCGACATGGGCTGGGTGCTGCCGCGCAAGACGAAAAGCCCCAACATGCCGAGCAGGATGGTCCCCGCAACGCCGAGGGCAATCAATCGTGTGCGCCCAAGGTTTTTCAGGCTAGCCAATATATTCTGCATATTCCGGGAACCGCTACCCTGTCACAGCGTTGAATGGAGAACGTGTCCACTTACTCGGCTGGTCAACCATCTGACACTTTTTCGCCCTGTTCTGGCACCAAGAGTGGAATGGAGCCTTGCGCCCTAGTCGTATCCGTACGCCAGCAATCAGGACGTTCCCAAGTGCATTCTGGCAGCAAAGTTCGCATGTTAAAGCCACTTACGTCGCACTGGATGGCGCCGAAAGCGCTGCGCGCGCAAAACAATGACCCGCATCAGGGAATATAGGCATTGGTGGGCGGCACTTTCTTCACTGGCAGATTCAGCCTGTTGGCGTTCTGATCCTGCGTAAGACCCGTCGGCCCCTGAGAGACTTCCCGCGCAACGTTAGGCATCAGGTCAGGACGGCTCCAACAATCCACGCCATTCCAGCTTTGCGTGCAGTAGGGCTGCGGCACCGGCGGACGCTCAGGCGGTGCGCACCAGTCTTCCCCTTCCTGAATGTAGCCTGCATTGCATTCGCGCCCCGTCATGCGGTGGGCGAGAGTGTCCGCGGAGCACCCTGCAAGCAAAACCGTCACACTCAACAACACTGCGCGCCTGACCATTGCCACCATTCTCCTCGCGCAGCCGTTATTGACGGGACAGGGCGAGCGCCCCGGTCCCATCCGCCTTCGAGGAAGCATTCCCTCGGCTCCACCATGCGGACGAACCGGCATCCGCCGTCTGCTCGGACTTGCTGTCCGCCCCAAATGACGTCCGCAGCGGACGGAAATTCCGCACCCCTGCCATGTACTGAGAAACCAGATTGACCCGCTCCGGCACCATATAACCCATCACCGCCGAAATCTTGCGGGGGCTCATTTTACTGGCCAGAGAAACGAGGACATGGATATCCATGATGTTGAAAATGGCTGCCGCCTCCTTGGGCGGCATTTCCTCGTAGATTTTAACCAGACGCTCGGTTTCGGCCGCCATGGTTTCTTTATGAGCCGCCTGCCGCTCTGCCAGAGCTGCCATGGAATTATCCAGATCGCGCATTTTTTCATCCAGAGCAGCCTTGGCCGCATCCAAAATCCGCCTCTGGTCTTCCAGGCCCTTCTGCTCACCGTCAATATCGGGACGTCGGGCCAGAATATCACGCGCCAGATCGGTCTCGGCGCGGTCAACTTCCTTATTGCCGTCACCGCCGCTGTTAATACCCGGCGCTACCGTGGCAACGCAGCTATTGCCACTCCCACAATCGTTGCTCTCTGCCACCTTCTGGACAGAATCGGATGCTTTTTTAGGTATCGACGCATCCTGCGCGCCAGAAGGAAGAACCGATGTCCAGCCTTCGGCATCGTTCTTTGCCACCAGCAGGGCACCGGCCCCCGCATTGCCTGCCATCTTGGGTTTGGTCGCGGCGGGTGGCGCGTCCGACGCAGCAGATTCGCCCGCTTCAGATGACCCATCATCCTTCAGATGACCCATCATCCTTCAGATGACCCGCAAGCGCGTGCATATTCATTGCCAGCAGAAGAGTCATCAGACTGGATGAAATATGAACGAGTTTGCCGAATGACAAACGAGGAATTAGCATCGCGACCTAGCCCGTTACGGGTTTCTGTTTAAGAATTATACACCTACGTTCTGACACCATGCCAGCCCATAATCCGCTTTCCCGTAAGCGAGATGGAACGCTTTAGCTTGGCAGCGCACCCAATTCACCTACCCCATCCACCAGTGTGACTGGCGAACGATTTTCACACATATCTCTATTGCGTGATGAGATGCAACCGCCTCAGTGTCAAGCGCCAATCAAAATCGCGCTTATATTTATTATCAATGCAATATTTCAATAAATCACCGAGAATAAGAATACATAATATCACAACTTTGTTTTTATTTTCATACGTTCGTATGTTTATTTTAAAAATAACGCATTTACTTTAATGTGTCCCACTTAATATGAAATATTAACACTTTTCTGACATCTCCCGCTTACGCCAAAATTACATCAAGCGTGCGTGATCAGGGGAAGGGGCGAGGTCCACACTCTGCAATGACTGGAATTCCGACGGGCTTCCATCCGCAGGAACAGAACGGAATATGTTTCCAAAATCCTTCCATTTTACAACATTTTCACTCTTAACCAATACCCTTTTTGGTCAACCCACGTCAGCACATAATCTAGTCACAAATTTATTGTTACAGTTTTATGACATACGCACGCAATTTGCAGAGGCTGAACGCCTATGACTATACGGAAAAGCTGAAGAGCGACCGCAATGCTGGACAATGCTTTCTATACGCACACCAGCCAGACACCCTTCATTGCACTGATCGGGTGCGATGGCGCAGGCAAATCCACCCTGACACAGGAGTTGACCCGCCTGCTGGGAAGGGAATACCCAACATCCTTCTGTTATCTGGGACTGGGCTCAGGAGAGTTGGGCCGCCGAATCAGGCAATGGCCGTTAATCGGCCCGTATATTGAAAAAATACTCTCCGCCAAGGCGCGCAAAACCCGCACTCCAGGCGAGAAAATTCCCGGAATCGCCACGGCTCTGGTTGTTTTCTGCTTCTCGCTGCTTCGCTTTTACCGTTTTCAAAAAGCCATGCGGGCCCGCAATCATGGGACGCTCGTAGTAGCGGACCGGTACCCGCAGGCTGAAATTCCAGGCTGGTGCGACGGGCCGGGCCTGTCGGCAGCCAGCACCGATAACCGATTCATCCGCTGGCTGGCCCGCATCGAAAGACGGCTGTACGAGCACATGGCCACCGTGCATCCCACCGTCATTATCTTTCTGGATGTCGACATCAGGACAGCCCTAAGCCGCAAGCCGGATCATGATCCCGCTTTGCTGGCTACCAAGATAGAAAAAACCCGCAAGCTCCATTTTGACGGCGCCCCGGTCGAAAAGGTCGATGCCAGACAGGATTACAAGACCGTGCGCCGCAGCGTGCTGAACATTGTCAGTCGCTATCTCCACAGGCACGCTCCCTTGCAGAAGCACCCCAAACAGGATCAGACCGAGCACTAGGCGCGACCAATCTCCACCTGGCAGCGCACCACGCCGGGCGGTTTGCGTTAAGCTACAAAGACGCGGGTAAAAAACAGGGTTATGGCAGAGACCGCAATGGCCACGCCATACGGCAACGGGCCACGCCGGGCGATCCGCCATTGCTCAGCCCGCACCGCCCGCCGCCAGAAAGGCAAAGCCCCCTGCCTGCGGCCTGGAGCGCGCATCATACCGCCCAACAGCAGATAAATAACGGCCAGCACACCCCCGCTCAGGGGCACAAACACGGCAAAATCCAGCGTTTCATGCGCAGGCACTACCAGCATGGAGGCGGCCATGAGCTTGACATCTCCCCCGCCAAGCAAACCCAGCGACCAGATGGCGGCACACACCACAAAGGTCAGGCCTGCGGCCATAAGAGCGACCGGCAGATCCCCCTGCACGGCCTGAAGCACCAACCCGGCCAACAGCAACAGAATGGAAACACCATCCGGTATCGTTCTGGACGCCAGATCACACAGGGCCGCATAGACAAGCAGCGCACCCGCCGCCACTTCCAGAGCGATTACCAGCATCTGCACCAGATTGCGTTCCCCTGATGAAATATGACAACGGTCAGGCGTATCAGCCAAGACGTGCCGAAGGCCCCCTTGTGCGGGAGACAAGAAATGACTTTTCTGGAAATGGCGGACCCGAAAGGATTCGAACCTTCGACCTTTGCCTTCGGAGGGCAACGCTCTATCCAGCTGAGCTACGGGTCCACGCGCATTTCCCTATCCCAAAGGCGGAGTGTTGCCAAGCCTCTATCTGCACAACTGCCTTCAACACCGCGCAACACGCACGGGAAATCAGCGAACGAGCGTATCAGTCCGCGCAGGAAGGAACCAGAGCAGGGCCTCACCGTTCGGCCCTGCCCGATCCTGCCGATCCAGGCCCGCCGCCATCCACGCACTGGCGGCACTGTCCCCACCGGAAGGCAGGAACCAGTGTGGGTTCAGAATCCACGCCGCAATATCCGCCTCTGTCCGGGCGGCGGTGCGGCTGCGCAACAGCAGGTGATAGCCGCCCGGCATCAGATCCCGCCGGATGCTTCCCCGCGTGGCGCGCCACAGGTGCCCTATGACCGAGGGCGGCACAACTTCATCCCTGTCGCCATAAACGCACAGGACAGAACCCCGCACGCCGGGAGCGACCCGCGCGGCCTCGCGCATCAGGTCCACAAGCCCCTGGAGCGTATCAAAACGCATAGAGTGCAGTGTGAGCGGGTCATAATACAGGCGGATCATGGCGGGCAGGTTGTCACCCGTTACGATACGGCCGGGGAGTTCACGCCCGGTCACTTCATGAGCGGGAAACAGCGTCGCCATGACAGCCAGCGGTGCCTGCACCCCCGACCCCGTATCCCAGATGGCCGGAGCCAGCAGCACAGCACCGGCGACAGACACAGAAGCAGGCTGCGCCATGAACAGCATGGCAATCGCCCCACCCATACTCTCTCCCGCCAGATAGAGCGGCGTATCCGGCGCCTCATGTTTCAGAATGGCGATCTCCTCGCCCACATCGGCCACAAGCCGTGTGCGCCCGGCCCAGCGCCCCCGTTCAGCCGTGGCGCCAAACCCGCGCACATCGGGTGCTACGACCGTAATGCCCTGCGCGGCCAGCACCGGCCCCGCACTCTCCCATGCATCGCGGCTGTCGTTGAAGCCATGCAGGGCCAGAAGCACCGCACGGGGTGCGCCCTGCGCAGACCAGACCCGCGCGGGTATATCCGCACCATCGGACAGGTGGAACACACGATCCGGCGGCACCAGTCGCCCCGCCCCCGCAAACCGGGCTGGCGGCACAGGAACCGGAGCGACAGATCCCGCGGGGTGACAGTCCGCGCACCCGGCAAGGGCACAGGCAGCGACCGCCAGCATCCACCATGCGCCTCTGCTCACGCTCATGCGAAGAAAGGAGAGGTGCAAAAAGCCGCCCGACATGTCTATCATTCTCCACTACAGCCCTGCCTGATAGTCAGACGGGCTACAGATTCTCTAGCCCACGCAGGATGACAATGGCGACCACCCTTGCACACACTCCTGACCCCACGCCACACCCGCGGCTGGGTCATGTCGAAACCATTCTGGTCGATACACGTAAGATTGCCTGTGATGGCGGGCTGGGCGCGCTCGGGCACCCGCGCGTATGGCTGAAGATCGGCGGCCACCAGACCGTATGCCCTTACTGTTCGCGGCTGTTCGTGCTGCAACCGGGTGCGGCAGCAGACAGCCACGGCCACTAATGCCGTGTTAGTGGTGCAGGGAGTGTGAAAACAGGTTGATGACCAGCACACCCGCCACAATCAGGGCAATGCCCAGAAGGGCGGGAGTGTCGAGGCTCTGACGGAAAATCAGCAGGCCGACAACCGCACTCAGCACCACGCCCGCACCGGCCCAGATGGCGTAGAGAATACCCACGGGCACGGTTTTAAGCGGAATAGACAGAAAATAGAACGCAAAGCCATATGCCACGAGGCTACCCGCAGCAGGCAGCCAGCGGGCAAAGCCCTGTGAGGCGGCCAGACAGGTGGTGCCAACCATCTCGAACACGATGGCCAGCGCCAGCATTACAAAAGGCTTTTCGGCCATGCCCACCCTCCGCCAGCCAGTTGCCGGTTAACCGCCAATCCGCTCAAGACCGCCCATATAGGGGCGCAGCACCTCAGGAATGGTGATGGAGCCATCCGCGTTCTGATAATTTTCCATAACCGCGATCAGCGTACGACCGACCGCCAGCCCAGACCCGTTGAGCGTATGCACGAACACCGGGCTTTCGCCCGCCTTGGGCCGGAAGCGTGCATTCATGCGGCGGGCCTGAAAGTCGCGCGTGTTGGAGCAGGATGAAATTTCACGCCAGGCGTTCTGCCCCGGCAGCCACGCTTCCAGATCATAGGTGCGGGCTGCACCAAAGCCCGTGTCTCCCGCGCAGAGCAGCATACGCCGGTAAGGAATGCCCAGACGCTCCAGCACCGTTTCCGCGCAGCGGGTCATGCGCTCGTGCTCGGCTTCACTCGTCTCGGGTGTGGTGACGGACACCATTTCCACTTTTTCAAACTGATGCTGGCGCAACATACCGCGCACATCGCGCCCGGCGGCCCCTGCTTCGGAGCGGAAACACTGGCTCAGCGCGGTCATGCGCAACGGCAGGGTCGCGCCGTCGAGAATGTCCCCGGACACAGAGGCGGTCAACGGCACTTCAGCGGTAGGGATCAGCCAGCGGCCATCCTCGGTGCGGAAAGACTGGTCCGCGAATTTCGGCAGCTTGTCGGTGCCGTACATCGCATCGTCATTGACCAATGTGGGCACCATGACTTCCGTATACCCATGCTCGGCCGTGTGCAGGTCCAGCATGAACTGACCCAGCGCGCGCTCCAGCCGCGCCAGCGCGCCACGCAGGAGCACAAAGCGAGCGCCGGACAGCTTGGATGCCGTGCCAAAATCCATCTGCCCCAGCGCTTCACCCAGTTCAAAGTGCTGCTTGGGGGTAAAGTCGAAAACACGCCGGTCACCCCAGACATGCTGTTCCACATTGGCGTTTTCATCCGCGCCCGCAGGCACGCCGGGATCGAGCCGGTTGGGCAGATTGGCCAGAAGGGCGGTGCTGTTGCGCTCCAGCGCCACCACGGCTTCTTCCAGTGCTTCCATTTCGGCACGCAGGGCAACGCCTTCGGCCTCAAGCTCGGCACTGTCGGCCCCGGCGCGCTTTAGGGTGCCAATCTCACGGGCCAGCGCCTTTCGGCGGGTCTGCTTTTCCTGTAATACGGTCTGGGCCTGACGACGTTCCTCGTCCCATGCCACAAGCTGCTGCGCGACCGGCTCCAGCCCACGGCGGGCCAGATCAGCATCAAACGCGGCGGGGTCAGCCCGCAGACTGCGGATATCGTGCATAGGTCAGGGACTTTCCTGCTGGGAGTTGGTCTCGTTTTCGCTCCGGCGCGTGGCCCATGCGGGCTCCACCATCCGGGCGCACAGGATTGAAACCTCGTACAGCAGCACAAGCGGCACCGCGAGGCCAATCTGGGTAATGACATCAGGCGGCATGACGATAGCCGCCACCACAAAGGCCCCCACGATCGCATAACGGCGAAACCGCCGGAGCATGGCGGCCGTGACAATGCCCGCGCGTGCCAGCAGCGTCAACACCACCGGCAGCTCAAACGCCACGCCAAAAGCCATGATCAGTTTCATGACAAGCGCCAGATATTCCGACACCTTGGCCTGCAGTTCGATCTGTACGCCGCCCGTGCTGCCCGGCGTCTGAAACGACAGAAAAAACCGCCACGCAACAGGGAAGATGAAATAGTAAGCCAGAGCCGCCCCTGTCAGAAACAGCACCGGCGTTGCCACCAGAAACGGTGCGAAGGCACGTTTTTCCGAGCGGTACAGGCCGGGGGCAATAAATATCCACGCCTGAACGGCTACCATGGGAAAGGACAGGAACATCGCCCCGAACAGGGCCACGCGGATATAGGTAAAAAACGCCTCGTACAGCGCTGTGTAGATCAGGTGCGGCTGTTCGCCCTGCTGGCGCATGATCTCGCCCAGCGGGCGGGCCAGAAACAGGTAGATGTTTTCCGCGTAATGGTAGCACAGCGCAAAACACAGGACGAAAGTCAGCCCCGCCCACAGCAGCCTGCGCCGCAGTTCCAGCAGGTGGTCAACCAGAGACATGGGCTGGTCGTTGATCGGATCGTGCGCCGCTTCGTCGTTCTGGCTGGCGTCGTAGGTCTTGTCGGTCATGCCTGCTGGCCCACGCTGGATGATGTCTCCGCCCCGCCCGTTCCGCCAATAGGGGTCGGCCGCACGACGTGCCGTCCGTGCAGAACCCGCACTGGCGGCAGGATTGCCGGCGGGAGCAGACGCGGCTGTTCGTTGAGAATCCGCCGCACGATGCCCGGCGGCAGTTCCGGCGGAGCGGCCTCCACCGCATCGTCCGACACGCCCGGCACCACTGCCTCTTCCACACCATCCCCCACTGGGGGCCATATGGCAGGCGCAATGGTTCTATGCGAGAGCGCGGCGGGCTTCCCCCGGTCAAGCGCACGGGGGCCGGGCGGCAGGGCATAGTCTGTCAGCGGCGCGGGGCGCTCCACGGCGCGGCTCAGACTGCCATCCTCATCCAGCGCCTTGATGATACGGCCACGCACGTTCAGGTTTTTCAGGTCTCGTACCTGATCCCGAACCTCCCCCAGATCGGCTTCACGTACCATCTCATCAAAATGAGACTGGAACTCCCCCGCCATGCGCCGGGCTTTTTTGACAAAACCCGCAAGCCCGCGCAGGGCAACCGGCAAGTCCTTCGGCCCGATCACCACCAGGGCCACGGCACCGATCAACGCAATTTCCGACCAGGCAAAATCAAACATCGGCAGCCCCGTTCACACCTGCCCGCAGGCCGGGCGACAGCCAGCGCACGGCATAAAGGCACGGTGTGTCTATCACGCCCGTTCCGGCCCGGAAACACTCTCTTCCGCCTCTGGCTCCACTGGCGGCTCAGATGTCCCCTCCGCAAATGCGGCAGCGGACGCGCGCTGCCCTTCCTCCATCCCATCCGCACCGTCAAAGGCAATCTCGGACTGGCTCTGGCGCAGGCCCGCCATGTCCGGCACATCCACCAGCAATTCCTCGCGCCGGGGCAGGTCGGACAGGGCGCGCAGGCCGAAATGGCGCAGGAACTCGGGCGTTGTTCCCCACAGAACCGGACGGCCCGGCACCTCCTTGCGGCCACGCGGGGCAATCAGTTCCGCCTCGATCAAGGTATCGAGCACCGTCTGCCCCAGACTGACTCCGCGAATATCTTCAATATCCGTGCGGGTGCAGGGCTGATGATACGCGATGATGGCCAGCGATTCCATGACCGCGCGGGGCAGACGGCGTGGGCGTTCCAGCACACGCGTAAGCTGTGCCGCCAGATCGGGAGCGGTTCGGAACTGCCAGCCACCCGCCACCTCAACCGGGCTGACGCCGCGCCCTTCATACTGCCGGACAAGAGCCGCCAGTACCGCATCCACAAATGCTCCCAGATCCTCCTGCCCGGCAGGCATGAGCCGCCGAGTTTCCAGCAGGTCGGCCAGCCTGCGGGCGCTAACCGGCTCGGACGCCGCGAAAATCAGGGCTTCCGCCAGACGTACGGCGTCATCCGGCACAATCGGCGCAGCATCCGTCTCGTCCACGGGAACGCTTGGGGCCTCATCCTCCGTGTGCGGGAACTCTGGCTGTGTCATGGGGTCTCTCCGTCCTGATCCTCACCCTGTGGCGCGGTGTGAGAGCGCAGCAGAATTTGCCCGAAGGTCTGATCCTGCCTCAGTTCAAGCCGCCCTGTCTTGGCCAGTTCCAGCCCGGCGATCAATGTGCCTGCAAGGGCCGCACGCCGCTGCCGTATGGCGGCATCGCCCCCTTCCTGCTCCGGCAGCACATCAGGCAGGAAGGCATCCAGCGCATTCCAGCCCGGCGGCGTTTCCCCCAGAAGGCGGGTCAGACGGCTGAGCGCATCCTGTACGGTCCAGAAACGCAGGGTGCGCGGCATGTAGACCTTGCGCGAGGCCGTGCGCCGCATAGCCGCCAGATAGGCACGCATTAACTGCGGCACATCCAGCACCAGACCGGAACGGTCGATTTCGGTCAGATCTTCCGCCTCGCCGCGCGCAAAGACATCACGCCCAAGCTGGGGGCGCGCCTCAAGCCAGCGCGCAAGCTGGCCCATGCAGGCCAGTTCCAGCAGGCGTTCGTGCAGAAGCTCGGCTGCTTCCTCACCCTCAACGGCCAGTTCATCGTCCGGGGGCAGCAGCAGGCGCGACTTCAGCCACGCGAGCCAGGCGGCCATGACCAGCCAGTCCGCCGCCAGTTCCAGACGCACCCGCCGCGCGCTTTCCACAACGGCCAGATACTGCTCAACCAGTTGCAGAATGGAAATACGCGCCAGATCCACCTTCTGTGCCCGCGCCAGATCGAGCAGCAGATCCAGCGGGCCTTCAAACCCTTCCAGCCTCAGCAGCGGTGCACGGGGGAGGCTATCGACCTCCACGACCGCCGCTTCAGACGCGGCAGGCTCCGTGGGAGGGTCAGCCGATATGCTCAAGGCCTGTGCTGCCTAGGGCCGGGCTACCATGCAGGCCAGCCCCCGTTCCCGCGCGGTGGCGCAGAAGGCATGAGCATCGGCACTGCTGTCAAACCCGGTCACACGCAGGCGGTAGAACACCGCACTGTTCTGCTCCGTCCGCACGATGGAGGGCGTACGGGTGCCGAACAGCGTCGGGTAGCGGGTTTTTAGCCGGCTCCATTCCTTACGGGCCTCGGCATCGCTCTGCAGAGCCGCCAACTGCACCTGATAGGCGCCGCTGCTGTCCTTGACCGCTGAAGGCGCGGGCACAGGAGCAGGAAGCGCGGCTTCGGCCTGCCGGGCCGCAGGGGCGGGTGCACTCTGCGCCGGGGCTTCATCCGCCTTTTTGTCCGGCTGGGTCGCCGGCGTAGGAACTGATGCGGTGGCGGCAGCATGGGAGGCCGCCTGTCCTGCACCCTGAGCGGCGCCCTGCACGGCGGCGGCACTATCGCCTTCCTCAACCGCACCGGGGGCAGTGCTGTCGGATTCCTCCTCCTGCGCGGATGCACCCGCAGCCGTGCCGGAAGGTGCCGTGGCTGGCGTAGCGGAGGCCGTATCAGCCGTCTGCCCGGCAGCAGCCGGAGCGCCTGCTGCCTCGCCCGCATTCGCACCCGCCGGAGCCGCAGGCGTAGCGGGCGTACCGCCGTACTGGGCGGCAAGCGCCGCCGGGTTGGGTTTTTCAGGCGCAGGCACCGGATGCCCGGTCTGGTCGTCGGTGTCCTCGATAGGGCCGAGGGCATCAAGCTGCATCCCGCCCGGATCGACCGGGTGAGTTTTCATGGCCACGGGAGGCGGCCCAAACACGGGAATACCGTGCGAATGGTGCCGCACCAGCGCCCAGCCGCCAATACCAAGAACCAGCAGCCCCCCCAGCCCGGCAGCCCCATAGGCCAGCCACTGGGTGATGGAGTCGGTGCCCGTCACACGTGCAAGCATACTACCCAGAAGAGCGGCCTCCGGCTTGGAGGGCGTATCATCATAATCGGTGCTCATGCGCTCACGCGCACGGCTGATCCGATCTTCCGCCGTGGCGGAGCCTCGCTCTTTTTCGTTCATCAGCGCATTTCCTCCACTGGCTCCACGCCCATGACGGCCAGACCGGAACGGATAACCGCTGCCGTGGCAGCCACAAGGGCCAAACGGGCACGCGTGGCGTCCACCGCTTCCGCCTGCAGGAAGCGCAGCGCCGCATCATCGCGCCCACGGTTCCACAACGCATGAAAATCGGCTGCGACATCGGCCAGATAGAACGCAATACGGTGCGGCTCACGCGCAAGGGCTGCGGCTTCCACCATACGGGGCCATTCCGCCAGACGGCGCACCAGCGCCATTTCGGCATCAGCGCTCAGGCTGTCGAGCGCCGCCGTGGACAGGGCAGCGGCGTCCACCGGGCCGTATGAGCCATCCTCGGCGGCGGCACGCAGCACCGAACGGCAGCGGGCATGGGCGTACTGCACATAAAACACTGGGTTATCGCGCTTCTGCGCCATGACCAGATCAAGGTCGAACTCCATCTGGGCATCGCTCTTGCGGGTGAGCATGGTAAAGCGCACCGCATCGCGGCCAACCTCGTCAATCAGGTCGCGCAGGGTCACGAAGGTGCCCGCCCGCTTGGACATACGCACGGGCTGGCCATCGCGCACGATATGCACGATCTGGCACAGCACCACTTCCAGCGGCACGGCATCGCCTGTCAGCGCCTTGACGGCCGCCTTCATGCGCTTGACGTAGCCGCCGTGGTCGGCGCCCCACACGTCGATCATCACCTGCGCGCCGCGGGCGACCTTGTCCGCATGGCAGCCGATATCGTTGGCAAAATAGGTATTGGTGCCGTCCGACTTGCGCAGCGGGCGATCCACATCATCGCCAAAGTCTGTGGACCGGAACAGAAGCTGCTCGCGCTCCTCCCAGTCCTCGGGCAGCTTGCCCTTCGGCGGCTCCAGAATACCTTCGTACAGCAGGCCCTGCTTTTCCAGCGTCTGGATGGCGGTTTCCGTGACCCCGCGCGCCAGCACGTCGGCTTCGGACGTGAAGACGTCCTGATTGACGCCAAGGGCAGCCAGATCCTCACGGATGGCCTTGAGCATATGGGCGACCGTAAAGCCGCGCACGGTTTCGAGCCATGTCGCCTCGGGCGCGGGGCGGGGGGTACCATCAGCAGCCGTTTCGGCCAGCTTCGCACCGTATTCCGCGGCCAGTTCCATCCCCACCGGCACAAGATAATCGCCCAGATACTGCAAACCATGGGGAGCCAGTTCGGCAAACGCCTCCTGCTCCATCGTCGTGCCCAGAGCCTGCAGGTAACGCCAGTAAGCGGCCCAGGCCAGCGCGCGCACCTGTGTGCCCGCATCGTTGATGTAGAATTCCTTGGTGACGTCAAAGCCAGCCTTGCCCAGCAGATTGGCCAGCGCGTCGCCCACAACGGCGCCACGGCAATGGCCGACATGCATCGGCCCGGTGGGGTTGGCCGAGACATACTCGACATTGACGCGCACGCCCGCCCCAATGGTGGAGGTACCATAGGCCTCGCCCGCCCGCAGCACCGCAGGCAGTACGCCGCGCAGCACCGCAGGCTCAAGGGTAATGTTGACAAAACCCGGCCCGGCGGCAGCGGCGGCGGCAACGCCCGGCACGGCAGTAAGGGCCTGTGCCAGTTCCTGTGCGATATCGGCGGGCTTGCGTTTTGCCACACGCGCCAGCAGCAGGGCGGCGTTAGTAGCCATGTCGCCATGGGCAGGGTCGCGCGTGGGGGTCAGTTCGACGCGGGCCAGCGTGTCTTCGGCCACGTCGGGCAGCAGTTCCCGCACGGTAGCCAGAACATGATGACGGTAACGCTGGAACACACAGTCAGACATGCACACTCAATCCTGTCACTCATAAAACGCCCGGAACCGGGGGAATACCCGGAGCCGCAGCGCCAAAAAAGGCGTTATCAGCCCGGAACCGACAAATCCGTCAACCGCCTATATTCCTGCATGGCGTAACGGTCTGTCATGGAGGCCACGTAATCCGCCACCACGCGACGCAAGACTATGGCGTCGCCATCGGGAATCTCCCTCTGGCGGTCGGCGGGCAGCAATGTAGGCGACTCTGTCAGAATGGTGAACAGCTCGCGTGTCAGATGCCGCGCCTTATGCGTCATGCGGTTCACCTTCCAGTGCTTGTACAACTGCGGGAACAGGAACTTGCGTATCCCTTTATTGGCGCGGCTCATATGCTCGCCCAGCGCCACCACAGGGCCAGAGGCCGCGCGGATATCCGCCACATCCCGCGGGGCCAGATCGGCCAGACGCTCCCGGGTGCAGGCCAGCGCATCCGTTACCAGCTCATTGATAATCCGACGCACCATCTCATGCCTGATCCGCCGTGCCGTCCGAGGGTCGGAAGCAGGCAGGTCTGCGGCCAGCTTCCTTGCCGTCGCCAAGGCCTCGCCCACCAGCGGCACATCCACCAGATCATCAAGAGAAAGCAGGCCGGACTTCACGCCGTCATCCAGGTCGTGACCATGGTAGGCGATGTCATCAGCAAGGGCAGCCACCTGCGCTTCCGCCGAGGCATAGGTGCCGAGATCAAGGGGGAAAAGGGCATCCAGCGCACTCATACGCTCGGAAGGGTTGCGCAACGGCCCGTTATGCTTGGCCATCCCTTCGAGGGTCTCCCACGTAAGGTTCAGCCCATCGAACGCAATATAACGCCGCTCCAACAGCATGACCTGCCGCAAGGCCTGCGTGTTGTGGTCAAAACCACCCCATGGCTGCATGAGGGTGGCCAGCGCGTCCTCTCCCGCATGGCCGAAGGGCGTATGCCCCAGATCATGGGCAAGGGACACGGCTTCGGTCAGGTCTTCATCCAGTCCCAGGTGGCGCGCCATGGAACGGGCGACCTGCGCCACTTCCAGCGAATGTGTCAGCCGGGTGCGGAAGAAATCGCCCTCATGGTTGACGAAAACCTGCGTCTTGTATTGCAGCCGCCTGAAAGCAGAGGAATGCACCACCCTGTCGCGGTCGCGCTGCCAGGGGGAACGCGTGCTGGATTCCGGCTCGGAATACAGCCGCCGTGCGCGCCCTTCTCCCGTGCGGACGGCATACGGCGCGAGACCGATCCCTGCTGCCTGCATCCTGTCTTCTCCCCTTGCTCCGCCCGGCACTCCGGCCCACGCCATGGGGCGGCCGCAGTTCCTTACCGGCGGCTTTGAACTACCTGTACTCTAGTCCATTGCAGGAAAGTTGACCATTGCGGCTCTGTTTGCTCTTCAAACCGGCACACGGGCGGACTATCTATGCGGGTATGACACAGCCAGCCCCTTCTTTTTCCGTATCGGATGCTGCGGCAACGCGCATCAGTTCCGTGATCGCCAAGAAACAGGCGGGCGCCACACCGGAAAGCCCCGCCCCTGCCGCCCTGCGCGTTGCCGTAGAGTCAGGCGGATGCAACGGTTTCCAGTATCTTTTCACGCTCATTCCGCCAGAGGCCATCAACGCCGAGGATACGCGGATTGAGAAAAATGGTGCGCTGGTGGTGGTTGACCCCGCAAGCCTCGACCTGCTGACCGGTGCGGAACTGGACTTCGCGGACAAGCTGATGGGCGCGCATTTTGCCGTGACCAACCCCAATGCGGCTTCATCCTGCGGGTGCGGCACGAGCTTTTCCCTCGCATGAAGCTCGCGACATGGAACGTTAACTCCGTTCGGCCCCGACTGGAACTGGTGCTGGAGTGGCTGGCACGTGAACAGCCCGATGTGCTGATGCTGCAGGAAATCAAATGCGAAACGGAGCAGTTTCCCACGCAGGCCTTTGAGGCGGCGGGCTATGGCTGCGCGGTTGTCGGACAGAAGACCTATAACGGCGTGGCCACCCTGTCCCACACCCCGTTTGAAATCACCAACGCGAGTCTGCCCGGCGTTGCCGACCCTGCCGCACGCTACATAGAAATCCGCACACAAGGGCTGCTGCTGGGCAACCTCTACCTACCCAATGGCAATTCCGGCGGGGAGGAAGGCTACGCCACCAAGCTGGCCTTTGCCGATGCCCTGCATGACCGCGCCCAGACGCTGTTGCAGGCGAATACGGATTTCGTCCTGGCCGGGGATTACAATATCTGCCCCACGCCGGAAGACTGCGCCCCCGGCGCACTCGGGCCGGAAGATGCGCTGGTGCGCCCACAAAGCCGAGCCGCGTGGCGCCGCCTGCGCTGGCTGGGCCTGACAGACGCGCTGCGCGCCCTGCACCCGCACGGCGCCGCTTATACATTCTGGGACTATCAGGCCCGCGCGTGGGAGCGTGACAGTGGCCTGCGGATCGACCACATGCTGCTCTCCCCCCGCGTGGCCGAGCGTCTGCGCACGGCGGCACCAGACCGCGAGGAGCGCGAGAAGCCACGCCCGTCAGACCATGTACCGCTTGTCGTGACCCTGTCTGAACCGCCGCCGCGTTCACACTAACGTGATAAACCCCTTCCGACTCCCTGCGTTGCACCGTCAGGGGTTGCAAGGGCAGGCTTTTTGGCCACAGTAAACCCTTAACAACGGTGCTGACTCTGGACACCAGTCCGGTGACGGTACCGCCGTTGACGTCAAATAGAGACAGGGAGAAGACCCATGGCTTGGAACGCACCGAAAGTTACGGAAATTCCGCTGGGCGCAGAAATCAACAGCTACGTCTGCGGTCAGAAGAAATAAGACGGAACGCGGTTCCATCTGTATTTCAGCCGCCAGCCCCGGACAGGCGATCCCGTTCGGAGCTGGCGGCTTTTTTTTGACTGGACTGTAGGCGGATGCTCCATATCGTTGTTCTAGGCGCTGCGGCTGGCGGCGGTTTTCCACAATGGAATTCCAACGCACCAGCATGTCAGCGCGCCCGGTCAGGAGACCCTGCTGCTCCTGCCCGCACACAGGCTTCCATTGCCATCAGCGGTGATGGTGTCGCGTGGTACGTGCTCAATGCCTCGCCTGATCTGCGCGCCCAGATCAACGCCACGCCGGACATGCACCCCAAGGACGGGCTGCGCTCCTCCCCTATCCGGGGTGTCTTCCTGACCAGCGGTGAGATTGACGCCATCATCGGCCTGCTGACCCTGCGTGAACGCCAGCCTTTCGGGCTGTACGCCACGGAGCAGGTACTGGGCCAGCTTGCAGCCAATCCCATCTTCAGCGCGCTGGACAGCACGATTGTCCCCCGCAACACGCTGGTGCTGGATCAGCCCGTGCCGCTTGAGCCTGCGGGCCTGTCCATTACTCCCTTTGCCGTACCCGGCAAGGTGCCGCTCTATGCCGAACGGGGTGAAAACCCGGCCGAGGTCCTGATCAACGGCGAAAATATCGGCCTGGAAATTACGGACGGGCGCGCCCGCGCTCTGTTCATTCCCGGCTGCGCACTTATGACCGACGCGTTGCGCGCGCGCATACGCGGAGCCGATGCCGTATTCTTTGACGGCACGCTCTGGACCGATGACGAGATGATCCGCGCAGGGCTCGGCAGCAAGACAGGCCACCGCATGGGCCACATGTCCATTGCGGACAGACCTGATGGTACCATCGAGAGCTTCCGTTCACTCGATGTCAGGCGTAAAATTTTTATTCACATCAACAATTCCAACCCTGTTCTGCTGGCCGAAACGCCTGAACGTGCCGCGGCTGAACAGGCTGGGTGGGATGTTGCTTTTGACGGCATGAAGATCACACTATGAGCACCACAACAGCCCCCACCCGCCTCCTGTCCCCTGATGAACTCGAGGCCGCCCTGCGCGCCATTGGCGCAGAGCGCTACCACAACCTGCACCCGTTCCATCGCGCCCTGCATGACGGCAAGCTGCACAAGGCGCAGGTGCAGGCATGGGCCCTGAACCGCTATTATTATCAGGCCCGTATTCCGGCCAAGGACGCGACCCTGCTGGCGCGCCTGCCCACTACCGAACTGCGCCGCGAATGGCGCCGCCGCGTGGAAGACCACGACGGCACCAGCCCGGAAACAGGGGGCATTGCCCGCTGGCTGAAGCTTACGGACGGCCTTGGGCTTGACCGCGCTTATGTGGAATCGCTCGAAGGGCTGTTGCCCACCACGCGCTTTGCCGTGGATGCCTACGTGCATTTCGTGGGCGAGCGTCCGATTCTGGAAGCCATTGCCTCATCCCTGACCGAGCTGTTCTCGCCCACCATCATCAGCGAACGCGTGTCGGGTATGCTGCGGAACTACAACTTCATTACTGAAGAAACGCTGGCCTATTTCAAACCCCGGCTCACACAGGCTCCGCAGGACTCGGCCTTCGCGCTGGCCTACGTGAAGGAACACGCCCGCACGCCGGAACAGCAGCAGGCTGTGCTGGCAGCGCTGCGCTTCAAGTGCGATGTGCTGTGGTCCATGCTTGATGCGCTCGACTACTCCTATGTCCTGCCCGGCCGCATTCCGCCGGGGGCTTTCCGCCCCGACACCACGGCATGACAGGGCAGACCGTCCCTGCACTGATGACGGAAGACAGCGTGCCGCGCTTCGCGCGCGGCACGCGCCTGCAATACGACCGCGTGCGTGAAACATGGTTTATTCAGGCCCCTGAACGGGCCTTCATGGCCGATGCCATTGCGGTGGAAGTGCTGCAACTGGTAGATGGAACCCGGACACTGGCAGCGGTCATCGACACGCTGGCCGAGAAATTTGACGCACCGCGCAAGGTTATCACGCAGGACGTTCTGGCCCTTGTAAACGACCTCGCGGGCAAACAGGTTCTGGTGCACGCATGACGACCCCCCCTCCCATGAGCCTGCTGGCGGAACTGACCCATCGGTGCCCGCTGCAATGCCCCTACTGCTCCAACCCCCTGCGGCTGGACCCACGCGCGACGGAACTGGACACCGCAACATGGTGCCGCGTGATGGATGAAGCCGCCACCATGGGCGTGCTGCAGGTGCATTTTTCAGGCGGCGAACCCATGGCCCGGTCGGATCTGCCCGATCTCGTGCGCCATGCGGCAGGAGTGGGCCTGTATTCGAATCTCATTACCTCCGGTGTGCTGCTCAACCCGGCCTCTCTGGCCGCGCTGGCGGATGCCGGGCTGGATCATATCCAGCTCTCGTTTCAGGATGCCCTGCCCGATCCGGGTGACAGGGTGGCCAACATGACGGGCGCGCACGCCAAAAAACTGGAAGCTGCCCGGCTGATCGTGGCCGAGGGCATTCCCCTTACGCTCAATTTTGTGGTGCACCGGCAGAATGCAGAGCGCGTGCCCGCCATGCTGCTGCTGGCCGAACAGCTAGGCGCGCGCCGGGTAGAAATTGCCCATACCCAGTATTATGGCTGGGGCCTGCTCAATCGCGATGCCCTGCTGCCAGACCGCGCCCAGCTTGCCCTGACTGAACAGGCGGTAGCCGAGGCCCGCACCCGCCTTGCGGGCCGCATGACCATCGATTTCGTAACCCCTGACTATTATGCCGAAGAGCCCAAACCCTGCATGGGCGGCTGGGGCCAGCGATTTATGAACGTATCACCCACAGGGCGGGTGCTGCCGTGTCATGCGGCGGAGAGCATCCCCAACGTCGAATTTCCCTCCGTGGCCGAGACATCTCTGGCCGATATATGGGAAAATGCCCCGCTGTTCACGATGTTCCGTGGCACGGACTGGATGCCTGAACCCTGCCGCTCCTGCTCCGCGCAGACACAGGACTGGGGCGGCTGCCGCTGCCAGGCTCTGGCACTGGCGGGCAACGCAGGAGCGGCAGACCCCGTCTGCCACAAAGCCCCGGATCATGGGATTGTGGAGCGCGCCATTGCCGCGCGCCCAGAAACACCCCCAGCCTTTCGCTACCGCCGTTACGGCAGCGCCTGACCGCAGCACACCTTACGCCTGCTTTTTACGCTCGCGTCCGTACAGCGCGGCATACAGGGTGGGCAGCACCAGCAATGTCAGGAAGGTGCAGGAAACCAGCCCTCCGATCACCACGGTTGCCAGCGGCTTTTCCACCTCGGCTCCTTCGCTCATGGAAAAGGCCATGGGGAAAAAGCCAAGGCACGCCACCGTGGCCGTGGCCATGACAGGGCGGAAACGATCCCGGACAGCCGCAACAGCGGCCCGGAAAGGCGTTGCCCCTTCTTTCTTGAGATCGCGCATATAGGACACCAGAACCAGACCGTTCATGGTGGCCACACCAAACAGGGCGATAAAGCCCACACCCGCCGAAATACTGAAGGGCAGCCCCCGCAGATAGAGAGCGAGAATACCGCCCGTGGCCGCAAACGGCAGGTTGACGAACACAAGGGCAGCCAACCCCAGTTCACCCAGCGCCATAACCAGCAGCAGAAAAATAAGCGCCAGCATGACCGGCACCACAATCTCCAGCCGGGCAACCGCAGTCTGGAGATTACGGAACTGACCGCTCCATTCGAGATAATAACCGGGGGGCAGCAACACGTGCGCGCGCACCGCCGCCTGTGCCGCCTGCACGAAGGAACTCAGGTCACGCCCGCGCACATTGGCCTGCACCATGCTCCGCCGCATCCCCTGTTCACGCCGGATGGCAGGCGGCCCGTCGTTGAGGATGATATGCGCGACCTGCGAGAGATCAATTGTCTTGTCATCACGGGTAATGATCGGCAGCGTGCGGATATCCTCCAGATTTTCACGCGCATCGGGCTGAAGGCGCACTTCTGTCGGGATCAACGCACCATCCACCACCACGGGCGGGCCATAATGGCCACCCAGCGCTTCTACCGCGTCGATGACGGAGGACGTTTCAACATTCATGCGCGCCGCAGCGGTGCGGTTCACATCAATATGCAGATAGGGAATAGTGCCAACATCCTGCGGCGCGACGTCCGCAGCCCCCGGCACCTTGCTCACGACATCCGCGATCCGGGCTGATAGCCGCGCCAGTTCCTTCAGGTCAGGCCCATACACACCAATAGCGATCTGCGAGCGTACGCCAGAAAGCAGGTCATCCATACGCATCTGGATCGGCTGGCTCCAGTTATACAGCGAGCCGGGGTTATCGTGCATCAGGGCGGCGTTGAAGGCTTTCACCAGCCCTTCCTGCGTGGTGGCGGTCTTCCACTCATCGCGAGGCTTGAGCAGAATATAGGTATCACTCTGCTCGCCCCCCTGCGGATCTGTCGGAATGGACGCCGTGCCCGTAACGCTCACCACCGAGCGGATATCAGGAAAACGCCGCAGCGTGCGCTCTATGGCCTCCGCCGACCGCAGCGACGCATCGAGCGAAATACCCGGCGGCCGCGTGGAGGTCACGATCAGGTCGCCTTCCTGCAACTGGGGAATGAACTCGCCCCCCAGCCGTGTCGCCAGCCCGCAACAAACCACCAGAAACATCAGCGCCACCCCCACGACCGCGCGCGTGTGCTTCATGCACCAGGCCGAGGCAGGCTGAAAGGCACGCCACAGAAACGCAATGAAGCGCGTGTGGTGGGGGTCATCATGGGCGCGGTCGCGGGCCTCGTCCTTCTTGGCCGAGGCAGACCGCCCCGAGCCCAGCCAGACACACAGGGCAGGCACACAGACCAGCGAATAAATGAGCGAGGCCACAAGTGCGAGAATGACTGTTTCCGCCATGGGCCTGAACATGCGCCCTTCCACACCCTGCAAGGTCAGGATGGGCAGATACACCATGGCAATGATCAGCACCGCGAACACAACCGGCCGCATGACACTACGTACGGTGTAAAGCACCGTCTGCATCAGGGGTTCAGCCGGCCTGCGCCTGTGTAGTACGTTCTCGACAATCACGAGCGAACTATCGACCACCATGCCGAAGTCGATCGCGCCCAGACTGAGCAGATTGGCCGAAATACCAAGGTGGTGCATACCCACCATGGCCACCACCAGCGAGAACGGAATGACGGAAATGATGATGATGGAGGCCCGGGCATCGCCAATAACCAGCAGCAGCACGGCCAGAACCAGAAACGCCCCTACCACCAGGTTTTCGCGCACGGTATCAACGGTTTTGGCAGTCAGCACCGCGCGGCTGTAATAGGGCTCCAGCGTCACGCCTTCGGGCAGGGTCGCCTGAATCTGCGGCAGTTCACGGCTGAGGGCAGCCAGTGTCGCCCGTGCGCTGGCTCCCTGCTGGAGCAGCACGACCGCACTCACGATCTCGCCGTTGCCATCCCGCGTCACGCCCCCCAGACGCGGGCGGCGACCTTTGCGCACCGTGCCGATATCGCGCATGTGAATCACGGCGCCATTCGGCCCGCTTTTGACCTGCACCTCGCCCAGTTCGTTCAGATCGTCGATCAGGGAGCGGCCGACAATAACGTGCTGTTCGTCGTTATGTTCGATCCATGCGCCACCCGCCACCTCGTTCCCCGTATCCAGCGCGTGGAACACATCGGTCACGGACACCTTGTACTGCCGCAGCGCCTCGGGATTTATGGCGACCTCATAGGTCTGCGAAGCGCCACCATTGACGTTGACATCCACCACCCCATCCACCAAACGCAGACGGGGCACCACATCCCAGACCATCAGGCGGTTGAGGTCTTCGAGCGTCTGCTCCTTGCCCTTGATCTGAAGGTGCAGAATTTCACCCATGCCGGTAGCCAGGGGGCCGAGATCAATACTGAGCCCCGGCACGCTCACGCTGTCACGCGCCAGAGGCAGCCGCTGCACCACCATCTCGCGGTCACGGTAAATATCCGTACCTTCATCAAACTGCAGGTACAGCACAGCAACGCCCGTGCGCGAAACCGAGCGCATACCGCTCAGCCCCACCACACCAGACATCACTTTTTCAATCGGGGCGGTAACGAGTTTTTCGACTTCTTCCGTTGCAAGACCCGGGGCCTGAACTGTTACCAGCACCTGCGTGGGTGAAATATCGGGCACGGGCTCGACCGGCAGGCTCCACAGATCGGCCAGCCCGGCCACCATCAGCAAACCCACAACGCAGAACAGGAAAACCCGTTTTTCGATAAACCAGCGGAAAAACGCCATGAACTAGTCTGCCCCGCTCTGGGTGGAAAGAATGACCTGCGATTTCAGAACGAAGCTACCCTGTGTCACCACGGTTTCACCGGCCTTGACGCCACGCAGCAGGACGATATTGCCATCCAGCGAAGGCCCCGTTTCCACCGGGCGCACGGCGTAACGCCCCGGCGCTGCCCGCACGAACACCACAGGCTGGCCATTCAGCGTCTGCACCGCGGCCTCCGGCACGATCATGCCCTTGACCTCATTACGAAAAAACAGCCTCGTGCGCACCAACATGCCGGGCTTGAGCCTGTTAGCGGGATTGGCCAGCAGACTACGCACCAGAACATGCTGGGTGCCGGGGTCCACGCTGCCTTCCACCGCGTCCACCCGCGACACCAGCGGCGGCTCGCCCTCGACAATCCACGTGTACTGCCTGTTGCCCACCAGCACACTACGGGCATCGACATCGTTCACCTGCGACACCACCCAGACATGCGACAGATCATCCACCTCGATCGGGGGCGGTCCGCCGGCTGTCATATCCTGCCCGCTCACCACGGACACGTGGCTCACCACACCGTCGATAGGCGACACCACGATAGACTGCCCGCCCTCCACCTTTTCCATGCCGGAACTGTAGCGCCGCACATGCTCGGAGGCGCGACGGGCATCGGCCTCACGCTCCTGCACCAATGCGCGCGCCGCACGCCAGGCTTCCTCCCGCCGCTCGACCTCGCCTACAGACAGCGCGCCCCCCTTGAGCTGCTGGCCACGTTCATAAAGCTGGCGGGCATTGCGCTCTTCCGCCCGTGCGGCGCGGAGGGACGCTTCGTCCGAGGTGTTCTGGAATGTTTCGTCCCGCAGGGTGAAGTTCTCATACGTCAGCAGTGGCTGCCCTTTGCGCACGATCTGCCCCGGCACCACCGCTACGGAAATAACGCGTCCATCGCCCACCGGGCGGATACGCACAATGCGCCGCTCATCCGCCGCGACATAGGCAGGGGCATCCGTATGGCGCGGCAGGCTGCCCGCAACGGCCGTGGCGGTATGGATATCCTCAGCCTGCAGGGCTTCGTCTGAAATATCCACCAGCACCGGTGCCGCCACCGCAGCCCCCGCCAAAGCTGGTTTGGCAGAAGGTGTCTGCGCCCGCCCCGCAGACATGGCAACGCAGGAGAACAACACGCCAGAAAGCAAACAGGGAGCCAGCCGCCGAAACGCTCTGAAAGTCATGGGGTCTGCCCTGTCATAAGAATGATACGCGCAATCGTCGTGCGCATGGTGGCTTCAGCCTGGGCCTGCCGGTTCGCCGCATCAAGGGCAGTACGACGCGCGCGCAGATATTCCACCAAAGGGAGCTCGCCCGCCTTCCATGCGCGGGAAAGGTCAGAGGCGCGCAAGTCTGACTGCTCCTGCCCCAGCCGGGCATGTCTCATCTGCGCAGCCGCGGCGGCAAGCTGGGCGCGCAGTTGGCGGTATTCGGCCAAGACCTTGCGGTGCGCGAGAGTTTTATCAGCCTCCGCACGGCTGACCGCCTGCATTTCCTTCATGACCATGGGCGTGTTCACGGCCTCACTGGGCAGTTCCACCTGAAACTGCACGCCTATCTGCGTATCCCACGGGCTGGCATACTGCTCCTGCCGGCTGAGCATGACCCCCACCTGCGGGTTGGGCATATAGGAATGCCGCGCGACGCTGTAGGAGGCCTGTGCCTTTTTCAACTGTGCCTCCGCAAGTTTGATCCGCGGGTCCTGCTCTACATCAAGCTGATAGCCATCACGCGCCAGCCGCCGTCCATCCATGGATGAAAGATCAGGCAGCGTGTCGCGCCCCGTCAGTGTCTCCAACTCGGCACGGACACCTTCGAGTTGCTGCCCCATATCCGCGAGCGTGCCGTCAACATCCGCCTTTTCCGCCACAGCAGCCTCATGGTCGGCCCCGGAGATTTCGCCCGCCGCCCACGCGTGTTCCACGTCCTGAGTGGTCTGTTCCAATACATGACTGACCGCGGAGAGATTGTTCAGCCGCGCGGAGAGAACAGCCCCCTGCCCCGCCAGATCCACCACCCGCACCGCCATGGCCAACCGTTGCACCTGCATCTGCCAGTTGGTGACTTTTTCATCCGCTTTCGCGGCATTTTCCGTGGCTGTGCCCTGCCCCGGCAGCCAGAGCGGCACGCTAATACTACCCTGGTAGGTCGTGTAACCCACCTTGCTGCCTATAAAGTGGTCGTCATAATACTGGCCGCTTACGATCGGCCCGCCGGGAAACCACGACCGCGCGGCCGAAGCACGCCGCCGGGCTGAAGTGTTATCCGCCATGTAGGCACGCTGTTCGGGGTCGGCCGCCCAAGCCGCAAGAATGGCATCATGCAGGCTGACCGGGCCTGAAGCAGCCGCGGGAACCGCTGCCGTAACACTGGCTGTTAGACCTGCGGAAGCTGCATAAAGTTTCGACTCCGAAACGCATAGAAGAAAGGAGGAGACTCCAACCGCACCTACAAAACGCCATGACAGGGCCGGAAACAAAGACGGACATCGCACGAGAGCAGAACCACCCTTGGAATTGTTGCAAACCAGTACAAAAACAAATTAGACCGGACAGATGACGGCTATATGAACAAAAACTTTATAAAAAAAAATTCATATTGTCACCCTGCAATTCCAATTGCCTTGAACGAGCATCTCCGGCTTCAATATATACATTAGGAGAATAACCCCAAGGGGATCTTAGGAGCGCAACGCCATGACGGAAGAAAGAGAGTGTAAACGCTTTGGCGTAACTCTCCTGTTTTCGGCCTTTGTGCTTTCGTCTGCCCTGCTTGCTGGCACGCCTCCTGCGGCAGCGCAGGACTATAAGATGACCTGCCCGAACGAGCACAAAACCATGCGCCTGTCAGTTTCGGGCAATTATCATGGTTATCCTTTCTCCGAAGTGGAAAAAGTGGCGCTACAAAGCGTTGCCTGCCCGGACGACCCTGCGTCTCGCAAGGCGCTGCGTGAGCTCGCTGCCCAGAACCTTGAGGTCAATGTCACGATCCAGCGTTATGGCGGACAGACCCTGCGCGGCTTTGTGGCTATTACACTTCGTTCCGGTGGAGTAACAATTTCCAGCAGTTCGTCCTCGCTGTCGCAGTTCGCCAACAGTCTGCCACCCAGTTCCCTGAGTGATAATATTTACACCACCATCCAGCGCGTATGGGATAATCTGGAATACCTGCAGGAACAGAATTCCACACCCACACAAAAAGCGCTCGGCCACGTCTCATAAATACGGGCTGGTTTTATCAACCAGCGGCCTCGGTTACGCACAATATCCGCGCCGACAACGAAGCCACGCTGTATCGGCGCGTTATCAGCATAAAAGACCGCAGAGCCCACGGCGAGTGACAGAATTATGTCACGCATGGCCTCACCGATCATCGTGGCGAATATGCGTCTGCGCATTGCCATACCGGCGCACCAGCCGCACCATAAAAAAAACGGCCCTCCCTTTTTACAGGGAAGGCCGTTTTTCACTTACGGACAGACCGGAAACGGCTCAGCGCCGGTTGGCCTTGACCATTCCACTGGCAAATTCCCAGCAACGCCCGGCCCCACGCAATACCCGCGCAATGAAGGGTGCCGCCTTCGGGCGAAGCAGGCGTGAATCATAACCGGCAAACCGCCGGTCATCTTCCTGCAGGCACAGATCCATGAAATCAGGCAGGGTGATGTCGATATTGGCGACCTCCTTCGTGCCCGTCACGGTAAAATTGTTGTCCTGCGTATGAACCTGCCCTTTGTCATCCACCGTGCGAACAAGGCTGAGGCGCTCATAAATAAGGAAGCCCCAAACAGCCAAAACCTTGGCTTCGAAATAAGGACGACGCCACCACGGCATGGTGGCACGATACCAGGCCAACCAGTTGGCAAACAGCAGGATATGGCGACATTCCTCCTGCATGATCGGCTCGAACGTGTCTGTCAGTTCCTGCGGAAAGAACCCCGAACGCTTGGCCAGTTCGAACATGCCGAAAGCAAAAAAACTATCCACACATTCCGAAAAACCCGTAACAAGGTAAGCCCACTCGACATCCTTGGGCTCGATATACGGCGGTTCGGGTGCCATAGGAATGTTGTAGGCAGCCACCATTTTGGCCAGCACTTCCTTGTGCCGGTTTTCCTCCCACGCATTGCGCGAGATGGCGTCCTTGACATCAGGATCGTCAATCAGCGCCGCATAGGCAGCCATCCGCAGCCGGGCCTTGCCCTCGGTCTGCACGGCGATATCCCAGATCGGCAGGGAGACGACCTTATGCAGTGTCGCCGGGTCGAGCTTGGGCCATGCGATGACGGAAGGCCGATACGGGTTGAACGTGTCACGGAACATGTCAGCCATGGCACGCTTATGCGCATCGGACCCCGGCTTGAGTGGCCCCGTAACCGGGCTTCGCCAATGACGCGCACGAAAATCCGCCAGCTCGACCGCTTCTGCGTTCGGCGGCGGGGGCAGATCGTCCATGCTGTCGGGGAGTTTGGAATAAATCTCGCTCAGAGAACCCATAGTGAGGAACCTGTCTTTATTGAGGAACCCCCGGCAGGTTGGCCCAACCCGAAGCAGCCGGACCACGCGAGAGGTTCATGACCCTAAACAGGCAGCACCTCCCCACCTTTTGACCGGCAGGGACGGCACCGCACTGTTTCCGCCTTAGTGCAGATCAGAAAAGCGGGAAATGATCTTTGTCACTAAACCGTATTCTATGGCTTCGGAGGCGGACATCCAGTAATTGCGGTCCGTATCCTTGGCGATTTTCTCAAAGCTATGGCCGGTTTCCGCCGCAAAAATGCGGTTGAGCCGTTCGCGCATCTTGAGGATTTCGCGCGCTTCGATGTCGATATCCGTGGCAGGCCCACGCACGCCGCCCATCGGCTGGTGCAGCAGAAAGCGCGTATTGGGCAGGCAGAATCGACGGTCCTTGTGCCCGGCCGCGAAAATGAGTGCCCCGGCCGAAGCAACCCAGCCCGTGCCGATCAGGTTGACCGGAGCAATCGAATCGACAAAGCGGATCATGTCATGGATCGTGTCGCCACTTTCCACATGCCCGCCGGGAGAATTGACGTAGACATTGATCGGCTTGTCAGATTCACCAGCCAGCGCAAGCAGGCGGCCTGTCACGTCACGGGCGATCTTGTCGTTGATCCCGCCGAAAATCAGCACCGTCCGCCGTTTAAAGAGCTTATGTTCCAGTTCGCCCTGCGGTGCGCCGGAAGACTTTTCCTCGGTTTCCTTTTCCGGGGTTTCGGGTTCGTCGTCCAGTCTGATGGCGTCACGGGAAAAAATACCCGGCATGGCTGTCTCCGCGCATTGTTCTGTGTCTGTGTTCATTATTCTATCCTGCGCCGCTGTCGCCTGCCTGCCAAGGGGCAATCACGCGGCGTCTCGCCACGGGTTGGGGAAAAGGCTAAGGTGCGGGCCGTTTCCGCCCGCGTTACCATGGAGCACGCGCCCGACCATGCCCCAGCCCGGCCCCCAGCCGCATGGCCCACACCAGCCTGCCAGCCCTGAACATGCCCACCGTTCCGGCCATAAACATGGCCATACGCGTAATGCCGGCATGGCCATGCTGGCCCTGCTGCTGACCACGGGCTGCCACCACCGAGACCTGACCGACAGCACCATGGATCTGGTGCAGCACCTGCGTGGTGGCGTTGTCGCAGAGCAACGCCCGCCGCCGCCCGGGCAGTATTCTCCCTATCCGCATGTGGGGCTGACCCCCACCACGCCGCCCAGCCTGCCCTCGCCCCAGGCCCGCACGCTGCTGACCACCCGGCTTATCCGCGATCGTAATCTCACCTACCGCACCATGGCGGCCAACGGCACCCTGCTGCCGGCCATCCCGCCCCCGCCGTCCGACACGCCGCCTCCCGCACCCGCAGCACCGGCCCCCTCAGCATCGGGCGCGACCGCAGGGCAGAAACCTGGCGCCAAAGCCCCCAACCAGCCTGCCACCCTGCCAGAAGGGGTCAACGGCGCCATCATGGACGCGGCCAGCGCACCGCCTCCCCCGCCGCCTCCGGCAGCAGTACCACATGCGGCACCGCACGCGGCATCTGCACCTGCACCTGCACATCCTGCCCCACCTCCCGCTCCCGCCAAGCCCGCGAAACCGGTGGACGGCGCCAAGCCCCACGGCAAAGACAAAAGCGACCCGGCCGCCAAAGAAGTGGCCATGCCGGAAGTGAGCGAGAAGAACAGCGTGGACTCGTTCCCTGCTGATGCCATTCCGGCCATCCCCGATGCGCCGCCCCCTGCACCCGATGTGGCTGGCACGCCCACACCCCCGGACATGCCGGCCACCAACACGCCACTGCCCGCCTATGATCTGAACGACGTGCCCGGCACGGGCTTTCACTTCCTGCCCCAGTCAGATGAACTGTCTCCTGGGCAGGATGATGAACTAGCCAAGCTGCTCAGAAAGACGCCGCGCGGGCCGTTCTTTATCCGTGGCTTCGGCAACGCTGCCTCGATGAGCGCGCAGGATCAGAGCGATGCGGTACGGCTCGGCCTGCTGCGCGCCATCCGGCTAGCCCGAGTACTACAGGCGCGTGGCGTGCCCGCCTCGGCCCTGCATGTACGCGGCGATGCTTTTGGCACGGGAGCAAAAGTCGCCAACACACCCTGATTCCGCCTGAAGCGGAAGCTGCTGCTCACAATCGCCAGAGTTCACGCCCTGGCGATCTGTGACGCCGCAGCAGGCCCGCCACTTTAAGGAATCAGACGCGCCCATGTCATAAATCCATACCAAATTCGCATGTGTCGGCGGAGATTTCCCGCACAGGGAGTTGCCTGTTCCGTTTTGCGGATTACTATACCCGTCCCGCAGCAACTCAGGGGCATTTCCCCTCCAGTTCCAGAGCAGCACACGTCCATGACCGAAGAGTTCCACCGCATCCGTCGCCTGCCGCCCTATGTCTTTGCCTCGGTTAATCAGGCCAAAGCCGCGGCCCGTGCCCGCGGAGAGGATATTATCGACCTCGGCATGGGCAACCCGGACACTCCCACCCCGCCGCATATCGTCGCGAAGCTGATCGAAACCGTGAACGACCCGCGCTCGCACCGCTATTCGGTCAGCAAGGGGATTCCCGGCCTGCGCAAGGCGGTAGCCGGGTATTACGAGCGCCGCTTCAATGTCACGCTCAACCCGGAAAAAGAGGTGATCGTCACCCTCGGCTCCAAGGAAGGTCTGGCCAATCTGGCCTCGGCCATCACCAGCCCGGGCGACACCATTCTGGTGCCCAACCCCTCTTACCCCATCCACCAGTTCGGCTTTATCATCGCCGGGGCCAGCGTGCGTTCCATTCCCGCCACGCCGAACGAAGATATGCTGCGCGCGCTCGATCGCGCGGTACGCCACTCGGTACCCAAGCCCACGGCGCTGATCGTCAACTTTCCGTCGAACCCCACGGCGTATCTGGCGGATCTGGATTTCTACAAGGAGCTGGTGGCCTTCGCCCGGCGCGAAAACATCTGGATTCTCTCCGATCTCGCCTATGCCGAAATCTATTTTGGCGACAAGGTGCCCCCGTCCATTCTGGCGGTGCCGGGCGCGCGCGACATCGCGGTGGAATTCACCTCGCTGTCCAAAACCTACTCTATGGCAGGCTGGCGCGTGGGCTTTGCGGCCGGTAACGAGCGGCTGATTTCGGCCCTGACCCGCATCAAGTCCTATCTGGATTATGGGGCGTTCACCCCCATTCAGGTCGCGGCCGTCACCGCGCTGAACGGCCCGCAGGACTGCGTGGCGGACCTGCGCAACATCTACCGTGAGCGACGCGATGTCCTGATCCGCGGCCTCCATGCCGCAGGCTGGGACGTACCCTCCCCCGAGGGGTCCATGTTCGCCTGGGCGCCCATTCCCGAGCCGTTCCGGGCCATGGGGAGTGTCGCTTTCTCTAAACTCCTTCTGGAAGAAGCAGGCGTTGCCGTCGCCCCCGGCCTCGGCTTTGGTGAATATGGTGATGACCATGTCCGTATCGGTCTGGTCGAAAACCCCCACCGCCTGCGTCAGGCGCTGCGCTCCATCAAGGGCTTCCTGTCCGCCCATGGGGTGAGCGCGCCCGTTCTTCCTTCCTCAGCCAAAAAGCCGGAGTCTGCTGCACCGTGACATCCACTTCCCCTACCACCCCCCTGCGCCTTGGCATTGCCGGACTTGGCACGGTTGGCGCGGGCACCATCCGGCTGCTGCGCGCCAATGCCGACCTGATCCGCGCCCGCGCCGGACGCCCGCTTGAAGTGGTTGCCGTCAGCGCCCGCGACCGTAACCGCGACCGGGGCGTGGACCTGTCCGGGCTGAACTGGCACGACCGGGCTGAAGACCTCGTAAACGATCCTGACGTGGATGTGGTTGTGGAACTGATCGGCGGGTCGGAAGGCACAGCCCGCACGGTTGTCGAAAACGCCCTGAAGGCGGGCAAACCCGTAGTCACGGCCAACAAGGCGCTGTTGGCCCTGCATGGCCCGTCTCTGGCGCGGCTCAGTGCCGCCCATAACGCACCGCTGCTGTTCGAAGCCGCCGTGGCCGGTGGCATTCCCGCTATCAAGACCGTGCGCGAAGGGCTGGCCGCCGACCGGCTGACCCGCGTGGGCGGTATCCTGAACGGCACCTGCAACTATATCCTGACCGTCATGCGCGAAACGGGGCAGGCTTTTGCCTCCGTGCTGAAAGACGCACAGGAACTGGGCTATGCCGAGGCTGATCCTTCTACCGATATCGACGGACTGGACGCTGCCCACAAGCTGACCATTCTGGCGGGTCTGGCCTTTGGCCGCCCGGTGGACTTCAGCTCCGTTCATGTGGAAGGCATCCGCCATGTGGATGCGGCAGACCAGAACTTTGCCCGCGCACTGGGCTACAGCATCAAGCTGCTGGGCCTTGCCCGCATGACGGAAAACGGCCTGCACGCGCGCGTGACACCCTGCCTGGTGCCCCAGCAGTCTCCGCTGGCGCAGGTCAATGGTGTATTCAACGCCGTGGTGGCCGAGGGCGAATTTGTCGGCCGTATCATGATCGAAGGCCGCGGGGCTGGCGCAGGCCCCACGGCCAGTGCTGTCACGGCGGATCTGATCGACATCGCACGCGGGCAGACCATGCCTGTCTGGGGTGTGCAGGCCGACGACGGGGCTGACACCGTGCTGCGTGCCCAGCCCATCACCAGCGGACAGGGGGCCTTTTACCTGCGCCTGCGCGTGGAAGACCGTCCCGGCGTGATTGCCGACATTACCGCCGTGCTGCGTGACTGCGGCGTATCGCTGCGCAGCATGTTGCAGCATCCGGCGGAAAGCGAAACCGCCCCGCATGTGCCCCTGGTTCTGGTCACGCACCAGACCTCCGAAGCCGCCATGCAGGATGCGCTGAAACGTATCGGCGCGCTCAGCGCCGTGACTGACACCCCCGTGATGATCAGGATCGAAGCAGCCTGACAACACGGGGCCACAACAGGCCCAAACCAGCCCCGGCGCAACGCCGGGGCCCCCTGAACGTCCGGCAGGCCCCCAACCTGACTGGGCAACCGTTTGCCGCACCACAGCAGGAGCCCGCATTCCATGGCCGTTTTCCCGATTATCTCAGACCGCAACCTCGCCCTTGAACTGGTACGCGTGACCGAGGCTGCGGCCCTGGCGTCTTCACGCTGGACGGGACGCGGGCGCAAGAACGACGCCGATGGCGCCGCCGTGGAAGCCATGCGCGCCGCCTTTGATACGGTGGCCATCAACGGCACCGTCGTGATTGGCGAAGGGGAAATGGACGAAGCTCCCATGCTCTATATCGGCGAGCAGGTCGGGGCTGGCGGTCCGGCCATGGATATTGCCGTGGACCCGCTTGAAGGCACCAACCTGTGCGCCAAGGACATGCCCAACGCCATTACCGTGGTGGCGCTGGCCGAGCGCGGCAACTTCCTGCACGCTCCTGATATCTACATGGACAAAATCGTTGTGGGCGCGGGCCTGCCCGATGGGGTTGTGGACCTGGACGCCAGCATCGAAACCAACCTCAAGAACCTCGCCCGCGCCAAGAGCCGCGATGTGCAGGATCTGGTGCTGTGCACGCTTGAGCGCGACCGCCATGCCGACATGATCGCCCATGCGCGCGAAGCCGGTGCCCGTGTGCGCCTGCTGACCGATGGCGACGTGGCGGGCGGGATCGCCACCTGCCTGGAAGACAGCGGCGTGGATATTTACGTCGGCTCCGGCGGTGCACCCGAAGGCGTGCTGACCGCCGCCGCCGTGCGCTGCGCCAATGGCCAGATGCAGGGCCGCCTGATGTTCGAGGATGACGAACAGCGCGCCCGCGCCGCAAAAATGAACCCCGGCAAAGACCCGGCTCGCAAGCTGGGCCTGCATGACATGGCGACAGGCCCCGTTCTGTTCTCGGCCACGGGTGTCACCACTGGTGCGCTGCTACGGGGCGTGCGGTTCTACCCGCATCAGGTCGTCACACATTCGCTGGTCATGCGCTCCAGCTCGGGCACGTCGCGCTTTATCGAAGCGCATCACAACGTCAGCACCAAAGTCTGGCCCGCACAGTAAACCATGTCTGACACCACGCCCTCACCCGCCCCCCTGTCCCCCGCCGTGCTGGGGGTGGAAAACAGTCTGGGGGGCAGGCGCTGGGCGTGGCGTGGCGCGGCCGAAAATCCAGCCGTGGCCCGCGCAGGGGCCGCACTGGCGCAGCAGCTTGGCATAAGCGATATTGCGGGCCGCCTGCTCGCTTTGCGCGGCATTACGCCCGAGCAGGCCGAACATTACCTTAAACCGCGCCTGAGCGCCCTGCCCGACCCCTCCTGCCTGGCGGATATGGACCGTGCGGCGGAACGTCTGGCGCGCGCCGTGCAGGCGGGGGAATGTGTCGGCATTTTTGGCGATTATGACGTGGATGGCGCCTGTGCCAGCGCCGTGCTGGCAGCTTTTCTGGAAGAGCAGGGCTGCCCGGTTGTCACCCATATTCCCGACCGGATGACCGAAGGCTACGGCCCCAACCGGCCCGCGCTGGAGGCTCTGGTGGCGCAGGGCGCGACCGTTCTGGTGTGCGTGGACTGCGGCACGGCGTCCGCCAGCATACTCGACCCCATGAGTGCGCAGGCCGATGTTATCGTGCTGGACCATCACAAATCAGAAGATGCGCTGCCTGCCATTCTGGCCACGGTCAATCCCAACCGGCCCGACTGCCGCTCGGGCCTTGGGCACATCTGCGCCGCCGCCCTGAGCTTTCTGGCAACAGTGGCCACCCGCCGTGCCCTTCGCGCGGCAGGCTGGTATGCCACCCATCCCGAACCCGACCTCAGGCCCCTGCTTGATCTGGTGGCGCTGGCCACGGTCTGCGATGTCATGCCGCTTCAGGGGTTGAACCGCGTCTTTGTGGCGAATGGGCTTGACGTCATGGCACGTCGCCAACGTATCGGCGTTGCGGCTCTGCTTGACGTCGCAGGCGTGACCAAAGCGCCAGACGCCTTCTCCTGCGGGTTTGCACTGGGGCCACGTATCAACGCGGGCGGGCGGATAGCCGAGGCCGCCCTGGGCCTGCGCCTGCTCCGCTGCGCTGACCCGCTGGAAGCCAAACAGATGGCCGAAAGGCTGGATGCCGTAAACCGCCGCAGGCAGGGCGTTGAAGCCGAAATTCTGGATCGTGCCATGCAGCAGGCCGCCGCCCAGAAAGAAGCCGGGCACGGCGTCATTCTGCTGGCAGGCAAGGACTGGCACCCCGGCGTTGTCGGTATTGTGGCGGGGCGGATCAAGGAACAGTTCAACCGTCCCGCCCTTGTCGGCGCGGAGCAGGAGGATGGCACCATCAAGGGGTCTGGCCGGTCGGTTGCCGGGCTGGACCTTGGCACAGTCATTATTGCGGCACGGCAGGCCGGGCTGCTCAAAACGGGTGGTGGTCACGCCATGGCGGCGGGGTTTTCGCTCGAGGCCGAGCAGCTTGACGCCTTTCATGCCTTCCTGAACACGCGTCTGCCCGATGCAGCCACCCTACCAGACAAAGTGGACCTGATGCTTGATGCCGTGGTGTCCGTGGCAGGGGCCACCGTGGAACTGGCGCAGGATATGGCCAGTCTTGCCCCCTTTGGCGCGGGCAACCCCGAGCCTGTTCTTGCACTCTCGCATGTTACGGTCATCCGCACCGACCGTATCGGCCGCGACGGCAATACCCTGCGCGTTCTGCTGAAAGCCGACAACAATGCCCGGCTGAAAGCCCTGCTGTTCCGCGCCGAGGACAACCCCCTGACCGCCACGCTGGAAGACACGACCCGCCCGCCCTTGCATCTCGCCGGCACCCTGCGGGCCGAAGCGTGGAACGGGCGAACGGACGTTACCTTCTTTATTCAGGATGCAGCGCGGGCCTGATAGGCGCCCCTGCCGCTCCTGACTGGCTGAAAGACGGCGCTCAGCCGCCGCGAGCGGCGTCGCGCCGGGCTTCGACTTCCTTTTTCATCGCGGCCTGAACCTTTTCAAAGGCCCGCACTTCGATCTGCCGCACCCGCTCGCGGGAAATGCCGTATTCATGCGCGAGGTCTTCAAGCGTGGCCGGGTCGTCCTTGAGCCGCCGCTCGTTGAAAATCCGGCGTTCACGGTCATTCAGGCTTTCCATCGCCGAGGCCAGCAGAGCCTTGCGGCCGGACATTTCCTCGCTTTCGGCGTACAGCTCTTCCTGATTGTGCTGCTCGTCCACCAGCCGGTCCTGCCACTCGTTGTCCTGATCCGCCCGCATGGGGGCGTTCAGGCTGTGGTCAGGGGCGGCCATGCGGCGGTTCATGTCCACCACATCCTGCTCGGAAACACCGAGCGTGCGCGCAATCTTGTTCACCTGTTCCGGTCGCAGATCACCATCATCGATAGCCTGCATCTGCCCCTTGAGCCGCCGCAGGTTGAAGAACAGCTTCTTCTGCGCCGCCGTGGTGCCCATTTTGACCAGCGACCAGCTATGCAGGATGTATTCCTGAATGGCGGCGCGAATCCACCACATGGCATATGTGGCCAGTCTGAACCCTTTCTCGGGGTCAAAACGGCGCACAGCCTGCATCATGCCAATATTCCCCTCACTGATCAGCTCGTTCATGGGCAGACCGTAGCCACGGTAGCCCATGGCGATCTTGGCGACCAGACGCAGGTGCGATGTCACAAGCCTGTGGGCGGCCTGTGTATCGCCTGTTTCCTTCCACCGCCGGGAGAGGGAAAGCTCCTCTTCCGGGGTAAGAAGGGGGAATTTACGAATTTCCTGAAGGTACCTTGAAAGATTACTCTCAGGCCCAACATCAATAACGGAAGATACCATGATCCTGACACTCCTCCCGCGCTGAAAACTCCCTTGGGCGTGTCGAGGTTCCCGCGCTGTGCGGGCATTACGCCGAATTAAGGCAAGTTCAGCGTCCGATGGACGTTTATCTGGGCTGTTGACCGCCCTCGGCTGAGCAACGGTCAACGCAGCCCGCTATGCACCCTGTCTGTTACGAGGCCATAGCCCTTACAGATTTAAGCCTGCACTTGATGCGCCGACGCTGTCAAGGAAACAGGGAACTCGGCATGTCAGGCATTCAGAACTGTCATTATATGCCAGAACTTAGTCCAGAAATACGACATCCGCACTTAGACCTGATCCCCTCCGGCGTCGGCCAGAGCCTGCTCCAGCGCCTGCATGTCCGCCGGCATGGGCGTTTCGAACAGGAGTTCGGCCCCTGTCCGGGGGTGGGTAAAACCAAGCCGCGCTGCATGAAGCGCCTGACGCGGAAAGTCCAGCGCCACATCCCGCGCGGCGACGGGAAGCTGCCGTGCAATGCTGGGCAGGCGGCGCAGATACAGCGGATCGCCCATGAGTGGATGCCCGTTAGCCGAAAAATGCACCCGAATCTGATGCGTGCGCCCCGTAGCCAGACGACATTCCACCTTGGCCGCAGCCATGCCGAATGCCCGCAGGGTGGTGTAGCGTGTCAGCGCCCATTTGCCGCCGCGCTCTGTCAGGGCCATACGCTTTCGATCCCGCTTGTCACGGCCGATTGCCCCTTCATACTCGCCCGTGGCCGGGGCGGGCAGGCCCCAGCAGAACGCCAGATAGGCGCGGTCTATCCGTCGGGCGGCAAAATCTTCCGACAGGGCAAGATGCGCCTTTTCCGTCTTGGCCGCCACCATCACGCCTGATGTGTCCTTATCCAGTCTGTGGACAATCCCCGGCCTGCGCTCGCCGCCGATTCCCTTCAGGCTGTCACCGCAATGGGCAATCAGCCCGTTGACGAGCGTGCCGGTTTCGTTACCGGGCGCGGGGTGCACAACCAGCCCGGCAGGCTTGTCCAGCACGATCAGGTCTTCATCCTCGAAGAGAACGGTAAAGGCGACTGCCTCCCCCTCCGGCGTGGCGGGAGCGGCTGGCGGCACCTCCAGCACCAGCGCCATGCCCGCACGCACAGACGTGGCGGGTTCACGCACGCAGGTTCCTCCCACTGAAAGACAGCCCGCCTCAATCAGCCCCTTGATGCGTGAGCGCGACAGCGCAGGCAGGCAGGCCGCCAGATACCGATCCACCCGCTCGCCAGCCTGCGCGGCGTCCACCACACAGGCCAGTCGCTCCCCGGCGGCGGCGCTCAATGCGGAATCCTGATCCTGAAGGCTATGGGCATGGGGGCTGGACGTATTCATAGGCGGAGCCATACCGTACCGCCGAGCGGGCCGGAAGCAAAACAGAGAGCAGCTCCGGCACGTCAGACGCACAAGGCACGCCATCCTGCAACACCGGCCTTTACCTGACGGGCTGATCTGCGTCATTCATTAAGGCCAACATGCCTAATCCCGTTCCCTCCTGCCCCGCGCGCCCCACCGCCCGGCCCGCCATCGTGATGGCACAGGCCGCGTGTGCGGCGCTGCGCAGGCGACGCCAGCTCGTGCTGGCCCTGCTCGCGGTGGGAGTGGCGATGTCCATTCTGGCCGACTGCGCCATAGGACCGGCCTCGCTTTCCCCCAGCGCCTTACTGCGCGCGCTGTTCACCCCGGATGCCGCCCCGCCAGATGCGCGCCTGATCCTGTGGCGCATCCGCCTGCCCTACGCGCTAACCGCCGCCTGCGTGGGCGCGGCACTTGGGCTGGCCGGGGCTGAAATGCAGACCGTCCTTGCCAACCCGCTCGCCAGCCCGTTCACACTGGGCACATCGGCAGCAGGGGCCTTTGGCGCCTCGCTGTCCATCGTGCTGGGCTGGCATATCCGCGGCCTGCCTCAGACGTGGATTATCGCGCTAAGCGCCTTTGTGTGCTCCATGCTCTCGGTCTGGCTGCTGGAGGCGCTGACACGCCTGCGCCAGACGGAAACAGGCCGGGTGGAAACCAGCACGGTCGTGCTGTGCGGCGTGGCTCTGGTGTTTTCATTTCAGGCTCTTGTGGCGCTGATGCAGTTCGTTGCCAGTGAAGACACCCTGCAGGATCTCGTTTTCTGGACGCTGGGCAGCCTGACCCGCGCCACATGGCCCGCTATCGGGTTGCTGGCGCTCACCCTCGCAACCACCCTGCCCTTTGCCCTTGGGGCCGCCTGGCGGCTGACCGTCCTGCGCATGGGGGAGGAACGCGCGGCCAGCCTGGGTGTGGATGTGCACCGCCTGCGCCGCGCCGCCCTGCTGCGGATCAGCCTGCTGAGCGCGCTGGCGGTGGCGTTTGTAGGTGTGATCGGCTTTGTGGGGTTGATTGCACCCCATATCGCCCGGGGCCTTGTGGGCGAAGACCAGCGCTACACGCTGCCCGCCAGCCTGCTGAGCGGCGCCTTCATCCTATCCACCACGGCGCTGCTGGCCCGCGTGATCGTGCCGGGCGTGGTGGTACCCACAGGCATTGTCACCGCGCTTGTGGGCATTCCGTTCTTTCTGTTCATTATCCTGCGGCAGAAACCCGGCGCATGAACACCCGGCGGCCAGACACGGAACAATCCGGCGAACAAGGCCTGAGGGTGCAGGGGCTATCCGTCCGTCACGGACGGCATGAGGTGCTGCATGATATTACGGCAGGCCCCTTTCCGCCCGGTAGACTGTGCGCCGTGCTCGGCCCCAACGGCAGCGGTAAATCCACCCTCCTACGGGCGATGGGCGGTCTTGTGCCCTCGCGCGGGCAGGTGCTTCTGCATGGGCAGGTGCTGGACGGGCTCGACCTTCGCGCCCGCGCGCGCCTGTGCTGCACCCTGCCCCAGACCCTGCCCGAGCCGTTGCGCCTGACCGTGCTGGAAACCCTGCTGGCGGCGCGACGGGTAGCCCATCCCGCGCAGGAGGATGACGTGCCTGCCGCACTGGGCTGGCTTGCGCGCGTGGGCATCGAATCCCTCGCCATGCGCCCCCTTAGCGAACTGTCCGGCGGACAGCGCCAGCTTGTCGGGCTGGCGCAGGCCCTCAGCCGCCACCCCCGCGCCTTGCTGCTGGACGAACCGCTCAGCGCGCTCGATCCCCATTACCAATATCGCGTGCTGGCCCTGCTGCGCGAGGAAACCGCCCGCTCAGGGCTTGTGTGCATTCTGGTGCTGCATGATCTCAATCAGGCGCTCAACTGGTGCGAGACAGCCTGCGTCCTGCATGAAGGGCGTGTGCAGGCTTTCGGGCCGCCACGCGCCATTCTGACCCCGGCGCTACTGCACGCCGTCTACCGTATCCATGCCTGCGTAGACACGGGCGCGCAGGGGCAGGATTTCATCAGCGTGCAGGGCGTGGAAACGCTCGGTCAGGTGCCGCAGAACGTATAACGCACCCGCTCATCCGCACCGGGCGGAAGGGCATAACGTTCGCACCCCGGCTGCTCCTCATAGGGGGCGGCGAGAACGGTCAGCATGGTCTCGAAGGGGGTGAAATCACCCTCTTCCACCGCGCTGCGGATCATGGCCTCAACCAGATGATTGCGCGGAATGTAGCACGGATTGACCGCCCGCATGGCCTGCGCACGGGCTTCGGGCGAGCGGGCATCGTCCTGCCGCAACCGCTGGTGCCAGCGCTCAAGCCACGGAGCAAAAGCCAGCGGCAGGGTGGCCGTATCCTCGCCCGCCAGCATGGCAGGGTGACTGAGTGCCCGGAAGGTGCCGGTCATATCCGCGTGCGTCTGGTGCATGGTTTCCAGCAGCGCGGCAAAGAGCGCCTCATCCCCCTCCTGCGCGGCTGTCAGCCCCAGCTTTGCCCGCATCCCGTCGAAATAGACCGTATGAAACCGGGTATTGAACTCTGCCAGCGCCTGCCGTGCCAGCACTGGGCGTTCGTCCTCATCATCACTCAGCAACGGCAATAGCGCCTCGGCCAGTCTGGTCAGGTTCCACAGGGCGATGGTCGGCTGGTTAGTGTAGGCGTAGCGGCCGTGCTCATCAATGAAACTGAAAACCGTGGCGGGGTCGTACTCATCCATGAAGGCGCAGGGGCCGTAATCTATCGTTTCGCCCGAAATGGCCATGTTATCAGTGTTCATCACACCATGGATAAAGCCCACCAGCATCCAGCGCGCGACAAGGCTGGCCTGCGCCGCCACCACATTTTGCAGAAATGTCAGGGCCGGTGTCGGACTATGCAGCGCCTGCGGGTCATGCCGGGCGATGGCAAAGTCCAGAAGCTGACGCAGGGCCGCAGGGTCACGCCGGGCGGCCACGTACTGGAACGTGCCCACCCGCAGATGGCTGGACGCCACGCGCGCCAGAATCGCGCCGGGCAGCAGCGTCTCGCGCTGGACCTTTTCGCCTGTGCTGACGGCGGCCAACGCCCGCGTGGTCGGGATGCCCAGCGCCGCCATGCTTTCGCTTAGCAGGTATTCGCGCAGCACAGGCCCAAGGGCCGCCCGGCCATCGCCCCGGCGGGAAAACACCGTACGGCCCGCCCCCTTGAGCTGGATCTCGCGCACATGGCCCGCACGGTCACGCACATCACCCAGGAGCAGCGCGCGGCCATCGCCCAGAGCAGGATTGTAGTAGCCGAACTGGTGCCCGGCATAGGCCGTCGCCACAGGCTCTACCCCGGCGGGCATACTGTTGCCAGCCAGCATGGCCAACCCCTGCGGCCCGGCCAGCCAGCGTGCATCCAGCCCGAGTTCCGCCGCGAGCGCCTCATTAAGCCGGATGAGCCGGGGGGCTGCCACAGGTGAAAGTACGCCCCGGTCGTACATCCACTCCGGCAGTTGCGTGAAACCCTGCGCCATGACCGGGGGCATGGGCGCGGATGATGCGGCCTGCTGCTCATTCATGGCGTTACGGCCTCCCCTGTTGCATGATTGTTTCTGCCCGCATCCCTCCGTTTGGGCGGGTGGTGCATCCCGCCCCATCTCTGGCACAGCCCCGCTGAACATGATAGGGAGAAGCACCGCCGCGAACAGCCCGGACAGGCCGTAAAACCCGTGCCTGCCGCTCTGAAAACCATGACACGGAGAACCGGCCCACTGGTCCTGACACCAGCGCCACGGAGACGCCAGAACCGATGACCACAGCCCCGAATACCCTTTTCAAGATCACCCGCAAGACAGACGGCATCAGCGCCGCAGAACGCGAACGCATTGTTGCGAATCCCGGTTTCGGTCGCGCGTTTACCGACCACATGGTTGTCATTACCTATACGGAGGGCCGGGGCTGGCATTCTCCCGAGATTATGCCGCGCCAGCCGCTGGTGCTGGACCCCGCTGCCTCGGTGCTGCATTACGCGCAGGAAATTTTCGAAGGCATGAAAGCCTACCGCGCGGCTGACGGTGGTATCCTGCTGTTCCGCCCCGAAGCCAATGCCCGGCGCTTTCGCAAGTCGGCCGAACGCATGGCCATGGCAGACCTGCCGGAAGACCTGTTCCTTGAAGCGGTGAGCCAGCTTGTCAGCATCGACCGCGACTGGGTGCCCGCACCCGAGGTCGGCACACTGTATATCCGCCCCTTCATGATCGCGACTGAGGCGGCGCTGGGGGTCAAACCCGCATCAGAATTCAAGTTTATCGTGATCGCCTGCGCGGCGGGGGAATACTTCTCCAAAGAGTCCGCCACTGTCAGCGTGTGGGTGGAAGAAAACGCCGTGCGCGCCTCGCACGGGGGCACAGGCACCGCCAAGTGCGGCGGCAACTACGCCGCCAGCCTGACCGCGCAGATGGAAGGCAAGGCCCATGGCTGCCAGCAGGTGCTGTTTCTGGATGCACAGGAACGCCGCTGGCTGGAAGAAATGGGCGGCATGAATGTGATGATGGTGATGGAGGACGGCACGTTGCTGACCCCCCCGCTCGACGGCGGCACCATCCTGCATGGCATTACCCGGGACTCGTTGCTGACCCTTGCGCGCGATCAGGGCCTGACGGTGCGGGAAGAGCGCTATGCGATCGACCAGCTTTACAGCGATGCCGCCTCGGGCAAGCTGAAGGAAGTCTTTGCCTGTGGCACCGCCGCCGTGGTTACACCCATTGGCACCTTCAAGAGCGCGCATGGTGAATGCACCATTGGCGATGGCCAGACCGCAGGCCCCATTACGAGCCGCCTCCGGCAGGGCCTGTGCGACATCCAGTTCGGCCGTGCGCCCGACCCGCATGAATGGGTCAAGCGCGTTCTGTAAAATAGCGGACGGCGATACGACACCGGGCCGGGCGGCCTACCCGCCTGACCCGGCTGTGCACCATCTATATAGAGCCGGTCACGGGGCTACGTCCCCGCGACCGGGTTCTTACCAGCTATAAGAAAGCGTGGCCTGTGCGTTGCGGCGCTCGCCATACCAGCACCATTCGCTATAGGCCGAGCCGTAACAGCTTGCGATGTAGCGTTTGTCGAACAGGTTGCGCACGCTGGCCGAAAGTGTCCAGCCGCGTAGCGCTGCATGGGCGGCGGCAAGGTCGTACCGAAAAGACGCGTCAAACACCACGTAGCTGGGAATTCTGATATTCTTCATCGAGGCTGTAGAGCCGCCGTAAGCACTGGCCTCGTAACGCAGACCACCGCCAAGCCCCACCCCTTTGAGCCGCCCTTTGGGTATCGTGTAGAACGCGAACAGCGAGGCATTCCCCCGCCCTGACTGCACAAGCGGCTTGCCGGTCGACTCATCATGCACGCGCTGGACGCTAAGCGCCGCCGTAACCATAAGGTTACGGTGCACATCCGCGTGCGCCTCAAACTCGAAACCATCCGAGTGCACCCGACCGCTTTCAGTGCTGTAAACGGCGTCTCCCACGGATACCAGCACGTTGCTCTGCTCGATATGGAACCCCGCCGCACTGAACAGCATGGACGTGCCGGGGATCTGATATTTCACCCCGCCCTCAAGCTGCCGCCCTACGGAGGGATCAGCCTGATGGGTCGTACGCCCTCCGTTTTCCGATACAATCCCGGCCTGCGGCTGGAACGAGGTGGAGTAGGTGATGTAAGGCGCCAGCCCGAAGTTGAAGTGATACAGCCCGGCCACACGGAACGAAATCTGTGAAGGATGCTGGCTGCTGCTGGTATTGGCGACATATTCCTGCTGGTGCGCGGTGTACCAGTCATTGCGCAGGCTTCCGGTCAGGTAGAACGAACCGATCCGCAGTTCGTCCTGCGCATACACGCCAATCTGCTGCTGCCGCGTATTGTAATCGGAGGCCAGCGGCGGCACGGGAATAGCGCCGTTGTAAACCGGATGTACGACGTCCAGCGCGGGTGCGCTGCCTGCCCGCGCCAGTTCGGTGGCGCGGGTGTAGTCATAGTCCAGCCCCACCATCAGCGTATGATTGACAGGGCCGGTGTGCACATGACCCAGAAGCTGCGTATCCATGGCCACCCGGCGCAAATGCTCGTCACTCCCGAACGTGGCGCGCTGCACGGTGGTGGGAGAGAGCCATTTGCCCGTTGTGTAAACATTTTCGTAGTCGGTCTTGATATCGTCGTACCGCGCGCGGGACACCAGCTCCCAGGCATGGCTGAAGCGATGCGTCAGAATATAGGTGAACGACCCCTGCTTGCGCCGGTATTCCTCAAAAGCCCTGTCCCCATCATAGAAATCGCGCCTGATCCAGCCCGAAGGCCCCGGCACGAGCGAACCGATCAGCGGCACCGAGCCATAAGAAGCATTTGTGGGGTCGTACTGGTAATTGCCCAGCAACGTCAGCGTGGTAGGGCCGCCCCCACCGAGAGTCACGGCCGGACTGATACTGAAACGGCGGCTGCCGGTCTGGCTGAGCTGGCTGTGCGAGCCATTGGCCGTGCCATAAACACGGTAACGCACCTTGCCATCGTTCGAGGCCCAGCCGCCTACATCGGCATCCACACGGTACAGGTCAAAACTGCCGCCGGTTGCAGCCACGCTACCATATGAACGCGCATCGGTCGGCAGCTTGCTGGACATTTCCAGCAGGCCGCCGGGACTGGACTGACCATACAGCGCGGAGGACGGGCCTTTAAGCACCTCAATACGGTTCACCCGGAACATGTCGATCTGCGGTGCGGCGTAGCCGGTGGGGCTGGCCTCCAGCTTCAGCCCGTCCAGATAGGTGGGCACGGAAAAACCGCGCAGGGCGAACATATCGTACCGTGTAGCGGTAGCCCCACGCTGGTCCTGCGTGATCCCGGCCACATACCGCACCGCCTGACTCAGGCTGAGCACACCGCGCACATCCATTTCATGACGGGTAATGACCGTAACGGACTGCGCGATGTTCACCATCGGGTGGTTTTCCGTTTTGGTCGCAATAGAGGCCGTGGTGGAGATTCTGTGCCCATGCACCATGAGCGGCTTGCCCCCTTGCCTGCTGTGCGACTGGTCTGCCGTCCCATGGCCTGTTTCGGCCCGAGCCGAACCGCAAAAACCCGTAAACCCCAACACGACAAAAGCCAGCAGCACGGCGACCCGCTTTACCCGGTTGTAGATAATTCTGCTGCCAGAACAGCCCCTTATGGCTGACACACGCACTCCCCCCGCTGTGAACAGGGCGGACTATGGTGGCTGGCCGGGATGGGGGCAATCGAATTTTAAACTATTTTTTAATATGCAATCCTGCCCTGCGCGCAGCCAGGTTCTCGTTGCGGTACAAGACAAGCCAGAATGTATCCTGCGAATGATACTCATGGTCGTAGACGGCGGGAGAGACACACTCCGCCAATGCGAACAATTCTTAACAAAGCTGAAGAAAAATCCACGGCCAGAAACGCTGGACAACCCGCCGCAAGGCGCATATCCCCAGAAACATGCTGAATGACCTGCTGGCCTGAGCCCATGACAGACCCCACGCCCCAAGCGCCTCATCTGGTTCTGGTAGACGGAAGCGGCTTTATTTTCCGGGCTTTTCATGCCCTGCCCCCAATGACCAACCCGGATGGCGTGCCCGTCAATGCGGTGTATGGCTTTGCCACCATGCTGGCGCGCCTTTTGCGGGAACACGCTGGCACGCACCTGGCCGTGCTGTTCGATGCCAGCCGCCTGACATTCCGCTCCGAGCTGTATCCGCAGTACAAGGCTCACCGGCCTGAACCACCCGAAGACCTGCGCCCGCAATTTAGCCTGATCCGCGAAGCCACGCAGGCTTTTGGCGTACCCGGCATCGAACTGCCCGGCTGGGAAGCCGATGACCTGATTGCTTCCTACGCCACGGCCATACGCGCGGCAGGCGGCACCTGCACCATCGTCTCATCCGACAAGGATCTGATGCAGCTTGTCGGCCCCGGTGTGTGTATGCTGGACCCGATCCGCCAGACCCCGATCGGCCCGGCAGAAGTGGAAGTGAAGTTTGGCGTACCACCCGAGAAAGTGGTGGATGTTCAGGCCCTGATGGGCGACCCCACCGACAATGTGCCCGGCGTGCCGGGGATCGGCCCTAAAACCGCGTCGGCTCTGGTCAACGAATTCGGCACACTCGAAGCGGTGCTGGATGCAGCGCCAGACATGAAAAAATCCAAACGCCGCGACATGCTGGTCGAACATGCACAGGCGGCCCGCCTCTCGCTCCAGCTTGTCACTCTGGCGCGCGATGTGCCCCTGCCCGTTCCGCTGGAAGAACTGGTCACGCGCGACCCCGACCTGACTATACTGGCCGAATGGCTCTCACGCATGGGCTTTCGTTCCCTGCTCAGCCGCATGGGCATGACCCCTCAACCCGCCAGCGTACATGCCCACCGCAGCGCTCGTGCCACGGCTCATGCCAGCGCCAACGGTCTGCCGACACCCACAGCGCAGGACACCGCCACTTCCGCACCGGCACAGGCCATCAGCAGCGCGCCGTATGACAAATACGAAACCGTCCGCACGGCGCATGACCTGCAAAAATGGATTACCGCCGCACAGGAAGCCGGATTGTGCGCGGTAGATACCGAAACCGACGGGCTGGACCCGCTCAACGCAAGACTTGTCGGCTTTTCCATCGCCACAGCGCCGGGACAAGCCTGTTACGTGCCCCTGCGCCATGCAGGCACGCTGGAAGCCCATACGGGTGAGCAGCTTGAACCCGACACAGCCCTGAACCTGCTGCGCCCTCTACTGGAAGACGACACCACGCTGAAAGTCTTCCACAATGCCAAGTTTGACCTGCTGGTGCTCGACCATGCCGGACTGGCAATGGATCATACCCGCGCCGTGGACGACACGATGCTGATTTCCTACAGCCAGTCCGCAGGGCTGCACGGGCAGGGCATGGACGAGCTTTCAGCCCTGCATCTGGGCCACGACCCCATTAGCTATGACAGCGTGACCGGCACCGGGCGGGCCCGTATTCCCTTCGCACAGGTGCCGGTGGAAAAAGCCACCACCTACGCGGCGGAAGATGCCGATGTCACCCTGCGGCTATGGCATGTCCTGCACCCTACGCTGCGCACCAATCAGGCTCTCGCCCTCTATGAGCAGATCGAACGTCCGCTCGTTGCCGTTCTGGCGGATATGGAAAAGGCCGGCATTGCCGTGGACAGGGCCGAACTGGCCCGCCTGTCCGCCGATTTCGAAGCGCGCATGAAAGACATGGAAGCCGGCATTTTCAGCGCCGCCGGGCGGGAGTTCAACATCGCCTCGCCCAAGCAGCTTGGTGAAATCCTGTTTGACGAAATGGCGCTTAAAGGCGGCAAGCGCGGCAAGGCCGGTGCATGGAGCACGGATTCCGCCGTGTTGCAGGAACTGGCAGATCAGGGCCACGACCTGCCCGCCCGCGTGCTGGAATGGCGGCAGCTTTCCAAGCTCAAATCCACCTACACCGATGCGCTGAGCCGACAGGCCAGCAGTGCCGGGCGGGTGCATACGTCCTTCCAGATGGCTATCACCACCACGGGCCGCCTGTCCTCTACTGACCCGAACCTGCAAAATATCCCCGTGCGCACCGAAGAAGGCACGCGTATCCGACAGGCCTTTATCGCTCCCGAAGGGCGCAGGCTGATCTCGGCCGACTATTCGCAGATCGAGCTACGGCTGCTGGCCGACGTGGCCAATATTCCCACCCTGCGCGAAGCCTTTCACATGGGGCAGGACATTCACGCCCGCACCGCCTCCGAAGTGTTCGGTATCCCCATTGAAGACATGGACCCGCTGACACGCCGCCGCGCCAAGGCAATCAATTTCGGGATCATTTACGGCATTTCAGCCTTTGGCCTGGGGCGACAGCTTGGTATCCCAGCAGGCGAGGCCCGGTCTTACATTGATACGTATTTCGCCCGTTATCCCGGCATCCGCGACTACATGGAACGCAAAAAAGAGGAAGCACAAACGTATGGCTACGTGCTGACTCCTTTTGGACGGCGCTGCTACGTGCCGGGCATTGCGGAAAAAAGCGCGGCACGCCGCCAGTACGCAGAACGGCAGGCTATCAACGCGCCACTACAGGGTGGGGCGGCCGACATCATCAAACAGGCCATGGTACGCCTGCCCCGTGCCCTGCACGAAGCCGGCCTGCATTCGGCCCGACTGCTGTTGCAGGTGCATGATGAACTGCTGCTTGAGGCCGACGCACACGAGGCTGAAGCCGTGGCCAGGACAGCCAAGAATGTCATGGAAGCAGCCGCCACCCTGTCCATCCCGCTGGTTGTTGAAACCGGCATCGGTCAGAACTGGGCGCAGGCCCACTAGCCATACACCCACCGGGCGGGCCTGAATGCCGCGCCCCAAGGAAGTTGAACAAACATGACAGGTCCTGCCCTGCAGACACCGCACGACAGAACCCCCGCACCATCCGGGCGTGGCCGACGCGTGCTGCTGACCACCATAGCAATCGTAGCGCTGGCAGGAGCCGGGGGCTGGGCCGCCACGCGCTACGCCCTGCATCACGGTGTCACGCTCAACACCTATGGCAACGCCGTGGGCGGTTCCTTCCGGCTGATGGACTCCACAACCGGCACCATGACGGACCAGACTTTCCGCGGCCGCTGGATGCTGGTTCTGTTCGGCGCGACGCATTGCACCGACGATGCCTGCAGCCCTGCCCTGAAGGCCATGTCCGACGCGCTGGACACGCTGGACGAAAACGGCCGCAAGGCGATTATCATTTTTGTCAGCCTCGATCCGGACCGCGATGATGCCGAGCGGCTGCGCCAGTATGGCGAACACATTGGCCCGCATGTGATAGCGGGCACGGCTGCCCCCTTCGCATTGGCCGATCTGGCCAAGGAATACCATGCCCCCGTGGAGCGCGTGGCCGATGCGGAGTGGAGTTACACCATGCGGATGTCGCCACATTTCGTAGTCATGGACCCTGACACACGCTATCGTGGCATGATTGACGCCAGCGCCAGCCCAGCCTCCATGGCCTCGGAACTGCGCCGGATTATGTCCGTTACGCCCGACAACTGACATCCTGACCGGCAGACCATGTCGCTTCTGTCCTTCCTACGGACCGCGCAGCCTTTCACGGCACTGCGTTTTTACGGCTCTCTGGCTGTAACCGGGCTGATTTTCGTCGGGCTGGACGCCGGCTCTTTCCTGCTACGACGCTTCTATCCCGAAGGGGTGGCACGCAGGCAGGCGGGCCAGCGCTGGCTCCACGCGCTGTCCCGGCTGGCCGTGCGCTACCTGCACGCGGCGGGTATTCTGGACTGCGATATGAGCGCGCTGGTTCCTCTCCAGCAAACCGTACCGCAACCGCTGGTGCTTGTGGCCAACCACCCTTCACGACTGGATAGCCTGTTGCTGGCCTCCGCCCTGCAGGGCATGACCTGCGTAACCAAAGCCTCCATCTGGGACCGTGGCGTACTGGGCAGTACCCTGCGCACAGCGGGCTATATCCGCCACGACACGTTGCTACGGGTATTAGGCCCCGCCACCGAACGCCTGCGCGAAGGGGGGCCTCTGCTCCTGTTTCCCGAGGGCACACGTGCCCGTGCCGGGGCAGCCCCCGGCCCTATGCAGCCGGGCTTTGCCGCCATTGCCCAGCGCACCCGCCTGCCCGTGCAGGTGATCCTGATCGAGACGGACTCTCCCTATCTGTCGCAGGGCTGGCCCTTTCTCAAACGTCCGCCCTTGCCCATGCGCTACCGTATCCGGCTGGGGCCGCGCCTGCCCGCCCCAACGGATGAGGCCAGTGGCCGCACGCTGCTCGCGCAGGTCGAGGCCCAGCTTACCCAAGCGGGTATGCAACCCCCTATTGCCCCAGCAGGGACAGCGCCACAGGGCCAATCACCACAATAAAAATAACCGGCATGATGAACAGGATCATCGGCAGCGTGAGGTAAACCGGCAATTGCGCCGCCCGTGTCTGGTAGCGCAGCATGGTATCAGCCTGCACATCTTCAGACAGAATGCGCAAATCCTGCGCTATGGGCGACCCCACCTCGAAAGACTGCGCCAGCACGGTGGCTACCTGCCGCATGACTGGCAGTTCCGTGCGCCGCACCATCTGCCGCAGGGCTTCCTGCCTGTCGGGCATCAGGCTCATATCCCGGGCAGTCAGGCGCAGTTCGCTGGCCACGCTCGTATTCACTCGCAGCATATCCTGCGCCACACGGTGCATGGCCGCTTCGATCGGCATCCCCGCATCCACGCAGATGGTCAGCATATCCAGCGCATCGGCCATGCCGCTTTCAACATCTTGCAGATAACGCCTGCGCCGGGCTGACAAAACCATATCCGGCAGCAGCATCCCACCGATAGGCAGCGCCGCAGGCAGCACCAGATGAATGATTGAGCCTATATCCACGCTCACGAATACAGCCAGCCCCAGAACGCCCCCCAGCAGAAACAACATGGTTTTGGCGCCGATAAACACCGGCAGCAGCCTGTCTGGCTCCTGCGTATTGCGCGAGAGGGTCTGGAACAGCTCATCAAGCGTGCTGCGCGGTAAAATCCGCCGCTGCATCATGAACGATCCGACCTCGTACGCCCCACGCAGCAGTGAGAACCGGGCACCGGGCCTGTCCACCGCCTTGGTCGCACGGTAGCGCTGCACCCGCTCCAGCCGGGCGCGACGTCGGCCTGATGCCAGACGCGGACGCAGAAACATGCCCCATGCAGCAAAAAGACAGATAACAACAAGAAAAAGAACTGTAGCCATCGTGCTATTTCAGAACTTTGGCTGTAATGAAGCGAATGGAGAACAGCCCCAGACACCAGAGTCCTCCCGCCAGAGCCACCACCATGTAACCGCGCGGGTCGGCCAGAAGTCCATTGAAATAGGCCGGGCTCTGTATTTCCAGCAACAGAACCACAAGCAGGGGCAGGGCCAGCAGCACGTACGATGTCAGCCGAACCTCACCTGCGGCGGCGATCGCTCTCTTTCTCATGGCCCTGCGCTCACGCAGGGTTTTTTCAAGTGCCGCCATGATATCAACCAGCGCGCCGCCCGTCTCGGCCTGCACCTCGATCACCGTCGCCATGAAACGGTATTCCTTCACATCAATCCGTTCTGCCATATTGGCAAAAGCCTGCGGCAGGCTCTGCCCCATTGCAATATCCTGCACCAGCCGCGTGAACTCGAACGCCGTCGGCTGGCTGGCCTCGCGGCACACCAGATCAAGGATACGCGGTAGCGGAATACCCACCCGCAATGAGCGGACAATGACACTGATGGTATCTGGCAACTGTTCGTACAGACGGGCATTGTAACGCCCGCCTATGTACGTATAGAGCGCCCGCACCCCCAGAATCCAGGCGAGGATTTCCGCAACAATGCCGCCGACCCCCAACAGGGCAAAAGCGGGCCAGGCCAGCAGCAGCAGGGCTGCCAGCGCCCCAAACACCACGTAATCGTTTTTTCTGATCGCAGCCCGCGCCGCCCCGTAATTGACCACTGCGTAAAAAAAACGCCTGCCATGTTCAGCGAGAAAAATAGACAGGACCTGTGCACGACGCACCAACGCCCCCCGCACATCAAACGGCCCGCGAAAACGGTCCAACTCGCAGGTTATCCGTTCATTCCGCCGTTCCTGAACACGCAGGCGCCGGTAAACAGCACGCCCCCACAGCCCCCCAAACAGCGACACAGCCAGAGCCGCCGTGCCAAGCAGCAGGCCCGATGGCACCATCATGCACAGCTCTCCGCCAGCGTGGCGTTCCATAGTCCGTCCATCTGGCAGTATTCGAGTTTTTCCTGAAAACTCGGACGGATATTGGAAACCTCGTAACGGGAGAGCAGCCGCCCCCGGCTGTCCTGTCCATCAAAAACAAGCCGGAACAGATCGTTCATGACGACCGTGCCATTTTCCAGCCCGGCAACGTCCGTCACCTGCATGATACGACGCACGCCATCACGGTTGCGCCCGACATGCACGATCATATCCACCGCCCCTACGATCTGCGCCCGTACTACGGGCACCGGCATACTGAGGCTGCCCATCTGCACCATGCTTTCCACACGCGTAATGGCCTCACGCGTGTTGTTGGAATGGATGCTCGACATGCTGCCATCATGGCCGGTATTCATGGCCTGTAGCATGTCAAACGCTTCGGCCCCGCGCACTTCCCCCACGATGATACGATCAGGCCGCATACGCAGCGCATTGCGCACCAGATCGCGCTGCGTGACTTCGCCCTTGCCTTCGATTGAGGGTGGGCGCGTTTCCATCCGCACGACATGCGGCTGCTGGAGTTGCAGTTCCGCCGCGTCCTCCACGGTGATAACACGTTCGGAAAAATCAATGAACTGTGAAAGCGCGTTCAGCAAGGTGGTCTTGCCCGACCCGGTACCACCGGAAACTATGATATTCAGCCGCACACGGGCGGCTATTTCCAGAATGGTCGCAATGGCAGGCGTGCAGCTTCCATATTCAACGAGTTTTTGAAAATCTATTGTGTTTTTGGAAAATTTTCTGATTGACATATACGGCCCGTCAAGGGCGAGCGGCGGAAAAACGATATTGACGCGCGATCCGTCGCGCAGGCGCGCATCCACCATCGGGCTGGCTTCGTCAATCCGTCGGCCCATTTCGGACGCTACGCGCTGACAGACCGAAACAAGATGCCGCTGATCTCGAAAATGTACCGGTGAAAGCTCGGTTTTTCCGTGACGCTCAACAAAGATACGCTTTGGCCCGTTTATCAGGATATCGCTGATACTGTCATCATCAAGAAGAGGCTGGACAGGCCCCAGCCCCTTGATGTCATTGACCAGTTCCGACGCAATTTTTTGCTGCTCACGCAGGTTCAGGCGGATGCGCTGCTCATTCGCTGCCTGATCCACCACCCTTTCCACCGTTTCGGCAAGCTGTTCAGGCGCCAGAGGGAGAATGACAGCCGGATCAAGCCGCCCCAGACACAGGGCTCGCAGCGCAAGAAGCTGTTCGCTGGTAAAGCCGCGCTCTGCCGCCTCATGCCCCGGCGTGGGTGCCCCCTCCGCCTCCACACTGTCGTGCCCGGCCTGCGGGTTGGCTCTGCCCCCCATGTTATGATGCCCCACCCGTTCAGGCGGGAGGACATGAGCCTGCATCTCCTGCAGGCGTTGCAACCGGCTCGCGCGCCCGGCTGGCATGGTCTCCTCCATCAGCGCGCACCGAGCAAAGTGTGTACGACCCTGCCAACCAGCCCCCTTTCCGCAACCTCGCTCTGCGCGACCCTGTGCAGGGACAGGCTTTCATGCGCAATACGGCCGACAGCGTCACGATAGGGCTTGCACTCGCTGGCTACAGGCACGCCGTTTATCTCGGCCTCGCCACATTCACGCGGCAGGTAGGGAATGACAATATCTGGCGCACAGCCAAGGCTTTTTCTGACCTCGTCCATGGACAGCGTGCCCGGATGCCCGAACTGGTTGAGCACAAGCACAGGCTTTGTGGGCAGGTGCAGTTGTGGCAGTACCGCCAGAAGGCGCAGCGTATCGCGCATACACGCCAGAGTAGGGTCCATCACCAGTATGAGCTGCTGCGCCTGTCCGGCGAGCGCGGAAAATGTTTCTCCCTCGCTCCAGTCCGTGCGGGTCATGACAAAATGGAACTGCCCGCGCACAAACCCTAGCAAAGACTTGAGCGTGGAAGGCACCAGCCGGGGTTTCTGCCCCACCGGCCCCAGAGAGGACAGCAGTTTGAGCCTGTCCGAAACGCTCTGGATACTGCGCTCAACCAGCAGGCTGTCCATCCGTTCCGGTTCTTCCAGAACGGACAGAAGGCCCAGATTGTCCTCCGCATTAAGCAGCACGCCCAGGCGGCTGGCCTGTGTGTCGAAGTCAATCAGCAGCGTATGCCGCCGCACTTCCTGCGCCACATACCACCCCAGATTGGCCAGCAGCGTGGATGCGCCAACACCCGGCCGCACGCCACACAACGTGACCAGACTGCCGCCCCCCACGCTGGCGGTGTCTTTCTGGCCATGCAGGATGAGATCACCGAAAAACCGCACCAGCAGATTGCGATTGAGCGGCGGGTACAGATACTCCGCAATACCGTAACCATGCGTGATGGAACGGTAAAAGTTCACGTCATCCCGATCCCCGATCAGCATGACCGTCACATCAGGGGGCACCATGCCCTTGAACTGGCGCACGCTGTCCAGCGGGTCCGCGCTACCGCGGATATCAAGCACCAGAAAAGGCGGACAGGTATTATACGACAGGTAATGCCGGGCCTGCGCCATGCCCAGCCTGAGCAGCCGCCCTTCCTTGGGGCAGACCGTGTTCAGGAAATCGGCCATCATGGCCTCGGTTTCCAAGTCCTGAACAATAACCAGGACGCGAACGCTCTGCTCCGTGTCCCCTGTAAACCGCTTACCGTTTTCAGGCATGACCTGTCAGCCCCCGTCTGCGGCTTTCGGCCGCTACAGGCCCCTGCGCACAGGGGCCTCTCCTGCTGGGATTACCGCCCGGCGCATTCATGGCCGACAGGGCCGGGCGCGCCAGCCAGCAGCATGGCTACCCAGACCTTTTTCGGCCCTGCCTGTCAGTTCGAAGGCAGGGAATTGGCGACATGCTGGAAGGTATGCTGCAGCTTCTGCCCCATGGTGGTGACGGCGCTGATGATGGTGACGGCGATCAGTGCTGCAATCAGCCCATATTCCAGAGCGGTCACGCCGCGTCTATCCTTACGCAGCCGATAGACAAAAGAACCAACCGCCTGACGGATTTTCAGCATATTCCGCTCTTTCCTTAAATAGAACTTTCAAAAATCAAACGCCTTTCCCCATAAAACAAAGTGGGAAAAGATGGAATATGTTTATAAAGTGGCAACCATTCCGACAGGACAGATGTGGCGGCTTTCCTCTTATCAACCGGCGGAAAGCTGTTATAGGGTGCGCGCCCGCGCGTGCGCCCCTGCACACGCCTTTATCTCTCTCATGACGGACATCATGCGTATCGGCATTCTCCAGACCGGCCGCCCCCCTGAGGCACTCTGTGCGCACGCCATGGACTACCCGGACCTGTTCCGGGCTGCCCTCGCCCGCCCGGATGCCACCTTTACCACATACCGCGTCATGGATGGGCAACTGCCCTCCGGCGTCGGGGATGAAGATGGCTGGCTTATCACCGGCTCGCCGTTTGGTGTCTATGAAGACCACCCGTGGATTCCCGGCCTGGAGGCTTTTGTGCGCGAGGCAGACCGGCAGCACGCACCCATGGTGGGTATCTGTTTCGGCCACCAGCTCATTGCCCAGGCTCTAGGCGGGAAAGTGGAAAAATTCCCCGGCGGGTGGATTGTCGGCCCGCAGGACTATACGCTTGACGACGGCAGCACCGTCACGCTCAACGCCTGGCATCAGGATCAGGTCATGGAGCCGCCTCCGCAGGCCCGTACCATCATGCGTAGCCCGGCCTGCGCCCATGCAGCCCTGCGCTATGGTGAGCATATCCTGACAGTGCAGCCACACCCCGAATTCACGGACGCGGTTTTCCACGCCCTGTTCCATGAGCGCGGACAGGCCTTGCCGCCTGCTATCCAGCAGGCGGTAGAACAGAAAACCGGCGGCTCGGCCCCTGCCTTTCAGGCCAGGTTCGCGCAGTTCCTGTGGCACTGCCTGTCTCGCGGGCGGGTTGGAGAAGCCGCAGGCTGAACAGTCCAACCCTGCGGGGCGCCTCCCCGAACCCGCTATCCTATTGCCAGAGATACAGAAGCTTGAGGTAATAGGCATCGGTTTCCGGGGTATTACGCCCTTCGACCGAGTGACTGTACCGCGCGGTAACGCTGACACTGCGGCTGATATTGAACATGATCCCCAGCCCGGACGCCACCTCGCGGCTGCTGGTATCCCGCACATCCTGCCCGAGCGTCTGGTCATAGGTGCCGCCCGCGTTCTGCCAGTCGAAGGCAAAGAACGGTTCGATCAGTTTTGTCGCTTTCCAGCTAAAGCGCAGATTGGAATAAAAGACCACACCGGGCGAAAAGGCGTGCTGCCCCGGCTCGTGCTTGGTGGAGGCAACCACCGTGCCGACATCACCATCGAAACTGAAATGCTCCCATTCGTAATCGAAAATCAGGCTCGAGATATTCGACCAGTAATGGCTGGCCAGCGCATCGCGCGACCCTGAGGGCGTGACCATAAAGGTTTGGAAACCAAATGTGCTGTGTTTGTTGGGCTTGAACCAGGCCGCAGGCCCCACGATTGTACCGCCCAGCCCGCCATAATTCTTGCCGTCCGCCAGAACGTAGCTTTCCGTCTGGATCAACTCGAAAGCAAAGCCGACATGAGGAATGGCGTCAAACGTGCGGAAGTGGACGTATTTGGTCATGCCTGACCAGCTATGCCCCCCGCCATGGGCCGCAACGCGCTCGCCTGAACCGTTATAGGCATTACCCGCCGCGTTGCCGTCGCCATACTGCACCAGCACGTTGAAAGGTTTGAAGTCAACTGGCAGATCATATTCATGCGGGCCGATAATCCCCAGCGTGATATCCGCCGCATGGGAGGGCTGCGCACCCGCCCCCAGCAGCACCAGAACGCACAGCCCAGACCATAGAAAAAACTGCCGCGATTTTCTGGCAAGGCTCATGTGAAATCTCCACCATGGAGGCCGCCCCCGTGCCACGCCGGGAGCGACAAGACGCAGATTGTTCCAAGGGACGTAAAAAGAGGGTCGACCGGGAACGCGCCCCGGCCGGCTTCAGGCTTACGGCGTGGGCGCGCCCTGTGCGCCATCAAGCGTATAGGCCACGATGTAGTCACCGCTACGGGTGCCAAGGCCGCCATGGCCGCCTGCGGCAATCACCACATACTGCTTGCCGCCACTTTCATAGCTGAGCGGCGTGGCCTGTCCGCCCGCAGGCAGGCGGTCGCGCCAGATGACCTGACCAGTGGAGACATCGAAAGCCCGCAGATAGTCATCCGCCGTGGCCCCCATGAACACGACCCCACCGCGCGTGACGATATTGCCGCCGATATTATACATGCCCGTGGGCAGCGGAATATTGTTATGCGTGCGGAAAGGCCCCGTATCACGGGTCGTACCGACCGGGTGCTGCCAGACGATCTTTTTCGTTACCAGATCAATCGCGGTCAGCGTCCCCCACACCGGCCCCTTGCAGGGGATCTGAAGCGGGTTCAGCCATGGGTCTGTATAGGCCACGTATGGCGTACCGTAATCAGGGGAGATCGCCAGCGCGTTGCCTTTGGCCGCCGGTTCGTTGCCTTCGCCCGTCCACTTGGGCAGCACGCCTTCCTTTTCCAACTGGGTGCGATGGTCCAGCTTGATACGGAACGGCAGGTAGCTGGCATTAGCAAACAGCAGTTTGCGCGCCGGGTCGATGGTAATGCCCTGCCAGTCGATCACGCCATAGAAGGCGGGATAGACAATGGTGGTCTTGCCCACATGCGGCGGCGTGAACTGCCCGTCGTAGGCGGACTGACGATATTGGATACGGCAGATCATCTGATCCAGCAGGGTCGCCCCCCACATGTCGGTCTCTTTCAAGTCCGGCGGGGTCAGGCTGGGCATGGCAGCCGGAAAAGGCTGCGTGGCCGAAACCCGGTCATCCGGCGCATGGCCGGCGGTGGGCACGGGCCGTTCCTCAACCGGATAACCGGGCAGGGGTTCACCCGTGCGGCGATCGAGTACGAAAAACTCGCCACGTTTGGTGCTCTGCACCAGCGCAGGAATGTTCACCCCGGCCGGCCCCGGCAGGTCAACCATGCTCGGACCGGAGGGAATGTCCATATCCCACAGGTCATGATGCACGGTCTGATACAACCAGCGCCGCTGGCCGGACACGATATCGAGGGCAACTGTCGCGCTGGAAGTTGCATCGTCAAACGGACGGCGCGACCCGCCCCAGTTATCAGGCGGTGCACTGCCCGTGCCCAGATACACCAGCCCCAGTTCGGGGTCTGCCGTATAGACACCCCATGCGTTGGGCGTATCGCGCGTCAGTTCATCGCCCGGCCCCGGTGTCCAGGTTTCGGGGTTATGGCCCGCATCCCACACCCATGCGATCTTGCCGGTGGTGGCATCAAACGCGCGCACAGCGCCCGAGGGTTCGAAATTGGCCTGATTGTCAAAAATCCACCCGCCCGTGATCAGACGGTTTTTCATGACCAGCGGCGGAGAGGTGATGAAGTGAAAGCCCAGCGGCACATTGCCCATGTATTCCCGCATGGAAATAAAGCCGTGATCACCGAAATCCTCGCAGGGCTGGCCAGTCTGGGCATTGACCGCCACAATCCGCGCATCCGCCACGGGTGAATAGATCCGCTCACGGCATGAGGTCTGGATTTCATCGGGGATACGGTAATAGGACACCCCACGGCACGCCAGATACACGTTGGCATCCAGATCGGCCTTGGCCGGGTGTGGGTCGTATTTCCATTTTATCCGGCCGGTGGCCGCATCCATGGCCATAACCCAGCTATGGGGCGTGCACATATAGAGTGTGTCACCCACCTTGATGGGGGTCAGTTCAAGGTTGAACTCATGCCCTGCGTCCGGCCCGGCCACCACGGCCTCCCCCGCCTGCTGGGTATCGCCAGTCTCGCTCACCCATGCACGCTTGAGGCGGCTGATATTGGCGGGCGTAATCTGCGTGAGCGGGCTGTATCGCTGCCCTTGCGCGTTCCGTCCATAATAACGCCAGTCCCCTGCGGGCACGCCGTCCCTGAGGTCAGGCATGGCGGCGGCCATTCGGTCGGCAGGTACAACGCCATCAATCGAGTAGGACGAAAAGCAGCTTGCCACGAGCACGACGCAAGCCACCACCAGCCCGCTCAGCAGGGCTTTCTTGTCATCCAGCCAGGAAGCTCCGCTACGCCAGACACCTGGCAGCAGCAGCCAGGCACCAAGCCCCAGCAATGTCAGCAGGCGAACCTCCAGCCCCCATATGTTCAGGCCGGTTTCAGCCAGAGCCCAGAGTGTCGCCACCACCAGCAGGCCCGCATAGACCTGCGTCGCAAGCTGTGGCCTGCGGAAACCCGCCGCCGCCGTGCCCAGAAGCACAGCCCCCACCAGCGCATAAAACCATGAACCACCCAGAACGAGCAGCTCGGCCCCACCCAGAAATAAAAACAGCCCAATCGCACCAAACAGCAGCGCGGTTATGATGGACCATAGTCGTGCATGACTTTGTTGCATCTCGATCATTCCCTGAAACGCCCGTGACAGACCCGCAGAGGCCACGCCTGCATGGCCCCGCCCTGGACATGCCATGAGCCATGCGTTTTCTTTCAGTAACGCGAGGGAATTCTTCAAATCTGGAATGAACCGTCTCACCACAGTGTGTAGGAAACGCACCCAACTGTATCACTCTTGAGACAGGCTGCCGCCTCGGTTTCCCTGCGGCGCGCACGGCAGCCCACGCACAAAAAACGACAACGCCAAGGAAAGACAGACAGAACCCGCCCAACAGAAATGACATGGCAAACGCAGGTATTCATCATAAAACAAATTGAAACATATCGTGTCCGCTGTGTGAACAACCGGGCCTGTTCCAGCCTATCTTCGTGTTGCTTTCCCGCCTGACAATAAAATATAAAGCCACCGCACCATGCGCCCTCACGCGGCAACAGGGCGGGCGGTTAGCAATATATGCCGCCTGTTTCGCAGGGGGTGCGCTTACAAGACCCTAGCGCCGGAACACTGCCCCTCGTCATGTCCACAGCCCCCCACCATGCCGCGCCATCAGAACCGACCCGGGTGCTGTTCATCAACGATACGTCGCGCAATGGTGGACCGGGAAAGACGCTGCTCTGCCTGCTGCGCTTTCTGGACCCGCGCAGGATCAACCGCACGGTTCTGCTCCCGCGCGAGGATACGGTGAGCGCGGATATCCGCAGCCACAACGCGGCGGACACCCTGATTATTGAACCGGCCCTGCTTGAAAACGTGCAGCAGCCCGTAAACCGCGCCATGACCCGGGAGGATTTTTCCGCCCCCCTGCCCCTGCGCACCGGCCGTTCCGTGTTCAATGTGCTGCGTGCGACGGCGGGGCTGTTTCGGCTGATCCGCCGCGTGCGCAAAGAACGCTACCAGCTTATCTTCTGTAACGGCACCACGGCCAACCTTGTCGGTGGGGTCGTCGCCATGGCCACCGGCGTTCCGGCCATCTGGCATGTCTTCTACCCCGATGTACCGGCTCCCATCCGTGGCCTGCACCGTTTTCTGGCCAGAAGTTCTGCCGTGCGGGCCATTTTCTGCGTCTCCGCCGCGGTATCGGGCCAGTTCGCACAGTGCCGCGACAAGACCAGCCTGACCCATGATGCGCTTGATCTGGAAGAATTCCAGCCCTCTGCCAGCACGGCCCGCCTGCGCCAGGAACTGAACCTGCCGCCTGAAAGCGTGATTTTTGGCGCGCATGGCCGCGTCATCCGCCGCAAGGGATTTGTGGAACTGGTGCAGGCCGCCCACGCGGTACTCTCGCGGCTCAGCCCGGAAGAAAAAGCCCTGTGCCATTTCGTCATTCTGGGCGACACGCCGCAGGACATGGCGGAAGATCACCTGCGCACCTGTCAGGAACTCGCCCACTCCCTCGGGCTGGACAGGCAAGTGCATTTTCTCGGCTTCCGGGCTGATGTCATTCCTTATGTTTCGGATTTTGACGTGGTGCTGGTGCCCAGCGTTTACCCTGACCCCCTGCCCCGCGCGGTCATGGAAGCCATGGCGCTCTCTCGCCCTGTTATCGCCTTCGACATGGGGGGGATTGGCGAGATGATCACCGACGGTGTGCAGGGCCGGCTACTCTGCGGCGCGCCGCCCGATATCGATGGCATGGCCGAAGCCTGTCTGGCCTATTTCCACGCCCCGGCACTCCGGCTGGCGCATGGTCAGGCGGGGCGGGCTCGTGTGGAGCGCGAATTCGAAGCCCGCACCCATGCCCAGAGTATGCAGGAGGCCATGCTCCGCTTTGCGCGGTCAGCCCCGTGAGCAGCCAGCCTGCCCTCCTACCGGCCTCCATGCGTAACCAGAGAACTGGCTGACCATGCTGCGCGTGCAGGACATAGAAAAGACCGTCAACGGCAAGAAAATCATCAAGAACATCAGCCTGCATGTCGGGAATGGTGAAATCGTCGGCCTGCTCGGCCCCAACGGTGCGGGCAAGTCCACTACCTTCCGCCTGCTGACAGGCATTCTACGACCCGATGCGGGCACGGTCATGCTCAACGGCGTTGATGTCACGCGTATGCCTTTCCACATGCGGGCACAGTACGGGCTGGCTTATCTGCCGCAGACCTCTTTTCTGCCACGCACCCTGTCTGTGCAGAACACGCTGGACCTGATGCTGGAAACCCGCCTGTCTTCCCGCAAGGAACGCGTGGCACGGCGGGACGCGCTGCTGGACGAGTTCAGCCTTGAAGATGTACGCCATCGCCGCACGGCACTGCTTTCAGGGGGGCAGCGACGCCGGTGTGAAATTGCAGTCTGCATGGCCTGCGAGCCGGTGATCGCCCTGTTCGATGAACCCTTTGCGGGGGTAGACCCGCTCAATACCGGAACGGTTACCGGCCTGCTGCGCCATCTGGCAGACAAGGGCCTGTCCGTTCTCATTACCGATCACAGCGCCATGGACATCCTGCGGCTGGTAGACCGCGCCTATGTTGTTGAATCCGGCCGCGTTCTGGCCGAAGGCGACCCGGCGACACTCTCGCAAGACCCCGATGTGCGCCGCGTCTATCTGGGCGAAGGAAACTCCCTGTGACGTACGCCCGATCCCGCATGGTTCGCTTCAAAAACTGGCTGAAAACCCTTTACGTTCGGCAGTTTCTACGCATCGTTCTTTTGCAGGCGGCCATGGCTATGGGCGTGATCGAGGCCATTTTTCTGGCTGAACGCGTGCCCATGATTTTCCGCGATGTCATTCATAACCATGTCTCGGTATTGGACACGGGGCTGATTTTCCTGCTCAGCGCACCGCAGATTCTTGACCTCGCCCTGCCGCTGGTGCTGACGGTTGCCGTCTATCGTACCGTGCTGGCCATGCGTGAAAACCGCGAACTTCTGGTGCTATGCGCCAGCGGCCAAAGCCCGTTTGCCTGTATGCGGCCGCTCGGCCTTGTAACCGTGGCGGCCCTGGTCTGTTCGATCGCCTCATCCGGCTTCATCAATCCCGCTGCCCTGTACAGCCAGCGGCTTGTCCTGTTCAGCGCGACGTATCATTATCTCATAACCCCCTCTCCCCAGAGCCAGCTTTTCCTCTCACAAAAACGCACGCTTTACATTCCAAGCCGCGTTGCGGCGGACCACGTCCAGAATGCCCCTACCGGGCACGAAGCGCTGTTCATTTATGAGCCTGTGGACAAAACGCATTTCCGCATCATTCAGGCAGAAGGGCTGCACGCCACGGGCTTCCCGCCCGAAAAACTGCTGGCCGTCAATCTAAGCCAGATGCTCTCACGGATCTTTACCATTACCGACAAACCCGAAGTCGAAGCGCCCTGCTGCGCCGATACGCAGGACAACGTCACGGCGGACAAGGTCTACAAGGCGCTGGCGCTGGACGACATCCTGCCCTTCGCGCCCCGCAATGCCGATGGCGCCGAACTGACCCTGCCAGAGCTATTCTTCCCCAGCCTCGAAAAAATCGGCTCCCAGGCCTCTACGCGTCTGGCCATGGAACGCCTTGCCCGTGCGCTGCTCTGCCTGCTGGCCCCCCTTGTGGCCCTTGTTGCGCTCAGCCAGACGACACAGCGCAACAGCGCCCTGCCCCTTCCGGCCGGGTGCCTGCTGCTAATGAGCTGCAACGTCGTGACACAGTGGCTCATGGGGTTTGTCATTCCGCACGGCGTGTGGGTTTCTACCGCAGCCCTGCTGGCCTGCGCGGCCCTGCTGTGTGGGCTGCTCCTCCTTCTGCTCCGCGCCACGAGCAACCGCCTGCTGCTGCCGCAGCTTTTCCGGGCGTGACCGTATCATGACCTTTTCTCCAGCCTCACCAGCAGCCGAAACGCCGCGCAAGCGCTTCCGTCTGGCACCGTTCGGGCTTTACACCCGCTTTATCCTTGTGGCGTATCTCCGCAACTTCGCCATCATTGCCAGCGTGCTCCTGTCCGTTGCCCTGACCATAGATCTGTGGCCTCAGATGGATGCCGTCGTGAACGCAGGCGGGCATAGTCCTGCACGCAATCTGCTTGTTTTCTGTCTGCTCCGTATACCGGGCCTGATGGCGCCGCTGATGCCGTTCACGACCTTTCTTGCGGTCTGGCTGACAGAAATGGCTCACACGCGCTCAGGCGAACGGCTTTTTGTTGCCAACGCGGGACGCTCGCCTCTCAAAAGCCTCTGCCCGGTTGTCTTGCTGGGTCTGCTGGTCGGGCCGGGTACATTCGTGCTGGACGGCTGTCTGGGGCCTGCCGCCATAACTGAGCAAATGCGCGAACACATAGGCAGGGACGCCCAGCGCCTTGATCGTAACCAGAGCAGCGACACAGTCTGGATCGAAGGCAGCAAGGGGCTCATTTCCACCCGGATCGCCTACGGGCCGCCGGCTGTCCTGCATGATCTGAGCTTCTACCGCTTCGATCCGAATTTCCAGCTTGTGGAAATCGATATGGCCCCGACTGCACGCTATGACAGGGCTAGCGGCCTCTGGCACCTGATCAAGCCCAGCACATGGTCAGGCGATGCCTTCTCCCCCACGCAGGTCACGCCTCTGCCCGACGCAGAGATAACCCGCGACCTCGGAATTTTTCCGCTATGGCTGAGCGTGTATGGGATCGAGGTGCAGTATCTCCCCATCCACACGCTGCGTATCCTTGCCCGCCATGGGGGTGAAGGCTATGACGCCGCTCCGTACAAAACACGACTGGCCTTTTTGTACGCCGCCTTCGTACTGCCCGGCATCATGGCGCTCTTGGCTTATGTGCTCAGCGCGGCGCTGATTCCCTACACCGTCACAGCCAACAGGGCAGCGAAGGTGCTCGCGTGGGGGTACGGCGCCCATGCAACGGGACGCGTATGCGTGCTGCTGGGCCAGACCGGCGTTATCCCCGCCTGGCTGGCAGGAGGCTTCGTCCCCTGCGCAGGGCTGGCGGTCGTAGCCTACACGCTATGGAAGACAGAACACGCAGACTAAACCGCCGCGCCACGGGTCAACACGCGCACTTCTGATCCACGAGTTTCTGATACAGGGCGAACAGTCTGTCGAAATGCCGCTCTATATCTCCCACCTGTAGCCCGGCCTCATAGGCTGCGGTTGACAGCGCCTGACGGTCGCGCGCCGCAAAACGCATAATGGCACGCGCCGCATCCTGCGCATCACCCGGCTTATAGGTTTCGGCGTAGGCGGGACGCGCCAGATCACCAGCGCCACCTGCCGCGGGGACGATCAGCGGTGTGCCGGAACACAGGGCTTCCGCAACGACAAACCCGAAGGTTTCCGCAGTGGAGCCGTGGAACAGCGCATCGGCGCTCGCCATCATGCGCGCAAGCCTCATACGATCTGTTTCCGCACCCGCTATATGGACATGAGGCAGGCCCGCCGCGAGTTTGCACACCTTGGCATGTTGCAGGCCATCGCCGATCACGTACAGGCCGACCGGCTGCTCTTTTGGCACCATGCTCACGGCCCGCATCAGCATCGGCACGCGTTTTTCCGGGTGGTGTCGGCCGACTGTAACCAGCAGGGTTGCCCGGCTGTCCAGCCCACAGGCCGCCAGCATGGAAGCGCGCAGGGTCTCATCGCGCAGAGCGGGGCTGAACTCCCCCCCCTGGATTCCAAACGGCACAACCTCGATCCGCTCCAGACCCTGCCGTGCAAAACGATCAGCCAGCCACTGGCCTGCCACCACGCAGCGATCATAGGAGGCATCAAGACGACGCAGATAGCGCCAGAACCAGCCGAAAAAACTGTCGATGGTTTTCTCGGACAAAAAGCCGCCCAGCAGGGTTTGCGGATACACCGCAACCGGGTCCGCGTGCATGAACAGGGCACGTGGGGCCTTACCCCGCCATTGCCCGGCCAGCCAGCCGCCCCGCCATGGTGAGGAACCCTCCACCATATCGGGCTTCTCCTCATCCAGCACGCGCCAGACCGGCTCGGCCTTCCAGAACATGCGATAACGTGGGTCCGCGGGCATGACCGGGCTTTTGACCCAGACAATCCGACCGCCGGGACGCGGTTCCACCCGGTCTTCTGGACCGGGAGCTATGAGAACCAGAGTATGCCCCAACCTGTCCGCTGCGCGGAACTTGGCCTCCACGTAAGTTTTTACGCCCCCTCCCTGAGGGGCGTAAAACTCCGAAACGTCAGCGATCTTCACGCAGCGGTTCCGTCGATCAACTTACGATAGCGATTCAACAGCATTTCCATGGGCACTGACCATGAGAAGCTCAGGCTGCGCTCGCGTGCGGCAATGCCCATGCGGTGCCGCAAATCCGGGTCTTCCAGCAGACGACGAACATAGCCGGTAAAGCTGTCCGCATCGCGCGGGGTAGCCAGAAACCCGGTCTCGCCATCCACCACCAGCGACTGGCTACCCGGCGCACTGGCGCACACACAGGGGAGGCCCGAAGCCATAGCTTCCAGCGTGACGTTGCCGAAGGTTTCGGTATCACTGGGAAAGACGAAAATATCGCCCGAAGCGTAAGCGCGGGCGAGTTCCTCGCCCTGTAGCGTGCCGGTAAAGATCGTATCCGGGCAGGCTTCCTCAAGCATCTGCCGCTCGGGGCCGTCGCCTACCACGAGGCTGCGGAACGGTACGCCCTGCGCCTTGAGGCGGGTAAAAATGCCAGCCAATGTCGCTAGCTGCTTCTCACGCACAAGACGCGAAACAAACAGCACAACGACTTCATCAGGCGCGATCCCCAGCGACTGCCGCCACGCCTGCGACCTCCGCGCCGGATTGAACAGATCGGCATCAACCCCGCGCTGCCATAGGATAAAGTTATCATGCAGCCCGTCCTGACGCAGTTCATCAATCATGGACTGCGTGGGAACGTACACTTCCTTGCAGGTTGCGTAATATGAGCTGAGATAGTTTTTCAGCAGCCGCGTGAAAATATTGGCGACACCATAGTATTCGAGGTACTTCTCGTAACAGGTATGGTACGAGGCCACGAGGGGCACGCCAAGCTTACGCGCCGTGCGCAGGGTGGAATAGCCCAGCCAGTCAGGTGCCAGCGCAACATGAATAATATCCGGCTTGAACGCCTCTATTTCCGCCTGCGGCAGGCCAAAGGCCAGCCGGTAATCAGAACGCCCTGGCAACGGAATGGAGGGAACGGGCACAATCTGCCCATAGTGCTGGACAGCCTGCCGTTTCTTGTTAACAGGCGTGAAGACACGCACCTCCACGCCTGCTTTTTCCAAATGCTCCACCAGACGGTTTAACGTCAGAGCAACACCATCACGGATGTAATTGTAGGAACTGGCTACAATAGCCACGCGCATCCGCCGTCCATTTGACAGAAGACCCGGCTCACCACCAAAGGTAAACACTTTCAACGCTTTCGGCGTCTTCAAGATACGACTTCTACCCTCGACATCCACATTATACGATGCGACCTGCATATTAACGTCTGTTCAAGCTCCCTGCCAAAATTACCAATTCAAGACCGCCGCTTGTGACACAAAACGGCATCGTGCGGAATATAAATTTCATTTTGTCTTTTTTACGGCCAATAACTTAGTACCCTGATTATTATCCATGAAACTCTTTTTAAGAAAACTGCCACCAGAAGCCCGCATTAGGCATAGTATGCCCAAATATAACGCCTTTTACCTGTCAATTTTTATTACAGTCTTTTCCAATCCTCATTCCTCGTTGACAGACAGGCTTATATTCAGGAGAAAACATCATGATCCTGAACAACCCGACCGCGACCAGAATTTTCCATTTCGTCAAACAAATATTTCTTTATGTATTCCCACTCATATTTATAACACTTATCGGTATAAAACTTAGAAAAATCGGCTGGTATGCGCTTGTCCATGCCCTTCCGACCAACCCTGTTTTCTATGCGCTTCAAATCCCGGCTTTCTTTCTTCTGCCCACGACAGAGAAAATGATCTTCCGGCTTCTTCTGGGCGCCAAAAATGCGGTACCTCTTGTCGTTTTGTTCAGAAAACGAGTCCTGAATACCAATGTTCTCGAATATTCTGGAGAAACTTACCTCTATAATTGGATGACCAAAAATCGCGCAGTCACCCGCTCGCAGCTTTTTCATGCCGTCAAGGACTCTGCCCTACTGTCCGGCGTTGCGGGATTTGTCGTTTTTCTGGCGGTCGCACTCTATCTGTTGCTATCTTCCCCCGCCGTGAGCGGCATTATTGCCCAAAACATGAAGCTGGCAACAATATTAGTCATTCTACTGCCTGTGATCCCCGCTCTTTTCTTTCTCAACTCGGGCAGAAAAGAAGGTAGTTTTTCAAAACAGCAACTTGCGGGCGTTTTTTTTATTCATCTGTTCCGTTCTGCGGGCGCTCTCACATTGGACATGCTGATTGTTTTTTACGCGTCCTCGCTCTACTCATTCTATCTCTCTTTTGAAATTGTTGCCCTGCGCCTTTTTATCACCCGCATTCCTTTTCTCCCTTCCAAAGATCTTGTCTTTATCTGGCTGGGCATCAGCGCCGCCAAGGTACTGAATGTGCCGCAGGCGGGGCTGGCAACCGTGCTCATGATTATGACCAGCCTGCAACAGATACTGGATTACCTGCTCATCGGCTTGCCATGGTTAGTGGAACACGTCAGGCAAACACATCTGGGCAAAAGGAAAACTAAAGGCTCAGGCACAACCTGATCGCTCTGTGTCATATCCTGCGACAGTGAAGCAAGCAGAAGTCTGGCTCCGAGGGACCCGATCGGTCGCACCACGCCCAGCAAAGCGTCGGAAGGCAGAACAGTGTCGACTGCTCCTGATCGGGCTGAAGCCGAGACTATAGGACAGCAATAGCTGCAACCAATTACGGGCCGCCTTCACGATTTTGGGGAGCAAACAGTATTCTCGAACTGATCGGTAACATAAAGCCAGTTGAGGCTGAACAACTGCTTTGCGCCGCCCTGGACCATATCTCTGTCGGCAGCGTAATTTACTTATACTGATCTCCGCAGATCCCGCGGCAGCTCACTCTGAAATTTCTTCCTGCGAGGACTGAATGTCAAAGTGAGTATCAAAGAGCCCGGTTTCTTGGACGTTGAGCTGCGGCTTGTCCATTTGAGCGGGCTGGGTGATTAGACGGATGGAGTATTTGATCAATGATCATCGTCCCTCCTTCATGCGTTTTCTCAGTCTGGAGCCCTATCGGATTGTCTGAGTGACACCGAGACAAGCGGGCCCTTGCATCTTGC
>NZ_BJMV01000009.1 GCF_006539345.1 Acetobacter peroxydans
TCGAGGAAGGCTCTGAAGGCGGGTTCAGCTCGCTGGTGTGCCACCATCTGGCCCGCACCGGCCTGCTCGACCGGGTGCGTTTCCGCCCCATGACACTCCCTGACCGCTTCATCGACCACAATACCCAGCCGGCACAGTATGCCGAGGCCGGCCTCGACGCCCCCCATATCGTCGCAACCGCTCTCTCAGCTCTGGGCGTCAGCATGACCGAGCAGACGGCCTGAGATATGGCGCGGCGTCGGGCGGATCAGCTTCTGGTTGACCGGGGGCTGGTCGAAAGCCGCAGCAAGGCACAAGCCCTGATCATGGCAGGGCTTGTGTTCTCGGGCGAAAAACGGATTGCCAAGGCGGGTGACCAGATTGCGGAAGAAACCCCTCTCGAAGTCCGAGGGCAGGAGCACCCTTGGGTTTCACGCGGCGGATGCAAGCTCGATCACGCGCTAGCGTATTTTGGCCTCTCCCCAGAGGGCCTCATTGGCCTTGATGTCGGTGCCTCCACGGGTGGGTTTACCGATGTGCTACTGACCCACGGCGCCAAAATGGTTTACGCCGTGGACGTGGGGCATGGGCAACTTGCATGGAAGCTTCGGGCAGACCCGCGGGTGGTTGTGCTGGAAAAATGCAACGCCCGACATCTCGACCAGTCCATCATTCCTCAGGCGCCGCAAGCTATTGTCTGCGATGCAAGTTTCATCGGGCTAAGAACCGTGTTGCCTGCGGCTCTCTCACTCGCAGCACCAGATGCGTGGGCTGTAGCCCTGATCAAACCCCAGTTTGAAGCCGGGCGTGAGCATGTGGGCGCCAAGGGGGTCGTGCGTGACCCAGCCGTGCATGACGCCGTGTGCAACATGATTGCCGAATGGTGGAGCGCCCTCCCCGGCTGGACTGTTCTTGGCATCGAAGCCAGCCCCATCACGGGGCCGGAAGGCAATCGCGAGTTCCTGATTGCTGCGCGTCGGGTCTGATACTCAAGTATTTCGATAGCGTTCCAAACATTAAATTATTATTTCAGATTTGCACGCGCCTTTTGCATGGCAGCCTCCCGTTTTTTTTGTCACACTCCTGAGAGGTCACAAACCCGTAACACTCGAAAGGGAGCAACGCATCATGCGCAAACTTGCAGCTTTGTTTGGCACGGCCTGTCTTATTGGCGCGACCGGCATCGCGCAGGCTGGCCCTGTTGCTTCCTCGGCCGCACTTTCAAAGCCTCATATTTATGAGTCCGGCGTGGCACTTCTGAGCCGTTACGAACATGATGGTCTGGTGCTGACAGATAATGTGCAGACTGGATCGCTCAGCATTCAGGCTGATCCGGCGGCCATTCAGGTCATGTCTGGTGCGGAAAGCAACCGCTATCGTCTGGCTCTGAAGGATATTCTTTCTGCTGCGGCCACATACGCTTATCTGTATTTTGGTCAGCATCCCGATAAAATGACCCTTGTCGTGACGGCTGATGTTCAGCGCGATGGCTTTAGCCATGCCAGCGCCTCTACCGGAGCAGATGACAACGCCGGTCCAGCCCTGACAATGGAAATTGCCCGACCGTCCTTTCCGATTTCGGCCGATTCACAGCCTGATGCCTATTCTGCCCAGACCATTGGTATGATCCTTGACCAGATTGATATCAGCAAGGTCAGCATGGCTCCGTGGCTGCGTTCCGCCCTGAAAAAACAGACCGCTTTGTCCAGTCAGTAAAATGACAGGCCGGCAACGGCTGAAACAGGCAAAAGCGCGAAACACCAATAAATGGAAGAGGCTGGTATCTACCGGCCTCTTTTGTTGTTATAAGAGCGGCCCTCTTCTCCAGCAACGCAGCCTGTCTTATGCCCTCTTTTACTTCGTCTTCTCCTTCTCTCTCGGCTGATGCGAATGCCATAACGCTCATGGATGAGCGTGAACGCGCACGCATTCTGGCCAAGGCTGCGCTGTTCAGTCCGCCCTCGGCAACTCTGCCTGATGGTCGCCGCGATCTGGTCGGCCTCTCACGGGAGGAGATAACCGATATTCTGGCGGAGATCGGTGAAAAACCCTTCCGCACCAAACAGTTGTGGCACTGGATCTATCATCAGGGGGTAACGGACTTCTCCCGCATGAGCACCATCGCTAAGCCATTGCAGGAGAAACTGGCAGAACGTTTTATTATCGGGCGACCGGAACCCGCCATGGTGCAGACTTCATCAGATGAAACCCGGAAATTCCTCTTCCGCTTCCGTGACGGACAAGAGGCGGAAACGGTCTATATTCCCGATCGCCGGGAGGATCGTGGCGCGGTCTGCATTTCATCGCAGGTAGGCTGCACCCTTTCCTGCACCTTCTGCCATACTGGCACGCAGAAGCTGGTGCGCAACCTCGGTGCAGCCGAGATTGTCAGCCAGTTCATGGCCGCGCGCGATTCCTATGCGGAATGGCCCAGCCCCAAGGGAGAAACCCCGCGCCTGCTCTCTACCATCGTACTGATGGGCATGGGGGAGCCACTCTACAATTACGAGAACGTGGCCAAAGCCATGAAAATCATCATGGATGGAGAGGGTATCGGCCTTTCACGCCGTCGCATTACGCTTTCGACATCCGGTGTGGTGCCGCTGATGGACCGGTGTGGGGATGAACTCGGCATCAACCTGGCGGTTTCGCTTCATGCCGTTCGGAACGACCTGCGTGACCAGATTGTACCGCTAAACCGCAAATACCCGATTGAGGAAGTGTTGGCCGCCTGCCGCCGCTATCCGGCAGCGAGCAATGCGCGACGCATCACGTTTGAATATATCATGCTGCGCGATGTAAACGACAGCGATGCGGATGCACGGGAACTGGTTCGGCTGATTTCTGGGATTCCCGCCAAGGTCAATCTGATTCCCTTCAACCCCTGGCCAGGTAGCGATTACCGCCCGTCCACACGGGAACGGCAGACGAAATTTGCGGAAATCGTGATGAATGCGGGATTTGCCTCGCCCATCCGCACCCCCAGAGGGCGCGATATTCTGGCCGCCTGCGGACAGCTCAAGACCGCGAGCGAACGGGCGCGTGCCGGTCAGACCGCGACGGACGAGTAATTTTTGCGCCGACACAGACCATATCCGCGCAAAGCGGACTGGTTTGATGGTTGCCTCGGTGATAGGAGAGAGGCAACCAGTTGTTGAGCTTGTTTCAGGAGCACAGTTGTATGGGCATGACTTCCGCCAAAAAAGACGTCAAGAAAGTTGTACTCGCCTATTCGGGCGGCCTTGATACGTCTGTTATCCTGCGCTGGCTGCAAAAGACCTATCAGTGCGAAGTCGTGACGTTTACCGCTGACCTCGGTCAGGGAGAGGAACTGGAGCCCGCACGCAAAAAGGCGGAACTGTTCGGCGTAAAGGAAATTTTTGTCGAAGACCTGCGCGAGACCTTCGTCAAGGACTTCGTGTTCCCGATGTTCCGCGCCAATACTCTTTATGAAGGTCAGTACCTGCTGGGCACCTCGATTGCCCGTCCACTGATCGCCCAGCGTCAGATCGAAATTGCAGAAGCCGTTGGCGCTGACGCGGTTGCGCATGGCGCGACTGGTAAAGGCAATGATCAGGTTCGGTTCGAACTGGCTTACTATGCTCTCAAGCCGGATATCACGGTTGTTGCTCCGTGGCGCGAATGGGATCTGACGTCCCGCACCCGGCTGCTGGCCTTTGCTGAAGAAAATCAGATTCCGATTGCCAAGGACAAGCGCGGCGAAGCCCCATTTTCGGTGGACGCCAACCTGCTGCATTCGTCCTCTGAAGGCAAAATGCTGGAAGACCCGGCAGTTGCCCCGGAAGAAATTGTTTTCCAGCGTACGATTTCCCCTGAGGCCGCTCCTGACAAAGCAACCGAAATCACCATTGATTTTGTGGGCGGCGACCCGGTAGCGATCAACGGTGTCGCTATGTCACCCGCTACCCTGCTGACGCAACTGAACAAGCTGGGCAAGGAAAACGGTATCGGCCGCCTCGATCTGGTGGAAAACCGTTTTGTCGGCATGAAGTCACGCGGCATTTATGAAACTCCCGGCGGCACCATCCTTCTGGCGGCTCATCGCAGCATTGAGTCCATTACGCTCGACCGCGAAGCCATGCACCTGAAGGACAGCCTGATGCCGCGTTACGCGTCCATCATTTATAATGGGCTGTGGTTCTCGCCGGAGCGGCGGATGCTTCAGGCACTGATTGACGCATCTCAGCAGTCGGTGACTGGCCGCGTGCGTCTCAAGCTGTACAAGGGCAACGTGATCTGTGTTGGCCGCGAAAGCCCCAATAGCCTGTACGATACCCGTGTCGTCACTTTCGAGGATGACGAAGGCGCGTATAACCAGGAAGATGCACAGGGCTTCATCAAGCTCAACGCCCTGCGCCTGCGTCTGGGCGCCCAGATCGGCCGTAAGGGTGGAACGCTGTAAGGCGTCTTCCACCCACCAGACCTTTAAAAGGGAGCCTGAAAAAACATGGTCCGTCGTTTTCTGTCAAAATCTGGAACTCTTGCGGCCGTCATGGCCGCCTCTCTCGCTGTAACAGGCTGTGGAGCGCACAAGGATACAGACGAAGATCTGACACCCACCCAGCAGATGGCCAAGCTTGTCGCTGCGCCGGGCGTAGTGAAACTGAAGGACGGACTGGCTTACAAGGTTCTGGAGTCTGGCCCAAAAACTGGCGAGCAGCCCAAGGTCGGCGATGTTATGATGCTGATCTATGAAGGCCGACTGCCTGATGGCTCGATTTTTGACAGTTCCGAACAGCACGGCAACGGCGCTTATATGCAGATGCCGCTGAATGGACTGATAGAGGGCTGGATGCAAGCATTGCCGCTCATGCACGTGGGCGATACGTGGATGCTGTACGTGCCGCCAGAGCTCGGTTACGGCCATAAAGCCATGGGGGTTATCCCTTCCGACAGCCCCTTGATTTTCCGCATCCAGTTGCTGGGTGTTGAACACACCCATACAATGCCCTGATCACGCGATAGGGTGGAGGGAGACTTCTTTTGTCGGAAACAAACCTCCATCCTGCACGTTTATTAGTATAGGAGCGAGCATGATTCGGCGTGGTCTTATGGGAACGGCCGCAGTCCTTCTGCTTGCAGGATGCTCACCCAAAAGCCCCAAATCCCTCTACGGGAACAACTGCGGAATCTGTCATCATAGCGGTGACGGTATGCCCGGCTCGGTGCCGCCTCTCGTCGGGCGGATAGACAAGATAGCCACGACACCGGAAGGGCGGCATTACCTGGCTGATGTGCTCATGCACGGGGTCAGCGGTAAGATCATGGCCAACGGCCAGCCCTATAATTCCGAGATGCCGCCTTTCCGCTACCTGAAAGATGAGGATGTGGCCAGCATTCTGACATGGCTGTCCGCACGAGGCGGCGCTGCTGATGCCCCCGCCATCAGCCCGGCGGATGTTGCAGAAGCTCGCAGCGCAGGCAAATCAGCCGGACAGGTGGCAGATGAGCGCGAAGCCCTGAACCGTCTGCACCCCATTCCCTGAAATTTACACAACGTCATTACGGATAGCAGTCACTCTCATGCAGCGTATTTTTTCCGGTATCCAGCCTTCAGGCATTCCCCAGTTGGGCAACTATCTCGGTGCCATTCGCAACTGGGTGAGCCTGCAGGCGGATCATGAGTGCATTTTCTGCCTTGTGGACATGCACGCCATCACGACATGGCAGGCACCGGAAGAACTGCGCCGTCATACACTGACACAGGCCGCCATTCTGCTGGCTTCGGGCATCGATGCGTCCAGGCATATCCTGTTCAATCAGTCCGCCGTGTCTGCCCATGCACGGCTTGCGTGGATTTTTAACTGCGTGACCCGTCTCGGCTGGCTGAACCGTATGACGCAGTTTAAGGACAAGGCAGGCAAGGATCGTGAAAATCATTCGTCAGGCCTGTACGTCTACCCTAACCTGATGGCCGCGGACATTCTGGCCTACAAGGCGACCCGCGTGCCGGTGGGGGAAGACCAGAAACAGCATCTCGAACTGGCCAACGATATCGCGCAGAAGTTCAACCACGATTACGGGGTGGAATTTTTCCCGCAGGTTGAAGCTCTGATCCCGACCGCTGCCGCCCGCGTCATGAGCCTGCGCGATGGCACAAAAAAAATGTCCAAATCGGACCCGTCCGCCCAAAGTCGCATCGAACTGACAGATGATGCCGATGCCATTGCCCTGAAAATCCGCCGGGCAAAAACCGACACGGGCGTCCTGCCCGCCACGCTGGAAGAGCTTGCTGATCGGCCCGAAGCCCGTAACCTTGTTTCCATCTACGCGGCGCTGGCGAATATGAGCGCCCAGCAGGTGCTTGACCAGCATCAGGGTCAGGGCTTCGGTCCGTTCAAGGCAGCACTGACGGATGTTGTCGTGCAGGCCATCGCACCGATTGGTGCGGAAACAACACGCCTGCTTGGTGATGAAACGCATCTTCTCAACACCTTGCGACTTGGGGCACAACGGGCTCAGGCCATTGCCGAGCCTATTGTGAGCGAGGCGGAGAAACTCGTCGGCTTTCTGAAATAGCCTAACAGTCCTGCCTTGACATAGCTGGGAACCTGCCCGCCTCTTGACCGGCAGGTTCAAACTTCCCATCCTGCTTCACGGTTTTTCCGTTATATTTTTGGATGGGGCAGGACGATGGATCTGATCAAAGTTCTCAAGACGCGTTACACAGCCAAGGTCTATGATCCGAGCCGCAAGCTGTCGGATGAAACTGTCAGCCAGTTGCTGGCGTCGTTACGCTACAGCCCTTCTTCGGTAAATTCGCAACCGTGGCATTTTATTGTTGCAGATACGGATGCAGGTAAGGAGCGTCTGACCAAAGCGTTAACGGGGCCCTTCAGCTATAATGCTCCCAAAGTGCGCGATGCCTCCCATGTCGTTGTACTGTGCGCGCGTGACACGCTTGACCCCGCCTATCTTGACACGCTGCTGGCGCAGGAAGAGACCGATGGCCGCTTTGTTGACCCGCAGGCGCGTGAGACCTTAAAGCAGGTTCGTTCAGGTTATGTCGGTTTACACGAGCAATTCGGTGATGTTGCTCAGTGGGCAGAAAAGCAGACCTACATCGCACAGGGTTTTCTGCTTCTGGCGGCCGGCCTGCTGGGCGTGGATGCGACCCCAATGGAAGGGTTTGACGCGGCAGCCCTGTCGGAAGAATTCAACCTTAAAAAACAAGGGCTGACACCGGTAGTTCTGGTCTCTCTCGGCTATCATGCCGACAACGATTTTAACGCCAAACTGCCGAAATCACGCCTACAGGCCGACGTGCTGTTTTCACGCGCCTGAAGACTTGAAACGCCATGCCGGTACCGTCTGTTTTGATAGAATACAGGCGGTACCAGTTTAGCGTAGTTGACTGTCCTTACTGCCCCGCCGGTTGATAAGAGAGAAACGCGGCTGTTTATCCCGTTCTGTCTGGCAGTCTATACATAGCTTAACGCCGGGCAGCGCTTTGGCTCGGGCGGGCGGGATATCCTCACCACACTCGCGACAATGAGTCTCACTTTCGCCCTGCGGCATAAGCGCACGTGCCCGTTTGACCGCATCGGCCACCGTATCGTCAATCTGATCCTGCACCGCACCATCTGGTGCCCAGCCACTGGCCATATTGATAGCTTCCCTATCGCGTTGTCCTGATACAAGCGACTAAGGGTAGCATGGTGCTCCCTGTTCCGCTTTTGTCGTTCCGACAGAATGACGCGCAAAAACGAAGGCACGAGAAAACCAGGCCGCCCATTGCCTGGGTCCAGAGAGCAAAGCAGTCCGGAGTTTCACCCCTCTCATAAACAGAGAATCAGGACATGCGCCTTACCCTTTGCGGCGCACGCACATTAGCAGGCCGCCGTTGAGGCTCCGCAGACACTACCAGCCGTAGCCGCCCATGCCGGGATTCCAGTTGCCCCAGGCAGGATTCCAGCCAGCCCAGGCGGGGCCCATTTCCCAGCCACCCCAGTCCCATGTGGCATCCTGATAATCTGCTGCGGTTTCCTGTTGTTCATCCGCAAGCGCCTTTTGTTGGCGGTACTGCTGATAGGCACTGAAAGCCTTCTGATCGCCTACGTACAGGCAGTTGCAGACGGTCGGATCCGCATAGACATAGAAAACCTGATTATCATGAATACGCCGAACAAAATGATGCGCGGGCAGCTTATTCAGCATGGCCTCTCTTTGCGGATTATCCGCCAAATGGAAGGCAAAACCGGCTGCAGCCAAATGGTCTTCTTTATTCTCAATCCGCTGTGTAGTGCTTGTGCAGCCACTCAGCAGCAATAGGCCTACGCAAACAGCACCAGAAATTGATTTTATGTGAACTTGAATAGGCATCGTAGTTCCTCAACGCATTTGAAGCGGTATCGAGTTTATTACAAACAAAATGCAAATACTTTTCAACACCAAAAATTTTTCTGAAAATTTTGAGGGTGCCAGATAAAAATTTATTTGCGCCACCGTGTCTGATTGACGTCTTTTAACCTATGCCCTTCACAGGAAACGATTATTTGTTAAATGAAAAGCATAATTAAATCGCCATTTAAAAGTTATATCCGTTAAACATCTCAGAATTCATATGCTTTTATTTTATATAAAATATTTTTATTAGTGTGATATTTATTTTCCATAAACCTCTGCCTCTCATAGATATTTTTACAGGTTTCGCCAATTTCATTATTTAATTCATTTTTTCATTTTTGAGGGAGACTATTGTCCCACTCTCCCGATAAATAACGACAAATATCTGCGTCATGAACAAACTTCATGACATCCGAAGGTAGTTTTTCTTCAGATTTTGCCTCCCCTTGGCCGACATTCATAAAAAACAATGGTACAAATAAAGCACCTCCACACACAGCCCTACAGTATTTCTTGCAGAATTCTCGGAGCCAAAGCTTTTCTGATAAAAAATAGACATTCCTCAGTGTTTTAGAAATATTTACTTTTATCGCATTGACATATTTGAACATCAGCCAATCCACAACTCTGACACCACTGAAAGTAGTCAGATTTTGCGTCCATAGTGCCTTTAAAAGCAAGCGCTAGGGAATGTATGCTTCTCCTCTGTATATCCAGACACTTCACGCGGAACAACGGGCGAGCTATCTTCATCTACAATGAGCCTTTTACGAACAGATATATGGAAAGTCGGCATCATCCGCGCGCCAATGCGCAACGTTGTCGAGGCTGGCCGTTTTGATCCTTTCAAGGTGCACTGGCTGGAGGCACAAGGTGATTTCCGCTTTCTTGCCGACCCGTTTGGTCTGTGGCACGACGGTGCGTTGATTGTTCTTGCCGAGGCTTACGATTACCGCACGTGCAAGGGGGTGATCGAAGCCTTCGTGCTGGACAACGATTTTCGTATCCTTGAGCGGCGTGTCGTGCTCGATGAGCCTTGGCACCTTTCCTACCCCTTCCTGATTGAGGAGGGCGGAGATATCTGGATGCTCCCCGAAGCGCATCGCTCGGGACGACTGACGCTCTACCGGGCGGTGGATTTTCCGTGGAAATGGGAGCGCTCGGCGGATTTTTCGTTTCCGTGCGCTGCAATTGACGCCTCGCCAGTTCGCTTTGGCACGCAGTGGTGGATGTTCTACACGCCGCCTTTCCCAAAGGAAGGGCGACAGGAAACATTGAAAATCGCGCGAGCGGACTCGCTCTTCGGCCCGTGGGAAGATCTCTCCCCCCTGCCCGTCCGGCGCGATCGCGGCAGCGCGCGTATGGGGGGAACACCGCTGATTGTCGAAGGTTCGCTCATCCTGCCGATGCAGGACTGCACGCAATCTTACGGCGGCGGGTTGACCCTGCTCCAAACGCCGCTGCCCCTCAACGCTTCACCGGTTTGGGAAATAAGGTCTTCCCTTGCTCCTCTCGCGCAATGGTCGCCCTTCACTGACGGCGCTCATACGCTTTCCCAGGCAGGAGAAGTAACGCTGATCGACGCCAAGCGTATGCGCAAAGCGCCTCTGCGTCGTCTAGCGCTCGAAGCGGGCCGGGCCCTCAGGAGTGCGTGGGCAGAATGACGCTGCGCTTGGTCAGAACATGAAGCAGCCAGCGCACGGACATCCGCCGCCACCGGCGCTCCTGAGGAGCGCTCCACTCCCCTGACTCAGTACACGGCGAGGCCAGTCTCTCGCGCACCAGCTTGTCGATCCGCGTCGCCCGCGCCTCCCAAGTCAGGTCGAGGCTTTGCGCCTGAGCACACGCGGCAAGGCGCGAGGCGAGTGCCTCGTCTTCCGTGACACGCTTTAAAACCTTCGCCAGATCGGCCGGGTCATCCGGTGTGCAGAGCAGCGCGTTCTCGCCGTCTTTGAGAATCTCGCGTACATCAAGCGTGTTCCCGGCGACAATCGGTCTTCCGGCAGCGAGATAAAGAAAGAGCTTGAGCGGCAAGACCGTGGAGCCGAAGCGCTGGAGCGGACCGAGCGAAGGCGGGATCAACAGCACGTCGGCGGCGAAGATGTACCGCGCCAATGCGCTCCCCTTCTGAAAGGACACGATGGTGACATTGGGAATATCGTGCGCCTGCGCCTCAATCGGTCCTTCGCCGTAGGAGCCAACGAGCACGAAATTCAGCGCGGGCAGCAGCCGCGCGGCCTCAAGCACCGGCTGCAATCCCTTTTTGTGATTGATCCGCCCAGTATAGACGACCGTTTTGCGGTCCACGGGCAGGCCAAGCGCCGTTTTCGCCTCTTCGACACTCAATCGGGGCTCCAAGCGCGTGGGCTCGAAGCCGTTATGAATGCAGACAAGCTTGTGCTGAGGGATTCCCAGTGCACGATATCGGCTTGCCGTGTACTCTGAGTGGCAGATGTTTACAACGAATCGCGGGTGGTTCATCAACCGGTAGATCCAGCGCTGGAGCGGAGGGATCTGATCGGGCCAGGGGCGATAATGATCAAAGACAACACGTCCACCACAGTGAACCGCCATCCACGCTACCCAGAGATTCCGCGTATAAATGAAATCCGCCTTTCGGAACGCCTTGCGTAGTACCAACGTCGCGCCGCAGGCGAAGTGGCGTAAAGCGGGCGGTTCAGCCGGAGCGACGGCGCAGATCACGGGTAAGCCGAGCCCTTCAGGGAGCGGTTCGGAAAGCCTTACAGGAAGATGCAGCGCCGCATTCCACCTTCGGGCAAGGTAGCGCGCCGTGGTAAAAAAGACCTCCGCATCGGCTTCGGCGCTGGGAAGCGGATTTTCGAAAGTGAAGAGCACATTCATCGCCAGCACAACCCCGTGTCAGATTGCCGCCTATCTGCGCCGGAGTGCGGCACGATGTCAATTTTCCAGGCGCTGTTGCGCGGAGAGAATCGCGCGCGTATCACAAAGCAGGGGCAAGGCCAGCAGGCCCATCAGAGAAGAACGGAGTCAGGGGCTTGAGCATTTTGGCCAATGAACCCCCGGCGGAGCACATGGCCGCCAAGCGCGCGGAAAAAGGCATTTTTTCGAAAGTCATCAGCAATGCTAGCCGCCTGCTCATGGGTAAGGTAGCGGCGGGCGTCCTGTCTTTTGCGGCACTGACGATGGCCACGCGCGCGTTGGGGGTTGCAGGATTCGGCGTGCTGTTGCTCATCCATACCTGTGCCGCTGCTTTTTCGGTCGCAACAAGGCTGCAGGCTTGGCAACCGCTGCTGCATTTCGGCGCGATGCCCTACGAGCGGGGCGAAAGTGCGCCGTTCCAGAGCCTGCTGCGCCGCTGTCTGATGCTCGACTTCGGTGGTGCGGCACTCGGTGCGGTTCTTGCTGTGGTCTGTACTCTGCTTTTCGGCCCCCATATCGGGTGGCCAGCGACGGAGCGCGTGCCGGCGGCGCTCTATATGACAGCGGTGCTGTTTATGAATACGGGCTGTGCGATGGGCGCGCTCCGGCTGTCGGGTCGATTCGGCCGTGCGATGCTCGGTGATGTCGCCGCCGCCTGGTGCCGGTGTCTGGGCGCGGCGGCAGGTCTGTTCCTGCATTGGGGGCTCGGCGCGTTTCTAGCAGTATGGTACGCGGCCTTGGTGGCCTCCTTCGCGACCGACCACATCATGGCCTGGCGAGCACTGCGGACAACCCCGGCCTGCCGCGGGTTCCGGCTCCTTGCGCGACCGGAAATAACGAGCCTGACCGGTTTCTGGCGCGGATTGTTGGCGACGAGCGCGAATTTCTGGCTCGACAATCTCGAAGGGCGGGTGGTCATCCTGCTGCTTGGCGCGTTTCTCGGGCCGTCGCAAACCGCCGTGTTTTCAGTGACGCGCGACGTGTGCGACGCGCTCGGTCATCCCGCCGAACTGATTTCTCCGGCCGCCTACCCGGAACTCATCCGCCTGCGCGAGCGGCGAGACTGGGCTGGAATCCGGCATGTAACGGCCATGCTGCTCAAGACACTCGGTGGGTTTAGCCTATTGCTTTTCGGCATTTGCGCCCTTCTCGGCCCGACGATCATCGGCTTCGCACTGGGGGAAGGACGGGGCGCCTCCTTGGCGCTGCTCATGCTCCTGGCAGCAGCGACGGTGGTCGACTTGTGGGACGCACCGCTGGAACCCCTGCTGCTCTCTTTCGGTCAGGCGCCCGCGCTGCTGAAAGGGCGCCTTATCGGCATGGCGGCAGGGATCGCGCTTCTATGCTTCCTTGCAAGTCTCCTGGGGCTGACCGGTGCCGGTCTTGCCTGCCTTCTGGCGGAACTCCTGATCCTGTGCTCGCGGCTTATTCCCGCCCTTAGGCTGATGCGCCACCCGTGACGGAAGCGTCCGGTCGCGGGGTCGTGTCCGAATGGGGAACCTGCGCGCCACGAAAGCGATCGAACATGCTCATCTGATGTACACAACTGAGCGTGCAGGTCGCAGCACAGCCCTTTTCGGTCGCATACTCACGCCGGATATCCGCGCGCGTGTATTGCAGCACAGGCTTGGCAGGATATCCCCGCTGCTGGGAGCACCAGTGAACCGCGCCGTCCTCTGTAACATAGAGATAACGGGCCCCCGCGCGGCATTTCCAGTCATTGGGCCGCCCGTTGATCAGATTGCGCTCAAAAAGATGGTCGTTCAGCCAATGCACGAAAGACGGCGAAATCTGCGTCACGCGCTTGTAGGCCGCCTTCTGGGTCGGGGAGAGTGGCTTAAGCAGGCCGGAGCCGTCATGCAGCAGGCCGACTGAGTGTTGCAGTCCCAGACGCGCCGCCGTTTCGGCAATGGTCACGATGTCCGCCGTGCGCTCGCCGGTCACGCCCATTACGGAATTGACGTTCACCTTGAAACGCGCGTGTTCGGACAGCAGCTCAAGACGTTTTTCCACAGAAGAGAGGCTCTTCATCGACACTTCGTCAGGCTTGAGATTGTCGATGCTGACCTGCATACCCTGCAACCCGGCGGCATTGAGCCGTTCGATCCAGTCTTTGGTAAGGCGAAAGCCGTTGGTAATTGTCGTGACAATCATTCCCTTTGCGCGCGCATAACGCACCAGCCGGTCGAGATCGGGGTGAAGGAGTGGTTCGCCGCCTGTGAAGGTAATCGAAGCGGTGCCGAGCGAAGCCAGGTGATCGATCCGTCGCTCCAGTTCCTGAGTCGGCACGGGGGCGGAAAAATCGTCATATTCGTTGCAATAACCGCAGGCGAGGTTGCACCGCCTCGTTACCACGACCTGCGCCAGAAGCGGTGTATCGCGCGTGAAAATCGCTTTTGCAGCAAAACGCAGGCCGGCGCGCAGGTTGTTTAGCCGCATGGAGAGGGAGGGTTTTTTTGTCATAATATTCTCTCGCTCAGAAGAGGTTCAAAGATTGATCGAGGGGTAAAGATTTTTGAAGCAGCGCATCGTAAAGCGCCTCCAGCCGCTTCGTCTGGCGCCCACGATCGAAGTTTCGGGTAACAAACTCGCGGCCGCCTGCGCCCATAGCCAGGCGCCGGGTGGGATCGTCCATCAGTGTGGCCAAGGTCGTGGCAAGGGCTTGCGGATCGCCCGGGGGCACGAGAAGCCCGCTCTCTCCCTCGCACATTGTCTCCGCAATGCCTCCGCTGCGCGAGCCGATAACCGGCAGGCCTATGGCTGCGGCCTCCAGCAACACCATGCCAAGGCCCTCACGCCGTCCATCCTTAGGCTCTATACTAGGCAAAACCACCATCGCACTCCGGCGCATCCGCATCATGACCTCCTCATGAGGCCGCACGCCGAGAAAGTCGACCGCCTCTTTGACGCCGCAATCGCGGACAAGCGCCTCAAGGCGGCCCCGCAACGGCCCGTCACCAATAATCTCCAGCCGCCAGCCAGGACGCGAACGCGCGGCGATTGCGAAGGCGCGGATAAGGATTTCCGTCCCCTTAATTTCCACAAGACGGGCGACATGCAACACCGTTTGCGTCTCTTCGCCGCTTTCACGCGGGACAATCGCTCCGCAATCGACGCCGAGATAATGCGTACGTGTCCGCCCTGGCGGAAATCCCATCGCCAACACCTTCGAGCGGATGAATTCTGACGCGCAGAGAAAAAATGCCCCGTGACGTGCCAAGCTTGCGCGAAATAGCGGATAATTAAACCAAGCCGGAGAACGTAGGAAAGCCTGAGTCTTCAACGTCGCGTCAAAACCGTGGAACGTCGTAACGAGCGGGACGCCCAGACGCCGGGCGAGCGGGAGAATCTGCACGCCATCGACGCCGAAATGCGCATGAATCAGCGCCGGGCGGCGCGCGCCCAGAAGCCGCAGATAAGGACCGGGGTCGCGCGTGAGCATCTGCCACAGCGCACGGGGCGTCACGCGGCTTCCCCCGCCGTTAAGAAACAACGCCTCGCGCCCGGGAGGAGTAGGGCCGAAAGAAGCGCGCCCTACGTAAAGCGGGCAATAACGTGTAAGCGATTCCGCCTGCTGGCGGATAAAGACCTCGGAGGGACGAAACTGGTTCTGGCGGAAAATGACAATTTGTGGAATTTCACCGGAGCGGTCGGTCATGGAAGAGCGTCCCTGAATAAATGCTGGCTCGTCGTCGCCATGCCCCGCGTGTTGAAAATCACAGATTTGACGTAGGACGGGGGCCTGCCTAAGGTCGCCTCAAAGTTTGAAAGACGATATAGCGCGCGATGGGAAACGGGACGTTGGCTGACGATAGGACGGGCGCGGGACAGCGCTTTCCCGCTTCCGTGAAGCACACCAGATTTTTCCGGCTGCCTCTGATCGAGCGATATCTCATTACCGCAGTCACGCGGCCACTTCTGGCGATCCTTGGAATCTGCATGGCACTTTTTGCCAGCTATGGCGCGGCCGACTTGATGGGTGACGTCGCCAACGGGCTGCTGGCGACCAATTCCATAGCCACAATGATTGGCCTGCGGCTGCTGATCGCGCTCGAAGTGCTGATGCCGGTGGCGCTTTATCTTTCGATCGTCCTGTCCTTCGGCGCTCTGTATGCCAACAGCGAATTCACCGTCATGTGGGCGCTGTGCGTTACACCGTGGCGCGTGCTGCGCGCAGTGCTGGTTCCTGCGGGCGCTTGTGCGCTGCTCGTCGCCTTTCTTTCGCTTGCGGTTCGCCCTTGGGCCTATGAGCACCTGCATACGCTGGCTTATCGCTCCACGCTGAGCCTGAATACCGACGCACTGCGTGGCGGAACATTCTATGTCATCCATGGTGGCAACCGCGTGATCCATGTCGAGGGCCGTATGCGCGCAGAAGGCCCGGCGCGGCATGTTTTCGTCATGGATAAAAAAGACGATCGCAGTCTGCGCGTGGTTTCCGCCGAGACCGGCTATGCGTTGCCGCCGAATGGAAAGTCCGGAACGCTCGTGCGGCTGGAACAAACGCATGTGTACGAGATCGCGCTTGCACCCGACGCCTCTGATCGCATCCTCTCGAGTACCGTGGACACTGTGGACCCCACTGCGCATGAGACGGAGGACCCCCAGCTCAATGCAGCAGCCACCCCGACGCTCGCCTTGCTGCGTTCGAAAAACCTCGCCGATATTTCCGAACTGCAATGGCGCTTCTCGACCGGGATTTCTACGCTGCTCCTCAGTATCATAGCGATCGCACTGAGCGGCGGACGGCCGAGACAGACCAGATACGGCCGCGTAGGGCTCGCCATGGTTGTCTATTTCACTTACTATTTTTTGGTAACCGCGATGCGCACCTGGCTTCAACACGGACAAATCGGCGCCTTCCCTGGCGTGTGGTTGGCCGTGCTGCTGCTCGCCCTCGGCGCAGCATTCTCCTTTTCGCGTGTCATACGGGGACGACGCTAAACAATGAAAACCGTCTACAAGCGGCTGAAACCGAAGATTTACGCACTCTACATCCAGCGCGGTGCCTTGCGTGGTTTTCTGATGGCCCAGGTCGCACTGACGGGGCTGTTCACGCTCCTCACCTTTGTCAGTGAGCTGGCCTCTGTCGGCACCGGGCATTACGGCGTGGCCGACGCACTGCTCTACGCGCTGCTTCTCTCCCCGCAGAAAGCGATCGAAGTCAGCCCAATCGCTCTGATGCTCGGCTGCCTGCTCTCGCTCGGCGCGATGGCACGCAATTCGGAACTCACGGCCTTCCTGGCGGCGGGAATTTCGGAACTGCGCATCATCCGCGCGGCTATGCGGGTGATCGTGCCTATCAGCATCGTTCTCGTCCTCACCTCGCAATTCATCGTACCCCCAGCACGGTCTTTTGCTGACGCGCATCGCAGTCTCGCACTGGAAAAGCACGGCGAAGACAGTGCTATCTGGGTAACGCGAGGCGGTGAATATCTTCATGTCCAGGCAATTTCCGCTTCTGATGAACCTCGCGGGATCGACATCTTCCGTTTCAATACCAGTGACGCGCTGACAGCCTATATCCACGCCGACGCTGCCGTGATTCTGCCGGGAGGGACGTGGGAATTGCAAAATGTCACGCTCAAGCAGATCCACTCGGAAATGTTCGTCACTCAAAAGCTCCCAACCCTACGATGGGCCTCCATCACGACGCCCGAAGAGATGCGTCTGCTTACCCAGCCCCCTTCCGCGCTATCCGCGACGGCGCTCCTGCATTACATCCGCCTCCGCCGCGCGCTCGGTGACCCCGCTCCGCTGTACGAGGGCGAATTCTGGACCCGTACGGCTATCCCGGCCTCAATGGTCGCACTGGTTATGCTCGCCGCTCCCTTTCTCTTCAACCTCAGCCGTTCCGGAAGCACAGGCGCTCGCATCGGCGTTGGGGTCGTGATTGCGATCCTTTATTCGCTTTTCCAGCAAGTCATCAGCCGCCTCGGCCTCGTGACCGATATTCCGTTGATGATCACGGCCCTCGGGCCGCCTGTCGCGCTAATCCTGTTCGGCGCGTGGCTGCTAGTGGAGGCGCGACAATGACGCCGGGATGCGTCGCCATCGGGCGCTCCGTTTCCAGGATGAATCGCTCTTGATCCCGGCGAAGAGAAAGCATGAGGCCCGCCAGTAATAGCGAAAGGCCGATCGTCTCGAACAGAAAATAACCCAGCGGAAAACCGCACACGGCGAACAAGAAGATCGCAAATGTCCGGTAATTTGCTGACAGGACAGACCAACGACGCACAATCGGCGCAAAGCTGGTACGATAGGCTGAACGCAATGCGCTCTCCTGCCCCGGCGATGCGGCCAGCCGCCTGTCGAAAGCGGCACCGAACGCCCCTGCCTGCCCCGAAAGCAGAGTCTGCACACCGATATAAAATCGGTAGAGCCCGCGTCCCTTTCCTCCTGCGCGGGACTCCGGCTCCACTTTCAGCGGACGCACCCCGCGCCCATAACCCCAGTAATCGTATTCCTGCCGCTGAAGTTCATAGGCCGCCGATTGCAACGCATGGGAAACGCCCGACAATCCAGCCAGCGCCCAAACCCACGCCCCGAACTGCAGGTGGGTCGCCAGGCAAATTCCCACATAGACCGCGATAAAGGTCACATAATCGCAGATGCCGTCCAGCACCTTGCCGCTCGCAGAAAATTTCCCGGTAAGCCGTGCAAGCTGCCCATCTGCGCCGTCCATGACATGCCAGACAAGCATCAGCAGAAACCCGCAGACGGCGTAAGGCCGCGTCCCTTCGGCATAACACACGCCAGCCGCAAGCCCAGCCGCCATGCCAGTGAGCGAGACCGCGTTTGGCGCGACCCCCCAACGGGCGAAGACAGTGACGAGCCGCGCTGAGAGCGGATGAATGAAGCGGGCGTTGGTCGCCTCCTCGATCTCCGACGTGCGGCGGACGGGGAGCGCCCCAGTAGCATTCACGGGTGTCGCGCCGCTCATAGCCGCCCCTCCCGCACAAGCGTCAGCGCTTTGTCGTAAGCAACGCCGTCATCGACATCGAGCCAGACGTGGTTACCTATGTCGTGCGTCAGCGCCAGATCCCGTGCGGCCAAACGACGCATCGCGCCAGAGATGCTGTCATCACCCAGCGCCGAGCTTTCCTCCAGGGCCGGAAAGAACGCCGAAGTCGCGAGAAAGAAGCCGGTATCGAAAGCATTATAATCGTCGATCAGCTTACCGATCGCACGGATATGCCCGCGTTCGCACCGAACGCGGGTGACATCCTCGATATCGTTGAGGGGATCGACGATGTTGAAATCCGTCGCGAGTGTCACGCTGTCCGGCTTCCGGCTACCCGCGATCAGACCGCGAATGATAGCGGGGTCGGCAAGGTGATCGCACATGCTCAACAGAAATGGTCGCCCCCCCAATGCATCACGCGCCTTGAGGACGGAAACGCCGTTCGCCCGCTTCCATTCATCGTTGATGACGTGGGTAATCGGGATGCCTGTGCGGGCAGCGAAATCATCCAACGCCGCACGCAATGTCTCGCCTAGATAGCCGCTGACGACAATAAAAGCGGTTGCCCCGCCTTTGCGCGCCCCCAGAATTACCCGTTCGATCAATGACACCCCGTCGAGCGTCACGAGCGGCTTGAGCGGCCCGTGCGCGCGCAGGCGGCTGCCCTCCCCGGCCGCGACGATCAGACATTGCATCAGGCGATAGCCGGTGACCGAACGGCTGGAGCGGCCGCGGCTTGCGCGGAGGCATCACGGATGAACTCCTCCACCATCGCCCAGGCAATGTCATCGGTATATTGCACCGGCGGATGCTTGCAGAGGAAAGCGCTGGGCCCAGCCAGAACGCCGCCAACTCCGGCATCCAGCGCGAGCTTGCAACAACGAATCATATCGATCGCAACGCCAGCAGAATTGGGCGAGTCCTCGACCGAAAGCCGAAGTTCGAGATTCATCGGAACATCGCCGAACAACTGGCCTTCCATGCGAATGAAGGCGACCTTGTTATCCTTCTGCCACGGCACATAGTCGCTCGGCCCGACGTGAATGTCCTCGTCTTCAAGACGGGTCTTGGTCACGGCCTGAACGGCTTCCGTCTTGGAGATTTTCTTATCCACCAGGCGTTCCTGATTTTTCATGTTCAGGAAGTCGGTGTTGCCGCCGGTGTTGATCTGGTAGGTGTGAACAAGCTTTACCCCGCGACGGGCGAAGATGTCGGTCAGAACACGGTGAACGATCGTCGCCCCAAGCTGGGACTTGATGTCGTCGCCAATGATCGGCAGGCCACGCGCCGCGAAACGACGGGCATATTCCGGCTCGCTGGCAATGAAGACCGGCATATTGTTGATGAAGCCAACACCCGCTTCGAGCGCGCATTCGGCATAGAAACGCGCCGCCTGCGTCGAGCCTACGGGCATGTAATTCAACAGGATTTCAGCGCCGCTGGCGCGCAGGGCGTTAACAACCTGCGCGCGCGTCGCGTCAGGCTCTTCCGCCCGCACGAAGCTACGCGCCGGGTTCGCATGGAGCATGTGCTCCGAAATGCCGTCGAGCGTTGCACCCATGCTGACCGTAACGCCGGAATCAGGAAGATTTCCCTGGAACACCGTGGTGCAATTCGGCGCGGCGAAGATTGCACGGTTGACGTCCTGACCGACTTTGCGCGCATCGATATCGAAAGCGGCTACCACCGCGATATCGCCGGCGCCAAATCCACCGATTTTCTCATGCATGAGACCCGGTGCGCCCTCGCCGTCGCGCGCCGCGTAATAATGGATACCCTGAATGAGCGCGCTTGCGCAGTTGCCCACGCCTGCAATCGCAATTTTGATGGGATTTTTCTTAGTCATTGGCCTATCTCTCCGAATTCCTGTCTTGCGGTCGTAACTTGCCGCTATCTGTGACTGCCGTTTTTACCGAAATTACGAAGGCAGACCCGCGCCTCAATGGACTCCTGCCCTGGCATTGGAAAACCTTCCACTGATCATCGTAATATCATTGTCACATAACCACGCCAGCGCCTAGCGCCGGATAATTACGCAGAGTTGTCGTGCAACGCTGGTATCCTTTCGAATCAGCAGCAGCCCCTATCCTTCTCATCGCAGGCGTGCGACGTTCAGGATAACATCGTCTATTTCTCCCGGTATGAGAGCGTACTCCCCTGTCGAGCCCGGCAGTCAGATTTGTCTCGAGTTTTGATGTCGTCTGTTTATAGGTCTCCCACGCCACCCGACCGCCGTCGGTCAGGAATATCCGTTTCAGGCGACGATCTGTCGGATCAAGCTTACGACGGATATAGTCTGCCTTTTCGAGCAATTCGAGTAACTTGGCTAGAGCCGAGGTGTCGATATCCATCGCCACCGCTAGCTCCCGCTGCGTCGCGTCTTCAAAGAGAAAGGTAAGACGGGCAAGGCGTCGCATGTTGGCCACACCAGCACCGAGTTCTGCCAGCTCACGTCCCAGCCGCCCTCGCCACACCACGCTGAGCCGTAAAATACGGAACATCGGGCCGATAGCATCCGGCACATGGGAGCGCATCCGCTCTTCCGAAGTCGCTGTGCCTGGGTCGTTCACCAGATATTCTGTCCTTACATCTGCCGCGCGCTGACGACAGGTCCGCCATTGAACGTGATACTTTGTCGTTCGAGAATCGCAGAGCGTATACTTGAAATGTCAATAACTGTCAAAACAATGATATGCCATACAACCATCCCGCTTTCTTCGCTTATATTCGGATATCTTTTCGGGCATCCATCCTCGGGAGTTGCTGAAACAGACTCCCCTAGCTTAGGTTCTGTTGACAAAAGACCTTTTCAGGTTGTTGGAGATGTGATTCAAAGCTGGTCTTTGCGGAGACCTTTGAATGCGTGGCGACCTGACGGACGAAGAATGGGCGATTATTGGCAATCTGCTGCCGCCTGAACGTGGCCGCTGGTTCCGACCAGCGCAGGATAATCGTCTATTTCTCAACGGAATGCTTTATGTCCTGCGTGTCGGCTGTCCGTGGCGGGACATGCATGAGCGCTACGGAAAATGGAACTCGGTGTACGTGCGGTTCCGTCGATGGGTAGAGCAAGGCGTCTGGGACGCTCTGCTGGAAACGCTGGTTGAACTCGGTCTGACCGATGACTGGCAGCACATGATCGACAGCACGGTCGTTCGGGGTCACAGCCAGACGGCTGGCGCAACAATGACGCACTGAACCAGATAGAGATGATGTTGCGGACGGTCCCCGGACGGAATGCGCGAGGATGAGACCGTCCCCATCTGCAACATCACCTCTGTTTCAGTGAGCGCTTACCTTTTTTACGACTGTAGGCTCAAGCGCGGGCCAGGGCCTGTTTCAAGTCGGCAAGAATGTCATCAGGATGTTCCAGACCAATCGACAGTCGCACATAACCTGGCGTGACGCCTGTCATCACCTGTTCTTCAGGTGTCAATTGCGAATGGGTTGTTGAGGCTGGATGGATGGCCAAACTGCGGGCGTCCCCAATATTGGCGACATGATAAAAGAGCTCCAGCGAGTCAATGAAGCGACGACCAGCCTCAACTCCGCCCGCAAGTTCAAAGCCGATCAATGAGCCATATCCACCATGCAGATAACGATCGGCACGTTGACGGGATTCTCCGCTCTGGAGACCTGGATAAATCACGCGGGAGACGCTCTCATGTCCGGCCAGAAAATCAGCAACCAGCCTGGCGGAAGAGCAGTGCTGCTTCATTCTTAGGGGAAGGGTCTCAACTCCCTGAATACACTGAAACGCATTGAAGGGCGACAATACAGCGCCTATATCGCGCGCCAGCACGCCACGAGCACGCAGAAGATACGCGACAGGCCCCAGAGGTTTGGCTGCTTCGGTCCAGACGGCGCCGTGATAGGCCGGGTCAGGCTGCGTCAGCAGGGGAAAGCGCTCCCCATGTGCTTCCCACGGAAAGTTGCCGCCATCAATTATCATTCCGCCAAGCGATGTGCCATGCCCGCCGATGTATTTTGTGGTGGAATAAACGACAATCGCAGCCCCATCGTCCAGGGGTCTGGCAATAACCGGGGCAGCTGTGTTGTCAACAATCAACGGAACACCCAGCCTGCGTCCGATTTCAGCAACTTCGCGTATAGGAAAGACTTCCAGCTTCGGATTAGGAAGCGTCTCGGCGTAATAGGCGCGGGTCCGTTCATCAGTCGCGCGAGCAAAGGCTTCCGGGTCCGCGGGGTCGACAAAACGTGTTTCTATCCCAAGGCGCTTCAGTGTGTTTGCAAACAGCGCCCATGTGCCGCCGTACAGATCGGTCGAGCTGACAATGTTGTCTCCGCTTTGGGCAATGTTCAATACCGAATAGGTCGTGGCTGCCTGACCGGAAGCAACCGCGAGACCTGCTGCACCGCCTTCGAGTGCGGCAAGGCGCTGTTCGAGTACGTCAGTCGTCGGATTACTGAGACGGGTGTACAGATGTCCCATCTCTTGCAGGGCGAAAAGGCGTGCAGCATGGGCTGTGTCCTGAAACTCGTAGGACGAGGTCTGATAAATAGGAACAGCAACAGCCCCGGTGGCGGGATCACACCGCCATGTGTCACCATGCAGCGCCAATGTTTCGGGTCGCCATGCAGCGCGTCTGGCAGACTGTTCTGAGGACATTCTATAGTCATCTTTCTTTTTTTTCAGATCCGCTTTTATTGCACCTCTCAAGGTTTTACGCGCTCAAAAAAATGTGAAAATCTTCTCTGGGAGGCCGGGCCAACTCTGCTTTGCAATCCCAGGCCTGTATTCTGAGTGTATTTTTTGATGATACGAGCAAGATGTTCAACAGACGTCTGGCTGAAACGACCATGAGAGACGCGATCTTCCAGAGCATGAGATTGTTCGAAAATATCGTAGTTCACTATCATCCACAGTAGCCCATAAGCGGACATCGGTATCCAGCTTCATTCGTCTGGCTTCTGTTTCGGGAATAATTACGGCCTGAGTGTCACTGAAGTGACAGAGCCTGAAGCGCAGACGGACCTTGTCCTGGAGAACGAGCACCCTCGCCTGGAAAACCGCGCCCTGCGGGATGAAAGGGAAATATTAAAAAAGCCACGCCGCTCTTCGCGAACCAAAAGACACGAGGTTCGCGCATATCCGTGAGCACTATGTCCTGAGCAGCCGGACCTATGGCCGTCCGCGGATGACCATGAAGCTCAAGCAAGCTGGGCTTGGGGTTGGTGAGCGTCGTGTGGGGCGACTGATGGAAGCCAACGGTATTCGTCCAGTACGCACGCATCGGCACAAGGTCACGACCGATAGTCGGCACTCCCGTGGTTCTGCGAACAACATTCTGCACCGCAACTTCATGGCTGAGGTCGCCAATTTGAAATGGGCAGGCGATATCAGTTATATCTGGACCAGCGAAGGTTGGCTTTACCTTGCGGCCGTCATTGACCTGTTCAGCCGCAGCGTTACCGGTTGGGCCACCAGTGACAGGATGAAAAAGGACCTCATTATTAGGGCACGGCGATATGGCGGTGCGTCTACGCAATCCACCACCCGGCTGTATTTTCCATTCTGATCGCCGCAGCCAATATTACTTCCATGATTTCCAAAAAAATTGTCGGAATACAGCGTAACACCGTCCATGTCCGGCAAGGAAAACTGCTACGACAGCCCGTGGTCGAGACCTTTTTCAAGAGCCTGAAGGCCGAAATGCTCTAGCGACAAAGTTGGCCAACACGGCACCACACCTATCTCGGAAGTATCAGCGCTCTCGCTTTCGAGGCCAAAGCCGCGTAAAAGAGATCATATACCCGTCATAAGCCTAACTCTGCGTCCGGTAATCTCGCCGGCGGGCCACGATCAAAGCAAGATGAAGCCAAGCTTGGCCGGGAGCAAATGCCATGAGACTACCCCATGACATGGTGGTTGTGGTTGCCGATGGTTCACACATGCCTCTGCCGAAGAACCATGGCGATCAGGCCCGCCCCGATCTGCGCGTGATTGGCCATCGGCAGATGGAAAACACTCCCAATTGCGAACTGCTCTGGGGCGCGCCGGGGCTGGGCTTCGCCTCAGGCTATCCGGGCCGAAACACGTTCTCGAAAAGCGATCCGCATCAAGGCAATGGGGCTCGCCTCCTCGCAGGGGCGGCCGAAGCGCTGCCCAACGTCGCGGACGCCGCCAACGGTCTGATCGTCGTGGCTCCGCCCGATGCGCTTGGCGAGTTGCGTGGTCGCTACGATTCCGGGACACGCAAGACGCTCGTCGCCAAGGTCCACCGGGACTTCGTCAAGCATCCGTTGAGAAGATTACGCGCCTGCTTGGCGCTTACGAGGTGATTGTTAGGCCATGATATCACGCCGCGTAGACCGGTATGAAATTAAAGGGGCTGAAGCCGAGATCAAACTGCTCGCCAGTCCAGCGCGGCTGAAATCACTAAGATCTCATGCGTTGCTGTCGGGCGATGAACGGATCGCCCAGATTAGCACCACCTATTTCGATACGCCGGACAACCGCTTACAGAGTGCCGGCGCAAGCCTGCGGTTGCGTTTCAGCGGCTCTCATCGGGAGCAGACATTCAAGTGTTCACCGACGGGTGGTTCTTGCATCGAACGAACCGAGTGGACGGTACCGGCAACCGGAGATCGGCCGGACCTGATGCTGTTCTCCGCGTCGCAGCGGGGGGTGATTGCCGCGCTTCTCGCGGGCGGCGAATTTTCGGTGGTGGCAACGACCAGCGTGGAACGGCGGACCCGGTTGGTTCGCCACGGCCGCTCGCTGATCGAAGCCGCATTCGATGTTGGCTCGATCGAGGCATCCGGGCAAACGGAGACGATCTCGGAACTCGAACTCGAACTTGGCGAGGGTGATGCCGTCGATTGTCTGAGGCTGGCGCTGGCATTGCGACCGGGCCCGGACCTGCGCTGGTCGATCGAAGCAAAGGCGCAGCGATGCCTGGCGCTCGCCACGGGGCATCCACCGCAGACAGCCCGGGCACGCCCGGTGGCCGTTTCGCGTGATCAGGATGTTCCCGCCGCCTTTCAGGAGATATGCTGGAACTGTCTCGAGCAGGTGCTCGGGAACTATGCGCTCGTCGCCGAACACCACGATAACGAGGCGGTCCACCAATGCCGTGTCGCCTTCCGTCGGCTGCGCGCCGCGCTGGCCCTGTTCGGCAAGGTGATCGACAGGGTTGGCGCAACAGACTTCCGCGCGCGCTTTAAGCAAGCGGCCGATGCGCTCGGACCGGCTCGCGACCTGCATGTCCTGCTGGAGCGGATTTCGGCGCACGACGCGCCGGCCGGTTCATACGAAAGTGCCATCGGTGCGCGGCTCGCTTCCGAGCTGACCAGGCGGCGCGATGCCGAAGTGATCGCAGCCGGGACTAGATTGCGCGGTGAGGACTTCCAAAGCCTGCTGTTCGAACTGGCGATCTGGGTGGAGAGTCGGCGCGCAGCATCCGATATGGTCCGCCAAGCCGCGCCCGACCGTCTGCCCGTCTTTGCGGCAAGCGTCCTGAAACGGTGTCGGCACAAGCTGCACCACACCGGCCGGCATCTGCGCGCCATGAGCGATCACGATCTGCATCACCTGCGGTTGACCGTGAAGAAGCTGCGCTATTCGGTCGGCTTCTTTGCCGCGCTTGCCGCGACGCCGGAGGATCGCTTATCCGCCATGAAGCATGAAAAGCTTCTCGGCAAGCTGCAGGACACGCTTGGCGCGCTTCACGATCTCGCAACGGCGTCGGCCGGGCCGGCATGGCTTTCCGATTGCGAGCCGGAGTTGATCGCCGAATTGGCTCGGCGGCTCGCAAGCGCCAACCGATCGCGACACCAATTGCTGCACCGTGCCCACCGACGGCTGGAGCACGAGCGCGAAATCCCGCGCTGGTGGAACGCGGCAGCGAGGGAGACCGACGTGACCCACTCCGATGCCAGCCTCGCGTCCTATACAGAGCAACTCAGGCAATTGCAGATCGGGCTGAGCTGCATGCAGCGGCAAGTCATAGCCGACCAACGCAAACTGCTGATCATCATCGAAGGGCGCGATGCGGCCGGCAAGGACGGCACGATCAAGCGCATCGTCGAGCACATGAGCCCGCGCGCCACGCGTGTTGTTGCACTCGGCCTGCCGAGCGAAGACGATCGCAAGGCATGGTATTTCGAGCGTTGGTGCCGCCACCTGCCCGTCGCGGGGGACGTGGTGCTGTTCAATCAAGGCTGGTACAACCGCGCCGGGGTCGAGCACGTCATGGGGCTGTGCACTGAAGATGAATACGAGGAGTTCATGACCACCGTCGTGCTGTTCGAGCAGTTGCTCGCGCACTCGGGCTTCACCATCCTCAAATACTACCTCGACATCAGCAAGGATGAGCAGAAGCGCCGCCTCAGGGACCGCGACCACGATCCGCTCGAGCAGTGGACAAACAGCCCGCTCGACCGCAAGGCCACCAGGAACTGGGAGAAGTACTCGAAGGCGCGCAACGCCATGCTGGCCCGCACGCATAGCGTCTTCGCGCCATGGGTCGTAGTGAGGACCGACAACAAGCCGGCCGCGCGTCTTGGCATCATCCGTGACCTGCTCGCGCGCTGCGGGACCGGGGATGAGAATGAGGAAGTCTTGCCCGACCCCTCGGTCACGTTCGTTTACGATCCGGTCGCGCTCGACAAGGGCTGGCTAGCGGAATGACCGAATGCAAGGATCTGCCGGCGCTTTAGCGCGGACCGCTCGGCCTCGACCGGCCCTGGCCATCGCACACGGCATGGAGTTTTGAGTTCCGGCCGCCCTTTGTCCGCCCGATATGGTGGAGAAAAAGCCCCTTTTTGAGCGTGGATGCCGATGTCCGGTGCGCTGTGAGATGTGTGGCATCGATCATCAGGCGCTTTCGAACGGCCAGCCTGCTCTATCAGGGCGATGAATATCCGATCAAAGACACCGAGGCGGCTCCACCGGATGAAGCGATTATACAAAGTCTTGTTCGGACCATACGCTTTCGGAGTGTCTTCCCACTGAAGGCCGTTGCGGATCACACAAACGATCCTGCTCAGAACATGCCGGTCATCCACGCGTGATATTTCGTGTGCCAGAAGCAAAAATGGCTCAATCCGCGCCACCTGGCTCTCAGACGGCATAAACACATCAACACAGGCCCCCTCTCTCTCGGCAAGCCTGTGAATCACAACGTCTCGCTCTGTTCAATAAATTAATAACTCCTGAACCTGGCTACATAGGTGAGTGGATGTCGCTCAAAACGCGACGAGAACACATTCTGCCAAAGTCGCGCTGGCGACAATGTGAGTCGGAAATAAATTGACACAGCGCCACTCGTGCGATTACGAGTCATTCTCATCTTATGATGAGTCTAATGCTGGATCGGAAAACGCGATGCGTAATAACGATAACCCGTTGGTCATACTGGCACATGTCCCTCATCCGGCTGTTTTTGACGGGTTCATTCCCGCAGCACGTGCCAAGGGTTATCAGGTCATTGTGTTAACCGACCATTACGACAGAACATCAGAAAATATACGAGACAATGCAGAGGCACAGGTGTGGCCGTGCGATGTGTTCAACCCGCTGGCAGTGATTGCGTGCCTTGGCGAGCACGCGACCGTTCCCGCAGCCATCTTTTCCAACAGCGATCATTTGCAAACCTCTGCGGCTTTAGCCGCAAGCTGGTTTCGTCTGCCAACGAAAGACTAGCGTATCTGTCTGGCGGCAAAAAACAAGGCGGAAATGCGGCGCCGCATGTCCGCGCTCGGGTTGCCGACGCCATGGAACTGTCGGGTTTCATGCAACGCATCTCTGCCAGCTTTTATTCCTTTTCCAATCGTTGCAAAACCATGCGAAGGGGTAGCAAGCATAGACGTTCGTTTATGCGATAACCTGGCCAGCCTGAAACGCTTTGTCGAGGAAATGTCCGCCAAAGGCCGTTCGGAAATCTTACTCGAACGCTTCCTGGAAGGTACGCTTTTTTCACTGGAAACGCTGGGCGATGGCAGAGCCCTCCACGCTGTAGGCGGTTTTGATGTCGCACTCTCCCCCCTCCCCCATTTTGTGGAACTTTCCGCTCGGTGGAACGGCCCGGTGGGTCGGCAGTATCGCGACGCGGCAGTCGCGCAAATTCGCCAGTTTGGTATCGGACTGGGCGCCTGCCATAGCGAGTTTATCGCAACCGCCGACGGCCCCGTATTGGTCGAGATCAATTATCGCAGTCTCGGCGATGGTGACGAATTTCTCCTGGACCGACTGACCCATGGCAACTGGTTCTCGGCTATTCTTGACCTTCATCTGGGACATGCTCTGGCCGAGGTCATCCCGCGCTGCACCACAACCTCAACGGCAGAGACGATTTATCTGGCGGCTGATACGAGCGGCTATCTGCGCGATGCGCCTCCGTCCTTCGTCGAAAACAAGGAAGACAATGGGGCCGTCTGGTGTTGGTATCAGGCCCTGCGCCATTCGGGCGAACACATCGAGATCACGCATTCCAACAAGGACTACGTAGGAGCGCTGCATCTTATCGCATCTCACGAAACGCAGCTTGAACGTGCGCGACGTGATTGCCTCGACCGAGTCCGCTTTTCGCTCTCCCCGGCAGCATTGGACGCAGGCGACTGCCGGAAATCCGGATAAACGCGAAACGAACCCGCAGGGTCAGAGTACCTTCGCTTAACAGAACAAGTGTTTTCTCAATAGAACAAGGAAGCCGTCATGGACAGGTCCGTCACAATAGAGGCGAGATATCAAGATGGCTGTTCCGCGCGCCAACATGGCGCGCGCATTGCCACCCGCGTTATAGATGCCTTTATCCGAGAGGATTTTCGTGGACTTATCTCCGGCGGGCGCATAGTCGGCGCAGAGGACGCGCCGGCGCTCCTTCCGCCTGCGGCCAACGCCGTTTTCTGGTTGTCAAAGCACTTGGGGCGGGGAACAATCCATATCCCCGTTCTGCCCTGTCGTTTCATGCAGGAGTGGCGGGTGGCCTCTCTGCCTCTGTCATGGACGACCGAGGAAAGCGTCAGGCCGATCACAAGCCTGACCGAAATTGTGGAGATATTTTCGTCGGGTCTCGATGAGGAGCAACGCGCTAACCTGGAGGCCTTTCGAGAAGAGTGCCTGACGGCTATCGAACATGCCATGCTCTGCGACGCCGCGCAGAACCAGCCCGCAGAGCAGGATACGACGCTGGCCCAACATCCGACATGGCACCGCGCCATGATGCGGCACGATCGTTACGGTGCATTCTCCGATCACCCGTTTTACCCGACCGCTCGTGCAAAAGTTGGCTTTAACGCGTCCGATCTTATCTCCTACGGACCGGAATACGGCGGAAGTTTCAAGCTGGACTGGCTCGCGCTGCCAAAGCAGGATTTCATCAACCAAGGCGAACGCCCAGCCATATGGCCAGACTTTGAGCAAGTTGGGCTTGATCCTTTGCTAGCCTCGGATCATGTTCTTCTACCCGTTCACCCATTCATGCGGGGCGAACGTATTGCCGTAGCCCTGCAGGAAGCAGGCCTGAGCGACAAAGCCATCGTAGCCCCTCTATCCGCCGTTGAAGTCACGCCAACACTTTCTGTGCGCGCACTGAGTATTGTTGATGAACCCGGACTGCATATCAAACTTCCGCTCGCGATCCGTACGCTCGGGCACCTCAACCTGCGCGCCATCAAGCCTGATACGATCCAGGACGGGAATGTCATCCAATCGCTGCTCGGCCGCATTGGAGACAGGGACCGCGCCATTGGAGAGCGCCTGCTTCTGACGGATGAAAGCTGTGGTGGATGTCATTCCAACCACCGCTTCCTGAGCTTTATCCTCCGGCGCTACCCTTCTGCGATGGCGGGCACGCATCCCGTTCCAGTTGCATCGTTCATGACGGAAATGAGCGACACCCGCCCATTGATCCTGCATCTGATCGACGAGCACTTCAGCGGAAATGTCGCGCAGTTCCTTGCTACATATATTGAACTGATGCTGTCCGTTCATCTCCGGCTGTGGGCACGCTACGGCATCGCCCTTGAAGCCAACCAGCAGAACAGCGTCGTTCTTTTCGATGAAAACGCTGCAAGACTTCGCCTTCTGCTGAAAGATAACGATTCACCGCGGATCGAACGCACACGGCTGGCGCACGCGGCACCTGATCTAGTTCCGCTGATAAATGACCTTTGCGATCCACGCATTGCTGGCTCTGATAGCACTGGCCTGGCTCAAATGGTCACCACGATTACGTTTCAGCTTAATCTGGCTTTTATTATCGAGGGTCTGGCGAAAAATCTGCGCGTATCCCCCGAACCTTATTACCAGATACTACGGCTCGCGATTCACCGGCACCTGACCCAACTGGATGCCGAAGGGCTGGATACGGCAGACATTCGCGCGCATCTGATTGAACCTGCCTTCCTTCCTATCAAATATCTTCTGCGCGCGGCCTCTCTCGAAAGCCGCTCGACCCTACATGCCTCCGATATCAACAAGTTTTACGGAACGAGCGCGCCCAATTTCCTTAGGGCGCAGTAGAAGTTATGTCCCCGGCACGCGTCCTGACCGTAGTCCTTGTCTGTCATTTTACCGCGGCATTCGGCGCAATGGGTATGCCGCCTTTCCTGTCCATGACGCTGCGTGCAATCACGCCAGCGTCTGATACTTGGCTGGTCGGCTGGCTCTATGTGGTCCCCACACTCTGTCTCGCATTGTCCGCACCGCTTTGGGGACACCTCTCAGACCGATACGGCCGTAAGCCCTTGCTCATGCGCGCGCAGGTCGGTCTTTGCTTCAGTTTCGTGCTTGCGGGACTGTCTCCCACCGTACCCATCTTTGCGATTGCTCTGGGCTTGCAGGGACTACTCGGGGGAACATTTTCCGCAAGCAACGCCTATCTTGCCGGAAATCTGCCGCGCGGTGCTTTGGCCGAAGGGCTGCATCTGACACAGGCAACAGCCCGGCTCGCCCTGATCCTCTCACCCATGATGATCGGACTGATGATTGACCAGGGGCTGTCCGCGCAGCGCATCTATCTGTGGGGCGCAATTCTGCCCGCTATCGCAGCCATTCTAAGCTTGTCCCTGCCTTCGGGGCCTGTGCACCAGCCGGGCTCCCCCGAGCCGTCCGCCGAACTCTCGAAACGCAGGTCCGTGTCACTGGCAGTCATTCTCGCAGCGGATGCGGGCTTCACGGTGATGCTCATCGGAAGTTTTCCCTATCTCGTTCCCTACTGCATCTCCCAGTTCCACGTAGGGGCCAGCGCGGCAGGGTGGTTATTCGGCCTTCCACACGTCGTCTACCTGTTTACCTTCGTGCCCTTGGGTCGTTTCTTACGGCGACAGACGGACATTCTACGATGGTTCGCCGTCGGATGCACCATCCTGGCGGCAACGCTTGCAGCCCAGGCTCTGAGCGCCTCTTTGCCGGGGTTCATAGCCGCCCGCGCGCTGATGGGCATTGGAATGACGCTAGGCTACCTCACACTCAATATTCTTGTCGCAGACCGGATCAGTCACCACGACGCGGGACGAAATTTCGGTCTTTTCGACAGCGTCGGGAAAATAGCCACCGTAATAGCCGGTGTCGGCGCAGGCGAAGTGGCAAGCTTGAGAGGAACGGCGGACGTTTTGTTCGCCTCGGCACTTGTCGGTCTATTTCCGGTGGCGCTCGCTCTAGGAGCTTACCGGCACGCTGAGACCAAAACCTTGCTAGATGCGAGATAGACTCATGCTGCAACAGGTCATGAACACACAGTACAAACCGACCGAGGCGCGCGCGCTCGCCGAAGAGGCCGCCATTGCCGCACTTCTCCGGTGCTTCTGTCGCGAGGTTGCGGCTCCCTGTAAAAAGCACGGCCTGTCCCGGCCCGCTATACTAGGACCGCTGCCAGCCGTGCTGAACAGAGTGCCGTGGATACTGCACATTACGCTTTCGGACCGCTCTGTCTTAATGGTGGGCGTTGAAGCAATAGCGCCATTGCATGACTACACGTGCACCACGCCGGTCTTCCGAAAAGTTGGGCGGCGTTTCACAGCTCAGACATGGGAGGACGTGGCAACAATCGTCTATACCGAGACCGCCACGCTCTCGAATGCGTCGCCCAATAGCGAAATCATGGACCAGACCCGTAACAGCGTCGCGGTCACAGAACGATTGGTTGCGCATCGTCTTTCCTCCCCGCTCCCCGGCATGAGAGACAACGAGGCGGTACAAACCTATTTTAACTCTGAAAGTAACCTCCTTTTCGGACACCCGTCGCATCCCACACCTAAAAGCCGTGAAGGGATCGATATCGATCTGCTCGCGCACTATGCACCGGAAACAAGACAGAGCTTCGACCTCCATTATGTAGAAGTTGAGCCTCAATTTCTCTGGACATATGAGGTCGCCGCTGGAACCTGTAACAAGTTTCTCGAACATGCCATGCCTGCCGCCACGCCCGGCGCCAGTCGGATCGTAATCCCGGTTCACCCCATCCAGGCCCAGTGGCTTCTACATGAGCCGGCCGTAACCCGCGCATTTTCTGAAGGCTGGCTGCGTGATCTCGGTATACTGGCCAAACCCTACCGGGCGACATCGTCAGTCCGGACGATTATCAATCCGCATGATCTCTATTTCCTGAAACTATCGCTGCATGTGCGCATGACAAATTGTGTGCGCAAGAACGCCGCGTATGAACTTGAAAGCGCGGTCGCCATCACATCCTGGCTTAATCACGACAGAGCTACACGAGAAAAGCAGTTTCCACACTTGAGAGTTTTGGGTGAACCTGCAAGCTATTCCATTGATGCGCCGCATTTTGATTCCAATGAACGCCAGACCTTAATCGAGGGTTTCGGCACTATTCTGCGTGAGTCCTTTTTACATTCCCTTGATCCCGGCGAAACACCGCTTGTCGCTGGAGGGCTTTTTTCTTCGCCGGTCTGCGGCAGTAACTGGCTCAATCATATCGTCGGAACGAACGACGCGGACAGACTGGCCTGGTTTGATGTTTACGTAACCGCCCTTGTACCGCCTATATTGTATTGCCTGTTCCATGAGGGCATCGTCTTCGAACCCCATCTTCAGAACGTCGTCGTTGGCGTAGTCGGAAAATATCCTCGAACAATCTACTTACGAGACCTGGAAGGGACAAAACGTACCCCCCGCGCCCGGCCATTAGATAGTCTGGGCCACGCTGCCCGACGTTCCATGGAGTACACAGAGGACGCCGGCTGGCAGCGCGTGGCGTATTGCCTTTTCGTCAACCATCTCGGTGAAGCTATCCGCCATCTCGCCAATGGGCGAGATGGCCTCAGGACGAAACTATGGCATTGCGTTGCAAACACGATCGCAGATTATCAAAGGGAATATGGCACGATCGAAAGTGAATCGCGCCTCCTTCCTCTGCTTAAAGGAGGCCCTCTGCCAGCAAAAACATTACTGCTCACGCGATTTCACCAACGCCCTGATCGGGAGGCCCGTTCCATTTCCGTCGGCAACCCGATGATATTCGGAGGCTGATAATGCAGGTCTGGCCATCCGAACATGTGCTAAGACGGCTTGAAGCCGAACGGAAACAGGAAAAAGACCCCCTTTGCGCGTATTTTTATGATCTTGATGCACTTAGAAATCATGCAATCAGAACACGCACCGCAATGCCAGACGGGTGCGAACTATTTTATGCTGTCAAGGCAAATGCCGAGCCTCCAATATTGCGCGTACTGGCCGACCTTCTTGATGGTTTCGAAGTCGCATCCGGCGGCGAACTGAACTGGGTTTCCGCTCACGCCCCTAACGCACGCATCATTTTCGGCGGCCCCGGAAAACTTGACAGCGAGCTCATCAACGCCATCAGCAGGGGCATAGACACCATTCATGTAGAAAGCTTCAACGAAATAAAGCGGATTGAGGCACTTGCGCAGGGATATCCCGTTAACGTCGCGCTACGGATCAACCCACTGCTCAACGCCGATATCCGAACAAAGCTGATGATGGCGGGCGGCCCATCACCCTTTGGTATCGACGAAGAACAGATTAACGCTTGCCTCGACTATATCCACAGATCGACAAAACTACGCTTGACAGGCTTCCATTTACATGCCCTGTCCCACCATCTGGACATGGACGCTCATGCGGTTCTTCTTTTTCATTATCTGAAGAAATTCCGCACGTGGCGTGGCATGGCCGATTCGGAAGTCCAGATTCTCAATGTCGGCGGTGGGATCGGCGTCAACTATACGGAGCCGGAGCAGCAGCCGGACTGGGTGGGCATGATGGCCCGTTTACGGGAAATGCTGCAACAGATACCAGCGGCACCGTGTATTCGTTTCGAACTCGGGCGTTACCTGACCGCCTCCTGTGGCTTCTATGCGGCCGAAATTATCGACCTGAAGCAAAGCCACGGCACATGGTTCGCTATCTGTCATGGCGGAACGCACCATTTCCGGACTCCTGCTGCACAGAGCCACAGTCATCCTGTTACTGTGATACCGAAGTCCGGACGCAATCGACATCAGCTTACGAGCGTTAACTGCACATTTGTCGGTCAGCTTTGTACGCCAAAGGACGTACTCGCACGCGATGTCCCGTGTCAGAAAATTGGCATTGGCGACATCGCACTATTTCCGTTGGCTGGAGCCTATGGCTGGACAATCTCGCACCAGAAGTTTTTGCGCCATGCTCCACCCAAGATGGTTTTTGTCGCTGCCTAAGGCGCTTCGTGGGAGATATATGTGATGTTCATAAGTAAAGCAGGGAATGGCACCCTCCTGTCCATCGAGCCAGCACGCCAGCCCATTAAGCTCAATCTATATCGGGATTATGAAGTCAGAGCGCTTGCTCTAGCGATTGCAGATAGTCCGTTTCTACAAATGGCCGCGAGTATCGACTGCGTCATGGTCTCGGATTCGTACCTTATGACGCACCTGGGCCGCTCTTCAACGCGCGTTTCAGAGGGCGAGCAACCTCTCCTGCTGGATATGATGGTCAATCTTGTCCGGGAAGTTGCAAGCGAAGTAAGACGCTCATTTGATACTCATCCACCTTTCATTATTGCCGACATGCCAGACGGCTCCACGCGCGACAAAACCATCGCCCTTACCAGCGCGAGCCGGATGATTGACGCGGGGGCCGACGTTGTAAAAATAGAAGTCTGCAACGAGGCGATTTTTGACATAGTTTCCGCCCTTTCAGCTCAGAATATTCGCGTGATGACCCATCTCGGCTACACGCCCCAAGGAGGGCAGTCAGGCCGTGTCGGCACAACACTCGCGGAGGCTTTTACGCTTTTCAAAGAAGCGCGTAACGCATGCGATGCCGGAGCTGATAGCCTGGTCATTGAAAAAGTCGATGAATTCGTACACCGCGCCTTGGTCGACAGGCCTGAATCTCTACCAAGTTACGCTATTTTCAGCGGGAAATCAGCCAATGGTGGTCAGTCTCTGAATGTATGGGATTCCGTATTCCGACCAGGGTTTGAAGCGCGCTACTTTCCCCCAACTGCCTCTTACGACGTCGCCTCCTACCCCGACATCTATCAGGTTCCAGTAATAGCTGATCATCTTGGACGCCTCCTGAAACTCACCGCGATGGGTGAATTTCCGCTTTCGCCTCCAAGCCGTTTTAAAGCGGAAGAGAGACGGACACTCCAGCAGTACAATCCCTGGCTTGATCAGGAAGTATTCTAATAGCCCTTTATGAGAGCCATAAGCATCCGCATTTTGTGCGACTAATTGTTATTAGCAAAAAAGAGGACCAGACATTCCATGCTACGGCTGCGCAAAAGAAAACATCATTATCTGGTGGCGGGAGTTATGCTATGCACAATGCCCGTTACGCTCACCAATGCTGCGGAAACCGGTGATGTAAGTGCCGGCTCGGCCCACCCTGCGGAACCCAAGCATGTGCGGCCACCAGCAGGAAACAAACAGCCCAAACTCAGCCAAAAGCAGGGCGCAACGTCCGCTTCCACCCCAACCGCGAAGGGCGGAACTGAACGGATAACGGTCACGGGCAATTCGCACAGCTACATCGTCTCTCAAGTTAGCGCCATCAAGATCAAGGCAAATTTGCGCGATATTCCGCAAACCATCGACGTTGTTCCGCTTCGGGTCATGCAGGACCAGAATGCGCGTTCGCTTGCCGACGTACTAAGAAATATCGCGGGAATTGGCTACCAGACGGGTGATGGACAACGCGACCAAGAAACAATACGCGGCTTTGTCAATCAAGGTGATTTCTACATCGATGGATTTCGCGATGACGCACAGTATTTTCGTGATCTGTCGAATTACGAGCGTGTAGAAGTCATCAAGGGGCCAGCCTCGGTTCTTTATGGACGAGGCTCTTCTGGCGGGCTCGTCAACATGATTACTAAAAAACCAGGTACGGAAGGCGGATCAGTCGACTTCTCCTATGGCAGCTTTAATGATGTGCGCGGTAGCGGCGATTTTGGTCATGTATTCCAGAATAACAACATCGCGTTCCGGGTCACAGGCGCAATAGAAAGCTCAGACAGCTACCGGGCGCAACAATTCATAGATCGCAAAACAATTTCCCCGTCGCTGCAATGGACAACACCGGACAGACGAACCAGTGTGCTGCTTCAGGGCAGCTATCTCTATGATCGTCGTCTTGCTGACAATGGTATCCCCTCCTGGAACGGTCTCCCGGCCGATGTCCCTCGCTCAGCCTATTACGGCGCGGCCAACGCCCGCGACGCGGATTGGGCTGAATCGCAGGTCTGGAATACGACGGTGACCATAAAACATGATTTCGGCAACGGCATTGAGCTTTCTAACGCATTCCGCGACTATAATTTTTGGCTTCAACGCTACGGCACAATCGTCCAGACAGAATATACTAATCCGAGCAGTCCCCATTACGGTACGTATAACCCGGATCACCAGGACACCCACCGCGATGAACACGGCTGGTCCAACCAGTTGCAGTTAACAGTTGATGCCAGAACAGGGCCTTTCAAACATCGCTTTCTCGTTGGGATAGAAATTTCGGAACAGTATAAATATCAACGCCGCGCGGATCATGTATTCAGCGACACCTACATTTCAATTTTCAATCCGGTTCTGCCAACATATACCGCCGCTGATGCCAACCTCTCTCCGGGGGATCTGTATACGAATACAACCGGGTATTTTGGTACAGTCGGCCCGTTCATGCAGGATATGATTTCACTCGGCAGTCATTGGAAAGCTCTGTTGGGCCTGCGCTGGGATTACTTCCGACAGACCACAAGGCCAGAGGCTTATCCAGTCCAGCCGACGTTGGCACGGACAGATACCAGTTTCAGCCCTCGCGCAGGGATCGTCTGGCAGCCGACAAATACCCAGTCCTATTATTTTTCGTGGACGCGCTCATTCCAGCCGGCTGGAGAATCCTTCGATCTGGCTGCCAGCAACGCAGCACTGCAACCGCAGGAAACCGATAACAAAGAATTTGGCGCAAAGTACAACTTCTTCAAAAACCGACTTCAGATGACGCTTTCTCTCTTCGACCTCAGGCGGTCAAACATCAATATTCCTGTGATAGACGGCGACACCGGCCATACCGTACTCAAGCAGGTCGGACTGCAAAGAAACCGTGGGCTCGAGTGGTCAGCCCGGCTGAATATAACCGACGACTGGCAGGCTATTGCCTCATATGCTTATTACGACACGCGTTATCTGAAGGCAGGGAATACAACCTCTTACGGGTACGCCGTTGAAGGCAAGCGCCTGGTCACCGTTCCTAAAAACAGTATGAGTTTCTGGATAACAAAATCCTTTGTCCATGCACGTTATGGCGTAGGCTGGGGTGTCCGGTACATGGGAAGCCAGTGGGCAGACGCCGGAAACAGTGTACGTATTCCATCTTATTTGGTTTTTAACACGATGGCGTGGGCGACGTTCAACCGTTTCCGAGCCCAGATCAATGTCGATAACCTCTCGAACGAGAAATATATCGCTTCTGCCCATGGCACCAGCCCGTACCTACTGATGCCGGGGGCCCCACTCTCGGCTTCATTTAACCTTGTCGCCAGTTTCTAGACGGGCCATCTGACGACAAAAGCCCAAAAGCCGCGAGGCGGTATGGTGATGTCATCAGCGGATCTGGCGGCTGGCTGCCATATCCGCTCACTTGCTGCCGGTTCGCACCAATTTTTTATGGGTATGACTGACATATCCTCCCATTTTTAATAGGATTATGGCTAAGAATTCCGGCAGGCCAACGCAATGCTACCCCCATGATGCGTGACAGCCTGTGTGGCCAGTTCCCAGGGCAGTTCAGTGGGAAAATGTAGACCTACGCTGTCCATGATTTTTGTTCTTCGATGAAGCGCAAACATAATGCGGCTGCGCTGGAAATCTGCCCATGCCGGGCGTGACAGACCGCAAGGGTTGTGGGGCGCAGGGCAGGCTCTGCCAGCGGTACGAAACACAGACGTCCGTCATTACTCTCCTCGGCGACGTCGAGTTGGCTAAGGACGGAAACACCATTTCCCTGAATAATCAGAGAGCGGATCAATGCGATATTGTTCGATGACAGAGCCGCACTGATCCTAAGACCTGTCGCAACTTCGAGCACGCGGAACTGCTCGGCAATCTCCAGCGGATCGACGGGCCGTATGACATGCTCTTCGGAAAGCTGGCTGAACCGAAGCGTTTTCGCAGATTGCAGAGGGTGCCCGCGTGGCATGACGACACCTATCGGAATCTGACGAAACGCACGCACTGTAATGTCCCGGGAGGATTGCGGGTTTAAAAGGAGCCCAAGATCGACCGAGCCACGAGCAACGGTCTCTGCAATACGATCGTTTGGCAGAACACAGATATCAACCGCAATGCCGGAATATTGCGTGCGCATAGTCGAGATAATCCGCAATAAAAAGCCGTGCGCCAGAGCCTCAATCACGGCCAACCGCACCTGACCACGCCGCAAGCCGCTCAGATCATCGATCTGCCCGCTTATCCGCGTAAAATCCTTCTGCCAGTCGAGTGCGCCGCGTAGCAGAAATTCTCCTGCTGTGGTCAGCCGCATCCCGCCTGGCAGGCGGTTGAACAGGGGGACGCCCATCTCCTCTTCCGCTGCCAGAATCTGACGATCGATCGCAGACGCCGAAACGTTGAGGTGCTCAGACGCCTTGCGAACAGAACCCTGTCGGGCAACCTCGACAAAATAGGTCAACATCCGGGAGAAAGGCTGCACGCTACGTGTTCTCTTTTTCGCAATGACAAGTCAATAAAATGGCGTTTGAAGTTTACATAAGTCCCTCACATTCTTCCAGTCATTGCGTAGCCTCTGTACTGGACAACTTACCATGACATCCCTGACCGCGTCTGCGCCGCCGCGTGATTTGCCACGACACTGCACCTTCGACCCCGACGATTGGCGTATTCTGGCCCAGCAATGGTACGCTGTAGCACTCATCCGGGATGTAGAGGAAACGGGTATTGTTGGTGCGACGCTGCTGGATGAACGACTTGTCGTTTACAAGGTCGATGAAGAAATCGTTGTAGCAAACGAGCTTTGCACACATCGTGGCGTCCCGCTGACGCTCGGCTCAAACCGCGATTGCAAGGGCGTGCGCTGCCCCTATCATGGCATCCAGTTTGGCAAGGCGGGCAAGTGCATCAAGGTGCCTGCGCACCCTGACAATGGCATTCCGACCAAGCTGAACCTTAAGTCCTACCCGGTCGTGCTGCGCTACGGACTCGTCTGGACCTGCCTGCGCCCTGCTGAGAACGGTCCGGCAGCCGAAGTTCCATTCATGCCGCACTGGAGTGACGAGGGTTTCCAGCAGATCAACTGCCCAGCCTTCGACATCGCGGGCTTTGCCGGTCGGCAGGTTGAAGGGTTTCTCGATGTTGCGCACTTCGCTTTCATCCACACCGACACTTTCGCCGACCCAGATAACCCTGTCGTACCTTCTTATGAAACACGCCCAACGACAGTGGGTTTTGAAGCGGAGTATTACAGCACGGTTGGGAATTACCCACACGGCAAACAGGCCGAAACGCCGAAAGATTTTCTTTGGCTGAGGCATTTCCGCGCGCATCTGCCGTTTACCGCGCATCTGACAGTGCATTTTCCGTATGGGGGCCGCCTGTCTATCCTCAATGCCGCCTCTCCCGTTTCGGCGCGGAAAACGCGCCTGTTCGTGCCAATCGCCCGGAACTTCGATACGGATCGCCCGGTGCAGGAGGTTTATGACTTCAATCGCAAGGTCTTTGAGGAAGATGCTTTTATGGTTGAGCAGCAGAAGCCGGAAAACCTGCCGCTTGATCCGCGCCTGGAAGCGCATATCCCAGCGGATCGAAGCTCGATCAATTATCGCCGGGGCCTGCGAGACATGGGCCTTAGCCAGTTTTTTATCGCCTAAGGTCCCGGATCGCACTGATTGTTTCCGCCATTCGCTTGAATGGGGGCAAAAACCTGGACACTCACATGCGTGTCCGAAGGACAGATGATCCGCCACCTTTTATGTCTTGAGAATATATCGACTTCCAGACACCAAACGGTTTGCTCAGACAACTGGAGAAGGCTCTCGCCTATTTCGGCGAGAGCAAAGGTGGACATCCGCCGTTTGATGTGATGCTGATGTTCAATATCCTCGCTCTACCCCAGACGCAGAGCTAAATCCCCCCTAATAATCAACCAAAACAACACGCCATAACCCTAAAAGCAGACCTAGAAATCACCAAGCAACGGTGTTTCAATCCCTCCTTCTGCTCTTCCGCAAAACAACTGCGTTTCATCCGTCCGTATCCTTCTTGATCGGGCTCTACTTTTAGGCGGTTACTCTCCCGGGGGCAGATCATACGGCATATACTGTTGACACTTGTTTGACTGCTGAGCATAAACTTGTAGAGTATAAAATTAAGAACTTGCTTGTGTTGAGAGGTTCGGTGTTCAGAGTTGCCTTTATTTATATTGCTGAGCCCTACCAGTGCTACCATACCGCGTCTGTTGCCTCTGCGCTGGCCCGCATTCCTGATTTTCAAGTCACTGAATATGTTAATTTTCCTGAGACCATATTCCACCTAAACAGAATTAGGCAGGATATTAACGAGCCTGAGTTGCCAGTTAAGTTTTTCAAGAAATCCCCTCTAGCAAAGCTTCTTGGTCGTACGAAGCGTTTTGATCGCGAACGAATTGTCGTCCTGCGGGAGAATATTGCAGAACTAAATAGTTATGATGCCATTATTGCGACAGAGTATACCGCTGGCATTTTAAAAAATATGGGATTAGAAAAACCAAAATTAATTTGCATTATGCACGGAGCTGGAGACCGGCTTGTTAACGATGAAGCCCTGATCAAAAATTTCGATTTTACTCTTCTTCCTGGCCCTAAAGTAAGAGAATATTTTCAGGATTTAGGTTACCTTAATGCCCAAAATTCTAAAGTAATAGGATACCCAAAGTTTGATATTTTTGAAGCGGTCGGAAAAAAAAGCTCATTTAACTTCAAGAATGGTAAAGATTTTGTTTTGTATAATCCGCATTATCAGAAAAAAACAAAAACGTATGATACATGCTTAAACAAAATGATTGCAGGCTTTGGAAAGCAAGATATTTATAATCTTTTGATATCTCCACACATCAAAATATTCCACAAAGATTTTGGCTTTTATAAAAAAACATTGAAGAAGAAAAATAATCATACTGTATTTATTGATACAGGGTCTCCTGCAATGCTGGATATGACATACACGTCATCTGCATCAATCTACATTGGTGACGGAAGTAGTCAGGTTTATGAGTTCTTGGTCAATCCACGCCCGTGTATTTTTTTAAATCCGAAAAAATTAGAATGGCGAGGAAATCGAAATTTTCTCCATTGGACATTGGGAGAAGTGGTCGAATCACCAGACCAGATCATGCCAGCGGTCTTCAGAGCTTTCGATAAGCATATTTTTTATAGACCGTTGCAGGAAAGACTTTTCTTGGAAACGTTCGGAGCTCCGATTTTGGGAGCTTCTCAACGTGGCGCAGATGCAATTTTTGAATACTTGACCAGCGTCAGGACTAGCCAGAAAATGACAGTGGCAACGAGTGCAATGGCGGAGAAGAAGGCTGTGGGGCACCTGTCGTAGCGCGCCGCAACGCGGGCCTGTCGTTGAAGCTTCCGATGAGAAAACCAGGGCAGATCAGGTCAACCGGCTCGAAGCCAAAACCGATGACGGCCTGTTCAATCTTACCTTTCGTCTGGAGATAGATGGCGGAGCCACCAGCGCCTGCCGAGGTTACGAGAATAAAATGGCGCGCCAAGCGCTTTTGCGCCTTTCGCCGCGGCAAGCACGTAATCATGGTCGGGCCGGAACATTGCCAACTGCGGCTAAACCGGGGCGAATGCGGCTCGTGAGATCGATGTCGCTTCTTGCTGCAAACCGTGCTCCCACGGGGCCGCCTATCAAACCGGGGCTGTCGGCAAGAAGAACGCGTTGAGGTATATTGGTGTCTCCTTTGGCGTGAGAGTGAGCGCCCGACCAGACTCTCGAGAAAACCCGTCGTCTGCCGCAACGCAAAGCCCAAAATGCCACTCCGGATGAATTTCGCGGTTACTTTCGTCCAATTGCCACCGGCACTTTTGGCCTGCATTCGCTCCAGAAAAAATCTGGAACCCCCCGTTCGATCAATGGGTTTCATCCCACGAGATCCCGTCTGATACCGCGTAATCCCGCTTTCGCCATAACTTCCATTCTACATGGTCGGGAACAATCCTATATGATCATCCGACGTGTTCTGAAGACCGGTTACTGGCAATATTCGCGATCATCGCCAACATACGAGACAAGCATGGATAGTACATTCTCCGATATAGCTAGAGCTATGATCCGGCCTGGTATTTTCATGCTGTTCGGGTTCGTCTTTCTGTGGGTTTGGAGCCTTGACCGGACTCGATCATGGATTTTGTGTGTCGCGGTATCGTCATTTATGCTCGCCGCCGCGATGGTTTCCCATTTCCTTGCATGGCCAGGCGGCCCCAAGCCGGCGGCGGTATTTTGTGGCTTCCTCTACACGCTCTCTGTGCTTTGCGCCTGCGAAGGACTCCTTTTGCGGACAGGCAAACGCTGCGGTCTGTATTTTGATTGCACCATGCTGGCGCTGGTAACCGGGCTTCTCTGGATTTTTACGTATGCCAGCCCAAGCCTGTGGGCCAGAATCTACATCCAGAACTTTGGCTACGGAGCGCTGCTGCTATTCACATCATTCAGACTTGCAGAGCTTCGCCACGGCAACGCCACGGATCGTATTCTGTTTTGGATACTGCTTGGGTTTTCCGTCCAGTTTTTCATTTTCACTAGCCTGACGCTCGGCCTCTCTACACCGGAAGGCGGGAAAGCCTTTGTCGCATCGCCTTTCTGGGGCGGCCTGCAATTGTCTTTGACCGTCTTTGGCTCTGGGCTGGCGTTTGCTGTGCTGATTGCCGCTATAACCGACATGATGGAAGATCTTCGTCGCGAACGCGACAGTGATCCACTGACAGGTGCTCTGAACAGGCGCGGACTGGCTGAACAGGTACGACGTCAGTTTCGCAACCCCACGTCTCTAGCCAGCGTTATTGTTTGCGATATCGACCATTTCAAGAGCATCAACGATACGTTCGGTCATGACGCCGGAGACGCGGTGTTGCGCGCTTTCGGATTGTTGCTGAATGATATTGTCCGCGACAACGACATTGTTGCCCGGACCGGCGGCGAGGAATTCATGATCCTGCTTCCGGCGACGGTTGAGGATCATGCGGCCGAAGTCGCCGATCGAATCCGCCACCGGTTTAAAACGACAGTCTTTGAATTCGAGGTCGGAAAGCTTCTGGCCACGGCCAGCTTCGGCGTAGCGGAACAGCAGCCGGAGGAGCTGATTGAAACAACAGTCAAGAGAGCCGATGGCAGGCTATATGAAGCCAAGAACGCCGGTCGCAACAGGGTTTTTGCCAGCAAAGACAGCGATCAGATCATGATCCCCACAAGGCATAAAGGAACCGTCCAAGATTCAGTTTCGGAAAGGCAGAACCCAGGGACGATTTGAGGCTCTTCGTTTAAAAATGTAGAGGTTTTTTACAATGCTATCCCATCGAGAATGTTAGACCTCATTCTCAGACGCGGCAAAATGCGGATGCCTAACAGTGGTAGCCCCGTCTGTTCGGACAGCCTTCGGGGACGAAGTAAACTATACCCTGTTATTGTCGTGCTACCCTTCTGACGGCGTTGCCGTTGGCCATCTGGTCCGGGGTTAGCCAATGAGCAAAAGCCGTGTAACGGATAGGCTCATGCCGACGGGCCTTTAGGGGCATCTTCTGGCCCCGACCGCCTCATAAGCACGCTTATTATTTTGTGGGTAATTTCCTGCTGACCCGCAGGAAAATGGGAAAACCGTGGTGGGTGCGACAGGGATTGAACCTGTGACCCCCGCCGTGTGAAGGCGATGCTCTACCGCTGAGCTACGCACCCCGGTTTGTGGGGCTGTTCTTACCCCGGCCACCGGAGGCTGGCAAGAGGGATAATCGTAAAACGTGAATTTTTTCTTTTATTTCTGTCTCATGGCCCACATCGGCCGTTTCGGCTGACTGCCTTGGCTCGCACTGTCCCGTCGGTCATTCGCAGGGCGCGCGGCGCCTTCTTTCTTTTCCTGGTCGGCACATGGCATTAGAAAGTTGCTGTGCCGGAAATAGGCATACCCTGTGGCTTTGGCGGGTTAAAACGTGCTGGACAGTTTTGCTTTTCATGCGGGCCAGATGCTGGTGGCGTTGCTGCTGGACGGCCTGCTGGGCTGGCCTGCGCCAGTTTTTGCCAGGATCGGGCATCCAGTAAGCTGGATCGGACATATGGTATCCCTACTTGACCGGCAGTGGAACCGTGACTCCCTTCCGGCCTTGCCGCGCAGGTTGGCGGGCATGGGCGTTGTGGCGCTCGTCGCCGGCTGTGCTGGTGGAATCGGCATAGGGGCGAGCTTCTGGTTGCCACACGATGCCGCGGGCATTGCTGTAGCCGGGGTGCTGGCATGGCCCCTTCTGGCGGTCCGCTCACTTTACACGCATGTTGAAGCGGTCGCGCGGCCTCTACGTGCCGGAGATATACCCGGCGCACGCAAGGCAGTGTCCATGATCGTGGGACGAAACTCCGACGCACTCGATGAGAGCGGCATTACCAGGGCCGCAGTTGAAAGTCTGGCCGAAAATACGTCGGATGGTGTCGTGGCACCACTCTTCTGGGGCGTGCTGCTCGGGCTGCCCGGTCTCTACGCTTACAAGGCCATCAACACCATGGATTCCATGATCGCCAACCGCACGCCACGCTACCGGCTGTTCGGCTGGGCAGCCGCCCGCGTGGATGATGTCGTGAACATTCCGCCTGCCCGGCTATCCGGTCTGCTGTACGCTCTGGCCAGTAAAGCCCCCCTGCGGGCTTTCAGGGTTATGCTGCGTGACGCCCGGCGGCATCGCTCTCCCAACGCCGGTTGGCCAGAGGCGGCCATGGCAGGCGGCCTTGGCATCCGCCTGTCCGGCCCTCGCCTGTACGCGGAAGGCCCAAGCCGCGATCCCTGGCTGAACGAAGGCGCGCCGAACCCCGCCCCCGCAGATCTGGCCGCCGGGCTGGCCCTCTACCGGCGGGTTATACTGCTGACTGCTCTGTTACTGCTGCTGCTGTTTTTTACAGGCAGCCCGCTATACGGAGCAGGCCGGTAACATCGACATGCCTCTCAATGTGCTCAGCCAAAGAATCGAGCGTCTGTTCCACTCTTTCTGAATACCGCGCTTTGGATGGCTCCCCTCCGAGGCCAGCGATAAAAGCCGCGCGAAAGCGATCGTCCGTGAACAGACCGTGGAGATACGTGCCGCAGACAAGGCCATCCGGAGACTGCGCGCCTTCTGGGCTGCCCTGTACGGCGGCAAAGGGGCGGAGCCGGTCCGGCCCTTCCGTTATGCCGAGGTGGATTTCATACCCTCGCACCGGCTGTCTGCTGGCGACATGAACCGCGTCCACCAGACTGACGTGCTTTTCCGCCAGCATGGTAGTCTGCACATTGAGCAAACCAAGGCCGGGCGTGGTGCCCGCAGGGCCTTCCAGCCCCGTAGGGTCGCTAACACTGCGGCCCAGAATCTGATACCCACCGCAAATACCCAGAACACGCCCACCCCGCCGGACATGGGCGGCAATGTCGATATCCCACCCCTGTTCGCGCACAAAATCCAAATCGAGACGGGTATTTTTCGTGCCGGGCAGAATGATGAGATCGCAATCCCCGGCAATAGCCTGACCCGGCGGCACCATGGTCAGGTCAACGGCTGGCTCCTGCGCCAGAGGGTCCAGATCATCAAAATTGGCAATGCGTGAGAGCATAGGCACAGCCACCTTCAGCCGCCCCCCTGCGGATGGACGACGCAAATCAAGCGCGTCTTCCGCAGGAAGGGTGCCTGCCTGCGCAAACCATGGCAGCACGCCAAAACCCGCCCACCTCGTTCGTTGGCTGATCACTGCGTATCCGTCATCAAACAGGCTGGGGTCGCCACGGAACTTATTGACAATGAAGCCTTTTACCATCGCGGCATCGGTGTCAGACAGAACGGCCTGTGTGCCGACAAGCTGGGCAATCACGCCCCCCCGGTCTATGTCGCCCACAAGAATGACCGGCACGCCGGCTGCGCAGGCGAAGCCCATATTCGCAATATCGTTCTGTCGCAGGTTAACCTCGGCCGGACTGCCCGCGCCTTCCACCAGCACAAGCTCATGCGCAGCCCGCAGGCGATGGAAGCTTTCCAGAACCGATGTCATGAGCGTCGGCTTGAACTGGGTGTAGTCCCGCGCCTGAACTGTGGCCAGCACCTGCCCCTGCACCACGACCTGACTGCCTCGGTCTGACTCCGGCTTAAGCAGCACCGGGTTCATATCCGTATGCGGGGCAAGGCCGCAGGCCTGCGCCTGAAGCGCCTGTGCGCGGCCTATTTCTCCCCCGTCAGCGGTTACTGCGGCATTGTTGGACATGTTCTGCGGCTTGAAGGGGGCAACGCGCAGGCCCCGCCGTAGGGCGGCACGGGCAAGACCTGCTACGAAAAGGGATTTCCCCACGTTCGAACCGGTTCCCTGAATCATCAGTGCGGGCATGGCTGGCGTCCTCAGAACTCGACACCGGGCTGGGCCTTGATGCCCGCGCGGAATGGATGTTTGACCAGCGCCATCTCTGTAACCAGATCGGCCAGTTCCATCAATTCCGGCTTGGCATTACGGCCTGTCAGCACAACGTGGGTCAGAGGTGGTTTTTCTTCACGCAGGAAGGTCAGCACCTCTTCGACAGGCAGGTAATCATACCGCAGGGCGATATTGATCTCATCCAGCAGAACCATACGGATAGCAGGATTGCGGATCAGTTCCTTGGCTTTTTCCCACCCCCTGCGGGCGGCGGCGATATCGCGTTCCCTGTCCTGTGTCTCCCAGGTAAACCCCTCGCCCATGGCGTAAAACTGGCATAGCCCTGCAAAATGCGTCTCAATCAGGCGGCGCTCTCCGGTATCCCATCCTCCTTTAATGAACTGCACAACAGCGCAGGGCATCTCATGGGCGATACAGCGCAGGATCATGCCAAAACCCGAGGAAGACTTGCCCTTGCCTGCCCCGGTATGCACGATCACAAGCCCTTTCTCCCCTTCCTTGGTGGCCATCATGCGGTCTCGTGCCGCTTTGATGCGCGCCATTTTCTGGGCGTGCAGGGCAACGTCATCCGTCGTGGTGGGGGCGTTTTCTGGCTGGGGCAAAGGCGCGGGCATAAATTCAGCGATTTCCGGTCTGGTCAAAAAGTGCCGTCAGCTTGACAGATGCTGCCTGCTAGCTCAATCCACTCAGGCTGGTTCCTGTCTCTGCCATTGTGGTGGATACAGGCGAAGAGGGAATGCAGAAGAGACCGGGCCACCCGTTCTCGATAACGCAGCCGCCCCCGCGACCGTCAGCAGATCAGGCTTTCCTCTCAGGCCACTGAACGCAGGTTCGGGAAGGCGGGAAAGCCGTGGGTGTTTGCACGCTCGGATCTGTCAGCCGGGAGACCTGCCAGCACGGACTGAACGGACAGCCGGGGTGTGCTGTGGCCGGATGCTCAGCCTCGTGCGCCCTCCGTGCGGGCTGAACCTTGCCATGCCCACGCCCTGCCCCATGATAGACAAGGGCGCAGAACAGATGGCAGAAGACTCACCTCCCGCGCAGACAGTGCTGTATGTCTGTTCAACCTGCCGGGCTGGTATGCCTTTGCAGGAAGGGCAGCCTGTGGCGGGTGCTCGCCTGCTGGCCGCCCTGCAAAATGCCGTAGAAACGCTCCCTGAAGCCCCCCAAAGCCAGCAGCAGCCAATCATCCGCGCGGTGGAATGTCTCTCGGCCTGCGCACGCGGGTGCGCCATTGCGCTCGCCCGCCCCGGTTCATGGACATATGTCTATGGTGATCTGAGCGAGGCCGATACCGCAGATATTCTGCTTGGTGCGCAGGGGTACTGCGCCAGTGCCGACGGCATTCCGCCGTGGCGGGAGCGCCCTGCGATTTTCCGCAAGCAATGCGTTGCCCGTATTCCGCCACAGGAGATTGCACAATGACCTCCCTTGCCAAAATTCCCGTCACCGTTGTCACCGGCTTTCTGGGGGCGGGTAAAACCACCCTTATCCGCCATCTGTTGCAAAACCCCGGCGGGCGCAGGCTGGCCGTGCTGGTGAATGAATTCGGCACGGTTGGTGTAGACGGCGAAATCCTGCGCACCTGCGCCGACGCAAACTGCCCAGAAACTGCGATTGTAGAACTGGCCAATGGTTGTATCTGCTGCACGGTTGCGGATGATTTCATCCCAACGGTCGAAAAGCTCATGGCCCTGCCCCAGAAGCCCGACCATATCCTGATCGAAACCTCAGGTCTGGCGCTGCCCAAGCCGCTGCTCAAGGCGTTTGACTGGCCCTCCATCCGCTCACGCATTACGGTCGATGGCGTGATTGCACTGGCTGACGCGGAAGCGGTAGCCGCCGGGCGTTTTGCCCCAGACCCTGCCGCCGTGGACGCCCAGCGCGCACAGGATGACAGCCTAGACCATGACACTCCGCTGGCTGAAGTTTTCGAAGATCAGATCGCCTGTGCCGATCTCGTGCTGCTGACCAAGGCTGATCTTGTGGATGCGCCGACACTGGACGCAGCGCGTGCGGTCATTCTAGCTGAGGCGTCGCGCCCTCTGCCCATTCTGGCTGTCCGTGACGGCGCCATTGACCCCTCCGTTATTCTGGGCCTGAACGCAGCCGCGGAAGATGATCTCGCCGCCCGGCCCTCGCACCATGATGGTGCGGACGAACACGAACATGAGGATTTCGACAGCACGGTTATAACCCTGCCCGAGATTGATGACCCCGAGGTACTGGCGCAGGCTATCATCCGTCTTGCACGGGAACAGGATATCCTGCGTGTGAAAGGGTATGTCGCGGTTCGGGGCAAGCCCATGCGGCTTCTGGTTCAGGCCGTTGGGGCGCGAGTGCGCCACCAGTTCGATCAGCCATGGGGCAGCCGTCCGCGTGAAGGGAAGCTTGTCGTCATTGCCGAACATGACCATCTGAACCCGCAGGCCGTGCAGGCGGTTCTGCGCGAGGTAAGCTTGCTGGCGCAAGCGGGCTAAGCGTAACCGGGGCCGAGGCAATGCACGTCATCTTTCGTGAAAACCGGGGGCTGGATGGGCTGGAAAACGCCACAGACCTCGGCCAGAGCCCTGCCCCACTTGTTGTCCTGTCCTTTTCGGACAGCGATCTGAGCGCATTCGCGGCCGGTTGGCAGGCAGGACAGGACACCCTGCCCGCGCTGCGTCTAGCCAATCTTGCCGCCCTGAAACACCCGCTCAGTGTCGATACGTATATCGAACGTACCCTGTCAGGCTGCCGGGCGGTTCTGGTGCGGCTCATTGGTGGAGCGGCCTACTGGCGCTACGGGCTAGAACAACTCAATGCTCTGGCCCGTTCGAACGGGATGGCGTTAGCCGTTATCCCCGCTGATGGTCGGGCAGATCCGACGCTTGACGCACTTTCCACCGTCCCCACCGAAAGCCTGTGTAGTCTCACCCGTCTGTGCGATACAGGTGGGGCTACTGCCGCCCACGCGGCGCTTTGCCTGCTGGCGCAAACCGCAGGGCTACCCGCGCCGCTGGCAGCCACAGTGCCAGCCATACCGGACTGTGGCTGGTACCAGCCGCATAGTGGCGTTGTTTCCGCGCCGCCAGAAGGAACAGGCCCTCTGGCGGTGATCGTGTTCTACCGGGCCTATCTGACCAGCGCTGATACGGCCCCTATTGATGCACTGGCAGCAGCCCTGCGCGCACGAGGGTTCCGTGTCGCAGGTGTATTCGCGCCTTCGCTCAAAGGCTCCGCCGCACCATGGCTACGGGCAGCACTCATGCAGGCGGCACCGGCGGTTATTGTCAATGCCACTGCTTTTTCCGGGCAGGATGCGGCGGGGGCCTCTCCGCTGGACGCGCCGGGCTGTCCCGTTTTCCAGATAGCACTGGCCACCAGCAGCCAGCAGGATTGGGAGGATGCCGAGCGCGGTCTTTCGCCGGCGGATCTGGCCATGCACGTCGTTCTGCCGGAAGTAGACGGCCGGATCATAGCCGGTGTGGCAAGCTTCAAGGCGCTTGAAGCCCCGGACCCGAACCTTCAATTCGCACGAGCCCTGCATCACCCTGTTCCAGACAGAATCGAGGCCATTGCGAATAAGGTGGCAGCCTGGCACAGGCTGGCCATAACGCCGAACCACGACCGCGCCATCGCGTTCGTCCTGTCCACCTATCCGGGCCGGACAGACCAGATGGCCCATGCCGTGGGGCTGGATGCCCTTGCCTCCACCGAGGCCATGCTGACAACGCTCGCCGCAGAAGGCTACACGGTTACGGAGGGGGACAAACCCCTATCCACAGCCTTGTCCAGACAAAAAGCCATCTGGCCTGTCACGGCTTATAAAGCCGCGCTGCAAGGCCTGCCACCCAGCCTGCGGGAACAGCTTGTACAGATATGGGGCGAGCCGGAACAGGACCCTGCCGTAAGCAACGGCGCGTTCCATTTCGCACTCACGCGCCGGGGCCATATGCTGGTGGCACTACAGCCCGAGCGGGGCCGCCATACTGAACGTGACGCCGATTACCACGATACCGCGCGCATCCCATGCCATGCCTACGTCGCGTTTTATCTCTGGCTGCATCAACAGGGCCTCCATGCGCTGGTTCATGTCGGTGCACATGGCACACTGGAATGGCTGCCTGGCAAAGCTGTGGCCCTGTCGCAAACCTGCTGGCCCGAAGTTCTCTGCGGGGCCGTGCCTGTTATCTATCCGTTTATCGTCAATGACCCCGGCGAAGCCGCTCAAGCCCGGCGGCGAATTGGTGCCCTTACGCTTGGCCATCTGCCCCCGGCCATGGTGCAGGCCAATGTCCCCGAAGGTTTGCTGCACCTCGAACGGCTGCTGGATGAATACGCAACGGCGGACGGGCTTGACCCGGCTCGCCGCAACCGGCTGATCCCCCTTATCCGCGCAGAGGCCCGTGCGACCGGGGTGGAAGCTGATCTGGGGCTGGATGCGGCGGCAAGTCCGGCGGAAGCCATGGTCCGTATTGACCGCTTTGTGTGCGACCTGAAGGAAAGCCAGTTTGGAGAGGGCCTGCACGTTTACGGGCAGGGCGAAGGGGAAAACCGGGGTCTTTTGCGCGCTTTGGCAGGCTTTCGGGTCGAAGCAGGGCCCTCCGGCGCGCCCGCGCGTGGGCGTACGGATGTCTTGCCTACAGGGCGTAATCTATACGCAGTTGACCCGCGCGCCGTGCCCAGCCGGGCGGCCCACGCGCAGGGCGTGAAACTGGCCGAGGAGTTCCTTCGCCGCCACCTGCAGGACCATGGTGACTGGCCAAAAGGGCTGGTTATAGACCTGTGGGGCTCTGCCACCATGCGCACGGCGGGGGAAGAATTTGCCATGGCGCTGCATCTCGCCGGGCTGGCCCCCCTGTGGGAGCCCGCTTCGGAACGGGTATCGGGGTTCGAAATCCTGCCCCCGGTGCTGCTGGAACGACCGCGGATTGATGTCACGCTCCGTGTATCCGGCCTGTTCCGGGATATTTTCCCCGATCTGGCTCGGCTGTTTGATGCCGCGACCAACGCCTTGGCCGAGCGTACGACTGAGGACATGCCGGACAACCCCTATCGTCGGCGCGTTCCCCGCGTTTTTGGCCCTCGCCCCGGCACCTACGGCTTGTCCATGGCTGATCCGGTGGAGCAGTTGGATGAACAGAGCCGCCACGCTGCGGGAGAAGCCTGGCTAAGAGCTTCCGAATGGAGCATGGATGCAACAGGCGCCATCACGCGCGACCGTGCAGCGCTGGAAGAACGGCTGCGCACAACCGATACATTTGCCCATATTCAGGACCTACCGGAAACGGATCTGCTGCTGGCGCGTGATTACGCGGCCCATGAAGGTGGTTTTTCAGCAGCCATGTCTTCTCTCGGGTGTGCCCAGCCCGCGCAGTATCACCTCGACACCACCCGCGCGGACAGGCCGCAGGCCCGGACGTTGGGGGAAGAACTGGCCCGCATTGTCCGCGCACGGGCGACAAGCCCGGTCTGGACGGCAGGGATGATGCGCCATGGCTTTCGCGGCGCGGCCGAAATCACCGCCACACTGGACAACCTTGCCGCCTTTGCCCACCTGACCCGACAGGTACCCGCCCACCTGTTCGATCTGTATTTTGAGGCAACGCTGGGACGGGACGACGTACCCGCCTTCATGGAGCGGGAAAACCCCGCGGCTCTGGCGCAACTGCGCGAACGCTTTCAGGCTCTGGCAACGTCAGGCCTGTGGCAAACCCGCAGCAACTCCATACACGCCAGACTGGACGCCCTCAGTTAATGTCCGCTCCCCCGCCACCGATCATCAAGGGATGGTGCCCCGGCGCTCTGCGCCCCATGCAGTCAGGCGATGGATTGGTGGTGCGCGTGCGCCCGCATGGCGGCTGTTTGTCGCGCGCGCAGGTTGCTGGGCTGGCTGAACTGGCGCAGGTTCACGGCAACGGACTGATTGATTTCTCGGCGCGCGCCAACCTGCAACTGCGCGGGATCACGCCGGAAGGCCATGCCGCCGTACTGGGGGGCCTGAACGCCCTTGGCCTGCTCGACCCTGACCCGGAGACGGAATCTGCACGCAATATTATGGTTACGCCCTTCCGGCAGTCGAGCGACGGCACCATCGCGCTGGCGCGAGCGCTTGAAACCAGACTGGGGCACGCCGTAACGCACGAAGGCCTTCGGCTGCCGGGAAAGTTCGGCTTCTCGGTGGACTGTGCAGGCTCGCCGGTTCTGCGTCAGGCCTCGGCGGATATCCGCCTTGAACGAACGCCCTCAGGAGCCCTGCTCCTCTACCCGGATGGCGCGGACAAGGGCAGGCTGGTGGAAGACCACGAGGCCGCCGAACAGGCCGTAACGCTGGCAAACTGGTTCGTGCGCAGTGGCGGCACGTGCAACGGCCGGGGCCGCATGGCAGCTCATGTGCGCCGCACTCCCCTGCCGCCGGGATATGACGTGGCGGTGCCTGATTTCCCTCCCTTTGTCGCCCGGCCCGGTCCCACTCCGGGTGGGTGGATGGCCGGACTGGCCTTCGGGCAGTGCACTGCGGCGACACTGTCAGCACTGGCCACCATGGCTCCTTTGCGCCTGACACCGTGGCGGATGATTGTGGCAGAGGGCCTGAGCGCGCCACCGTCTCTTGTTGACCTGCTGCCCGCTGACGATCCCCTCCTGAGGGTGGCCGCCTGTACGGGTGCGCCCGCCTGCCCGCAGGCCTTGGCACCCGTGCGGACACTGGCGACTGACCTGGCGCCGCACGTACCTGCTCATACATTCCTGCATGTTTCAGGCTGCGCCAAAGGGTGCGCCCATCCACAGGCGGCACCATTGACACTGGTGGCACAGCCTGAGGGGTTTGCTCTCATCCGCCATGGCACTACAACAGACCAACCCATAGCCTGTAACCTTTCCGCCGAACTGCTACGCACCCACCCCGAGTTGATGACCAAGGACTGATGCCCCACCACTTTGAAACCGATGGCGCGGCCATCTACCGCCAGTCTTTTTCCATCATCCGGGCAGAGGCCATGCTGGATGGCCTGAGCGCGGCAGAGGAACAGGTTGTCGTGCGCATGATTCATGCCGCAGGCATGGTCGGACTGGAAAAAAGCATCGTCTTCACGCCCGGCATGGCAGAAACAGCCAGAGCGGCTCTCAGGGCTGGCGCCCCCATTCTGTGTGATGTGCGCATGGTGTCTGAAGGCATTACCCGCTCGCGCCTGCCCGCACAGAACCAGATTATGTGCACCCTGCAGGACCCCGCCGTGCCTGGGCTTGCGCAAAGCCTGCGTACGACCCGTTCCGCCGCCGCCGTCGAATTATGGCGCCCCTTCCTCGGCGGGAGCATTGTTGCCATCGGGAACGCGCCGACAGCCCTCTTTCATCTGCTGAACATGCTTGAAGACCCCGCCTGCCCCCGGCCTGCCGCCATTATCGGCTGTCCGGTGGGTTTTGTCGGGGCGGCGGAATCCAAGGAAGCTCTAATGGCTGACGCCCCCTGCCCGGCCATGATCGTACGCGGCAGGCTGGGAGGATCGGCCATGACGGTTGCTGCCATCAATGCGCTGGCCTGCGACAGGGAGTAACCTCATGGGCACGATTACATGCGTGGGGCTCGGCCCCGGAGACCCCGACCTGATGAGCCGCAAAGCTGCCCGGCTGATCGAAGCGGGGCTGCATGTCGCCTATTTCCGCAAGGCCGGGCAGACAGGGCAGGCACGCCGGATTGTGGAAGGAATGCTCCACCCGGATGTAACGGAATATCCCATGGAATATCCGGTTACGACCGAAATTGCCTTTGCCTGCGTTGACTATAACGACCTGCTGGCCAGTTTTTACGATGATTGGGCCGACCGGCTGTTCCAGATGGCGCAGTCCCATGATGTTATCGTCCTGTGCGAGGGAGACCCGTTTTTGTACGGCTCCTTTATTCACCTTCATGCCCGCCTGCAGGGGCGGTGCCCTGTGGAAGTCGTGCCCGGCATTCCCGGTATGACGGGCTGCTGGCACGCCACGGGTCAACCTATCACCTGGGGAGACGACGTGCTGGCCGTGCTGCCCGGCACCCTGTCTGAAACCGCGCTTGTGCATCATATGCAACAGGCCGATGCGCTGGTTATTATGAAAACGGGGCGTAACCTACCCAAGATCCGGCGTGCACTGACCACGACCGGCCTGCTTGAGCGGGCGTGGCTGATCGAGCGTGGCACCATGCCGACCCAGCGGGTCATCCGGCTTGCAGAAGCAGCCGAGCACGATTGTCCCTATTTTGCGATCGTACTGGTGCATGGCAACAACGGCCGCCGCCCTGAACGGCGACAGGAGCCGGACAGGTCGTCCGTTGCGGCGCACAGCCAGCATGAAACCGCAGTAAACGGGCAGCATTCATGAGCGGGAGTGTGGTTGTTGCCGGTCTGGGGCCGGGTGATCCAATGCTGGTCACGCCGGAAGTGCAAGTGGCGCTGGACAGGGCCACGGATATTCTGGGGTATATTCCTTACGTCGCCCGCATTGCCGCCCGACCGGGGCTGACCCTGCACCCTAGCGACAATCGCGAGGAACTGGCCCGGGCACGCCATGCGCTGGAACTAGCCCGGCAGGGCCACCATGCGGTTATTGTCTCGTCTGGCGATCCGGGGGTTTTCGCCATGGCATCCGCCCTGTTTGAAGCCCTGGAAGCTGGCGCTTATGATGGGAACATGGATATCCGTATCCTGCCCGGCATTACCGCCATGCTGGCAGCAGCGGCCAAGGCGGGTGCGCCATTGGGGCATGATTTCTGCGCCATCAACCTGTCCGACAATCTCAAACCGTGGAGCATTGTGGAGCAGCGGTTGCGCATGGCGGCACGCGGTGATTTTGCCATGGCTTTTTACAATCCGCGCAGCAAAAGCCGCCCGCATCAGTTTGCTCGGGTGCTGGAAATCCTGCGTGAGGAATGTGAAGGCCAGCGCCTCGTCATTTTTGCCCGCGCTGTCAGTACGCCCGATGAAGCACTGCGAACAGTCACACTGGAACAGGCTACCCCGGATATGGCGGACATGCGGACAGTCGTTATCGTCGGCAACAGCCTGACACGGCAGGTCGGCCAGTGGGTCTATACGCCACGTGCCGTCACCGCCTCCGGCCCATGAACAAGCCAGTGCATAATATCCTCGGTGCTATGCCTAACCGTGCGAGGCGGAACTACAGGGCGGTCAATCAGGATCACAGGCAGGCCCAGTTCCCGCGCAGCGTCCAGTTTGGCGTGCGCACCCGCGCCTCCGGCATTTTTGGCGACAATATGGGTAATGCCGTGTTCGCGCAGCAGGGTCAGGTCTTCGGCCAGAGTAAAAGGACCACGCGCGATCGCAGCCTGTGCATGGGGCAATGGCAACGGGGCCTCTGGCCTGTCCACCAGCCGCAGCAAATAGAAATGTTGGGGCTTATGAATGAAAACATCCAGCGTCTGGCGACCGATTGCCAGAAATACACGGGCAGGATGATCAGGCAAAGCCAGCGCAGCAGCTTCGGTATCGGGCACGGCCTGCCATTTATCGCCCGCACCAACTCGCCAGGGAGGCCGCTCCAGTGCACACAGAGCAACGCCTGTCATGGCGCACGCTGCCACGGCGTTTGTGCTCATCCGCGCGGCAAAGGGATGTGTCGCGTCTACGACATGGGTAATGTTTTCAGCCCGCAGATAAGCCGCCAGCCCGGCAACACCGCCAAACCCGCCAATCCGTGTCGGCAAAGGCTGAGTAACCGGGGCTGCCGTACGGCCTGCATAGGAAAAAACTGCGTATATCCCGCTATCCGCCAGAACACGCGCCATCTGCGAGGCCTCACTTGTCCCGCCAAGCAGAAGGATACGCACCGTGTCTGACCTCCCTATCCACGACACCGTGTTCCCCTGGCTGGCTGTCATTGGCATAGGGGAAGATAGGCTGGAAGCGCTGCCCCCGGCAAGCCGCGCGGCGCTGGATGAGGCTGAAGCTGTGTTTGGTGCCCCCCGTCATCTAGCTCTGGCCGGGCTGGAGCACTCCCCCAAAGCGCACTGCTGGCCCGTGCCGTTCAGTGTGGAGCCGGTTCTGGCCCTGCGAGGGCGCAAAGTCGCGGTTCTGGCCTCAGGTGATCCCTTCTGGTACGGCGCTGGTGCCAGCCTGTGCGCGCATCTCGCTCCGGGGGAGTGGCGTGCCTACCCTTCACCATCGACCTTCTCATGGGTTGCCGCCCGCATGGGCTGGCGGCTTGAAGAGACGCCCTGTCTGGGCCTCCATGCGGCCCCTTTTGAACGGCTGGTGCCTCTTCTGCATCCCGGCGGGCGAGCCATATGCCTCCTGCGCAACGGCAAGGCTCCGGAAGAGCTGGCCCACTGGCTGGACAGGCATGGCTTTGGACCAAGCACGCTTCATGTCATGGAGGCACTGGGCGGACCACGCGAGCGCATCAGGAGCGTGCAGGCCAACAGTTTTGATCTCATAGATGTTCAGTCGCCCGTCGTCGTGGCCCTCTCCATGGCTGGAAACGGGCCGGAAGCTGCGGGGCTGCCGCAAGGCTTTGGCCTGCCTGATGCCCTGTTTGACCATGATGGGCAGATTACCAAACGTCCCATGCGCGCCCTGACCCTTTCCGCACTCGCCCCACGCCGGGGGGAACTACTGTGGGATCTGGGGGCCGGTTCAGGCTCCATCAGCGTGGAATGGTGTCTGGCAGGAGGGTTAGCCTGCGCTGTTGAACGCGCGCCAGAACGCTGTGCGCGTATCCACGCCAATGCCACCCGCTTTGGCGTGGAACACAGACTGAGCGTAATGCAGGCTGATACAGCCGCCAGCCTGCCAGAGACACGCCCCAGCGCCATTTTTATTGGCGGCGGCGCGAATGAAGCTCTGATGACGCGATTGTGGGAGTTGGTGCCTGAAGGCACACGCTTTGTCGTTAATGCCGTGACACTCGAAACCGAAACCCTTCTGGCCACATGGCACGCTCGTGTGGGCGGTAGCCTGCTGCGCATAGAACTGGCCGACTCTCAAGCCCTCGGGCGGATGCGTGGCTGGTCTCCCGCCCGCCCGGTCGTGCAATGGAGCGTCACCCGATGAGGGTGATAGGCTTCGGCCTGCGCCCCAGCGCCTCACGACAGGCGCTGGAGCATGTATTCGCCCGTGCGCTGGATAAAATCGGCTCTCATAACGGGCTGTCGGTAGTGGCTGACTCTCTGGCGACCCTGAGCAAACGGGCAGGCCACCCTGCTTTTCAGGCTCTGGCGCAGGCCCATGAACTGCCTGTCATTGCAGTGGAAGAGACCGCGGTAGCCGGTATAAAAACCCATACCCGTTCCGCGCGCATTGAGGCGCTTTTTGGCACTGGCAGCATAGCAGAAGCCACGGCCCTGCTGGCAGCGGGTGACGGCGCACGCATTATCGTGTCGCGTATCGTATCGCCTGATGGCACAGCCAGCGCCGCCGTGGCCGAGACAGAAGGACTTACCGGGATATGACCGTTCATTTCATTGGCGCAGGGCCAGGCGCGCCTGATCTTCTGACCCTGCGCGGAGCAAAACTGATCGCGCAGAGCCCTGTCTGCCTGTACGCTGGCTCGCTCATTCCCGCAGGCGTGCTGGAACACTGCGCGCCGGGAACAAAAATTATCAACACCGCCCCGCTTTCGCTTGATGACATCATGGCGGAAATCGTCTCTGCCCATGCTCAGGGGCAAGACATTGCCCGCCTGCATTCGGGCGATCTGTCGGTCTGGTCTGCTATGGGAGAACAGATCCGCCGCCTTCAGGCACTGGGTATTCCCTATGATATCACCCCCGGCGTGCCGTCCTTCGCGGCAGCGGCTGCTGCACTCGATGTGGAGTTGACCCGTCCCGGCGTTGCCCAGTCTGTGGTACTGACGCGCACCTCGGGCCGCGCCAGCGCCATGCCGGAGCGCGAAACCCTGAGTGCCTTCGCCCGGACAGGCGCGACACTGGCCATCCATCTGTCTGTGCATGTTCTGTCGCGTGTCATCAGTGAGCTGATCCCGCATTACGGGGCCGACTGCCCCGTAGCCGTGGTGTGGCGGGCAAGCTGGCCGGATGAACGGATTGTCCGTGCAACACTGGGCATGCTTGATGCGGATATCGCCGAACAGATGGAGCGTACCGCTCTCATTCTTGTCGGAGCGCCTCTGGCCGCAGGGGATTTCGAGGAAAGCCGCCTGTATGCAGCCGACTATGACAGGCGCTACCGCCCCGTGGGCACACAGCCACGTTTTCCCCAAACCCCATGAGAGAAAAAACAGACAGACCCGGCGGGCTTGTCATTGCGGCACCGGCTTCAGGTTCAGGTAAGACGACGCTTACCCTCGGCCTGCTGGCGGCATTTCGAGCACGGGGTCTGGATGTCAGGGCCTTCAAGAACGGGCCAGACTATATAGACCCCGCCTTCCATGCTGCAGCATCGGGACGGCCTTCTTTCAACCTGGATAGCTGGGCCATGGAGGCCGGGCAGATGGCCGGACTGGTCAGTACGGCCCATGAAGCAGATCTGATCATTGCCGAAGGCTCCATGGGGCTGTTTGACGGTGTCGCCAGCCCTGGCGCATCGGGCAACGGAGCCAGTGCCGATATGGCCGCCATGATGGGCTGGCCGGTAGTGCTGGTGCTTGATGTCTCCGGTCAGGCGCAGTCGGCGGCGGCCGTGGCCAAAGGTTTCGCGACCTTCCGGCCCGATGTTCCTTTTGCGGGCGTGATCCTGAACCGGGTTGCGAGCCCCCGGCACGAGGCGCTGGTGCGGGCGGGCATGGAACAGGCCGGGATCGAAGTTCTTGGAAGCCTGCCCCGTCAGACCGATCTGACCCTGCCCGAACGGCACCTCGGACTGGTTCAGGCGGGTGAGCATGACCAGCTACACGCGACGCTGACAGCCTTGGCCGCCTTCATTGACCGCCATGTCGCGCTCGATCGTCTGCTGCAATGCGCGGAGGGCACATCCCCTAACACGCCGCTTCCTGTCATTGCCCCGCCCGGGCAGCGTATCGCGCTGGCGCAGGATCAGGCATTTTCTTTTATGTACCCTCATCTTCTCGAGCAGTGGCGGCGGGCCGGAGCCGAAATCCTACCGTTCTCTCCTCTGGCCGACGAAGCCCCTGCGCCATCGACCGATATCTGCTGGCTTCCCGGCGGTTATCCTGAGCTGCACGCGGGCGTACTGGCCAACGCCGGACATTTTCAGCACGGCTTAAGGCAGTACGCCCGCACACACCCCGTGCATGGTGAGTGCGGGGGCTACATGGTCATGGGAGATACACTGACGGATGCGAATGGGGTCACACATCGCATGGCGGGCCTTCTGGGCTTGCAGACATCCTTTTCCACGCGCCGCATACACCTAGGCTATCGGTTGGCAACGCTCTGCGGCCCAATGCCCGGCCGTACGGCACAACAGCGGCTGCGCGGGCACGAGTTCCACTACGCCACCGTAACAGCGCAGCCAGACCAGCCTCTGGCTCATGTGGTCGACGCAAATGGAGTAACCGTGCCTGAAACCGGCTCACGCAGAGGCAACGCGACCGGCACGTTTTTCCATTTCATCGCCGATGCGACATGAGCAGCAGCCTTTTTCCTGCTGGTGCAAGCCATGGAGACCATGACATGATCACGCTCTCGCTTATCGGGATCGGCACTGGTAATCCGGAACATCTGACACTTGCGGCCATTCGTGAAATCAACGCGGCTGACCTGATCCTTATCCCTCGCAAGGGAAACGCGAAGGCTGATCTGGCAGCCCTACGCGAAACGCTCTGTAGCGACGTGCTGACGAACCCCGCGACGCAGATCGTATCCTTCGACATGCCGGTGCGCGACGCTACAAACCCGGACTACCTGCGCGGCGTGGAAGACTGGCACAATGCCATAGCCACGGTCTGGAACCGCGCAATTACTCAACATCTGCCACAGGGGGGGCAAGTGGCCTTGCTCGTCTGGGGTGATCCGGCCCTGTATGACAGTACCCTCAGAATTGCCGCGCGGCTGCTGCCGCCCGAGCGCATTCGCAGCATCCCCGGCATCATGTCCATCAACGCCCTTACGGCGGCACATACCATCGCCCTGAATGAAATCGGTGCCGCCTTCATGGTCACGACAGGACGGCACCTGCGTGAAAAAGGCTGGCCAGAGGGCGTGGATACGCTTGTCGTTTTGCTGGATGGAGACTGTTCCTTCACCCACATCGATCCTGCGGATGTACAAATCTACTGGGGAGCTTATGTGGGTATGCCCGAACAGATTCTCCGGGCCGGAGCATTGTCCGACGTAGCGGATGAGATCATACGCGTGCGTGCTGAGGCCCGCAGGCACCATGGCTGGATCATGGACATTTATCTTCTGCGCCGGGTTGTGACGTCGCAAGACAGCCAGGTGCTTCCATAAGACGGCGACACCGCTATGATGCGTTCCCTTTTATGAAAAAATGGCAAGATTTTAAAAAGAGAAATATCTTTAACCGAAAAATGCTAACGTCTTACGAGGTATTTTTATGAAAGGATTGTCATGCCGACCGTAAGAACCGTATTTCTGCCTTACTGCATTGAAATTAACGAGGACGGTACATTCCATATCCTCAACAGGTATTATGCTCCCATCGGATTACAGAAGCGCGGGCATGTCAGCAAATACAAGATAGAGGGCCTGACTGAAAACGCACTTATTTCCATGGGGTTGGTGCGCTCCAACTCCGAGCATCATGTTTATTTCTTTTACGCGGACTGCACGACACCAACAACGTCTCCTGAAAACTGGAAACGCTATTCCGACATCATGGAAGAATTCGCCAAATACGAAATTCTGGATGTCATGGAGCACTAGGCCCATACACCATGGGCCGCAGACGTTCACCACGCCTGCGGCCCATGCCCATTCACGCCGGCTGTTTTTTTCAGCCCTGCACTTCCAGTTCCGGGTTGAGACGGTAACCGCCCCCTTCCGTCACCAGCAGGGAAGCATGAGCCGGATCGGGCTCGATTTTCTGGCGCAGACGATAGATATGCGTCTCAAGCGTATGGGTGGTTACGGCTGCATTGTATCCCCATACCTCGTTCAGCAGAACCTGACGCGGAACAGGACGTGTGCCCGCCCGGTACAGGAACTTGAGAATGGCGGTTTCTTTTTCCGTCAGACGAATACGACGGTTCTTGACCGCATCCTGCAGCAGCTTGGCAGATGGCCTGAACGTATATGGCCCGATGGTGAAAACGGCATCCTCACTGTTTTCGAACAGCCTGAGCTGGGCCCGCAGGCGTGCCAGCAGTTCGGCGATGCGGAAAGGCTTGGCCACGTAGTCATTCGCACCGGCATCGAGACCACGGACAATATCCGCCTCATTATCCGACCCGGTCAGCATGATCACGGGCATACGCAGGCCTTCCTTGCGGATTTCTGCGCAGAAATCGCGACCATCACCATCCGGCAGGGTCACATCCAGCAGCAACGCATCGCACCGTGCGTCCTGGCCTTTCATTTTTTCGCGCGCTTCGGCCAGTGTTGCCGCTTCAATAACCTGAAACTCTCCGTCGAGCTGCAACTGTTCCGCCAATGTTTTGCGGATAACCTGATCATCATCAACAACCAAAATGGGGCGCGCACCCGTCATGGGGTCCATCTCCTTGTCTCAAGCCTGCATCGCGGCTGTCCGACACATTCCACGTTCACTATCCGAATCGCTTCGGGTTCCATTAGCCCGCATGATACGTCAATACCCCTGAAACCATAAACAGGGGCACGATTGATCCTGATGATACACATCTATGCCGGAGCAGATAGCCTGAGCGATGCACGACTGCATTGCGGACACAATATCATGAAGGCGCGCATCGGACAAAACGGCTTAAGCGAGCATAAGCGTGAGGGCGATCTTTGCACCCCGACCGGCATTTACCCTCTACGTCGAGTTTTCTACCGTGCCGACCGCATTGCCCGCCCTGTTACCGCCCTGCCACTTGTTCCTCTGGCACCAACAGATGGCTGGTGCGATGACCCTGCCTCGCCCGACTACAATAGGTTAGTTACCCTGCCTCACCCTGCCCGGCACGAGCGCCTGTGGCGGGATGACCATGTTTACGACCTGATTGTTGTTATCGGGTATAATGACGAGCCCGCCCGCTCTGGTGCGGGTTCAGCCATTTTCATGCACCTGCAACGCGCCGACCTTGCGCCGACCGAAGGGTGTGTAGCCCTGACGGAAAAAGACCTGCGCACCGTTCTTGCGGCACGGGCGCAGGCCATCACCATTCACCCGCGGGGTGTTCAGGCCTGAGAGGTGCTCGCCTCGTCCTGCGTGGGAACACGTTCCATGACCGCGCCAAAGAAACCATCAGTTTCATCACGCGCGGGCGTGAGGCTGATCATGCTTTCATGCCGCAGGGATTCAGGCAGGTCTGGAGCTTCTGAGGGAACCAGCCTGAAATCAGGATGCCGCGCCAGAAAAGCATGAACCTGATCGGCATTTTCGGCTTTAAGTAGCGAGCAGGTCGCGTAAATCATGCGCCCGCCCGGCCGCACAAGGGCCGAGGCCCGATCCATAATGGCCGCCTGTTTGACCAACAACTCGGCCAGATCGGTTTCCGTAGTGCGAAAACGCGCATCAGGATTGCGCCGCCATGTGCCTGTGCCGCTGCACGGCGCATCCACCAGAACACGATCAAACGAGGCCGCCCGCCTCTTGGCCCATTTATCCCCCGTCACACCCAGCAGATGCCGCTCGACATTATGCACGCCAGCGCGGCGTAAGCGCCGCACGGCTCCGTCCAATCTGGGCTCGGACACATCACACGCCACGATATGCCCACGATTATTCATCATCATCGCCATGGCCAGTGTCTTGCCACCGGCTCCAGCGCAGTAATCCAGCACGCGCATTTCCGGCCCGGCAGCGGTCATGGCTGCAACAAGCTGGCTGCCTTCATCCTGTATTTCCACCCGGCCGTCACGGAACGGCACACTGGCGGTAACAGGCAGACGCCCTTCAAGCCGTAGCCCCCAGGGGGAATGGGGCGTTGGTTCGGCGTGCAGGCCTTCACGCGCGAGAGCCTTGCGGGCTTCAGCCCGGTCCGCCAGCAGCGTATTCACGCGCAGATCAAGCGGCGCCTCGCCGGAAAGAGCTTTGACTTCCGTCTCCAGTGCCGGGCCAAAGGTTTCCTCAAGCCGGGGCAGCAGCCAGTCTGGCAGTTCCAGCCGGACTGCACGGGGCATGTCCGGGCTGTCCAGCGGCTTGTCCTGCATGGCGATAAAACCATCCCACTCATGCCGCTCCAGCACGCCGGTCGCATAGCGGCCTTCGGCGTAAAGATTGGCTACGGCGGACACAGCCATGCCATCCAGCACCAGCCTTGCCCCGCACAGCAGGCGGGCCGAGACTGGCAGGTTCTGCTTTTGCAGCCACCAGCTCAGCCTGCGCCATCCGCGCATGACATCCCAGACGAGCCCGGAGATGGCCCGTCTGTCTCCTCCGCCAATATAGCGTCTTTCGCGAAAAAAACTGTTGGCAACGGCATCCGCTGGTTTACGCGGCGCGGCTTCCATGGCCGCCAGCAGATCAATGCTGGCGGCAAGCCTGGCGGAAGGTGTCATATGAGGCTGTCAGTCCTGACGGTAGTTAGGGGCTTCGCGCGTGATGGACACATCATGCACGTGGCTTTCACGCAGGCCCGCCCCGGTGATGCGGCGGAAGCGTGCACGGCTTTGCAGGTCGGTGATCTGGCGCGATCCCGTGTAGCCCATGCCGGCCTTAAGGCCGCCGACGAGCTGATGAATAACCGCCCCCATGCTTCCCTTGTACGGCACGCGACCTTCGATACCTTCGGGCACGAGCTTAAGGGTATCCTTGACTTCCTGCTGGAAATAACGGTCCGCTGAGCCACGCGCCATAGCGCCCAGACTGCCCATGCCACGGTAGGATTTGTAGGAACGGCCCTGATACAGGAATACTTCGCCCGGCGCCTCGTCCGTGCCGGCCAGAAGCGAGCCGATCATGACAACATCGGCCCCGGCGCCAATCGCCTTGACCAGATCGCCCGATGTCCGAACGCCACCATCGGCAATGCACGGCACATCCAGTTCACGGCAGGCCTGAGAAGTTTCCAGAACGGCGGAGAACTGCGGCACGCCAACGCCAGCCACAATACGCGTGGTGCAGATAGACCCCGGACCAATCCCGATTTTCACGCAGTCCGCGCCGGACGCGATCAGCGCCTGAGCTGCTTCCGGCGTTGCGACGTTACCTGCCACGATCTGTACCGAGGCATCGAATGCCTTGAGCCGTTCCACAGCCCGAAGCACCCCGGCGGAATGACCATGGGCGGTATCGACCACCAGCACATCCACTCCGGCTTCAATCAGTTGCCGGGCACGATTGAACCCATCCTCACCAACGCCGGTCGCGGCCGCACAACGCAAGCGGCCCATGGCATCCTTGATGGCCAGCGGATGCGCGACGGCCTTGTCCATGTCCTTGACGGTCACCAGGCCAATACAACGTCCTGCGTCATCAACCACCAGCAGCTTTTCAATTCTGTGCTTGTGCAGTATCTGGCGGGCCGTGTCGGCGTCAACGCCGTTGCGCACAGTTACCAGATTATCGCGCGTCATCAGTTCGGACACGCGCTGGTTCCGGTCCACCGCAAAGCGCACGTCACGGTTAGTCAGGATACCAACAAGCCGCTGCGAGCCCGGCTCGACAACCGGCAGACCACTGATCCCATGACGCTGCATAATGTCACGGACATCAGCCAGCGTCTGGTCAGGGCCGACGGTCACGGGGTTGACCACCATGCCGGATTCAAAACGCTTAACGCGGCGCACCTGTTCCGCCTGCTCTTCAGGCGTCAGGTTTTTATGAATAACACCAAGACCACCCTGCTGTGCCATGGCGATAGCCATCTGGTCTTCCGTAACCGTGTCCATGGCGGAAGAAATCAGGGGAATGTTGAGTTCGATGGAGCGTGTCAGCCGCGTACGCACCTCGGTCTGGCCGGGCACGACATCGGAAGCGGCTGGCACGACAAGCACATCGTCAAACGCCAGGGCTTCTAAAACGCGGCTATAGGGGGAAGAAGTCATGCGGCGGGCACCCTTGCTGAAAAACAATGAGGCAGGCCAACCCGCTGACGAAACAGCGCCGCAGGTCACCCGACCATTGGCGCTTCCTCTTATGACTTTGGCCGCATAAACGCAAGCACTGCGCGCAGCATTAGGTCAGGTTTTTATAGCTACCGCTGCGGAACGTGCAGCAAACCACGGAATCATGCGGGCTAGCGCCTCCTGCACCAGTGCGGTAGAGGCCGCGAAACTGAAGCGGATGAAGTGCCTGCCATCTACGGGGTCAAAATCAATGCCGGGCGCACAGGCCACCCCCGTATCGAGCAGGAGCTGGCGGCAGAAAGACAGGCTGTCATCCGTCAGATGCCGGATATCCGCGTAAATATAAAACGCACCATCAGGAGGGGCGATACGGTTCAGCCCCAGAGCAGGCAAGGCTTCAAGAAACAGGTCACGATTGCGCCGATAGGTCGCCACATGGGACTGTAATTCCTCATCGCAGTCGAAAGCAGCCAACGCCGCGTGCTGGCTCAGAGCAGATGGTGGCAGAAACAGATTGCCCATACGCGCCCGCGCCGCCCCCACCAGACGTTCCGGCACGACAAGCCAACCCAGACGCCACGGCGCCATCGAAAAATATTTGGAAAAACTGTTGACTACCAGCGCATCGGACTCAAATTCCAGCATACTTCTGGCAGGTTCCGTATAACTTAGGCCATGGTAGATTTCATCGGAAATCACAACCATGCCACGCTCGCGACACAGGTCTGCGATGTCACGCATCGTATCCGGGTCCAGAATGGTACCCGTAGGGTTGGCGGGGCTGGCGACGATCACACCAGCGGGCGCGGGTTCAAGAGCCGCAATGGCCTGCGCGGTCAGCCCGAAACGTGTTTCCGGCCCGCACGATATTTCCTGCGCGCCAATATGGAGAGCCCGCAGGGTATTCCGGTAAGCGACATAACCGGGGCGAGCCAGCGCTACCGACTGACCCGGAACAAAGCAGCTTGAAATGGCCAGCACCAACGCAGCCGATGCGCCGCATGTCAGAATGATACGCTCTGGAGCAACGGTTACGCCATATTGCTGCGCATAATGCGTGGCGACACGCTGCTTGAGCGCCTCGCTTTCCCAATATCCCATGGGATCGGTATCCAGCACATGATGCGCGCGCTCGATGGCAGCACGCGGCGCAGGCGTGGAAGGCTGGCCGAACTCAAGGTGTATAACGCTCCGGCCCTGTGATTCGAGCTGATGCGCCAATGCGCTAATGGCAATAGCATGAAACGGATCAATGGCAGGAACAGGCATGACCAACCCAACATTCTGGTAAAGCCTGTTCTTATAAAGAAGATTGCCGCGCTGACCAGTTTTTTCACAAGACACCCAAGGCGGAAGGAAGCCTCAGGAAAGCTCGACCCTGACCATGCTGCATTCAGCACGACGGACGACAACAGGCCGTGCCAACGCCTTCCTGCGGGCTGTCACCAGCAGGGGTTTTTCCGCCTGCCCGTCCCACACGCGCAACAGGGTCGAGCGCCATCTCTCGCGCACGGCCTCTCTCCAGCATTCCTGAGCCACCGAAACGGACTGTCCTGAAGCGTGCGGCGTTTTCATGGCCTTGCCTCTCTTTATTTCTGTTGCAAGCACCAGCACTCTACCCAATACCTGAACGACATGGGGTGATAGTTTTGTGAAAAGCCCGGTCGGTGTTCTGGTATCTGGAGTTGTCAAAACAGGCTGCTACCGCCATCCTAGCCTTTGCAATGACTGCCTTTCATGCCGGGGTTAATGAAGACGTCCTCCACCCGTTCCGAACGCCTTGCCTCATCCGGGCCTTGGAAAACCGCCCTGACAGGTCTGGCCCGTGACCACACGGCCCGGCTGGCGGGACTTGGCCTGCTCCTGATTGTGCTGGCTTGCCTTATGGCGCCTTTTTACGCCGCGCATATCGCACATACTGACCCATTCAGCGCCAATGTCGCAGGAAGCATTGTACTGGACGGGCAGGAAATTGATCTGATGCAGCCTGACGATAATCCGCTGCATCTCGGGCTAAGCCCCATTGGCCCCACATGGCATACCCGCTACCTGCTAGGCGCGGACAGTCAGGGCCGTGATATTGCGGCGCGCCTGCTCTATGGCGGACGCAACTCGCTGCTGATCGCCTCCAGTTCGGCAGCCCTGTGTCTGGCACTGGCCACCCTTATCGGCGTTGCCGCCGGGTTTCTGGGCGGCGTGGCGGATGCCGTGCTTTCCCGATTGATGGACATTATGTGGGCCGTGCCTGTCTATCTCTTCGCGATCTGCCTTTCTATCGTCACCATCACGACGGGCCTGCATCTGGGGCCACTGACACTGGAAGGCAACAGCCTGCTCGTGCCTGTGATGATTATCGCGCTGGTTTATGTGCCGTATGCTGCCCGCCCTATCCGGGCGCGGGTCATGGGCCTAAAATCCGCCGAATTTGTTACCGCCGCGCGGTGCCTGGGCGTGCCACGCTGGCGGATTGTACTGCTCGATATCCTGCCCAATATCACTGATACGCTGGTGGTTCTTGGTCCGCTTGTCATGAACATGGCCCTGCTGACAGAAAGTGCGCTGTCTTTCCTGTCCATCGGCGTACAGGCTCCAGCCTCCTCATGGGGCACCATGATTCAGGATGGCGAAGGCCTGATCTATACCCGCCCCATGGTTGCCATGGCGCCGGGGCTGGCCATTGCCGCCGTCGTTCTGTGCCTGAACATTCTGGGAGATTCCTTCCGGGACTGCCTTGATCCGCGCAGCACGAGCCGGGAGCCATAGAACAGACCATGCTCCGCGCACTCATCACCCGACTGGCCCAGACCCTGCTTGTCCTGTTTGGCATTTCGGCCATGGTGTTCGGCGTTTTCTTCGCCACGCCCGGCATGGACCCAACCGCCCGTATTGCCGGACGGGGGGCATCGCCTCAGGTGATGGAAACAATCCGTAAGGAATATGGTTTCGACCGTTCTCTCCCCATCCAGTACGCAATTATGATGAAAAAGCTCTTCATCAGCCGCGACCTGGCCTCCTACGCCAACCGCGGAGAACGGGTGGTGCCGGAAATTCTCCGCGCCGCGCCTGTAACGGCGTCTCTGGTCTGCGGGGCAGCTTTCATCTGGGTCATGACCTCATTACTGGCTGGCACACTCGCCGCCGCCACGAAAGGGCGAATGGTTGACCGCATCATCATGGCGCTGGGCATGGTTGGCATTTCTATACCGGTTTTCTGGTTGGGAGAGGTCATGAACATGCTCACGCAAAGCCGCTACCATGACCGGTGGTGGTTTGCATGGGTGCCGCCGCCCGGCTACGTCCCCCTTACACAGAACCCATGGGGGTGGTTTTTATCTCTTGTTATTCCCTGGTGTGTGCTGGCGCTTGCCTTTACCGGCATTTACAGCCGCGTTCTGCGGGGCGACCTGATTGCCCTTTCCCATGAAGATTTTATCCGCACCGCCCGCGCCAAAGGCCTTTCTCCCACCCGGATCATGCTGCGGCACAGCCTGCGTATGGCACTGATTGGCTATACGGCGCTGTTCGGCATGGATTTTGCCCAGCTTGTCGGCGGTGGCGCGCTGATGACCGAAGTTGTGTTCGGCCTGCCGGGCGTTGGCCACCTGACCTATCAGGCGCTTAGCAATATGGATCTGCCACTGATTATGGCTACCGTCATGTATTCGGCAACCTTCGTGGTCATTGCGAATACGCTGGTGGATGCTCTGCACATGGCGCTTGATCCGCGCATCCGCCCGAACCGCTAACGCATACCCCCGCCAGAATGGGGCCTGCGTTCAGTACGCCGCACAGTCATGCGGCGGCCCCAGCTCTGCCTGCGTGGCACGGATAACCTTATGGATAAACGCCAGCTTGGCCCTCACCCCCTGCGTCAGTATGAAAGGGTAAAAGTCCGGCAGGCCCATGGAGCGGTTGAGGGCGTTAACCACGGACGCGAGTGGCACCCAGGCATTGATGATCTCGTCGAACGACATGCGTGTATAGGGATCACCCGCGTGGGCTGTCAGCGCCACCCCACCCACATCCGCACTGACTGATACGTCGTAAGACAGGGCGGTATCCAGCGTTGAAACAATATGGAAATAATGCGCCCAGGTTTCGGCAAAATCCTCCCAAGGGTGCGAGGTGGCGTAGAGGCTGACAAAAGATTCGCGCCAGTTATCGGGCTCAGGCCGGTGATAATAGGCAGCCAGAGCGGCCTGATAATCTTGCCGGTCATCGCCAAAAACGGCACGGCAGTCTTCAAGACGCCCGCCATCGCGGATCAGCACGTCCCAGTAATAATGCCCGATTTCGTGCCGGAAATGCCCCAATAACGTACGGTAATATTCGCCTAGTTCAACCCGCATACCCTCACGGTAGGCATCATCCGCTTCCTTGGTGGCGATGGTAATGACACCGCTTGCGTGGCCGGTCATGATGGAGGCGGAACCATCTGGCGGATCATCAAGAAAATCGAATGCAAGGCCTGTCTCTGGCCTTTCCCTGCGGGTATGGACCGGCAGGTTCAGCCGCAGAATCGCGTAGAACAGCCTGTGCTTCGCAACCTCCAACCTGCGCCAGCGCTCCAGGTTCCCCGGCCTGTCCAGATTGGGGATGATCCTGTTGAACTGGCAGGCAAAGCAGAAAACCGTATCAGACGTTTTTGCGGGCAACAGCCAGTTACAGACATTCTGCTCGTGATTGACGCAAAACCGCCGCGCCACTGGTTGCCCATCCACGCTGGTAGCCTGCCTGTCCAACGGAAGCCAGCCGCCATCCGGCCCTGGCCGCAAAGCAGACGGCCGGGCGGTTTCCTGCACAAAGCCCAGTGTCGCCCCGCAGCGTTCGCAGGCTGTATTTTCAAAAAATAGCAACTGTCCGCAGGACTGGCAGAAAAATTTCTTCATGAAAACAGACGCTGCACCTGCATGGAAACATCAAAACAGGACGTGCATCGGTCCAGTAGTCCAGAAATCGGTGCCGCCCCGCTCGGTTCTGCAGCGACAGCAAGAGGGATATGCCCCTCCCCCGCCAGCCTACCCGACGTCGTATCAAAACCCATCCACCCATGCCCCGGCAGAAGAATTTGAGCCCATGCGTGCAAGTCGCAGTTCAAGACTTCCTCCCTCCCTGCGCCGGGCAGGCTCTGCACCAGATAGCCCGAAACAAAACGAGCTGCATAACCCAGATGCCGCGCCAGCAGCACCATAAGCCATGCGCTATCTCGACAGGAGCCGTTGTTGCGGCGCAGTACCTCTTCCGCAGAGAGAACACCCGGCTCCATCCGGCGCTCATAACGCACCCGCCGGACAATCGCCTCATTCGTGCTGATAAACTTCCGAAGCGGATCGTCTGGAAGCGACGTAAGCAGTCCGTTGATGAATGTCGTCGCCTCCTTCCCCAGTTCCGGCTTTTCCCTGCAGGCAAGGTCATTGTCGTCCAGACTAAGGGGCTCTTCGCTGCCCATACATAAGGGGTCGTAAGCCGCCATGTCCGCCACGAGGCTCACCTCGATATTGAAGTGGGTCACTTTTTCATCGAAGCGGATACGGGCGGTCTCATTCCCGTTGTCATCCTGTTCCCAAGCCATTACCCCGCCGGCTGGCTCGACCTTGAGCTCGTAGGTCAACACAGGGGTGCGGCAGGCCTTCATCGGCCGCAGACGGACTGTCTGCGGCCCCATGGTCACCGGCTTATCGTAACGGTAACACGTCCGGTGTACCAGCATAATCTGGGAACTCATCAGAAAGCCGCCTACTCTTTCACCTCTTGTTGCAGCTCGGCCCAAGAGACCAACGGCCGAGAACCACGAGATTTCAAGCTCAAAACCATATCAGCATCAAAAACGCGCGCAAGCGTTACTGAATAACGGATGAATAAAAAACGTCTTTCGTTTTTTGCCTCTTGGCAAAAGTAGAAATTCCTGCTCCCGTCAGTAACAGATCGCAACAATCTGGCGTAGCCCGATCCCCTGATCCGGGCGCTTGACGCCAGACCGTTCAGACGGGAGGGCCTATGAGTAGTGCCAAGCCGCATAGTCTATCCGAAACAATACCGGCCGGCCTGCTGGATGGATATCAGGTTCCCGAGTTTTTCTGCGAACTCATGAACCGCAACGGCCCAATACCGGAAGCCCTTAGTCGTGTCCGCAACCGACTTGCCGCGATGGATGTGGCGGAACTGCGCAAGCGCACGGCCTCGGCCGAAGCCCAGCTTTACAGCATGGGCATAACCTTTACGGTTTATTCCAACCGAGAAGCCATAGACCGCATCCTGCCGTTTGACGCCATACCGCGTATCATAACCGCGCAGGAGTGGTCTCATATCGAGCGCGGCGTGCAGCAGCGTATTCAGGCCCTGAACCTGTTCCTCCATGACATCTATCACGACCGGAAAATCCTCAAGGACGGGATCATTCCCGCCGAGCTCGTACTGAACAACCCCAACTACTGCGAGGCCATGGTTGGTTTCAAGGTTCCGGGCGGTGTGTATGTGCATGTCAACGGTACGGATCTTATCCGGGATATGGATGGGCGCTTCCTTATCCTTGAAGACAATGCCCGCACGCCCTCTGGCGTTTCCTACGTTATCGAAAATCGCCACATGATGCTCAGGCTTATGCCGGATCTGGCATCTGGCCTACCTATCCGGTCAGTTGAGGAATATGGCCCCCGCCTGCATCAGACCCTGTGTGAAGTTGCGCCCGAAGGCGTTCTGAACCCGCAGGTGGTTTTGCTCTCGCCGGGTATCTACAATTCCGCCTATTTTGAGCATGTATTTCTTTCACGCGAGATGGGCGTACCTCTTGTCGAGGGGCGTGACCTGTTTGTGGAAAACCACCGCGTGTATATGCGCACCACCATGGGACCCAGACCCGTCCACTCCATTTACCGTCGCCTGAATGACGAATTTCTCGACCCCCTCGCCTTCAACCCTGACAGCCTTCTGGGCGTACCCGGCCTGATTGACGCCTACCGGCACGGCAACGTGACGCTGGCCAATGCCCTTGGCACCGGCGTTGCGGATGACAAGGCTGTTTACGCCTATATGCCACGGATCATCCGCTATTATCTGGATGAAGACCCCATTCTGGATAGTGTGGAAACCCATATCTGTGCTGAAGAGGAAGGGCTGGCCTACACTCTGGCTAATCTGGACAAGCTGGTTGTCAAACCCGTTGGGGAGTCCGGTGGTTATGGATTGCTCATCGGCCCGCACGCCAGCGAGGCTGAGCTGGATGAATTCCGTCAGAAACTGCAACAGGACCCGTCCAACTACATTAGCCAGCCGGTTATCGGCCTGTCCGTAACGCCAACCCTTTGCCCCGACGGTGTTGAGGCACGGCATGTAGACCTGCGCCCCTTCGCCCTGACAGGACGATCCGTGTGGGTGCTGCCAGGAGGGTTGTCACGCGTTGCTCTACGCAAGGGCTCACTGGTGGTTAACTCCTCCCAGGGGGGCGGCTCAAAAGATACATGGGTCATGACATCATGATGGAACTGACGCACTTTCCCCTCCTGTCACGTTATGCGGAATGTATGATGTGGCTCGCCCGCTACATGGAGCGGATGGAAAATCTGGCCCGGCTTCTGGAAGTAACGGAAACCTTCGTGCGTGATGCCGAGGGGCAGACCGCATGGGATTCCATCGTCAGCATCAATTCAGACGAAAGCCTGTTCAGCCGCCTGCACCCTGATGCCTCAAGCGCTGATGCCGTACCTTTCTACCTAACCGAGGCCGAAAACCCCGGTTCCATTCGCTCCATGGCCCATGCCATTCGTGAAAACGCTCGTGCGGTACGCCCTCTGGTCTCCACCGAGTTGTGGACGCACCTTAATGTTTTCACCCGCTGGCTACTGGAGCTGGATGAAACATCGGTCAAAACCAGCAGTCTGTCAGGCCTTTGCGGGCGCATACGGCAAGAATGTCAGACCCATTACGGCATAGCGGAAGGCACACTCTACCGCGATCAGGCCTGGCTGTTCTACCGACTTGGCAAACATCTCGAGCGTTGCGACCAGATTACCCGTCTGGTTGATATCCGTTACCACATGCTGCTGCCGCAAGGGGAAGCGCCAGGCTCGGCTATTGACATCACCCAGTGGACATCTGTCCTGCGCTCTGCCGCGGCCCATCATTCGTTTCGGCGCTTGCGGCCTGTTACGGTCACGCCCGCCAACATTGTAGGCTTTCTTCTCAAAAACGAAGGCTTTCCCCGCTCCCTGTCTGCCAACCTGCGGCAAATTGACGATGTGCTGAGCCTGTTGGCCAATCATGCCGGACTGTACGGCCTATGCGCCCCCCTTCAGGAATGTCTGGACGAGCTGCGCACGACATTAAGCGACCAGACGGCCGGTGATATCATCCTGCGCGGGTTGCATGATTACATGGACTGGATACAGACCCGGCTGGCCAGCACACAGAACGCCATTGCCGATACGTTTTGGCCTAGCATCCCCACAGCTATCAGTCAGGCAACTCTGCAGGCGCAGGAGTAGGAAACTTAAGTCCTCAAATCGGATCGTTCTTAGATAGAGCTCAATAACAAAATGCCCCGGCCTTTCGACCGGGGCATTTCGTTATGAGGCATGTAAAAGTCTGATGTCAGCCAGAAACCTTTTACAAGACGCAAGATACCATGCGCCAAATAAAAGTCAACTAAAAATATCGACTTTCACAAGTAAAAATGAGACAAGTTTTACCTTACGGAAAAAGCTTTCTGCAAATGGACCAAGCCGCAAGATAAAATGTCAGGTAAAGGAAGGGGATGAAAATGATAATACCTTCAAGATCACCCAACATGTTACACCTCACCTTCTTGAGTATTGTCAGTCTGGGCATCGAACAGAATAGCCCCGGCCCCAGAGATCAGAACGATCATGACCGTCCCGACGACCCATGCGAAGTACCAAGGCCCCTGATCTCCGACGAAAACCGCAAACAGCAGAGCCACGACAAGAGCCAGTCCCAAACCTGCAATTCGTAAAAGTGTTGTCATTGCAGTTCCTCCCTCAGTAGCTATGCGTGTCGTTGATAATATTTTCCGGACGTACCTTGCCCCCCATGACGTAGTAGCACCACGCCGTGTAGCAGAGGATGAGCGGCACGAAGATCAGCGCAACGACCAACATGCAGATAAGCCCATACTGACTTGCGGAGCTGTTCCAGATGGTCAGGCTCTGGTCGGGGTTGGTGCTGGACGGCATGAAGAACGGGAACATGGCGGCGCCAACTGTTCCAATCGTGCCAACCCATGAGCCAACGCCGGTCCACCAAGCCAGATACGGCCGGCTGGCCGACACAAACACGGCGCCCGCAACCATGGAGAAGAGCCCCAGCACAGGCAGCAGCCACAGGACAGGGTGTGCCACGTAGTTGTGCAGCCAAGCCCCAGCTTCCATGCTCACATGCTGACCCTGCATCGGGTTGGCGGGCATACCAGGCTGCCCTTCCAGCAGCACGAAGCCGCGCACATGACGGATCCAAAGACCACCGATGGCGAAAAGAGCGGCCCCCACCAGCGCGCCAGTCCGGGCATAGCCCTGCGCACGCGAGTAAATCGGATTTTCAGACCGCATCATCAGCATGACGCCGCCCTGAAACACGCTCAGGCTTACAGCCATCAGGCCGCAAAGAATGGCAAAGGGATTAAGCAGGTAGCTCAAAAAGGAACTGTCCTGATAATATTGGCCGTTCCACGCGAAGTGGTAGCCAACGCCCTGCAGGATGTTGCCGAAAGCAGCGCCATAAACAAACATGGGCAGGAAGCCGGACGCCAGAAAAGCCCAGTCCCAGCTTGCACGCCACGTGCTCGCATCGACCTTGGAGCGATATTCAAACGCCACCGGGCGCAGGATCATGCTGAACAGCAGCAGGATCATCACCACATAAAACACTGAAAAGGACGTGGCATAGAGCGTCGGGAATGCAGCGAAAATCGCGCCACCACCCAAAATGAACCACACCTGATTACCATCCCAGTGCGGGCCAATGATATTCAGCGCGGTCCGGCGCTCGGCATCGTTCCGCCCGACAAAGCGCAGGAGCGTGCCAACCCCCATGTCCATACCGACCATCAGCCCAAGCCCGATCAGCAAGACGCACAGAAGGCCGGCCCAGACAAGTTTAAGAACTGTATAGAGATCCATGATACTTCTTCTTTCCCCAACCATGCGGCGGATCTGAAATCCGCCGCGCTGTTGCTGCTCTGGTTAATGCGCGATGACCGAGAGCGAGGGTGTGCCGTTTTCCGGGTCATGTTCACCATGACTTTCCGGGCCGAGCCGCGCGAACTTGAACATCAGGTAGAGCTCTGCCGCGATGAAGATGCTGTAAAGCAGAGTAAAGCCACCCAGCGAGAACAGCATGTACCCCACACCGTGCGTTGAGGCAGACATGAAGGTCGGCAGGCGCTCGAACACGGTCCAGGGCTGACGACCAGCTTCAGCCGTAATCCAGCCGAACTCGGTTGCAAGCACCGGCAGCGGGATGGACCACATGCACAGCTTGAGGAACAGGGGGAAGCGTTCAAGCTGCTTTTTCAGGCTCAGATAAGCCGCCACTGCAAAGATCACGAAGAAATACAGCGACAGGAACACCATCAGCCTGAAAGACCAGAACGTCACAAACACGTTGGGCAGGATATCGGGCTTGGTCTGCTCCACTACGTTGTGCAGCTCCTCGTCCGTAATGGCAGAAACGTCCTGATTGGGGGCATGACGGGTGGCAAGGAAACCGTAGCCCATGTCCTTTTCATGCGCCTGGAATATGGCCAGATCCTCAGCCATATGGGTCTCGCTGTAGCGCTTGAGAGCCGCAACTGCCGTAATGCCGGATTCAATGCGCGGGCCGGCCTGCTCTTCCAGCTCATGCATACCGGTGATCGGCGTGCTGAAGCTGTGCGTGACCAGAGGCGTCAGAACATAAGGAACGCCGATCTCGAAATAGCTTTCCTGCTTTGCATCGTCCGGCAGGGCTGCCACGATCCAGGGCTCATACGGCGGCTTGCTGGTATGCCACAGGCCTTCCATGGCTGCGATCTTTGTCGGCTGGTGCTCGTAGTCCATCCGGCCCAGAACGTCGCCCAAGGTAATGACCGCGACGGTAGAGATGATGCCGAAAATAGCCGCCATGCGGAAGGAACGCGCGGCAAACTGCCGATGCTCATGCCGCAGCAGGTAAAAGGCACTGATGCCCATGACCAGGAGTGACGCCGTGACGTAACCCGCAACCGAGGTATGTACGAACTTGGCCTGAGCGTCCGGATTGAACACTACGCGGATGAAACTGTCGAAAGTCATCCGCATGGTTTCGGGATCAAAATGCGCGCCGTCCGGCACGTTCATGCTGGCGTTTGCGACCAGAATCCACAAAGCAGACAGGTTGGAGCCCAGCGCGACGAGATATGTCACAGCCAGATGCGCCGGCCGGCTCAGCCTGTCCCATCCGAAGAACATGATCCCCACGAAGGTGGATTCCATGAAGAAGGCCATCAGACCTTCAATCGCCAGCGGCGTGCCGAACATATCGCCGAAAAAGCGCGAATACATCGACCAGTTGGTACCGAACTCGAACTCCATGGTCAGTCCGGTGGCAACACCCAGCGCAAAGTTAATGCCAAAGAGCTTGCCCCAGAACAGGACCATGTCCTTGTAGATCTGCTTGCCGGTGACGACGTAGACCGTCTCCATCGCGGCAAGCATGAAAGTCAGCCCCAGTGTCAGGGGCACGAACATGAAGTGGTAGAGGGCCGTTAGCGCAAACTGGAAGCGCGAAAGGTCAACCACGGAGGGGTTTATCAAATCCATTTTTCAAGACCTTGCAATACGAGAAAACCTGCTTTTTTTTCATTCAGTTTTTCATGTCTTTTCCCCTTCGGGCCACAATCGCCCTCCTTCAAGGCGCACGACCCGGTCCATGAAAGGCAGCACACTTTTCCTGTGACTGATGCACAGGATGGTCGTCCGGGGGCAGGCAGCGAGCAGGGCCTTCATCAGGGCCTGCTCGGTAGCGTCGTCCAGCCCTTCGGTTGGCTCATCCAGAACCAGCCACGGCGTGCGGCGCAGGAGCGCTTGTGCAATGGAGAGCCTGCGGGCCTGTCCGCCGGACAACCTCAGCCCCTCATTACCCACGAGCGTATCCAGCCCCTCCGGAAGTGCTACTACAAACGAAGTAAGCTGCACAATCCGCAGGGCCTCATTCATATCCGCCTCACTCGCCTGCGGAGCTGCCAGAAGCAGATTGTCACGCAGGGTAGCGGTAAACAGGTGAAAATCCTGCGAGGCGACACTGATCAGAGATGAAAGAGTTTCCGCATCGGTCGCACTGACATTCACGCCACCGAAAACGATACTTCCACCCTGCACAGGCCAGAAATTGAACAGCAGGGAAATAAGGCTGCTCTTGCCTGCGCCTGAGGGACCAATAATGCCCAGCTTTTCACCCTGCCTGACCATAAGGTTCGCATGATCAAGCACATAGGCACCCGTATTCGGATAGCTGAAACACAGGTCATGTATTTCAAGGTCGTACGGAGCGACAGGCACGACCGGAGCCGAAGCAGCCTTGGCACCCTCATCCGCCCCACAGGCAACAAGACGCGCTGCACTGAGCTGGGTACGGGCGGACGCCACACAGGCTCCCGGCACGGCTACCAGCACATCAAACGCCGCCAGATTACCCAGAACCAACATCGGCACTTCCGGCCCGGTCAGTTGCCCCGCATGAAACGCCTGCAAGGCAACGCCCAGAATAGCCAGAGCCGTGCAGAACATCAGCAGCGTAACAAAGCTACCCGCCAGACCTTCCCGCGTGGCAATGCGTCGATGCGCCCGTGTCAGCGCGGCCTGAGATGCGCCCAGCGTCGCAAGCTGTCGGGCCATCGTTCCAAGCACCAGCCACTCGCCCAACCCCTGCAAGGTATCCGCGAGCTCTGTCTGCAACGCCGTATGGCTTTCCACCGAACGCTGCATCAGCCCATACACAGGCCGTGCGACCAAAGCCCACACACCTATGCTCGCCAATCCAAGACCGAGCGCCAGCACACCCGCGGCCAGCGGCAGAAGGCAGAGAAAAACCCCCACAAAGAACAGGCCACACAACAGGGCTCGCCAGCAGGGCACCCCCACGTCCGTGTACCAAGCCGCCGCTCTATCCGTATCACTCACAAAGCGGCTCAGAACGTCACCGCCGCGCACGGATACGAGCCCAGCCGGCGCAAGCGGCGCCAGACGGGCGTACAGCCAGGAGCGAAGTCTGCCGGTCAGCCGCAGGGCGGTATCGTGCGTGCTCACCCGTTCGAGATAACGGGCAAGAATACGGACGGTCGCAAAAAACCGCACGGCTGTCGCAGGAAGCAGAATATTGAAGCTCTGCGCCGCAACAGTCCCTGCAAGCCCCGCTGTAGCGGCCCCAGCCAGAAGCCAACCCGACAACGTCAGCAGCCCAAAATTAGCAAGAGCCCCCACGCAGGCAAGAACCACGCCCAGCAGCATATGCCACCGAACCGGCCTAAAAACATGCAGCCCCATGCCATTCGGCATGAACAACGCCCGCACCCCGGTGCCAGAATGAGAAACTGTACTCATGGTTTTCATGCCGGACAGACCTCCTTCTCCCCGGCAGGCTGGGCCAGACTATCGCCGGGCACGGCCCGTACCATCACCTGACCATCTGCAATATCCAGAACCTGATCCGCGCAGGCGACAAGCTCTGCCTTGTGCGTCGCAGCGATCACAATCCGCCCTGCCACACATTGCCGAATAGCCGAGGCGATGCGCCGGGCGCTGGCCGGGTCCAGATCCGCCGTGGGCTCGTCAAGCACCAGAACATCAGGCTTGCGCAGCAGCGCACGTGCCAGTGCCAGACGCCGCACCTGCCCTTTGGACAAGCGGGAACCCCGCTCTCCCACAACGGTCGAAAAACCTTCTGGGAGAGACTCTATAAACTCCAGGGCATCCGCCATGTGAGCTGCCTCACGCATAGCCTCGAGCGATGCGTGAGGCAGCCCCATGCGCAGGTTATCCGCCACGGTTCCATAAACAAGCTGCGGCCGTTGCGGTACGTAAGCCATGCACACGTCGCTCCGCAACGCAGGCAGGTCATGGGCATCCAACACGCAGAACCTTCCTGCGCTCGGCGGCAGAAGCCCGAGGATTACCGACAACAGAGTACTCTTTCCCGCACCACTCTCGCCGGAAAGGACACTAAACTGGCCACGCCTGAACGTGCAGTTCACGTCATGCAGCACCGTGGCAGAAGCCTCGTACTCGGCGCCAACATGTTCACACCGCAGGGATTCAACCACCGTACCTGCATGGTCACCAGCCGTTACCTCTTCCGCATCGAGAGCAATCGCAAGTTCAGGCAAAGCCTGTAGCTTGGCAATCTGTTCAAGTGCGGCCATTGCATTCTGCCGCGCGTGGTAACTGGCTGAAAAGTTACGCAACGGCGCAAAATATTCGGGAGCCAGAAGCAAAACCAGAAACGCACTGCGAAATTCAGCCGTACCGGCCAGTAGGCGACTACCGAACACGACCGCGACGAGCGCAATGGAAAGCGAGGCAAAAAACTCCAACGAAGCCGAAGTCAAAAAGGCGATTTTCATCACCGACAGTGTGGCGCGTCGGTGAGCATCGCCCAACACGCCTATCCTCTCCAGACTTCCAGCGGTACGCCCGAACACCCGCAAGGTTTTCAGCCCCCGCAGCGCATCGAGAAAACTACCAGCCAGCGTACTGAGGTAACCCCACTGCCGATCCATCGCCTTTTGCGCGCTATAGCCGACAAATACCATGCACATGGGCACCAATGGTCCCGTGCAGGCCAGAATAACAAAGCTCCAGCCATCCACACCGCACACAACTGCCAGTATCAACAGCGGCAGCATAACCATCATGGCGGCACTCGGCACATACCGGGCGAAAAACGGCTCAAGAGCCTCCACGCCTTCATCCACCACACTCAGAACCTGTCCGGCAGGCAGGCGCACACAGGCTACAGGCCCAGCCTTGGCAAGATGCCGCAACAGCGCGTTGCGGACCGATGCCACAACCTGCAACCCTGCTTCTGTTCCTGCCATATCGGATGCGAAGCGCGCTCCGATACATCCCAGCAGGCACGCTCCAAAAAGCACCAGCAAACCGCGCTCAGCCCAGAGGGACTGACCGCGGAAAACCGTATCATCAACCACATGCGCCAGCACCACGAACTGCCCGACCAGACAGGCTGCGGACACAGCGCCACACCCCACAGACGCAACCAGCCAGCCACGTGCCGTGCGCGCCAGCGCCGCCACCTGTCCTCTGCCTTTGCCTGTGTTGCTTGCGCTACTCATAGTTACATTTCTGACGTAAGTGTTAATTACGGAATTAACTTAAGTATGAAAAGATTCAGGGGTCAAGCAAAAATCACCCTCACGTGAATCGATCCCTCCCATCATATGCCAGCATCCACCTATTGTTAGGATTTAAAGTCTGTTACACTTTGAAGTTTTATATATGCCTACACACGGAAAGACCGCTTGATGTTCAGACCTGTTACCGCACTGACACGTCGTCAGGCTTTGGGAACCGTGGCAGCCTACGCCGCAGCACCCTCTATCGGGCGCGCAGCCACCAAGACGGCACCCGTCAGAATCGTCACCCTTCTGCCTGTTAAACCGCCAGAGCTGACGAGGTTCCTGCCCGTCATGAAGGAAAATGCACGTCTTGCACGCGCGCATCCCGGCAATCAGACTTTTGGCGTTTTCATGGACACAGAAAGCCCCGCGACCCTGTATCTGTTTGAAAGCTGGGATAGCCTGCCGGACCTGGCCGACTTTATGAAAACCGATGCTCAGCAGACGCTCGCAAGCCTTGAGCAGAGCACTCTTTCTAGTCAGGCACTTAGCCTGCACCTCTCCGATGTGAGCGACACTCCGGCATATGACAACCCAGCCCTTGAGAGCACTGAAGACGCGCAGACTCTTATGATCAGATTCCAGGTTCGCCCTGGAGAACGCGCTGCTTTCATGTCCGCGTTCCATGATGTCATTCCCGTCGTACGAGCAGACCGCGATACCGAGGCGTACGACCTGTTCCGCGTTGCTGGACGGCCGGATAATTTCGTTCTTATGGGGCGCTGGCATGACATGGCGACTTATGAAAAGTACGAGCGCCTGCCCTGCATCAGAAAGCTACACCAGATTCTGCCCGCCATGCTCAAACGTGCGTCCGAACGGCATGAACTCCGCGATGTCATGCTTTAGCGCGATTCCTGCATAGCCTTAGGGAGCACGCGAACGTGCGCATAAAGCTGTTGCTGTATGTCTGCACCTGTTATACTCAACTCGAGCAATATGGTTCAGACAAGGAACTCCGTGGTGACCGCACTCCTTTCCGACAGCCGTGATGCCCTTTACAGGCCGGTTTCACGCATCATGCGCCGCGATCAGTGGGAGCGGCTTTACGCCGAGGATATTGAGGCCATCCAGCGCCTCAAGCAGCAATGTAACGCTGTCATTCTGGCGCATAATTACCAGACTCCTGAAATCTTCCACTGCGTGGCTGACATCCGGGGCGACAGTCTGGCGCTGGCCCGCGCCGCACAGAATGTTCGGGCCGATGTCATTGTCATCGCGGGCGTGCACTTCATGGCTGAAACCGCCAAGTTGCTGAATCCAGATAAAACCGTGCTGATTCCCGATGCCGCAGCCGGATGCTCGCTTGCGGAAGGCATTACGGAAAGAGATGTACTTTCCCTGAAACAGGCCAATCCCGGAGTGCCCGTCGTCACCTATGTAAACAGTTCAGCCGCCGTGAAGGCGCAAAGCGATATATGCTGCACATCAGGCAACGCCCGCAAAGTTGTGGAAAGTCTTGGTGTGCCGCGCGTGATCATGATCCCCGATGAGTTTCTGGCCCGCAACATCGAGGCCGAAACCGGCATTGAGATGATAACCTGGCCCGCCCATTGCGAGGTGCACGAACGTTTTACGCCGCAGGAAATTCGGCAGTACCGCAGGGTTCACCCGGGCGTCAAAGTCATGGCACATCCAGAATGTCCGCCTTCAGTGCTGGCAGAGGCCGATTGCGCCGGGTCAACCGCCCAGATGTCGCACTACATCAAGGAGCATAACCCGCAAAAAATCCTTCTGGTGACGGAATGCTCCATGAGCGACAATCTTGCAGCAGAATTTCCCGAAACAGAATTCGTCCGCCCATGCAACCTGTGCGCGCACATGAAGCGCATTACCCTGCCTACCATCCGTCATGCACTTGAAACCATGCAGACACAGGTGGACATTCCGCAGGACATCGCGGCGAACGCCCGGCGTGCCGTAGAACGGATGCTCGCAGTCTGACAGCCACTCTCCCCAACGGACAGCACACCATGCTTCTCCCCCCTCTTCCCCTGCCGTTGTGGGAAGGTGTCATCCGCGCCGCCCTGCTTGAAGATCTCGGCACGGCGGGCGATATCACCACACAAGCACTGCTAAAGCCGGGCCAACGCCTGACAGCAACCTTCCGCGCGCGCGAAAGAGGCGTGCTGGCCGGGCTGGAAGGCGCACGGCTGGCCTTTACCCTGCTCGACCCACACTGCGCCTTCACCCCCCATAAGCAGGATGGCGCAGCCATAAAACCGGGGGACGTGCTGGCTACGGTCAACGCCGGAGCCGAAACTGTACTGGCGGGGGAGCGCACGGCGCTGAATCTGCTGTCGCACCTGAGCGGCATTGCCACCACAACCTCTCAGGTCGTTAACGCCGTTTCTGCTACAAAAGCCCGCGTGTGCTGCACCCGCAAGACCCTGCCGGGGCTACGTGCCGTGCAGAAATACGCTGTGCGAGCCGGTGGCGGCTCCAACCATCGTTTCCGGCTGGATGACGCCATTCTAATCAAGGATAACCATCTGGCCCTAGCAGGGGGAGACGTCGTTTACACCCTGCGCGCTGCCCGCGCACAGGCAGGGCATCTGGTTAGCATAGAGCTGGAAGTTGATACGCTCACCCAACTCGAAACCGCCCTGAGCTGTAATGTAGCCGACGCTTACCTGCTGGATAACATGCCGCCGGCCACGTTGCGCACAGCGGTGAGCATGATTGATGGCCGGGCCATAGCCGAGGCATCAGGCGGGATTACACCGACCAACGCAGCAGAAATTGCCGGAACAGGCGTGGATATCCTGTCTTTGGGATGGCTGACACACAGCGTAAAGGCGCTCGATATCGGCTTGGATATAGACTGAGTTTCCCCGATTTTTGTGCTTGCATATACCCTTCTGCCTGCTACACGAGCCTTTGATCGGTATCGTTAAGGGGAAAACGCACCCATATGCAGGCTCCGGCCCTTTGCGAAACGGAACTGGTAGCCGTTCTAGTCTGCCTAGAGCGCGGGGAGCCATGCGTCTTTACATTACAGCAGGGCGCTCTTCTCCCATCGGGGCCGCTGATGCCGGGCCAGCTCTCGCTTCAGAAAAGCCTGCGGGAATGGGTACGCCAGCAGACCGGTATCCAGCCCGGCCATACCGAGCAGCTTTACACTTTTGCTGATACCCATACCGACTGCGGCCACCGCAAGGTGCGGATTTCCTACATGACCTGCCTGCCCCCGACCACTGAAGGGCCAGTGGTGGAAAGCAGCCCCCTTCACCCCGCTCAGTTCAGCACGAATGGAAGCCCCGCAAATACACTCGTGTCTTTTTATACGTATTTCCCGTGGGAAGATCGCCGAAATCCCGCCCATGCTGCGGTAATCGCTCCCCTGTTGCGCGCCCTGAAACACTGGGCGGGCCAAGACCCGGTTCGGTTGCAGCGTTGCATCACAACATTCGGGCTCGCAGGCCACACATGGCATGATGAACTGGTTCTGTCGCGGTACGAACTCCTGTGGGAAGCGGGCCTTGTGGAGGAATCCAGTCGGCAGAATGAGCCGACATGCGGTGTCGGGCTGTCCATGCATCATGACTATCGCCACGTTCTGGCAACGGCTCTCTCGCGTATTCGCGCCAAAATTCGCTACACGCCTATCGTGTTTGATCTTCTGACATCACATTTCACGCTCTTACATCTGCAACAGGCCATGGAAGCGCTGGCAGGACGCCCGATGCACAAGCAGAACTTCAGGCGGCTCGTTCTGCAACAGAACCTGCTGGAAGAAAGCGAGCAGATGGATTTTTCCGGCCCCGGTCGCCCCGCGCGCCTGTATGCGGCAGGCAACCACGCGCAGGATGACTGCTATCTTGCCGGAGCCAAAAGCCCCCTACCCGAGCTTGTATGGTAGACTGAGGGGCCGGCCGCCAGATTATGGCAGAGGCCCTGTCTGGAACAGGGACACCCGCAGCCCCCCATGGGGAACCGGCGCACGCATGGGCAGGAAAGGCAGCCCGGTTTCACGCGCAAGGTCAGGCGCACTGGTGACAAAAGCCGCGCGCCAGCCTCCGAACCGCTCACGCAGAACCTGCCCAAAAGCCCGATACAGCGGCACAAGGCTGCGCGGATCACCCAGCCTGGCTCCATAAGGCGGGTTACAGATCACCAGCCCCTTAGAGCCTTCGGGGGGCATGAGCGCGCTGATGGGGGCAGTTTCAAAAGTAACGTAAGCATCTACGCCCGCCCGTGTAGCATTGGCCATACTCATGGCCGTGGCCCCGGCATCCCGGTCGCTCCCATAAAACCGGACGGACGGCACACGCTGGCTGTTGACGCTGCGCATACGCTCCCAGGCCTCGGCATCAAACGTGGCGAGTTCCTCAAAAGCGAAATGTCGCCCGCGCCCAGGATTAAGCCGCGCCGCAATTTCCGCCGCCTCTATAATGAAGGTGCCTGACCCGCACATGGGGTCCACCACTGGTTCAGTCCCATCATAGCCGCACTGCCTCAGGAAAAGAGCAGCCATGGTCTCACGCAGTGGCGCACGGTTGACTGCCTGCTTGTAACCCCTCCGGTGCAAGAGGGCACCGGATGTATCAACGCTCAGGGTACATTCATCACGCTCAATTCTGGCACGGATAACCAGTGCGGCATCAGGCTGGCAGGGCGCTCCTAATGTCTCAGTTATAGCGCGGCTGATCCGCTCTGCCGCGGCACCCGCATGGTAAACGCGCGATGCCGCACAATGGGCCTCCACGCGGAAAGGCACATCTGGCCGCAGCACGGACGCCCAAGGGGTACGCCGCGCAAGATGATCAAGCTGGGCAAGATGCACAACCCGGAAGGTATCAACCCGCGCCAGAACCCGGCTGGCGCCCCGCACCCATAAATTGGCGCGCCACACTTCCGGCCAGCCGCCCCGCAGCACAACGCCACCCGGCACGGCTCTGGGCCGCTTGAACCCTTTGAGCCGAACCTCATCGCAGAGTGTGTCTTCAAAACCCGGCGCGGTTGCCAGAAAAATTTCAAAGTCCTCGGGTCTGGTGCTTGGAACGGTTTCGTGTGTCGTCATGCCGCCTGCATGGCAGGAAGCAAAGAAAACGGCAATTCTTTTCCTGCCCCGTCAGGCCAGTTAAAGCCCGGCGCCTCAAAAACAACATATAACCTCGTTTTTTGTTGTTTTTATTGTTTTTGTGTGGCTTTAGTCTGGTGACATAGCGGATAGAACAGCAGATACAAGGCAGACCATGACACAGCCGGATATCACCAGCATTGCATCCTGTGCCATGGATCTGGCGGACACAGCCCGCAGGCTGGCACGCAGTCATTTTCGTCAGGTTACAGCCTATGACCGCAAGGCGGATGACAGTCCGGTCACTGTAGCAGACAGGGCAATAGAAGCCGCACTGCGCGATATCCTGCGCCAGCGCTTTCCCGAACATGCCATTCTGGGCGAGGAAGAAGGGCTGAGTGGCGATAGCCGTAACCTGTGGGCACTCGACCCGATTGACGGCACCAAAAGTTTCATGACCGGTTTTCCCTTGTTCGGCTCCCTGATTGCCTTCACCCGCGACAGGCTCCCCACTCTGGGCGTGATTGAAATTCCCGCCACCGGAGAACGATGGAGCGCCTATTCGGGCCGGACCTTTTTTACTCAGGATGGGCAGGAGCAGCAGGCTGCTGTCAGCCTGTGTCAAACCCTCGAAACCGCACGGGTTTACACGACCTCTCCCGACTGTTTTTCAGCGCAAGACCTTACGCGTTACAATACACTGAGCCGAAAGGCCGCTGTCAGACGTTATGGTGGAGACTGCTACATTTACGGCCTTCTGGCATCCGGCTTTTGCGATCTGGTGGTTGAGGCCTCTCTCCAGCCCTACGATTATCTGGCGCTGGTGCCCGTAATACAGAATGCGGGCGGCATCATTACGGACTGGCAGGGGCAGGCTCTGGGCCTGCATTCAACGGGAAAGGTAGTTGCGGCGGCAACGCCAGCATTACATGAGCGCGCACTGGCTATCCTGAACGCCTGAAACGTCTCTCACCCACCCTGCCGGGGTGCTGCAACGCCCTCCTGCTCAGGCAGGAGTATCCGCACCCCTTCTTCCACACACCGGGCGGCAAAAGGTTCCGGTGGGGGGGCGCTGGTCACAATCGCATCGACGGCACCAAGCTGGCAGACTTTTACCGGGGCTTCACGGCCAAATTTGCTTTCATCCGCGATGATCCATGCCTCCTGCGCCTGTTGCAGTGCGGCTTGAGCAAAATCCGCCTCGAACAGATGAAAATTGCCGAACTCCCCGTCAAGGCAGATCCCCGCGACGGACAGAATAGCGTAGCGCACCTGAAACTGCTGGATAAAGCTGATTACCGAAGGGCCTGTCGCGGTACCATCTTCCCCCGACAGTTCGCCCCCCGCCATGAAAACCCGATTACCGTTGCGGGCGGACAGCCGGTAGGCAATCTGCACGGAATGCGTAATGACAGTCAGATTGGAATGATTCTGCAACGCCTCAGCCACATAGGCTGATGTCGTGCCGTTATCCAGAATAAGGCTGTCGCCATCGTGGATATATGCCCGTACACACGCAGCCACAGCTTTTTTGGCCGCATAATTAATGTGCATACGCCGCTGGAAAGGAGGTTCCTCCCGGCCTTCAGGCACCATAACACCGCCATGAAAACGCGCCAGCACCCCCGTGGCCAGCAAAGGGGGAATATTCCGCCGGATGGTTTCGGTAGATACATCAAGCTCGGTTGCAAGATCGGTGATGCTGCAAGTGCCTCTGGCCCGTACGGCCTGCATGATCGCATTCTGGCGTTTAAGAGACATGGTGCCCGGCCTTTTTCGCAGTTTTATGCAAATTCCGCCAGGTTCTAACAAAAATCCAGAAATGGCACCATGATTTCCAACAAAATATTATGGTTTTGTGGCCCTGTCCCCAACAAGACCAACCAAACGCATTATGCTTGGGCCGCCTGACGGGCCGCAACCCGCCCTGCGGTCAGGCAGAAGATTTCGAACAATATCTGGGCCGCCGCATGGGCCGTGTTGGTGGTTGAATCGTATTGTGGCGCAACTTCCACAACATCCCCGCCCACCACATTCAGACCATCAAGCCCGCGCAGGATTTCCAGCGCCTCACGCGTTGTCAACCCACCGATTTCAGGCGTACCGGTGCCGGGAGCAAAAGCGGGGTCCAGGCAGTCGACATCGAATGTGACATAAACCGGCCCCTCCCCCACCACACGCCTGACCGTCTCGATAATGGCGGCCGCGCCAAGGTGTGGCACGTCCTCCCCGTGAATGACGGTCATGCCGGAATCCTTTGAGAACTCCCACAGATATTCGGAAGCCCCGCGAATGCCGATCTGCACACAGCGCATGGGGTCGAGCACGCCTTCCAGCACCGCATGACGGAACGGGCCGCCATGGTGGAATTTCGCCCCTTCATAATTACCGCCGGTATCGCAATGAGCATCGAAGTGCACCATCCCCACAGGCCGCTCCGCTCCCAGCGCCTTGAGAATGGAATAACTGATGGAGTGATCCCCTCCGACAGAAAGAGGAATGACACCCGCCTTGGCCAACACATGATAGAAGGACTGAATATCCTCATGCGACTGTTCGAGGCTGAAGCGGCTGCGGAAAGGCACATCCCCGACATCCGCTGCCCGACACAGGGCGGCGGGCTGACGATGCAGCACATGATTGTAAGGGCCAATACGCTCCATGCTCCGCACTGCACGAGGGCCGAAGCGCGCGCCTGAGCGGTTTGTTACCCCGAGATCCATCGGCACACCCACAACGGCTATATCCAGCGCCGCCAATGTATCGGGGGTCACGGTGGGCTGATAGGGCAACCCCATGAACGTCGACACGCCCGCATAAGGCTTGGCGCGGCTGGCTCCGGCGGAAAACTGCCCTTCCGCTACGGCGCGGAATTCAGGCGTGTGCACCGTTTCTCCAGCAGCACCGCCATATTTTTTACGCAGGGCATCAAGTTTTTCGGTGCTCATGGGATTTTTCCTTGTCAGGCCGGAATATGGCGCGTTCCAGAAGGGGATAGCCAAATAGACCACAGATACCTGATCGGAAAAATCGGTCAGTCATAACGTTCAGTTTGATGTTCATTGACATATCGGTCGGCTTTCATGTTCTGGCCTGTGTCATTCAGCCCAGCCCCTCGGCCTTGCAGCCTTCCGGCATGTCCAGATGCACTGCGGCAAGATCAGCCAGGAAGGCCCGCGCAATCTCGCTGACATGCTGGCGCTGGCGTGTCACCACATGGAATGTCACCTCATAGTGCAACGCCTGCGGGTTCAGGGCCGCCATGAGCCCCTGCCGACAGTAAGGTAAGGCAAAGTGCTGCGGCAGAAAGGCCAGATGATGCCCGGACAGTACCAGCATAGCGAGTGCCTCCATATTATCGGCTACCGCTGTGATATGTCGTGGTTGTGCGGGAAAAATGGTCTCTGGCAACGGGTAGCTACGCCAGGCCCAGTCATGATCCCAGGCCTGCGCCGTGGAGACTTCACCCGCCTGCGCGAACAGCGGGTGAGGCTGGCCGCAATAAGCCACCTGTCGTTCCAGAAACAGCGGCGTAAAATGCAGGCTGGCGGTGCGATGCCAGAAATAACCTATGGCAACATCCAGCTCGCCGCTCAGAAGCTGCTCTTCCATGGCGCTGGGTGAACAGACCTTGATAAAAAGCCGTACCGCTTCATCACGCTGACGAAACCGCGCAATCGCATGGCTGATCCGGCTGTTTTCACTGAATGGCGTATGCCCGATCATGCCAATCCTGAGCGCGCCCACCAGCTTACGATCCATATTGCGGGCCTGCATACTAAAATCTTCCACCGCCCCAACAAGGGTGCGCGCGAGATCCGCAAAACGCAGTCCTTTGGCAGTCAGCCTGAAGCCGCCCCGCCCCCTCTCGCACAGTCTGAATCCAAGCCGGGTCTCCAGCGTAGCAAGCTGTGTGCTGATCGTGGACTGGCCGACATTCAGGCTGCCCTGAGCCACTGAAATGCCTCCTGCATCCACAATGGCCAGAAACACCCGGATCAGCCTGAGATCGAGATCGCTCAAAGTGCCCAGCATAGTTCAGGCCGCTTTGATGGAGATCAATGTAAATACCCACACAACCAGATGCCTCCGAAACGATCTACCCTGACCCCTTCTATAGCATGATCTTCAAACCGCACGAAGGCCGTCGGCTACAACGAAGAAAACGCACGTTTTACAGCGTTTCTCTTGTTTTTCTCTTGGCAAAATATCGCGACCAGAAGCTTTCATATAAGCAGGAAGGGCCGTGGACACAAAACATCTATAAGGTTCGATGCAAAGATCGCAAGAACGGCATTCAAAAAACTGCCTTTCCGCCCGTATCGTTATAGTCAGCTTCGGCCGGAACACCACACGCCAGACCATTTCTCTATGGAAATATCTTTGGCGGACGTGGCTGAACACCGCGTCAGACGCCCGCAAACATATCGCTATCGTTCCGAGCGGAGAAACTGCATCATGACCCGTTACCGTATCGGCCTGCCCCTTCTTGTCGCCTGCACGTTTCTCTCCGGCTGGGGCACTTCCGCCCGGGCCGAAACAGGCGCCCTGAATGTTCTGACATGGTGTGACCATGAAGACCCGGCACTGCTTGAACCGTTCGAGAAAGCTCACAACGTCAAGGTTCATTATAAGGACATTGACAGCACCGGAGCGGCTCTGGCCGTTATCCAGCAATCCCACCCCGGAGACTGGGACGTGCTGGTACTGGACGAAACCGATACCGGTCGACTGGCCGAAATGGGGCTGCTTGCGGCGCTTGATCCGGCAGACTTCCCCATGGCGGATCTGTTTGAGGGGGTGAACGATCCTGCGCTGAATGTCGTCAAGGGCAAGATGTATTCAGTGCCTGAAAAATTCGGCTACAACACCGTCGCTTATGATACCGCCCATATCAAGGCATCGGCACTCAATGATATTCAGGCTCCATGGAGCCCTGAATACAAAGACCGGATTGCCATTCACGACTACTATGTGCCGATCATTGCCTATGTGGCGCAGGCGCTCGGCAAAGACCCCGAACACCTGACCGATGCAGACCTACCCGCCCTGCGCGACAAGCTGGCCGCCCTGCGCCGTAACGCCGCCCTGGTTGGGGATATCACCACCTCACAGCAGGCACTGGCGACCGGGCAGGTCGATATTCTTGTCGGCGGCGGCGAATGGGTAACGGCGGGTATGCACAAGGATCGCCCCGATCTCGCCTATCTCGTGCCTGCTCAGGGGGGTATCCGCTGGCAGCAGGGGGTCGCGGTTTTCGCCTCATCCGGCCATAAAGATCTGGCTACGGCCTTTGCCAGATACATCCTCTCTCCCGAGGCGCAGGGTAAGCTGGCAACGTCAAGCTGTTACTGGGGTATGCCCGCCAATCGCAAGGCCATCCTGAACGACGCCGACAAGGCCATTCTGCAATGGGCGCAGCAACCTGCCTATATCGCCCGCACCGCCACTTATCCGCAGCTTACACCCGGCTTCGACAAGACGCTCCAGAAACTCTGGACTGAAGTCATGCAGAATGAATAAAATGCGTAGACCCTCACGACGGGAGAGCCTTCCGGGCCTCCTGTTCGCCTCTCCTGCCCTGTTGTGGCTCGTGGCGTTTTTTGCCGCGCCCCTGCTGGCCATGGTGGCCGTCAGCCTGCGCGACGGCACAACCGGGCAATATGGGATTGGCAACTTCGTTCAGGTCTTTACTGAAAAAGCCTATACGGATGCCCTTTTCAATTCCCTGACACTCACAGCCGTTGTCACACTGGCCAGTCTGGTGCTGGCCTATCCGCTGGCCTACTCCATAGCCTCCCTCCGTTCAGCCCGGATGCAGCGCCTTGCCCTGACCTTTGCCGTACTGCCGTTCTGGACATCCTATGTGGTGCGGTCATACGCCTGGTTGCTGGTGCTTGCCCCTACAGGGCCGCTCAACTCGGTGCTGTTGGCAATCGGGCTGATCCATACGCCACTTAGGCTGGCTTATAGTACCACCGCTACTGAAATCGGGTTTGTCCATTTTTTTATCATGCTTGATACGCTGACAATCTATGCCTCGCTTGTGCAGATCAATCCGCGGCTGGCACTGGCCGCGCGCGATCTGGGGGCTAGCGCCCTGCGAACCTTCCTGAGTGTGACCCTGCCGCTGAGCTTACCCGGCATTGCCGTCGGGGCGTTCCTGACCATCGTTCTGTGTATCGGCGATTACGTTACCCCCCAGATTCTGGGCGGTATGCGCGCCATTGTACTGCCCCAGACCGTCATGATGCAGATCCAGAAACATCTTGATCTCCCCATGGCCTCTGCCATGTCTCTGGTTCTCACGGTTGTCATGGCACTGGCCTATCTGACGCTTTACCGCTTTCTCAAGACAGGGGAGCCCGGACGATGAACACCAGCCAAAAACGCGGCGCAGGCGGGTGGAAGCAACTGGCCTGTAAAGGCCTTACAGCCGCCTACATGGCCGCCTGTTTCTGCTTCATCTTCGCGCCGGTTGCCGTTCTGGTGCTGTTTTCCTTTCAGGACGGCCGCTTGCCCGTGCCCCCTTTCCATGGCCCAACGCTACACTGGTACGCGCAGGCTCTGGCCAATGACCGTCTGCTTTCGGCCATGGGGCACTCCTTTCTGGTCGGCGCCGGCTCGGCTTTCCTGTCGGTTGTACTGGGTTTTCTCGCAGCCTATGGCCTGGCGCGCTATCGCTTCCGGGGGCAGACGCTTGTACGCAGCATTCTGGTGCTGCCCATGGCTGTCTCTTACCTGATTGTGGGCATGGGGCTGCTGGTCATGGCCTCGTGGCTGAACATCGCCCCTTCGCTCTGGCTGGTGTGCATTTCTCATGTTGTCATCAACATGCCGCTGGCTTTTGCAATCTGTTCGGCCCAGTTCAACCCGGCACAGGTACGTATGGAAATGGCCGCTGGCGATCTCGGGGCCTCCCTGCCACGCGTACTGCTCCAGATTACCGTGCCGATGATGGCCCCCGCCCTGAGTGCTGCCTTCATCCTCTGTTTCACCCTTTCATGGGATGAGTTTCTCACAGCCTTTCTGCTCAGTCGCTTTGACATTACCCTGCCGGTTGCCATCTGGGGCCTGTTACGGGGTGGGTTAAACCCGCAGACCAACGCGATTGGCTCCATGGTTTTCTTCGGTGCCGCCGCCCTTGCGCTGGGCGCGGAATATCTCATGTTCCGAAAAAAGAGTTCCTGAATGACGGTTTTGCACCCCTCGTCCGCTTCCTCGGCCCATCTGGCGGTGGAAGCCGTTTCCAAGCACTATCCGGGGCAGACCGCGCTGGAGACTGTCTCGCTGCATGTGGAGCGCGGCCGTTATGTTGTGCTGCTTGGCCCATCTGGCAGCGGCAAGACCACGCTGCTTTCCCTGATTGGTGGCTTTACAATGCCCAGTTCGGGCATCATCCGCATTGGTGGGCAGGACGTGACCGATCTGCCCCCCGCAAAGCGGCCGACGACCACCGTCTTTCAGGATTACGCCCTGTTTCCGCACATGACGGTGGCGGCCAATATCGAATTCGGCCTGAAACTGCGCGGCCTGAAAGCAGACGCACGGAAAGCCCGCGTAGCAACCATGCTTGAACTGGTAGGACTGGGCCAGCACGGCGAACGCAGCATACAGGCCCTGTCTGGTGGCCAGCGCCAGCGTGTGGCACTGGCGCGCGCGCTGGCGGTGAAACCTGAAATCCTGCTGCTAGATGAACCGCTCGGCGCGCTTGATCTTGCCCTGCGCCGCCAGATGCAGGACGAACTGCACCGTATCCAGCGCCAGATGAACCGGACATTCGTGCACGTAACCCATGATCAGGAGGAGGCCATGGCGCTGGCGGACCTGATTGTGGTCATGAGCCATGGACGGATTGAGGACATGGGACCACCACGGCGGGTCTATCTGCGTCCTGCAACACGTTTTGCCGCCACGTTCATGGGCGAAAGCACCCAGATCGAAGGACGCATCCACGGCCAGGATGGACAGAGTATCACGCTTGAAACCGAAATCGGCCTGCTGCGCGGCATGGCTGCTCCCTCTAGTGGTGCCATGACAGATAGCCCCGCCGACACACAGGGCCGGATATGGCGCACCGGGGATAAGGCTGTCGCCATCATACGGCCCGAAAATATCCGCACAGCCCCAGAAAGCGGGCAGGCAATGGGGCAGGCGCTGGTGTACGAAACCGTTTTCCAGGGCAACTACGTCAGGGTTTTCGCCCGTTCCGAAACCGGTCAGACTTTTGTGCTGCATAGCCCCGCAAGGGAAGTGCCCGCAAGCGGCAGTACCATAACCCCGCACGCCCTTATGGACGATATTACGATTGTACCGGCACAGGAAGACTGACTTTCCTGCCCGCCAACAGTGCCAGGAGGATACAATGGCAGGCTTTATCGCCCATGACAGGTGGTATGAGACCATCCCCCATGCCAACGGCATAACGCTGATTCATGAGCCGTGGATCAAGCCTTTTTTCCGCTGCAATATGTGGCATGTCCGCGGGCGTGATTACGATCTGCTGTTCGATAGCGGGCTGGGGGTGGTGCCTCTGCGCCGGCATGTCAGTCTGCTGGCGGAACGGCCTGTTCTTTGCGTGGCCAGCCATGCCCATTTTGACCATATCGGCTGCCATCATGAGTTTGAATACTGCGCGATCCACGGGGCAGAAGCCCCGATCCTGCAAAACCCGGATGGCCAGCATACTCTGGCAGCACTCTACGCGAACGAAGACATGTTCGACGCCTGCCCGCAGGGATGGAACACGCAACAGTACAGTGTTACCGGCGTCACCCCAACACGCCTGCTCAAACATAGCGATGTTATTGATCTGGGCAACCGGGCTTTTGAAGTCCTGCACACGCCCGGTCACTCACCGGGAGGCATAGCCTTATGGGAAAGGGCAACAGGCACCCTGCTGTCAGGCGATGTCGTGTACGACGGCCCCTTGCTGGACGACACCTACCATTCCTGTGTGCCCGATTATGTCTCCACACTCGAACAACTAGAGAAAATGCCAGTCAGCATCGTGCATGGCGGGCATTTTCCCAGTTTCGGGGCGGTGCGTTTCCGCCAACTGTGCGCGGAGTATATAGAAGGGCGGCGTAAGGCAGGCTGCCCTGTGGTTACAGCCCTCCCCGCTCGATAATAAAGCGGGCAATCGCCTCAACGCCCTCACCCGCGCGGATATTGGTAAAGACAAACGGGCGCTCGCCGCGCATACGACGGCTGTCACGATCCATCACCGCCAGATCCGCCCCGACATGCGGCGCAAGATCAATCTTGTTGATCACCAGCAGATCACTGCGTGTAATGCCAGGACCGCCCTTGCGCGGGATTTTATCGCCCGCCGAAACATCAATGACGTAAATCGTCAGATCAGCCAGTTCCGGGCTGAAAGTGGCGGCCAGATTATCGCCCCCACTTTCGACCAGAATCAACTCAAGCCCGTCAAAACGCGCGGTCAGCTCAGCAACGCCCGCCAGATTAATGCTGGCATCTTCACGAATGGCCGTATGGGGGCATCCGCCCGTTTCGATCCCCATAATCCGCTCAGATGGCAGGGAACCTGCTCGGGTCAGGAACTCGGCATCTTCATGGGTGTAGATATCATTGGTTATGGCCGCGATATTATAGTCCGTGCGGAAATAACGACACAGCGCATCCATAAGTGCTGTCTTGCCCGTGCCGACCGGCCCTCCAATACCCACGCGCAGCGGGCCGTATTTTGCTTTTGTCATGTTCTGAAAAGCCTCGTTTCCTGTGTTTCGTGGTGCATAGCCGCCAGATCCGAGCGGAAACAGGCCGTACCCACATCATCCAGCCCACACTGCTCCGTCTGCCTTACAGCCTCCAGTATGGCGGGCTCCAACATTGCCTGCGCGCGCAGGCCATCCGTCTGGCCTAGCGGCACAAGCCGCACAGCCGCAGACACCATAGCCGCAACCGCCATATGCCCCCCAGCCAGCACCGCCTGTCGCTCCTGCGCGCCTCCCCGGCGAAAAACAGCCCCCTGCGCAACAGGCAGCGGCCAGCGCACCGTAGTCCCGCGCTCTTGTGCAAGACTGTCATCCCAGACGGAGGCCGCCTTGAGAAAAGCCTCGCCCTGATAAACCGTTTCCTCATAACGCTCACGCGAGGAAGCGCAGGCGCCGGCATAGGCAGCAATTTCTTCCAGTTTGCGGATATCCTCCCCCGCCTGCCAGGCATGGCGGATAAAAATCATGTCCGCCCGCAGGCTGCCATGTGCAAGCAGGGCGCTCATCCAGTCCACAAGGCTGTCGAGTGCGATGATATCACCGGCCTCCACGGCCCATTCCAACGCGTGGCTGTAAGCAAAACCACCTGTTGGAAACGCCGGAGAAACCCACGAAAGCAGGCGCAGGAAATCCTGCCCCGGCCCTTCTACCCTGCCTGTGCCCTGTGTACGCGGGTCAGAGGCCGCCTCAGTGCCCATGGTCATGAGCACGCGCCGCATAGGCGCCACCTTCAGGGTCAAACGCTGCTTCTATCCGATGGACATGCGCTCCCAACCCCCGCAGCATTTCAGCAATGACATGGTCCTCGCGCAGGAGAACACGTCCCGCCTCGATCGCTGCGGGCAAATGGCGGTTTCCGATATGCCAGGCCAGTTGCAACAGATGCAGTGGTGTATGGGCCGTCACTTCCATCAACTGCTCGGGCAGCGCATGGACGCGTACGGTTCGTCCATCATCCAGCTTCAGGCCGTCCCCTTCCCGCAGCAGGCGCGGATGCTCAAGTTCCAGCATGACGCTCTCGCCTGACTGTAGCGTAAGGCTCGCACGCCGACGATGCCGCCCCTCATAATCCGCAGTAAAATGCTCCGCCGCCTCTGCCGTGTTCCAGCTTCCAGCCGCCAGAATATCTACAATATGGCGCATCAGAACAGGAAATACCTCTGGGCCATGGGCAGCACGTCTGCGGCCTCACAGGTTAGCAGAACGCCATCGGCGCGGACTTCATAGGTTTCGGAATCCACTTCGATATGTGGCGTGGCGCTGTTGTGGATCATGCTACGCTTACCAATGCCCCCGCGTGTATTGCACACCGCCGACAACGGCCTGCGCAGCCCCAGCGCGCGGGCAATGTTGTTTTCCAGAGCGGCCTTGGAAACAAAGGTCAGGCTCGTATGCAGCCGCGCCCCACCGTAGGCCCCGAACATCCTGCGCCCGTAAACTGGCTGCGGCGTGGGAATGGAGGCATTGGGATCGCCCATCATGGCATAGGCAATGGCTCCGCCCTTGATGACAAGATCAGGTTTGACGCCAAAGAAGGCCGGTGTCCACAGAACCAGATCGGCCAGCTTGCCCGCCTCGACCGACCCCACCTCATGCGACAGGCCATGAGCTATCGCCGGGTTGATCGTATATTTGGCAATGTAGCGCTTGACGCGGTTATTATCCGCATTGCCGTCTCCTGCCAGAGCCCCGCGCTGCACTTTCATTTTGTGGGCTGTCTGCCACGTGCGCAGGGGCACTTCCCCCACGCGGCCCATGGCCTGACTGTCGGAAGACATCATCGACAGTGCGCCCATGTCATGAAAAATATCTTCTGCCGCGATGGTTTCTCGCCTGATACGGCTTTCTGCAAAGGCAATATCCTCCGGCACCCGGGCGTCCAGATGGTGACAGACCATCAGCATGTCCAGATGTTCATCGAGTGTATTGCGCGTGTAAGGCCGTGTCGGGTTGGTGGAAGACGGCAGCACGTTCGGCAGCCCCGCTACGCGGATAATATCGGGCGCGTGTCCACCACCCGCTCCTTCGGTATGGAACGCGTGAATGGTACGCCCTTCAAACGCGGCGATAGTATCCTCCACAAAGCCGCTTTCATTGAGCGTATCGGTATGGATCATGACCTGCACATCCATACGATCGGCCACATCAAGGCAGCAGTTGATGGCAGCGGGGGTTGAGCCCCAGTCCTCATGCAGTTTCAGGCATGATGCCCCGGCCCTTACCATTTCCTCCAGCGCCTCGGGGCGGGAGGCATTGCCCTTGCCCGCGAAGGCCAGATTGACCGGAAAATCTTCCGCAGCCTGAATCATGCGCGACAGATGCCACGGACCGGGTGTGCAGGTTGTCGCCGCCGTGCCAGTGGCCGGCCCCGTGCCGCCCCCTATCATGGTGGTCATACCAGAGGCCAGCGCCTCTTCAATCTGCTGCGGGCAGATGAAATGGATATGACTATCCACCCCGCCTGCGGTCAGGATCTTGCCTTCCCCCGCGATAATTTCCGTTCCCGGACCCACGATGATATCGACGCCGGGCTGGATGTCGGGATTACCCGCCTTGCCAATCGCGGCAATCCGGCCATCACGCAGGGCCACGTCCGCTTTGACAATACCCCAGTAATCAATGATCAGGGCATTGGTAATAACCGTATCCGCCGCCCCTTCGGCGCGCGAAACCTGCGACTGCCCCATGCCGTCACGGATGGTCTTGCCGCCACCAAAGCGCACTTCCTCACCGTAGATGGTGTAATCCTTTTCCACCTCTACCAGCAGGGCGGTATCCGCCAGCCGTACCCGGTCGCCCATGGTAGGGCCAAACTGGGCGGCGTATTCGAAACGTGAAAGCCTCGTCATGACCCCAGCCTCCCCATGACTTCTCCACGAAACCCGATAACCCGCCGCTTGCCACGCAACGGCACAAGCGTAACCTCGCGCTCCTGCCCTGGCTCGAAGCGCAGGGCACCGCCGGACGGAACATCCAGCCTCCAGCCCCGCGTGCGCAGGCGGTCGAATACCAGCGCGGGGTTAACCTCCGCAAAGTGGTAATGACTACCAACCTGCACGGGCCTGTCCCCCGTGTTGGTTACGGAAACCACCATACGCGGCTGCCCCTCATTGAGGGCGATATCGCCTTCAGCAACAAGAAACTCCCCCGGCACGGCACCGGGAGGCAGCGGATCATCGTATCGGGTCATGGACTGTCACCAGTTTTGTGCCATCGGGAAAAGTCGCTTCCACCTGAACATCATGGATCATTTCCGGTACACCGCGCATGACCTGCTCTCGCGTCAGAACATGACCACCGCTTTCCATCAGTTCGGCAACGCTACGGCCGTCCCGCGCGCCCTCCACCACATGATCCGTGATCAGGGCCACAGCCTCGGGGTAGTTCAGCAGAACCCCCCGTTCCAGCCTGCGCTGCGCCACCATGGCGGCCATGGCGACAAGCAGCTTGTCTTTCTCGCGCGGAAGCAGATTCATCCTCGTGTCCGGTCCTTGTTCCCTGATGAAATGATCTATGTGCGCCAGGTGACGGGCGCAGCCTTTTCGGCACGCAGATACGCCACAAGGCTGTGAAAAGCCTGTTCAAGCCGCCAGCCATTCCGCGCAAGCCCGCGAACCACCAACATGCCGTTCCAGGCCGAAGCCGCCAGATCAACCTCGTCGCTACGCCCACACAGGGAGCGTATGGCGGCAAGCTGCTCCTCTGCTCCGGCCGCCACCCACACCAGGGTCGCCACCGCCATCTGCCCGGCCGCTACTGCGGCCCGCCCAAAAAACGCGGCCATGTTCTCACCCTCCAGTGCCAGTCTGTCTTCCAGCACCGGTCGGCCATCCCGCCTGATCGACAGGGTGTCGCGCACACTCAGCCGCCTGAGCACCTCGCCAGAGGCCGCTCGTCCGAAAATCCGGTTTTCAAGGTAGAGAAAACGCGAAGAGGCCCTCATTTCCACACACATCCGCCGTTCAAGGTGGCTGTGATCAAAAAAGATGGTGCCGTGGGGCAGCCATTCCAGCGTGGCATCAGGCCCGATCTCGCACGTTACATTAACCTGCGCCGCCTGGTCCCCCGGTCTGGCGCGGTAGATACGTTCTGCGGCCTGGGAGGTCACGACAAGCTCAGTCCCTTCCCCGCACTGGATATGCCCCTCAATCCGGTCTCCCGCGACGATCCCGCCGGAGATATTGACCGTAACCGCTTCCAGCCCCGTGCGAGCGACGCGAGGGAACAGCAGCCGACAGCATCCACCCTGCGCCAGATCCGCGCAGCGGGTCCGGCCTTCCCTGTGCTGGACGGTCAGGCCGAAGCGGCCGTGCGCGCGCTGGAGGCTACTCACCAGTCTTTCCCCGATCCCCTGCCATCTGTTGCCACAATGCGATTATGACGATGGCGCAAAAAACAGGCCGGTTCAATCCCCCTCCCGGTATCACACGTCCGTAGAATTACGTATGCCATAGGCGCGATTAAGGCCTCTCGCCTCTTTCCAAAAAGGCTGAATACAGGGTAACGTGCCGACCATCTGGGCACGATTTCCACTATCATCAAGGAAACTCCAGAAGCACAGACGTCACTAAAAAAACAAGAATAGAAAGAGTAGCAGAGTGCTTCCTTCCCCTTCACCCCTTGCCGGGTCTCACCAGCGTTTCCTGTACCTTCAGGTCATCATCGCCGTTGCTGCCGGTGTGATCGTCGGCGTCCTGTTTCCTGCCTTCGGCGCATCGCTGAAGCCGCTGGGAGATGCCTTCGTCAAGCTGATCAAGATGGTTATCGCGCCGGTCATTTTCCTGACCGTCTGCACCGGCATTGCCGGTATGGCCGACCTGAAGCAGACAGGCCGGATCGCAGGCAAGGCCATGCTCTATTTCCTGTGTTTTTCAACTCTTGCACTTGTGATCGGCATGGTTGTGGCCAATGTCGTCCGGCCCGGTGCGGGAATGCATATCCATGCCGACAGTCTGGATACGCGCTCTGTCAGTCAGTTCATTTCCGCCGCACAGGAGCATCACAGCTTTTCAGATTTTCTGCTCCAGATCATTCCCTCCACGACGGCGGGGGCATTTACCTCGGGTGAAATCCTGCAGGTTCTTCTGGTAGCCATTCTGTTTGGGATCAGTCTCGCGCGCATGGGCACAGCGGGCGAAACAGTGCTGAACCTGTTCCGCAGCCTGACTGAAATGGTTTTTGGCGTGGTTCGGCTGGTAATGTACCTGGCGCCAGTCGGGGCTTTTGGCGCGATGGCGTTCACGGTGGGCAAGTTCGGCATTGGCAGCGTGCTGCACCTGATCGGGCTTGTGCTGGCTTTTTACCTTACGGCCATTCTGTTTGTCGGGCTTGTACTGGGACTGGTGGCGCGTCTGGCCGGGTTCAGCATTATCCGCCTGCTTGCCTTCATCAAGGAAGAACTGCTGATCGTTCTGGGCACAAGTTCCTCTGAATCCGCCTTGCCGGGCCTAATCGCCAAACTCGAAAAAGCTGGCTGTAATCAAGGGATTGTCGGCCTTGTTGTGCCGATGGGATATTCCTTCAATCTCGATGGCACGAATATCTACATGACCCTGGCGGCCCTGTTTATTGCTCAGGCCACGGATATTCACCTCTCCTTCGGCGAACAGCTTGCCCTGCTGCTTGTTGCCATGGTCAGTTCCAAGGGCGCTGCCGGCGTAACCGGGGCCGGGTTCATTACCCTGGCTGCGACCCTTTCGGTCGTGCCCAGCGTGCCCGTTGGCGGTATGGCACTTATTCTGGGCGTAGACCGCTTCATGTCCGAATGCCGCTCGCTGACTAATCTGATCGGCAATGCGGTCGCGGCGATTGTGATCGCGCGCTGGGAAAATGCTTTGGATGATAAGAAACTCTACGATGCCCTGCATGGACAGGCCGTAGCAGACATCCTTGAATAAGCATGTAGCACCGGGCGTGAAAGCCCGGTGCCTGCTGACAAAGCCTGCAATACGTTCTCCATTGAAGCGGGCAGATGATTCACCGCACCAATGGAGAAGTCCAGCGGGTTGACCTGAAGGTTATCGCGGCCCCGTAGCGCCCTTCCTTAGCGGCACTGACTCAAGGCCGTCACTGTCCCTCTGCTCGGACTACCAGCAGGCAGGATAGGCAGGAAGCGTAATGTTTCAAGGGTGGTTTTTCTAGCCGGCATATCGGCCGACTGTAGCGGCTCTACCGCCGAGGACTTCCCTGACCTGATGGACTGCCTTCAGAGTCAGGGAAAGCCTACAACAAAATAACCGTTAGTTTTTACTAAGCTGCTTCATAGTGTCTGCCGGCGTCTGCAGACCTGAATACTGCATGACACCAAATGTCATGGTGGCCTCGGGCGTGGGAAGATCGCTCTGGCGCCAGCCTCCACCCAATGCGCGGATCAGCCCGACTGTACTCTGCAAAGCACGTGCCTGCACCTGCACACGGTCAATCCGCGCGTCCAGCGTATTCACCTGCGCAATCAGCGCGTCCAGATAGCTGTCAGCCCCACCTTTATACAGGGTCATTGTCAGGGTCTGTGCTTTCTGGGCTGTTTCCACGCCCTTCTCCAGCCGCTCGGTTTCCGCCCGCAGGCGGTTTGTAAGCGACAGGCCGTTCTCCACATCACCAAAGGCTGAGAGAACCGTCATACGGTAATGATCCAGCGTTTCGCGGTAAACAGACCACGAGTGCTGCAACTGGGCCCGACGAAGCCCGCCTTCGAATAACGGCATGGAAACCGATGCCCCGTAAGACCACATGCTGTTGGCCAGATTGGCGAGGTTGAACCCGTTGGAATCAAACCCGCCATTCGCACTGAAAAACACATGCGGATAAAAGGCCGCCCGAGCAATGCCAATGGCCCGGTTAGCCTGCGCCATGCGCCGTTCCGAGGCGGCAATGTCGGGTCTGCGTTCGAGCAGATCTGACGGCAGGCCTGTGGGCACCTGAGGCTCCACATTCGTCAGTTCATCAACCGGCGCGATATGGAAGGTGGAAGGCTGTTCATTGACCAGAACGGCAATACCATGTTCCAGCACCTCACGCTGGGCCTGCACATCGAGCAGACGCGCCTGTGTCATGTAAAGCTGGTTCTGCGCACGGGCCACATCAATGCCCGTGGCATCCTGATTATCAAGCCGGGTCTGAGTTACATGCAGGGCCTGCTGATAATACGCGATAGACTGGGTGTAGATGGCGTGCTGGGCATCCAGCCCCCGCAGGGCGAAGTAATCTGTTGCCAGCTCCGCCTGCAGGCTGAGCCGTGCGGCGGCATAGTCCGCCGCCTGCTCCTGCGCATAATACTTCTGCACCCGCACCCGGTTGCGGATAGCCGACCAGATATCGGGCTCCCAGCTTGCCAGACCAGAATAGAACTCGTCTGTTGCCGTTATGGGGCCTTTGTAACGGAACAGGCGGTCTGCCGAACTCTTGTTGTCACTGGCGCCAAACGCCATGCCCAGATGCGGCAGCAGGTCGGAACGTGCTTCCATGACAATGGCCCGAGACTGCGAGAAGCGCTCGGCCGCTGCCTGAAGGTCCGCATTGTTGGCAAGTGCTTCCTGCTCCAGCCCGTTCAGGGTGGCATCGTCAAACAGCGTCCACCAGTCCGGTTTCAGGGATACGGTGCTGGGCACCGCATCCTTGAAAGGCCCCTGGCCATGCCATGATGCCGGCACGACATAATGCGGCGGATCATAGCGAGGCGCCAGATCGCAGGCGCTCAGCACAGTCAGGGAAAGCAGTAGGCCTGCCCGCGCCGTCAAGCGCCGGGCGCGCACAGTGCCGAAACGCGAGAAGGTCTGTTTCATTCTTCATCCCCCTCTCCTGCTGCCCCTGCGGCGGCTGGCGTGCTGAGATAGCCCTTTTCCGGGTCTACGGGCCTGACCTTGTCCCCCTCCATCAGGTCAGCAGGCGGATTGTTGATGATCCGGTCGCTGGGAGAAAGTCCGGCGCTGACCTCCGTATACGCATCAGACATCCGGCCCACGGTTATGTTGCGATAATGCGTTACATCTGCTGCATCGACCGTAGCCACCTGCATCCCGTGCTCCTGAAACACCAGCGCACCGGTCGGAATGGTATAAATGCCCTTATCCGCAGGGGCTGTCAGAGTGACGGACGCAAAACTGCCCGGCCACAGCTTCTGCTCTGCATTGTCGATCGAAAATTCCGTGACCACGGTGCGTGTATTCGGGTCAAACCCTTTGGCAACGGTCAGGAACTTGGCGTCGAACACCTTGTTGGGGAACTGCGGCACCGATACCTTCGCAACCAGCCCCGGACGCAGCATAGAAGAAAATGTTTCCGGCACGGACACGAACAGACGCATGGCGTGGGTATCGGCCACGGTAAACAGTTCACTGGCCGTACCATTCGCGTTCATGCTGCCACTACCGGCCCCTACGTAGTCACCAACGTTGATGTTACGGGCGATCACCACACCATCGAACGGCGCTTCAATGCTCTTGAAGTGAATCATGGCCTGATACTGGGCCACTTTATGCTCCGCGGCCTCCAGTTCCGCCTTGGCGGACTGTTCGTTGGCATTCTGCACGGAGACAGACTGCCCGGAAACAGCCTGAGACTGCCCCATGGACCGCCAACGTGTGGCCGTGATGGCGGCAAGGCCGTACTTGGCCTGTGCCACCTTCAGGTCTGCCTGCGCCTGAGCGTATTCCGCGTCCAGCCGAGGGGTATTGATCTCGGCCAGCATGTCGCCCTTTTTAACAATCGCGCCATAGTCACGGTACCACATTTTCACATAGCCCGAGACCTGCGCGTAAATGGGCGCCTCGTACCACGCGCTGATTGTACCCGGCAGGGTCATGCTCATGGTTGGCGGGGCCGGCTTGGGCTGCACAAGAGCCACATCAGGCACCCGGCTATAGGCGGCGTCCTGCTGGATACGAACATTATTCCGAGCACGCTGAACCAGCAGATACCCGATGTCCGCCACCATGACAGTCACAAGAAGAATGATGAAGATTCTGCCTTTGCGGGAAACAGACATCAGACAGCCTCCTGCCGGTGGGCCGTATCCGTGCTGGATGGCTTTTCCGGACGATGATGGAAAATTGCATAAACACAGGGAACAAAAAGCAGGGTGGACACGGTGGCCACAATCAGCCCGCCGATAACCGCCTTGCCCAGCGGAGCGTTCTGGGAATTGCTGATGGCCATCGGCACCATGCCGATGATCATGGCCGATGCCGTCATGATAACCGGACGGATACGGCCTATGCCCGCCTCTATCGCTGCGGTCACGGCGCTGTGGTGCATGGCGAAGCGCTCCTTGGCGAAAGACACCACCAGAATGGAGTTGGCCGTAGCCGTTCCCATGCACATGATGGCACCCGTCAACGCAGGCACGGAAAGCCGTGTCTGGGTCAGGAACAGGCTCCAGGCAATGCCTGCCAGCGCACCCGGCAACGCCGAGATGATGATGAAAGGATCAACCCAGGACTGGAAGTTGACCACAATCAGCATGTAGATCAGCAGCACTGACACCACGAGACCGGCAATCAGCTCCACATAGGCGCCGTGCATGGTTGTGGCCTGCCCACGGATACTGACGGCCACACCACGCGGCAGATCACCCGTTGTCGCTGCGATTTCACGTTTGACCTGGCTGAGGACAGAGCCAAGATCCGTGAACTCGGTAGAGACGTAGATGTCAATATTAGGCATGGAGTTGTAGTGAGACACCTGCCCCGGCGTGCCGATGGCCTTGATGGTGCTGATACTGCCCAGAAGCTGCATGTCCTTGCCTTCGGGGTCGTTATCCCCCTTATCGACAGGAATGGTCAGCAGGTTGTTATAGTGCGTGAGCTGATCCTGCGAGACATAGACATTCAGCGGGAACGTAATGCCGGTCTTGGGGTCAAGCCAGTATTGCGGGTCCACTGTCTGGCTGCCAGAGAGCGTCATCAGTTCGTTGCTGGCAATATCGCCTTCCGTCATGCCTGTAGCCTGACCGAACGTACGGTTGCCCTGTACGAACAGCGTCGGTGTGTCCATGGTTTGCTGGATTACCGTATCCACCGCACCAGGTATGCTCCGCAGGCGGTTAACCAGCAGGCGGGCATAGCGGTAGTCATCGCGGATATCCGGCCCGGACACCTGGATATCAATCGGCGCCGGAGAACCGAAGTTGAGGATTTTTTCGGTCAGGTCCGCAGGCTGGAACGTAAAGACCGTACCCGGGAAACTGGCCGAAAGCTTACGGCGCAGCAGGGCGCGGTAATCCCATACGGGTGAGACCTCGTCCTTGAGGGTAATGCTCAGGTCGCAATCCTGCGTGCCGATTGTCGGCGTGGGAATGAACGCCTGGTTATGCGGGCCTTCGGGCAGGCCGCAGTTGTTGATGATCCCTTCAACCTTGCCGGGCAGAAGATCCTCAATCCGGTTATCCACCAGACTGGCGATACGACCCGTTGTTTCAATACGGGTACCCAGAGGCACACGCATGTGCATCTGCAGCGCGCCGGATTTCACCTCGGGAAAGAAGTCCTGCCCCACCACGGCAAACAGACCGAGCGAGAGGACGGACAGCCCGAGAAACACCGCGACAAACTTACGTCGTCCATTGACCGCGCGCTCCAGCACCCGTCCGTAGCGAAGCTTGAAGGCGTGAAAAGCATGTTCGAACTTGTTCTGGAACCGCCCAAAAACCCCTTTGGGCAGAGCTTCATGCTCATCACCATGCAGGCCGGGATGCACCTGCCCTGCCAGCAGATATTTGGCCATGGTTGGCACCAGTGTGCGCGACAGCATGAACGATGCCAGCATGGCAAAAACAATGGCCTCAGCCATGGGCATGAACAGCCAGCCCGCCACACCGCTCAGACGGAACAGCGGCGTCCACACAATGCAGATGCACAGGGTGGAGACCAGTGTGGGAACAACGATCTGGTTGGCCGCGTCGATAATAGCCGTTTCCAGATCCTTGCCCATTTCAAGGTGGGTATCGATATTCTCGATCATGACGGTTGCGTCATCGACCAGAATACCAACCGCCAGCGCCAGACCACCCAGTGTCATGACGTTGATGGTCTGACCGGCCCACAGCAGGCAGATAATCGCCGCCAGAATGCAGAGGGGAATGGACGTGGCAATAATGATGGTGGAACGCCACGAACCCAGGAACAGCAGCACGACAAGACCTGTCAGCACGGCGGCTGTCAGCATTTCGCGCACCACGTCCTTGATGGCGTCCTTAACGAAAACCGAGGCGTCGCTCAGCACCGAAATATGGACATCCGGCGGCACGAGCTGCCGAACGCGCGGCAACAGTTCTTTGGTTCTGGACACAACCTCAAGGGTCGATGCCTCGCCACTTTTCATGACGACGATCATGACGCCCTGCTTGCCTTTGACCAGCACGAGGTTGGTCTGCGGGTGGCCGCCACGATAAACGTTGGCCACGTCATGCACATAAATGACGGAGTTGCCCACGCGCTTGACGGGAATATCGCCCAGTTCCTGCATGGAGCGCGGCGTGGCGTTGGTCTGAACCATCCAGTCCGTACGATATATTTTCTGATCACCAGCCGGCAGGACGATGTTCTGCTTGCGCAGCGCGTTCTGCACATCCATGGCGGAAAGATGATGCGCCTGTAGCTGCTTCTGGTTCAGCGCGACCATTACAAAGCTGTCCATGCCACCGTAAGCCTGCGGCAGAACCGAGCCCGGCACTGTCACGAGAATGGGGCGGATGCGTGTCATCGCGATCTTGAACAGGTCTGACGGTGTCTGCTTGTCAGACGTAACCTGCAGGGCCAGAACCGGCACAGAGGACGCATCCAGACGCATGACCATAGGAGCTGGAATATTTTCCGGCAGCTGTTTGATCACGGTCTGCGAAATGGCCGTAACTTCGGCTTCTGCCTCGCCAATATCCGTTCCGGGCTGGAAGTAGATATTAACGATGCTGCGCCCGTAATACGAGCTGCTTTCCATATGCTCGATGCCCTCCACGGTGGAGGTCACGGCCAGTTCGTAGTTATAGGTGATGCGTCCTGCGAATTCCTCCGGCAGCATTCCGCCGTATGTCCATACAACGGATACGACAGGGATCTTGATGTTGGGAAACACGTCGGTTGGCGCGCGCATTACGGACAGCACGCCAAACGCGAGAATGAGCAGAGAAAGGACCACAAAGGTATAGGGCCGTTTCAATGCGGTTATGACGATTGCATTCATGCCTTCCCAGTTCTCGATGGATTGTGGTCGGGATCGGCCTGAAGGTAGAAATTTCTTATTCAAAAATCTGTTACAAAAAATTTTATTGATATAAAAAACAAATTAATATTTTCCCACGCAACTCTCCCTCATAATGGCACCAAGTGCCGTTTTCCGGCAGTTGCCGGGCCGTGGCACTTTCCCTATCATGACCTGACGGTTCATTCCGAACCCAGAACGTAGGGAACACATCATGACAGAATCAGCCATTATGCGTTCCGCGCGGCTCATCGAACCCGGCAAACCTTTCAGCCTGCGCGCCGTCTCCATTCCCACGCCGGGCGAAGGAGAAGTTCTGGTGCGGATCAATGCCTGTGGCGTCTGCCGCACGGATCTGCACATCCGCGACGGGCTGCTTGATCTGGGGGGCCGGGACTTTGCGGTCGGTCATGAAATCGCCGGCACCATCACCCGCTGTGGCGCCGGCGTGCCGGACACATGGCTGAGCCGGCGGGCAGCCATCTACTATTACGAAGGATGTGGCCACTGCCGCTACTGTCTGACAGGTGATGAGCATCTCTGCCCCACGCCGCGGGCACAGCCGGGTTTCAATGCCGATGGGGGCTTTGCCGAGTATATCTGCGTGCCGGTTCGCAACTGCGTCCCCCTGCCCGACCATGTTTCCACAGCCGAAGCCGCCATCATGGGCTGCGCCGGTTCAACAGCCGTGCACGCCGGACGTCTGGCTACGATCAGGCCCGGAGAATGGGTCGTGGTCTATGGCACGGGTGGCGTAGGGCTGGCACTGCTGCAATATGCCCGAAATGCCGGTGCGCGGGTTATCGCCATCGGGCGTGGTGGCGCACGGGCAACCCTCGCGCATGAGCACGGCGCCGAATACACTATAGACGCCACGCATGAACCCGATATAGCAGCCCGTGTTCGGGAAATAACCGGCGAAGGAGCCGATATTGTCTTTGAACTGGTGGGTACGAGCGCCAGTATCCGTTCCGGCATGGACATGTTGCGCCGCCGGGGCAGGCTGGTGCTGATCGGCTATACGCAGGACACGTTCCAGACACACCCGATTGACCTGATCGTGCGCGAGGTCTCCTTTATCGGCTCTGTTGGTGCAACCCTGTCAGACCTGCATGAAGCGATAGACCTTCTGGCCCGTGGCGTACTGCGCGTGCCTGTCGCCTTAACCCTACCGCTGGAAGACTTTGAAACAGCGCTTGAGCAAACCCGTAAAGGCGGCTTGCCCGGCCGCGTCGTACTGGCTCCCTGAAAGTTGCACTCAGCCGCGCATGGCGTTCAGGGCCTGAAGTTCCTGCTCAAATACACTCATATTCGTACGCGTGTAATCCCTGTAATCAAAAGCGATCGTGGATTCCGTTTCTGAAACCATGCTCCACAATCCTTCCCGCAACAGGGAGGCAACCACCAGCACCTGTAGGCGATAGCGCAGGGCCTCATCCGGCGGATAACCGTAATAAAGCGCCAGCATGGCCTCACGCTGGCCTGCGTCGAAAGCGTTATTCGACGCCAGATTACCCAGATCAAACAACGGCGCATTAAAGCCGCCATAATCCCAGTCGATCAGCCAGACCCTTTGCCCGTCATCGAGAAAGTTCGCAGGCAGAAGGTCATTATGGGCAAAAACCGTCTCTGTCGGCCCCAGCGCCTGTTCCAGTTCCCGTGTGATCCGCTCCAACCTGTCAAGCTGCTCTGGTGAGCGGGCTTCTTTCTGCCGTAAAACCCGTAGATAGTTTCGCAACACATGAAAAATCCAGAAGCTCAATGCAGGGCCTGAAAGGTGCTCTCGCAGGCCAATATGCATACGCCGCACAAGCTCCACGACAACGGGCAACCGGGCGCGAACCCCTGCGGCATCAAGCGTCTGTCCGTCTATGAAATCGATAACCAGAAGATCGGCCTCGGCATACCGTACGGGCGGTGAAATACCGGCCTGCGCCGCAGCGCGGGACGCCGCCCGCTCATTAAAGCGCATGACATTATGCAAGGGCATATCCTGCCCCACACGCACGACATAACGCCTCGCCCCGTCTTCCACCAGAAAGTTACTGTTTGTAATCCCACCCCCCAATGGACGTGGGTCAACCGGGGCAGTCCAGCATGGCAGCGCCCGCAGCCGATCATGCAGTGTTTGCGTCATGTACCACACCCCGGATTCTGTTCACGCGAACCTGCGGGCCGAAAGCCCGCCTCTGCCTGCTCCCTATCCCAGAATACGAATGCGCTGGGGATCGTAAAGCGGATTCAGATGGGCGGTTGCCGGCACCCGGACTGTCGCAACATCCAGTTCATACTGGCCAGACAGGACGAACGTGTCTGTCACATCCCCCTCAGGCTGCCTGACATAACCATAGGCAATGGGTTTACCGATCGTATGCCCGAACCCGGCTGAGCCAACCCAGCCCACGCGCTCCCCATTGCGATAAAGCGTTTCACGACCAAGCAGGACCACTGAGGGATCGTCCACGGTAAAGCAGACCAGTTTCTTGCGTAACGGCGCATCCCGCAGTTTTTCCAGAGCTTCCCTGCCGATGAAGGGCAGGCCGCTCTTCATCTTGAGCAACCAGCCAAGCCCGGCCTCATAGGGGGTATGATCTGGCCCAATGTCAGAACCAAAAGCCCGGTAGCCTTTTTCCAGTCGCAGGGTTTCAATGGCCCGGTACCCGGCATTGCGTATCCCCAAAGCCTGGCCCGCCTGCATAAGCGCATCATAAACTGTTGCGGCAAACTCAACCGGAATATGCAGTTCCCAACCCAGTTCCCCCACATAGGTCACGCGCAGAGCCCGCACCGGCGCGCCCGTAATATGGAGAGTGCGCCATGTGCCAAAAGGAAAGGCGACATTGGAAACATCGTCCCGTGTCAGCTTTTCCAGCACAAGCCGTGCCTGTGGCCCCATAAGCGACAGGGTTGAATACATGGATGTCACATCGACCAGCCGCGCGTCCATCCCACGGGGGATATGCCGCCTGAGCCAGTCGAAGTCGCGGGTTGCAGCCCCTGTCCCGCAGACAAGATAATATTCATCTTGCGAAATCCGGGCTGCGGTAAAGTCGGACTCAATGCCGCCATGTGTGTTGAGCATCAAGGAATAGATCAGACTGCCGGGAGGCTTGTGTACGTTGGCCGCGCTGATGACAGAAAGCGCCGCCGCCGCATCACGCCCGGCCAGCATGAACTTGGCAAACGATGTCTGGTCAAACACGCTCACCGTCTCGCGCGTGGCCTTATGCTCCCGCGCCACCGCCCCGAACCAGTTCGGACGACCGAAGGTATAGTGATCAGCCGCGACCTCACCCGGGTCCGCAAACCAGTTCGGGCGTTCCCAGCCGAGTTTTTCACCAAACACGGCTCCCTGCGCCTTCAGCCGGTCATACAGTGGAGAGCGCCGCAGGGGGCGTCCGCTCTTGTACTCCTCGCTGGGCCAGGCAATCGTATAATGCTTGGCATAGGCTTCCAGCGTGCGGCTTCGTACCCAGTTGACATCCTGATGGTTGCGCCCGAACCGTAGAATATCCACGGGGGACAGATCATACGGGGGTTCTCCCCCCACGATCCACTCCGCCAGAACCTTGCCGGCTCCCCCTCCGGCCGCGATGCCAAAGGCATTGAACCCGCAACCCAGGTAGTAATTATCCAGTTCAGGTGCCAGCCCGAGGATGAAGTTACCATCCGGTGTGAAGCTTTCCGGGCCGTTGATCAGTTCCTTTACCCCAGCCGTAGCCAGAGCCGGCACACGGCCGAGAGCCAGTTCGGTCAACTGTTCGAAATGATCGAAATTAGAGCCCAGAAGCTGGAAGTTGAACCTGTCAGGAAAGCCGTCAGCGGCCCAGGCTATGGGGTTGGGTTCGTACCCGCCCATGACCAGCCCACCGACCTCCTCCTTGTAATAGGTCAGCCGATCCGGGTCGCGCAGGGTTGGCAGGCTGGAAGTAACACCCGCAATCTGCTCCGTGATCATGTACTGGTGCTCGACAGAGACCAGCGGCACATTCACACCGACTTTGGCCCCTAGCTCACGCGCCCACTGCCCGGCGCAGTTGACCACGATCTCACACAGGACGGTGCCACGACTGGTCTGCACCGCCGTCACGCGACCGTTTTCAACCCGGAAGCCTGTGACATCGGTATCCTCGAAAATACGCGCTCCGTTCATGCGCGCGCCCTTGGCCAGCGAGGCGGTAATATCGGAGGGATTGGCCTGCCCGTCGGTTGGCAGGAAAGCCGCCCCCACAAGATCGGAAATATCCATAAGGGGCCAGAGATCCAGCGCCTCTTTAGGAGATAGCAGGTGCATTTCCAACCCGAAGGAACGCGCCGTGGTGGCCTGCCGCCGCACTTCGGTCCAGCGCTCCTCGTTACACGCCAGTCTGAGGCCACCATTCATCTTCCAGCCTGTGGCCAGTCCGGTTTCCTGCTCAAGGGTTTTGTAGAGTTTGACAGATTCCCCCAGAAGCTGGGTGATGTTGGCGTTGGAGCGCAACTGCCCCACCAGCCCTGCCGCATGAAATGTGGTGCCCGAGGTCAGCTTGTGCCGTTCAATGACAATCGTATCCTTCCAGCCCAGCTTGGCCAGATGATACGCGGTCGAGGCCCCCATGATGCCCCCGCCAATGACAACAACACGCGCGTGTGTGGGAAACTCCGACATGAACCTTGCTCCGTACAACCGGGAAGGCATTCCCGGACAGTGCCTGTATCTCAAGCGTTCAGTGTGCGGCTTTCCCCACAAGAGTCAACATTAAAACCACATAATATGTTGTTTTCAGTGGCTATGCGCGGCAAGTCCTGCGCTCGTAGCAAGAGCCGCGAGCAGATCAGCCGGTGTCTGCACCAGTTGGTGCGCGTCGCTCAGCATGTCCGCATCCTGCCAGCCCCACAGCACGCCAACTGCCCTGATGCCAACGGCCCGTGCGGCTTCCATATCGCTGGCGGCGTCTCCAACCATAATTCTGGCCCCCGCTGGCAACAGCGCGCGCAGGACATCCACCTTGGAAGAATAAACATCGCTACCGATCACATCACTGAAGACGTGGCTCAGAGCGTGCTCACCCAGAAAACGCTCGATAACCGCCCGGCGACTTGAGCTGACGATAACGAGAGGCTCCTGCCCGGCCAGATTATCCAGAACGCCACGCATACCCTCGACAAGAGGTGGCACACCTGCCTTGCTGGCCGCCTCAGCCGCCATGGCGTCGCTAAACGCGGCAGGGTCAACGCCAAGCGCCTTGCCCAGTGTTTCGAACGTCAGGGGGCGCAGACGCTGGAAAGGCCGCACATCGTCCGGCAGGTCGATACCGAACCGGGCGGCCGTATTGTGCAGTACACCGCCCCACATGAGGAGGGAATCTGAAATAACGCCATCAAAATCAAAACAGATCATATCTGCCTCCACCCTACAGACCTGCCCACCCGGCCCTGCGCCGCCCTGAGACAGAGCGCATAGGCACACGGCACGCAGGCGCTTTGTCTCAGGCAACGAGTTCCGCAGGTTCAGATGCGCCAACCGCTCGGCAGCAGGCGGTCAGGGCGTTGGCCAGCAGACAGGCGATGGTCATGGGGCCGACCCCGCCGGGCACGGGCGTAATCGCCCCCGCTACCCGAACTGCCTGTTCGAACGCGACATCCCCCACCAAAACCGGCTTGCCGTCGCGCTCGATGCGATTAATCCCGACGTCGATAACCACGGCACCGGGTTTGATCCAGTCTCCAGGTATCAGTTCCGCCCGACCGGCTGCCACCACCAGAATTTCGGCCTGCCGGACTTCCGCCTCCAGATCACGCGTTCTGGAATGAGCAATGCTGACCGTGCATTTTTCAGCCAGCAGAAGCTGTGCCATGGGTTTACCAACAATGTTGGATGCGCCAACAACCAGGGCCTTATAACCGGCCAGACTGCCCAGCCTGTCACGCAGTAACATCAGGCAGCCAAGCGGCGTGCACGGCACCATGGCCTCCTGCCCGGTAGCAAGCAGTCCGGCATTGACCACATGAAAGCCGTCCACATCCTTTTCCGGATTGATGGTGTTGATAACCTTCCGGGCGTCCATATGCGCGGGCAATGGCAACTGCACCAGAATACCGTGAATGGCGGAATCCGCATTCAACTGCCTGACCAGATCAAGCAGTTCTGCCTCTGAAGCATGGGCGGGCAACCTGAATGCGTGCCCGTTCATGCCTACCTCGGCCGTCATGCGCTCCTTGTTACGGACATACACCGTAGAGGCCGGATCTTCCCCCACCAGCACAACCGCCAGCCCCGGCACAATGCCATATTCGGCTTTCAACCGCGCCACCTGTGCAGCCACTTTCTGCCTCAGGGTTGCAGCAAAGGCCTTGCCGTCAATAATATCCGCCCGCGCACTACACATATCTCTTACACCAGCTCCACTGCGTTTCATACGGCACGCCCTGCGGAATGCCTGCGTGTACGAAACGACAGGCCGCAGGAACATGCAGCCTTTTGTCTGTGCTTTTGTGTAGTTGATTGTCCAGCGGGAAAAGTATGGCCTACCGATCGACCGGACAGGGGCGACCGTCCTGATCAAGCGCTACAAACGTAAAACGCCCCTGCGTCACTTTCTGCCTGATTGCCGTGCGACGCACCCGCCGTATGGCTTCCACCTCGATCGTCATGGACGTGCGCCCTACACGCAGAATACGCGTGTAGACATTCAATTCATCCCCCACGGCCATTGGACGATGAAAGACCAGCCCGTCCACCGCAACGGTAGCGCACTTGCACCCGGCGCGATCTTCCGCCGCCGTGTTGGCCGCCAGATCCATATGCGATGCGACCCAGCCCCCGAACACGTCTCCTGCGGCATTGGTATCACGCCGCATAGCCACCACACGCACGGCCAGATTAGCGTCGTGAATCCAATTACTCTGTTCCGCATTTTCCACTGAAACGGCTCCGGTCTTGATATAACAACACCGGGGAAAATTGCACATTTTCTCCTTGTCCGTAACGCGTTTAATGCACAGGGGAGCCCTGCTCGGTCTTTTTTCACACAGGGTTGATCACACGCCCCTGCCGCTGACCTTCGGCATGGCCTCTTCCCAAGCCGGAAAAGCAAAATGACATTCAAGGGCAGCAACTGGAAAATTATTCCATCCAACTGGGCAGCAATAAAACGTCTTCCCCGTGATACAGTACCTCAACACATCCAGAAATGTGATCCCCCAACAGGGCCGGAGACAAACCTCCACGCCCGGCCGGGCACATTCAGCAAGAGGTCGATATCGTGCAAGACGTCACTCCCGCCGCAGTTTCCACACGCCAGCCTGTGCTGTTTCTCCCCCATGGCGGCGGGCCTTGCTTTTTCATGGACTGGCCGGGATGGGAAAACCTGGCGGCCCATCTGGAAGGGCTAGCTGTCACCCTGCCGAGAAAACCCTCCGGTATTGTTATCATGTCCGGGCACTGGGAAACCCCCATACCAACGGTCACGACAGCGGAGCACCCTGCCCTGATTTATGACTATTATGGTTTTCCCGAACATACCTACGCACTAAAATACCCGGCTCCCGGTTCCCCCACGCTTGCATCCCATGCGCAGGCCCTGCTCCAGAAGAAAGGTATTGCCTGCCAAGGCGATGCTGCACGCGGCTTCGACCACGGTGTCTTCATCCCGTTTCTGCTGGCCTTCCCTGACGCGGATATTCCCGTTGTCGAGCTGTCCATGAGCGCCAGTCTGGATGCGGCACAGGAGTTACGTGTTGGACAGGCACTTGAGCCACTGCGCGATAACAATATCCTGATTGTCGCCACTGGCATGAGCTACCATAATCTGCGGCAATTCATGAGCGGCGGCACTCAGACTGATCATACATCCGTTCAGTTTGACACATGGCTGCGCAACACGATCGAACTCCCCCCTCAGGAACGCAACCAGCGCCTGCTGGCATGGGAAACCGCACCGGGAGCACGTATCTGCCACCCACGGGAAGAGCATCTGTTGCCCCTCATGTTCGCGGCTGGCGCCGCAGGAAACGACCCCGGCACGTGCACCTATAACGATACCGTCATGGGCAAAGCCCTTTCGGGCTTTCGCTTCGGATAGACACGGTCTGCACCCGCACGAAACCTGACTAGGTATCGCTACAACGGCAGAATAACGTAGCCACACATCGATTAGCCTCGGTTGTCTGGGGCTGACCATGTATGTTAATATCGTTAAGATATTCAGCCGGGCGATATCATGCTTGGGAGCAGGAAAGAAAACGCCATGTCCTCCTCTTCTTCTTCGATCAGCAGTGATACGCTCACCAGCATCCTGCTCAACACTCTGACGACAGGCAGCGATACGACAGATACGAGCAGTTCCAGCGGAACAAGCTCTTCTTCCTCGTCCTCCTCAACATCTTCATCTTCCTCCTCTTCTTCCTCTGTCACAATCACATCGGCCAGTGCCGACGGTACACCGGTGATTATTGAGAAAGATTCCAGCGGAAATATCATTTCCATCATGAGCGTCAGTGGAACACAGTCGAGCAGTCAGAGCGACAGCACAGACCAGAGCGGGCTGAGCCTATACGCCTGACAGCAACCACACCAGACCATCCAGATAGTCACGGATTAAAATCCTGACCACATTTACCCGCCTGCCAGTTGTCGTGGCAGGCGTTTTTTTATTCTGAACGCTCTTAAATGTATTGCTGCCCTCAAAACCATGGCGGGCTTCCGGTTCATGGGCTTCGTGATACACTCTATCGTCCTTTCATGACCCAGCGGCGCAAGGCAGGTACTATCCGGCTTGCACGAACCATTCCCACGATCAGGATCTACCATGACGTCTGCTCCCTTCCCTTCCCTGCTCGCAGCGGCACAGGCTCTGGCAGACGGTCGCACCACAAGCCGTATCCTGATTGAGCAGGCGCTTGAGCGTATTCATGACCCGCATGGAGAAGGGGCGCGTGTTTTCATGGCTGTCCATGCGAGCGAAGCCCGCCATCGGGCGGATATCATGGACGCGCTGCGTCAACAGGGCCGCGCCCCCTCCGCCGCGGCTGGTCTGCCTGTTTCGGTCAAGGATCTGTTTGATGAAGCGGGTTCTGTCAGCCGCGCAGGCTCGAAAGTGCTCGAACACGCTACCCCGGCCAGCATGGATGCGCCCGCCATACGCAATCTCAAACAGGCGGGCATGGTCAGCATAGGCCGCACCACCATGACGGAATTCGCCTTTTCCGGGGTGGGAATCAATCCGCATTTCGGCACACCGGCCAATCCGTGGCACAGGCAGGAAAGGCGCATTCCCGGCGGGTCTTCTTCCGGTGCGGCGATTTCAGTTTCAGACAGCATGGCATTTGCCGGCATTGGTAGCGATACGGGCGGCTCATGCCGTATCCCGGCAGCCCTGACAGGGCTTGTCGGGTTCAAACCCACGGCACGACGTATTTCCACACAAGGCACCATACCACTGTCGTCCACTCTGGATTCAGTCGGCAGTATCGGCCGTACGGTTGGCTGCTGCTGGGCTGCCGACAGCCTGATGTCCACCGGCACCTTATGTGTACAGGAGGCGCCGAACGGCCGGGATGGACGCCCATTACGCCTTGGCGTGCTCAGCACCATGGTTATGGAGGGCATGGATGAGGTGGTCGGGCAGACATGGGAACGCTGCCTCAGCCTTCTTTCCACTCAGGGCGTCGCGCTTGAAACCTTCTCCTGCCCGCCGTTGCTCGAAATCCCTACAGCTAACAGTAAGGGAGGCTTTCCCGCTGCCGAGGCGCTGGCCTGGCACGCCCCTCTGCTGACGGAACACGCAAACACCTATGACCCATTCGTCCTGCACCGTATCCTGCGTGGGCAGGAGCAAAGTGCGGTAGACTACATCGCCCTGCGGCAGACGCGCGCCAAGCTGATCCGGCAGACGGCTGATATCATGGCGCATTATGATGCGGTGATTCTGCCCACAGTGCCCATTATCGCCCCCCGAATAAGCGACATGGACGATAACGCGCATTATATCGCCACCAACCTGCTGCTGCTCCGCAACACGGCCATTGCCAATTTTCTGGACCTGTGCGCCATCAGCCTACCCTGCCATAAATCGGGCGATGCGCCAGTTGGCCTTATGATAATGGGTGGACACGGACAGGACAGCCGTCTGTTCCAGATTGCCGCGCAGCTTGAGCGTATTCTCGCACCCTGCTGACGGCCCGGTGGAGGCACACCCAGCTACTGGTGGGAGAGCATGGCGTCCTCAGCATGGTCATGGGCCTGAGCATTCAGCCATTTATGAATGGCCGTAATCAGCGCAGGACGAGTTGTTGTATAAATGATCCGCCCTCCGGCCGGGAGTTCAACATATTTTATCCTGATGGAAGCCGCATTGGCGGCCATATCCTTCAGGCCCGGCATGGACGCCCCATGAATACGGGCCGGCGTGCCATAATCGCCTTTCGCGCGGCGCGCAGCTTCTGTTTTCAGATGTTCCCGGATCAGGGCAATCTGGTGCGGATCTCCATTGGTGGACACGACATCCTGCTCACCACCCTGCGCCGTGGGGGTAAAGATATGCACGGAATGTACGAGATCAAACGGCATGGATGATTCTCCCATGTGTTGAAGGTGCTGCTGCGCCATCAACTCATGCGAAGCGCTGTGTGCAGTACCATCCACCATGGGGCAGTGTTCGTGAACCATTGGCGTGACTGGTTGTGTCTGTTCTTCAGCCATAATGACCAATGGAATACCTGCAACAAACAGGCCCAGAAAAACCGCAACAACATTCCTGATACCGCTTTGCATGACCATGACTTTCCCCTGAAGGCAACGTTCTGAAACGAAGAAAGTCCGTCGCAAGTATTAGGCCAATAATAAAAAACAGCCCAATCGTTACCTTGATATCTTCAGGCTGGCGGCCCGACATCAACAAACAGTTGCGAGAACTGTGCCGCGGTCATCGGCCTTCCGAATAAATACCCCTGCGCTTCATTGCAGCCGACCTGTTTGAGAAAATTCAGCTGAGCCTCTGTTTCAACCCCCTCGGCAATAACGTCCATCCCGAAACTCCTGCCAAGATACTGTATGGCTTTGACCACAGCCGCGTCTGTTGGGTCCGTATTCACGTCGCGCACGAAGGAGCGATCTATTTTCAACCGGGTGACGGGATATCGCTTCAAAAGACTCAGTGCAGCGAAACCGGTGCCATAATCATCGAAAGCAAGCCCCACCCCGAGACTGCGCAAATCCTGAAGCATACGCAGGGTAACCGCATCATTGTGCAGCAGCACATTTTCGACGATTTCAAGCTCCAGATTTTCGGGCGATAGCCGGGTTTCTGTTAAAACTTCGCGCACCAATGTCACAAGCCGTCCCGACCGACACTGCGCCTCGAACAGATTGACTCCCATGCGGAAACCCGGAATGGCGCTTTGCCATTTTGCAGCTTGCTGGCAGGCCGTTCGTAGAACCCACTCACCAACTGCTGAGGCGGAAGGCTTTTGGCTGAGCACCTCCATAAACGAGGCGGGAGAAAGCAGGCCCTGTTGCGGATGACTCCACCGCATCAATGCCTCTGCTCCAACCACCCGGCTGTTTGAGAGGGAGACCTGCGGTTGATAGAACACCTCGAACTCGCCATTTTCGAAAGCGAAGCGAAGCTCCTGCTCAAAGGCCCGGCGCAACACCGCAACCTCTCGTAGTCTGGGTTCAAATAGCTCAAAGTGCCCTTTGCCCGTGGATTTTGCCCGATAGAGAGCCATGTCAGCGGCCGCAAAGAGGTCATCGGGACGCGAGCCGTGCTGCGGGCCCAGTGCGCCGCCGATGCTGACGCCAATATGGCACCTCTGCCCAGACACCTCGTAGGGCATCGAAATGGCACCTATTAGCTCGCCGGCGACGGTCCTGGCTTGTCGCTCGTCGTTTCCCGACAAAAGCACAACGAACTCGTTGCCCCCAAGTCTCGCTACCATGATCGCCGTCGAGCATACTGACCTCAGGCGCAGGGCAACTTCCTGAAGTATCGCGTCACCAGCCGAATGACCCAGCGTTTCATTCACCTCCTTAAAACCATCAAGGTCGAGCAGCAGAATGGTTGCAGGCCTTTCGGCTGCCATAGTCTGTTCAAGACGCTCGCGCCAAACAGCACGGTTCGGAAGGTTCGTTAAGGCGTCCGTCGCGGCCAGTCGAAACAGATGCTCCTCGTTTATCCGGCGCTCGGTAACATCGCGAACGATGATGTTCACACTTGTGGTCTTGCCTTCTTTCCAGCTTGAAAGCGAAAATTCTGCCGGGAACTCACTACCATCTTTGCGCAACGCTAAAAGTTCTATGGACTTATAAGGCCTTTCCATACGCAGGCCGTGGCGCAGTCGTTCAAGCAGGGCGCCATAGATATTACGATCACTCTCTGCCACGATGATGTCAGACCGCTGGCCGACGACTTCTGCGGGTGAATATCCAAAGAGTCTTTCGGCTGAATGATTCCAGAACGTGATCTGGGCCGCGGCGTTTGCGCAAATGATCGCATCTGAGAACGTGGCTGCGACGTTTTCAAATCTGGCCTGATTGACCGTACGGACATGATCCAAACGCCGGATTTCCATGCGGTCCATGACCAGCGCAGCAATATCAGTTAAATTCCTGCGATCTTCGATGGTAAAGTCAGCTCGCGGTTTCGTATCTATCAGGCTAAGCGTGCCGATCTTCTCCCCGAACGGCGCTACCAGCGGAATGCCGACATAAAAGCGAATAAAGGGCGGCCCCAGAACCATGGGGTTTGATGAGAAACGGGGATCTTTGGTCGTATCCGGAACAACAACGATATCATCGCCCATGATGACATAAGCAGAAAACGAGACCTCCCTGCTTATCTCTGTAAAACCGAAGCCAATATTCGCCTTGGAAAACAGACGATCATAATCAAGAAGCGAAATAGTTACGATCGGCACGTTGAAGAGCCGGGACGCCAGACCTGTCAGACGATCAAAATCCTCCTCTCGCGGCGTATCCATCAGGTGATATTCCGCGAGAGCCTTGAGACGTTCAGCTTCGTTCGATGGCATGGGATAAGGTGCTGGCACTTCTGATCCTATCGCGCTGTGAGAGGCTGACACGGAGAATCACGGTTCCACAATTTGGTTAATAATTTGTCACCAGCGCTCTTCATGCGCTCAGGCTCGGATTTCCCGGAAGAGCTGCCGCACTGGTGTCATTCACTGACCCGCTCGCCTGTCATCTGGCATCACATCTTACAGCAGCGGTTCTGAAGATGATGATCAGCTAAACTGGCTGCGCATCTCCAGTTTTGGGATTAGATCACAGTCAGCTCCCCCATTCAAAATCAATTAATCATGAGCCATAGTGCTTTTCATGCAACATTACAAAAAGCTTACGAAACGGCCTTTTTATCTCACTTTACTAATATTATTTCAGACTATACCTTCCAGATCAGTTTCAATAAGTGGTATCTGGCACCTAAATGTTCAAGAACATTCGCATATCAGGGAAGATTATATTTTCTTTTTCCCTCCTTGTTGCAACTGTTGCACTGTTCTCCGTCGTCGTTTTCATATCACTCGGACAGATTCGCAATGCTAAATTAGAAAGTGATCAAGCTCACCAAACCATTAATACTGTTAATGACCTACTGAACACGCTGGTTGAAAGCCAGAATGCTATGCGCGGCTATGTTGCCAGCGCAAACAAGCAGTTTATTACACGCATAGACGATTACCGGGCATCCGTACCGCCTCGTCTTGCAACTCTGGAGGCAACGCTCCCGCCTGAAACCGTCAGGAGCGAACTCCCGGCACTCAGGCAGGCGATAACGCTTTTTGATGATGAAATGGCGAAAACGGTTGCCGCCATGTCCAACCCAAGCCTGCTGAATCAAACGCGAGCAGAAATTGCCAGCACGGCAAGGCTCACGAATATCCGCAACATCATCGACAAACTGGATCAGCAAGAGCAGGCGGTCGTTACCGAGCGCACGCAAGCTGCGAACACCGCATTCCAGAGGGCCAGCCTGACACTTGCGATCGGCGGAGGTCTTACCACCCTCATCTCGGTTCTTGTTGGCGTAGCACTGGTGCGGTCGATTGCAACGCCGGTTGTAAAACTGACGAGCGTCATGCGTGTGCTGGCCGGCGGCAATACCGGAGTAGCCGTCCCTGGCACCGATCGCAATGATGAGATCGGAACAATGGCTTCTGCTGTCGAAATCTTTCGTCAGGCCGCCATTGACAAAGACCATTTGGAACAGGAAGCCGCACTGGCGCGCCGTCAGCAGGAAGCCGAACGTCAGGCTGTACAAGAGCGGACCGATGAGGCCGCACGACAGTTACAACTGGCCGCTGATAGTCTGGCCAACGGGCTGAAAAAAATGGCAGCCGGAGACCTTACAATCCAGATTGAAACAAAATTTGCAGCCGCTCTTGAACCTCTGCGCGAGAATTTCAACCTGTCTGTCGAACAACTGGGAGAAGCACTCCTCGCCGTCTCCAGCTCGTCTTACAATATGGGCAACTCCACGGCGGAGCTGGCTACGGCTGCCGACAATCTTTCCCGCCGGACAGAGCAGCAGGCAGCAACTCTGGAAGAGACATCCGCAGCCCTCATGCAGATTACACAACGTGTGCAGAAAACAACGGAAGAAACGGAAAATGTGCATCGGGTCGTGACGACATCCCGATCCGATGCGGAACATGCCGAAAATGTGGTGAATAAAGCCATAGAGGCCATGACGCGCATTGATCAGTCGTCACAGTCAATTTCAAAAATCGTTGACATGATAAACAGCATTGCGTTTCAGACAAACATTCTGGCCCTGAATGCCAGCGTGGAGGCTGCGCGCGCAGGCGAAACCGGACGCGGCTTTGCAGTTGTAGCCGGAGAAGTGCGTAATCTAGCCCATCAATCCGCAGAGGCCGTCAAGGAGATCTCTGCTCTTATCTCCAGTTCAGGCGAACAGGTTAAAGCGGGCGTATCTTCTGTGGTAGAAACGGGCGATGTTCTTCAACGTATCGTGGCGCACATCAATACAATCAGTGATCTGATCGCGAATATTGCCGGTGCGGCACATGATCAGGCAACCAGCATTTCTCAGCTTAACGTTGCGGTGAGCAGCATGGAGCAGACGACCCAGCAGAATGCCGCCATAGCAGAAGAAAGTGCTGCAGCAAGCCACACATTGGCCATGCAGGCGGAAGAGCTGGAAAAACTGGTGCAACAGTTTGAACTGAACCAGAACAGTCGCTAGGTTCAGGATATACAGGGAGAGCACAATCGCGACAACGAGACAGATGGCCGAGACGAAAACATTCGGCCATCTGTCTCAGTGCGAGGGCCGCTCCTTGAAGCCCCGACTTGGGCACCCGCTGCATAACTTTCGCCCGGGCTCGGTCTCTACAGGGCAGAAAACTTCCGGTATGATCAGTTTATGAAATCCTCCCGGAACAGAAGAAAAACAGCCCGCAAAGCCGGACGCAGCAAGTGGCCTCTGGCAAGTCTTGCCATGCTCACGCTGGCCCTGCTGGCAGGTGCCGTGGGTTTTCGCTGGCTGCTGAACGCTCATCAAAGCACGGTCGGCGGACCCTATGAGCTACTCGACACGCAGCAGCACAGAATCACCCAGGATAATTTTCGGGGCCGCTACACGGTTCTTTACTTCGGCTATACGCACTGTATCGACATATGCCCGCTTACACTTGATACGCTCTCGGCCACTCTGGAACGTCTGGGACCGGAGGGCCGCACGATCGTTCCGATTTTCATCTCGGTCGATCCCCAGCGGGATACGCCAACTGTCATGCGAAACTACCTTGCCCGGTTTTCTCCGAGAATTGTCGGCCTGAGCGGAACACCAGATCAGTTAAAGCCGGTTCTCACCGCTTTCCATGTCACAGTACACCGCCAGGACACCAAAGCTCCCGACTATCGGCTAGACCACACATCCATTCTGTACGTCATGGACAGACGGAACCATCTGGCCGGGATGATCCCGATTGACGACAGTGCTGAACAGATGGCTGCCGATCTGGCGCGCATTCTGCACAGGGACTGATCACCACCGTTCCTGCGCAAGCCCGCGCCCCTTTTCCTACAGACGGAACCGTACCCCGCCAAAATAGGCTCGTGGGGAGCCTGCGTAGATGGACCCCGTGCTGTCCATCAGTGTGCTGGCTCCCGCCTGCTGGCCATTGCTCAGCAGCTTGTCGCTAATATTTGTTGCCCCGGCGATGTACACCTGATTGGCGACATTCTGCACTTCAAAATACCAGTGTACCCGGTGTGCCCAGCCAAACCGCGCTGGTGGATCATAATGCACTTCAAGATTAAGCAGCGCATAACCGGGTGCTTTCAACTGGTTGGCATTATCCAGCCAGTATGAATCACGCCAGGTCACCTCGGCATACGCGCCCAACCCCTCCGCCGGGCCGTCCGGCTGGTCGTACAGGAAGCGGGCGTTGAGAAAATTCGGAATAACACCGGGAATGGCATTGCCATCACGACTGAACGCACGTGAAAGCGTGCTGTTGGACAGCACCTCGGTATAATTGGTGTATATCTGGTTGTCGTAAGTATAGCTGAGCTTTATCCGAGCACCGGACAATGTTTTTGGCAATGGCCGCCAGTCCACACCCAGCACGACACCCCGGTGCTGCGAGGCCGGGGCATTGAAGGTATAGGAACCAACCGTGTTCACCCCAGCGGACTGGCTGACAAGCTCATTGTTGTAAAATTCGTAAAACCCAGTGGCCTGAATCCGTACCGTATCATGTGGCCGCCAATCTGCGCCAAGATCCACCCCCACACTGCTCTGGCTCTTGATCTGCGTGTTGTTGCCGTACTGTCCCTGCGGCGTAATGAACAGGTTGGACGATGAGGGTGTGCCATATGCCGTGCCAACCCGCGTATGAAATGTCCAATCTTTGGATGGCGTGTAAATCAGGGCACCTTCCGGGGCGAGATTGAAAAAGAAACGGTTGGCTGTCACATCCTGCCGGGTCGTGGCAGTTGCGGAATAGCCATAGAGTGTTTCTGTCGCCCCGATATCGGAGTAAGTGCCCCCCAGCCCGACCACAACATGCCATTTGGGCGCGAAGTGCCAGTCCTCCTGAAAGCGTGCCCCAAGATTCCACTGATGCCCGTAGGATGCGGTTGTCATCGCGCCACGGGTAGCACCACCAAGCGGCATGATATTATAGGTCTGGTATCCGTAGTCGAGATAATCAAAGCTGATCCCGCCAAATGTCTCAAGCGGAGTTTGCCCGATCAGCACATGGTTCGTGACATCACTGCTGACCGCGTAGGAATTATAGGGGCCAACGAAAGAGATTGCCGAAGTCGGCTGGTCCACATGGCGCTGGTCATAGGTAAACTGGTTGCGCCAGGTGGTGCGCCTGTCAAAATCATGCTCCCAGCGCAGCCCGACAATGGTACGGCGGTCAAACCGCCCAAGCCCTGCGGCTTCCGGGCTGACGGCTTCCTTTGCCCCATACTGGCCGTTTTTGAACAGAGATACCGAAGCACACCCCGCCGCCGCACTGGCGGCATTATAACAGCCCTGCTGGTATGGGTTAGTCAGATACTGGTTGAGCGACAGGCGAACCGGCAGATAGGCAGCCGTTTGGTTATTAACCACCTTGAGCACAAGCCGGTCAGTGTCTGTCAGGTTAACCCGCAGGCGCATGTTCTCGGTGGACGTATTATAGCGGCTGTTGGCAATAAAGCCTTTCCCCCAGACATCACTGCCAAAAATCATGAGATCGTAACGCCGGTTCCCATAACCAAGGGTCGCATAGGCATTGAACAGCCCGAAACTACCAAAATCAGACCCCAATTCCACACCGTGAATATCCGCACCCTTGCGCGTGCGAAAGTTGATGGCGCCATTCATGGCGTAATTGCCATAGACGGTTGAGGCAGGCCCCTCGAACACATCCACCCCTGCATAGGCGTGTGGGTCAATCAGGTCGGCTCTGGCCGTGCCGTCAGGCTGCGTCATGGGAAAGCCATCCTCAAGCACCTGCAGGTTCTTGAGCCCGTAGGATTGGCGATCACCAGACCCCCGAACGGACACAACCACGTCACGCGGGCCGTTCCCCTGCGTAAAACTGACACCGGGAATGGTCACAACCATATCGGCCACGCTCTGGGCGACCTGATTGGCATAATCGCTGCGGTCAGAACTGAAAGTTGTCTGCCCCGCAGGGCGCAGGGGGGCCGGGACACGGCTGGTGCCGCTAACGGTAATGCGTTCTATTTTACTCCGGCGCTCAACGGGAGCCGCTTTTGTACGGGAATGGCCTGTACGGGAAACGGATGCAGTATCCTGCCCCTCGGCTCCATGAGCCAGCGCGCAGGAAAACATAAGGAAGCCAGCCGTCACGCCGGAAAAACGGCGCGCGGTGGAATATCGGTAAGGCATGTCTCTAAACCTGAACAAACAGCGCGAAAAACCCGTGCGTTTTTCCACACAGGAAGCGGCATAAGATCAGATCAGACAGGTGGCCCCTGGGGGCAGAGCGCTATGCGCTCAAGCAACGGCGGCCCACGGATAGGAGTAAATATCCAAAGCCGCTGGGCAAGGCACAGCAGGAACCGCCCCACGACAAGGCAGCCTCCGACAGCCAGCAGAAAAAGCTCAAGAGCATCAGACAGAAGCAGGCTGTCATCATGGCTATCGGCATCATGATGATGCCCGTCCTGATGAAGTGGCGCCGAACTGTCATTGCAAAGGATGCTCAGCTTCGTCAGGTCACCAGCCTGATCTACCAGTACGGACGATGGCACGACCATGCCGCCAAACGTCAGCCGCAAAAGCAGGGCAAGCAAAACCAGCGGCCAGAAGACCACCAGTTGTGTCGGACTGTTCACGCGAGCGTGCATAAGCGGGGCATACTCCACCGGCCTGTGTTTGGCCAGACAGACTTTAACCACGGCTACCCGACGCTCATGTGACCACCTGAGGAAGCAAAAGCATGGTCTGGCAATCCGCCATCGCGTATGCTCTGGCCAGACAGAACACTGACACGAAAAACACGATGGAGATTGCCCCATGAAACGTCATGCACTGGTTCCGGGTCTGATGATAACCCTTTTGGCAGTGGCAGGGTGTGGGCACCATGATGAAACAGAGATTCACACCATACGGCCACTCAGTATGCCCAATCCGGCCTCCCTGTATTGTGCGAAGCGCGGCGGAACGCTGACAATCAGAAATACGGACAAGGGGCAGACAGGTTACTGCACCCTACCCGATGGCACAACGGAAGAAGAATGGGTTCTGTTCCGCAAGAACTACCCCAAGCAGTAAAATCACATCCGCCCCTGTCACCCCCTTATTTCCAGAGCAAAATCCCTGGAAGGGGGGATGACACCGGCGGCGAGAATATCACACGACGCACAGCGAATTATCTGACAGAAAAAAGCGAACCGGCACAGGCAACCAGGCACACGCAAACCGACTTGCCTGCCCTGCTCAGCACACGCTGGGCGGCAATTTCGGACGCATCATCACCCTCCGGTCGAGCCTGGTGCCATCCGTAACGAATGTACCATCGCCTACGGCATGGAGCATGGAACGTTTTTCACGATGGGGGTCAACATGTGCTGCCACCCCTTCCAGAATGACGATACCGTACTGCTCGATCACCTCGACCACACGACATTCAATGTTCGCCAGACAGCCGCGCAGCAAAGGTGCCCTGACCTTGTCTGCCTTATGGCGGGACAAATCGAATTTCTGGAACTTGTCCGTATCCTTGCCTGAACACAGGCCAATTCCCACGACAGTATCAAGCATTTCGGCTGGCGGAATAGCCAGCACACACTCCTTTGTTGTCGTAAGCGCCTGCCACGAGTAATTCCACGGCCCCGTGGACAGGGCAAAACGTGCCGCGAAATCCAGCACCATGGTCCAGGTAATGGTCATGACATTATCACGCTGTCCGTCGTGCGTGGTAACGAGCGTTACCGGACCGGGCTCGATCAATGTAAAGGCCTGGTCGAGAGGAAAATGCTGCATGGAAACCTCCATCCACATAACGCCAGTTGCTGCCCTGTGGTCATTACAGCATATGCAGTCAATAAAGTTTTAACCAGCGCGACACTATACGGGCAAAAGCACCGATGCCTGAACCTGTCATGCGAGCCCCGTGCAAACAGCATCAAACCTGAGAACATCACTCCCCTCCGACACCCCGACGCACTGAATACGGTATTTTTGACGGTTTTCCGCCCGAAAAGCAGGTAAAGATAGACGAAAGGCCTCCATCATACATATCCTGCCGACAGAAGGGCCGGAACACTGTGGCGGGGCTTTATCGACCTCTGCCTGATTTATGAATTGAAGGTAAAAGTTGTCAGCACCCGTTCATGTTGAAAAACCTCAGTCATCTTACCGTTTGGGAGTAGGCAGACAGTTATGGATTGGGGCTGTGGCGGCTGTCTTGTTGTCCACGGTCCTGGCCGGTATCATTCTGTTTCATGTCAGCCAGCTTCTCTTTCAGGCCCGCCATGCCGTCGTAGGACTGGAGCAGCTTCGTCAGGTACTCGAAACAGCCAGCCGTATCTCTGCCGAACGGGCACCCTCTTATGTGCTGATGGCCGGCGAACCGGGACAAACAGGAACAGCCCGCACCAATCTGGATGCGGCCCGTGCCGAGACCGACCGGGCGCTGAATCAGGCAGCCACGATTGTGGAGGGTGTGCCCTTCAACGACATCATGCGCCATCTGGTGCAGGCCCGCGCTCTGGTTGAACTGGCTGCCGCCGAAACACCCGTTCAATATGAAAGCGTGCAACGGGCATCCGAGGCCCTTTTCGCAACGTACGACGCCTATCAAGCTGTGATTATGCGCAAGGCCGCGCTGCTGATCAATTCCGACCCCGAGCTTGCCGGCCCCGTCCAGCACGCCCTGATCCTGGGTGCCTTGCATGACGATGCCGGACGTCTGGGGTCAAGCGTCATCGCCCCCCTGATCGCCAACATCCCCATCCCGGAATCCGATATCGCGGCGGGCCAGCGGCTGAACGGGCGGATCAAGCTGCAAAGACAGTTATTGTCCCTCAGCCCGAACCTGAACAATTCAAGCCGCCTGCCTGCATCCATCCCGACGGAAGCAGAGACGTCACTTGTAAAGAAGGGTGAGCCCCTTGTGGCCCGCTTCGTCGCGGAAGGCACGCATGGCGGCGCCTATTCACTAACAGCGGCAGCCTTTACCGATCGTTATACCGAAGCACTCAAACCGTTAGGCGTCTGGCGGAGAGCGTATATTGACTCACTGCTTGCTGACTACCAGCAGAAAGAACGGCAGGCCTGGGGCATAGCATGGGTGGTCGGCACCATCATGCTCTGTGTCATCAGCCTGATTGCGGGCGGAGTTCTACTGGTGCATCAGCGGGTTCTGCGACCGCTTCTCGTGGCTAGCGAGGCCGTTGTCAGGCTTGCCCATCGTGAGCCGGTTCAGTTCCCTCTTGTCCACAATGGTGGCCCCGAACTGAGGCCGCTTTTTGAGGCCGTGGAGCTTCTGGATATCAAACTGCGGGAATGGGATGCGGATACCCAGCGCCTGAGACATCAAGCCGAGACAGACGAACTGACAAACCTACTCAACAGGCGCGCGTTTCAGATGCTCGGAGAATCCTGGCTCGAAGGTACCTGGCCAGACAGGGAGACCTTTCTCATCCTGCTCGATATTGATCATTTCAAATCCATCAATGACCGCTACGGCCATGCCATGGGTGATCAGGTGCTCGTTATGGTGGCTGCTGCCCTGCAGGCACATATCCGTTCCGATGATCTGGCAGGACGAATTGGTGGCGAAGAATTCGCTGTCCTTATCCGTGCGCAGGATCAGGATACCGCTCTGGCCTTGGCGCAGCGGTTGCGCAAAGGCATTGAAGACATCCTCATTCTAGGATCGGATGGTGAGAGAATACCCGTAACCGCCAGCTTTGGTGTGGCGGCCAACAAGCATTTCACATGGCGGCAGTTGATGGCAAAGGCAGACGTTGCCCTATACGCCGCCAAGCAGGCAGGCCGAAACTGCGTCCGCGTGGCGGAACAGGGTAATACAACCATATCAGCGTAATCTGGCACCATTATTTACGGAGAAAAATAGAACGGGCGAGACATTATCTGCGTTCAACATCGTACATAGCTTCTCGTGTGCCGCTACACTTTGGAAAGAAAGTCTCATGATAACAATTTCACGAAGAAATCAGCTTGCTGCTCTCGGTCTGGGGCTGCTCGCCCTTCCGGTGTCCGCTCTTGCCGCGGATAAGCTGACAGGAAACATAAAAGGCAGCGACGGCACGCCTCACGGCACAGTCGAAATCACTGAAGCACCGAAAGGCGTTATCCTGCGCATTACCGCAACCGGTCTGACACCCGGCTGGCATGGTATGCATTTCCACGAAAAAGGTGAATGTACACCGCCCACTTTCAAAAGCGCAGGCGGCCATATTTACCCGCATGACGTCACAACACGAGTACACGGCCTACTGAATGCCAGCGCCAACGATTCAGGCGACCTACCCAATCTCTATGTCGCGGCGGATGGCAGCGTAACGGTCGAACTCTATTCACCTCTCGTGTCATTCCATGGCAATGGCGGACGCCCTGCCCTGCTGGATGCGGATGGGTCTGCCCTCGTCATTCACGCCAAGCCCGATGATTACCAGACCCAGCCCATCGGTGGTGCAGGCGAACGCGTCGCCTGCGCAGTTCTGGGAAAATAAAGGCCGGAAGCAGACCGCAAGCAGCCAAACCCTGTTGGACTTTGAGCGTAGAGGCGATGGACTTCATGCCCAATGCACCGTTCAGCCCACGCCGTTCTGCCGACGACAACCGCGCCAGAACGGCAGCAGGGTCTTATCAGGACACAGCTTGTTCGCGCTGCGACTAACCCAAGCCCTCTAGCCCGTTTCTGCTACTGGAATATGTGCAGGAACAATGGAACGAGCACCGAGGTGACCAAGCCATTCAGGCCGATACCCAATGCCGCAAAGGCAGCCCCCACCGGGTCACGCTGAGCGACCTGAGCCGCTGCGATACCACTTCCGGCAATCCCGGCCGCCAGACCGTGGGCTCTCCAGTCATGCACGCCAAACCATCGCAAAAGTGGCTCTCCGCATGTGGCGGCAATAATTCCTCCCAGAATGGCGAACACAGCCGTAAGAGAAGCAATACCCCCGATCTGTCGGGTAATGGCAATGGCGATGGGGGTTGTGACCGCCTTGGGCGCCATTGACAGAGCGACATCATGCGACCCGCCGCACAGCAGCACCAGCCCGACACCGCTTATGACGGAAGTAACAGAACCAGCCAGCAGAGCCAGTGTCATTGCTGGCAGGCTCCGCAGGACAAGACCTATGGACTGGGCCAAAGGCACAGCCAGCGCCACCGTGGCCGGGCCAAGAAGGAAATGGATCATGCTCGTGCTGCGAAAATACGTTTCATAGGGCGTGCCAGTCCAGAACAGCAGGAGCACGACAGAGCAAATCGACAGCAGAACCGGATTAACCCACGGAGCGCGCCCGCACAGAATTTGCATCCGCACGGCAAGCCCATAAGACCCCAGCGTGACGCACAGCCACACCAGAGCCGCAGACTGGGGGGATAGGAAAACGTAATCGTGCGCCTGATGCCATAAATGCGCTATCATGGTTAAAGAACCTGCCCCCCATTGTCCGGAAGGTTTTCTGCCGGGGCATGGCCCCGCGTCATGGCCTGCATGACAAGCGCCGTCACCACCAGCCCCAACAATGTAGAGCCCACAAGGGCCACACAAACAGGCCAGGCATTGGCCCGCAGCAGCGTAAACTGGCCAGCTATACCCGCCCCCGCAGGCACGAACAGGAGGCCAAGAGCACCAATCAGACTACGCGCCACACGCGCCAGATCCTGCGGGATGCCATCCTGCTCCGCCAGCAACGCAGTTCGACCGGCCTTGGCCAGCCTTATCTTGAAAAACTGTTTCCTGCCGATGAGACAGGCGGCCAGCATGAACATGCCAATAACCGCCCCCGGTACAGACAGATGAAAACAATCCTGTAGGGCTGTCCCAAGAAACTGGAAGAAAAGCAGGATGAAAAATGCCTGCACCATAAAAACGCACGCCCCAAGGAAAACAGGAAAAGGAAAAAATGACAACGTCAGATAAGCCGTGTCGCACTGCTTATAGGCCAGTGCGCCCTACGCGGGAACCGAGGAAAGCGCCATGCTTCCCTCGGTGTCACTCCATGCGGTTGAACGGCTATGCCGCCAACACACCAGCGCGTGAGCCGCAATCCCGCGTCTTGGCGATCCTGCGGTAACGGTGCAGGATTTCTTCGGTATAGCCACAGGGCTGACTGGCCCCTTCAAACACCAGTTCCTGCGCCGCACGATAGGCCGGGCCATCCATATCGTCCAGCAACGGGCGGTAGCCCGGTACATCGGCATTTTGGGCATCCACGATAGCGGCCATACGGTGCATGGCTTTTTCAACCTGCCCGGACGTTACAATGCCGTGAACAAGCCAGTTACCGATATGCTGCGAGGCAATACGGAGGGTGGCACGATCTTCCATCAACCCGACCCCGTTAAGGTCTGGCACCTTGGAACAGCCAATACCCATATCCACCCACCGCACCACATACCCCAGAATACCCTGGAGATTGGTGTCCAGTTCCGCGGCTATTTCGGCCTCGGACCAACGCGTAACATCCTCTTCAAGAGGCAGTGCCAGAAGCTCCGCCACCGGAAGCGGTTGCACGCGGGAAAGCAAAACCTGCATATGCCGCACGTCAGTCATATGATAATGCAGCGCATGTAATGTGGCCGCCGTTGGCGACGGAACCCAGGCCGTGCTGGCTCCCGCATCTAACTGAGCCCCTTTGGTGGCCAGCATGTCCGCCATACGATCAGGCATTGCCCACATGCCCTTGCCAATCTGCGCATGATCCCGCAGGCCGCAGGCCAGACCGATGGCAACATTGCGCTGTTCATAGGCCGCCATCCAGCGCGCCTGCTTCATGTCGCCCTTTCTTACGACAGCCCCCGCTTTCATATCCGTGTGAATCTCGTCACCCGTACGGTCAAGAAAACCAGTGTTTATAAAAAACACCCGGTCCCGTGCGGCGTAAAGACAGGCAGCCAGATTCACGCTGGTGCGTCTCTCTTCGTCCATCAGGCCCATTTTGAGGGTACCTGACGCCAGACCCAACATGTTTTCCACTTCAGAAAACAGATCGGCGGAAAGAGCTACCTCTTCCGGGCCGTGCATCTTGGGTCTTACAATATAGATCGACCCTGCTTTGCTGTTTCTGAAACGGCCAAGCCCCTTGATATCATGCAGGGCAATAGCCGAGGCCACCGCCACATCAAGAATACTTTCGGCAATGGGCTTGCCCTCATCATCCAGCACGGCATCCGAACTCATATGCCACCCAACGCTTCTAAAAAGCATCAGACTGCGGCCAGAAAGCACCAAAGGAGAGCCGTCGGGAGTGCAATAATGCCTGTCCTGTGCCAGACGGCGGGTGTACACCCCGGCTGGCCCCGGTACGTCAGCCGTCAGGTCCCCCTGCATGAGATGCAGCCAGTTCCGATAAACCAGCACCTTGTCCTGGGCGTCCACAGCCGCCACGCTGTCTTCAGCATCAATAATGGTGCTGACGGCGGATTCCAGAACAACATCTGAAATACCCGCCTTGTCCTGTGCGCCTACAAGGGAATTGCGGTCAAAGCGAAGTTCCATATGCAGGTGATGATTACGCAGCAGGAGAGTCTCCAGCGCGTTCCCTGCCCCGGAAAAACCGGCAAACTGGCGCGGCTGACACAGGCCAGTCGTGCGGCCACACTCCAGCTTCGCGTGCACCTCGCCATGCTGCACGTAGTAGGACGTCACATCCGCATGACTGCCTGTCATCAACGGGGCGATCTCGTCCAAGAAGGCGCGCACGCGCCGGATGACAACCTTCCCACGGACAGCATTGTAGCTCTGCCCGGGCTGAAGGGCACACTCTCTGGCTATGGCGTCCGTGCCATACAGAGCGTCGTACAGGCTGCCCCATCGAGCATTAACGGCATTCAGCACATAACGCGCGTTGGTTATGGGCACCACAAGCTGTGGACCGGGCTGCTGTGTCAGCTCTGCATCCACATTGTCCGTCGCTACCGCGAATTGATCGGGTTCAGAAACCAGATAGCCGATTTCACGCAGGAATTGCTCATGCCGTGCAGGCGGACAATCACGCTCGCGCGCCATGAATACGTCAATCTGTGACTGCAACTGCGCACGACGCGCCAGTTGTTCACGCACGCGTGGGCCAATGGCTTTTACAATCTTCCCGACCCCGCTCCAGAATGCATCAGGCGTCACGCCCGTCTGCGGCAAGGCTTCAGTGGCCAAAAAGTCATGCAGTCCACGGTCGACCCGCAGGCCGCCAACAGTAATATATGTCATGGTTTTGACTCCATCACACAGGACAGGCATGAGCTAACATGCCTGTCTGCCGTGTTGTACCGCTCAGCCCTCCCTTACCTTCGGGATAGACTTCACACGCGGTTCAGTGATGAAACTGCTCAAGCTCCGTTGAGCCATGCATGGCGGTTGTGGAAGACCGGCCACCGCTCACCGCGACGGCGACGGCGTCAAACCAGCCCGTCCCCACCTCACGCTGGTGACGCGTGGCGGTATAGCCGCTGGGTTCGGCCGCGAACTCCTCCTGCTGAAGCTCGGAATACGCTTCCATACCCCGCGCGGCATAGCCGTGAGCCAACTGGAACATGGAGTGATTAAGGGCATGAAAGCCAGCCAGAGTCACGAACTGGAATTTGTACCCCATCTTCCCAATCGTCTGCTGGAATGTCGCTATCTCTTTCGGAGAAAGCTTCTTCTTCCAGTTGAAGGAAGGCGAGCAGTTGTAGGCCAGCATCTTGCCCGGAAACTGCCGATGAATCGCGTTGGCAAATTCCTCAGCTTCCTTCAGATTCGGCTCTGACGTCTCCCACCACAGCAGATCGGCATAGGGCGCGTAGGCCAGCGAACGGGCGATGGCGTATTTGACCCCGAGCCCTTCACGAATACGGAAGAACCCTTCCGGCGTGCGCTCTCCCGTCAGGAAGGGCCGGTCGCGTTCATCGACATCCGATGTCAGGAGCTGCGCGGCGTGGCTGTCCGTACGACAGACCAGAACCGTGGGCACCCTTTCAACGTCCGCCGCCAGACGTGCCGCATTCAGCGAGCGGATATGCTGGGCAATGGGAATCAGAACCTTACCGCCCAGATGGCCGCACTTCTTTTCTGACGCAAGCTGGTCCTCGTAATGCACGCCAGCGGCCCCGGCCGCGATCATGGCACGCATCATCTCGAACACGTTCAGAGGCCCGCCAAACCCGGCCTCGGCATCAGCCACAATCGGAGCCATCCAGTAGCGGCCCGTATCGCCTTCGAGCCGCGCAATCTCATCACACCGGCGCAAGGCGTTGTTAATACGGCTCACAACGTTCGGCACGGAGTTGGACGGATACAGAGACTGGTCTGGATACATCGAGCCCATAAGGTTGGCGTCTGCCGCCACCTGCCAGCCAGAGAGGTAAATGGCCTTCAGCCCGGCCTTGACCTGCTGCATGGCCTGATTGCCCGTCAAAGCGCCCAGCGCGTGAATGTAGGGCTCATTATGCAGCAAGGACCAGAGGCGATCCGCCCCCATGCGCGCCAGCGTATGCTCGATCTGGAAGGAGCCTGAAAGCCGGGCAACATCCTCAGCCGTGTAATCCCGCCGGATACCATCAAAGCGTGGGCTGCCCATGAAGCTTTCGATAGATTTGATAACCATTGCCTTGTTTTCCTTCTTATTTTCGGCAAGGTCATGGTAAGCATCTATGGAAGATATTTTCCACAAGAGAAGGAAGAGAAAAATGGCAATACTGTAAACTTCTTTACACGCAGTCCTCTTCAAAAGAAAAACAAGAAAAGAAGACGACCGACATGACCGGAACACACATAGGCCGTATCATTCGCCGCCTGAGGCATGAACGGAATTTGACACAGCAGGCTTTGGCTGGCCGACTGGGTATTTCTACCAGCTATCTGAATCTGATCGAGCATGACCAGCGTGCCGTCACGGCGCCACTGCTGATCAAGTTGACCCGTATTCTCGACGTTTCAATCGAAACACTGTCGGGGATTGAGGAACATCGACTGGAAGCCCAGCTCCTTGAAGCACTGGCCGACCCAACGCTAGGAGGCCAGAGCGATATTCCCGCGCATGAACTTGCTGTTCTGGCCACGCAGCCAACAACGGCACGGGCCATTCTCAGCCTGTACAAAACAGCGCGCGCGGCCAGACGCACCCCACAGGATGCGCAAGAGCACACTCCCCCTATTATTCTGCCGCAAGATGAACTGCGCCAGCTTTACGAAACGCGAAACAACTACTTCGAAGAACTGGAAAGTTTTGCCGAATCAATCAGGCACCAGTTGGCGCGGGATAAGGGACTGCCTGAAGGCGAGACCCTTCCTCCGTATGAAATCAACCGCGCGGTCGCTTCACGGTTGCGCCACCATCACGGCATTGTCGTTCACGTTGGCCATCTGGACGGCAAGCTGAAACACTACGACCCATCCGCCCGCATTCTGATCATCTCAGAGCAGATGCCTCGGGAAAGTCGGGGGTTTCTGCTCTGCTCACATCTCATGCTACTCGAAGCCAATGCCGTCATGGCGCCCATCATCCACGGTCATGGGCCAATTAGCAAGGAAACCGACACGTTCATGCGCCTTGGGCTCGCCAACTATGCTGCGGCGGCACTTCTCATGCCCTATATGGCGTTTGTACAGAAAGCCCGGACCCTCCGCTATGATATAGAAAATCTATCTGCTCATTTTGGCGTTTCATTCCATCAGGCCGCGCATCGCCTGACAAGTCTGCAAAAACCCGGTGAACGCGGAATACCATTTTTTTTCGTACGCGTTGATCCTGCGGGAAACATTATCAAAAGCTTTTCCGCCTGTGGTTTTCCCATTCTGCAGCAAGGCAACCCCTGCCCCCGCTGGAATGCCTGCACGGCATTTCAGACGCCCGGACGGTTCCATGTAGATATTGTCAAGTTTACGAATGGAAAAACGTTTCTCACGTTTGCAAGGACGATCACCGGAGCCAGACTAGACCACCATCAGGCCCCGCCCATCTCCACCATTGCCATGGGCTGCTCCATTGATCGCGCTGGAGAAATTATTTACGCAGACCGCCTGAACCTTCAGGCTCAACCCTCTCCGATCGGCCTTACCTGCCATCTGTGCGATTGGACCGATTGCCGCTCACGCGCTTTCCCCTACGGAGAAAAAAATCACCCCATGCCCTATGAACTTATAACAGACCAACGATCTGGCTCAGGAAATGGAGAGGTTTTTATCTGAAACAGGCAGCTAATACATGTGGCTTCCGTTATACATACAAAACGCGCCTCGATTTCAGTCAGCGGGATCTTTCCAATGGACGACGGGAAACATCTCATCTGACGACTTGGACAGGCCGAATAACCCTGAATGGAGAAAGCTAAACTAGACAAGGTCGGCCCTATCGGATTGTGTGCGTGACACCGAGACGAGCGGGCCCTTCCATCTTTC
>NZ_BJMV01000010.1 GCF_006539345.1 Acetobacter peroxydans
AGAAGAAGAAAGCCTTCGCAAAACGGTCAACATGATTACAGGTGATGCGCGCGGCCTGAGCATGTTTTCCGATCAGTCATTCGATATCGTCGTCTGCAATTCGGTGATCGAGCATGTTGGCAACTGGCTGGATATGCGGCAGGCCGCCGATGAAGCCCGACGGGTTGGAAAACGCGGGTGGTTTCAGGCCCCTGCCTTTGAATTCCCGCTTGAGCAGCATTTCCTGCTGCCTTTCATTCACTGGCTGGCCGACCCTTTGCAGGTCTGTATCATCAGGCTGTTCCGTCCAGCTTTCAAAGCCATGTCGGTAGATGACCAGTATATGGCCGTTTACCATACGCGCCCGCTCACCCGCGCGCAGTTTTCAGCATTGCTGCCTGATACTGACAGGCTTTCAGAACGGCTTCTGTTTCCAAAAAGCCATGTGGCGATATGGTAATGTCATAAACGTGGATCGGGCGGTTAACCGCCCGATCCCCTCACCCGTTCAAAACGCTATTTTGCCGTTTCGGCCGTCCCGCAAAGGGAGCGGGATTATGCCAGTGTCATCAGACTGGCATTGCCGCCAGCAGCCGTGGTGTTGATGCTGCGGGATTGCTCCTCCAGCATATTTTCAATAGACGGCAGCGCCTGCCCCGTAAGCCAGGCCGAAACAATGGGGCCATTGCCTTCCGACAGGGCCTTGCGGGCCGCCCGGAAGGCATCGTTATCTTCCTCCGCAAGAAGCACCGCGCAAGGCAGCGTGGTGGCATCCGCAACGGGGCGGATGACACGGCGCAGGCTGTCAGGCAGGGCCGTCATCCACTCGGTCAATGTCGGCCCGGCCATCACCAGCGCGGTGTTACCACCAGCGAGCGCCAGCGAGATCTGCGCGAACAGCCCGGCCCGTGTCGTCGCCACGCACAGCACATTGCCGCGCGGCGTCAGGCGGTACAGGTTCTGCTCCCCTACCGGGCCGGGGAGAGCGCGCTCTTCTCCCAGCAAGGAAGACCGTACGCAGGCAGCAGCCATTTCAGCCGCTTTGGCTTCGCCTTTACCACGCAGCCAGTCGACCCACCCTGTCATGACAGCGGAAGGCGCATAGTGACCAGCCGCATCCAGCCGAGGCACTTCGCTCAGCAGACGCCGCAGGATGAGCGGCCCGCCCGCCTTGGGGCCGGTGCCCGAAAGCCCACGCCCGCCAAAAGGCTGAACGCCGACAACCGCGCCGATGGTATTGCGATTGACGTAAAGATTACCCGCGTCAATCTGCGCCAGAACGGTGTTCACCGTCGAATCAAGCCGTGTATGCAGCCCGAATGTCAGGCCATACCCTGTAGCGTTGATGGCGTGCAGCAGGTCGTCCAGTTTTTCACGGCGGTAACGCAGCACGTGCAGAACCGGGCCGAAAACCTCGGGGCCGATGTCCGCAATGCTGTTCACCTCGATCAAGGTCGGAGCCACAAAGCTGCCATGCGCACAGGCTTCCGTCAGGGACAGGGAGAACACCGTGGCACCACGCTGGCGGAAGGCCTCGATATGCGCCGTGATGCCGTCCGCCGCCTCTTTTGTAATGACGGGGCCGACATCACAGGAAAGCTCGGCGGGGTTGCCAAGGCGCAGTTCCTGCATTGCGCCGCGCAGCATGGTCAGCACATGATCGGCGCAATCGTCCTGCACGCACAGCACACGCAGGGCCGAGCAGCGCTGGCCAGCACTGTCGAAGGCAGAGGCAAGAACATCGGCCACAACCTGCTCGGTCAGCGCCGATGAGTCCACGATCATGGCATTCTGCCCACCCGTTTCAGCCACGAAGGGCACGGGCTGACCGGTGGATGTCCGGCGCGTTTCAAGCTGGCGATTGATGATCTGCGCGACCGTTGTCGAGCCGGTGAACATGACGCCCATCACGCGGGAATCAGCCACGGCGGCACTGCCAATCTCACCCGCGCCGGGCAGAAGATGCAGGGCGGATGTCGGGACGCCCGCTTTATGCAGGATACCCACCGCCACGGCGGCGATAAGGGGCGTTTCTTCGGCCGGTTTTGCCAGCACGACATTACCTGCCGCCAGTGCAGCAGCAATCTGGCCGATAAAGATGGCCAGCGGGAAATTCCACGGGCTGATGCAGGTAACAATGCCCAGCGGCTTATGCGTGGCGTTGTTGAAATCACGCGCGATGGTTGCACCGTAATAGCGCAGGAAATCCACAGCCTCGCGCACTTCCGCCACCGAGTTGGGCAGCGACTTGCCCGCCTCACGGCCCAGAAGCGCCATCAGGGCCGGGCGAGATTCTTCCAGCAGCTCAGCCGCCTTGATGAGAATTTCAGCACGGCGCGCAGGAGGCGTAGCGGCCCACTCAGCAGCGCCCTTCTCTGCGGCATCGGCAGCTTTGGTCACGCTTTCGGGCGTGCTCCATGTCACGCTACCAACCACATCGCGCTGATCAGACGGGTTGAGCACGCGGCTGCCTGCACCCGTAACGGTCTCGCCATTGATGATGGCGCCAGCAGTCCAGAGCTGTGGCGCCTGGGCAATGCTGTGGCGCAGGTCTTCCAGCACGCGGTCATCGGCCAGATCAAGCCCGGCGGAGTTTGTGCGTTCCGGCGCGAACAGATCAGCCGGTTTACGAATTTCCGCGTGGGGCGCGCCATAGGGCGTGTAGCGCTGCGCAACCTCAATCGGATTTTCGATCAGGGAAGCAAGAGGAATGCTCTCATCGCCAATCTGATTCACGAAAGAGGAATTCGCGCCGTTTTCCAGCAGGCGACGCACCAGATAGGCCAGCAGGGTTTCATGCGTGCCAACGGGCGCGTAGATGCGGGCGGGGCGGTTGAGCTTTTCAGAACCGACTACCTGCTTGTAGAGCGTCTCGCCCATACCGTGCAGACACTGGAACTCGTAAGAGCCGACTTCGAAATCAGGGCCTGCCAGCGTGTAGATGGTGGCCAAGGTGCGGGCATTATGCGTGGCAAACTGCGGGAAAATGACATCGCGCGCGGCCAGCAGCTTCCGGGCACAGGCAATGTAGCTGATATCCGTGTGGTACTTGCGGGTGTAGACGGGAAAATCCGTCATGCCCTCAACCTGGGCTTTCTTGATCTCACTATCCCAGTAAGCGCCTTTGACCAGACGCACCATGATCCGGCGCTCGGTACGGCGGGCAAGGTCGATAATGAAGTCCAGCGCATACGGTGCGCGCTTGCCATAGGCCTGCACCACAAAGCCGATGCCGTTCCAGCCTTCCAGCCCCGGTGTGTGGCACAGGGCTTCAAGCAGGTCGAGCGAGAGGTCGAGGCGTTCAGTTTCCTCGGCGTCGATGTTGATGCCGATATCGTAGGAGCGCGCCAGCAGGGTCAGATCCTGCACAATGGCCAGCAGTTCCGTCATCACCCGCTCACGCTGGGCCCGCACATAGCGCGGATGCAGGGCGGACAGTTTGATGGAAATGCCCGGCCGCTCGTAGACATTCGCGCCTTTGGCGGTGCTGCCAATGGCATGAATGGCGTTGATGTAGTCCTGACGGTACCGCGCGGCATCCTGCGCGGTAAAGGCGGCCTCTCCCAGCATGTCATAGGAGTAGGCAAAGCCGATCTCTTCCAGCTTGGCGCTGTTCCTGCGCGCCTGCTCGATGGTCTGGCCAAGAACAAACTGCTCGCCCATCAGGCGCATGGCGGCATCCACAGCGCGGCGGACAACTGGCATGGAACTACGTTCCAGGAAGTTCATCAGCGCCCCGGTCAGCTTCTTCTCATCGTGGTCGCCGACGATACGCCCCGTCAGGGCCAGCCCCCAGGCGGCCGCGTTGGCGAAGAGAGGCTTGCCACGCCCGACATGGGCCAGCCAGTCGCTCTCGCCAATCTTGTCGTGGATCAGGGCGTCACGTGTGGCGACGTCAGGGATACGCAGCAGGGCTTCGGCCATGCACATCAGCGCCACACCTTCGGCGGAGGAGAGCGAGAACTCCTGCACCAGCGTTTCTACCAGACCGGGGTTCCGGCGCGCACGGAGCGCCGTAGCCAGACGGGTCGCCACCGCCGTGGTGGAGCGTTCCTCCTCAGCGGAAAGAGACGCGGCAGGGGTCAGCCTTTCCACGCACTCGGCTTCAGGAGTGCGGAACGCTTCGACAATCGCTTTGCGCAGAAGGGAGCGGGCTGAAAAATCAGGAGATGATGTGATGGTGGAGGGCATGGACTTGCATTCCGAAAAGCCGGTTCCTCCTCATGATGAGGGGGTATGGGCAACTGGTTCCGATAGCATAATGACCGCGCTTCATGGCATGGAAATATATTATCCGCAAGATTGTATATTATGTCGGTCCTTAAAATAAATCTCATGCTCCGGGGCAAAAACACGTTCCTCAAGTCTGACACTGGGCTCAGCCCGATTTCAGGCCACAGGGGCCATACGTTGCAACCCCGCAAAGAAGTCCTTAGTGTCTCGGAGTTCCCGCCCCTCGCTAAACAACCATTGGAGCCGCCTCATGCTGCCCTCCTCAATTTTCTCCAGTGCGGCTGAAATTGGTCATGGCACAGCCGCCGAGACAATTTGCGGCGCGCTGCGAGCGGCCATCAGTCAGGAGGTTCTGTTTTCGGGGCAGGCGTTACCGCAGGCGGAGCTTGCGCAGGGGTTTGGCGTCAGCATCATTCCCGTACGGGAGGCTCTCAAGCGCCTGGAAGCCGAAGGCTTTGTGTCGTGCCTGCCCAATCGCGGCGCGATGGTGCTGGGCCTGAACGAGGACGATATTGACGAATACTCCCACATTCGCGCGCTGCTGGAGGAACAGGCAGCAGCCGAAGGCGCGCGCAACATGACGCGGGTGGAGCTGGCGCGGGTAGAAGACGCGTACGAAGCGTTTGTAAGCGGCGTAAAAGAGAGCGATGGCGCCGTACAGTCCGGCACCCTCAACCGTGCGTTTCACAACGCCATTTATGAGGCGGCTCACCGCCCACGCCTGTTCGAGATGATTGACGATCTGCATGTGAGGCTTGATCGTTATATCCGCGCCCATCTGGTTCTCGAGGGGCGGAAGGAAATCACGGATCGCGAGCACAAAGCCATTCTGGATGCCTGCCGCGCGCGCGACCCGGATCTGTGCGCCCGCCTGACGCGGGAACATATTCTGGAAGCAGCGGCAACATCCATCGAAGTCATGCGCCGCCGCAAGAAAATGGGCTGAAGAAGAACGCCTTCACCCAGACAGGACAAGAGGCGGCGCCATCACTGACAGCGCCGCCTGATCAGCAGGCCTCAGCGGGTCGAACCCACAGCACCCGCTGTCTTGCGTGAGAAGTAAGTGGCCAGCCCGTAGCACACCACCGCCGTACCCAGCGATGCAATGGCGGTCATACGCTCGGACGGATTGGCCAGCATGGCCAGAAAGACCAGAATCACCCCGCCGATTGTCAGGTAATTGGCCAGCGGGAAAAGCGGCATACTGAAGTCGGTCTTTTCCGTCCCGCGCCGCCGCGCCGCCGTGCGCACCACAATATAAGACGTCGCAATCATGCAGTAGATCAGCAGGATCAGGCCACCACTGCAGCTCAGCAGGAAGGCAAAAATCGTCTGCGGCGCAAGGATGGAAGAGAACGCCACCAACATCCCCGCCACTGAACTGAACGTAATGGCCATACGCGGGGCTTCATTGACCGAAGCGCGCGTCAGAATGGCGGGGGCGTCGCCCTGATCAGCCAGTTCCGTCAAGATACGTGACGTGATGTACATGCTGGAATTCAGGCAGGACAACACAGCGCTCAGCACAGCAATCCGCATAATGAAAGCAGCACCGGGAATGCCCATCATTTCCATTGCCGTCACAAAAGGCGACTTGCCCGGCACAACGGAAGTCCAGGGAATAACCATGAGGATCAGGCCAATCGCTGCGACGTAAAACAGCGTGATCCGAACACCAAGACTGCGCGTAACCCGTGCCACGTTCCGGCCGGGGTCCGAGGATTCTGCCGCTGCTACTGTCGCGACTTCTGAACCCATCATGGTGAAAAGCACGGTAGGCACGACAGACAGCAGCGCAATGAAGCCGTGCGGGAACACACCGCCATGCTCAAAGACGTTCTGCACCACTGGCACACCCGGCCCGAATAGATGCAGCACATAAAGAATGCCCATGACCACAAAGGCGACGATCGTAAAGACCTTGATGCTGGACAGCCAGAACTCACACTCGCCAAAAATGCGCGGCGCGAAGAAGTTGATGATCTTCATGACCACCACAAGACCGACCGCCAGAATCCACGCCGGCGCCGTAATCCAGTCCTGCAGAAGAAGCGCCCCCGCGATTGCCTCGCTTCCCAGCACCACAACCCAGAAGAACCAGTAAAGCCAGCCTGCGGTAAATCCCACCCGATCACCATGGGCGATGCGGATGTACTCCACAAACGAACCACGGCCAGGGTTTGCCACCACCATTTCGCCCAGCATCTGCATGATCATCATGATCAGACCGCCGACGAGCAGGAAAGCCAGCAGAATAGCCGGGCCTGTCGCGACGATCGCAGCGCTGCTGCCGACAAACAAACCCGCCCCGATCGTGCCGCCCAATGCAATCATGGCAATGTGACGATTGCGCAAGCCGCCCTGGACAGGAGGCGCGGACGTGGAAGTACTTTCTGACATCAAAACATCCTCTGTTGCTGCATTCTGTAATGGTTATGAAATGAACTGCTCCGCAAAGCCATCAGAAATGTTTGTAAAAATACACCTCCAGAACCCCTGCCGTACCGTCCATACGCGGTATGGGCTCACCCGTGGGCACGCCTGATTTTGCCAGCGCCTTGCCGGATGGCCCCGCAAAAGCCACGCCACCGGCCACCGCACCCGACGTCGTGGGGTCAAGCATATATTCAGCGGTAAAATCAACTTCGTCCGAAATATGATTACCCGTGCCCGGTTTGAGCCCCATGCCTGCAGGATGAATGAGCGACAGGTCATAAAAATGCACGCCCAGTTTGAGCTCATCATCTTTTTTGAAAAGATGGACCGGCGGCACACCTGTCAGATCGACCTGATGGATATTCAGGTCAGACAGCGGGGCAAGATACATCCCCACGATTTCGCCCGGCCAGTAACCGCCATAGGTATAACGGCGTCCATCATAGAGAAAGAACGTATCGTACCCGCGCTTGACCGTTCCGTTGGAGGTCTTGTTGCCACTGAAACGGGTATAACGGTAGAAAATATGCGGTTTCCAGGGCAGCATGGAAAACGTGTAGCCCGGTTCGAAATACATACCGTAGGCTTCTACGGAGTTGTATCCATTGCCGGCATGGCTGTTTTCCTGTGCGACGAAATCCCCATAGAACGTAAAATTCTTTGATATTCCCAGTGCCTTGACAGGAACAACCGTTCCCCCCCAGCTCAGGGCAGCGACATTCATGCCGTTACGGTCAGCGCGTGAGCTATAATCATAGTGTGAAGACGTATCCGCATCCCGCACATGGAAATAGGTCAGGGTTACATACGCCGCGCGATCCTCGTAAACGGAACCGCCCTTGCCTCCTGCCTTGTTACGGAACAACGTGACGTCAAAACCGACGAATTTGGTTTCGGGCCTGTCATACCCGCGGTCCATCACGTTGTTGCTGTTGCTCTCAAGCATGAAAATGTCGCCGCGGATTGACTCGCCTTCAAACTTGATGGCCCCAGGCCCCGAAAACGCATAACGCGGCGCGTACCACCAGCCTCCCTTGTCACCGGAGCTGTAGGTGCCCTTGCCGATCAAAAAGCCATCGTCAATCTGGAAACGCTGGCGTCCGCCCTCGATCACCAGCTTCTGCTGCCCCCCATTGAAATGGAACGGTATTTCCACCCCGGCATTGGCATCTTCCAATGTCACGGCGCGCGGGGTTCCAGAAGTCTGGGACACACCCTCCGCATCGCCATCGCCCAGAGTTGTAGAGCCGACCGCTGAAATCAGTCCGAAAACATTGAAACCCCAAGGCGTAAGCCACTTCCCGGACAACATGGGTTTTCCGTAGAGTTCGCCGTAACTGACATTGCTGTTGCGGGTATAGCGGCCAGACTTATGTAATTCGTAAGAACCAGCGCCAAAATTGGTATTAGGCAGGTAAAAGGCGTCACCGCCAATATCAAGACCACCCTGAATTGTCAGGCCCTTGACCGACACGAGCGTCTTTTCGGCGCGCGCTTCCACGCCGTTGGCAAGCATAAGAAACGCTGTTGTCAAAAACCATGTTCCCTGGGAAAGAAAACGCTCCTTCTTTCTCCTGTGTCCTTTTCCCAGCGTAAAAGTCATGCCATCCACATCGGAATCAGCAATGTACGGCTGTTTTCTGCAATTCAATTCGCGCCCCCCTTTCACCCGCCAATGGCCGTTTTTTGCACGGCTGTGTTGTTCCCATAGCGATATTATATTCTCATGAAAATGATATATGCATCAAGGCCCCCGTACACGCCTCAAACACGGCTGCAGGAAGGCCCTCTCCGGAAAAACTAACGTAATTGTGAAGAAAAACCGTATGGACACGGGCAAAAGCCCGGTCTGCTGGCGCGGAGCGCGATGACTATGGCCGCGCATCGTCTTTCCGGCTGCGAACGTTCAGGAATGCGCTGCAAGAGCGCCTGAGGCTTTAGTGCGCCTGTCGTCAGCAATGCCGCCGCTTGCGGCTCCCGTTATGAGAGCCGCAAGGGAAACCTGTTATTTCAAAGGACGAGTTCGGGATTCGTGGCCGAACCAAAAATTTCATAGCGAATCTGGGCGGCTGGCAGGCCGGCATCACGCAGGGTACCGATCATGTCCTGCATGAACCCCTCCGGCCCGCAGATATAATACGTGGCCGTAGGATCGACTGCCCCGCGCAGCCACTCGGTGCTGATCCGCCCGGCGTGTCGCGTTACGCCCTTTTGAGAGGCCTCATCCTGCACCGAGTCTCGCGCGTAAAAAAAGTCAGCACTCAGAACATTATCGGCGGCAAGAGCGGTGATCTCCGGCACAAAGGCTGCCAGCTCCCGTGTATCCGCACCATGGACATAACGTATCGCACGCGCTGCCTTTGTTCCGCACAGGTCTTCCAGCATGGACACAATGGGGGTTAGCCCCACGCCAGCCGTCAGGAACACAACCGGGCTGGACGCGGTCTCCTCAAGGAAAAAATCGCCAGCCGGATTAGCCGCCAGCAGCGTATCGCCCTCGTGCACGTTCTCATGCAGCCAGGAGGAAACAAGGCCCAGCTCGTGATGCCGCACGGTAATCCGGTAGTGATCCGCACCGGGAGCCGAAGAAATGCTGTAATTACGACGCTGCGAGCCATGGCCGGGAATGTCCAGCCGGAAACTCAGATACTGGCCAGCCTTATGCCGGAACAGAGCCCCGCCATCAGCGGGCACCAGATCGAAAGAGGCGATTTCGGGCGTTTCCTGCCGCCGGGCGCGCACTTTAAACGCGCGCCAGCCTTTCCACCCGCCCGGAGCCTGCTCGTGCTCATCGTAAATCTGCTTTTCGCGCCCGATCAGAACATCGGCCAGAAACCAGTAAGCCTTACCCCAGGCATCCATAATCTCCGGTGTTGCAGCATCGCCAAGCACGTGCGCGATAGCGCCCAAAAGCGCGTCCGCCACGAAGGGGTAATGTTCGGGCAGGATGTTCAGGCCAACATGCTTTTCCGCGATACGTTCAACCATACCGCCAAGCCGCCCAAGGTCGTTGATGTTCTGGGCATAGGCAAGCACCGCCAGCGCCAGTGCCCTGGGCTGCTCAAGATCGCGCTGGTGCGACTCATTGAACAGATCGCGGATTTCGGGGCGAACCAGAAGCCGCTTGTACATTTCCTCGGTTATAGCCAGGCCATGCGCCTTCAGGGCAGGCACGGTCGCGAGGATTATGGAGCGGGTTTTCTCATCAAGGGGAGTCGGCATGGGATTTGCGTCCTTAAAGGTATACGACTCGTATACCTTTTTATATCTTGGAAAACCTGTCAAGTGCGTGCATCTTCCGCCTTATGAAATTAACATTGCAGACTGATTATGCCCTGCGCGCCCTGATCTACCTTGGCGTTCGCACTGAAGGGCTGTGTTCGATCCGGCAGATCGCACAGGCCTACGGTGTCTCGGAAGGGCATATGATCAAGGTCATTCACCGGCTGGGCATGGGCGGATTTATCGAGACAGTCCGGGGCCGCAATGGGGGTGTCAGACTGGGTCGAGCACCCGAAACTATCCTGATTGGCGCGGTTGTGCGCTACATGGAGGAAGACCTCTCCCTGCTTGCCTGTATGGAGCCAGACGGTGCCAGCAAGGCTGAACTGTGTGCGCTCATGCCAGCCTGCCGCCTGCGCGGCGTGCTGTCGCAGGCAATGGGGGCCATGCTCGGCGTGCTTGATCAGTACACTCTGGCCGATGTTATCACCCCCCATGAACGCCGCCGTCTGACAGAGGAAGCAGGCTGATGCGCCTGGCTTTTCCGCACGGCGCTCAGCACCAGAGGCCGGTGTGTTTCTCCGTCAACTGACGTATCTGATCGCGCTGGACCGTTTTCGTCATTTTTCACGCGCTGCGGAGTATTGCGGGGTGTCGCAGCCCGCCCTGTCCGCAGCAATCCGCCAGCTTGAGCATGAGTTGGGCGTCACCATCGTCATGCGCAACCGGCGCGTGTTCGGGCTGACAAAGGAAGGCGAGCGCGTGCTCGAATGGGCACGTCAGAGCGTTGCCGCTCTGGACAACCTGCGGCAGGAAGCCCGATTCGCGCAGGCTGTGGCGGGCGGCAGCCTGTCCATCAGCGTGGTGCCGCCCGCCATACAGATCATCCCGCACCTGATGGAAAACCTGCGCGCGGTCGTGCCCGCGCTACAATTATCACTGACTGTTGGCCCCAATGCCCAGATTCTGCGCGATCTGGCCGAGCAGCGCACACAGATTGGGCTGGCTTATCTTGATCAGATTCCCGCCGAGAGCCCGTTTGAAACGCACTGCCTGTACGCCGAACAGCTTGTCGTGATCGCATCCTCCCGCATCCGCCTACCCGGACGCCGCCGCTGTAGCTGGCAGGATGCAGCAATGCTGCCGCTCTGCCTGCTCGAACCCGGCACCCGCAGCCGCCAGATCATAGATGCCGGTTTTCACACGGCAGGGTGCGAGCCTACCGTGCTGCTGGAAACCAATGCGCTGGAGCTGCTCCATGCCGAACTGCTGGCCGGGCGCATGGCAAGCATTCTGCCTGTTGCCGCCATACCCGCGCGCGGCGATATGGCCGGCCCGTTGCAGACCCGGCTGCTTGAGCCCTGCCCCATGTCCAAGGTCGGGCTTGTGCGCCTGCGCCAGCCCGCCAGAACGGCCCTGATGGCCCGTAGCTGGGAAATTGCCTGCGGCCTTGTTCTGGATGACGTGCTGACCCTTTAACCCCGGCCCTCCGCCCCACTCCGTGCCGCGCCTCCTGTCATAAGCAATGCTTATGATAAGATGAACACAAACACTTGGACGGAGAGCCACCACAAGCCCAACCTGCCGTTTTTTCGGAGCGGAACGGTGGCGGTAGGAACAAGACACGCTGGAGCTGCAGGAGCCTGCCTGCCCGTATGGAGCGCCCGCTGGCTGACCGCTCCCACCCTGGCCGATCTGGGCTTTGCCCTGCGCAATACGCTGGCGGCGGAGCTTTCGCTGCTCATCGCCATGTGGATGGAACTCGACAGCCCGCAATGGGCTCCCCTGACAGTCTGGGTGGTTGCTACCGCATCACGCGGAGAATCGCTGTCAAAAGCGCGCTGGCGGCTAGTAGGTACGGGTATAGGCTGTGTTGCGGGTATCAGCCTGATTGCGGCGTTCCCACAGCAGGAGGGACTGTTTTTTGTCGGGCTGGCGCTATGGATCGGCCTGTGCTGCGGCGGGGCGACCTTTTTCGACGGATACCGGGGCTACGCCCTGCTTGTCGCCAGTTTTACCTCGGCCATTGTTGCCGCCGGCGCCATTGAGCAGCCGGACAGCGTTTTCGATATCGCCATGGCGCGCGGCACTTACATCGTGCTGGGGATTGTGTGCGAGTCCGTTCTGGCCATCCTGTTTCTCCCCGGCGCGCGCGCAGCCGCGCGCATCCGCCTGCCTGCCCGCCTGCGCGCTCTGGCGGACAGGGTGGCGGCAGGCATCAACCCGACATCCGGCCGTTTCGATGTTGAGGTGGAAAGCCATCTGCTGAGCGATCTCGTCGCCACCAATGTCCGGGTCGAATTCGACGTGCTGGAAATGGGCGGGGGTCAGGGCCGTGCGGCCGACCATGCCCGCGCGGCGCTGGCCAACCTGCTCGCCGCCATGGCCCATGCGCGCGGGGGCGCACCGGCTGCCACCTGTGCGGGTGATCTGGCGGCAGCCCGCCAACATATCAGCGCCATTCTGGCACCCCCGCGGCGGGACCGCTTCCGCTTCGCCAGCCGTTCGCCCCGCCACGCTGTCGAAGCCCTGCACAATGGCATTCGGGCAACCTTTGGCATTCTCAGCGCATGGCTGGTCTGGACAGTCACGGCATGGCCAGCCGGGCCGACTTTTGTTTCCTTTGTGGCACTGGTTTACGGGCTACTGGCCACGCGAGAGGTGCCAGCCCTGGCCTCGGCCGGTTTCTACCACGGAGCTGCCCTCTGCGCCGGGGTCGCGGGACTTTGTGTCTTTCTGGTCATCCCGGCCGTCACAGCGCCGGAATGTCTGGCGCTGGTGCTGCTCGTCCCGATGGTGGTGGGCGGGCTTGCCGCGCGCTCGCCCCGGCTGGTCAATCAGGCGTTTGCCTTCAACATGTTCCTGCCTGTTCTGATCGGCCCCTCCAATACGGGGCGGCTGGACGAGGCCTCCTTTCTCAACACCACGCTGGCGTTTCTGGCGGCGGTGCTGTTCGTACGCTTTACCTTTGGCACCGTTCTGCCTTTCCGGGCGGACAGCCATCTGCGGCGCACCGCCGCGTGGGTTGAGCGCCGCCTGCGCGCGGTCGGGCGGGCAAACAGCCGCGTTGGCGAGCACCAGTGGCTCATGGCCAACGCAGACAGCATGGTGCGCGCCATGCGCACCAGTCAGGGCATCCCGCGGCAGGAAATTCTGACCTACATGGACCACCACCTGCAGGCGATGGTGCAGGGACTCTGGCTGATTGAACAGCGCAAGGCCCTCACGCCGCCGGATACGCACACCACCCCCATGCGCTGAAAACCGCCTCCAGCTCTGGCGTTCGGCTCTGACCGCTACCATGTTATGCAGGCCCTGACTGGTCCATACGCCAGCCCCCAACAGCACAAGACCGCGCCTTGCACGATGCTGCCTGATCTCTTTTCCTTCGAACGCCGGCGGGTCGATCTCGGGCCGGGCGCTGCCATCCTTGGCGGCTTCGCGCTTGATCAGGCCGACGCGCTGCTTGAACAGATCGAGCGGCTTTCCCTTCTTGCGCCCTTCCGCCATATGCAGACACCGGGCGGCCGACGCATGTCCGTGGCCATGCTCAACGCCGGTTCGTTAGGCTGGGTGTCAGACCTATCCGGCTATCGTTACGAGCGGACAGACCCCCAGACAGGCTGGAACTGGCCACCCATCCCCCCTGTGTTCCTTGAGCTGGCCAGCCAGGCCGCGCAGACTCTGGGCTTCGAGGCGTTTGTTCCCGATGCCTGCCTCATCAACCGTTATGCGCCGGGCACCCGCCTGTCCCTCCATCAGGACCGCGATGAACAGGACCACCATGCGCCTATTATTTCGGTCTCGCTCGGTCTGCCCGCGACCTTTCTATGGGGCGGGCTTGAGCGCCGCGACCGCACGACCCGATACCGCCTGACCCATGGTGATGTCGCTGTGTGGGGAGGCCCGTCACGCCTGATGTTTCATGGTATCAGCGAACTCAAAGACGGTGTGCACCCGCTCACAGGGGCATTGCGCTATAACCTGACCTTTCGGAAAACACGATGAACACCCCCCTGCCGCGCTGCCGCTGGGCACAAACCGACCCCACCCAGTGGGCCTATCATGACCACGAATGGGGTGTGCCGGTGCGCGACAGCCGGACATTATGGGAAAACCTCATACTCGACAGCTTTCAGGCTGGTCTTTCCTGGCGCACCATCCTGCTCAAACGCGAGGCCTTCCGCCGGGCGTTCGAAGGGTTTGCCCCCTCCCGGATCGCGCTATACGGAGAGAGCGATATTGAACGGCTTATGGCGGACAGTGGCATTGTCCGATCCCGGCAGAAAATTATCGCAACAATCCGCAATGCCCGCGCTTATCTGACCATGCAGGACAATGGCGAGGACTTTTCTGCATTTGTCTGGAGTTTTACAAACAACCAGCCCATCAAGGACCATGGCGATTCAGGCAACCCGCGCTCCCCGCAGGGAGACGCCCTCTCTCTCGCCCTCAAAAAACGCGGATTCAGCTTTGTCGGCCCGGTTATCGTCCATGCCTGGCTACAGGCCTGCGGCATTATCAACGATCACGACACTACATGCTTCCGGCGCACAGGATAACACAGGTGCGAACTCAGTAACCACCACACGTTTTTTCAGGTCAGGTCACATCCCACATGCCCGCTGCCCGCACACAATCCGTCTTTGGCGTTACAGGTCGTAGCGGTTCTGGAAAGACGACGCTTATTCAAAAACTTTTGCCGTTTTTCTTAGAAGTTGGCATACGGGTTTCCACCATCAAGCACACCCATCACGGGGTGGATATGGACCAGCCGGGTAAGGATACTTTTCTGCACCGGCAGAGCGGCGCTTACGAAGTCATGCTGGCAACACCCCAGCGCTGGGTACTGCAACATGAAATGGAAACGCCACCATCCCTGAAAGAACTTTTACGGGCTATGAGCCCTGTTGACCTGATTCTGGTCGAAGGCTTTCATGCAACGGTTCCGGCCAGTCTGGAAGTCTGGCGGCCCGCGATACAAAAGCCCCCGCTTTTTCCAGATACGCCCGCCATCTCGCTGGTGGTGACAGATAGCCCGGACGCGCCACAAGGCAGGCCCGGCCTGACCTTCATGAAGCTGGACGATATTGAAAACATTGCCGCGTTTATAAGAAAAAACGCCGCATCCATAACGCTGGATCAGGCGGAGCCTACATGCTGAGGCGGCTGAATAGCATCAATTCGGCCCGGTCCCCTGCCTGCACGGCCCGGCCCGCATCAACCCGCATGACCCCGCTGGCCCGCGTCAGGCACTGGATGTCAGACGCCCCGACCGAAGGCACAAGGCTGAATCGGGTTTCTTCTCCCTCCCCCGTGACGGAAACCGGCAGGAAGCACGTCGCATCGGGCGGTGGCGCGTAGGCAAAATCGCTCCGCCCCATGACAGGCACACGGGGCTGCAAGTGCGCAACACAGCCGCTCATGGCCACAAGAAACGGCACCACAAAAAGCTGGGCGCATAATGCCGCCGCCCCCGAATTGCCCGGCAGGCAGAACACGACTGTCCGCCCCAGCCGCATGACTGTCATGGGCTTGCCCGGACGCATCCGAACCCTCCGAAACAGACACCCGGCCCCCATGCGCTGCAGAACAGGCAGAACATGATCTGTCTGACCGACGGAAATGCCCCCCGTCGTCACTACAACATCAGCCTGCGCAACGCAGCGGCGCAAGGCACTTTCCAGCTCGTCCGGGCTGTCGGAGGCGGAGGTCTGCTTGGTTACATGCACGGTTTCGCGCCGCAGCATGGCCTCGAGCATATGGGTGTTAAGTTCGATCCGGCCATCTTCCGCCTGACAGCCAAACTCGGCCCCGTTGGCCAGCACGCTGACGTTCAGCGGCCTGTAAACGCGCACTGCCGTCTTTCCCTGATCGAGCAGCAGGGGCACATGCCGCCAGTCCAGGGGGGTGCCGCGTTTCAGCAGGCATTGCCCGACCTCAAACTCCTCTCCCGCCCAGCGGATATTCGCGCCCGTTCTCGCAGAAATGCCCTCAGCCAGAACGACACGGCCACCGACAAGTGCCGTCCGCTCACGCGCCACTACGCAATCCGCCCCATTGGGGATACGGGCACCTGTCAGGATCTCGCAGGCCGCACCGGCTACGAGCGGGGCAGGTCTTGTGCCCGCCGCCACATACCCACGCACCGGAAGCCCCGCCCCACCCGCCTGCTGCATCTCGCCTGCACGGAAGGCGTAGCCATCCATGGCGGAAATATCGGCCTCCGGCCGGGGGCTACGCGCCTGCACGTCCTCGGCCAGCACGCGCCCACAGGCCTGCAAGGGAGGCAGAGTATCCACCCTGTCGTGCAGGAGGGTCTGGAGCGCGGAAGTCAGGAGAGCCTGTGCGGTATCGTAGTCAACCAAACAGGGTGTATCGTCCGGCATGCAGGCTCTCGTATCTTGTGGCGGGTCTTCTGTCTGGGACAGACTCATTCGTGAAAGGAAAAAGGACTGAACCCCAGCCTGACAAATCCTTCCTGCTCCACCAGACTGTCCAGAAACTGGTCAATCAGGTTCTGCGACACCGCTTCCAGTTCAGGGTCGTAATCCAGACGGAACATCTTGATAAAGGTGTTGCAGGCATCACAGGCTTCCGCCTGCACGGGGCTTTTTTCGTAAAGCATGTAGTACTGGATTTCAGCCGGGGAATGACAGTTGACGCACACGCCGCGCACCCTGTGCCAACGTGTCTCGCAAAGACTGCACTGGAGGTAGCGCAAGCCCTCACGGTCGCCCCCCAGCACGAGGCTGGCGACCGGTAGCGCACCACAGCAGGGACAATGCGTGGCATGGCCAATACCGTCCACCCCGTCGTGCTGCCGCATGGCCTGCGCCCAGCACACTGACAAGGCCGCCCACAGCAGAACAGCCTGACCTGCATCCACCTGATCATACGCCCCGCGCAGCAGCAGGGCCGCCTGCCCGCTCAGCACGTCAAGCCTCTCCAGATCAGCCGCGAAGTCCGATGCGATCGACGGTTTCAGATGCGGTGTCAGGTATTCCACGAGTTGCGCATAGGCTGTCTGCCAGGCCGTAAGCGCCTCAAGCCTCTCCGTAAGCCGCTCATCTCCGTAACGATCGGCGGCCAGAGCGCGGATGGTCGCCACATCCGCCGCACTCAGCGGAGACTGGAGCACGATTTCCTTCTGCCCATCGACAAGGTGCGACAGAAACAGGAAATACTCTTTGTTCAGCAGGATATAGTCTTCCTGATCCTCGTTGGTCAGCGCCCGCAGTTTGGCGGCCCGTCGCGCGTAAAGGCGCTCCAGATCAGGAAAAATCAGCGGCTCGATAGCCGCCACACCCGGCGCCCGCTTGTCCAGCGGAACAATGTCGGAATCCGCCCGCATCAGGAGTGGTGCTTTACGGATGTGGTGTCTTCGGGAGCGACTTCCTCCGCATACCATCTGTCATGATGCTGGCGTGCCCATGCCCGCGAGACATAGCCCGTTACCATCCCCGTGATCGACCCACGCACCCAGAGCCCCATATAGATATGCCCCAGCACCAGCAGGATAAGCGCCAGCGCCGCGGCTGAATGCGCCAGAAGGGCAAGCCTGATAACCGGGATAGGGAAATACACGGCAAAATAGGCCCGCCAGATAACCAGCCCAGTCACAAACAACGCGCTGATAAGCGCCATGATACCCCAGAACAGGATTTTCTGCCCGGCATTGTATTTGCCAATCTGGAGTTTCTGCCCATGCCGGTTCCGCAGCACATCAAGAACATGACGGAACCAGACGGCATCCGTGCGAACCGGCATGTTATGGTGCACGAAGCGCACGAACATGCACATCAGCAGCACAAATACCACCACGCCCAGGAACGGATGCAGGATACGCGCCAACTGCGGTGGGCCAAGCACACTGCCCAGCCAGTGCAGGCTCGGGAAAAACCAGGACAGGCCGGACATGGCGACAAGGAAAAAGCAGCTTACCATTGTCCAGTGGAGCAGACGGTCACCAAATCTGGTGCGCAGCACGCGATTGTCCGTATCCATCACGCATCTCCCGTCTTGTCTGAAGGCGCGGTATCGGCCTTCTCCTGCACCGGGTTTGGGGCCGGTTCCGTGGGGGGTGTTTCATCCGTCTCGTTCGGGCCGACACCCATGTAATGGGCAAAAGCCCCGGCAACAGTGGCGATAAAGCCCAGCGCGCCCACAGGTTTGAGCCATTCCTTCCAGCCCCGCACGACAGGGCTGATAGTCGGATCGGCTGGCAGCCGGTGGTACAATTCGGGCTTGTCCGCATGGGTCAGCACGTACATCACATGCGTGCCGCCAACACCCGCCGGGTCGTACAGGCCCGCGCCATTATGGCCACGCCCTTTGAGTTCTTCCACACGCTCGGCGGCCAGATCTTTCATTTCCGCCTTGGAGCCAAAGGAAATCGCGCCGGTGGGGCAGGTTTTCACGCAGGCTGGCTCCTGCCCGACAGCCACCCTGTCCGCGCAGAGCGTGCATTTATAGGCCCGATTATCCGTTTTACTGATACGCGGAATATCGAACGGGCACCCGGCCACGCAATACCCGCAGCCGATACACTGTTCGGACTGGAAATCGACAATACCATTGGCAAACTGCAGGATAGCGCCGGGGCTGGGACAGGCCTTCAGGCAGCCCGGGTCCTCGCAGTGCATACAGCCTTCCTTGCGCAGGAGCCATTCCAGCTTGTCGCTTTCGTCTTCCACCTCGTCAAACCGGATGACTGTCCATGTTTCCGAAGTCAGATCGGCAGGGTTATCGTAAACCCCCACATTATGGCCGACTTCGTCACGCAGGTCGTTCCATTCGGAACACGCGACCTGACAGCCCTTGCACCCTGTGCAGAGGGAAACATCAATCAGCTTGGCCACCTCGGTTTCATGACTGCGCGCCTGTGGGGTGGGCGTGAAAGCATTGGTGGCGGAGCGTCTGATGATATCCTGTGACTGCATACCCATCTTTCAGCGCTCCTCAGATTTTCTCGACATTGACAAGGAACGCCTTGAACTCGGGGGTCTGGGAGTTTGCATCCCCCATAGCCGGCGTGAGCGTATTGGCCAGAAAGCCCTTGCGCGCCGCCCCCTTGAAGCCCCAGTGACAGGGGATACCCACCTGATCGAGCTGCTGCCCCAGCACATTCAGCCGCTTGAGCCGCTTTGTCACCACCGCCTTGGCCTCGATATACCCGCGCTTGGAAGAAACCCGCACCCGATCACCCGCCGCGATACCCAGCCTTTCCGCCAGACGGTCACCGATTTCCACAAACTGCTCCGGCTGCATAATGGCGTTTAGTCGTGAATGCTTTGTCCAGTGGCGGAACAGCTCCGTAACCGAATAGGTCGTGGCCACGTAGGGGAATTGCTCCGGCCCGCCCATACGCGCCACATCATCGGGGAACATGCGTGCAACCGGATTATGCCGCACGGTCTTGCCCAGTGCCGCCCCAGCAATGGGGCTTTCCGTCGGTTCATAATGCTCGGGGAACGGGCCATCGACCAGCGCCTTGCGGGAAAACAGCCGCGCGACGCCTTCGCTCTGCATGATAAACGGCCCGACCCCGCTGCCCGGCGGCGACGTTGGGGGATAATCCGCCACATCCGCCCCGGCCCAGCGTTGCCCGTTCCATTCGATAATCTGACGGCGCGGGTCCCAGGGCCGCCCCTGCGGGTCAAGAGAGGCGCGGTTGTACAGCAGCCGCCGGTTGGCAGGCCACGCCCAGGCCCAGCCCGGCGTGTTGCCAAGCCCCGTATCGGTATTGTCGCGCCGCGCCATCTGGTTGCCCGCCTGTGTCCAAGAACCCGCGAAAATCCAGCAGTAGCTACTTGTCGTGCCGTCATCCTTCATCACGGAGAAATCAGGCAGCAGTTCCCCCTTGCGCAGGACAACGGCGCCGGAAGCATCCTGAATATCAGCCAGCGCGTAACCATTGGCCTCCCGCGCGACTTCTTCAGCCAAGGGCTCTTCAGGATCGCGGTAGTTCCACTGCATGTTCAGCACAGGTTCGGGGCACGCGCCGCCTTCCTTGGCATACAGGGCGCGCAGTTTGGTAAAGATCGTGCCCAGAATCCGGCCGTCTCCCCACGCTTCGCCGGGCGGTCTGGCTCCGGCAAAATGCCACTGCACCCACCGCGCGGAATTGACGATGGAGCCGTTTTCCTCCGCAAAGCAGGTGGACGGAAGACGGAAGACCTCGGTCTGGATTTCCTTGGGGTTTACGTCGTTATATACGCCCTCATTCTGCCAGAAATTGGCCGTTTCCGTATCCAGCGGGTCGATCGTTATCAGAAACTTCAGCTTCGACAGTGCCGCGCGCATCTGGTTCTTGTCCGGCATGGCCGCCAGCGGATTGAAGCCCTGCGCGATATAGCCGTTGACCTTGCCCTGACCCATCAGCTCGAAATAGGCCAGCATGTCATAGCTGCGATCCCACTTGGGCAGCCAGTCGTACCCCCAGCTATTGGCGGCGGTTGCGTGGTCACCCCAGAGGGTTTTCATCAGGCTGACAAAGAATTTGGGCGTATTGTGCCAGTAATTGACCTCACCCTGCTCATCCGCCTTGGGGGTTACCCCCTGCAGATAGGTATCAAGCGTCTGCTGGCTGTCCTTGGGCAGGTTCATGTAACCGGGCAGGCGGGTGGAAAGCAGGCCCAGATCGGTAAAGCCCTGAATGTTCGAATGTCCCCGCAGGGCGTTCATACCGCCGCCGGGCATACCGATATTGCCGAGCAGCATCTGGATAATGGCCGCCGTGCGGATAATCTGCGAGCCATTGGTATGATGCGTCCAGCCCAGCGCGAACAGGATGGTAGCGGTGCGGTCGGGAACACTGGTGCTGGCCAGTGTCTCGCAGACATGGAGAAAATCCTTCTCGGGCGTGCCGGTAATCTGCGAGACAAGCTCGGGCGTATAGCGGCTGGCGTGTTCGCGCAGCAGGTTGAGCACACAGCGCGGATTTTGCAGCGTGGGGTCTTTCTTCGCGTATCCCTGCCCGTCACGCTCATATTCCCATGAGGACATGTCGTAGCTGCGCGTTTTCGCGTCGTAGCCGGTGAACAGGCCATCATGAAACTGGAAGTCATCGCGCACGATCAGGGCCGCGTTGGTATACGCCGCAACATACTCATGCTGGATTTTATCATGCGACAGCAGGTAATTGACGACGCCGAGCAGGAACGCCGCATCGGACCCCGCCCGGATCGGCGCGTAGAAGTCCGCCACAGCCGCACTGCGGTTGAAGCGCGGGTCCACCACCATCACATGTGCCGCGTTACGAATCTTGGCTTCCACCACCCATTTGAAACCAACCGGGTGCGCTTCCGCCGGGTTGCCGCCCATGATCAGCACGACATTGGCGTTCTTGATATCCACCCAGCTATTGGTCATGGCTCCACGCCCGAGGCTTGAGCCCAGGGCGGCCACAGTCGGCCCGTGGCAGAGCCGCGCCTGACAGTCCAGCGCGACAATGCCCATCGCGCGGGCAAACTTGAAATCAAGCAGCCCCGTTTCATTGCTGGCAGCGGATGAGGCCAACATACCGGTGCTGATCCAGCGATTGACGCGCTCACCCTTCTCGTTGGTCTGGATGAAGTTTTTGTCCCGGTCATCCTTGAGAAGGCGGGCAATCCGGTCGGTGGCCTCCTCCCAGCTTATGCGCGTCCATTCCTGACTGCCGGGCGCACGGTAGGACGGATATTGCAGGCGGCTTTCGCTATGGATGAAATCAACCAGCCCCGCCCCCTTGGGGCAGAGGGAGCCACGGCTCACAGGGTGATCCGGATCGCCTTCGATATGGAAGATGGAGGGCTTGGCGTTTTTGGCGCCGTCGCCCAGAGAATACATCAGAATCCCGCAGCCGACGGAACAGTAGGTGCAGTTGTTCCGTGTCTCACGCGCACGGAGCAGCTTGTACTGCCGTGTTTCCTGCGCCTGCACGCGGGGCGGGACAAACCCAAGGGCAACAGCACTGGCACCTGCGACGCACGTGCCGGTGTTCACCAAAAACGCTCTGCGCCCGAGGCTCGTCATAGGGAAATGTCCTGTTATTCTGATCGCGGAAGTCGATAATATTTTAAACACGCATGTTTTACTATGTCTTTGATCCCAATCAAGACATTGTGTTCAATGGTTTTAAATTTCTGAGGCGCTTTCACTGTGTCTGTATATGACGAATTATAGTGATTAACTTGGCACTATTTACCGCCATAACCAGACATGGCCATTTTTGAACCAGCCCGGCCTGTTCCGTTTATCGCCCGACCAGACGACGGGCACCGCAGAACACAAACTGCCTGTGCGGCCGGGCAATGGCGATAACGGTCTGGTTCATCCGTTCAGCCAGCTTCAGCGCGCGCCCTGTCGGGGCGGACACGGCCACCACCGTATCCATGCCAGCACGCACGGTCTTGAGCGCCATTTCAAACGAATACCGGCTGGTCAGCACGCAGATCCCGCCTGAAGGCAGGAGACCGCCGCGCATCCGCGCGCCTATCAGCTTGTCCAACGCGTTATGTCGCCCGACATCCTCGCGCGTGAGCACAATACGCCCCTGCGGGTCTGCCCAGGCCGCACCATGCACCATGTGGGTGGCGGCGTTCAACGTCTGGCACGCCTCAAGCGCCTGAAGGGCGTTACGCACGGCGTCGGCGGTAATCGTGCCGTCCCATGCAAACGGCGCGCAGCCTACCGCGTCGGGGGCGGGCACTTCATCACTCCCACACAGACCGCAGCTCGAATGGCCCGTCTGGGCGCGCGGCCTGCGCCGAAGCAGCAGAGCCAGCCGCTCCCCCGTAATGGTAATATGCAACGCCAGACCGTCGCCCTCATCCGCAATGGTAACAGCGCGTATCTGCTCCGCGCTGTCCACGATCTGTTCGGTCAGGCAGTAGCCAAACGCAAAATCTTCCAGATCATCCGGTGTCAGCATCATGGTGCCGTGGGGAAAAATACTGTTGAAAACCAGCCTGACCGGCACTTCATCCGCAACATTGAGCGCCAGCGGCGTGTCCGGGGTATCCAATGCCGTTACGTCCAGCGTTTCAAACAGGGGACGTGCAGGCCGGGGCTCCGCGCCCTTGCTGGCCTTTTCACTCACCACAAACACCATCGCGCCTGTTTTCCATCATCTCAACGGCCCTTTCGCGCTCTTCCCCGGTATTGACGTTGTTCAGCACCGCAGGGTTACGGGCTGATAAAACCCGCGTGGTCTCACCGGTCAAAACCTTACGCGGGCTCAACGCTCCCGCCGTGACCTGCTGGCACAGCAGCGCAAGGGCGGGCGGTTCCCAGATGGTGCAAAGCGGTTCGGGCAGGCCATCATACGCACTGCGGAATGCCACGGCATGATAGCGGGGGTCACGCGCGGCAATCAGGGCGTCAAGGCTGGCACCGTCCATCAACGGCATATCGCAGGCCAGCACCAGCCATGCGGCTTCGGGATATGCTGTGTGCGCCGCGACAAGGCCCGCCGTTGGGCCGCAATTCTCAAGCGTATCAACAATGACCGGATACTGCCGCCGCAACGGGTCGTGACACTGTGCCTCCCGCAGCGAGACAAAACAGGACGCAACACGCGCGCTGAGCAGGGTAAACGCCCTGACAAGCTGTGGCCGCCCTGCATAGGGTAGAGCCGCCTTGTCCGTACCCATGCGCTGGCTCAGCCCCCCTGTCAGCACGAGGCCGAAAAGCGGGGCGCGCATACCCTGCATGGATGAGCTTCCGGCATTCATGGAATGACCCTCGGTTTTCTGGAAACCTTTTTATCCGACCGCAATGCGGGTTGCATACCCCCGCAACTGGCCGGATGCTCCGCCTCCATTCCTTCCCTCATGGAAGAAATGCAGTGCCATTCGCCCTGATACCCCTGAAGGAAAGGAAAGCCTACACAGGGTTCATGCAGTATGCGCCTGAAACAGCAACCAGTCAGGGTCGTTTCAGCCGTATGACCCCCATTACAGGAACAGAGGCCCCTTATGCTCGTTGATGGAAAATGGGTTGAAAACTGGCAGCCCGTGCAGAACAAGGATGCAAAAGGCGGTTTTGTCCGCCAGACCTCTTCCTTTCGGAGCTGGGTTACGCCGGATGGACGGCCCGGCCCCACCGGCCATGGCGGGTTTACCGCCGAAAAAGGACGCTACCACCTGTATGTGGCGCTGATCTGCCCGTGGGCGTCCCGCACATTGATCGCCCGCAGGCTGAAAGGGCTACAGCAGAGCGTATCCGTGTCCGTCGTGGAGCCCTGTCTGACCGATCAGGGCTGGCGCTTCGGCACCTATCCGGGAGCGGATCAGGACACGCTCAACGGCGCGACATGGATGCATGAACTCTACACCCGCGCAGACCCGCATTTTACTGGCCGCGCAACAGTGCCGGTGCTGTGGGACAAGCAAACGCAGACCATCGTCAACAATGAGTCCGCCGATATTGTCCGCATGTTCAACAGCGGCTTCGGCGCTCTGGCCTCGGCGGAATATGATCTTTACCCCGAAGCCCTGCGCGCGCAGATTGATGCGCTTAACGAGCCCCTGTACCAGCGGCTCAACAACGGGGTTTACCGCGCAGGATTTGCCACCACGCAGGACGCCTACGAAGAAGCTTTCCGCGATGTCTTTGGGATGCTCGACACGCTCGAAGCCCGGCTGGCCAAACACGATGGCTGGCTTGTGGGGGATGTGCTGACAGAAACCGACATCCGGCTGTTTGTCACGCTTGTGCGTTTTGACGCTGCCTATCACGGGCTTTTCAAATGCAACCGCCAGCGCATTGCAGACTACCCGGCTCTCAGCCGCCATCTTGAACGGATGCTGGCTGTGCCCGGCGTTGCAGAAACGGTTAATCTTGATCACATCAAAAAAGGCTACTACTCGATCAAGGCCCTCAACCCCACCACAATCGTCCCGCTCGGCCCTGATCTGGCATGGGCCAACCGCCTTGGCCACAGGGCTGGCAGTGCGCCTGCCATCGGGCAATAATTCAGCATTGAGGACGTGCCAGCCGCCAGCCGGACAGCGAGGGGTGTCACGCATTCACTATAAGGGCACCCTGTATGGTTGATCGCATCAGTCTGGACCGTCTGTTCGTCTCCGTTCTCGAAACAGGCAGTTTCGTCGCGGCGTCCGAGCGTATGGGGGTGAGCAGCGGTCAGGCCTCCAAGATGCTGTCCCGGCTTGAAGCCGATCTGGGTGTCCAGCTTATCAAACGCACCACCCGCGCCCTTTCCCCAACGGAAATCGGACAGGTTTATTACGAGCGCATCAAGGTTCTGCTCGAACAGCGTGATGAACTGGATGCCTCCATACGCAACACCAGTGGTGCGCCTTCCGGCCGCCTGCGTATCACAGCGCCTATGTCGTTCGGCTCAGCCCAGCTCATGCCCGCTCTGCTGGATTTTGCCGAGCACTACCCAACCCTGAAATTCGACGTCAGTTTTTCCGACCGTCTGGCTGATCTGATCGAGGAGGGCTTTGATCTGGCTGTACGCATCGGTCAGTTGTCAGACAGCAGCCTGATCGCACGCAGGCTCTGCGATGCCAGAATTGTCATGGTTGCCTCTCCTGCCTATATCGCAACGCATGGTCTGCCGAACGCTCCGGAAGACCTGACCCATCATGAATGTATTATCGACACCAACTTCCGTAATCCCCATAGCTGGCCTTTCCGCAATCCGGTATCCGGCCAGTCCGTTACGATTCCGGTCACAGGGCGGATCACCCTTTCCAATGGCGAGGCCTGCCTTATGGCGGCCGAGCGCGGACTTGGCATAGCCCTGCTGCCGAGCTTTATTGCCGGGCCAAAAATCCGCGAGGGCAAGCTTGTTCCGCTGTTGCGCGATGCAGAGTCTCCCCCTCTTGGGGTTCATGCGCTCTATCCGCCTGCCCGCCACCTTGCCCTGAAAGTACGTGTGCTATCCGATTTTCTGACTGACTATTTCAGGGGCCGTCCGGAATGGGACGAGGGCTGGTAAAAAGTGTCGTTCAGCCGAACTTGAACAGAACGCCAAACCCGCCCCGCGGATAGCTCCACTCAATCTCGCCCGTGTCCTGACATACGACGCGGCATGTCCCGCATTCCATACAGCCATCGGCAACGATTTCCACCTGCCCATGCTCGTTTTTGCTGTAACAGCCCGCCGGGCAGACATGCACCATGGACTGCAATGCCTCCGACGGGGTTTCATGCGGCGTAACGCGGATATGCGGCTGCCCTGTATCGACAATATAGCGGTTCTGAAAAAGACGGTTTTCAATAGTGTCGCTCATCGCCATGCCCTCGCCAGTTTGACAGCATCTCCAAGAAGTCCCAGCCCACGCGCGTGCCAGGCGGCCTTTACAATGGCGTTTTCCTTGGCTTTCTTATCGCGCCCATCCACGCGGAACCATGTCTGGGCCGCACCGTTCATCAACCGTGGATACAGATCCATGATCGTGCTGCCCTGTTTTTCCAGCATGCGTGGAACATCCTTGTATTTTTTCATATCCTTCATAACGAAGGAATTTTCCAGGCGCTTCCTGTAAGCGCCCAGCGCCTGCCGCGTACAACGCTGCCCCTGCCTGTGCAGATCAATAATGGTTTCAGCAGCAAGACGCCCCGTGGTCATGGCAAGGTTTGAACCTTCCCGGTGAACGGCGTTGACAAAATGTCCCGCGTCGCCAACGGCAATCCAGCCATCTCCTGCCAGTTCTGGAATAGCCCTGTACCCGCCTTCAGGAATCAGATGGGCGGCATATTCCTTCATTTCCGAACCTTCCAGAAGACTACGGATGGAAGGATGTGCCTTGAAACGGTCAAGCAACTGATAGGGTGAACATTTACCAACGCGGCTCAGATCGCTGACCAGACAGCCGATACCGATGGAAATGGACTCCCTGTTCGTGTAAAGAAAAGCGGTCCCCACCATACCTTCCGTGATCGTGCCCATGGCTTCAATCACGACGCCTTCCCCGCCCGTAATATTAAAGCGGCTTTCTATTGTTTCCTGTGGCAGAAAGTGCATTTCCTTGACGGCCAGAGCAACATCCTCCGCCCTCAGTTCAGGCCGCAGGCCGGATCGTTGCCCGACAAGAGCGTTGACCCCTTCCGCCAGCACCACCACATCGGCGTAATAGCCATCCCCCTCCCGGTCGGTCTGCACACCGATGACGCGCCCCTGAGCATCACGCAGCAGGTCGGTAACGGTGGTTTCATACAGAACGGTCGCACCAGCGTCCCGCACCTGACGGTTGAACCACTTATCGAACTGCGCGCGAATAATCGTGTAGCGGTTGGGCCGTTCCTCGTTATAATCGTCGCTACGATGGTGCATCCCGGTGTGGCCCTTGTCATCCATCATCCAGATACGCTGCTCGACAATGTGTCGTTCAAGAGGCGCTTCCTCACGGAAATCAGGAATCATCTGCTCAAGGGCATCGGCATAGAGAATGGCGCCCTGCACGTTTTTAGACCCGGCATATTCACCGCGTTCGATCTGCAGGACGTTCAGCCCGGCTCGGGCCATCGTATAGGCGGCAGCATTGCCAGAAGGTCCGGCCCCCACCACAATGGCATCGAATCTTGTCGTGTTGCTCATGGCTTTTTCTCCCTTCAGCCTGCCATCCGGTTAACAAGCAGCCGCTGGCGGAACGCCTCGGTCAGAACCGGCAGCAGGGCGACAGCGTCGGACACAACTCCCAGGTGCGCGAAATCGAAAATCGGCGCATTGGGGTCGGTATTGATGGCCACAATCATGTCGGCCCCTTCCACCCCCACGCGATGCTGGATGGCACCGGAAATCCCTGCTGCAATATACAGTTTTGGCCTGATGGTCTTGCCGGTCTGGCCAATCTGCCGGTCAGCCGCAATCCAGCCTTTCTGCACCAGAGGGCGCGAGCCGCCCCAGTCTCCCCCCAGGACCGACGCCAGTTGACGGACAAGCTGGATATTTTCCTCAGACCGCAGCCCCATGCCGCCCGCCACGACGATATCGGCAAACGCAAGGCCCGAGGCCTCCGCCGCATCATCGGGCAGAAAATCCAGCACCTTGGTAATGATGCGCTCTTCCTCCAGCTCCGGCGTATAGACAACCACGCGGCCTTCACGCCCTTCCTCGGGTCGGGGCATGGCCATCACACGCGGGCGCACCGTTGCCATCTGAGGCCGATAATTCAGCGTATGGATGGTGCACAGCAGCGAACCGCCAAAGGTCGGCCGTGTAGCCGCCAGCGAGCGTTCATCATCAATGGCCAGTTCCGTGCAATCCGCTGTCAGGCCTGTCTTGAGGGTGGTTGCAACCGACCCGGCAAGGTCTCGCCCCAGAACAGTCGCCCCCAGCAGCATGATTTCGGGCTGGAACTTCTCGACCAGTTCCGTCATGACCTTGGTGTAGGGCTGGTTACGGTACTGCGCGAGCACGGGGTGTTCAACCCGGTAGACAACATCGGCCCCATACGCAAAACAGTTTCGGGTAGCATCATCCAGGCTGTCAGCCCCACTACCCAGCAGCACGCCCGCCAGTTCCACGCCCAGCTTATCCGCCAGCTTGCGCCCCTCGCCCAGCAGTTCCAGCGAAACGGGATGAATCCGTCCATGCTCGAACTCGATAAAAACCCAGACATGTTTATAGGAGCGGAAATGTTCCGGCAGTTCCTTTTTCATGCCTGCACGCTGGCCCGCAGCCTGAGGTGAAGACGTTGTCATGTCGCGCTTTTCCTTCCACGGCCCGCAGGCCGCTCAATACCCACTTGCCTGCTCAAGCAGGTCGGTCTCAAGAGCTGGCTGCCGCTCCAGAATAGCCTCGATCAATGCTGAGGCTGTGGCAGACACACCGGATTCTGATGAAACGATCGTCGCTTTTTCAGACCGGACAGATGGGGCGAAAACCCGTTTGACCACAGTAGGGGAACCCCGCAGCCCACACAGGGACAGATCCTCGATCCCGACACCCGCCGCATTCCACTGCGTAATGTCGGAACGCGCTGCCCTGAGCACGTCATTTTGCGTACCCCGGCGGATCTGGTTGCTGCCCTCAAGCATGGTGATCATGGCGGGCAGACGCGAGGACAGCACCTGCACCCCATGGTCAGCCCTGCGACGCACCGTAATCGTGCCCTGCTCCGGATCGACCGCATCAATGGCGGACACATAGGTAAGCTGTGACAGGCCCAGACGCTGGGCAATTCCCGGCCCGACCTGCGCGGTATCGCCGTCAATGGTCTGCTTTCCGCAAAACACAATGTGCGGCATTCCCTGCTCTTCGGCGGCTTTTTCTATCAGTCTGGACAGGGCATAGCTTGTCGCCAGCGTATCTGATCCGGCAAAAAAACGGTCCGTCAGCAGCAGCCCGCGATCGGCCCCATACCCCAGAGCCTTGCGGAGGCTCTCCGATGCCATGGGCGGGCCCATGCTCAGCACCGTAACCTCGCCGCCAAACCGATCGCGCAGCCGCAACGCCTCTTCCAGACCAAACAGGTCATAGGGGTTGATGATGGTCGGCACACCCTGACGCATGATCGTATTGGTAACCGGATGCACGCGGATTTGTGCGCTGTCCGGCACCTGCTTGATGCAGACAAAGATACGCATCGCCCTGTTCCCTCTGCTATTGGTCCTTCCTGTCTCTGACTGTTCCCGCAAAACGCGTGCCATTTCGTAAAGCGGCGTGTTATCAGCAGAACGGCTCAACCCCCGCAGCCTGGCTCCTGTATCTGTCGGAAAAACGACATGTCAGCTTGGCGTCACGCTGTCATGGCCGGATGCCACGGTCATGTCCTCAAGCGTGACCATCATGGGGGACGGCGCGCGCACGGCGTCACGATGCACCTTGAACGAACGCTCCGCGATCGGCGTGGACACGACAAAATCCTGATAGGCGCGAGACAAAATAGCGCGGCAATGCGCACGCACTGCTTCCTCGTCCTGCCCACCTTCCAGTTCATTGGCATCAAGGTAGGATTTCATACGCCGCAGAATATGCAGCCGCGCCACATTGAGAACCGCCGGATCGTAGGCAACACCCAGTTGCTCGAAGAACTCTTCCGCAGCGGAAAGACGACGGAGTTCCTTGAAAATTTGCATCATCAGGTTTCCTTACGGTTTGCTCAGGCTGCCCGGCACTGTAAAGCTGCCAGCAGAGCCGCTATTTCGCCCAGACTGACCGAGTGTTTACGCTGCTCGGCCAGATGGCGTACATCGGCCAGCAAGGCGGCTACCTCTGCCTCGCTCGCCGTCAGCCCCAACTGCCCGAGCGCATGATGGATGGCGGCACGCCCGGAATGTTTACCAAACATAATCTCACGCTCGCGCCCCAGCAACATGGGGTCGATCGCCTCGTAGGTGCTGGCGTCACGTAGCAACCCCGAGACATGAATACCCGACTCATGCCGGAACACCGCCTGCCCCACAACGGATTTTCCATCCGGCACGGCTCTGCCTGAGGCGACCGCGACCCTGTCAGCCAGCGTGCTCAGATGGCGCAAATCAACCCCATGCACACAACCCAGCAAACGGGGAGCCGCAAGCGCCACCTCCTCCAGCGCCGCGTTGCCCGCGCGCTCTCCCAGCCCCAGAACAGTTACGCTGGCAACATCCGCACCGGCCCTGAGGGCTGCCAGTGTGTTGGCGGTCGCCAGTCCGTAATCATCATGTCCATGAAACTCTATTTCCAAACTGGTTTGTGATCGCAACCACAAAAGCGCTTCAAAAGTCGAAAATGGATCAAGCACGCCCAATGTGTCCGCATACCGGAACCGCGCGGCTCCGGCCTGTGCCAACAGACCTAAAAAATCGGCCAGAAACCCGCGCTCTGCCCGGCTGGCATCCTCCGCGCCGACAGAAACCAGCAGCCCCGCATCCACCGCGCGGGACACGACCTCATAGGTCATGTCCAGAACCTGTGCGGCAGACATGCGATACTTTGCCGCGATCTGCATGGGCGATGTCGAAACGGACAGATGCACGCTGCCAAGGCCTGTCGCCAGCGCCAGCGCCAGATCACCGCACGTCATCCGGCACCACGGAATAACCCGCGCATGGGATACCGACTGACCAATGCGGGTCAGAACCGCCAGTTCCTCAGGCCCCATGGCCGGAGTACCGGCCTCGATCTCATCCACGCCGGCCTTGTCCAGCAGATCGGCAATGGCGAGTTTTTCCGCTGCCGTAAAAGCCACGCCGGGCGCCTGCTCCCCATCACGCAGGGTACTGTCGTTCACCTTAAAACGACGGGGAGGCCGAACATGCGACAGGTCGTTCATGTTTCTTGCCCTTTTTGCCGGAACACTCAGGCATAGCTGGGAGTAAAGGCACTCCGGGTTGCTGACGCCCCGTCCCAGAACGGCGACATGCCTCGCAGGGTCTCGACAATACCGGGCATGACCTCCAGAACACGGTCCACATCTTCCGCCGTATTTTCACGCGAGAAGGAAAAGCGGATAGCGCCATGCGCGGCCGTGTAGGGAACCTTCATGGCACGCAGAACATGCGAAGGTTCAAGCGACCCGGACGTACAGGCCGAGCCGGAAGATGCCGCAATGCCCGCTTTGTTCAGTAGCAGAAGAATACCTTCGCCCTCTATATACTCAAACGCGATATTGGATGTGTTAGGCAGGCGGTTGTCTTCATCCCCTGTAATCATGGCGTGGGAAATACGCTGGATCAGGCCTTTTTCCAGCCGGTCACGCAAGGCTTTTACCCGCGTGTTTTCTTCATCAAGGTGCCGCATGGCCAGTTCGGCCGCCACGCCCATACCGATGATGGAAGGCACGTTTTCCGTACCGGCCCGTCGGCCACGCTCCTGATGGCCGCCACGGATCATGGGCCGCAGGCGCACGCCCCGGCGCACATAAAGCGCGCCTATCCCTTTGGGCGCATGGAATTTATGTCCAGACAGCGAAAGCATGTCGATTTCTGAGCTTTTCAGATCCATCGGCACCTTGCCCACCGCCTGTACCGCATCCGTGTGAAACAGGGCGCCCGCTTCGTGCGCCAGTTCGGCCAGAGTTTCCACCGGGAACAGGTTGCCGGTTTCGTTATTCGCCCACATAACGGACGCAATGGCGGTCCTCGGCCCCAGAGCCTTGCGATAGGCATCCATATCCAGCCGCCCGCGTGAATCAACGCCAATATAATGGACTTTCACACCACGGCTTTTTTCAAGCCACGCGCACAGCGCCAGAATGGCCGGATGTTCGACACAGCTCGTCACAATCTCATTGCGCCCCGCTTGCGTTTCCAGTGCGGACAAAAGGGCTGTGTTGTCGGCTTCCGTCCCGCAGCCGGTATAGACAATTTCGTGGTCGAATTCCGCCCCCAGCAGAGCCTGCAACTGCCTGCGAGCCCCCTTGATGGCCGCGCCAACATCCGCCCCAAAAGCATGAATGGAGGAGGCATTTCCAAACTGCTCGGTAAAATACGGGAGCATGGCGTCCACCACGCGCGGGTCAACCCGTGTCGTCGCGTTGTTGTCGAGATAAACCGGCTGCATCTGTTTTCTCCCGTCTTATGGTTGGAGCACTGACGCCCCTGTTCTCAGCGCCTCATGACAAATGTGAAAAATCAATGTGTGGCGGGAAGCGGAAGTACGCGCACCGGCTCTCCCAGCCGTTCCGCCAGACGCTGCTGGATGCCCTGTACGGTAACGGACGCCAACTGGCAGTTCACGCAGGCGCCGCTCAGCCTCACCATAATCTTGTTGCCGTCCACATCGACCAGCTCGCAGTCTCCGCCATCCCCCTGCAGGGCCGGACGCAGTTCCGCCAGTACGTCCTCCACCGCGCGAATCCGCTGCACCGTTGTCAGCTTCGTCGGTGTCACCGGCGCTGTCAGATCGACCAGAGGCGATGTCTTGCGGGCGCGGCGGGCCGGTGGCAGCGCGCCGACCACAAAGGCGTCACGCGCGTCCAGCGCTCCTTCGCTCACCATGGCGGCGTTAATGCGCTCAAGCGCTTCCTCAACCGTTTCAGCACAGGTGGAACAGCTTGCCGTCGCCTTGGTGAACTGCGCGACCTGCTCCATGCTCGTCAGCCCGTTGTTGCGGATGGCCCGCTCAAGCATACCTTCATCGACACCAAAGCATTTGCACAGGAGCGCGCCTTCCTCGTGGTCGTCTTCCCATGTCTCGCCACGATAATTGGCAACAGCCGCGCGCAGGGCCTCATACCCCATGACCGAACAGTGCATTTTCTCAGGCGGCAGACCACCGAGAAAATCAGCAATATCCTGATTGGTAATCCCGAGCGCTTCATCAACAGTTTTACCGACAATGATTTCCGTCAACGCGGAAGAAGACGCAATGGCCGACCCGCAGCCAAATGTCTGGAACCGCGCACTGGTAATCCGGTCTGTGTCGGGATCAACCTGAATCATCAGCTTGAGGGCATCGCCACAGGCAATGGCCCCTACCTCCCCTACGCCGCTGGCATCCTCGATCACACCAACATTCTTGGGGTTGAAAAAATACTCTTTGACCTTGTCTGAATATTCCCACATCGCACGCCACTCCTGTTCCCAAGTTCCTGCGGATATTAGTTGAAAGACTTTCCGCAGGAACATTTCGATGCCGCGTTGGGGTTATCGAACGAGAACCCGGACTGCTCCAAAGACACCACGAAATCGACCGTCGTGCCCGCAAGGTGGGGGCTGCTTTCCCGATCAACAAAAACCTTCACGCCATCGCAATCAATGACGAGATCACCGCTCTCGGGTGCAGAAACCAGGCCCATCATATATTTGAAGCCGGAACAGCCCCCGGCTTCCACCATAATACGAATGCCCTCAGCCGGGTTGCTTGAGGAAGCAATGGCAGAACGTACCGCATCACGCGCCGCGCTGGTCAACTGGATCATTTTCTCTTCCCCCGTGTTGCTTGCAAAACAGAACACGCAAGGGCCATGCCAGAATCAGTCGCCAGCCTTCAGCCTATTGGAGGATTTGATAGACCGTAACGGGTCACTGTGCATTCCGCACACGCGCCATCCGGCTTTCGCCCGTTTCATCACCAAAGCAGTGATCAAAATCGTCGCATTCCGAACAAACCGGCACGCTGCACAGGCGGTATCCTTCATCGCGGCATATCATGCGAAAAAGGAATTTTTTCCATTTCATATCGGCGGTGTTGCGCAGGGCCAGCGGCTCGAAATGCCGTTCCATGATCCACGACAGTTCCCTGCGCGAGCGTAGCCCCAGATCCTGCCACAGATGATTGGGGGCCATAGCGCGGCGCGCAACCATATCCGCCAGGAGCAGATCACGCTCCGCCCCCGCTGTAGCGCGCCGCAGCAGGTCACGCAGGCAGGTTTCGTCCTCCGCCATATCCGGTTCGGCCAGTGTTTCGAATTTGCTGAAAACGGTCCGAAGTGCAGGAAACACTTCATCAATCATCCCGCACAGCCGAACACCACCAATACCCAGCGTTTCCGAAGGCATACAGCCACGCTCATGGGCATCCGTCAGCCCCACCGCCACAATGGAGGCCAGTACATGTGCATCAAACCCGTTGCACAGCTCCCCCCGGACGGCGGGCATAAGCCAGGCGTAAAGATCGGCGGCTCCCATCGGCTGTCTTTCCCTGTTCAGGCGGCCGTATGTGTCTGGCAGTTTGTTGGACAAACGCGCGCGCAGGCCCCACAGCCAATGCACGCTCCGGCATCAGCCAGCGCCATAACACGACGGTCTACGTCCTCGTCGTCCTCATCCTCAACGATATCGCCTTCGTCGTTCACGCCCCGCAGGGTCATGACATGGCGGCCGCACACCTTGTAACAACGGCCGCAGCCAATACACAGTGCGGCGTCAATCGCCGTTAGATAGGACGGAACCCAGCTTCGGCCGTCGCGCGTCTGTGCGCTCATGCTCAGGCCCCCTTTTCTTCAAGCACGCGCAGTTCAGACCGCAGCGCCTCCAGTTGCGCGTAGGCCTCGTGAGCGCGCGCCGCCACGTCGGGAATACTCCCCCAGCCCTGCGGCAGGTCTTCGGACAGGTCGTGTAGGTCCATCTTGGCCTTAACCGCCCGGGCCGAGAGTTTTTTCATCTGTGCGCGCAGCGCTTCAATATCAGCCATGCGGCTCACTCCTTCACGCATTCGCCACGTCCGGATACTCATTGATGACATCAAGCGCCATGCGTACGGATTTCATGCCTTCATCTGCCAGTGTCTCGATATTTTCAAACCCGAAGCGATGCACGTCACGCAGGGTTTTCGAAAACACGACCAGCCGCCCTGTTGTCAAAATAACGCGCCCAAAGCCTTCATGGCTCATTTTCATCATGGGGGATGCCATCAGGCCGCTCATCTGCTCTATGGCCAGCCCCACAGCCTGATAAAAATGCTCCACCCGCGAGAGAATATCGGGATCAGGATCGCCAATCAGAGGAATAGCCCGCCGCTCCTCCCGGCTGACAAGATAGTCGCGCAAGAGCCACAGGTCCGGCTTGTTTTCCCATACGCCAAAGGAGTCCTCCGCACGGATGCGGCTGATCAAAGACCTCAGAAAGGGCGTCCGCATGGGATCGACCTGCATATCCGCAATGCCGATTGCTGCTTTTTCAGACATGCTCAGTCTTCCTCATCCAGAAAATCCAGTGCGCGCTTCATTCCCATGGCCTTGCGCAGCCACGGGGGCGGATTGCCAACCAGCATGGCCTGCACACGCTCGATCACGGCAGGAATGGTCTCGGGCGCCTGCAACTTGACGGGATGGATATGCGCCCGCACGACCTTGGCCGCCGCCGGCCCGCCAATGGCGAGCACAAACAACAGGTTGCATCCGGCCAGCGCCTCAACCTTGGGGCCTATCCTGTCGTCCCCTTCGGTCTGGTGGGCTCCGGTTTCATCGGAAACATCGTCGAAGCCGACCGCCTCGACAAACTGCGCCTCGGTGGGGCTGACCTCCCAGATTGCAAACCGCCTGGCCGACCCGAAATGCGCGTTCAGAGACTTCATGTCCTGCGTGGCGATGGCGATCCTGAGGCGCGGCCCCCCTTCAGGCTGAGCGTCAGCCCCGTTTTGCCGCGCTGTTTCAATGATTTGCAAATGAACCGCCGACATGGCGTCCCTCCTCCATACTGCTCAGCACGGCTGGGATAGCTGTGCGGAAATCCTCTTCTTTCGCATGATGGTTTTCGCTCATGAGCTGGTTCGCCACGCGAAAGATCAGAGACCGCGTGCCGCGATACCCCACGGTTTCCTCGTGCGCGACACCAAGACGGTCGAAAATCGGAAAACCGACCCTGAACAGCGGGATACCAAGGCGCTCTTCCGCCTGCCGCCCATGGCTGTGCGTAACCAGCAGATCAGCCTCCGCAGCCGCCGCGCCGTCTTCCAGGTCCGTCAGATCTCCGACAATCACCGTCTCTGCGGGTACGGACTTCAGGTGTCGCCCGGTGCCGGTAGAGGCAACAGCCGTCACAATCTTCGCCCCCATCCCCACAAAGAACTGTGACAGGCTGAACAGAAGGTCAGGATCAGCCGCAATGGCAACTTTCCTGCCCCCAAAATGGAAATGCCCATCCAGCATGGCATCAACAAGCTGCGCCCGCTGCCGCCGCAACCGGCCCGGAACCGGTTTGAGAGAAAGCCGCGCCAGTAACGACACAAGCCTGTCTGACGGCTCCAGCCCTGTCAGGGTTGGAAAAACCGTAACCGGCACACCTGTCAGGGCCCCCAGCGTATCAGCCGGAGCGCGCATATGCTCACCAATGGCAATGGTATGCACAGCACGGGCCATATTGGAAATTTCAGATAAAGGCGTGCCGCCCAATGCGGTCGCCGTCCAGTTTTCAGCTGCATGCCCATCAAGGGAGTATGAAATATCCGGCAGGATAACGGGATAAAATCCAAAACTTTCTATAATCTCACGCAGGGCGTCTATATCGGCTGGCGTCTGGTGCACGCCCGGCAGCACATTGATCTGCTGAAAGGAACGGATGGCGGGCGACCACGGCTCGACAAGATTTTCGATAATGGCGCGGGTTGCGCTTGCCCAACCGTCTTCCAGAGCGCCCGTATAATCGGGCGTGGACGCCAGAACGATTTTTGTATCCGCCAGTTCTGCATTTCTGGCCAGAATCAACCGCAGATCGCCCGCGCTGTCCTCGCCGCGTGTTTCCACAAGGGCTGTGGTGGCAATACCGACAAAGCCCGGCTTCATACGCCGCACCACGGTCAGCAGAGCTTCCTCCAGATTGGTGGCGGAGCCCAGAACAGTTGCCACCTCATCCATGGCCGTGGTCTGAAAAGGAATAGCCTCCTTGAAATGCCGCACAGACAGGACAAGGGCAAAAGACGTGCAGCCTTGCGCTCCATGAAAGAGCGGCACCCCTTTTTCAATCCCCAGATAGGCAAGGGCCGCCCCTAAAGGAGCCGAGGATTTCAGTGGATTTACCGACACCGCCCGGCGACGCTGGACAATCATGGCCATCTCTCATCCCCTCCCTAAGCAATCGGCATCAGAGCCTGAACGCCCTCATCGTCAAAGTCGGTCTCGCCCTCTTCTTCCTCCCATGGCGCCAGGCGCCTGACATCGGCCCAAACCGGATTGGACAGGGAGGCATCAAGCTCCCGCACAAGCGTCACCATGCCGTCGTATCCCGCAAAGGCGTGGTGTCGTTCCTGATTGATATCCAGCCACGGCGTGCGCGCCTTGAGTGCAACAAACTGCGTACGCCCGCCCGAAAGCAGGATATCGGCATCGCCACGGCGTAGCTGGGCATACATCTCACGCGGGGGAATGGAATCGACCATATGGGCGTCTCCTCCCATCAGGTCCTTCACTTTCTGCTTGTCATTATCGGTCGATTTACGCACCGACGTACTGACAATCACCATGCCCATTTCCTGCAGGGCGGATACGATCGACCAGGATTTGACGCCGCCGGTGTACAGCAGCACACGTTTGCCCGCCAGACGCGCGCGGTAGGGCTCCAGTCTGCTCCAGGCCCGCTTCTCCTCCTCCTCGATCAGCGCTTCCGTGCGCGTGAGAAGATCCGCCGCAGCCCCGCGTGCGACCAGAAGCCGCGCAATGTTCCGCAGGGCGTCAGACATGTCGCTAATGCCGTAAAAGGAGCCTTCAAAATACGGAATACCCCACCGTTCCTCCATCTTGCGCGCCATGTTGATCAGCGCGGTGGAGCAGACCATCATATTGACCCGCGCACGATGGGCGGAGGCAACCTCATGATACCGGGCATCGCCTGTAATGCAGGCGCTCATGCGGATACCCAGTTTTTCCAGCAGGGGCTTAACCTGCCATAATTCACCGGAGAGATTATATTCCCCCAGAATGTTAATATCAGTTGGCGTGCTGGTAGCCGGCTCCCTTGTGCCGATCACATGATCAAGCAGGGCTTCGCCCGCCAGTTTGTTGCCGAGATTTTTCGACCCAACAAAACCCGGCGCGTTAATCGGGATACAGGGCGTTGCAAATTTTTCCGTCGCATGGCGGCACACGGCGTCGATATCATCGCCGATCAGGGCCGTCACACAGGTCGAATAGACAAAAATCGCGGGCGGCGCATACCGGTCTATAATTTCACGCAAGGCACGGTAAAGGCGCTTTTCGCCATTCCCCATGACAATATCGGTTTCCGTAATATCCGTGGTTGCCCCCAGACGATACAGCACAGGCCCGGACGATGCCGCGTGGCGGTTGTCCCACCCGTTGCCCTCGCAGGCCAGAGGGCCATGCACCAGATGCACGACATCGGTAATCGGCTGCAGGGCAATCTTGGCACCGTCAAAAGCACACCCTCCCGCTGCCGCACCAGGCTGAAGCGGCTTTGAGCAGCCTTTCTTGCGGGCCTTTTCGTCCTTGGCCGCATTTTTGTCGCAGCCCGGCTCATTGAAAAGGGCCGCGACCTTCGCGTTCAGGGATTCCGCCATGCCATGCTCCTGCAAGAGACGCCCCGCCCAGCCATGGACGGGGCATGGTGAAAAAGGCCCGCTTCAGCGTGTGAGATCGAAAGAGTAATCCGTAACGCCCGGCTCAATCGTATCCTGGTCCAGACAGTCGAAAATCTTGTCCAGCAGCGTCACCAGAACCCGCAGGCCGCCCTGATACCCCCACACCGGAAAACGATGATGGTGATGTCGATCAAAAATCGGGAACATCAAGCGGATAAGAGGCGTTTTTGTATCGCGCTCCAGATATTTTCCGTAGGAATTTCCGATCAGCAGGTCCACCTTTTCCGTCGCCAGCAGGGAGCGCATGTGCCACAGGTCGCGCCCGCCCCACGCCTTGCAGCCCGCACCAAAGGGAGAACTGTCGAACAGCGCCTGCATCTGGGCTTCCCAGACTTTAGAACCATTGGTCGCGAGGCAGTGCCTGGGTTCACCGCCCGTTTCCAGAACGAAGCGCGCCATGCCGTAAACGAAGTCTGGGTCGCCATAAATCGCGTATGTCTTGCCATGCAGCCAGGACTGGCTGTCCGCCAGGGCATCCACAAGGCGGCCGCGCTCCAGCTCCAGCGCCTCGGGCACCGGCTTGCCGGTCAGTTCCGAAATACTGGCCAGCAGTTCATCCGTACCACCCACGCCAATCGGATAATGCAGGGCCTTTGTTTTCTGACCAAAGCTCGCCGCATATTCAAGCGTTTTGGGGGTACAGTATTCCTGTAAAGACAGCGTCGCTGCCGCATTGACGGCGTTTCTGGTCGCCTCGATCGGGGTGCCGCCATCATACATACGGAACTCACCATCCGAAGGCGTGTCGAACTGGTCTGATACATCCGACAGGATCGTGTAATCCACGCCCATCATATCCAGCATACGCTTGAGTTCACGGTTGTTGCCCACCGCAAAACCATCAAACCCCGGAATGATGTTAAGCGAGCCGTCAGGCTTCGCCGTAGCGCCTTTCCAGAAATGCTCCAGAATACCCTTGAGCATATTGTCGTAGCCGGTCACATGGCTCCCGACAAAAGCCGGCGTATGGGCAAACGGTACATCGTAATCCGCCGGAACAGAGCCTTTTTCCTTTGCTGTGGAAATGAATGCGTTCAGGTCGTCGCCGATAACTTCGGCCATGCAGGTGGTGGAAACGGCGATCATCTTCGGGGCGTAAAGCTGGTAGGTGTTGGCCAGACCGTCCACCATGTTGTTCAGCCCACCAAAAACGGCCGCATCTTCCGTCATGGAAGAAGAAACCGCCGAGGATGGCTCCTTGAAATGCCGTGAAAGATGCGAACGGTAATACGCAACACAGCCTTGGGAACCATGCACAAAACTCATGGTGCGCTCAAAGCCAGAAGCCACAAACACAGCGCCAAGAGGCTGGCACGCCTTGGCCGGATTGACGCTCAGCGCTTCACGCGCGAAATTCTTTTCGCGGTAGTCCCAGCTTTTTGTCCAGTCGGCAATCTGCGTGACCTGCTCGGCAGGCGGCATGTTTTCAAACTCAGCCTTGCGCGCCAGCATTTCCTTGTATTCCGGCTCGCGGAACAACGGCGCGTGATCGAGAATTTTATCAGCGGACTGTGGCATTGTCCTTGCTCCTACTCAGGCCGTGGGTGCGCCAGACGGCACCACACGCCTGTTCAATTCAGTGATGCTCAGGCGGCATCACGCCGCGTCTTTTTTCCAGGGCGCCTTGAACAGCCCCCACACCGGATTATTGATGGCCAGATCCATATCCCGCGCGAAAATCGCAAAGCCGTCATAGCCATGATACGGGCCGGAATAGTCCCATGAGTGCATCTGCCGGAACGGAATACCCATTTTCTGGACTGGATATTTTTCCTTGATCCCGGAGCCGACAAGATCAGGGCGCATACCTTCGATAAAGCGTTCCAGTTCATAGCCAGTCACGTCGTCGTATATGAGCGTGCCTTCACGCACATAATGGCCGGTGCGCTGGTAATCGTCAGTATGGGCAAACTCGTAGCCCGTGCCGGTAATGACCATGCCCAGATCGTCGTAGGCGTTGACCACATGGCGCGGCCTGAGGCCACCGACATAGAGCATGACGGTCTTGCCTTCGAGCCGGGGCCGGAATTTCGCCAGCACCGCATCAACCAGCGGCTGATATTTGGCGATAACCCGTTCGGCATTCTGCTGGACGGTTTCATCAAACAGGGAAGCAATCTTGCGCAGGGAGGCGGCGATCTGCGACGGGCCAAAGAAATTATATTCAACCCACGGAATACTGTATTTTTCTTCCATGTAGCGGCAGATATAATTCATGGAACGATAGCAGTGGATGAGGTTGAGGCGGGCTTTGGGCGCGCGCTCCATCTCGGCCAGCGTGGCATCGCCAGACCAGTTACCCACGACCCGCAGGCCGATTTCCTCCAGAAGAATGCGCGACGACCAGGCATCCCCGCCGATATTATAGTCACCGATGACGTTCACATCATAAGGCGTTGTCTCGAATGCCTCTTCCGAACCATCCTGGTTGAACACCCAGTCGCGGATGGCATCATTGGCGATATGGTGGCCAAGAGACTGTGAAACGCCACGAAAACCCTCGCACCGAACGGGTACGATGGTCTTGCCCGTTTCCTTCTTCTTCTTGCGCGAAACCGCCTCGATATCATCCCCGATCAGGCCGATCGGACATTCGGACTGAATGGAAATACCCTTTGAGAGCGGAAAAAGCGCGTCAATTTCATCGATGATCTTTTCGAGCTTCTTGTCACCGCCGAAAACAATATCGCGTTCCTGAAAATCGGACGTAAACTGCATCGTTACGAACGAATCAACGCCCGTATTGCCGATATAGTAATTTCGACGCTGTGACCACGAATACTGTCCGCAGCCCACCGGCCCATGGCTGATATGAACCATGTCCTTGACCGGCCCCCACACCACCCCTTTCGAACCGGCATAGGCACAACCGCGAATGGTCATGACGCCAGGAACGGATTTCACATTCGACTTGACGTCGCACTCGCTCAGCGCGCCTTCGGCCTTTTCCTCCGCATCCGGCGTGACCGAAACGCCCAGATGTTTCTGACGGCGTTTACGCGCCTTGTCAGGATAGGCTTCCAGAACTTCCGCAATCAGACGTTCGGGCAGCGCGCTGTCGTTGATGGTCCCTTCATCAAGGCTCATCGTCTTTCTCCTGTATCTCGAAAACGAAAAGCCAGGCGGATGCACATATCCCGCTCCGCCCGGCTCAGGACTACGCCATCGCGGCTTTTGCGGCTTCCTTGGCCGCCAGTTCGGCAAGCTGCTGCTCTTCGGTCTTCATGATGCCGAACTCGAGCAGCATGTCTTCCAGCTCTTCCATGGTGATCGGTGTGGGCACCGTGCCCTTGCCCGAATTTTCGTGCACCTTGCGGGCCAGTTCGCGATATTCGGCCGCCTGCTGGCTGTCGGGCGCGTATTCGATAACCGTCTGACGGCGCAGCTCAGCGTGCTGGACAATGTTGTCACGCGGGACAAAATGCACCAGCTTGGAATTCAGCCGCTTGGCCAGCGCATCCGCCAGATCATATTCCCGGTCAGTCTGGCGTTCGTTGCAGATCAGCCCGCCCAGGCGCACACCGCCCGAATGAGCATATTTGAGAATGCCCTTGGCGATATTGTTGGCCGCATAAAGGGCCATCATTTCGCCGGACATAACGATATAGATTTCCTGCGCCTTGTTTTCGCGGATAGGCATGGCAAAGCCGCCGCACACCACGTCGCCCAGCACGTCATAGGAGACGTAGTCCACATCATCATACGCGCCGTTTTCTTCAAGGAAGTTGATGGACGTGATAACGCCACGTCCAGCACAGCCTACGCCGGGTTCAGGCCCGCCGGATTCCACGCATTTGATGCCTTTGTAACCGATTTTGAGAACATCCTCGAGTTCAAGGTCTTCAACAGACCCCGCCTCGGCGGCAAGGCTCAGAACCGTGTCCTGCGCCTTTGCGTTCAGGATCAGGCGTGTTGAATCAGCCTTGGGATCACAACCGACAATCAGGATCTTCTGCCCCATCTCGACGAGAGCGGCGAGCGTATTCTGGGAAGTGGTCGATTTGCCGATCCCTCCCTTGCCATAAAAGGCGATCTGACGAAGCTTACCCATGATTTCTGTCCTGTGTTGATGGAACTGCCTGTTTCGGACATTGCGCCCGACACACACGGTAACTTCGCAAACTCCATGCCAAAGATGTTCCGCCGCGCCTCTTTCTCCGTAATGACAGCGGGCGTTTAAAAAACGCGCCGTCGGCGATACTGATGCCGTGTAAAAAAACCTGTCAGGAGAACCCCGCTATCAGGCGCAGTAGCCGACATAATCCGGAGCCACCAATGGCAGATCGAGAACGGAAATATTCATATCCTGCAAGAAGCGTTCTTCGTTCCTGGTTAATCCGCCATCGGCCATGATGGCGTAATGCGGCCCCGCCGACCGTTTGAGGATCTGCCGGGCGTAGCTACGCAGCATCTGGTCATCAAACCGACAGCCGAGAAACAGAAAGCCCATGTCTTTTCTGCTCTGTCTGACAATGTCGGGTATGGGTGTCTGAATGTCGATCTCCGTAAGAACCTCTACATAGTCGGAATCCGCCACAAGATAATGATGCGCGGGTGAGACCGCACCATGCGGCTTGTAAAGAAGGGTTTTCCAGCCCTGTGCCCTGTCAACCGGCACGCCGTCTCCCTCTGCGTCATATGCCCGATACCAACTGGTTTCGCCTACGCCCGCCCTGGGCGTGCCCTGTATCTCGCCCCAGTTCGTGGCGGCCGTGCTGGTCAGCGCCAACCGCACAATGCCATCGTACCATGTGTCAACAATCATCCTCGGCGCGCAGGCCACGAGCGCGAAATGCAGCGGCGACGGCGCCACTGGTGCGGAAAATGCCCGGTCCATCAAGGCTATAAGCGTTGCGCGGTGTTTGTTACTTTCAATATACTGCGCCGATGCCCACGGGTTGCCCCGCGCGCGCCGGGGAAGGGCTACGTTAGTGCTGAAAAACGTGGCCAGTTCGTGCGTGCTGGCGGGCACCCTGCTTCCGAGCGCCCCGTCCTGCGCGATATCGGCCTTTTGCGGTAATTTCTGAAGCTCCAGCGCCATGGCGGTCATACCCGGCCCCAGATAAGGGGCCAGATGCCCCGCCCGAATGGCGGAAAAAAGCTCATTCCAGCCGGTCATGCGTCGCTCCCCCCGTCAATACGGCGTGCCTCAACCGTAACCGGCAGTCTTGTGCCTTCATCCAAAGCCGGAAGCTCAAGCACCCAGCCATTTTTGAGGCGGACCCACCCGCCCCACAACGTCTCGCGCTGCTGCTCCATGACAGGCTGCTCCAGGTCCTTTTTGGGCACATACACCGAAAGCCCGCGCTCGTTCCGCCGCAACATCACCTTCATGATGCACTCCCTGAGTCATTTTCCGCATGAAGCTCGCGCGCGCGCATTCCAACGATCGTGCCGCGCTCTATGAATTCTACCGCGTAGATATAGTAACGTTGCAGAAAAACCCCGACATCGCGCACGTATCCAACGTCGCCTTTATGCACGAGCATTTCGCCAATCTCGCGTCCGGCGAACGTGCCGTCATTTTTGACATAGCGTGTCGCGCGAACTTTCGTGCCGGGCATGAAAACCGGCACGCCGCGTGTTTCCACCTCTTCCTCACGCCCCAGTCCCATGATCTTTCTCCCTTTCGTTGGCTTCGTGCGTATCCCGCCCCAGCCTGCGCGCCACCAGATCGCGGATAATTTTCTCGCTATCCGCAGGCAACGTCGCAACAATGGAGAGCGGCAACCTCTCCATTGACGTAAACCGGACACGAATGTCGTCGTCACGGGCCAGTTTCAGCAAAAGCCCTTCCTGCGCGCGGGTCGCGACGATCTGCCTGACAGTCGGCTCCGCATCACACACCATCAGACCGAGATATTTCCGGTCGATCCGCCGCGCTACCCACCGCCGCACATCCGGCTCAGGGTCACGCACGGCCCGCACCAGACACTCGGCCGCAAGCCTGCGCACCACAATCAGGCGAACAAACCAGTCCTCATCCGACAGCATTGCCATCAGGGCTTTTCCGCCCAGACGGCTTGCCACGGCAAGGCGAACCCGCCGGTCTGGATCGGCCGCCATGCCCTCAATCCGCGCCACAGGCAAGCGCAGGGCAACGCCTGCACGGACTTCCGCATCGCTGTCGGTTATCAAAGGCGAAAGACGAAATATGGACGCAAACCTGACCGCCAGCGCCCTGACCTCAAAATATGGGTGATCGAGATAACCATCGGCTGAACCGGGATTTTCCATAAAAAAGTGTTCAATACGCCGCGCTCGCGCATCCCGGACGCACACACGGCCACGCCTGCACCGCCCATCGCGGTGCAATGCCTCATGCCGACACCCCTGACAGTGGAGCTGGTGGCCAAGCCAGTCTTGTGGCTCGGCCGTTTCCCAGGCCGAGGTTTCGTCCCCTGCCTGGTTTTCTCCGGAAACAGCGTCAGGCACGACAGCCCAGCCCCTAGGCCGGAATGCAGGTCTTGGGCACCGGGCATACAGCCGCGCATTGCGGAACATCAAACTGTCCCTCGCATTCGGTACATTTCTTGGGATTGATCACGTACAGGTCATTCTTGAGCGAAATAGCGCCATTCGGACACTCGAACTCACAGGCGCCACAAATCGTGCATTGCGAGGTAACGATTTTATAAGCCATATCGAAAAACCTTTCATATAAGGTAAGAAATCAGGCGCTCCGGCGCGTTTGCTGCGACTGGCTTATCTGCTTGTACCAGCAGCCTATGCCTTCCTCGATCCACTCAAGAGCGTATTCATCCGTGGCAACAATACCCGCCGCTGCCAGAGATTCCTTTGGACAATCGCCAATTTTTCCGCACAGAACAGCGCTCACCCCGTTCAGCGCGGCAATGACGCCATCCAGAGAGGCGTCATCCCCCCAGCCGCCTTCGCAGTACTGTTCCGTTTTGCGATGGCTCAGAAAACGCACCCCGTGCGGAGAAACCTCGTAAACGAGGAACTCCTTTGCATGACCAAAATGCTGGTTAATGCGCCCGCCGCCTTTCGTCGCAACGGCCACCAGACAGGTCGGGGCTGTCTCAAGATCGGCCAGTGTTTCACCCACTGCGCGGCGGGCCGCTTCATGCTCGCCGCGCATTTCTGACACCAGTGCCCGGTAGTCCGCCCGCCTGGAAGGGTCGTAGGAAACGACCTCCGGCACCTGCGTCAGCGTAAACTCCTGTCCGCGGTCTTCACCCAGCAAGCCCACGGCATCCGCCCGGCACTGGCGACAATGGCGCATGAGCTTCGTGCCGTCCTCAAGTTTGGCCTGTAGGGCCTGCAACTCGGCATGGGTAGGGCCACGCTGGCCTGTCAGCCCGTAATGCGTGCCGTGCGCGGGGTCAGAAATCAGCGGCATGATGTTGTGCAGGAACGCACCTTTTTCCTTCACCACCCGGTTGACCTCGGCCAGATGCGTATCATTAACGCCCGGTATCATGACCGAGTTGATTTTTGTCAGAATGCCGCGCGTCGTCAGCATCTCAAGCCCGAGCATCTGGCGCTCATGCAGGATTTTTGACGCGTCCGGGCCAGTCCACCGGCGGTTTTTATAGAAAATCCAAGGATATATCTCTAGTCCGACCTGCGGGTCGATCATGTTGATGGTAATCGTGACATGGTCAATATTCATGGTCGCGATTTCATCGACATGATCAGGCAGCGCCAGACCATTCGTGGAGAGGCACAATTTTATGTCGGGTATTTCATCCGCTATCCGGCTGAACGTCTCGCGGGTCTTTTTCCAGTCGTAGCAGGCATCGCCCGGCCCTGCGATGCCCAGCACAGAAAGCTGCGGCACTTCATTGGCAACAGCAATAACTTTGCGTCTTGCCTGTTCTGGTGTCAGTTTTTCTGAAACAACGCCGGGGCGGCTTTCATTGGCGCAATCATACTTGCGATTGCAGTAGTTGCACTGGATATTACAGGCTGGCGCAACAGCAACGTGCATACGTGCAAAATAGTGATGCGCCTCTTCCGAGTAGCATGGGTGATCCTTGATTTTTTCCCAGATTTCGGCGGACATGGAGTCCGGCTTGTCGGAACTGCCACATTGCGACGACGAACAGCCCCCAGCCGAGAGCGCCGCGCGCATGGTTTCCGTTCCGCTGGCTGCAAGCGTCTGCAACCCGATCAACTGCCCTCCCATCTGGCTTTCTCCCCTTCATTGACACACAATGAAAGGCCGCAAATTTCATGCCAGACCAGCATCAGGGCGACAGGAACCAGAAATCTTACCCTAGAATTTTTTGATGGGAATGCCGTTCTTGCGCAGGGCGTATCCAACCTGCCGCGGGGTGAGGCCCAGCATCCGTGCGGCTTTGGCCTGAACCCAGCCGGCTTTTTCCATCGTGTCTTCCAGCATACCCTTTTCAGACAGAGAGGAAGGAGGCGACGCCTCCGGGGCTTCGGCAGGCGTGGCGACGCTGGGTGGCGCTTCGGTAAGAGAAAACAGCCGTTGTTCCGATGGCAGCGAAGCACGCAGGACATCGCCGCTTCCACCCCCTTTCCAGAATACGGAAGACAGGCAGCCCTCACTATGGCAGGCGAAATCGTCCCGCCCGATCACGCTGCCACGCGACAGGGTGGCCGTACGCCGGATGCAGTTTTCAAGCTCACGCACATTGCCGGGAAAATAGCAGCCGCCCAAAACGGCCAGCCCTTCCGCATCGATCTGCAGGTGCGTGCCGTTTTCGGTATTGAACCGTTCAAGAAATTCTTTGGCCAGAAGAGGAATATCTGAAGGCCTTTCCCTCAACGGCGGGAGAAAGACAGGAATGACGCTCAACCGGTAATAAAGATCCGCGCGGAATTTTCCCTTGGTTACAGCATCTTCCAGATCACGGTTGGTGGCCGCCACAATGCGGACGTTGACCTTGAGTGTGCGGGTGCCCCCAACCCGTTCGAACTCGCCCTCCTGCAGAACACGCAGAAGCTTGGCCTGAAACGCCATCGAAATTTCGCCAATTTCATCCAGAAACAGCGTGCCGCCGTCGGCCAGCTCAAAACGCCCCTTACGGGCGTTAACTGCCCCCGTAAAAGCTCCTTTTTCATGGCCGAACAGTTCTGATTCCAGCACGCTTTCGGACAGGGCCGCGCAGTTGAGCTTGACAAACGGCGCGTGAGATCGTGGAGAAAAATTGTGCATTGCCCGGGAGAAAACTTCTTTCCCTGTACCGGACTCACCACGGAGGAACACGGTTGCGTTGCTCCGTGCGACAATTTTTATTTTCTCCATGACCGCCAGAATGGCCGGGCTTTCCCCCACAATGCGGGTTTCAGCCTCGTCGTCTGCCAGCCTGCTGTCCGCTACCACAGCGTTGCGCCGGTCAAGCTCTCCCATCAGCCGGGTGCGATCTCGCTCCACCAGCCTGTGCAGCCGCACCGTCTGCCCGATCAGATGACCGACCATGGCAAAAAGCCGCGTATTAAGCTCGACTGCCGACGAGTCCGGAGAAAAAGCGTTGCAGTCCAGAATCAGAGCACCAATAACCCCGTCACGTCCGGGAACAGGCACCCCCATCAACCCGATCCGGCCGGGATCAACCTGCCATGTCGCACGGGAGCGGAACCCAAGCTCCTGATCCAGAGCGACATCCGGTACGACAAGAGGCGCCTGGTGCGTGACAATATGACCCAGAACGCGCTCCGGCATTGAAAAAAAATAATCGCGCGAAACAGCAGGGTCTACATGAGAGCCCACAATACGCTCCACACGGTCTTCTGCATCCAGAAGGACACAGACGCAGGCATTCATATCCAGAAAGTTCTCAAGCGTCAGCATGACCTGCACGAGCATGGCCCCCAGTTCCGTCGGGGAGCACAAGATCCGCGATATTTCGTAAAGACCGGACAGGGAAACCGCCGCACTCGCCTCAGAGACATCGACCGCACCGGACACGGTACCCTGACTTTCTTTTCGTAGCGTCATGCCATGCTCCCGCACCTGCGTTGTCGTACAGTAAGGTTATGTGAGCGCTAATCCCGCCATAATGTCACATATGGAACGATGACGAAATGAATAAATGAGCAGTATCCCTGATTTGAATATAAACAGAGAAATATAGTTGTCTTTTAATTCAGCGAAACCAGTCCCGTTTTCTATGGGTATGGCGACCCTGTTCTTTTTACGCTCAGGCCGCGTGCTGCCCCTTGCGGAGCGCAATCTGTCGTTTTCTTGAAAATGAAGGCGGAATATTCATCAGTTCCCGGTATTTTGCGACCGTCCGCCGTGCGATGACAATGCCGCGTTCCAGAAGCAGCCGCACCAGATCATCATCCGAAAGGACGGCCCGTTCCTGCTCACCCGCGACCAGCCGCCGGATAACCTCGCGCACGGCTTCGGCGCTATGGGCCTGCTGGTTCGCGCTGGCCAGAACGGACGAGAAAAAGAAACGCAGTGTAAACAGACCCTGGGGTGTTGAAATGGATTTACCGAACACCGCCCTGCTGACTGTGCTTTCATGCACCCCGATACTGTCCGCCACATCACGCAACGTCATGGGGGCCAGACCGGAAGGCCCGACTGTCAGGAATTTTTCCTGTCGCCTGAAAATCTCGCGGGCCACCCTTAGCAGCGTGTTGCACCGTAGTTCCAGCCCCCGGACAAGCCAGTTCGCCTGCGTGCGCCACTGATTCATAAACCATGTTACCTGACGGTCCTGCGGTCGCACGTCTTTTCCATGGAGGGAAACGCGGGTCTGGATATCCTGTGCGAGCATGACACGCGGCAGGGTCTGGGTGTTGAGTTCCACAGTCCAGCTTCCATGCCCGTCGGCACTCACAATCATGTCCGCCGTGCGAACCGGCAGCGTCTCGCTTCCGGGGTCGAATCCGGGTTTTGGATCAAGTCTTTTCAGCTCGGCCACCATCGCCTCAAGCCGCGCAAGGTTTACGCCGCAGAGCCGGGCAAGGCGCGCCATTTCTCCACGCGCCAGAAGATTCATATGATCGAGGAGCTTTTCCATCGGCGCATCGAGTGCACCGCGTTCATGCAGTTGCACTGCCAGACATTCACGCAACGAACGCGCAAAAATACCGACCGGTTCAAAGCGCATCATATACTGGCGCACACGCTCGATATCTTCGGCAGGATAACCTGTGTAAAGAGAAAACCTTTCCGCACTGTCCACCAGACGCCCGGCAGCATCCAGCGCTTCGATCAGATAAGCGCCAATCTGTAAATCCGTTTTTTCAACAAGGGAAAGTCTGAGCTGTTCGTACAGCCTGTCGGTCAGGGACAGGGGCATGTCAGGTAAACGCGCCGTGCCGTCATCCTCGCTAGCCACGCCGTGGGTGAGCAGATCTCTCTGGCCTCGTTCAGAACGCATGGGCTGAACCGGGGGCAAATCGCTCTGCGGGAGTTCCAGCAATGGATTGGATGCCGCCTGTTCCTCCAGATAGGCCTGCAGGTCAGCATTGGTAAGGTGCAGCAAATGAAGGGCCTGCCGCATCTGTCCGTTCATGAACAGACCCTGACCCTGCCGCATTTCCTGACCCTGCAGCATCAGCCCCGCGCCTCCGTGGCTTTGCCCGATGGCCCGAGAAGATAAACTCCCATGCACATGACCGGCCCCTCCCCGATGTTTTTCGTGAAGCACCCGGTTAAAGACGCTTCACGACAACATCACGCAAAAACCGTGCCAATCTTATCCGGCGGAAAAATGCAAAGGCGCTTCTTCCGCGCATATGGCACAGGGCAAGGCGTTTGATGCCTTACCCGACTCCCACCATCACATCCGATGCCTTGATAACGGCGTAGGCGGGCGCTCCTTCCTTCAGAGCGAGATCGGCCACGGCTTCATTGGTGATGGACGCCATGAGAACAACCCCGCCGCCGATTTCGATGCTGACGTGAGATGTTGTGGCCCCTTTTGCAATTTTGACGACAGTGCCTTTGATCTGATTGCGCGCGCTCAGTTTCATGGGTGCCTCCTTCAATATTTCAATTGAAACCTCTATTCCCATTGGGATATAGTTCGATTCTGTAAGGGCTTTTCCTTACGCGTGAGCATAGTGCCATTCCCTATGGGCAAGGGAACATAAAATTTTTGACACAGGCCAGATCACACGTCCGCCCCGGCTGCGGCGTCGAAAGATGACAAAAGCAGAGACTTGTTTTTAATAGAAATTTTGAAAAAATAACCGTCGAAAAAAGGAAAATTAAATCAGTGCGCGCCTGAATCCACCCGTATCTGTCGAATTTCCCCTACCGGGGTTTTCATCCGTGTCGTTTTTGGCACGTTTTTTGCATCATTCCTGACATATCCGCCTCAGGGAGTTCCATTCATGCAGCCTCGTGCCCGCAAGACGCCGTCATCCCGCCCTTGCCGCCTGCTTTTCAGCGTTCTGGCCATAACGCTTGCACCCGCCGTTGCCCATGCGGAACAGGCGCGTATTGCCATTGCCGCCAACTTTATCGGCCCGGCAAAAGAGCTGATTGCCGCCTACACCAAAAAAACGGGCGACACGATCATACCCAGCTTTGGCTCTAGCGGTCAGTTTGTCGTGCAGATCGAACATGGCGCGGGCTATGATGCGTTTTTATCCGCCGATGAAGCCAAACCTGCCCGATTGATACAGGACGGGTACGGCGTACAGGCGTCGCGCTTTACTTATGCCATCGGCAAGCTGGCTCTGTGGAGTCCGACACCCAACCTGCCCGCCAGCGAGGCAACCCTGCGCGCCGCCTCGTTCCAGCATATCGCCTTGTGTAACCCGGATCTGGCCCCTTATGGGGCAGCGGCCGTAGCGGCACTGAAGGCGCTCGACGTCTACCAGTCCCTTCAGCCCCGCTTTGTCATGGGTATGGACATCGCCCAGGCCTACCAGTTTGTACAGAGCGGCAATGCGGAGCTGGGGTTTGTCGCCCTCTCGCAACTTCATGCACACCCCGTCGGTACAGTCTGGCTGCTACCACAATTCCTTTACCCGCCCATCCGTCAGGACGCGGTGCTTCTCACCAATGGGGCACACAACCATGCGGCGCAGGCTTTCCTGTCGTATCTGAAAAGCCCCGAGGCGCTGACAATCATCACCGCCTACGGTTACGCGACCCCGTGACGGGTATGGGCATCCCCGATGGTCTTCTCGTGGCGCTCCGGCTCAGCCTGTCTCTGGCGTGCGTTACCACGGTCATTGCCGTGCTGATCGGTGTGCCACTGGCCTGGTGGCTCGCCCACGGGCGCAACTGGTGGCATGATGTCGCCACCAGCGTGCTGACACTGCCGCTTGTGCTCCCCCCGACCGTTCTGGGGTTTTATCTGCTGATCCTGCTTGGCCCTTCCGGCCTTGGCGCGCTGGCGGCACATCTAACCGGCAGGCCCACCCTTGCGTTCAGTTTTGGCGGGCTTGTGCTTGGTTCGGTTCTGGCGGCCCTGCCTTATGTCGTACAGTCCACACAGGCGGCTTTTGAAACAGTTGGCCGCAAGCCTGTCGAAATCGCCTATACGCTGCGTGCCAGCCCTTTGCGCGCTTTCTGGACGGTCGCCCTGCCGCTGGCGGCCCCCGGTCTGATGGCAGGCGCGGTGATTGCCTTTGCCCATACAATCGGGGAGTTCGGTCTGGTGCTCATGATCGGCGGAGACATACCAGGCCAGACCCGCCTTTTATCCATCCTGCTGTTTGATAATGTTGAGTCCGGCGACTGGGCCTCTGCGCACTGGATCGCGGGAGGGATGGTTGTGTTTGCCTTTGTGGTCATTCTGGTTCTGCGACTGGCCCAGAAGCGTCTGGCCCGGCAGGCCGCCTGATGGTTCCCTCCCACGTTATGCCTGATATCGCGTTTCGTTTCGCGGGCCGTGTTGGCGCGCTTGATCTTGCCCTGTCGCTGGAAACGGACAGTGCAGGCATTATCGGCATCAAGGGGCCATCGGGCTGTGGCAAGACAAGTCTGCTGCGCGCCATTGCCGGGCTGCACCGCTTCGCGCAGGGGTATTGCCGTGTGGGTGAAACCGTCTGGCAGGATGAAACCTGCTTTGTGCCTCCCTGGCAACGCGCCATCGGCTATGTGCCACAGGATGGCGGGTTGTTTGCTCATCTGAGTGTCAGGAAAAATCTGCTGTTCGGCGCCAGAAGTCCACAGTGCCGTGGCGGCGTAACATGGGACGAGGTCGTAACCGCGCTGAACCTGCACCCTCTGCTCCGCCGCCGTGTCCATGCGTTATCGGGGGGCGAGCGCCAGCGTGTAGCCATTGGCCGCGCCCTGCTGACACAACCGGCCCTGCTGTTGATGGATGAGCCTCTCTCAGCGCTGGACCGGCCGACGAAAACAGAGCTTATCGCCCGCATAAAGCTCTTTCTTGAAGAGAAGAAAATAGCGACCCTCCATGTCTCCCACGACGAGGAAGAAACGGAAATGCTATGCAGCACTGTGGTTTCGTGGCCTGCACTGTGCGGCACTGGTTAACGAATAGTAAAACAGCAAGCCATTTACAGGAAACAATTCGTTTTACCATTTTCGCGCGTGTCATTAGTATCGCCGCCTGTTTACAGGGTGGCTCCGGGCTGCTGCCCAGCCACCATAGGAACCATATCCGGCATGAAATTCCAGCAGACTGCCTTCATCGTTCTGGCCACGGCCTGCCTTGCTACGCCCCTACAGGCCGCAGACAAACTGACGCCGGCTGAGGAGAGTCCACGCCTGAACTTCCAGCGCCTGACTCTCAACACCGGGGGCGAGACACCCGAGGCCTGTCTGCATTTCGACCAGCCGCTGGATAGCGCAGCCGCCCCGCAATACGCCGACCACCTGACCCTGACACCCAGCTTCAAACCGGACGTACGGGTGAGTGATTCGGATCTGTGCCTCGGGGGGCTAAGCTGGAACGCGCACTACCAGATCGCGCTTTCTGCCGGCCTGCGCGACATGGACGGCGGGAAACTGACTACACCCGTCAGCGTGTCCGTTGTCACGGGCGATCGCACGCCGCAACTGGCGCTGGTGGGGAATGGTTATATTCTGCCGCGCCTGACCGCCGCAGGCGTGGATGTGCAAAGCGTCAACATGGATCGTGTCCGTGTTGTCGTATGGCGTCTGTCCAAGGCCTCCTCACTCCGGATGAGCGGCACGACCGACAATGGCCCCCGGATCGACCTGTCCACCACCACCCTGTCTCCATGGGAGTTCAATTCCTTGCGCGATGCACAGCTTACCCGGGTATGGGCGGGTGTGCTGGATGTCAGGAACGATCACAACAAAACCATGACAACCGCTTTCCCTCTAACGGGACTGGTGCAGGGCAAACAGTCCGGCCTGTATCTGGTGACCGCGGAAAATGCGGCCATCCCAGCGGAAAAAAGTATTCTGCTCACCACGACCCAGTCCGATGCGGATAACAGCGACCTCGCAGCGCATTGGGTCAATGTGTCCGATATCGGCCTGTCCGCCATTCGGGGGCATGATGGCCTGCATGTCTTTGCCCGTTCGCTCGCAACCGCAAAACTCCTTTCAGGCATCAATGTCGCGCTCACGGCCCAGAACGGCGATGAACTCGGCCGCGTTACCACCGACAGCGCCGGGCAGGGTCTCTTCGCGCCCGGCCTGCTGCGTGGCCAGCGGGCTCAGGCCCCCGTTTCCATCATGGCGCAGGCTGCGGACGGCGATTTTTCGATGCTTCAGGTCAACCAGGACTGGTTTGACTTTTCCGACCACGGCTCCGCCGGACACCCCGCCCCCGGCCCCCAGCAGGCCGTTCTTGTGACCGACCGCGGGCTTTACCGTCCGGGCGAGACCATCAACATCACCGCCCTGCTGCGTGACCAGAAGGGCAATGCCCTGTCCTCCCAGCCGCTGGTTCTTGTGCTGACCCGGCCCGACGGGGTTGAGGCCCATCGTATGACCCTGCCAGCCCGCGCAGGAGGCGGCTTTGTCACGACGGAAGTCCTTGCCAGCAGCGCGCCAGAAGGCCCATGGTCGCTTTCCGCCTATGCGGACCCGACCTCACCTGCGATTGGGAGCGCCTCCTTCTCGGTGCAGGATTTCGTGCCGCAGACACTCGAGGTAGCCCTTACAACCGAAGCAAAGACATTCCCATCAAGCGGCGCGCTGGATGTCCAGCTTAACGGGCGCTACCTGTACGGAGCCCCCGCAGCCGGGCTGCATGGCGAAGGCTGGGTCACGATTGTTGCCGACCCCACGCCCCTGCCGGGCCTGAGCGACTACACGTTCGGCCTGTGCACACAAACACTCGATGAAGAGTCCCAGAAACTGACCGTAGCCGACACGGACGCGCAGGGGCACACGACGCTTTCTGTTACCCCGGTCATTCCTTCCGGGCAAACACAGCGCCTGCGTGCCGTGATACAAGCCATGCTGTTCGAACCAACAGGCCGCGCTGTCAGGCGCACCCTCTCGCTGCCGCTGGCCCGCACGCAGCCCATTATCGGGATCAGAACCCAGGACAGCGGCTCAAATGGCACAGCACAGTCCGTTCCGGCTGATTTTGTCACGCTTGGGCCGGACAGCAAGCCTGTGGCCATCAAGGATCTGGCGTGGAATGTCGTGCGCGAAAACAGCGTCTATGACTGGATTTACGATTCCGGGCGCTGGAGTTTCCATGAACATGTGATTGACGAGCCTGTTCAGCACGGCACCATCAGCACGGGGGCGGACGGGCGCGCCAGCCTGTCGCTGTCTCTGGTTCCGTCGCGGTATCTGTTGGTTGTGACAGACCCGGCAACCGGCGTTTCAAGCTCACGGAAGTTCTATGTCGGCTGGTGGTCCGCCGATAACGGCCAGACCAATGCGCCCGACCGGCTGACCGTTACACCCAAAGAGGCGACCATCGCGCCCAATGGCAGCACATCCGTGCATATCGAAGCGCCCTTTGCCGGGAAAGCGCAGGTTATCATCGCCACGGACCACGTCGAAAGTATCCAGAACATCGACATCCCGCAGGGTGGCGTGGATATTCCCGTGCGGGCGGAAGCTGACTGGCCCGGCGGCGCTTATGTACTGGCGACCCTCTACCGCCCGCTCGATGCGTCCGCCCGCCCGCATGAACCGATCCGCGCTGTGGGGCTTGCCTATATCGGCACGGACCAGTCTGCACACCGCCTGTCTGTCTCGCTCGATGCCCCCGGCGTTGTCCGGCCCCGCGCGAAACTGAACGTGCCGGTCACCATCAAAGGCGGGCAGACAGGGGCCGTACACCTGACGCTCGCCGCCGTGGACAAGGGTATCATCGGGCTAACAGACTGGAAACAGCCAGATGTTTTCAAAAGCCTTTACGGCCAGCAGGCATTGGCCGTTGACGTTACGGACACCTACGCGCACCTGCTGATCCCTTCGGCACTTGCGGGGGCCATCCATGAAGGCGGGGATGAAGGCAGTGATCAGGGCAGCGCACTGGCCGTGACATCGACCCGGGTCGTCTCGCTGTTTTCCGGTGAGGTCACGCCTGACGCCAATGGCCACGCCGTGGTGACGCTGGATGTCCCGGATTTTGAAGGCACGCTGGACCTCATGGCCACCGCGTGGCGCGATGATGCCGTTGGGACAGCCCGTGCGGAAACCATCGCGCGTGACCCGGTTTTTGCGGACATCACACTCCCACGCTTTCTGGCGCCGGGCGATAGCGCCACCAGCCTTGTCTCGCTGGTCAATACGGATGGTGCCGCCGGACATTACACGGTCAACCTCAAGGTCGATGGCCCTGTCACGCTCACCGGCGCGCCTGATTTCGCAGCGGATCTGACAAAAGGCGCACGCAAGAGCTTCCCCACCACCCTGAGCGCGCAGGCACCGGGTATCGCCCATATCACCGCCACACTGCGCAAGGCTGGTGGCCAGACCCTGCTGACCCGCTCGTGGGATATACAGGTACGCGCGGGCCATCTGCCCATGACCCGCTCGCTGGTACGCAAACAGGCACCGGGGGAGTCCTATACGCTCGACCCGAACCTGCTGGCGGATTTCGAACCCGGCGCCAACTTGACCCTGAGCTATAGCGGCCTGAACGGCGTGGATACGATCGGGCTGCTGCAATCCCTGCAGGACGTTTCGTGGGGGTCATCGGAAAGCCTTGCCTCCACCGCGCGGGCTCTGCTGTCCTTCAAAGGGCATGACCATCTGGGCACGGAACTCGTCGCGGGGGGGGCGGACAAGTTTATCGGCAATGCCATCACCACGCTGCTCAACCGCGAAGATGCCGGCGGCCGCATTGGTGACTGGCAGCTGAATGACGGTGGCACCCTGCCCTGGACACAGATTCATCTGGTCGATTTTCTCAGCCGGGCCAAAGCGGCGGGGTATGATGTGCCCCAGCCCGCGCTCGACCGCGCACTGGACTGGCTTGATACGCAACAGGCGCAGGCCAACATCTTTGCCGGAACCGATAATGCTTCCGATGCGACCGTAACGCCCGATACCCGCGCCTATGCCCTTTATGTGCTGGCCCGCGCCGGACGACCAGATGCTCCCGCCCTGCGCGCCCTGTACGACAACATCAACGTGTTTGGCGGCGCGACGCAGAAGCGCCGCCTGTTCTGGGGTTCGGACGCGGAGAACGCCACAAGGGCGGATGCCCTGGCGCTCGGCCATCTGGCAGGCGGGCTGATGCTGGCCAACCAGCGCGAAGCGGGCCGTGAGGTATTTACCTTTGCGACCGAAGCACTGATCCCACCCAAAGGCAGGCGGCCTTACCCGTTTGATATGGCATACTGGACTTATGTCCGTGACCTGACGGGGCTGGCAGCCGTTGCCGCCGAAAGCGGCAACACACGACTGGCGCAAACACTGGTAGACCATTTTGCCGCGCTGGCTCCCAGCCCGGCAGACCTGCTTGAGCAGAGCAAGGTCAACCTGCTGGAAACCGCCGCAGCCATGAACCATGAAAGCGCGGGACGGGCCATTGCCGTCAATGGCAAGCGTCTGCCCGAACCGCTGAGCCTGCCGGTTGTCCTGACACCCAGCCCGGCTGAAAGGCAGGGCTACACGCTCACCAATGCCGGTTCCACCCCGCTGTGGCTCTCGGTCACGACAAACGGTGCGCCCAAAGAGGCCTCAAAGCCTGTCTCGAAAGGGTTTACGCTGGATGTTTCCACCCTGACCATGGATGGCCAACCGATTGACCCGTCCTCTCTGCGCCAGGATGACCGCTTTGTGGTCATCATCAGCGGCACGGTAAAGGACAAGTACCCGCACCAGTGTGTCATTACCGACCTGCTGCCCGCGGGCTGGGAAATCGAAGGCGCTCTCACCGGCCCGTCCGCTGACGGCGATGAGAACACCAGCGGCCTGTCCTTTCTGGGGCCGACCACCACCGCACGCTCCATTTCAATCGGGGATGACCGCTTTGTTGCCGCCTTCGCTCTCGATGCGAGCGACGTATCGGAAACCACCAACGACAATGGCGACAATAACGAGGCTCAGAAAACCTTGCCCGCCGGTGCTTTCCGCTTCGCCTATAGTGTGCGGGCTGTAACCCCCGGCCACTTCCTCCGTCCTGAAACCGTGGTGCTCGATCTCTACCAGCCAACCAAGACCGCCCGCACCGCCGCCGGAACCACAACCATCGTTCCCCGATGAGTGATTCCAAAAACCGGTGGAAATCCCTTCCGTCATGGGCGCGACTGACCATGATGGGAGGGGCGGCCTGTCTTCTTACCACCACTCTGCTCCTGACACTCGACCGGCTGTTTCCGCCGGATCTGCACCGTGCACAGGCGCAGGCTCTTGTTCTGTACGACACCACGGGCGCGCCGCTTGACGGGCGTGTGAGCACGGATGGAAGCTGGCGACTGACCACAAACCGCGCTGCCGTGGACCCGGCCTATCTGGCCCTGCTGCTCAGAACCGAGGATCGGCGCTTCTGGTGGCATCCGGGGGTGGACCCGTTTTCCATCCTCCGGGCGGCTGGTCAGCTTATGCTGCGTGGCCATATCGTTTCGGGCGGTTCAACGCTGGCTATGCAGACCGCCCGGCTCCTGACACCACACCGCCACACATGGCGCGGCAAGGTGGAGGACGCCCTGCGCGCTCTCCAGCTTGAATGGCGTTACGGACATGCGGGCGTGCTCGACCTTTACCTGAGCCTTGCCCCTGAAGGCGGGGCCATAGAAGGGACCGCCGCCGGGTCGCTCTTCTGGTTCGGCCATAGCGCCGCCCATCTGAGCCCGGCGGAGGCAGCCCTGCTGGTCGCCCTGCCAAGACGCCCCGCCGCCCTGCGGCCCGACCGCCACCCACAGGCCGCGCAGCAGGCCGCCGCCCTTGTGCTGGCACGTGCAGGAACCCCCGTGCCGGACGGTCTGGCACAGCATTTCGGCACAGCCCACGTCCCTCATGATGCGCCCTCCGTGCTGACATATCTGTGGCGCACGGGCGCGCGCGGCCCTGTCAGAACCAGCCTTGAGCGGCCCATGCAGGAAACCGTACTGCGTATTCTGCGGGCCACGCCACCCCCACGACTGGGGGGCTGGGCCGCTCTGGTTCTTCGGCCCGACAGCAGCGTTGCCGCATGGGCGGGCAATGCCGGCAATGACTGTCCGGGCTGCGCGATGGATATGGTCACGGCCTGGCGCTCGCCCGGCTCCACCTTGAAGCCGTTTATTTACGCTCTGGCCTTCCAGCGGGGCGTACTGGCCCCCGATACGATCCTGCATGACAGGGCCACGCGGTTTGCGAACTACGCCCCCCGCAATTATGACCGCGTTTTTCATGGTAGCACCACCGTGCGCACGGCGCTGCAACAGTCCTACAATCTGCCTGCCGTACGGGCGCTGGACCTGATCGGAGCGCGGTATTTCCGGGCAACATTGCAGGATAACGGGGTTGAACTGCGTCTGCCCAAAGGGGCCACGCCCAGTCTTGCCCTCGCCCTTGGCGGAGCGGGCGTGCGGATGCTGGATCTGGCGCGGCTTTATAATGCACTGGCCCATGAGGGCCTTAGCACACCCCCCAGCGTTACAGAGCCCGCCCCCGATATGCAGCCGACGCGCCTGTTCAGCAGTGCTGTGGCACGGCAGGTTCTGGGTATCCTGCGCGGCACGCCTTTGCCTAACGGAATGCAGGATAGTCCCGCCCGCTCGCTCGCGTTCAAAACCGGCACCTCCTACGGCCAGCGCGACGCCTGGGCGGCAGGCGTACAGGCAGGCTGGACAGTTGTTGTCTGGGCGGGCAGGCCAGATGGCGCGTCCAGCCCCGGTATAACCGGGCTGCACGTCGCCGCGCCCGTCATGACGCGTATCATGGACACGCTGCCCGCAGGCCCCGACACCGTAGGCACGCCCCTGCGCGCCCTTGCCCCGCTGGCTCCCTCGTTGCAGGTGCTCCCCGAACATGAGGGGCCGCGCGTTCTTTCGCCGCCAAACGGCGCGGTCATTGAAAGTTTCGGGCCGGATGGCGCGGCGACACCCGTCGGGCTGGAAGCATCGGGCGGGGCTCAGCCCTATCGCTGGATGATCAATAATCAGCCGCTCGCCACCCCGCCCGGTCTCGCCGCTTCATGGCAACCGGACGGGCCGGGCTTTGCTCATGTCGCAGTCGTTGACGCACTGGGCCGGGCATCCTCTGTCACCATACAGGTGCATTAGGCGGCCTGAAGCGGCGTGACGACGCCGCCATCAGGCGGGAGATGATGCCTTCATGGGAGCAAGCGCCAGCAGGGCCGCGATATTGCGGGCCGTGCCCCGAATGTTGGGGCGCGCGTCGGCCAGTGCCTCTTCCAGCAGGCAAGGCCGGTTCACAACGCTAAACACGGCGCTGATCCCATGGTCGTAAACGGCCTCGTAGCCCGGCCCCAGAGCCCCGACCAGCGCAATCACGGGAACGCCCTGCCGCCGGGCGACGTGGGCAACGCCCACCGGGGTTTTGCCCCGCGCGGTCTGACCATCCAGCCGTCCTTCGCCCGTGATCACCAGATCCGCCCCGGCCAGTACCGTCTCCAGCGCCAGGGCATCAAGCACGATCTCCACACCGGGCCGCAGCCGCGCGCCGAGAAAGACCGAGGCGCCGGCACCCAAACCGCCTGCCGCCCCGGCCCCCGGCACGGTCATGATTCCAGCACCGCCGATCCGTTCCAGCGCCTCGCCAAACCGGACAAGGGCCGCGTCCAGCAGGGCCACCATCTCGGGGGTGGCTCCTTTTTGCGGCCCGAAGACAGCCGAGGCGCCGTGTTCGCCTGTCATGGGATTATCGACATCGCAGGCAATTTCGAACACGCTTTCACCCAGCCGAGGATCGAGCGCGCTGGTGTCGATGGTCGCAAGCGCCTGCAGGGCGGCCCCGCCACGCGGCAGGTCCTGTCCGTTTGCATCCAGAAGGCGCACGCCCAGCGCCTGCGCCATGCCAGCGCCGCCGTCGTTGGTGGCGCTGCCCCCCAGCCCCAGAATAAAGCGGCGGCACCCGCCATCAAGCGCGTGCAGAATGAGCTGCCCAAGGCCAAATGTCGTGGCGATACGTGGATCGCGCACCGCCCGTGGCACAAGGTCCAGCCCGGCGGCGGCAGCCATCTCGATCACGGCGGTTCGGCCGTCACCCAGCACGCCGTAGCGCGCCCGCACAGGCGCGCCCATCGGGCCTGTCACATCATGAAAGCGGAACTGCCCCGCCGTTGCGTGTACCAGCGCATCCACTGTGCCTTCACCGCCATCGGCAACAGGCAGGCTGATACAATCGAGCGCGGGAAAAACCGTCCGAAACCCCGCCTCAATCTCTTCCGCCACGGCAGATGACGACAGACTTTCCTTGAAGGAATCACAGACAATAACGACTTTCACGATTCCCTCCGCCCGCGGGGCAACAGAACGGGCCTGCTGTCAGGTTGGGCTTCAGGCCCGGCTGTAGACGTCTTCTATCCGCACGATATCATCGTCCCCCAGATAGGGGCCGGACTGGACCTCGATCAGAGTGAGAGGAATTTTGCCCGGATTTTCAAGCCTGTGCACAACACCCAACGGCAGATAGATGCTTTCGTTTTCACGCAGCATCACAAGCTCTTCGCCCTTGGTCACAAGGGCCGTGCCCGCCACCACCACCCAGTGCTCGGCACGGTGGAAGTGCTTTTGCAACGACAGCTTCTGCCCCGGCTGCACCACAATGCGCTTGACCTGAAACCGCTCGCCCTGAATCAGCCCGTCGTAAAACCCCCAGGGGCGGTAAATACGGTTATGCGCCGTAGCCTCCTGCCGCCCGGCCTGGATCAGACGCGCCACCATTTTCTTGACATCCTGCGCCCGCTCACGGTGCGAAATCATGACCGCGTCACGCGTGCTCACAACCACAAGGTCTTTCACCCCGCACACGGTCGTCAGAATACCTTCAGAACGCACATAGCAGTTACGGGCATCGTCCAGAAAGACATCGCCATATACGGCATTGCCCTGCACATCCTTGGAACTGAGTTCCCACAGGGCATCCCAGCTCCCGATATCCGACCAGCCGAAATCTCCCGGCACGGTCGCGGCCAGCTTCGTGCGCTCGGCTATGGCGTAATCCACTGAGATGTCCGGCGCAGCGCAGAACGAGGCCGGATCAAGCCGCTCAAAATCCAGATCAGCGACCCGGCGGGAAACCGCCTGCTGTACCGCATCGAAAACCTGCGGTGCATGGGTACGGGTTTCTTCTAAAAAGGTGCGCGCACGGGCAATGAACATACCCGAGTTCCACAGGTAGCGGCTGTCCGCCACCAGAGCTTCCGCCACCTCTGCCGTGGGTTTTTCCACAAACCGGGAGACCGCCCACGCACCCGGCACGCCCGGCAGTTCGGCACCCTGTTCAATATAGCCATACCCCGTTTCCGCGCGGGTGGGCCTCATGCCAAACGTGACCACATAGCCTTCGGCCGCAGCCGCCACGGCCTTGTCCAGCGCGCGGGAAAGGGCGGGCACATCCCCGATCGCGGCATCCGCCGTCATGACCCACAAAATGGTATCCGGGTCCTGTTCCGCCACCAAAAAAGCCGCCGCCGCGACAGCCGGGGCGGAATTACGCCCCTCCGGCTCCAGCACAATCGTTGCATCGGTCACGCCGATCTCACGCAACTGCTCGGCAATAATGAAACGGTGCTCCGCATTGCACACGATCACCGGCGCGGACAGGCCTATGTTCCGACTGCGCAGCACCGTGTCCTGCAGGAGTGTATGCTCATCCAGAAGCCGCCAGAACTGCTTGGGATAGCTACCCCGTGACAGCGGCCACAGGCGGCTTCCCGCCCCCCCGGACAAAATGACAGGAATCACTTTGGAGTTTGACGGCAATACGGCTTCGTTCACAACGCAGACTTCCCGTTTTGTTCAGACTCAGGCCTGAACATACGCGCCCATGCTCCAGCCCTGTTCCCTGTTTGGCATGATCCCTGTCATGACACCAGTATTCGGTCGGGAAAGACCTGCCGCGCCACCCGAAAGAAAGTCTCCCGCAGCCAGCGGTGCACCGGGTCGGTATCCCGGCGTGGATGCCACGCCTGAAACGCCTCGACAAACGGGAGATCCAGCGGAAACTCGAACGACGCCAGACCCAGCGCCTCCATGGAAATGTTTTCGAGCACCATACCCGGCACGGCCAGCACCAGATCTGTCCTGGCCATGGTTTCAATCATGGCATGGTAGTTGGGCACCACCATGGCGATATGTCGCGTCAGCCCGTAGTCACGCAGGGCCCAGTCGATCGGCCCACGCGCGCGCCCCCGCCGTGACACGCTGATATATTCATACCGCACCATGCTGTGCGGGGTGATGGGCTCATCCAGAATGGGGTGCCCCTTGCGCACCAGACCATACATCCTGTCACGGAACAGGGTCTGGCGGCGGATTTCCGGCTTGAGCGCATCCGTAGCGCCTATGTACAGGTCGATGCTGTTATGGCGCAGCGGATCAGACGCGGGATCATCCACTTCCGGCGCGAAAATAATATCGCATTGCGGGCAGTCCTGCCGTAGGGCGCGCAACAGGGGCAGACCGATCGCGGCGATAATCAGGTCGTTCGCACGGATGGTAAAGGTAGGCGCCATATTGGCCAGATCGGCCAGTGCCTGTGTTTCTATCAGTGCATCGGCCAGCCGCACCACCTCCTGCACCCGGCCCAGAATACCCGTGGCGAAGGAAGAGGCTATCATCCGCCGGCCAGACTGGACGAGAATGGGGTCGGCAAAAACGCGCCGCAGCTTGGCCAGATGGCGGCTCATGGCGGGCTCGCTCACCTGCATCCGCCGTGCTGCTGCTGACACGCTTTCTTCTTCCACCAGCACATGCAGATACCGCAGCAGATCGAGGTCGTACTGTCTCATGCTTTCATTTTTAGACGTCATCTGGCGGATAGACCAGCTTTAATGGTTCCAGAAAGTGGAATCGTCTTCTGCCTGAAATGAGGGTTTTTTCGCACCTGCTTTGCTCAGATTATGGCAGGCATGACACATTCCGCGCCTTCTGGCGGTCCTGCTCCGGTCATTCATGCCGCGCCCGCACTGCCGTCCTATATTCCACCTTTCGGCCTGCGCACCGTTATCGGCTGCCTGGGTATGCTGCTGGCCGTACATGTCGCGGGGTTCAACGAGCATGTGACGGAAATCGGTCTGGCCGATATCCGGGGCGCCATGCATATCGGCCACGATGAAGGCACCTGGCTGATCACGCTGTACGAGGCGTTCAACATCGCCGCCATGGCCTTTACGCCGTGGTTCTACATGACCTTCTCGATCTACCGCTTTTCCATTTTCATGACGGCCGCCATGGCGCTGCTGGCCATACCGGCCCCCTTCATGCCCGATGTCACATCGCTGTGCATCCTGCGGGCCATGCAGGGCCTGACAGCAGGCTGCCTGCCACCCGTGCTTATGACCGTCATGCTCAAATACCTGCCCCCCGAAATCCGTGTTTTCGGCATTGGCGGCTATGCCATGAGTGCGACCTTCGGCCCCAATCTGGGCCTGCCACTGGAAGCCTTCTGGTTTGAAAATCTCGGCTGGCACTGGCTGTACTGGGAAATCATTCCCATGGCGGCACTGGCGATTGCCATGATGGCCTATGGCCTGCCCAAAGACCCGATGCACTTCGAGCGGTTCGAGAAGTTCAACTGGTTCGGCCTGATGGTGGGCCTGCCCGCCATCACGTCTCTTGTGACCGTGCTGTATCAGGGCGACAGGCTGGACTGGTTCCGCTCGCCGCTGATTACGCATCTGACATTCTGGGGGCTGGCGGCGTTTGTGGTGTTCGTCATCAACGAGGCGTTCCACCCCAGCCCGTATTTCCGTATCCAGTACTGGAAATCACGCAACATTCAGGCCGCATTGCTGTCGCTGGTCGGCATTCTGGCCATCTGCTCGCTGCTGTCAGAAATTCCCGCCACCTATCTTGAGGAAATACGCGGCTACCGCCCGATCCAGACCGCCCCTGTCTCGCTTGTGGTGGCGCTGCCGCAACTCATTATGCTGCCGCTCATTGCAGCACTGTGCAACAGCGCACGGGTGGACTGCCGCTTTGTGCTGGTCGCGGGAATGCTCTGTCTGGCCGGGGCTTCATGGCTTGGCACATGGCTGACGCCTGACTGGGTGCGCGACAATTTCTACCCCATCCAGATGCTCCAGATTCTGGGGCAGCCCATGACGGTCATTCCCACGCTCATGCTGGCCACGCTGGCCATGGGGCCTGCGGATGGCCCCTTTATCTCCGGCATGGTCAACATGCTCAAAGGGCTGGCAAACGCCATTGCCTTCGCGCTGTTTTCCATTCTGACACGCCGCCGCGAGCAGTATCACTCCACCATGCTTCTGGGCCATGGCAGCGCCCGTGCCACCCCGGCGGACGGCGCCGCCAGTTCCATTACCGGCCAGCTTGCCGGGACTTCGCCCGATACCGCCCATGTCGCGCGCAATACGCTGGAAGTCTTTCACACCTATGTCCGTGAGCAGTCGCTCGTACTGGCTCTGGCCGACATCTATCTGGTGGTGATGGTGATGTGCCTCACTTACGCGGCGCTCAACCTCGTGCTGCCCAAACGGGTCTATCCGCCCCGTGCCCCTGCACAGCCCGCACCGGCCCCGGCCGCCATGCCCCGGCCTGCTTCCGGCCCGGCTCCTGCTCCTGCCTCCTGACTATTCGGAACACCTTTCGCATGATCTACAAAAAACCCCTCCTTTATGCCGGGTGCGCCGCCGTCGCGCTGTCCTGTGTCGCATGGCTTGGCTCGCGTCTGGTCAATGGTGATGGCATCCACCAGTACACGAACGACGCCTATGTAACGGCCGATTTCACCCTTGTTGCGCCCAAGGTGGCGGGCCGGATCGACCGTGTGACAGCGCAGGACAACGAGCGCGTGCAGGCCGGTGAGGAACTGGTGCACATTGAAGACGATGACTACCGCGCAGCTCTTGATGTCGCGCACGGGGCCGTGCTGGCGGCACAGGGCGATGTTTCCAACCTTGAAGCCGCCCTGCGCCGTCAGGATGCGCTGATCGCGCAGGCACGAGCCGCCGTACAGGCGGATGAGGCCGATCTGGTGTTTGCCCGGCAGAACCTCGCCCGCTACCGCACCCTTTCGGCAGGTGGGGCCGGCACCGTGGAGCAGAAACAGTCATCCGAAGCCAAAGAAAAGGAAGCGCTCGCCGCCACGGCGCGCGATACGGCTTCCGTCAGCGCGGCTACCCTACAGGTCGGCGTGCTGCGGGCACAGCTTGAACGCGCGCGAGGCGTGCTCCTGCGCGCGAGCGGCGATGAAAAACAGGCCGCGCTCAACCTTTCCTACTGCACCATTCCCGCACCGGTAGATGGCGTGGTCGGCGCACGGAGCGCGCGTGTGGGCGCGTACGTTCACTCCGGCACGACGGTCATGGCGATTGTACCAACGCAGGAAGCCTATGTGCTGGCCAATTTTCAGGAAACCCAACTGACACAGGTACAGACGGGGCAGAGCGCGACCGTGTGGGTCGATACCTTCCCCGGCCACCCGCTCAAAGCCCATGTAGATTCGATTGCTCCGGCCACGGATGTCGCCTTTGCACCCATCCAGCCTGACAACGCCACCGGCAACTTTACCAAGGTGGTGCAGCGCGTTCCGGTCAAGCTGACCTTTGATCCGGGCCAGAAAGAAGCCGCGAAGGTGCGCGTAGGCATGTCGGTTGAGGTCCGTATCGACACGGCCTCCCGCCCGCAGGGCACCCACGCCGGAGATACGCGCTATGTCTGGCAGTAAGCGGATGCGCCGCCCTTCCCGGTCAGGGCTTAAACTGGCGGCCCTGCCTGCCGTGCTGGCGTTTTCGGCCTGCACGGTCGGGCCGGACTACCATGCGCCTCAGGTCAAGGCCCCGGCCACGTGGCGGCAGACCCTCCCACCTGAAAGCAGCCGGATCACGCTCGCCACGACCGATGCGCAGTGGTGGACCATTTTTCACGACCCCATTCTCTCCCGGCTGGAAGAAGAGGTGGCGCGCGAGAATCTGGACCTGAAGGCCGCCTCCATGCGGCTGATGCAGAGCACCGCCGAACGCCGGATCGCCAGTGCGGCGCAGATGCCCCATATGGAGGCCAATGCCTCCTATGCGCGCGAACGCGCCAGCACCAATGGTATCCTCGGCCTTCTGGGCACCATGGAACGCGAGCAGGCAGGCCAGATCGCCAGCGGCACACAGGGTTTTGGCCCGACCGCCTTGCCCGGTAGCGTGGGCAACCCTTCGTTCAACCTGCCTCAATATGGCATGAACGCCTCATGGGAAGTGGACCTGTGGGGGCATGTGCGCCGTCAGGTTGAGGCCGCCACCGCCGCCGTACATGCCACGGAAGATATGCGCCGCGATGTGCTGGTTTCGCTCATGGCGGAAACCGCGCAGGACTACATTACCCTGCGGGGGGTGCAGGCACATATCGCTATCCTGCACAGTAATATTGATGTCGCCCGCCATAGCGTGGAACTGACACGCCTGCGCTTCCAGCAGGGGGCGGCAACCCAGCTTGACGTGGCGGAAGCCACCGGACAGCTCCACAACTTTGAATCCCGGCTGGCCCCGCTTGAAAGCCAGCAGGTGCATTTCCTCAACGCGCTGAGCTTTCTGGTCGCACGTGAGCCCGGCGCGCTGGACGCCGAGCTGGGCAAACCGCAGGCCATTCCCGTCACCCCGCCCGATGTGCCAGTGGGCCTGCCCTCGCAACTGGCCGAACGCCGGCCTGACATCCGCATGGCGGCGGAACGCCTGCACATGGCCACCGCCAGTATCGGCGTGGCCATTGCGGATTTTTTCCCGCGTGTAACGCTCTCGGGCAGTCTGGACATTCAGGCCCTGCAATTCAGCGGCCTGGGCTCATGGGCCTCGCGCCAGTATGGTTTTGGCCCCACCGCCACTCTGCCGATTTTTGAAGGCGGACGCCTGACTGGCCAGCTTCACCTGCGCAAGGCCCAGCAGCAGGAAGCCGCTCTGGCATTCCAGCGCACGGTGCTGAAGGCGTGGCAGGAAGTGGACAACGCCATGGCCGACTTTACCGCCGCCCAGAACGAGCGCGACCACCTGAACGATGCCGTGCATGAAAACGAGACGGCCCTGAAAACCGCGCAGGCGCAGTATGTTGCCGGGGCTTCGGACTTCCTGACCGTGCTGACGTTGCAAAACGCCCTGCTTTCCTCCCAGAGTGCTCTGGTGGATGCGACAACCCGGGTCGCCAGCAATCTGACACAGGTCTATCGCGCCCTCGGCGGCGGATGGGAAAACGTGGCTCCGCTTGCCAACGCCACCCACACCACGTCCAACGCCGTCACGCCCGCAGGCAAGACTACGGCAGGCAGGGGATAAACCGGCATGATCACGCTTTTACAGGCAGCAGCCCCTCCGCCAGGCCAAGAAACCGCCGTAACCCTGCATGGCTACAGCCTGCCGGACAATGCGGCCGCGACGAGCGCACTGTCGGCGGCACTGATGGCGGAACTCCCCGCAGGCAGTACCTTCACCCCGCCGCCACCCGTGCGGGATATGGATATTCTGACATGGGTGCGCCGCGGGGCATTACGGGCCAGCGCCCCGCCCTTTCCGCCCGAAGACCTGACAGACGAGTGGCTCCATGCTGTCGGCACGGCGGAAAATGGTGCGCCTCCTCTCTGGCAGGCCTTGCAGGACAGCAGCCTGATCCAGTTCCATATCCTGCCTGAAACGCAGGACTCTGCCCCCGAACAGAGCGTACGCCCGGCCTTTACCGCACTGGAGGATGGCGGCTTCCGTATTCTGGCCTCGGGCTTTCCCGAAGACGACCCGGAAGACAACCCCGAGGCCACCCTTATCATAACAGATGGCGCGCCTCTGGCCCTGCGTAGCAGAACCCGCCTGCTCCATGCGGCCCTACCGCGTGACGAAGGCGCCGCCTACCAGACAACACCGGAGCGCGCCCTGTTCGTTCTGGTGGTGGAGGGAGCCGCCCGTATTGGCGAAACGCCAGTGCGCGCACAGGAAGCCGCCCTGATAACCGGCGAGGAAAACCTGACGGTCATCGCGAGCGCCCCCAGTGTGATCCTGCTTGTGGACAGCTCGCTCACGCCCCGGAGCCTTTTATAAAGCCGTCACCTCAAAACAGCCCACATCAAGCGTGAAGCTGCCGTCCGCCGCCATTTCAAAACCGCGGGTCACATCGTCGGGCGCATTCTGCTGAAGGGCGCGGATGGCGGCCACACAGGAAGCAGAAGTTTTCGTGCGGGCCACCCAGCTTTCAAACGCCATTGGCAGGCGGTGCATCTGCATCGAGCGGACAACAAAACCCGCCTGCCCCAGCATCGCTGTCCATTCCGCCACGGAATAATCCCGCACATGCGAAGGATCGCGCAGCAGTTCGAGCGTTTGCAGCCAGCTATCTGACAAGGCAGAAGGCGGTGCCACCACGTCAACAAACACCGCCGTGCCCTCAGGAGAGAGAACGCGCCGCGCCTCTATCAGCCCTGCAAGAGCATCCGCCCAGTGATGGGTTGTAAAACGACAGAAAACCGCATCAAACGTGCCCGCCGCAAAGGGCAGGTTTTCTGCCGGGGCCAGCACCGTGGTGATATTGGGCAGCCCACGCCGCCCGGCTTCCTGCGCGACAGCCTCCAGCATGGCGGGGGTAATATCGCACGCCACGACCTCCTGCACATGCTGGGCCAGCCGGTAGCTGACATGCCCGCCTCCGCAGCCCAGATCCAGAACCCGCCCTAGCCCGCGCCCTGCCACACTGCGCTCAATCAGATCCAGATCCTGTCCCTGGCTATGGACCGCGCTGGCAACGTAATCATACGCGCGCGCGCCGTAATGCCGTGCCACGAAGGGGTGAGTCATTGTCTCGCGTCCTATCCTCAATCGTCGTGCATGACCGTGCGGCTTGCCAGTCTACCAAGCGTTATCGCCCGCAATCATAGGGACCGAACCACGGTTGCGCCAGCGCGCCGGGGCTGAAGTCCCACACAGAAAAGTGTGGGCCTGTCCAGCCCCTCTGGCCGCGTGACGCATGACGATACGCCATATTGATATGCAATTTTTGCATATTTCGTATACACTCCCCTCTCTGAACGCAGGACCACACAGAACAAGGATGCAACATGGCAGGAATAACAGCACTTCTGGCCGATATTGGACTTTTTGTACTACTTCCGTGGGTATTCTGGCGGCTGACCTGCAAAGTGCTGCCTATTGTCGTCTTACCGATTCTGCTGGGCATTCTGCTGGCTGCCTGGCATGTCCCGGTTGAACAGATCGGTATTCCTTCGGTTTATGGTACCAATATTGGCTGGATTGCTGTGCTTGTGCTGGCATTTACCGCCGGGCTGGAAATGTGGCAGCACCCCGGCGATGGCCCATCCGCCCATGCCCTGCCCCAGCCGGGCCTGTGGCGGCTGCTGACAGGTGCGCTGGTCGCGCTGGGCGGGCCGTTTCTGGTCGGCTCCATTCTGGCCGATACGGTTTTCCTGCATCTGCCCGGCTGGGCCGCACCTCAGGCGGCACCGTGGATTTCCGCCGCGTCCATCGGGCTTTGCATTGCTGTCAGCGCCCTGCCTGTCCTGATTGGCGTAGTGCGTGAGCTTGACCCCGCGCACAAGCCCATAGGCCAGCTTGCCCTCAAGCTCGCTGTGGTGGACGACGCGGCCCTGTGGGTCGGGCTGGCAGCGCTCCAGTTCGCGGCCCGGGGGTCTTCCGCCCTGCATGGCTGGACAGAGCTGGAATTTCTGGCCGTCGGGCTGCTTGTGGCCATGGCGGCGGCTGGCAACTGGGCGTCGCGCCATTTCCTGCATCCGCCCACCTGGGTTATCTGGGTCACGGTGCCGGTCTATCTGGCGGCCGGTTCATGGGCCAGTATGCAACTGGGCCTGCATGAACTGATCGGGGCGTATTTTGCGGGCGCGCTCATGCCGCCAAGCTGGGTGCGCCGCCTGCCGGTGGAAGAAGTCGGCTCGTTCGCGCTCATCTGGCTTGCGCCGCTGTTTTTTGGCCATTCAGGCATGAAGATCGACGGCGATGCGCTGACATGGCCCTCCCTTATGGCCTCTCTGGCGCTTGTCGCGGTATCCATCGTGGCCAAAATTGTCGCGGTTTTCCTCTATCCGCCCACCTCCGGGCTTGAACCCCGCCAAAAGCTTGGGGTCGGCGCACTGTTGCAGTGCAAAGGGCTGATGGAAATCGTGGCCGCCACCATCCTGCACCAGAAAGGTATGCTCTCCGAATTCGCCTTTGCCGCGCTGGTCATGTTGGCGGTTCTGTCCACCGCGCTGACAGGCCCGCTGTTCAGGCTGCTGGCCCCGCCGATCCCCCGCGAGCAGGCCTGAGAGCGCCATCGTCGCTGTTGTGCGCATAGGCCGCCAACCTGCGCACAGCGGCAACAATCCGCCGGGGCGGAATGGCGGCAAAGCCGAACAGCACGCCCTGCCGCGCCGGGGGGCCAAGATAGGCATCGGACAGCGGCCGCAGCAGAATGCCGCAGGCCCTTGCGCCCGCGCAGAAAGCCTGATCATCCCGCCCGTCTTTAAGCGTGCCGATCAGATGTACCCCCGCATCGGATGGCTCCATGTGCAGGATGTCTCCCATCTGCCGGGTTATTTCTTCCACCAGCACCGTCTGACGTTCCCTGTATATCCGGCGCATCCGCCGGATATGGGCTGCAAACTGGCCTGAGCGCATGAAGGACAACAGCGTGACCTGTTCCAGCAACGGCGGGTGCCGGTCGATCACGCTTTTTGCGCTGGCAAACACCGCCGCGTAAGCGGGCGGGGGCACCAGAACCCCCAGCCGGAAAGTCGGCAGAAGCGACTTGCTGAACGTGCCCAGATAAAAGACCCGTCCCGCGCGGTCCATGCTCTGCAAGGCGGGCAGGGTGGTGCCCGCGTAGCGGAACTCGCTATCGTAATCATCCTCCACCACCAGCGCCCCACAGGACTGGGCAAAGGCCAGCAGTTCCACCCGGCGAGCCATGCTCATGGTCACGCCCAGAGGATACTGGTGAGACGGCGTGACAAAAATCAGCCGGGGCGACGGGTCACGACGGCGGCCTTCCTCCACGGACAGGCCCTCGGCATCCACCGGAACCGGCACAAGCCGCGCCCCCGCCGCGATAAACGCGCTGCGGACACCGGCGTAACCCGGTTCCTCAACCCAGACAGACTCTCCGGGGTCCAGCAGCACGCGGGCCAGCAGATCGAGCGACTGCTGCGAACCCGATGTCATGATCACATCACTGCCGGCAGCCCGCAGGAAGCGGGTCGCACGCAGGTTCTGGGCTATGACCTCACGCAAGGGCGCATGGCCCGCCGCCGAGGCGTAACCCAGCATATCCGGCTGCACCTGCCGCCAGCTCCGCGCCATCAGCCTGATCCAGCTCTCAAGCGGGAAAACATCAAAGGCAGGCACATCCGCCACAAAAGGCACCGGGCAGGCGCTGCCGCCCTCCAGCCCCATGGCGGCAAGCTGTCGCCCCCGCGCCGAAAGGACAGGCGGCATCGTTTCCAGCGCATCGGGCGATGCCAATGCGGCAAACGCCGCATTTTCCGGCAGAACGGACGCCACATACACCCCCGCCCCACCGCGCGCATGGGCATAGCCCTCATCCGTCAGGCGGGTGTAGGCCGCCACTACCGTATTGCGCGACAGCCCGAGTTCCGCCGCCAGAACCCGGCTGGCGGGCAGGCGTGTGCCGGCCGCCGCCCGGCCTGTCAGAATGGCCTCGCGCAGTTGCGCGTAAAGCCGCACGTAAACGGGCTGCCCGTCATCCGGCTCCAGACGGAAGGCCAGCAATGAACCGGATGCGGCGTATTGACGTGGCACGGCTTCCCCATACGGTAACTGTTCAGGCACGCCCCATGGTGGAACAGCCGCCCACCGGTGACAAGCCGCGAAAGGACCAATGGCCGATTGGCCCCTTTCATGCGCAGGAATTGGCCCTATCAACCGGCCCCCGCCGCGTGGCATCCTGCCATGAATACAGCGTATCCATGCCGAGGTTTTCATGAAGATTCTTGTTTTCCAACATCTCGATGTCGAACACCCCGGCGTTTTCAGCGAGTTCTGGAAAAAGGCCGGGCACGACATTCATACCGTCCACTTCAACAGGGACGACACCATTCCGCCCCTGCACGGGTTCGATCTTCTGGTTGTGCTTGGCGGGCCGATGGACGTCTGGGAAACTGACAAAAACCCATGGCTGATACGGGAAATGTCCGCAATCCGTACCTGGGTTCGTGATCTGGACAAACCCTATTTCGGGATCTGTCTGGGCCACCAGCTTTTAGCACAGGCGCTGGGCGGACAGGTGGGTCTGATGAAAGAACCCGAAGTCGGGCTTGCGACCATCCGCCAGACCGAAGACGGCGTGCACGACCCGCTCTTTGCACACGCCCCACGCGAAATGGAAATTTTCCAGTGGCACGGGGCAGAAGTGCAGACCTTGCCAGAAGGCGCTGTCGTTCTGGCGGCCAATGCCGCCTGTCCGATACAGGCCATGCGGGTGGGCCGCCACGCATGGGGGCTGCAATATCATGTGGAAATGACCGCCACCACCGTCGCGGAATGGAGCGCCATTCCCGAATACAGGGCCAGTATGGAAAAAGCGCTGGGAGCTGAACGCGCGGCAGGGCTTGAAAACACGCTGGCCCCGCTTCTGCCCGGATTCAACGCCATGGCACGCACCCTGAACGATAACCTGTTCACCTGCGTTACCGCCCTTACCTGAAAGAAAGATCATGACTGAACCGGCATCTTTTCCACCTCCAAGCGATCGCACCCGTGTACGGCGCTATCACCAGATTGCGTCTTATGATCCGCAAACCGTTCATGCCATCCTGGACGCCATGCCGCTGTGCCATGTCGGATACGTGCATAATGGCACGCCGATTGTGACCCCCACGCTGCAATGGCGTGATGGCGACCGCATTTTCTGGCACGCTTCGTCCGCCAGCCGCATGATTGACAGCGTTCTGGAACAGGACGTGTGCGTAACCGTCTCTCTGTACGATGGGCTGGTAATGGCGCGTTCGGCTTTCAGCTACAATATCAACCATCGGTCTGTCATGATTTTCGGCCGCCCCGAAAAATTGTCAGAAACCGAAAAAGCCGAGCAACTGCGGAACATGGTCAACAAAACCATTCCGGGGCAGTGGGAGCGGCTCCGCCCTGTTACCGCGCAGGAACTCAAGGCCACCACCGTGCTGGGCCTGTCCATAACCGAAGCCTCGGCCAAGGTTCGCACCGGCCCCCCGCAGGATGATGAAGCGGACCGCGCTTTTCCCGTATGGGCAGGTGTTATTCCGGTGCGTATGCAGGTGCTGCCGCCCGAGCCTGACCCGCACAACCTGCCCGGCCTCGAACCCCCTGCTGAAATCGCTTCGTTCCATATTGGCTGACAGTCTTCCCGAACCGGGCGAGCGGAAAGCGCCATGTAAGAAAAACATGGCTCCATGTGCTAAAAAATACTGAAATTACTTTCATTTTTTCGCACACTATCCGCCTGTTCCGAATCCACAGGGGAAACCGGCCTATCCCGGTTCAGGAGACCCGCTTGCCTACCCTTCCTTCCCCCATCAGCCTGTCCGACCTGGCGCAGGGTCGTGCAGTGCCTTTCATACACAAGCCCTACTGGTGGGAGGCCATGCCGCCCGCCCCCCACGAGGCACCGGTTTCAGGCGTCGCGGATGTTGCTGTTGTCGGCTCCGGTTTTACCGGCCTTTCCGCCGCGCTGACACTGGCGCGCGCGGGCCGTTCCGTCACCATTCTGGAAGCAGGCACCGCCGGGTACGGAGCCTCGACCCGCAATGGCGGGCAGGTCGGTTCTGGCAACCAGAAATTCCGTGTCAGAACCCTGATCGACATGATGGGAGTCAAAAAAGCGCAGGCCCTTCTCATGGAAGGGGTTGCCATGCTCGACCACATGGAAACCCTGATCGCGGATGAGAAAATTTCCTGTTTTTTCAAGCGATGCGGGCGGTTCCGCGGGGCTGTCCGCCCCGAGCATTACGATGCCATGGCGCGTGATATGCAGGACCTGGAACGTTATGCGGGCGTGCGCTCCTTCATGGTGCCACGTGCCGAACAACACTCTGAAATTGCGACAGATTTTTTCCATGGCGGGTCGGTTCTACCGCAGGATGCCAGTCTGCATCCCGGCCTTTACCATGCGGGCCTGCTGAACAGGGCGCAGGAGGCCGGAGCACGCCTGTTCTGTCAGGCCCCTGTTACCGCCGTAGAGCGTGATTCTGACGGCTTCACGCTCCGCACACCCCGCGGCGACCTGAAAGCGCGGCAGGTTATTATCGCGACCAATGGATACCGGCAGTCTTTCAGCAGCTTCTGCCGCAAGCGGATTGTGCCGGTCACGTCAGCCCTGATCGCAACCGCCCCCATGCCTGCCGAACGCCTGAATGCCCTCATGCCCGGTGGGCGCATGTATGGCAATTCCGCCCGGGTTTTCTCCTATTTCCGTGCAGCACCCGATGAACCGCGCCTGATCTGGGGGGGCCGCGTGGGACGGCTGGCCCCTGCCGCCAGCGCTCGAGCCTATGCCCATCTTGCCCGTGATCTGCTTGAGGTTTTTCCACAGGCCGGAGACCTCGCACTTTCGCACGCATGGTCTGGCCGGATTGGTTACACCTTTGACGAATTCCCCCATCTGGGCCTTGCACCGGACGGGCTCCATTACGCTATCGGCTATTGCGGCACAGGCGTTTCGCGCTCAACGTGGTTTGGCCGCAAAATCGCACTCCAGGTTATGGACAAGCCCGAAGGATTTTCGGAATTTACAGGGCTGCGCTTTCCTTCTCACCCATTCCAGACATTTGCACCGGCTGCCGTACCATTTTTCGAGCAATGGTACCGCCTGCGCGACGCGTTCAACATCTGACTCCGTGCACGATGGAGGAACTATCCTCCATCAGACAGAAAAAACCTCCGCCAACCGGAACTGGCGGAGGTCTTCCAGAATGGTTCAGAAAACCCGCTCAGTGGTAAACAGATTCCTCATCCCCCGTCATGGTGCTGAGACGATAGGCCGTTTCACCATGGCAGGTCAGATCCAGGCCAGACTCCTCAACCTCTTCGCTCACACGCACCCCGCCGGTCATGGCGGCGGCTTTCATGGCGATAAACGTCGCAACAACCGAAACCAGAATACTGAAGCCCATGATAAACACCTGCACGCCCATCTGGGAGAGCATGTCCCGTCCTTCGCTGTAGCCAGCGCCACCGAGGAAAGGAGCTGCGAAAACGGTTGTCAGCAGTCCGCCCGCCATCGCGCCGATACCATGAATGCCAAACACGTCAAACGCATCATCATAGCCGAAGATATTTTTCAGGTTATCAACGGCCCAGATACACGCAGCGCTGGTCAGGATACCCACCGCAATAGACCCGGCGGGGCTGACAAAACCGCAGGCAGGCGTAATGCCGACAAGGCCGGCAATAGCCCCCGAGACAATGCCAAAGGTGCTTGGCCGCCCACGGTGCATCCATTCCATGATCATCCAGCCCAGCGCACCGCCGACACCGCCCAGCATGGTGTTGATAACCAGCTCGATGGCATGGCCGCTCACCGCGTAGTCACACCCGCCGCAGAATGCCAGCCAGCCCACAAACAGCATACAGCCGCCCGTATAGGTCATGGTCATGTCATGCGGCGCCATGACAACGGTGCCCAGCCCCCGGCGCTTGCCAATCATGATGGAGGCGACAAGAGCCGCAACGCCCGCATTCATATGCACGACGTTGCCCCCTGCGAAGTCCTGCGCTCCCCAGGCCGCAACCCAGCCACCGCCCCAGGCCATATGCGCCATGGGCACATAGTCGATCAGGAACCACACCCCCAGAAAAACCAGAACTGCGGGAAAACGCATCCGTTCGGCAAACGCGCCAACGATGATGGGGGGCGTAATGGCCGCAAACAGGGCCATGAACAAATAATAGAGATATTCAGGCAAAACACCGACATTGTTGTCAGGTGTGACACCCCGCAGGAAAATCTTGTCCAGTCCACCGATCACCGACTGGAATGGCCCTTCCGTGAAGGTGAGCGTATAGCCAACGGCCGTCCACAGAAAAATGACCAGACAGGCCCCGGCAAAAACCTGAGTCAAAATGGACAGAACATTCTTGCTGCGCGACATGCCACCGTAAAACAGGGCAAGACCTGGCAACATCATGAGCATGACAAAAAGCGCGCAGGTGGCAACATAGGCTGTGTCCGGCAGGCCATAGGCGGGCTTTGCCACGGTCTCTTCAGCCATCGCCGATATAGGAGCCGCCAGCGAAACCAGCGTTACGCTCGTTGGTAGTAGCTTTTTACACAATCTTAACATACAGATCCCCCCTTTACTGGTCTCGTTCAGTTGTCAGATGTACGCGACTACCAAATCCGGGGGTAACGGCTCTGCATCCTCTGTCATAAAAAATCTTTCCATGACAGGAAATGTTCCAAAAGCCATTACCCTGCCGGCATTATGCTCCTCTTCCTCATGTCCTATTGGCCAACAGGCCAGGACAGGAACGTTTTTTATTTTAGTTCCGCAACAATATACGGCAAAAAAAACTCTTTCCAGAGTTATTTTCGATCATAAGTGAACAAAACCTTATGGAAGGTATAAATTCACCTTATTGCGGAAAAACCTTTAGCAATCCATGGTCATCTGTCGTTCCCATTCGGACAGATGGCCACAATGCGCGTTCCAGTCAGCGGTTTTGATCTTGAGGTAGGGGTCCACAAAACCATCGCCCAGCATACCACGCAGCACGGCTGATTCATCCAGAGCGCGCAGGGCATCGAGCAGATTCAACGGCAGGCGCATGGCATTCTGCACCTTGTGGCCTTCAAGATACATATTGATATCCAGCGGCTCACCCGGATCACGCCCCTGCTCAATGCCGTCCAAACCGGCCGCCAGCAGGGCCGCCTGCAGCAGATAGGGGTTAGCGGCGCCATCGGGCAGGCGCATTTCAAACCGGCCACCACCGGGCACGCGGATCATGTGCGTACGGTTATCCCCCGCATAGGTCACGGTGTTGGGCGACCAGGTTGCCCCCGAAACCGTGCGCGGCGCGTTGATGCGCTTATAGGAGTTGACCGTGGGGTTGAGGATGGCGCACAGCGCCTTGGCGTTATGGATCAGCCCGCCGACAAAATTATACCCTTTTGCGGACAGTTCCATTTTGTCCGCCGGATCATGGCAGACATTGCTGGCACCCTGCCACAGCGAGATATGCGCATGGCAGCCGCTTCCGGTCAGGTGCATGAAGGGCTTGGGCATGAACGTCGCCCGCAGGCCGTGCTTTTCAGCAATGGCACGCGCCATGAACTTGAAAAAAACATGCCGGTCGGCTGTTACCAGCGCATCGGCATATTTCCAGTTCATTTCGAACTGTCCGTTGGCGTCCTCGTGGTCGTTCTGGTAGGGCTCCCAGCCGAGGGACTGCATGGCGTCGCACAGCTCGGCAATCACGTCGTAACGCCGCATCAGGGCCGAGGCATCGTAGCAGGGCTTAACGCTGGAATCGTGCTCATCGCCCACCTGGGCACCGTCGGGAGTCACAAGAAAGAACTCGGCTTCAACGCCGGTCTTGACCGTAATCCCGTGATCGGCCGCGCGCTGGATCATACGCTTGAGGGTGTTACGCGGCCCCTGTGTCACGTACTGGCCGTGCATCTTCAGATCTGCTGGCAGCCAGCCGACTTCGGGCTTCCAGGGAAGCTGCACAAGACCTGAAGGGTCGGGAATGGCCAGAAGGTCCGGGTCGGCGGGGGACATGTCGAACGCGGCCGCAAAACCGGCAAAACCCGCGCCGTTTTTCTGCATCCCGGCAATGGCCGAAGCAGGCACGAGCTTGGCGCGCTGCGCACCGGAAAGGTCGATAAACGAGATCAGAAAATAGCGGATACCTTTTTCACGGGCCACAGTTTCCAAATCGTAACATTTTTGCTGGACGTTATCCATTGATGCGCTTCCATTCCTTAACACTGCTTCCCCCGGCCGGTGGCACGGGGGAAGTCCTGTCTTGATCAAACGCCTTTCAGAAACCGGCCTTGCCCGGATACCAGTCGGTTCCCGCCAGAGGCAGGCGCGTCATAGCGGCGGCCTCCATGGTCAGGGCCACCAGATCTTCGGGTTCAAGGTTATGCAGGTGGCTCTTGCCGCAGGCCCGCGCGATGGTCTGGGCTTCCATGGTCAGAACCGACAGGTAGTTGGCCAAACGACGCCCCCCCAGGATCGGGTCCAGCCGGGCGGACAGCGCAGGGTCCTGCGTGGTAATACCCGCCGGGTCGCGGCCATCCTGCCAGTCATCATACGCGCCGGGCACGGTGCCGAGCTTGGCGTATTCATCCGCCAGATCGGGGCTCTGATCTCCCAGAGCCACAAGAGCAGCCGTGCCAATGGCCACCGCATCGGCCCCCAGCGCCAGCGCCTTGGCCACGTCGGCCCCGGTGCGGATACCACCCGAGACAATCAACTGCACCTTGCGATGCAGGCCCAGGTCCTGCAACGCCTGCACCGCCGGGCGGATGGCCGCCAGAATGGGCAGGCCCACATGTTCGATAAACACTTCCTGCGTTGCCGCCGTGCCGCCCTGCATCCCGTCCAGCACCACCACGTCGGCACCCGACTTCACCGCCAGCGAAACATCGTAATACGGGCGGCTGGCCCCGACCTTGACATAGATCGGCTTTTCCCAGCCCGTGATCTCACGCAGTTCCTCGATCTTGATTTCCAGATCATCCGGGCCTGTCCAGTCCGGGTGACGGCAGGCGGAACGCTGGTCGATCCCTTCAGGCAGGTCACGCATCTGCGCCACGCGGGCGGAAATTTTCTGCCCCAGCAGCATACCGCCACCACCGGGCTTGGCCCCCTGCCCAACCACGATTTCAATCGCATCGGCCTTGCGCAGATCATCAGGGTTCATGCCGTAGCGCGACGGCAGATACTGGTAAACCAGTGTCGAGGAATGACCACGTTCCTCAGGCGTCATGCCGCCATCACCCGTGGTGGTGGATGTGCCCACCGCGCTGGCGCCACGGCCCAGTGCTTCCTTGGCCTGCGCGGACAGCGCGCCAAAGGACATGCCCGCGATCGTAACGGGGGTTTTCAGGTGTATGGGCTTTTTGGCAAAACGTGTGCCAAGAACAACATCCGTACCGCAGCGCTCACGGTAGCCCTCAAGCGGGTACCGCGACATGGATGCGCCAAGGAACAGCAGATCATCGAAATGCGGCAGCTTGCGCTTGGTGCCGCCGCCCCGGATATCGTAAATGCCTGTCGCGGCTGCACGCTGAATCTGCGAGACGGTGAACGGATCAAACGTTGCGGAAAACCGGGGCGTTGTCTTGGTATAATCGTGATGTTTTTCGGTCATGACAGCCTCAGTATGCCGATGCGTTATCGACGTGGAAATGATAGAGCGTGCGGGCCGAACCATAGAGCCGGAAATCTTCGGGCTTGCAGTCCGTTACACCGGCCTGTTCGAGCAGCGTTGCGACAATGGCGCGATCTTCGGGCTTCATCTCTTTTTCTTCACAATCGGCTCCAAGGCTACGAACCTTGCCGCGCACGAAAATGCGTGTCTCGTAAAGGGAATCTCCCAGCGCTTCTCCCGCATCGCCACAAACGACCAGATTGCCGCTCTGCGCCATGAACGCGCTCATGTGACCAATGGAGCCACGCACGACAATATCCACGCCTTTCATGGAAATACCGCAGCGTGCCCCGGCATCGCCATCAATCACCAGCAGGCCGCCATGGGCCGTGGCCCCGGCGCTGGAACTGGCATTGCCTTTGACATGAACCCGACCGCTCATCATGTTTTCCGCAACGCCCTGTCCGGCATTGCCGTTAATCACCACGCTGGCCTGCTGGTTCATGCCAGCCGCGTAATACCCGGCATGACCTTCAATCGCCACCTCAAGCGGCTGGGTCAGCCCCACAGCCAGCGCGTGCCGGCCATTCGGGTTGGAAATTGTCCATTGTGTACCGGCACTTTCCGTCTGCAAGCGGCTGTTCAGCTCACGCAGCGTGGTCGTGTTCAAATCTATCGTCTGCATTGCTTCAATCCTGCCTTACGCTGCGTGTTCCCAATGATAGACCCGCTGCGGTTCCGGCTCGAACACCTCAGCACTGGCAATGCCGGGCAGACCGGCAAAGGAACGGTATTCCGAGGCAAAGGCCACGTAATCATCCGTCTCGGCCATGACAGCCGGCTTGCAGGCCACCGGATCGCGCAGGACAGCAAAACCGTCACGCGTGCCGACAACAAAAGTATAGAAGCCATCAAGATCGTTCAGAGATGCCTTGAGAGCCTGATCCAGCTTTTCACCCTTGGACAGACGCCAGGACAGATAGCCAGCCGCCACCTCCGAATCGTTTTCCGTCTCGAAACGCAGGCCTTCACGCACAAGCTGGCGGCGCAGCGAGTTGTGGTTGGAGAGCGAACCGTTATGCACAAGGCACTGATCCGGCCCGGTGGAGAACGGATGCGCGCCGGCCACCGTCACCGCAGATTCCGTCGCCATTCTGGTATGGCCAATCGCGTGTGTACCGCTCATCTTTTCCAGAGCAAAGCGCGAGGCAACATGCTCGGGCAGGCCGACACCCTTGTAAAGTTCAATGCTTTCCCCGCTGGAAGCAAAGGCAACGCCATCGTCGAACATATCGACATAGGCACGCACGGCAGGTTCATACTCGGCGGCGTAAATCAGGATGACGTGGTCATGACGCTTGTGAACTTCGCCGCTTCCACCAATGATTTCCAGAAAACCCGCTTCAAAGGGGCCGATATTGCCATCGGACAGGCCGCGCACGGTCATCTTGCGCTGGCCCGCGCCAGCCCCGTTATAGACTGCAAAACCTGCGCTATCAGGGCCGCGCTCGGTCATGGTTTTCAGCATCTGGGACGTCAGGCGCCCCAGTTCAGGCTCAAGCGCCCGGTTTTTGAGAAACAACCCTACGATGCCGCACATCGTTAACCCCCGAAGAGCATGGAACAACTGTGGCCATACAATCAGAAGATGAAACGATATGTCAACGGTAAAGAATAAAACTTTCCTTACAGGAAATATCCGGTTTTATTCCCCTTCCCGGGGATAGACGATAATGGAGAGATAACTGATTGGTTTTTCAATAAATTTTTCAGGGCCATGCGGTGCCTGGCTGTCGAACATCAGTGTATCGCCCGGCCCCATTTCGTACACTTCCTCGCCATGCCTGTAGGCCACGCGGCCCTTGAGCATGTAAAGCATTTCGATTCCATGATGCCTGAAGCTGACATAGGGCTGGGCATCGTCATGCAGTGTGATCAGATACGGCTCCAGCACCAGCGGTCCGTTAAGCAGATGCCCCAGCAGCCTGTAATGGTGCCCCGCCTTGGTGCCCCGCCGCTCGATGGCAACGCCCGGCCCGGCCCGCACGAAGGAACAGTCGCGTTGTTCCTCAGCGGTGGCGAAAAGCTGGCTGAGCGGGACATTGAGCGCGCGGCAGACAGCCTGCAACGTGGAGAGTGAAGGAGAAATCTGGCCGTTTTCTATTTTCGACAGCATACCAAGCGAAATGCCCGCCGCTGTCGCCAGGTCGCTGCCTGTCAGTTCCGCACGGCGTCTGACCTGCCGGATCTGCGCGCCCAGCGATTCCTCAAGCGTCAGTTCGCGCGCCGGACTGGCCAGCGACCCGGTCGCAAGAACCGCGCCCTGTTTCTCGTCCGTGTTTTTAGGTGTTGCCGCCTTGCGGCCCGCCGTCTGACGACGTGTCACGGGTGTCACCATTTTTATCCCAGCCTGCATCGCATGGAAGGTGCCTGATGCAGTTCGAATCCTAGCTGTTGATAAAAGGGCACGGCTGTATCGCGCGCGTCCAGAAACACCGCGCCCATTCCGCGCGCCAGGGCTTCTTCCCGCGCGTGCGCCATCAGCGCACGGCCTATGCCGCGGCCGCGACAGGCTGCGTCCACCACTAGGTCATCCACATGCAGGAAAGCCCCGCGGGCAAGCGTATGCACGGGCCTCAGCCCCATCACGCCCACGAGTTTCCCGGATTCAAATGCACCGATCAACTCGTACCCGGCGGACATCTGCCGGAGCACGGCCTGTTCGAACGCGGCTGCGTCGAGTGTCCGCAACTGCGCCACAATCGGATAAGCCGCCGCTATTTCCCGCGTGCCGAGGCGCCGCACCACAAGAGAGTCTGCCACCGCTCCCTCCCCGCTTCGAGTCCTGCCCTGCGGCCTGAGGGAGAAGTCCCCCGTCAGAACCGGCCGGGCAGGCGGACTCCGTTAATGCGTGGAAGCGGGCGCCTGAGGAGCCCCAACCGCGCTTGGCTGGGTTACGTTGGTGATCACGTAGGAAATCGCTTCCATACGCGTCATATCCACTACGTCGCCCACTTTCAGTGTCGCCAGAAAATCCTGCATGGCCTTCGTGCGCAGAGCGGCCACATGCAAAGCGCCATCATCCGTGACGAAGGCAACAGAGTGGGTCTTGAGGTTGATGGACTGAATTGTGGCCCGCTCACGGTTGAAGGCGGCAATCACGCCGCGCGGGTGCCCGAGCGCAAAGCCGCGCGCTGTTGTCAGGGTGGATTCCGGCATGGGGCTACCGGGAGGGGCCATTTGAGCGCCCAGCGTTTCCACAAAGGAAATCTCAAGGCGGTCACCCGAATGCAGGTGCGGCAGATCGCTCACGCCCGTGCCGTACTCGATGGTGATCAGATGCCCGTTACCCTCGCGCAGAAGAACCTCGCGCGCTTCACGATCCACCGTTTCCACAACAGCGCTGGCGTGCTGGTGCTTGAGCAGCACGGAAGCCTGCGCCTGCGCGGCTGAAGGCTGCACGGCCCCGGCAAAGGCGCACAGGCCGGTCGCAACGAGCGCCAGAGCCCTGAAAGAAAAACGCGGAGCATGAATACGCATGGTCTTCAATCCTTTCCATCATCAGCCACAAACGGCGTCCCGTCACGATCAGGGCTGAAGCCCCTTCCATGCAATGGGCCGCCAGGCTGAATACGATCCGTTATCTTGACCATAACACACGCCGAGACAAAGCGTTATCCGTTAGCGGCGGTCGTTTTTGCCTTTGGAGCCATGATACAAAAAAGCCCGTCCGGCGGAACCGAACGGGCCTAAGCCACTCCACACTCAGCGCGGGAACAGCCCGGCTGTACTCAGGCGCAGCACTTCTTTTTACGGAAGAAATAGAAGGCGCTCGCGATCAGACCAACCAGAAGCAGGCCGCGCACGCAGGGAGATTTTGGGCATTTTGTCAGACAGTTTGCCATGGGGAGGTATCCTTACACACTCATGTTCAGCCTGTTCAGAAACAGGTTGGAAAGAGTTTAACCTATCCTCCCGCTCGCGTCATGCCACTTGTCCGCTTCAGGACGCGCCGCAGAGCTGGCATGTCCGGCGGGGCCGGAGGCGACGCCGCTCCCGGCATCTGAAACTTCGTACACCCGCGTGCGAATCGTCAGCGACGCGCCCCACAACATCCGCGATTTTATCAGGCGGTTTTACCACGCCGGGAAAACAGGGCACGCCATCCGCTCCAGTAGCGGCTTTTTACATCCCTGTCGGCATCATCGTCGCCCAGAAGCTGGATCAGTCGGCGCAGGTCTGTCAGCAGGATGCCAACGACAAAGCGGATAATCGGATCGCTCGTGCCCGTGGCGGATGGCAAAGCCGCGATCACTTCCGCCGCAACCCGGTTATCCGCACCCGTGCGGGCCACGGCCTCGCTCTCACAACGCTGGATGATCCACTGGAACCCCCGCAGCATACCTGCGCGCAGGGCGGCGGCGGACTGCGCGGGCAAAGCCACACCGCTATCGGGCAGGCTGAGCATGGCGCGCGCCACCACCAGGGCATCCATCTGCAACTGCCGCAGGCCATTGGGCAGGCGGGCCAGCATGGGGTCACGCTCTTCCAGCGGCACCCAGTGTTCGCGCCGCGCCTCTTCCAGTGCCGCGTGTACCAGACGGAGCGAAGCCGCACATTCGTCGTTCATGTCCTGAATGACGGACCATTCAACATGGCCCGCGCGCGCCTTCTGCAACATGGCCAGAATCTGGCGCACCGTCACCGCCGCATTGCGGAAAGCATCGCGCCGGGCCTGTTCATGCAGCACCACATACGTCACCAGCGTTGAGGCACTCACCCCAATCATGATGGCAATCACCCGCTCGATCGGGCGCATATAGGGGCTGTCATCCGCTGGAAACAGGATGGCGATCATGAGCGTGACAATGCCCATGCGCGCTTCAGGATTGAACGACGCCAGCACGACCAGCGGCACAAAAGCCAGCGTGAACGCCCCCCATAGCGGCCAGTGCAGGAACAGCATGAGCGTAATGGGAATGACGCTGACCGAAGCGCCGATGAGCGTGCCCACAAGCTGGTCACGCCCCTTAGAAATGGTGTCGGTAATGCTGTTCTGTGTAACGATGACTGACGTAATCAGCGCCCAGCCGGGTTCCTGCAGGCTGGTCAGCCAGGCGACAATGGCCGCCAGCCCCACAGCACTGAGCAGGCGCACCGACTGACAGAAGGCGGAGTGCACACGCCAGCGGGCCAAAGCGGAAAGGCCCCGCGCGACCATGGGCCAGCGCTGCACCCTCAGCCACCATTTTGCGGTCAAGAGAGTCAGGGAGCGGCCTCCCCCCCCAAGGGCAGCGGAATCCACCGTACGCCATCCGCATCATGCACCAGCAGCAGCGCTGTCCGCCGGTGCTCCTTGCGGGCCGCATCCAGCCGCTGCTTGAGCGCGGCAGGAGAGGCTACCTCCGCCTGCTGCACCTCGGTAATGACATCGCCTTCCTTCAGGCCGCGTTCGGCCGCAACCCCATCTTCACGCACGTTGCTGACCAGCACGCCTTTCTGGTTGGCGGACAGGTTGTATTTCTGCCGGGCGGCTGCATCCAGCACGCCAACCGAAAACCCGAAATCCGAGAAGCTGACCGTCGCGGGGCCTTTGGACTCCTGCGCGGGCTTTGCCACCGGTTCTTCCGGCGCTTCCGGCAGTGCTCCCACAACCAGCGCGACATCGTGCGTCTTGCCGTGCTGCCACACGCCAAGCCGGGCCTGTGCGCCCACGGGCAACTGCGCGGAAAGCCGTGGCAGGGCGCGCCCATCCACCGGCTTGCCATCCAGCGTGAGAATGACATCGCCCGTTTTCAGCCCCGCCTTTTCGGCCGGGCCATTTTTTTCCACACCCGCCACCAGGGCGCCGCCAGCGGACGGCAGGCCCAGGCCCTCCGCTATGTCCTGCGTAACGGTCTGTATCCGCACGCCCAGCCACCCGCGCGACACTTTGCCGTTCTTGCGGAGCTGCTCCAGCACGCCGCGCGCCTCGTTGGCGGGAATGGCAAAGCCGATCCCAACCGACCCGCCAGACGGAGAATAGATGGCCGTGTTCACACCAATGACATTGCCTTCCATATCGAACAGCGGCCCACCGGAATTGCCCTTGTTGATGGGCGCATCGGTCTGGATGAAATCATCATACGGGCCTTGATCAATATTGCGCCCGCGTGAGGAGATAATGCCCGCCGTGACGGTGCCAGACAGGCCAAACGGATTGCCGATCGCCAGAACCCAGTCGCCCACGCGGCGGCGGTCGCTATCGCCAAAGGAAACAAAAGGCAGCGGGGTATGGCTGTCCACCTTAAGCAGCGCCAGATCCGTCCTGTCATCATGACCGACCATACGCGCGGTCAGCACCGTATTGTCCTGCAACGTCACGGTAATACGGTCCGCCTTGCGGATAACGTGATTGTTGGTGACGATATAACCCTGCGGATCAATGATAAAGCCGGAACCAAGCGCCTGCATACGCCGGGGCGGCGCGTTAGGGTCGGTCTGGCGGTTCATGAAATCATGAAAGAACTTCTCGAACGGGGAACCGCGCGGGAAATCGGGAATCTGCGAGGGCTGGTCGTCTTCGTCCTCGTCCTCACCGTCGGCTTCGCCGCGCACGGTCTGGGTGGTGGAGACATTGACCACGGCCGGCAGCAGGCGGGCCGCCAGATCAGCAAAACTTTCCGGCACCGGGCGCGGGGCCGCCGTTACCGCCACGGGCGCGGGCGCGCCTTCCGCCCTGGCCGCCCCCGCCTCCACCCAGTTGACGCCCCCCAACAGCACACCGGACAGCAGAAGAGCGCGAAACGGGCAGGAAGACAGAAACATGGGCGGACACACTTTCATGTCATGGACAGACTTGTGAACATCGTAGGCCAATCAAATACGCGCCAGCAAGACCGGCTCAGGCAGGCCGGGCTACCCGTTTACCAACCCCGCGCCACAGATCGAGCCAGAAGGCGAGGCTCAGCAGGACGCCAAGCCCCACCACATTCACCCCCACCTGTAGCGACCACACATCCCCGAATGTGCTGAACACTAGACGGGCCAGCAGGTCGAGCACGGTGCCCACCACGAATATTTCGAGCGAATGACGACCCACGCAGGCCAGCGCCTGTCCTGTTACCGTCTCGCCCGACCAGCGCCGGGCAACGGTGGAAGACTGCACCAGATAGAAAATGGCCAGAACATCCAGCAGCCGCAAAGGCGAGAGCCACGCCTTGGCCGGGGCCACGGCATCGCCAAAAGGCCGCAGGTCAGGCAGGTTCCACTGCATCCACGGAAAAGCCTGCAAGGCCGAAAACACCAGATACGCCCAGCACAGCCCCCCCAGCCAGCGCAGGCGGGGAAAGTCCCTCCCGCTCCGCTGTGTCCGCTCGGAGGCCGTCAGCCCCAGCGCGAACAGAAACTGCCAGGCGAACGGGTTGAAATACCAGCCATCAGGGTCGAGCCAGTTCGGGAAATTGACCGCCGGATCAAGATTGACCAAAGCCCAGAGCGCACCCGCCAGCACAAGGGCCAGGGAATGCTGCACGCGCATCAGCAGGTAAAACAGGGGAAAACCGGCCAGAAACACGATATACAGAGGCAGGATATTGAGGTTGCTGGGCAAGGCATCGAAACTCATGACCCGCCAGACCCAGCTCATGCCGTGCGCCAGTTCAGGCTCCAGATAATCGACTGAAACCGGCGTGAAATGCCGCCACAACCGGATAATGAAGACATAGGCCATAACCATGATCGTCTGGCCGATATAAAGCTGCACGCAGCGCCGCAGCAGACGGCCCAGCGTCACGCGCACACCGTATTTGCCAAAGGCCCGGCCGTAGGCAAGCCAGGACGCATAGCCCGCCAGCAATACGAACACCTCGGCTGCATCGGCAAAGCCGACATTGCGCATGGTGAAGCGGTTGAGCAGGTTCTGGGGAATGTGATCGACGAACATCATCAGCAGCGCCGCCCCCCGCATTGCATCTATGCGGTGGTCACGTCCCCTGAGCGACAGCGTGTGCGATGCCGCGGCCAGCCTGTCGCGCAGGTGCCCTGCCAGACGCCGCCCCGTACTGCCCTGTACTCCATCCTGCATAACAGCAGAACTCTGCGGGTTTTCCGCCTTCTGCATACCCGCCCTGCCTCTCTCTCCCGCTGCCAGCTCGTTGCACACCCGCACTGATACCGGTTCCTGTTTCCTCATAGCCCGAGGCTGACGCCCATCTACCCATCCAGCCCAATCTGTGCCAGAAAAAATGTGGCCTCTTTCCGTACCGCAGACGGAAAAAACAACAGGCGCGGCCTTTTTCCCTCCCCCTTTTCAGGGCCGCGCCCTCTGCCTTGTTCCGCAAGGCGTGACCCACCAACATGCAGGAATCAGAACACGTGGCGCAGAATGCTCCCTTTTCCCCCGATGATATTCTCAGCCTCCTGCGTCAGGCTCAGGCCCCCGGCACGGGTCTGTCTCTGGCGGAAGCAGGGCGGGTGCAATCCTGCACCTTCGAACAGGGGCGACTGGCGCTAACCCTTGAAGTCCCGCGCGCGCAGGCGGATGCGCTGGCCGCACTCTGCCCCGCCGCCGTTGCCCGGCTTGAAACGCTTCCCGGCGTGCAGACAGCCAGCATCGTTCTGACAGCGCACCGCCCAACGGGGGAAACCGCCGCCACGCCGCGCGCCGCTACAGGCCATCGCCCGCTGGGTGGCCCTGCTCCCGCAGCCGATGCGCCGGTTCTGCCCGGTGTGCGCACTGTTATCGCCGTGGCTTCGGGCAAGGGGGGCGTGGGCAAGTCCACCACCGCCGTCAACCTGGCCGCCGGACTGGCCATGGAGGGGCTCAAGGTCGGGTTGATGGATGCCGATATTCACGGCCCGTCGCTGCACCGGATGCTGGGCGCGCAGGGGCGCCCCGCCGTGGTGGAAGGCCGGATTCAGCCGGTCGAAGCCTGGGGCGTGCGCGCCATGTCACTGGGTATGCTGGTGGATGAAAACGCCGCCATGATCTGGCGCGGCCCCATGGTCATGGGGGCGATCAACCAGCTTCTTACCGATGTAGACTGGGGCACGCTGGATGTCATGGTGGTGGACCTGCCGCCCGGCACGGGCGATGCGCAACTGTCCCTGACGCAGAAAGTACCGCTGGCCGGAGCGGTGATCGTCTCCACCCCGCAGGATATCGCGCTGATCGACGCCCGCCGCGCCGTCACCCTGTTTGAAAAGGTCGGCGTGCCGCTGCTGGGGCTGATCGAGAACATGTCGTATTTCTGCTGCCCCAACTGCGGCCACGATACCGAGCTGTTCGGCCATGGCGGCGCGCGCCGGGAAGCCGAAGCCCTTGGCGTACCTTTTCTGGGCGAAGTACCGCTGCTGGCCGATATCCGCGCCAGCGGCGATAGCGGCGTGCCAGTTGTGGTGGGCGCGCCCGAAAGCGAAGGCGGCAAGGCCTGGCGGCGTATCGCGCATACCGTAGCGCAGGCGCTGGGCGCGAAACAAAAAGCCTGACAACAGGCAGACACCGTGCCGGACGGGCGCGCGTCCGGCACGCAAAACGCATCCGCCGGACCACCGGGTAACAGTCTGCCGGGACGCTCCCGGCAGGCGGGGGCTCAGCCCTTCAGGCTGGCCTGCATTTCATCCCACTCACGGCGGCTCAGACCTGATGCCGCCTGCTCCACCACCTCGCCCGCCAGCATACGGCGCAGGACGGACATCATGGTGGCGGAAAACGTCACCGCGCCCCGGCGATATTCCTCAAACGCCGCTGCGGTCTGCGGAACCCACGCGTGCAGCACCTTGAGCATTTCCTCGGCATAGACGCGGATCTCGTACTGAGCATGGGGGTCTATACGCAGGGCCAGAAAGTGCATGAGGTTATGCAGGTCGGTCTTCCAGTACCACTGGGTGTAGGTGTTCAGCGTCAGATTGATGCGCGCCAGCTCACGCGCAAGGCCGTAGCCTTCCTTTTCGTCCAGAAGGCGTTCGTAATCGCCGAAGGTGCGCAGGGCATCGCCGCGCAGGATATCCAGCACCTCGGCAGCCGCCTGCGGGGCGAGCGTCTCGCCACGTCCCTGGCGGTTGACCTCGCTCTGCGCCGCCATGTGCTCGGGCGCGGGCAGGTAGAATTCGTTGTCCAGAATGGAATAGCGGGCGGAATATTCGTTCACGCTCGCCATGCGGTGGCGAATCCACTGCCGGGCGACAAAAATCGGCAGTTTGACGTGAAATTTGATCTCGCACATCTCGAACGGCGAGGAATGGCGGTGCCGCATGAGATAGCGGATCAGCGCCGCATCTTCCGTCACCTTGCGCGTGCCACGGCCGTAGGACACGCGCGCCGCCTGCACGATAGCCCCATCGTCGCCCATATAGTCGATCACGCGCAGGAAGCCGTGATCCAGCACTTCCAGCGGCTGGTACAGCATGGCCTCAAGCGCGGGGACAGTTGGCCGCAGCGTGGAGGAAACTTCTTGCCCGTGGGCTGCGATCTCGGCGCGTTGTTCTTCGGTCAGGGACATGCGCGGGGGCCTTTTACCATTACCATGTGGACGACACCGGGGGTTGTACAGGTTAGGTCAGCATGATGCAAAGAGCTTAAGCGCGCGCAGCCCTTGCGCCTGTGTCGCACCCCGCCTATGTAGGGGGTGCCGGGAGTTTTCTCGCGGCTATGGCAATAAACGGGGTGTGGCATAGGCGTAGTGGACCCGGGGGCGGTACCCGGCGTCTCCACCAAAAATCCGGGCCGGAACGGTCAGGATCACTGGGGACGAAACAGGCTCGACACGCGCAGTAAAGACATCTTTTTTGCCCGGCATTGTACCACCGTTATCGGGCTAATTTTACAAGTGCCAATGATAACTCTGAGGTGCTCGCTGTCGCTGCATAAGCGATAAGCGCGGTTCGGGAGGGCACCGGGCAACAGAAGCCCTCCCACTTTCTCATGAACGACTCTGCAGGACACCACCGCATGGTGGGCTTTCACACCCCTGCGGCGCGGTGCGTCTCAGGACGTGCACACCGCACTTGATGCACACAGTTGGGTGTGGCCGGTTGCACTGACGCAGCTTTTCGCGCATGGCTGGCACAACATCACACCCGGCGGCAAGGAGAGCAGGCATGGCCGATGATCACGACAACACTGGCGGGAATGCCGACTTTCCCCCCTCTGGCCTGCTGCCGTATGAACGCTGGCTGAACCTCGCCTACAGAAGCGTGATGATCAATGCGCTCGAACATGTGAGCCATGAAGGGCTTGCAGGCGACCATCATTTCTATCTGACTTTCCGCACGGACTTTCCGGGCGTGGAAATTCCAGCCCGCCTGCGCGCCCAGTATCCGCATGAAATGACCATCGTGCTGCAGCACCGGTTCTGGGATCTCAAGGTCGATCACGAAGCCAACGTCGTATCGGTCGGGCTGTCCTTCGGGGGTGTGGGTACAACGCTGGTCATACCCGTGTGGGCCTTTACGGGCTTCGCGGACCCGTCCATCCGCTTCAGCCTGCAGTTCGCGGCTGAGGATCTGGAGGACGAAGGCCCCGCCGAAGCGATGGACGAGAACACGCCCGCTGAGTCCGGGACGGAAGCACAGGGTGAGACGACCTCGCAGGTTGTCAGCCTTGACGCATTCCGCAGGAAAGGCCCATCACCGGCCTGACCCTGGTGCCTGAAAGTCAGGGGCCAGGGCCGGGCCAACGGAGAACAAGAAAACAGTCATGACCACTCAGCCCCCTCGCCCCCCTCTGCCAGAGTTCGTGTACACCCCCATTTTCCCGCTCGGGAAGGATACAACCCAGTACCGCAAGCTCGATATTGACGGGGTCAGCACCTCGCAATGCAGCGGCAAGACGGTTGTGCACGTAACCCCCGAAGCCCTGAGCGAACTGACGGCCCAGGCTTTCCACGAGGTGGCGCATTTCCTGCGGGCCTCGCATCTGGAAAAGCTGGCCGCCATTCTCAAAGACCCCGAAGCCTCGGACAACGACCGCTTCGTGGCGCTGGACCTGTTGCAGAACGCCTGCATTGCGGCGGGGGGCATCCTGCCCATGTGCCAGGACACCGGCACGGCCATTGTCTTCGGCAAAAAAGGCCAGCGGCTGTGGGTGGACGGCAACGAGGAAGTGGCTTTCTCGCGCGGGGTCTATGAGACCTACACCCGCACCAGCCTGCGCTATTCGCAGATGGCGCCGCTGAGCATGTTCGAGGAAAAGAACACCGGCACCAACCTGCCCGTCCAGTGCGATATCTTTGCCTCCCCCGCGGGCGAGCATGACGAGAGCTTCGAGCTGATGTTCGTCGCCAAGGGTGGCGGGTCGGCCAACAAGACCTTCCTGTTTCAGGAAACGCGCGCCCTGCTCGGCTCGGAAGCGCAGCTTCTCTCCTGGCTGGATACGAAAATCCGCACGCTCGGCACCTCCGCCTGCCCGCCCTACCATCTGGCCATCGTCATTGGCGGCATGTCGGCCGAGCAGACGCTCAAGACCGTCAAGCTCGCCTCCACGCACTGGTACGACAGCCTGCCCACCTCCGGCAGCCCCACCGGGCACGCTTTCCGCGATGTGGACATGGAAGCCAAGGTGCTGGAACTGACCCGCAAGCTGGGCATTGGGGCGCAGTTTGGCGGCAAGTATTTCTGCCACGACGTGCGCATCGTCCGCCTGCCGCGCCACGGCGCCTCCCTGCCTGTGGGCATGGGCGTGTCCTGCTCGGCCGACCGTCAGGTTAAGGCCCGGATCACGGCGGAAGGCTTCTTTCTCGAACAGCTTGAGCACGATCCCGCGCGCTTCCTGCCCGAAACCACGGACGAACACCTTGAAGGCGAGGCGATCAAGATCGACCTCAACCGCCCGATGGACGAAATCCGCCGCGAGCTGTCGCAGTACCCGGTCAAGACCCGGCTGGCCCTGAACGGCACCATGGTTGTGGCGCGCGACATCGCGCACGCCAAGTTCCGCGAACGGCTGCAAAAGGGCGAGGGCCTGCCCGACTACCTGAAGAACCACCCGGTCTATTACGCGGGCCCGGCCAAAACGCCCGAGGGTATGCCAACAGGCTCTTTCGGCCCCACCACGGCAGGGCGCATGGATTCCTACGTGGATGAACTCCAGGCCAATGGCGGCTCTTATGTCATGCTGGCCAAGGGCAACCGCTCAAAAGCCGTGCGTGACGCCTGCCAGAAATATGGCGGCTTCTACCTGGGCTCCGTCGGTGGCCCGGCCGCCCGTCTGGCCAAGGACTGCATCCGCAAGGTAGAGGTGCTCGAATACCCCGAACTGGGGATGGAAGCGGTCTGGAAAATCGAAGTCGAAGATTTCCCCGCCTTTATTGTTATTGATGATAAGGGCAACGACTTCTACGCTGAGCTGTAACGTCTGGCCTGCCCCCTGCTTCTCCAGCGGGTGGGCAGCCCCAGCAAAAGGAGTGGTGCGGCCACATGCGTTTCACTGTTGATCGTCTTGACCATGCTGTCCTGACAGTCCGCGATCTTGAAATCTCCGCGTCATGGTACCAGCGCGTGCTGGGGATGGAGCGGGAGGAATACGGACGCAATAACCGCACAGCCCTGCGTTTCGGCGGGCAGAAACTCAATTTGCGCCCGCATGACGCGCAAGGCTGGGATACGGCAACCCACGCCCTGCCCGGCGGCAATGACCTGTGCTTCATTACCGCCATTACCAGCGTGGATATCATTGAACATCTGCGGGTCTGCGGGGTGACCGTTGTAGAAGGGCCGGTGGCGCGGCTTGGCGCTCATGGCCCCATCACCTCCGTTTACTGCTACGACCCGGATGAAAACCTGATCGAGATCGCCTCGTATCAGGGGTGAGCCACAGCCCGGCCGTCTTATGCAAACCGGCCCGGATACGCCACAACGGCTGTATCCGGGCCGTGCCTGTTTTTATCAGGCGTGATTTGCGGCTTTGGGAGGGGCGGACAGGTGCGCGTGCTGGCGCGCTACGGACGGTACGGCCTCATGCGGCGGATTACCCAGCCATCCGCCAGTAAACCCGGCGCGCAGCAGCCCCTGCCGAATAACGGGGTTATGCTTCATGGTGTTCCACACCAGCCCGCTGCGCCAGTTCTCGATCATCAGCAGGATCGGTCCCTGATCAATGCCCAGATAGGTATTGTCAGCCCAGAAATCCTTCTGGCCTTCGTCGTGATAGCTGGGGTTGAACGCATCCACAAAGCCGTACTGGCTGTAGATGCGCACGCCGTATTTGTCTTTCATGGAACGCAGCGCCCGGATGGCGATTTCAGGCGCGAACGCCACGGAGCCGCCTGCGGCTGTCGGGGCCAGCGTGCCGTCATCCAGCGTGTAGTCACGCCCCACACCTCGGGCGGAATAGGACATGAAGTGGCGCTCCTGCCCGGCATCGTGCCGCACGGTATCCGCCGGGCCGTCGCTGGCGGTCAGCCCCCAGATGTTGCTGCTGTAATCCTGCCAATGGCCGGGATTCTGCTGGGCGTAGGACCGCTGGGCATACACCGCGCGCCGGCTGTTCTCGAAGTAATCAATGCCCTTCTGTCGGCTCCAGTCATCGCGGATACCCCGGAAGTCGATCCAGGCATGGGTGTACTGGTGGCCAAAAAGCGGCGCGAAGTTCAGGAAGGTCTGCCCGTAGGACTTCCCCCAACGCTTTTCATTGGTGGCAAGCCAGGCCTGCCAGGAAACCGGATCGAGCGCCGAATGGCTGGCCCCCAGCCCCAGCACGTACAGCATCATACCCTCGCTGTAGCCTTCCCAGTAATTGGCCAGAAACCCGTGCTCGGGCGACCAGCCCATGCTCAGCCGGTTATCCGGGCGCAGCATCCACCGCCAGTCAACACGGTTGAACAGGGTATCGGCCAGATCGCGGATTTCCCGTTCGGACACGGTGTCCTTCGCGTAAAAGCTCCGGGCGAACAGAACACCCTGCATCAGCAGCGCCGTATCAATACTGGAAAGCTCGGTATCGGTATTGAACCGCAGGCCCGTGCGATGGTCCAGAAAGTGATAGAAGAAACCGTGATACCCGCCCGCCTGCATGGGCGTGGCGTTCTGCGGCAGCCGCAGCATGGTGCGCAGCACGCGCAGGGTGCGCTCCACCGCCTGCGGGCGCGTGACATAGCCACGCGTTACCCCGATACCATAGGCTGTCAGCCCGAAGCCGACAGATGCAACACTGGCCTGAGTCTGGTCTGATGGATAGCGGTCCGGCACCAGCCCCGTCACCGGGTCGGCGGCATCCCAGAACCAGCGGAAAGTCCGGTATTCCAGGTCCCTGATCAGGGCGACATCCGTCGGGCTGATGCCTCTGTGGCTCTCATGCGCGTGCGCCATGCCACCGGGGGGCAGCGGCTGGGGTTCCGTCGCCTGCGGGTTGGGGCGGGGCGTCTCCTGCGCGGACGCGGGACGGGCGGCCGCGGTCGCCGGAGCGGCAACAGCGGAAGCGGGAACGCCACCCGCAGCCGGCGCGTCCTGCGCCGTGGCGGCCCACACAGGCACCGCGCCCCCAACGCCAAAGGCCGGAGCCCCCAGCCCCGATACCGTCAGAACCATACTCAGGAACGCCTGCACTCCGTTCCTGCCCCGCCCGCGCGGAAAACACCTGTCCAGTTTCATACTCTGCCCGTATCGCTGTTATCATACAGCAGCGCGCGCAACGCCGCCGCCCGTGCCCCTGAAAGCTGCACGCACTACACTATTACCGCCCGGAATTATTTTTTCTTTTTGTTATATCCGCGCACCAAACCCCTCATACATTAATATCTCTTTCAGATACTATATGGGGTGAGAAGGTCACTCATGCAGGCCGGGAGCCTCGCGACCAGTGCGGGCCACGTATTCCGTATAGCCGCCATCGTAACGATGCAGGCCTTCGGGCGTCAGTTCCAGAACACGGTTGGACAATGCTGCCAGAAAATGACGGTCATGCGAGACAAACAGCATCGTGCCGTCATAGTCGGCCAGGGCCGTAATAAGCATTTCCTTGGTGGCGATATCGAGATGGTTGGTCGGCTCGTCCAGCACCAGAAAATTCGGCGGGTCGTACAGCATGACCGCCAGAACCAGCCGGGCCTTTTCACCGCCTGACAGAACGCGGCACAGCTTGTCCACATCGTCGCCCGAAAAGCCGAAGCTGCCCGCCAGCGTCCGCAACGCCCCCTGTGGGGCGAGGGGAAAGGCGTCGTTCAGGGTTTCCAGCACGGTGCGCTCGCCGTTCAGCAGGTCCATGGCGTGCTGGGCAAAATAGCCCATCTTGACGCTGCCCCCCAGAGTGACCGTTCCGGCATCCGGCTCGGTCGTGCCTGTCACGAGCTTGAGCAGGGTTGATTTACCCGCCCCGTTGACCCCCAGCACGCAGCAGCGTTCCTGACGGCGGATCAGCAGATCGAGCCCCTGATAGATCACGCGGCTGCCATACGCCTTGTCCACTGCGCGCAGATTGGCCACCGCGTCGCCCGAGCGCGGCGCAGGCGGGAAGATAAAGCTCAGCGCCTGCCGACGCTTTGGCGGCTCTACCCGGTCGATCTTGTCCAGCTTCTTGACGCGGCTCTGCACCTGCGCGGCATGGGAAGCACGCGCCTTGAAACGCTCGATAAACGCGACTTCCTTGGCCAGCATGGCCTGCTGGCGGTCAAACTGCGCCTGCTGCTGCTTTTCGTTCAGGGCGCGCTGCTGTTCGTAAAACTCGTAATCGCCCGAATAGCTCGACAGCACACCGCCATCGATCTCGATTACCTTGTTGATGATGCGGTTCATGAAGGCGCGGTCATGCGATGTCATCAGCAGCGCGCCGTCATATCCCGCCAGAAACTGCTCGAGCCAGATCAGACTTTCGAGGTCGAGATGGTTGCTCGGCTCGTCCAGCAGCATCACATCGGGCTTCATCAGCAGGATACGCGCCAGCGCCACGCGCATTTTCCACCCGCCCGACAGGCGGCCGACATCGCCGTCCATCATGTCCTGACTGAAGCCAAGCCCGTGCAGAACTTCACGCGCGCGCCCTTCCAGCGCGTAGCCGCCCAGTTCCTCAAAGCGGGCCTGCACCTCGCCAAACCGTTCGAGAATGGCGTCAAGCTCGTCAAAACGCTCCGGGTCGGCCATGGCGGCTTCCAGCGTCGCCAGCTCGGCGCCCACCTCAGCCACCGGGCCTGCGCCGTCCATGACCTCGGCCACGGCGCTCCGGCCCGCCATTTCGCCCACGTCCTGATTGAAAAAACCGACCGTAATGCCCCGGTCAGTCAGAACATGGCCTTCATCAGGCTCCTCCTGACCGGTAATCAGGCGGAACAGCGTGGTCTTGCCCGCGCCATTCGGCCCCACCAGCCCGATTTTCTCGCCTTTCTGAAGCGCCGCCGAGGCCTCGATAAAGATAACACGATGGCCATTATGCTTGCTGATGGAGTCGAGACGGATCATGGAGCCTCAGGGACTGGAGAATAAGGGGGCGAACGCCGGAGCCGCCCTTATCGCGTAACCCCCGCGCGCCGTAAACAGCGCGGGGCGTTCCCGTCCCCTGTCCGCCCCGCTACCGGCTCAGGCAGAATAACGCGCGATGGCCAGGTCGTCCGCCGCGATATCCGGCTTGCGGCCCGAAATCACATCCGCCAGCACCCGCCCCGAACCACAAGCCATGGTCCAGCCCAGCGTGCCATGTCCGGTGTTGAGATACAGGTTATCCAGTCCTGTGCGGCCTATGACTGGCGTGCCATCCGGCGTCATGGGGCGCAGTCCGGTCCAGAACTCCGCCTGCGATGGCACGCAGCTTCCGGGAAACAGGTCTGACACCGAATGTTCCAGCGTGGCCCGCCGAGGCGCGCGCAGGCGCAGGTTGAAGCCCGCAAGCTCCGCCGTGCCCCCGACCCGCACCCGGTCGCCCAGACGGGTAATCCCGATCTTGAAAGTTTCATCCATGATGGTGGAAACCGGAGCCAGACTTTCATCCGTAATGGGGGCCGTAAGCGAGTAACCTTTGACCGGATAAACCGGCAGCCTGATGCCCAGCGGCCGCAGCAGCGCCGGAGAGTAGCTGCCCAGCGCCAGCACGTAGGCATCCGCCGTCAGCACACCCTGCGCGGTTTCCACCCCGCTGATCCGCCCGCCCTCGGAGCGCAGCCGCCTGATGTCCGTATTGTAACGGAATGTCACGCCCTTCGCCTGCGCCATTTCGGCCAGACGCTGGCTGAACTTGAAGGCGTCGCCCGTCTCGTCGCCTGGCAGGCGCAGGCCGCCCACAATCTTGTGGCTGGACTGGGCCAGACCGGGCTCGGCCCGCACACAGCCCTGCGTATCCAGCACCTCGTACGGCACGTTGTACTGATTGAGCACGGCCAGATCACCCGCAATGGCATCAAGCTGCTTGCGGGTGCGGAACACCTGCAACGTGCCCTGCTGGCGGTCGTCATAGGTAATGCCTGTCTGCGCACGCAGGTCGAGCATGACATCGCGGCTGTATTCCGCCAGACGGACCATGCGCCCCTTGTTGCGGTCGTACGCAGCAGCGGTGCAGTTCTCCAGTGTCGCGGCCAGCCAGCGCCACAGATACGGGTCGGGCAGCGGCCAGAACACGAAGGGGCGATACTTCATCAGCAGCCAGCGCACGCATTTGAGCGGCACGCCCGGCCCGGCCCACGGCGCGGAATAACCGGGCGAGACCTGCCCTGCATTGGCAAAGCTGGTTTCCAGCCCTGCGCCCGGCTGGCGGTCCACCACCGTAACCTCGTGCCCGGCCTGCGCCAGATACCACGCGGAGGTCACCCCCACCACGCCACTTCCCAGAACAAGAACTTTCATACGCGCGCTCCTTCTCCTGCGTGCGAGCGCTCCATGGCTGTCTCACCGCCCGTATAGACACGGTGGTAACGACGCCCGAGCGATGTCAGAATTTCATAACCGATGGTTCCCCGCGCCTCGGCCAGCGCGTCCACGCCGTAGTTCCGGTTCAGCAGCTCCACCATGCCATCGGCCTCAAGCTGGCCTTCAGGCACGTCCGTGATGTCTACGGTCATGGAATCCATGGAAATCCGGCCCAGAACAGGCAGGCACTGGCCCCTGAACCACGCACACTGCCGCGTAGCACCTTCACGCGCCTGCCCATCCGCATAGCCGGCGGCAATGGTCGCCACACGACGGGGCGTGTCGGCCTGCCATGTCAGGCCGTAGCCCACGCGGTCTCCCGGACTGAGCGTGCGGGTCTGCATGACATGGGCGCGCAGACTTACCACCGCCCGGAGCGGGTTGGGGCCTTCGCGGTTGGGGGCGACGCCATACAGGGCCGCCCCCGGCCGCACGAGATCGAAATGATAGGCAGGCCCCAGAAAAATGCCCGAGGACGCTGCAAGGCTCAGCGGGGCGGGGGGCAGCATGGCCGCCATCCGCCGCAGGCACGCCGCCTGCATGGCGTTGGCCGGGTCTGCCGGGGTGTCCGCACAGGCCAGATGGCTCATGATCAGTTCCACGCGCAGCCCTTCCAGCAGGGCTGGTGTGCTGGCCAGTTCGGCCACATCCGCCTCGGACAGACCAAAACGCGACATGCCGGTATCAAGCTGGAGCACCACGCCCACGGCCCGCCCGGCCGCGCGCGCCGCCTGTCGCACCCAGCCGATCTGCTCAAGACTGTTCAGCACCGGCCGCAGCCCCGCCGCCAGACAGGCCTGCACGCCATCAGGGCGGGGGCCATGCAGCACCGTGATCCCGGCCCCGGCGCTGACATGCGCGCGCAGTTCCAGCCCTTCGTCCACATGAGCCACGAAGAACTGACGCGCCCCGGCCCGCTCCAGAACAGGCGCAACCTGCGCCACCCCCAGCCCGTAGGCATCCGCCTTGACCACGGCGGCACACACCGCGCCACCGGCCTGCTCGGCCAACAGCCGGTAATTGGCCGCCAGCGCCGCCAGATCAATGCTCAGCACAGCACCCGCGCGCGATGCGGGCCAGCCTGCACAGGAAGGGGGAAAGGCGGTTGTCACGCGTTCTGTCCGTCTTTTATTGCCATATCGGAAAGTGTACTCCACTGCGCATGGCATATCCCGCCAATTTGTTGCATGATATGCCATATTTGCTTTATTTTAGAATTATCATGCACGAATTTGGCAGAAAAGACAGATCATGCCAGACCCTATCACCGATGCGATTCTGCGCCATCTCCGCCACGATGGCCGCCTGAGCAACGCCGAGCTGGCCGAGCGTATCGGGCTTTCGCCCTCGTCCTGTCTGCGCCGTGTCCGCAGGCTGGAGGAAGAAGGCATTATCCGGGGCTATCAGGCCATTATCGCGCGCCGCACCGCGCCGCCTCTAGCCACCGTGATTGTCCAGATCACCCTGGAGCGCCAGACAGAGGAATGCCTGCGCCGTTTTGAAAGCCGTATCCGTGAATGCCCGGACGTGCGCGAGTGTTACCTGATGACAGGCGATGCCGATTACCTGCTGCGGGTGGAGGCGCGCGACATGCAGGATTACGAGCGTATTCACAAGGAAGAACTCTCACGGATGCCGGGCGTCGTGCGCATACAGAGCAACTTCGCTATCAGGCCGGTGGTGCAGCAGGACAGACGCCTGCCCGAGCCGTGACACATCGCCGCTGGAGCAACTCGCTGATCAAATCGCCGAGTGTCCGTTCCAGACAACGAATATGTCTTATTATGGATGGTCGCCCGGCTCCAAAACCTGATACGCGTCTTGAACAGGATATTTCGAAGTAGAAACATTTTGCGTGCCTGCACGGCCCCGCACCTTATGGTTCTGCGCTGGCCCGCGTATTCAGGCAGGCCGTTACCGCGCAGGTTCGCCGCACTCGGGCACGCATCCATCTGGATGAGGTAAAACCTTGCGGCCACTCGGCATCAAAGCCTCGCTGGGGCTGGTTCAGCTCCTTGTCGCCAGTGCGTGTATCGTGGCGGGCCTGTATTCGGTTCACGGGCTGACAACCGTCAACAACCGCATGGAAGAAATCAACAGCAAATCCCTGGCCAGCATCAAGGCTATCGGCCCGATTGATGAGCTTTTACGCACCTTCTACACGGCGGAAACCGAGCAGCTTGCCGCCACCACCGCCGACACGCTGCAAACGCAGTCCGCCCTTTCGGATGCTGTCGCGCAGGAAGTAACCGACACGATAGACGCCTATGCGCCGCTCGTACATTCCGAACGGGAAAAAGCCCTGTACAGCGCGCTCAAGGACCGATGGACGGCCTACAAGACGGACCATGCCGAAACCTTCAGGAACTGGTCCGCCACGACCGAGCGCACTAACGCTATTGCCGCAGGCTCGCGCCTGCGCGATCTGGAGGAAAGCGTTTCCACCGCACTGGCCGCCCTGTCCACCTTCAATACGGAACAGGCCGTCACCTACGCGCAGGATTCCAGAGCCACCTACCAGACCACGCTCTGGCGCGTCTATTATGCCTATGCGGCGCTCTTCGCCGTCATGGTGCTGTCCGGTGTGGTGGTCATCTACAACATTTTGCGGCCGCTGCAGGCCATCAATATCCTGATCACCCGGCTGGCTGGCGGGGATACCCAGACCTCCTCGCGCTTTGCCAACCGCCGGGACGAAATCGGGGCCATTGCAGCCTCACTCGACGTATTCCGTGCGGGGATCATCGAAAAACACCGTCTGGAACAGGAAGCAGAAACCCAGCGCGAGCGGGCCGAAGCCGACAGACTGGCCATCCAGACAAAGGCGGAAGCCGATGCAACCCAGCGCCTGCACGCGGCCACCGGCGGTCTGGCCACCGGGCTGCGCCGCATGGCCGGGGGTGATCTGTCCTTTCAGATCGACAGCCGTTTTTCAGCCGAATTCGAACCCCTGCGCCACGACTTCAACCAGTCGCTCGAACAGCTTGCGGCCACGTTCTCCCAGATGTCTGACGGCGTGCACACCATCCACAACGGCACGCAGGAACTCGCCACCGGGGCAGACCACCTCGCCCACCGCACGGAAACCCAGGCCGCCTCGCTGGAACAAACAGCCGCCGCCCTTACCCAGATTACCGACAGCGTCGCTCAGGCCGCGCAACGCTCGGAAGAGGCACGGCAGATCGGCACGCAGGCCCGCGACGCCGCGGCAACATCGGCCAGAATTGCCCATGATACCGAAACCTCCATGCAGCACATGGAAAGCGGTTCAGCCGAAATCGTCTCTATTGTCGATGTTATCGACAGCATCGCCTTTCAGACCAACGTGCTGGCTCTCAACGCCAGCGTGGAGGCCGCCCGCGCCGGAGAGGTCGGGCGGGGCTTTGCCGTTGTCGCCAGCGAGGTGCGCGCCCTTGCCCAGCGCAGTAGCGAGGCCGCCCGCGATATTCGCAGGCTGATCCAGAAAACTGTCTCTGATGTCAAGGAAGGTTCGAACCGCGTGCGCGAAAGCAGCCAGACCCTGCGCACCATTACGGAGTTTATCAGCCAGATTGCCAGCCATCTGGACGCCATTGCCCAGTCCGCCGCCGAGCAGTCCTCCAGCCTTGCGGCCATCAACACGACGGTTACGCAGCTTGACCGGACAACCCAGCAGAACGCCGCCATGGGTGAGGAATTCAACGCGACATCGCGCAGCCTAGCCATGGAAAGCCAGAAACTGAATGAACTGGTGCGTCAGTTTCTCCTGCCCGAGCAGACCTATGCCCAGCAGGCACCAGCCCTGTCCTATCAGCAGCATGGGTAGAGCCCGGCGCGCGATATAAAAAAATGCCGGAGCCCGCAAAGGACTCCGGCATTTTCCAGCACAATCCGCCTGTGCGAAAAGGCTGAAACCTCAGCCTTCGGCCCCGGCGGGACGCATACGCGCAATACGGTCAGGGTCGTTCACCATGCCCGAACCGCCTGCGCCGCGCTTGATCTTGTCCACGTTTTCCATGCCTTCGATCACTTCGCCCACGATGGTGTACTGGCCATCGAGGTGCGGAGAGGGCTCGAACATGATGAAGAACTGGCTGTTGGCGCTGTTCGGATCAGCCGTGCGGGCCATACCAATGGTGCCGCGCTCGAACTTTGCCTTGGAGGTGAATTCCGCCGGCAGGTCGGGCAGGTCGCTGCCGTGCATACCGGTGCCCGTCGGGTCGCCACCCTGCGCCATGAAACCGGAAATAACCCGATGGAACGGCACGTTATCATAAAAACCCTGCTCGGCCAGCGTGCGGATGCGTTCCGCTGCCTTGGGGGCCAGATCCGGCCGCAGACGAATGACAACGCGCCCGGCGGGCACATCCATATAGATCAGGTCTTCAGTGGTATTTTCAGACATCAGGTTTCTCCTGTTGCGGATAACAGCAACACCCGTCACACGTTATCGGTTTTCATCCGCACGCATGGCCAGCCGCGCCATAAGACGCACCTGCGTGGCCGGTGTTACAAATTCGGAAATATCGCCCCCGTAACTGGCGATTTCCTTGACCAGGCGGGATGATATGAACTGGGTTCTTTCCGATGCCATCAGAAAAACCGTTTCAATCCCGCCATCCAGCCGACGGTTAACGCCGGTCATCTGAACTTCGTAGTCAAAATCAGACAAGACCCGCAGGCCCCGGAAAATCAGCGTCGCGCCATTGGCCCGCACGGCTTCCACCAGCAGGGAATCAAACGCCACCACCACAATTTCAGCACTGCTCCGCTGGCGTATGGAAGGCAGAGCCTCTTCCACGCAGAGTATCCGCTCCTCCACGGGCATGAGCGGATTTTTACCGGCGTTGCGGCCCACCCCGATTACCAGACGGTCAACCAGACGGGCCGCACGTTCGATCACGTCCAGATGTCCGGTTGTAACCGGGTCAAACGTACCGGCGTAAAAACCGACCCGGCGCGCCACGACAGGCCTGGCACTCATGCCCCGGAATCCGCTCCGCTCTCCTGAGCGCTGTCGTCGCCCCCTTCGTCATCCCCATCATCCATGACAGGGAAGACACTGGTCACGCGCTCGCTGTCGTTCAGACGCAGCACGGTCACACCGCTGGCCTGACGCGACATGACCCGCACCTGATCCACCGGCACGCGGATAAGGCGTCCGCCATCCGTTACCAGCATAACGTCGGTACCCGCCAGCACCGGCAGGGTAGCCGCGACCTCCGTCCCCTTCTTGGAGGCCGAGAAGGTCATGTTGGTAATGCCCTGACCACCGCGCCCGCTGACACGATAATCATAGGCAGAAGAACGGCGACCAAACCCACCATCGCTCACGACCAGCAGAATTTCTTCCGCTGCCTCAAGCTGGGCAAAACGCTCGGGGGACAGAACGGCGGCCTCGGACACGGCTTCGTCCTCGCCTTCTTCCGCCGTAATGGGCAGATCGGCGTCGTCACCGGCCTCTTCTGCGGCTTCGGCTGCATTTTCTGCGCGGCGGCGGGCATTGGCCATCCGCAGATAAGCACTACGCTCCTCTACCGTCGCCTCGACATGGTTAAGCACCGCCAGGCTGATCACGCGGTCACCCGAAGCAAGGCGGATACCCCGCACGCCCGAAGAACCACGTCCGGCAAAGACGCGCAGGGTGTCATCGGTAATCTGGAAGCGAATGCAGCGCGCGCCCTTGGTGGCGAGGAACACATCCTGCCCTTCACGGCAGGTCGCAACCCCAATCAGGCTATCGCCTTCATCGAGCTTCATGGCGATCATGCCGGACGAGCGGATATTGCGGAAATCGCTCAGCCTGTTACGGCGCACATGCCCGCTGGCCGTGGCAAAGACCAGATGCAGGCTTTCCCACAGGCCTTCGTCCTGCGGCAGCGGCAGCACGGCGGTAATGTTATCGCCACCCAGATCGGGCAGCAGGTTGACCAGCGCACGCCCCTTGGCCGCCGGCCCTGCCTCGGGCAGACGCCAGACTTTTTCGCGGTAAACCTTACCACCGGACGAGAAGAACATGACCCATTGATGCGTGTGGGCATTGAAGGAACGCACCACGATATCATCACCCCGCGTGCCGGCCCCCGTGCGGCCACGGCCACCACGGTTCTGGGCGCGGTATACGTCCAGCGGCGTGCGCTTGATAAAACCGTCACGCGTGATGGTCACGACCATCTGCCCCGGTTCGATCAGGCTTTCATCGTCCTGATCACCGTCATATTCGGCAATATCAGTCATGCGCGGCGTGGCCAGTTCGGCACGGGCGCGCTGCAGTTCCTCGCACAGCACTTCCATGCGACGGGGGCGGCTGCCGATAATCAGCAGCAGTTCGTTGATACGAGCCGCCACATCCGACAGTTCCTGCTGGATCTTGTCACGTTCAAGCCCGGTCAGGCGTTGCAGGCGCAGTTCCAGAATACCACGGGCCTGTGCCTCGGTCAGACGTACCCGGCCATCCACCACCACATTGCCGTCATCATGAATGAGGGCCAGCAACGGTTCGATCTCGCCTGCGTCCCACGTGGCCGACATCAGCGCCTCACGCGCTCTGGCGGCATCGGGAGCGGCGCGGATCAGGGCGATCACCGCGTCAATATTGGCCACCGCAATGACCAAACCGACCAGAATGTGCCCGCGATCACGCGCCTTGCCCAGTTCAAAGCGCGAACGACGCAGGATGACTTCTTCACGGAAGGCGATAAACGCTTCCAGCACGTCCTTCAGGCCCATCAGGCGCGGCTGGCCGCCATCGAGGGCCAGCATGTTCACGCCGAACGATGTCTGAAGCTGGGTAAAGCGATAAAGCTGGTTAAGCACCACCTCGGGCGTTGCGTCGCGCTTGATCTCGATCACCACGCGCATACCCGAACGGTCGGACTCGTCGCGGATATCAGCAATGCCTTCGATCTGCTTGCCGCGCACCAGCTCGGCAATACGTTCCTGCAAGGTGGCCTTGTTCACCTGATAGGGAATTTCGCTCACCACAATGGCCTTGCGGTCCTTGCGGATTTCCTCGATCTCGGCCTTCGCGCGGATGATGATGGAGCCACGCCCCGTCGTGTAGGCGCTGCGGATACCCGAACGCCCCAGAATGGTGCCGCCGGTGGGGAAATCCGGCCCCGGCACATGCTCCATCAGCTCTTCAAGCGAAAGAGCCGGATTGGCAATCAGCGCCAGTGTCGCGTCTATCACCTCGCCCGGATTGTGCGTGGGGATATTGGTGGCCATACCCACCGCGATCCCGGTGGCACCATTGATGAGCAGATTGGGGAAGGCAGCGGGCAGAACCGTTGGCTCATGCTCGCTTTCATCATAGTTGGGCTGGAAATCAACCGTATCCCGGTCGATGTCATCCAGCAGGAAGGTGGAAGCCTTGGCCAGCCGGGCTTCGGTATAACGCATGGCCGCCGGGCTATCGCCATCGACCGAGCCAAAATTCCCCTGCCCGTCTATCAGCCGCACACGCATGGACCAGGACTGCGCCATCCGCACCATGGCCTCGTAAATCGAGGAGTCGCCATGCGGATGGTATTTACCCATCACGTCACCCACGGCGCGAGCGGATTTGCGATAGGGCTTGTCGTGCGTGAACCCGCTTTCGTGCATGGCGTAAAGAATACGCCTGTGCACGGGTTTCAGACCGTCGCGCACATCGGGCAACGCGCGGCTGACAATGACCGACATCGCATAGGCGAGGTAGGAGGAGCGCATTTCCTCCTCAATGGTCACAGGCAGCAGGTCTGAAGGTTCCGGTGATCCGGTTTGGTCAGAAATCTCGGTCAAGGTTCATCCGTTCCGTCAAACGGCGCGAGCATCACGCCAGATCTGTTCGCAGGCCGGTTGCCACGGCATGCACGACTTTGTTCTAGCACACAAAGACACAGGCACCTAGCCTCTGCCGAACCGCGCACTCCCAACGGGCATAAACGGCGGCGGCCACACAGGCTGTATTTTTACGGAAAAAACCTGAACAGGCCCGGACGGGCCACGGGGTCTGGAGCAACCCCGTCAGACCGCGCGCGGTTCAGCGCGCGGTATCGTCCTCGTCGTCTTCATCGACATCCGCTGCCTCTGCGTGGCCGAGGTCACGCACGACTTCGGGCAAACGCAGCAGCGTATCGACATACATGGCCGTATCCAGCGCCGTATCGGCCTGAAAATGCAGCTCCGGCACCGTGCGCAGGCGCAGGGTATGGGCAAGCTGCGTGCGCAGCCAAGGCGCCACCCGCTTGAGGGCAGGCAGCAGGGCCGCAACATCGCTCCGGCCCAGACGGGTTACAAAAACCGTCGCATGACGGAAATCGGGCGAAAGCCGGACTTCCGTCACGGTGATGGAAACACCGGCCAGTTCGGGGTCACGAAAAGCCGCGCGCGCAAACACTTCGGCCAGCACACGCCGGACTTCCTCGCCTACGCGAAGCTGACGCTGTGAGGGGCCTGATGTTGAAAGACCGGCGAGATACCCCGCCGGTCCTCCTGTCTTGCCACCCGTTCCGTTACGTCGGCTCATGCCGGAACCAGTTCGCTTTCGAAGCACTCAACGACATCGCCTTCACGCAGGTCATTATACCCAGCGAAAGACAGGCCGCATTCGTACGAGCGCGCCACTTCCTTGACATCGTCCTTGAAGCGCTTGAGCTGGCTCAGATCACCTTCATGGATCACCACGCCATCACGCAGCAGACGCACGCCGCAACCGCGCTTGACCACACCTTCGGTAACGTAGCAGCCCGCGACCTTGCCGACCTTGCTGATTTCGAAAACCTTGCGGATTTCGGCATAACCAAGGAACTTTTCGCGATGCTTGGGGGCCTGCTTGCCACGCACCAGCGCTTCCACGTCATCCGCCACCTGATAGATGATGGAGTAGTAGCGGATATCCACACCTTCACGCTGGGCAAGCTGACGGGCCTGCACCGTGGCGCGCACATTGAACGCCACGATAACCGCGTCAGACGCCTTGGCAAGCTGCACGTCGCTTTCCGTAATCTGCCCGACCGAGGCGTTGAGGACGCGCACGCCCACTTCCTCGTTGGCCAGCTTCAGAACCGTGACCTGAATGGCTTCCGCCGAACCCTGCACGTCGGCCTTGATCAGAACGGAAACTTCCTTCTGATCCCCTGCCTGAATACGGGCCAGCATCTGGTCGAGCGTACCACGGGCAGCAACCTGACCAGCCACCTGATGTTCTTTCAGCTTGCGCTGGCGGAACTCGGAAATTTCGCGGGCACGGTTTTCGTTTTCGACCACCACGAACGGCGCCCCGGCCGCCGGCACACCGGACAGACCAAGAATTTCCACCGGCATGGAGGGGCCAGCCGCATCCACCTGTGCGCCATGGTCATCGACCAGCGCACGGACACGACCCCATTCGGCACCCGCCACAACGATGTCGCCCTTACGCAGGGTGCCCTTCTGAACCAGCACCGAGGCCACAGAGCCACGGCCGCGATCCAGACGGCTTTCGATCACGGAGCCTTCACCCGGACGGTTGGGGTTGGCGCGCAGTTCCAGGATTTCCGCCTGAAGCAGGATGGCTTCTTCCAGCTTGTCCAGACCAGTGCGCTTGAGAGCAGAAACCTGAATGTCCTGCACATCACCGCCCAGGGATTCCACCACGATCTCGTGCTGGAGCAGTTCCTGGCAGACGCGTTCGGGCTTGGCGCCGGGCTTGTCGATCTTGTTGATGGCAACAATCATCGGCACGTTGGCCGCCTTGGCGTGTTTGATGGCCTCGATCGTCTGCGGCATCACGCCGTCATCCGCCGCCACCACAAGCACCACCACGTCCGTCATGGACGCGCCACGGGCACGCATGGCCGTAAACGCTTCGTGTCCAGGCGTATCAAGGAAGGTGATCTTCGCACCCGAAGCCAGCGTCACCTGATAGGCGCCGATATGCTGGGTGATACCGCCTGCTTCGCCAGCCGCCACATCCGTGGTGCGCAGTGCGTCGAGCAGGGAGGTCTTGCCGTGGTCGACATGCCCCATGACCGTCACGACAGGCGCGCGGGTGATCATCTCGTCGGGGGTATCTTCCACACCCTCGATGCCCAGTTCCACGTCGGCTTCGGACACACGGCGCACACGGTGGCCGAATTCTTCCACCACCAGTTCCGCCGTATCGGCGTCAATCGACTGCGTAACCGTCGCCATCACGCCCATTTTCATGAGCGCCTTGATAACCTCACCCTGACGGGCGGCCATACGGTTGGCGAGTTCCTGCACCGTAATCGTTTCAGGCAGGATAACGTCGCGCACGACCTTCACCTGATCGGAACGCAGGCGTTCAAGCTCGGCCTGACGGCGTTCACGTTCGCGCTGACGACGCACGGAAGCCAGCGAACGGGTCTTGTCGTCATCCCCTTCGATGGCGGCCTGCACGTCAATCCGGCCGGCCCGACGGCCACCACCGGTATCGCCCTTGCGCCCACCGCTGCTGTTCTTGCGGTTGGTCGGCACCACTTTACGCGACGGGCTGCGACGCGGCTCGTCTTCGCTCTCCATACCGCGCCCGGCACGCAGGCGCAGGGTCTGGGCAGCGCTATCCTTATCGGCGGCACCTGCCGCGTCGGCTGCCGGACGCGCCGCGGGTGCGGGCGTCGGACGCAGCGGCTTGGCCGGCATGATGGCACGTTCGGCCAGCGGACGCAGACGCCCGACCGGCGGAGCCAGCGTAACTTCACCCGGAATGGGCACGGCCGAAACAACCGGCGCCTTCATTTCAAGCGGCCGGATCGCATCAATCCGGGCCTTGCGCTCGTTTTCTTCCGCTTCTTCCGCGCTCTCGGCTTCGACCTGCGCTTCCTCAGCGGCGCGCTTGTCTTCCTCTTCCTTGCGGCGGGCTTCTTCCGCTGCGGACAGGATACGGATCTTTTCGGCTTCGCGCTGGGCTGCCTCACGCTGGGCAGCCAGTTCCGCTTCTTTCTTCTGCTCGTCCAGCACGCGCTGACGCATGGCCAGTTCGGCCGCTGTCAGCGTCCGCCCGGCACCTGCGCGCGCGCCACCCGAACGGCCGCCCGCTCCGGCAGGGTTGGCGCCACGCTTCTTGCGTACCTCAACCTGCACAACCTTGGAGCGGCCATGACTGAAACTCTGTCGCACGGACCCGGCATCGACCGTACGCCCGACCTCCGAACGTCCTGCCGGCCGAAGGGACAGACGTCCCTTGCCCTGATCCTGATCCTTGCCTTCGCTCATCGATCCGCCTGTTCAAACCCGTCCGCCGGAAAGGTCCGGTGAACCCGGGAGCCGCACCTGCGCCACTCCCGTAAAACGCTTGTTTTCACAACACAACCGCGAAGCCAGCCCGCCGACTGCCAACGCTACATTTACAACACGCTCACGCCCGAAAACCTTCGCCAGATCCTCGGAAGTCAACGTGTCGACAACAGGAGTGTCGCGCCGCCCTGAAAGCAGGCGTTCCAGCTCCTCCTGGCTTCCATCCTGAGCGTGAACAACAACACCAGCCTTGCGCTGGGTCACCCATTCACGCGCCTTGACGAAACCACTGACTGCCTGACCGGCCCTTCTCGCCAGCCCGACAACCTCGATCATCCGCCGGGCCAGACCCGCCTCCACCTGGGAGAGCAGATCCTCCGGCACAACCACCTGTGCACGCGCCGCCCGGGAGAACACCCCCTTGGCGCGGGCCTGTTCTATCACATCCCGCCGGGCACTCAACCAGATTCCCCGTCCCGGCAGACGTGCATCCAGATCAGGCACCACAATCCCGCCCGGAGAGAGGACAAACCGAACCATCAGTTCGGGCAGTCCCTGCTCTCGCGTCAGAGCACAGCGCCTATGACTGGCTTTTCTTTCATCCGCAAGGGTCAGGGCTTCAGGCCCGTCCTCTTCAGGGTGATCGTGCACACTCACTCCGGCATCAGCCTTCAGGCGTTGCCGTCCTGATTCTCAGGAGACTGCTTTGCGTCACCATCAAACCAGTGCGCTCGTGCTGCCATGACAATTTCGTTGGCTGCTTCTTCATCAATGGCATCAGCCCCGAGAAGCTCGACCAGTTCATCACCTGCCAGATCGGCCAAGTCATCAAGGCTTTTTACACCTTTTTCACCCAATGTCACAAGCATCTGATTCGTGAACACGCCCAGACCTGCGATCTCGTCGGCCACACCCAGCTCACGACGGCGGTCATCCAGCTTTTCTTCCTGCCGCACCAGATAGGCTTCGGCGCGCTGCATCAGTTCCTGCACCACCGATTCGTCAAAGCCTTCGATTCCGCCGAGTTCATCGGGGTCGGCATAGGCCAGTTCTTCAACGCTATGATAGCCTTCGGTCACGAGCAGGCCCGCGATCACGTCGTCCACATCCAGCGCTTCGACAAACTGGGCCGTCCGGCGACGGAACTCTTCCTGACGACGCTCGGATTCCTCGGCCTCGGTCAGGATATCGATATCCCAGCGGGTCAACTGGCTGGCCAGACGCACGTTCTGACCACGGCGGCCGATGGCAAGGGAAAGCTGGTCATCCGGCACGACAACTTCGACGCGCCCGGCTTCCTCATCCATCACCACCTTGCTGACTTCAGCCGGAGCCAGCGCATTCACCACGAAGGTGGCCGCCTGCGGGCTCCACGGAATGATGTCGATTTTCTCGCCCTGCAGTTCGGCCACAACCGCCTGCACGCGCGAGCCGCGCATACCAACGCACGCGCCCACCGGATCGATCGACGCATCACGCGAGATCACGGCCATTTTCGCACGCGAACCGGGGTCGCGCGCCACAGCCTTGATTTCGATAATGCCATCATAGATTTCGGGCACTTCCTGCGCGAACAGCTTGGCCAGGAAGGCCGGATGCGTGCGGGACAGGAAAACCTGCGGCCCACGGGGCTCGTCACGCACGTCGTAGATATAAGCACGCACGCGATCAGAGTTGCGGAACGTCTCGCGCGGGATCAGCTCGTCGCGGCGCAGCAGGGCTTCGGCAGAGCCGATCTCGACCAGCAGGTTGCCGTATTCGGTCCGCTTGACCGTACCGTTGACGATTTCGCCCACGCGGTCCTTGAACTCGTTGTACTGGCGCTTACGCTCGTATTCCCGCACGCGCTGGACAATCACCTGCTTGGCGGTCTGGGCCGCGATACGCCCGAAATCAATCGGGGGCAGCGGGTCGATCAGATATTCGCCAGCCTGAATTTCAGGGCGGAAACGCTGCGCGATCGACAGGGCGATCTGCGTCTCTTCGTTTTCGACCTGATTCACCACTTCGGTCCAGCGGGACAGGCGCACTTCGCCCGTACGGCGGTCGATCGTGGCGCGAATGTCCTTTTCGTGCCCGTATTTGGCGCGTCCGGCTTTCTGGATGGCCTGCTCCATGGCCTCCAGAACCTCTTCACGCTCAATACCCTTCTCGCGGGAAACGGCGTCCGCCACCAGCAGCAGTTCAGGACGGGAAACAGAGGTATCCATGCTCTCAGCTCTCCAAAACAGGCAGCGCCATCAATGCACCTTGCGACCGGACGCGCCCGAGGCCTGCGGCCCCTCGCCATCCGTATCCATATCATTCCGGCCATCCGCCGCGAGGTCGTTCCCCCCGGCGGGCTGGGCCATATGCGCGCTGGCCTCGATCAACGCATCGGTCAGAACCAGACGTGCGCGACGAATCTCGGCCAGCGGCAGCGCCACTTCAGAACCGTCATCCAGCCGCATACGGGCGGCAGTGCCGTCACACCCCAGCACCACACCAGCGAAACGCCGCCGGCCGTCCAGAGGCACCAGCATTTCAGCGCGGGCCTGATGGCCAGCAAAACGCTCCCAATCCTTGGCGCGTGTCAGCGGACGGTCAATCCCTGCGGAAGACACTTCCAACGTCCATGCGCCGGGAATCGGGTCTTCCACATCCAGAACGGCACCCACGGCGTGGCTGATGCGTTCGCAATCCTCGACGCTGATGAGCGCACCATCAGCGCGATCAGCCATGATCTGCACGGTCGGGCGTTCGCGCCCAAGCACCGCCACGCGCACGATCTCATACCCCATTGCCTCGACAGCGGGGGAAATCATGGCGGCAAGGCGGCCTTCAAGGCCACCATGAGCGGAAAGATCTGTGTCCAATGCAAAATCAGGCGGCCCGTCAAGGCCACCCCCCGAAACGTTAGCTGAATTGAATGAAGGATGAGGCTCTGTCTAGAACACATGCCGTGAAACCGCAAGAGGAAGAAAAAACCACCTCGGGGCGCTGCAATATCGCCATGATTTTGGCATGATGCTGCTGCATATTTGCACTGGTTCAGTGTGGAGGCTGAAATAGTACGCATGACCAGACCGGCCGATCCCACGCCAACACCCCAGCCTTCCCTACAGCCGCGCAACGGTCGGGCGGCTCTGCTTGGCGTGGCGTTCTGTGTTATGGTGGCGAGCTGGGCGGGTTTTCGCGCCATGGCGCCCGCCGGACAGAGCGATACACCCAAAGACGACGCCGCACAGGATGTGCAGACTGGCTCGGCCCTGCCGCTGCGTATGGTCGCCCCCGAGCAGGCGGCGCAGGCGCTCGCGGCTTCGGGCTATTCGCTCAAGGAACAGGCGGATATTCTGGCGGCCGTGAAACGGCGTGACCTGCGCCTGCTGGCCATGCCCATTTACGATGCGGCAGGCACGGGCGGTACGGTCAGCCTGCTCTGCGGGCCGTGGCACCGCACGGTGGCGCTGGCCGCCACCCCCACCACCGTCATCCTGCCCATTGCCATGGCAGGCAGCGTCGATATTGTAGGACTTTCATCCCAGGGGGCGGCAGGCATCAACAGTGGCGTCATCACCGCGTTTGGCCCGCAGGTTCTTCCGCCTCTCGTCACTGGGCAACATCTGCATGTTTCGGTTATCGCGCAATGAAAGACCTTATGCCCACGCTGAACCGGTTCATGCCGCTGATGATGGTCATCTTTCTGGTGCTGGCCAGCATCCAGATCGCCATTTCGCTGCACCTGTCGCTGCATGGGCTTATGCACGTTCTGCAATGGGGTGCATCCATCTGGCCGGTGCTGGCCGCGACCGGGCTGGCGCTCACCCTGGCCGGCCTTCTGTTTGAGACACGCGCTGAACAAATCGCCCGCAAGGGCCTTCTTCGTCGACGGGGCTTTATCATGGACGTTCTTGCCAGACTGACCAACCGCGCCGCCCTCGAAGAGATGATGGCGCGCGAACAGCGTGAAACCACGATCGACGCCGAAGAACTGGCCGCCAACCTGCGCGCGCGCGTGATCGGGCAGGATCAGGTTTGCGAAGACATGGCAACCCAGTTGCGCCGCCGTCTGGCGTTGCAGGTGCGCGGCAAGCCTGTTGGCATTTTTCTGCTGGCCGGGCCGCCGGGCACTGGCAAGACCTATCTGGCCAAGCAGCTTGCCCGCCAGCTTGACCGTCCGTTGCTGCACTTTGACATGACCCAGATGAGCAGCCCCCACGCCGCAACGCAGCTTTTTGGCTCGCCCAAGGGCTATGTCGGCTCCGACACCTACGGCAAGCTGACCGGCGGCCTGCAGGAAAAACCCGACGCGGTGGTGCTGCTCGATGAAATCGAAAAAGCCCACCCGGATGTGTTCAAGAAATTCCTGACCGCCTGGAACGACGGCCACGTGACCGAGGCCTCCACCGGGCAGCAGGTTTCCACCGTGCGGGCTATTTTTATCCTGACCTCCAACATCGCCACGGAAGCACTGGCGGATATTGCGAACCGCCTGCAGAACGACCCCGATCGGATGCGCGCCGAGTCGGTCGAAGCACTGCGTCAGGCTGGCTTCGCGCCCGAGGTGCTGAACCGCCTTGACCGTATTTTTGTCTTCCGCCCTCTGCAGGGGCTCGATATTGCCCGCGTCGCGGCGCTGGAAATCGAAAACATGATCGAAAGCTACGGCCTGAAGGTCGAGACAGGCGGGATCGACGCGGCCCTGCTGATGGATATCATGCGCCGCATGAGCCGGATGGGCGATGGCGCCTCCGCGCGTGATCTGGCCCGCGGCGTGGAAGACATGATCAGCGAATCCCTGATTATCGCCCGCCAGCAGGGCGCGAGTATGGTGCGTCTCGTGAAGGAGGAAGACGGCACGGTTGCAGCCAAGGCAGCAGGCAGCAGCCGGTCTGACTCGTTCTCACCCCGTCTTTCGCCCTGATGTCAGGCAGCACCCCGCTGTCTGGCCTGCTGCCCATGCCTGTTCCGCCCACGCGCCCGCGCGCCTGTCTCTAGGTTTACCGGATGTCCGCTTTTACCCGCTTGTGGCGCCGTGCGCCGTTATGGCGCGCCACGCTGATGGCCACCGGCGTTACCACCGTTCTGAGCGTGCTGGTGCCCGCCCCCTGGCTTGCCAGCAGCCTGCCCGCCTATACCGGGCTGACATCGCGCATCCAGCACGCGCTGGGCATGGGCGGGCAAGGCGGCACGGGTACCGATGACGCGCTGCACCCGCAGGAAGACCACCGTACCATCTCCGTCCCTCCGGTGGACGCCCAGATGGAGGGGCGGGTGTCATTTATCGGCAAGGACATTCCCCTGCCCGCAGGCAAGTGGCACCCGCTGCTGACCTATCAGGATGATCTTTCCCACGGCGAGATCATGACGGCCATCTACGTGCGTACGAATGATGGAATCGTTACCGGCCTGCTGCTTCTACAGGGCACATCGCAATCCCTGCCCATAGCCGACACCATGCCAATTCAGGGGCAGTGCACCAGCCCCTTTGCCTTCATGACCCGCTCCCAGCCGGTGGATGGCAACCATTCGGAATGCTGGCTGACGTCTCCCATACGGATCGTCAACGGGTTCTTCCTGACATCCGATCCGGCATTGCAGCAACTGGTCAGCTCGCCCTTTTTCATTCCTGCGGCTGTGGAGCGGCTGAATATCCAGGGCTATACGCTGCCCAGCGTGCTGGTGGACGCGGCCTGGAACCGGATTGAAAAACGCGAGCCGGATTCCCGTGCCGATTTTCTGAGCGTGCATCTGCTGACCAGCCCCGCCCCGCCCGGCAGCACCCGCGCGCCCGGCGCACCAGAAAACTGGACACGAACCGGGATGCGGGATTCAGCCACCGTTTCAGACTTTGTCCAGCGTACTAATGCGTGGATACAGGGCTGGGCGCCCTATCTGCTTCAGGCTTTTGAGGGCCAGCAGGCAACGCCGCCCGCTTCAGCCGCGGAAGACCCTGGCTTCCGGGGTTAGCGCTGCCGCATCGTCAGGCGGCTACGGTCGACGAGGCTTCAGACGGCTCATCCCGCAGCACATCGGCGGACACGTCAATCAGAAAGTCCAGCACCGTACGGGTACGCAACGGCAGCGTACGTGGGCCAGTATGCACAGCGTAGAACGGCAGGGACGGAATGTTCCAGTCCGGGAAAAGCCGGACAAGACGGCCTTCCTTCAGCGCATCGCGCACCTGAAAATGGGGTAGAAGCCCGATACCCAGACCGGCCTCCACCGCGTACAGCACCGCCTCGCTGGTATTGGCGCGGAAGACGGCGCTGGGGGCGATCACGCTTTCCTCGCCATCGCGCTCGAAATTCCAGTCCAGCCAGCTACTGCCGTAATTATAGACAACACCGGGGTAATTGGTGAGTTCGCGCGGATGCTCGGGCATATGGTAGCGCGCTATGCACTCGGGCGACGCCACCAGACATTTGCGCACCATGCCAAGCTTGCGGGCAATGAGCGACCCCCCGGCGATTTCGCCCACGCGCACCGCCAGATCGAGCCCTTCCTCCACCAGATCACCAAACGCGTCGCGCATGACGATCTCAACCGACAAATCGGGATGGCGGTCGAGCAGTTCACCCAGGCGGCGGCTCAGGCACAGGCCGAAAGCCGTCGTAACTCCCAGCCGTACGAGGCCCGAAACCGAGGCGCGCCTGCGCCCCAGAACGGTTTCCGCCGTTTCGAGAATTTCCAGCACTTCATAAGCATGAGGCAGAAGGCTGCGGCCATCTTCCGTCATGGTCAGACTGCGGGTTGTACGGGCGAACAGCGTCGTGCCGTAGTGGCTCTCAAGCAGGGCGATATGCCGCGAAATCGTCGGCTGGCTAACGCCCGTCTCGCGTGAGACTGCGGAAAAAGAGCCCGTTGCGGCAACCCGCACAAAGCTATGGAGTGCAGAAAGTAGGTCCATGGATACCCGGTCTATTCCCCAGAACGCGGCCAGACCGGCACAATGCCGCCCAATCCGCCGGACCTTGCCGCACCCGCCCTACTTTACTGCCATGGCGCGACAAGCATCCGCCCCCTGCACGCCCCCGCAACCAGAGGCCACAGATCCGGTTTGCCCTCCTGTTTTGCAGCAAGCCGGAATACGAGACAATACACACGCCCACCGCCCTGCCCCATATGGCCCATGCGCCAGACGCATAAGCCGCGCCGCCTTATCTACCGGCGGCGGGTATGGGGCGAAGCCAGCCTGCGCTCTGCCAGTCTGGCCAGCCGCACAAACGGCAGCCCCAGCAGCAGATAGGCCAACCCGACCATCAGCCCTGTTCCGAAATAATCGAAATAGGTGGAAGACAGGCGGATATAGGTCTGGGTCAGTTCGGTCAGCGTGATGACGCTGACGAGCGACGAGTCCTTGAGCAGGGAAATGAAGTCGTTGGTCATGACCGGCATGACCAGCCTGAACGCCTGCGGCATCACCACGTAACGCAGGGCCTGCGCGTGCGTCATGTTCAGAGCCAGTGCGGCCTCCGTCTGCCCGAACGCCACGGATTGCAGACCGGCGCGGTAGTTCTCGGCCTCATAGGCGGCATAGTTCATGCCCAGACTGATCACCCCCGCCACGAACGGCGTCAGGCTTATGCCGCATTGCGGCAAACCGTAGAAAATAAGCAGCACCTGAATAAGCAGCGGTGTGCCCCGTACGATCTCGACGTAACAGGTTGCAGTCCATGCCAGCGGCGCCGGGCCGTACAGGCGCACCAGTGCCAGCACCAGCCCCAGAGCAACCGCCAGCACCATGGCGCTGAGAGAGACCAGAAGCGTCAGCCACGCCGCGCGGATAAGCTGTGGAATAAAGCCCACATACCGCTCAAGCCGCACACGCCAGCCGCTCTTGCCCTGAATTTCGGCCACATAGGCATTGAATGCGGTGGGCGGAATATCCAGCACGCTTTCGTCGCCCGTCAGGTGAACCATTTCGGGGGTCCACAGATCCCACCGCGCCAGCACGCGGTGGAGCGTGCCATCCGCGCGCATGGCCGCCAGCGCCGCATTCACGCGGGCGCGCAAAGCCTCGTTCTTGCCCTTGGGGAAGGCAATGCCGTATTCCACCCGCCCGATCGGTTCGCCCACAACGTGCAGGGCCGGATTCGTGTCGCCATAATATTTGGCAATGGGGCCATCGAGCAGCACCGCATCGGTGCGACCGTTCACGAGGTCCATGAACGCGTCGCTTTCCTCTTCATAGGTGCGCAGTTCCACATTGGGATTGCGCCCCAGAATCTGGGCGGCCTGTGTGTCCTTGAGTGTGCCCACCGCATGGCCGGAAAGCGAGGCCAGCGTAGTCAGTTGCGGCCCCTTGCGGCGCACGGTCAGCCGTTCGGACGTGACGTAGTAAGGGTCGCTGAAATCTATCGAATCGGCATGTTCGGCGGTCATCTCGATGCCGCAGATGACCATTTCATACAGGCCGCGCTGCAGGCCGGGGATCAGCCCGTCCCAGTCGTTCTGCACGAACTGGAACGGCACACCCATATGCCGCTGCATTTCCTGCATCAGATCATATTCGAAGCCGGTCAGCCGTTCGGGGTCGGCGGGGTCGTGAAACGTATAGGGCACGTCAGCCGAGGAATCGGCAGCCCAGCGCACAGTTTGCGAGGCGGCGGGCTTGTCTTCCGCCGCCATGGCACGCCCGCCGGGCAGAACGCCCGCCGTGACAAGCCAGACCATGAGCACCAGCCCCAGTGCGACCGCACGCAAGGCGGCCTTCCATGGGGTGGCGCACACCGCTGCGGGACAGGCGCGATGGGGGTCGAGGCTTACCCCGCGTGCGCCATCATGCTCACAAACAGGCATAGGAAGGCGCCTCATAATACGGTTCTAAGGAAACGGCGGGTCCGTTCATCCTGCGGATTGACGAACAGCGCCTCCGGCGGCGCGGCCTCAACCACCTGGCCTGCATCCATGTAAATGACCATATCGGACGCAAGCCGGGCAAAACGCATGTCATGGGTCACGACAATCTGGGTCATGCCCTCATCGTCCAGTGTCCGCATGACACCCAGCACTTCCTCCGCCACGATAGGGTCGAGGGCTGAAGTGGGTTCGTCGTACAGCATGATTTCGGGGCGCATGGCCAGCGCGCGGGCAATGGCGGCGCGCTGCTGCTGCCCGCCGGAGAGCGAAACCGGATACCGGTCCGCCACCTGCCGCAGGCCCACTTTTTCCAGCAGGGCCATGGCCTCGTCGCGCATGGTGGCATTCCGCTCGCCCTTGACCACGCGGGGGGCCAGCAGAACATTGTCCAGCACGGTCAGGTGTGGAAACAGGTTGAAGCTCTGGAACACCATGCCAACATGGGTTCGCAGTTTATGGGCGGCGTGTTCATCCGCCCTCCGCCACGGCCCGCCATCACGGGCGATGCTGACACCCAGCACGCTCACCCGCCCCCGGTCAGGCCGTTCAAGAAAATTCAGACAGCGCAGGAACGTGGACTTGCCACACCCCGAAGGGCCGATGATGGACACCAGCTCGCCTTCGCGCACCTCGATAGAGACCCCGGCCAGGATTTCATCCTCGCCAAAACTTTTATGAATCTGCTCTGCATGCAGAACAACGGGTGCTTGAACGCAAACCACCGGCCCGGTGGGAACCGGGCCGGTGGTCTGAATGTCACCCTGTGCAGAAGATCTGTCAGGCAGCTTTTGTCATCCCGCGCAAGACGTACTGAAGGATGCCACCATGCCTGTAATATTCGACCTCGTCCAGAGTATCGACACGGCACAGGAGCGGTACTTCCTGCGTGGAACCATCCGCACGGGTAATGACCATGGTCACGTCCATACGGGGGGAGAGCTTGTCAACGCCCTTGATGCTGATGGTTTCATCACCCTTCAGCCCCAGGGTCTTGCGGTCTGTGCCGGGCTTGAAGACCAGCGGCAGAACGCCCATGCCCACCAGGTTGGAGCGGTGAATACGCTCGAAGCTTTCCGCCACGACCGCCTTCACGCCCAGCAGCAGGGTGCCCTTGGCAGCCCAGTCACGCGAGGAACCCATGCCGTATTCCTTGCCGCCGAACACGACCAGGGGCACGCCCTCGTTCTTGTATGCCATCGCGACATCATAGATGGCGCCTTCCTTCCCGTCGGGGAAGTGCTTGGAATACCCACCTTCGGTGCCCGGCAGCATCTCGTTCTTGATACGGATGTTGGCGAACGTGCCACGCACCATCACGCGGTCATTACCACGGCGCGAACCGTAGGAGTTGAAGTCCTTCGGATCGACCCCATGCTCCATCAGATAACGGCCAGCCGGGGAGTCCTTCTTGATGGAACCGGCGGGAGAAATGTGATCGGTGGTGATGTTGTCACCCAGCAGGGCGAGGATACGCGCACCTTCGATATTGCCGGGGGCAACCGGCTCCACCGCCATGTCCTTAAAGTACGGCGGGTCCTGCACGTAGGTGGACTTGGTATCCCAGCTATAGGTTTCAGACCCGGTCGCAACCTTGAGGCCCTGCCATTCCTTGGTGCCCTTGGACACGTTGGAATACCGCTTGATGAACTCTTCACGCGTGATGGCGGAAGCGATCAGATCAGCGATCTCCTTGTTGGAGGGCCAGATATCCTTCAGGTAAACCGGCTTGCCGTCCTTGGACGTGCCCAGCGGCTCCGTGGTGATATCCTTGCGCATGGTGCCGAGCAGCGAGTACGCCACCACCAGCGGCGGGCTGGCCAGATAGTTGGCGCGGACGTTGGGGGAGATACGCCCTTCAAAGTTACGGTTGCCCGACAGCACCGACACGGCCACGAGATTGTTGTTCTCGATCGCATCGACAATGTGGCCCGGCAGCGGACCGGAGTTACCGATGCAGGTGGTGCAGCCATAACCGACGGTGTTGAAGCCCATGGCGTCCAGATCAGCCGTGAGGCCCGAACGGTTCAGGTAATCCGTCACCACCAGCGAGCCGGGAGCGAGCGAGGTCTTGACCCAGGGCTTGGGCGTCAGGCCCAGAGCACGCGCCTTGCGCGCCACCAGACCAGCGGCAATCAGCACGGCCGGGTTGGACGTGTTGGTGCAGGAGGTAATGGCGGCGATCACGATATCGCCCTGGCCCAGATCGTAGTTGGTGCCCGCAACCGGCACCTTCTTGTCTGCTTCACCAGCGGGCACGCCGAGAGAAGAGGTCAGTTCCTTTTCGAACTCGACCTTGGCGCTGCGCAGTTCCACGCGGTCCTGCGGACGCTTGGGGCCGGCGAGAGACGGCACGACGCTGCCCAGATCCAGTTCCAGAATATCCGTGAACACGGGCTCGGGGGTTTCGTTCGTGCGGAACATGTCCTGCGCACGCAGGTATTCTTCCACCAGCTTGATGCGGTGTTCGTCACGGCCGGTCTGGCGCAAGAAGTCCAGCGTCAGGGTATCGACCGGGAAGAAGCCACAGGTCGCGCCGTATTCGGGCGCCATGTTGGCGATGGTCGCACGGTCGGCAACGGGCAGATGGTCAAGAGCGGGGCCGAAGAACTCGACAAACTTGCCCACCACGCCCTTCTTGCGCAGCATCTGGGTAACGGTCAGCACCAGATCGGTCGCCGTTGCGCCTTCAGGCAGCTTGCCGGTCAGGCGGAAACCGATGACATCGGGGATCAGCATCGCAATCGGCTGGCCCAGCATGGCCGCTTCCGCTTCGATACCGCCCACGCCCCAGCCCAGAACGCCCGCACCGTTGATCATGGTGGTGTGGCTGTCCGTGCCGTACAGGGAGTCGGGGTAGACATAGTCTTTGCCGCCGACATTGGCAGTCCAGGCCACCTGCGCGATGTATTCGAGGTTCACCTGATGGCAGATGCCGGTATCAGGCGGCACGACGGAGAAGTTCTCGAACGCTTCCTGGCCCCAGCGCAGGAACGCATAGCGCTCGGCATTACGTTCGAATTCGAGGGTGATGTTTTCCTGCAGCGCGTCCTTGGTACCCGCGAAATCCACCATCACTGAATGGTCGATCACCAGATCAACCGGCACCAGCGGGTTCACTTTCTGCGGGTCACCCTTGAGGTTCACGATCCCGTCGCGCATGGCCGCCAGATCGACAACACCCGGAACACCCGTAAAGTCCTGCATGAGAATACGGGAGGGCTTGAAAGGCACTTCCTTGGAGCTGCTCCCCTTGGGCAGCCAGCCGGCAATGGCCTTGGCATCGTCCACGCTGTAGGAACGGCCATCCTCGAAACGCAGGATGTTCTCCAGCAGAACCTTCAGCGAAACCGGCAGACGGCTTACGTCGCCGATGGTCTTTGCCGCTTCAGGAATGGAGAAGTAATGATAGGTCTTGCCGTCCACCGTAAGGGTGCGGCCAGTTTTAAGTGTATCGTGCCCAACCGATTTCATAGTCGTTTCTCTCCCCGATCACAGCCGATGGCTGGTGATGCGTTCAGGACACCGCCGCATGGTGCGCCATGCGTGTCCGGTCCGGTCAAACCCGGCGCCGCCGGACAATCGGCTTGCTATCCCGTCGGGGCTAGAACATACCGGCACTTGTAAAAGGCACAAGCGGGTAAGCAACCACGAGAGCGAGAGCTTTCACGCTTTCCCCGCCCCGCATGGTAACAATAAGGAGAAGTCCTATCTCCGCCGCTCCGTCTTTCCCGCCGCTGCAAGCCGCCTCCGCGGCCTGTGCTCCTGTGCTTGTCGCGCAGAATCTTGTGGTATTCCGCGGCGACAGGCTGGTGCTCGATACGCTCAGCCTGAGCCTGAGTACGGGGGAGGCCGTGCTGCTGACAGGGCCGAACGGAGCGGGAAAATCCACCCTGCTGCGTGTGCTGGCCGGGCTGCGCCAGCCGGATTCGGGCGTTCTGCTGTGGCATGGTCAACACACCCGGCACGACCGCGCCGCCCATGCCGGGCGGGTTGCCTATCTAGGCCATCAGGAAGCGCTCAAGCCCGGCCTGAGCGTGCGCGAAAACCTGAGCCTTTTCGCTGCGGCGGGCCAGCTTGCCGCCCGGCAGCGCGCGCAGGACGGCAGCCCCGATTCTTACGAAAGCCCGTATGATCTGCCCGCGGCACTGGCCGCCATGGACCTTGTGCCTCTGGCAGACCTGCCAGCCCGCCTGCTGTCCGCCGGGCAGAAACGCCGCACCGCTCTCGCCCGAGTCCTGCTGGCGCAGGCGCCGCTCTGGCTGCTGGATGAACCCAGCCTGGGGCTGGACACCGCCGCCATTGCCCTGCTGGGAACCGCCATGGCGGCACACCGGGCGCGAGGCGGGCTGATCGTCGCCACCACACATGTGCCCCTGCCGCTGGAGTCCCCTGCCACGCTGGCCCTGCCGGGCGCCATGGACCCTATTTCGGACACCCTGCTGCCCGACACGCAATGGCACCAGGCCAGCGAAGACGAGGACTACCACCCATGACATCGCTGTTCTGGCACATTGTCCTGCGCGACCTGCGGCTGGCCCTGCGGCATGGTGCGGACACGCTGGGCGCGGTGCTGTTCTTTATCGTCACGGCCACGCTGTTCCCGCTGTCACTCGGGCCTTCGCCCGAACTGCTGCGCCGCATGGCGCCCGGCATTATCTGGGTGTGCGCCCTGCTGGCCTCGCTGCTGCCGCTTGACCGGCTGTTCGGCGCGGAGCTGGAAGATGGCTCACTAGATCAGCTCATGCTGCTGGGGCTGCCGCCCTCGCTTGTGGCGCTGGCCAAAATGACCGCGCACTGGCTGACAACCGGCCTGCCGCTCCTGCTGGCCGCCGGGCCTCTGGCCATCATGCTGGGCCTGCCTGGCACGGCGCTGCCGGTTCTGCTGGGAGGGCTGCTGCTGGGCTCGCTCGTGCTGTCGCTTATCGGGGGCATGGGAGCCTCTATCGTGCTCGGCGCGCGCCGGGGTGGGGTTCTGCTGCCCCTGCTGACCCTGCCGCTGATTACTCCGGCCCTGATCTTTGGTGCCGCCGCCATCGACGCAGCGGCAACCGGCCTGCCGTGGAAGCCCGATCTGGAGCTGCTGGGCGCATTCGTGGCGGCGGCCCTGCCTCTTTGCCCGCTGGCGGCAGGCGCGGGATTACGCGCGGCCACTGAATAACGCGGCGGCCCGCACCTGCCGCGCACAGCCGCGCGGAATAAAAAAGCGCGCCGTTCAGAGAAACGGCGCGCTTTGGTTACAAGCCCGTTGCCGCTGCCGGCGGCAAGGCAGCCAGCTCAGATGTAATGCTCAGCCAGCGGCGCAAAGCCATTGAACCGGGTCGAGCAGTAGGTGGAGACATAAGCGCCCGTGCCCAGCAGATCGATCACCTCGCCCGATTCGAGATCGAGCGGCAGATCGTAGCGGGTCTTTTCATACAAAATATCGGCGCCATCGCAGGTTGGCCCGGCCAGCGCCACGGGACCGGACGGCGCGCCGTCACGCCCGGTGCGGATGGCGTAGCGGATGGATTCGTTCTCCGTTTCCGCCAGACCGCCAAACCGGCCGATATCCAGATACACCCAGCGCAGCCCGTCCGTGCGGCCCCGCGCGCTGACAAGCACCACCTCAGTATGCACCACCCCGGCCTCGCCCACGATGAAGCGGCCCGGCTCAACCAGCATGTCCGGCATGGCATTGCCGAAATGCTCGGTCATGGCGCCGAAAATAGCCTCCGCGAAATGGTCGATCTCGGGCACGTCCTCACGGTAGCGGATGGGGAAACCGCCGCCCAGATTGATCATGCGCAGGTCAAGCCCGGCAGCACTCAGGTCGGTGAACAGGCTTGCCACGCGGGCAATCGCCACTTCATACGCCTCGGCCGAAAGCTGCTGGCTCCCCACATGGAAAGACAGGCCATACGGGTCCAGCCCCATGTCACGGGCGGCCAGCATCAGGTCCCGGGCGGATTCCACCGTGGTGCCGAACTTGCGCGACAGCGGCCATTCGGCTGCGTAATTATCCACCAGCAGGCGGCAATAGACGCGGCTGCCTGGCGCATGACGGGCCAGCTTTTCCAGTTCCTCGCGGCAGTCGAAGACAAACATCCGCACACCGGCCTCGTAAGCAGCGCGGATGGCGGAAACCTTCTTGACCGTGTTGCCAAAGGAAATGGCCGCCGGATCAGCCCCGGCCTGAAGGCACAGAGAGACCTCCTCCCACGAGGCGGCATCAAAGCAGGAGCCGAGCCCGACCAGACGATCGAGAATCGGCCGGGCAGGATTGGCCTTTACGGCATAGTAAATGCGGGCCTGCGGCAGAGCCTGCCCAAGGGCGCGGTAACGGGCTTCAACCTCGTCAACATCCACGACAAGGCAAGGGGTTGCCGGATTCTTTTCGGCAATGAAACGGGTAATTTTGGGATTCATAGCTCCCACTCCCCCAGATCAGGCTTCCCCTGCAGGCACAGCGGAGAAGGACGTTGCGAAACGGTCTAACGGACCAGCGACCAAAGGCAGACCGCCCAAAAAACGCGGACGATCCCGATTGCCAGAACGCTTGACGTCGTTGCGTAACCTCAGAGGGCCAGTGGCACGTGCGTTGCTGCGTAGGGGAGCGCATATGGGGCCAAACCGCCACAAGAGCAAGTGAAAAAAGATGAGCAGCCGAAAAAACATGACAACACGCCGCCGTGACCGCTAAAAGCACCCCGTGAATCAGCGCCCCGATACACGGCCGAGCCGCGCCACGGCCGGCCCAGTCGTCTCCCCCGGCAGCCCCCGGCCCGATACGCCTCTGGCCCTGCATTGGGCTGACTGGCGGCGTATCATCACCCGCACGACGCGCAGTCTGGTGGCGGGGCCTTCCACGCTGGTGGCGGCAGGCTGCGCTTTCTACAGCACGCTCTCGCTGTTTCCGGCTATCAGCGCCCTCATTTCAATCTACGGTCTAGCGTTTGACGTGCAGACCGTCGCCCCACAGATGGCCGCACTGCGCCCCCTGTTGCCGCCCAGCGTTTTCCTGCTGATCCAGAACCGCGTGCAGGTGCTGATAGACGAGCCCCATACCTCCCTGACGCTCAACCTGATCATTTCGCTCACGGTCGCACTCTGGTCGGCCTCCGCCGCGACGCGTTCCATCATCTCAGCGCTCAACATGGCCTATAACGCGCGGGAAGACCGGAATTTTTTCGTTTTTCAGGCCACCGCCTTTGCCCTGACCCTTTTCTCCATTCTGGGCGCAGTGCTGACCATTGCGCTGATGGTGGCCATTCCGCTTCTGCTGCATTTGTCGTCGTGGCTGCACATCCCTGCCCCTCCGGGCTCAACCTATGTGCTGACCACTCTGAGCGGGCCGTTCGCCCTGTTCACTTTCGAGATTCTGGCGCTGTCCGCGCTTTACCGCTATGGCCCCAGCCGCCACCAGCGCACACGCTGGCGCTGGGTTATACCCGGCGCCCTGCTGGCCACCTTTGTGCTGATTCCCGCCTCGCAGCTCTTTTCGTATTATGTGGCGCATCTGGCCAGTTACAACACCTCCTACGGCCCGCTCGGGGCGTTCATCATCATTATGATGTGGCTTTTCGTCACCGCCTGGGTGGTGCTCATGGGTGCTGAACTGAATGCGGAAATGGAAAGCTACGCGCTAGGCCAGCCCAGACTGATCATCTGGCATAGCATGACCCCTGAAGAGCCGGGCTGCGACGAAACAGACCCCTCACCCCGCCGCTAAGCCGGGTTTTCCTTATTCCTGACGATCGGGCCTGTGGTGGGGTAGCGGCTTCAGCGCCGGGCCGCGATCCTGCGTCCGGCGTGGATGTGCGCCACGGATTTATGGCTCACCTTTGTATGGTGGCCTGTCGGCACGTGGCTCTGAGGAATGATCAGCTCATCCGCTCCCAGACCCAGATTTTCCGGGGCCTCAGCCACTTCGCTAGCACTTGCGGTTTCAATCCGCACATGCGCAACGCCTGAACCGAGCATCCCGATCTGCGCGGCGGCGGCATGGGACAGGTCGATGATCCGGCCTTGCTTGTAGGGGCCACGATCATTGACCGTTACCACCACCGACCGTCCGGTTTCTTCCGACGTCACACGCAGCTTGCTCCCTATAGGGGCAGTCGGGTGGGCGGCCGTCAGGCTTGCCCTGTCAAACACGGAACCGGAAGACGTCCGCCGGTGATGGAAATGCCCGCCATACCAGCTTGCCATGCCGGTCTGCACCGGCCGACCATCGGCTGATTCGACGCCTGCACCCGCCTGCGCATCACCACCGAAGGCACGCAGGGCGGCATCTTCATGGCTGCGGGCGCGCAGGGCGCGGGTTACGGAGTCGGCCCACTGTGTGTTAGCGGCCTGCGCCAGGCCTGACTGCGCTGTGCCAGCGCGTTCGGGCAGGTCTCCAGCGCGGGCGGCCACGCTTCCCCCCCCTGCAAAAAGGGCGGCAAGCACGGTCAACCATCCCGCTCGTCTCCGGTTTTGGACTGGCATTTGCCTACTCCATTTCCGTGAATCTGGGCTCAACACCCGTGTAGATGACCGCCTTGGGCCACCGGAATCAACCTTTTTCTGCTTTTGCCCGCCACGGAGAGAGACGGGACTACCTTGCTGTGTGCCCCCCGTGCATGGCGAAAATAAGGCCCACCCGCCCCTGTTCGCCGCCGCGACACAGCACCCGGATGCCCTGCCTTCATGCTCCGCCGCATCATGGGCGTGCTGTCTTCTCTTGGAGAGAACACGGCATCGTGCTAGGCCCCTCCTCTATTATGGAAAGACCTCTCATTGCTGTTCTGAACGGCCCGAACCTGAACATGCTCGGCCAGCGTGAACCCGAAATATACGGTCGGGCCACACTGGACGACGTGGAGCAGCTTTGCCTGCGTACGGCCGAAAAGCTTGGCCTGGCGGTAGATTTCCGCCAGACCAACACCGAAGGTGAGCTGATTTCCTGGGTTCAGGAGTGCCGCAGGCGGGCGCGGGGGATCGTGATCAACCCGGCAGGGTACAGTCATACCTCCATCGCCCTGCTTGATGCGCTTCTGGCCACGGACCTGCCGGTAATTGAGGTTCACATCTCCAATATCCACCGCCGCGAGCCATTCCGCCATCATTCCTACGTCTCCCGCGCCGCCACAGGCGTTATCTGCGGGCTAGGCGTAGGAGGGTATTCTCTGGCATTGCAGGCAATGACTGATCTTATTGCAAATGAGGACAACCGATGAGCGGACTGCTCGTGGACGCGGATGCCATCCGGGCTCTGGCTGAAATTCTGGCTGAAACCGGCCTGACCGAAATCGAGATAGCGGAAAAGGAATGCCGCATCCGCGTGGCGCGTATGCCCGCCCCCGTGCAGGCCGTGGCTGCTGCCGCGCCTGCCGTGGCGGCGGCTCCGGCGCCCGTGGCGGCCCCTGCGGCAGCGCCTGCTGCGGCCGATCTCTCGCGCCACCCTGGTGCTGTGTCCAGCCCCATGGTGGGCGTGGCCTATCTGACGCCCGACCCGTCCTCGCCGCCGTTCGTGTCGGAAGGCCAGATCGTGACCGCGGGCCAGACCCTGCTGCTGATCGAAGCCATGAAAACCTTTAACCAGATCAAGGCGCCCAAGGGCGGCACGCTCAAGGCGCTTCTTGTCGCCTCGGGTGATCCGGTGGAATTCGGCCAGCCGCTTGCCATTATTGAGTGATGTTTTCCAAGATCCTGATCGCCAATCGCGGCGAAATCGCCCTTCGCATCCTGCGCGCCTGCCGGGAGCTTGGCATTAAGACCGTGGCCGTCCACTCCACTGCCGATGCCGATGCCATGCACGTGCGTCTGGCGGATGAGGCTGTGTGTATCGGCCCGGCTGCATCACGCGAGTCGTACCTGAATGTGGCGGCCATTCTTTCGGCTGCCACCATCACCGGAGCGGAAGCCATTCACCCCGGCTACGGCTTTCTGTCGGAAAACGCGGATTTTGCCGAAACCGTGGAAGCCCACGGGCTGACCTTCATCGGCCCGACGGCGGAGCATATCCGCATGATGGGCGACAAGATTACGGCCAAAACCACCATGCTCGCCCTTGGCGTGCCGCTGGTGCCCGGCTCGGACGGCGAGCTGACCGATCTGGACGAAGCCCGACGCGTGGCGGAAGAGGTTGGCTACCCCGTGCTGATCAAGGCGGCGGCCGGCGGCGGCGGGCGCGGCATGAAAGTCGCGCATTCAGCCGACGAACTGGCCGATGCCTGGAACATGGCCCGGACAGAGGCGCGCGCTGCCTTTGGCAATGACGCGGTTTACATGGAAAAATACATGGACCGCCCGCGCCATATCGAGCTCCAGATCCTGGGCGACAACTACGGCAACGTGGTGCATTTTGGTGAACGCGACTGCTCGCTACAGCGCCGCCACCAGAAGCTGCTTGAAGAGGCGGGTTCCCCCGCGCTTAGCGCCGAGGAACGCGACACGATCGGCCGCACTGCAACGGAAGCCCTGTCTCGCATGGGCTACCGTAACGCGGGCACGCTCGAGTTCCTGTATCAGGATGGGCAGTTCTGCTTCATTGAAATGAACACCCGCCTTCAGGTCGAGCATCCTGTCACGGAAATGGTGTGCGATGTCGATCTGGTGCGCGAGCAGATCCGCCTGGCCGCTGGTGAAAAGCTTGGCTACACGCAGGAGGATATCACCTTCTCCGGCCATGCGATCGAATGCCGTATCAACGCGGAAGACCCGGCCACCTTCACCCCCTGCCCCGGCACGGTTGCGGTCTATCACCCGCCGGGCGGGCTGGGCGTGCGCGTGGACAGCGCCCTTTACACCGGCTACCGGGTGCCGCCGTTCTATGACAGCATGATCGCCAAGCTGATTGTCCACGCCCCCACCCGCGCGCAGGCTATTGCGCGGATGCAGCGCGCACTGGACGAATTTGTGGTGGAAGGTATCCAGACCGTCATTCCGCTGCACCGGCGTATTCTTGAGGATGCCGAGTTCCAGAAGGGTGAATACACCATTCACTGGCTGGAGCAGTTTACGGCCCGCGCACAGTAAGACCGGCCCTGTCCGCCGCTCCCGCCAGGGAATGGATGGCAGGCCACAAAAAGGGCGGCTCCTGTGATGGGAGCCGCCCTTTTTGTTGTTGTGCTGCGGCACAAGCCTGTCAGGTCAGGGCGGGCGAGACCTCACCGGCTGTCGATGCGGCGGGGCCATCGGGCATCGCCGCCACAATGCGCCGCCCGTTTGCCGCCGTGGGCCGGAATGCGCCGGTGCGGAGCGCGTTCTCGATATCCTCCAGCGAGGCCCCCGCCGTTTCCGGTACGCAGAACCAGACAAACACCACCGACGCCAGATTAACCCCGGCATACAGCCACATGGCGCCCCCTAGCGAAATTTTCTGCACGAGGGACAGGGCTGTGGCCGTCACCAGCAGATCAGCCCCCCACAGCACCGCCGCATGGACGCTCGACGCCGCCGCCCGCATGGACAGTGGGAACATTTCAGCCCCCAGCAGCCACCCCACGACCTGAATACCGCCAGCGTTGAACACCATGAACAGCAGCAGGAAGGCGATGACCAGCCAGCTTCCTACACTACCCTGCGCTGGATGCAGGGCGAACACAAACCCCAGCCCCAGCAGGCTCAGCACCGAGCCCGGCCCCATGATGAGCATCAGCCTGCGCCGCCCGATCCTGTCCACAAACAGGCAGCCCAGCAGGGTCATAACCAGATAGACCGTCGCAACCCCGAGGCTGGTAAGCAGGGCACCCGCCCCGCCAAACCCGGCATCGGACAGGAAAGTGGGGGTATAGTAGATCATCATCTCCAGCCCGCCAGCCTGCGTGAAGAACGCCGTGCCGAGCGCCGCGATCAGGGCCGGGCGTACCCAGGGCAGCATCAGGCCGCGCCAGCCACGTTCCTTGTCCTCAATACCCGCAACGCTGTCATGGATTTCGGTGATTTCACGCCGGATTAGCTTGCGTGACGAGCGCACCCGCCCAAGCTGCTCCAGCGCAGGTACCAGCCCCTCGTTTTCCGCCACCCAGCGCGGGCTGCGGGGCATGAAGAACATGCAGACAAACACAAAGGCCGCCGGGCCTGCCGCCACGGCAATCATGGGCCGCCAGCCCCAGCTTTCGCGCATGGAAAAACCGATGAGGTTAGCCAGAAAGATGCCCACCCCGATTGCCACGTTAAACACCGTCACCAGATTGCCGCGCTGGCTGGCCGGGGCGAGTTCGGAAATATAGGTGGGCACCACCTGCGTGGAACCGCCAACCGCCAGACCCAGATAGACGCGCGCCAGAATCAGCGTTGTAACATCCGGCGCCTGCGAGCAGGCCAGTGCGCCGGTGGTGAACACGGCGGTCACAATCATGACAGAACTCCGCCGCCCGAACCGCTCGGACAGCCACGATACGCCAACAGCCCCCAGCACCGCGCCAACCAGAATGGCTGAGGTAATGAGTTCTTCCTGAACAGAAGAAAGATGAAAGTCTCTCTCCATTATAAGTAAAGAACCGGAAATTATGCCGGTGTCATAGCCATAAAGCCCGCCACATATGGCAGACACAAAGACCGCAAGCCACAATATGCGCCCGGCATGGGGCGATATTTCAAGGACATTCAGAGCATTAAGAACTGATTTTCTTTCATTTACCATGATAAAACCTTGGCATAAACAAAAACCATTTCACATCTGAAAATTTTCTCTCTATTGTCGCGTCTGTATTCGTGCGCGTGCGGCCCGTTTCCGGCCTCTGTACGGCCCGCGCGGATTTGTTATTCTGTCCGAATTTTTCTTGACAGTTACCGGACCTTGGTTATCTGCTGAGCCCTACCAAGGGGGGTTCCGGCAAGGAACTGAGAGGCCACTTAACGCCATCCGCAAGGAGGCACCGTGGCGACCCTGCCATCCGGGCATGAGGCCCGGATGGGGAACCTGATCCGGCTCATACCGGCGGAGGGACTGGTGCCTGACAAGAACACCCCACAGGGTTGCGCGCGTGCGCGTATCTGTACGGGGTGTACGGTCTGGCCTGTCCTCCTCGGCGGAGGAGAAAAACAATGTCTTCCACCCTGTCATCGCCTGACGCGGCCCGCGCAAACACCCCGGAAACCCATGCGGGCGGCAACCCCAAGCCCGCCAACACGGCGGCTCCGGCCCCCGGCCATGTCACCACCGGGCCTATTCGCGGCTCGGCCAAGGTTTATAGCAGCCCGGCCGGACGCCCGGACATTCTCGTGCCTTTCCGCGACATTATGCTCAGCCCGGATGCGAACGAGCCACCGCTGCGGGTTTACGATACATCCGGCCCCTATACCGACCCGGCGGCCAAAATTGACGTCAACCGTGGCCTGCCCCGCATCCGCTCCCCATGGCTGGCGCTGCGCGGGTATGAACAGGCCACGCCGCGCGCTGTCCGCCCCGAGGACAACGGCAATGCCGACGGCGCGAACCTTGTGGCCCCCTGCCCCGCCCCCCATACGGTGCTGAAGGGCAAGCCCGGCCAGATGGTGACACAGTATGAGTTTGCCAAGGCCGGGATCATTACCGAAGAAATGATCTATGTCGCGCACCGCGAAAACCTGAGCCGTGAACAGGCGGCGTCCGATGCCGCCATACGCCGGGCTGATGGCGAGTCCTTCGGGGCCGCGCTGCCGGATTTTGTCACGCCTGAATTCGTGCGCGAGGAAATTGCGCGCGGGCGGGCCATTATTCCGGCCAATATCAACCACCCCGAGCTTGAGCCTGTCATTATCGGACGGAACTTTCTGGTTAAGGTTAACGCCAATATCGGCAATTCGGCTGTGACATCCTCCGCCGCCGAGGAAGTGGAAAAGCTGGTGTGGTCCATCCGCTGGGGCGCGGATACGGTTATGGACCTGTCCACCGGGCGGAATATCCACAACATCCGCGACTGGATTTTGCGCAACGCCCCCACGCCCATTGGCACCGTGCCGCTGTATCAGGCGCTGGAAAAGGTTGGCGGCGATGTGCAGAAGCTCGACTGGCCGGTTTTCCGCGATACGCTGATCGAGCAGGCCGAGCAGGGCGTGGATTACTTTACCATCCATGCCGGTGTGCGCCTGCAGCATGTGCCACTGACCGCCGAACGCGTGACGGGCATTGTCTCGCGCGGTGGTTCCATCATGGCAAGCTGGTGCCTTAACGGCCACCGCGAGAGCTTCCTGTACGAACATTTTGAGGAAATCTGCGACATCATGCGCGCTTATGATGTCTCTTTCTCGCTGGGTGATGGCCTGCGCCCCGGCTGCGCGGCCGATGCCAACGACGCCGCGCAGTTTGCCGAACTGGAAACACTGGGCGAACTGGCCAAAATTGCCTGGGCCAAGGGCTGTCAGGTCATGATTGAGGGGCCGGGGCATGTGCCCATGCACAAGATCAAGGAGAACATGGACAAGCAGTTGCGCGAATGTGACGAGGCCCCTTTCTACACGCTTGGGCCATTAACGACGGACATTGCGCCGGGTTATGACCACATTACCTCCGCTATTGGCGCGGCCATGATCGGGTGGTTTGGCACCGCCATGCTCTGCTACGTCACGCCCAAGGAACATCTGGGCCTGCCGGATCGCAATGATGTGAAAACGGGCGTTATCACCTACAAGATTGCGGCCCACGCGGCTGATCTGGCCAAGGGCCACCCGGCTGCCCGCCGACGTGACGACGCCCTGAGCCGCGCGCGCTTCACCTTCCGGTGGGAGGATCAGTTCAACCTCTCGCTCGACCCGGATACGGCCTGCGCTTATCACGACGAAACCATGCCCCGCACGGCCCACAAAACAGCGCATTTCTGCTCCATGTGCGGGCCAAAATTCTGCTCCATGCGGATCAGTCAGGATTTGCGCGAAGATGCAATCCGCCTTGCCGGTATGGAACAGAAAAACGAGGAATTCCGCAAAGCCGGCGGCCGCGTTTACGTACCTGCGGCGGAATAACACGCCACAAGGCCCACCCTCACGCACGGGGTGGGCCTTTCTTTTGTGGGCTTTGTAGATGATCCGTTATGGGGTTAGGCAAGTGTGCAAGACGGAGTCCGCTTACGCTTCAGCTGAGACGTTAAGCCGATAGTTTATTCTAACCACAAAGCGGATACATCGCTCGACAACAGTCTATGATCCTGCTCCGGAACGGGCGCGTGGCAGTCGCAAGGTGCTATCCATTCCTACGCGGCCGAACCGGCGATGGTCACTAAACTTCTATCTAATACGTCCAAAGCCCGCTTGTGCCGTTAAAGCGGAAAATTTTCTTCAAACGTAATGAGACAGCTCCAACGAAAATACAATTCAACATACATATTTAAGTTTGGGCCCTAATTTCCCAATGGGTTTGATCTTAAAAAAGTTTCCAATGTTGCAACCATGAAGCTCGCCTCCTTTCGCCCTCTCCACCCCATGACGTTTTCTTTTATAAATTTTACGTACCGTATATATTTGACGGTTATACGGGCTTTTTCTGCTTCAGAGAACGATTTGTAATATTTTTCAAGAAAACACTTTAATTCTTGATGCCATTTAAAGGCCTGCCCTCGTCCATATTCTCTTTCATCGTCAGCTTGCACCATTAAAAGGTCTACTACTTCAATCGTATCTCGATATGCAGTATCTTGATCTATATCAATTTCGACCCCTCGCTCTAGAAGGCAGATAATAAGCTGGTTTTGAGCGTGATATGGAACATATGTTCCGCCTCTATTCTTCGCGTAACTTATTCCCGTTCTGAAATGACTGATGGCATCCTTGAAATTTCCCATCTGTCTTTCACACATGCCAAACGCATTCCAAAAAAGATCATCCCTATTAAGGTTCGGATTTGCAGAGAGATGAGAGTATAAATTTTTTATTCTTTCAAGTCTCGACCGAATATTGCCTGATATTACTTTTAGATAATTAAACCTAAGAAGGTCGGTCAATAGTAATTTGGCTTCTTGAGAAATATCGCGAATACCAGCAAATCGATTTGCGGCAAATTCTATTACGCCAAGCAAATCATCTGAATCGCAAATCTTCTCTATCGCGTATTTTGCAAAGAGCGAGCCAGAGAAATATCCACCGGACATTCCATTTGATGAAAAGAAAATCCTGAATATATTTATAACCTTATCATTTTTTGATATATCAGAAAGTCTTACGCCAAGGCCTTGATCTATTACAAATTCGTTCACATGGTTATTTGTAAATTCAAGATATATAGAAAGAAGAACAATATTGTATGCATCCACTGATATTGATTTCAGAATATGAAGCTCTTTTCTAATGCGCCCAATCATATCACTGGAATCCATTAGTCCAATTAATATATCGGCAAAATTCCTTTGGAATCCATTCTTATCCATAGAAAGTAATTTTTTTGATTTTTCTTCATCAGAAATATTTGACAAATCTCCCCACATACCTGCCTGGTTTATTAACGGGACAAGTTGTCCAGCATCCTCTACTTCAAGTAATCCAACTCGAAAATCAACAACGTCATGATTCAAAAATAGAGAGTTAAGCTCTTCTTTTCGCGTTTCAAAAACATTGAGCCTAGATGTAAAAATAAAAGTTACATCCTTCGATGATAAACTTGACAAAGCCATTTGGTATCGTGCGTATTTATAGTAGTCATCTATTATTATTATAGGATTATGAAAATTCTTAATGATATATAAAATTTCTTCCATAAATTCCTGCTGGTTCCGAATCGTAAGAAAGACATCCCTCTCTTTCCCCAACTCCGCAGCAAGAATTTTAGTTAATATAGTTTTCCCATGACCTAGAGGTGAATAAAGAGAAACTAACGTTTTCCCGCTTGAAATTTCTTTCTTTACTCTATCGACTGCCTTTACTTTAATTATATAATTCGAAGTTTCATTTACTATGTCAGCTTGTATCAAGCCGTCTATGACTTTCCCGAATATAAATAAATCATTAACGTCTTGATATGTAACTATATTATGATCTGCTACGAAATTTCGGGCCGAGAGAAAACATACGTAATTCTTCTCAGAGGGTTCGATATTTTTAGGAATACTCTCGATCACTCTAGCAAAACCATCCTTTTCTATATTTATCGGACTACCAAACTGGCTTTGCATATATTCAAGCTCTTCATTCTCGATTCTGGAGTTAATAAAAAATATCTTTTTCTTTGAAAATCCACCTTGCAAGATAATTTTTGCAATCTCAGGGTCATACAAAGAATAACCTAAAAATACTATTACGTCAGATGTAGATATGTCATTTTTGAGTTCTGTAGCCCACAAACCGCTATAGACACTATTTGCTACATTCGATGAATAATCCAGAATACACTCATCCCTGATAGTATCTACGCGGAAATGATTAACAAAACCATGAAGATGAATAATAGGAAGGCGATCTTTTATCAGGTTGCTTGGAGAATCTTTTGCGGTCATCGTTTGGTGATTTTTTTCTATTTCACCACATGATAATTCAATGCTATTATCATAGTTTGTTGTATAAACGCGACTCCATGGAAAAGCCATAATCTTTTTCATATCATCCGATACAGATTTGACAGTAAAGGAATCTGTAATGATTTTATAATATTCTTGAAGAGAGAAATCTGCCACCCGAGAAGCAGCAATAGGTAGCCTTGTATATTTTGTATTTAGAAAATGATTAAATTTTTCCAAAAGCGGATTGACAGAGGGTAACTCCTTTAACCCGAAATTGAGCGCATCTAAAGATGCGCCAGCACCACAGAACAGAATGGCCTTACCTTTAGCGCCACGTTGCAATGCATCATGAAAATCCGTCTTTTCCATTAATATATTCCCTTTAAGCGCTTTTAGCTATAAATGGCCTCTGAAAGTATTTACGCAAGAAGACTCTTTACCGCATGGGCCAAGAAAACCTACCAAGTGTAAAGATTGTGCATTCAATCCGACAGCTCTGCAAGCCTCTTTTTTGCTTACCTAGTATAACTACATATTAATAAATCATAGGGACATAGACAACAATTTTTGAGTATTTGGGGAGAAATCGAATGTCCCAAGCACAAAATACGCCAGTCAGCAATATCCTGTAGCAACAGGCTTTATCGTAGTAATATCCGTTATCGGCGATTCCGATCGGATACCGGACAGACGGTAGTCCCCCAAAAAAACCGCCTGTCCGTCATGCGTTAACCGGACGGACCTCAATCGCCCTGTACACGACATTCAAAGTATCAAAATCAATGAGCGGCGAGGCGCTATGGCAGCGGCTTTGGGGGTATGCTAATATGACCGTGCGCTTGGCAGCGCACTGAAACAGGTGGCCCCTATGTCGGGTGGCCTACCAAATAGAACACCCGGACTTATGGTCCAGCGGTGAACGGTGAAAGCTGTTTATCGTCTGGGGAATAGGTAGGGCGTGAGTTCACCTTGTTTCACACGCTGCCAACCGCCCGACGCCAGGAGCGCCGGTTGCGAAGCTATGCCCTTGGCAGGGCTATGAAACAAGGCAAAAGACAATGGCTGACAAAACATTCAAAGCCAAAAGAACACCCCCGAAAATGGGCAGCGCGCCCGGTTTCAATGCAGTCCGCCGCGCGTCATGCGCGCGGAAATACCGATCCCTTGCGCAG
>NZ_BJMV01000011.1 GCF_006539345.1 Acetobacter peroxydans
GATAGCGCGATCGCACGTAGAAATCGCCCCAACGTGAACGTCCACTTTGCCGAGTTGCAAGACCTAAAGCAGGCAATCCGCTTCCGGCCCAATTCGGTCGAGAGGCGCATGCTGGTTATGCCCGCTGTGCGGAAAGCTGTTCATCGGCATGTGCGCCCGACTTGAAGGCGGAAGCTGCCTTTTGCCTTCGGTGCATGTTCTTCGCACGGCCAATTTTCATCTGGCAGTTGTCTGGCTCCTCTTTGCTTTAATACCGACGCCTCTTGATCTAGTCATCGCAAGATGCATGATAGCTTTCGGAGACGTCTGGCCCAACCAGTCTCTCTCCGGGGGGGTAAATGCTGCTTGCGGACAACGAGACCACTTTCGATTTGCTGAACAACGATGCGATCGCCAAGACTATTGTCGGCCTCATTACCGAAGATTCCGAGCGCGCCGTCACCGTTGGTGTCCACGGTGACTGGGGAGCGGGCAAATCGAGCGTGCTGGAGATGATCGAAGCGTCGTTCGCCGATCATGACGAGACGTTGTGCATTAAGTTCAACGCATGGCGGTTCCAGGGACTAGAGGATGCGAAGATCGCGCTGATTGAAGGCGTGGTCACGCAGCTGATCGAGAAGAGGTCGCTGACGACGAAGGCAGCCGATGCCGTCAAGGATGTCGTCAAGCGCATCGACTGGCTCAAGGTAGCGCGGATGGGCGGTGGGCTCGCGTTCACCGCGATGTCGGGTTTGCCCAGTCCCGATCATGTCGGCGCGGTCGTCGGCATGGTGAAAGGCTTCTTCGCGGACCCGGCCAAGTATGCCGACAGGGAGCAGATAGACAAGGTCATCGAAGGTGCCGAGGGGTTATTGAAGGAGAAGGAAAGCCGACGCGTCCCGCAGGAAGTCGAGGAATTCCGTAAGGCATTCGATGAACTACTAAATCGCGCGGGACTGAAGCAGTTGGTCGTCCTGATCGACGATCTCGACCGCTGCCTGCCCGAGCCTGCGATCGAGACGCTTGAAGCGATGCGCTTGTTCGTGATGATGGACCGCACTGCCTTCGTCATCGCAGCAGACGAGGCGATGATCGAATATTCGGTACGTAAGCACTTCCCTGACTTACCGGATACTACCGGTCCGCGTGATTATGCGCGTAATTATCTCGAGAAACTCATCCAGATCCCGTTTCGCATCCCGGCGCTCGGCGGGGTTGAGACGCATATCTATGTGACCTTGCTCCTCGTGGGCGCACGGCTCGGTGACGAAGACGCGCAATTCAAGGTGTTGGTGGCGGTGGCGCGCGAGGCGCTGAGGCGCCCATGGGATCCTACTAGGTTCGATAATGCTGCGGTCCAAGCTGCGCTGGGCGCGCGCGCGAAGGATGTTGCGGACGATCTCGTGCTGACCGAACAGATCGTCCCACTGCTGGCTAGTGGGACGTCTGGCAACCCGCGGCAGATCAAGCGATTCCTCAACAGTTTGCTGCTCCGCAAGCGGACGGCGGACGCACGGGGCTTCGGGGCTGCGGTCAAATTGCCGGTGCTGGCCAAGCTCATGCTAGCGGAACGGTTCATCCCCACGTTGTTCGACGAGATCGGCCTGGCGTCGGCGAACGATCCCTATGGTCGTTGCAAAGACCTCGCTGTCCTCGAGGAAGGACCCAAACTCGACACAGTTCGGTCCCCTGCACCTCTTGTGGCAGGAGGGAAAGAGAAGAAAGTCGCGCCCCCCGGGCCTGCGACAGTCGAAAATCCAGTCCTGACGCAATGGCAGGCGTCGGACGTCATCAAGGCTTGGGCAAAACTTCAGCCACCCTTAAGCGATGTTGATTTGCGTCCGTATCTATTCGTCACCAAGGACCGGAAGGACTATCTCGCAGCAGCCTCTGCTCTCGGTCCGCTGGCAGCGGTCGTCGAACGGCTGATGGGGCGTCGCATGGTCGTCTCGGGGATGGATGCGGAACTGCGGGCGCTCGCAAAGCCCGAAGCCTCGCTCGTGTTCGATTATGTGCGTCGGCGAATCCTAGGTGCGGGTGATTTCTCGCGACCACCCGCTGGCATCGACGGCGCGACGATCCTCGTGCGTACGCAACCGCACCTGCAGTCGGCCCTCTTGGACATGCTCGGAACGCTGCCCGCCTCAAGCGGTCCCTGGATCGTCAAGGGTTGGTCGGAAGTGATCACCGAAGACGCCGAAAGACAGCGCTTCCAGACTCTGCTGGAGCGATGGAGCAAGGCAACCGACAATCCGGCGCTGGCCGCGAGCGCGACCGCCGCTCTGCGGACGAAGGTGAAGGGCTGATGGGCACGTCCTCGACCTTCGACGGCCCCAATAACGATCGCCCGCTGGTGCCCTCCTTCGTCGACGATAGCGACCGGGACGATGGGGCCGGTGATGACGCAGGCGAGGGGCAGGATGGTGCCGATAGTGATAGCGGTGATGGCGAACATGCGCTGGCCGCGCCGCCACTCCCGCCACCCGGTCCAGCAGGTCGCTTCACGGCCCCACGCGCCAATTTTACGACGTTTGCACGTTCTGGGGGCACCGATCGGCGCAGTCTGGGCCGGGCAGTATCAGGTTATGTGCGCTCGTCCATGGGGAGCCCGCGCAGCGCAGCGCAGCGGATGGGCACCGCTCGCGCATCCGGCGGCAACGTGGTCCGGATGCTGCAATCGGTGCAGGCCAACGGGATCGCAGAGACCTTGCGTGAGCTTAATCTCACCGCGCTCGCCGGACGTCCTATCGAGGAAGTGTTCGCGGGTCTGGCGGACTATGTCTGTCCGGAAGATGGGTCGATAGATCAAGGCATCGCGCGCAACGCTTTCATAGAGACGATCGCCGACCTAGCTGAAGCCGGCATCACTGACATCGACGGTTTGACCTCAGAGCAGATGACAACGGTCTTTGAGCTTTATGTGGCGCACACGATCGAAGCCCGCATCTGCAATGACATCGGGACCAAGGCGGTGGCCTTGCCCGCGAACCCGGCGGCGGCTCAGAAGGTCGAGGATATGCTGCACGATTTCATCCTGCGCGGCGTAACCGACGCCGTGGCGCGTTCCGGTAGTAACATCCAGACGCTTTCACCCGACCAGATCAACGGTTTCGTGACATCGGTCTACGAGGATGCCTTCCAGATCCTCCAAGCGATGGGCGATGCGGAGGCGGCACGATGAAGCGTCATCTCCTCGTCGGAAAATTGGGATCCACGGACGATCCTACTGTCTCGACGCGGACCGACGAAGTCCGATCCGACGTCCAGCTCCTGAATGCAGGCGGGATGGCCTATGGGGTCCAGACGGCGCTCAACGAGCTGCGCAAATTCGATGTAGTTCCCAGTGAGATCGGCATCGACCTGCTGGCACTTGGCGCCCTCGTCTACGCGGCGGATACGCGGATCGCACGCGCGACCGAAGCCCAGGATGGCTGGACCCGCGAGATACGCATCTCGTTGCCAGTCAGTGACGTCGCTACGTGGGAAAGGGCGCGACCGGTGATCAACCGCGCATTAGGCTTCCTGAGCGGCGACCGATGGGAGATTGAGTTCCGCACCCGGCCATTGGGCAAGGGAAGGCTCGGTGGTGACGCACCGCTGCTCAATACGGATCTCAGGGGTGTGAATCTCTTCTCTGGCGGCCTCGATAGCTTGATCGGCGCCGTCGATAGCCTTGCGGCCGATGAGCGGCCCCTGCTGGTGAGCCATGCTGGCGAGGGTGCGGGGAGCAAGGCGCAGTATCTTTGCCACGCGGCGCTCAAGGCGAAATTCCCGCGGCGTCGTTTCGAATGGGTGAGGCTGCCGATGGTCTTCGCGCATGACTTGGCAGAAGGCGTCGGATCGGAGACGTCGACTAGGGCGCGATCGTTTCTGTTCTTCGCCTTCGGTGTTGCGGCCGGAACGGCGCTGCGTCGGCCATTCGACCTCAAAGTGCCTGAAAATGGTCTTATCGCGCTTAACGTGCCGCTCGATCCGCTACGTCTCGGGGCACTGAGTACCCGAACGACACACCCATTCTACATGGCGCGCTGGCGCGAGATTGTCGCCGCACTCGGCATTGATGGGTCACTGTCAAACCCTTATTGGGCGATGACCAAGGGCGAGATGGTCGATGCTTGCACGGACAAGCCGTTCCTCATGACGATCGCCGACAAATCGATCTCCTGTTCGTCCCCCGCGAAACTGCGGTGGGCGGGCTATGCTCAAGGACATTGTGGATACTGCGTTCCGTGTCTCATCCGACGGGCATCGATGCCGGACGGCGATCCGACGGAGTACTTCCTCGAAGACCTGCACCAGCGCCCGCTGAACAGCGCGGAAGCAGAAGGCGTACAGATCCGTTCGTTTCAGCTGGCGATCGCGCGGCTCCGCGACCGACCCGACCTGGCGAAGATCCTCATCCATAAACCCGGCCCGCTCTACGACCATGATCTGGATGACCAAGGCCGCATGGCAGGGGTCTACGCGCGTGGTCTGGAGGAAGTCGGGCGATTGCTGGATGGCGTTCGTACGCGCCCGAGGTAGATGGGGGATGAGCAATCTCGTAGACTTCCATTGTCACCTCGACCTGTATCCAGATTTCGAGCGCGCGGTCGAGCGTTGCGAACGCGCAGGCGTCTTCACCCTCACGGTGACGACGACGCCTAAGGCGTGGCGGCGGAACGCGGAAGTGACGGGAGCGACGAAATATGTGCGTGCGGGCCTCGGCCTCCATCCTCAGCTTGTGGGTGAAAGGGCAGCCGAGATAGGTTTATGGGAGAAGTTTCTGCCCGACACGCGCTATGTCGGCGAAGTCGGCCTCGATGCGGGACCGCGGTACTATAGCTCGTTCGACGTGCAAAAGAAGGTCTTCGCCCACGTACTGGAAGCTTGTGCCGAAGCCGGTAACAAGATCCTGTCGGTTCATAGCGTACGTTCGACGAAGATCGTCCTCGATATGGTCGAGGCTCACATGCCGCCCGATCGCGGGAAGGTGGTGCTACACTGGTTCACGGGCTCGGCAACGGAAGCACGCCGTGCGGCCGATCTCGGGTGCTATTTCTCGATCAACGAACAGATGCTCGCCAAGGAAGGTAAAACGGCATTTCTACGATCTCTGCCGCGCGAACGTCTCCTGACCGAAACGGACGGTCCGTTTATTAAGGTAGGAGATCGTGCCGCTGAGCCTACAGATGCGGGGCGGACACTCGTTCCACTGGCCGCTTTGCTAGGATTGGACGAAACCGAGACTAAGGCCCTGATCTACGCCAACCTCAGGAAGCTCCTCTTCTGACGATCTGCTCGCTTCGCCCTCTGGCTGTGGCGAATGCACGGTTAAGGGCACTATATCCCGGCTTGCATTGGAACCTGTCTGTTGCAAATCTATCCGTCTCGGCTAGCCTCGGGTTCAGATCGCTAATCTGAAACTGAACGTTCGTCCCGCCGATCCAACGTCGACAGACCATCGGCAGATTATGGCATAAACAGCCGTTAGGTAACGGCACCATGGATGGCGACTCAGTCCCAAAAGGGGGCTTTGTAGGGCTATGGCATAGACGTAGTTCTCATCTGGTTCCGGCGCGGGCCGCCTAGTTAGATTCGAGCCTCGATTGGGTAGAATGATGCGCAAATCTGCTATCCGCCTTTGTCGGCAGAGCGTCGGATGGATTCATGTCGGCTTTCGGGAAACTCTCCCAACCGCCTGTATGACCGAAATGAGGCGGAAGCAGACCCGTGCGTTGATAAAAACGCGATCGCGTTTTGTAACCTAATTAAGGGCTTTTTTCGCATCAATAAGGGACATTCGCATAATTAGGGGTATCAACAACGTGCTGAAATGTAAGAATATTGACTAATGTAATTAAGGAATTTCGACACCGAAAAAAACCAGAATATGAGGATAATGCGCCGGAAACCGGGCTTTGCAGCCGCGCGGAGTTCCATGCTCACCACAGAATAACAAGCTCGCTCATCCGCAGACCAGAAAGCAATTAAATTATGACACACCACCCAGCTCACTGCCGGATGGGGCATATCGCCATTATCTCGGTCATAGCGTCGATGAGAGAGCCATCCCCGTAGCGTACAACCTACACCATTTACATCATTGCTGTATTTGCTGTATTGGTAACCTTCAATGAAGGAGAGGATCGTGCGTACATTTTCGACCAGTGACCTGTCTCGCAGATCAGGCGACATCATCGCCAGCGCCTTGCAAAGCCCTGTTTCAATCAGCCAGCGTGGCAAACCGCGACTGATCATGCTCAGCGTTGAACAATATGAGGCGCTGACAACCCGTAGTGCCGACGAGCGTCTTGTCGGCGCGACAGCGGACATGCCTGCTGATCTGGCCCAGGACATCGGAAGCGCAATAGACGGCTACTTGCTGGACATTACTCCACAGTCATGAGCGCTGATTTTCGGCCAGGGATGGTCTTGCGATACCCCTATCTTGTGGCACTGGCAGGACGCACGCGGGGAAAGCGAAGGGCGTAAGGATCGCCCCACGACTGTCGCCGCCGCTTTTATCGCACGAGACAATCGGCACTACCTGCTCCTTCTTCCCGTGACAACATGCTTACCAGATCCTAGCCGCACAGCGGTTGAGGTTCCCGCAACGGAGAAACGACGGGCTGGTCTTGATCAGAACCGACAGCAGTGGATTCTACTTGATGAGTACAATCTCGACCCGATAGCCACTTCATACTACCTGCACGGCAGTCCACTCCTCGGACAGTTCAGTGATGCGTTTATGCGGCTCCTGCTGACACGTTTCAAAGGTCTCCTACCCCAGGCCAAGCGTATATCCAGATTCCCTTAGCCGTCGGTTTTCATTAGACCCAGACAAGTATGATAACCGACTGACCGCTTCCGCCCTCATCTCAGTCATCAGGCGGTTGGGAGAGTTTCCCGAAAGCCGACTTAAATCATCTGATGCCCTGCCGGCAAAGGCGGATAGCGGATTTGCGCACGGATTCTACCCAGTTGAGGTTCGAATCTCACTATGCGTGCCGCGCCGGAACCAGATGAGAACTACACCTACACGATAGCTCTCTAAAGCCCGATTTTTGTGACAATCCTGCCGTTCCAGAGCGATAGTTCGAACGGCAGCTCTTGCCAAGAACGGGAATTCAGTGGTTGCGCGCCCGGCATCGCAGGTCGACAGAAAATGGGCCGATAGCTGCTAGTCCGCTTTTGGAATGCGGTTGCGGTAAAACGGACGTTAGTTCGTCACTGGATTCTACGAAAAAGAAGCCACCACATGGCTCTGCTAAGGTGACGTCATCTGGCCCGCTTGGTGATCTCCGCGTCGCCTCGCACCCAAGAGCGGAAGTCGGTGTATTCGCGCACTCCGCAGTTAATCCACAGCGTCCATTTGTTCTGCCCCTCGATCATCGCACGATCAAGATAGGGATACAGACCGACGTACTGCTCGCCATCAAACGTGCTACGGGCAGCCTGCGCCACGGGCGCAATCCCAATCCGACCGCCAGCGTCCTCCAGATACCCCTTGATCTCGAGTAGGATGTTTTCCGGCTCACGCGACGAGTGGCTGAGAAAAACATCAAAGGTCGCATCGGCGGAGGCCGTCTCGGTCAGGCTCTCAAGAGCCGTGCTTTCGCGCAGCTTCATCGTTCGACCGGCTCGAGCCAGCACTTCCGTTTCGGTGAGGAGGGCCATCAGACTATGCCGGCTGCTGCTTTGCCTGGCGGAGCAAGCCGCGGAGGATAAGCGCGACGGCTTCGTCGACATGAACCGTCCGTACCAACGTCGCATTTTCTTCAGGCGTGAGACCGTTGCGAAGTGCCGCGCCGTCGAACCGACCAAACACGTTCCAGCCGGTCCAACTCGGAGGGCTAGCCGGCTGAGGGAAGAGCTTAAGCGCCATCGCGATTTCGCGCGCGCATCCTCCAAATCCACCGAGCAGGAAAAGTGGCTGTCCGACCTCAAGCGCGGTCAGCGCTTCTTCCGCGATCCCGGGCATCCGCCCCTTATAGCCTTCTGTCCTCCCCCCCATCACGATCTTGGCATCACTGGCGCGGGTCAGCACCTCACGCATCGCGCTCAGCGCGACCGCCCAATCCGCATCGCTCACCGCGGGATGCACCGCGTCATCGAGCGCGGCTGGCGCGAGGTAGCCGCCCTGACGATCCAGAAAGTGGAGTTCGGCAAGACCAGCGAGTTCGTCCACCAACCCGCGCATCTCAGCCGCAGACTTGGACACGACGATCGGCCAAGCAAGATAGTTCACGATCGCTGACCGAGCGTCGCCCACATCGGCGTCCCGCCGGTAGCGAGCAACGAGCTCGAACAGAAGCTCGGTAAAGCCATTGGCTCTAAGATCGCCGCCATAGACAAGCCGGGCGCCCATCGCAAGTAGGTAACGGGCGATCTCCGCCATCGCGTCGCGCAAATGCTCTGGCCCAAGCCCGAGCACGGCCATATCCGGACTTTCGGAGATGGAGATAGCGATCGCTTTTTGGCTGAGCGGTTCTTGGTAGGTCATGTCGCGGCCTCCGCTTCGGCGATCCATTCCATGAGACTGCGAAGCAACACGTCGGGCGCGATCTCCTCAAACAAACGCTGCTCCTCCGCGCCGAGCGGCGGATCTGGATAGACGAGGATGGTCTGCCCATCCGACGTTCGGTTCAGCCCGGCGAGCGAGATCAGCTCAGGAGGGCGCGGAAGGAAGCGTATACGTGCGCTAGCGTTATCTTTCACGAGTTCGACCCGGCAACGCCAAAGGAAATCTTTCAGCACCTCATCCAGCAGCCGACCAATCACGTCGTCAATCCGGTCGACGCGTTCTGGGTCCATGCGCACTACGGGTACATTGCCCATGTACGGAAAACCGCGTTCGTCGAGGTCGGCGAGGCAGTTCGCGATCACCAGGGGGACGCTCGCGCGCTTGGCTTCGATGATCTCGCGCCGGCACCACTCACGCGACGAGAAGGTGTCAGTGTGAATAGCGACGACGGCGCTCACGCGGACCTGGTTCAGGATAACTTTGTCGAAGGGTAATCCCGGCGCGATGTCATGGATGTCGAAGAAGGTGGAGAGACCCTCGCCGTCGAACAAAGCCTGGCGGACTAACTTCGCAATGCGCTCGCCAGCGCCGTCCCGCTTGGAGTGGCTTAGGAAAACTTGCACCTTCTTCAGGTAACGCTCCAAAGCGGCGTCCTCATCCGCGGGATGCCGCAGCCGCTCGAGATAGGAGCGCAACATGCGCGCAAACTGGTAAGTGAGAGACGAGATCAGCCGGCGCGTGCGGACTGCTTGGTCCGCCCCATCCCACTTGTCCCAACGGACCGCTTGCTCGACCATGGCCGAGCGTGTGAACGCCACGTCCATGGCGACGGGGAAGACGCGGGCGCTGAAGCCGTTGGCGTCGGCGATTACAGCCGTTTTCTCTAGCCAAGCCACGTAGGCATCGTCAGCAGCAAAGGCTTCGTCGAACAGTACGACCACGGCCGCGGTCTCACTCTCGTCGAAGTTGATCGGCAAGGGTGCTGCAGCGCCGGTTGGCGGCACCGATCGGTAAATCACGCTCAAACCGGTGCCGCCGGCGACATTCTCGAACAGCTTCCGACGGAAGTGATCGTAAAGCGTTTCGGCGACCGTCTGACCCGCCGTAAAGTCCGGATGATGAACGATATAGACAACAAGGAATGGGCGGGTTGGGAGCGGCATAGGTCAGCCGTTGCGAAGCCGACGGGCGCGCGTGTTGTCGATCAGCCGCTTGTTCTTCACGTTGGCGGCCTCGATGTAAGTTTGGCACGTCTGGGGGCTCCTGGTGATGTCCGCCCAAGTAAGCCAGAGCGCGTAGCCCGAGTTGATATTGTCGTTCAGTCGCTCCGGAATCGTGACGACTCTCTGTGCATTGACGGAAAGCGTCGGAAGCTGCACCCCAATCAAACTATGGCCAGCGTCGAGCGTCGCCTTAATTTCCCAGTCCACATATTTGCGCGCGTAAGTGTCCTTGCCGACCAGCACGATCGTACATGAGCTGCCGGCTATATAATTCTCCCGGATGCGACGCATGACATATTCGACATCCTCGCTGTCGATCTGCCGATCGAGCGAGTTGTCGGTGATCACGTCATAGGTGTCGTGGAACGCCCGTGAGAAGGCATCGTAATAAGCTTGATCGCCGTCATGGTGATAACTGACGAACACTTTGCGTTTGACCGCGGCCTGGATGCGAAGTCCTGAGCCGAAGAGCAAGCCGCTCATGCTCCGCGACCTACCGCGGCAGCGGCAATCTGCCCGGCCGCAGTCACCTGATTGAGCCATCGCCGCGCGATAACGCCGTTGATCGTATGCGCCAAGCGCGGCTTCGTCTGCCGCTCCTCAGCGTCCGCATAGCTTAGATCGGCAAGGACAGCGCCGCTACCATGGGTGATCGTTTCGTCTTCGGCCACGAACGTATCCTCACTTCGACTAGCCATAATGCACCTCGTCATCCTTCTGCGCCAGTTTCAGGCGCGTGCGAACCAGATTAATGCCCGTCTGGGTGGTCTCGAAGCCCTTCGGCGATTTCTTCTGGGAGGCTTACAACACATAGACCACCGCGCTTCAAGCGCACCGTATAGATTACCCGCAATGTGTCGCCGCCATGGTCTTAGACCACGTCGAACACATCCGCGCCCTCCCAAGGCTTCTTGCCACCGAACTGCATCAGCTCCAGAGCGTTGTCCATCTCGTGTTTCATCGTCTCAAGGAAGGCGAGGAAATTTTTCTTGGACGAGCCCAGCTAGTCAAGTGATTTCCTACCGTCGATTAACGCCTGCCAAGGGTAATTATTCTCATTCTGGTATAAATAATCAAGGGTGGCCGGTTTGCCGCTCGCACGCGAGAGCGGGGCAACCCGTATCATTAGGTGGCGCACGAAGCGCACCAGTCAGTCCCCGAGGCTCACCGCCGGCGGCCAGAACTCGCGCCCACCCATATATTCGTGACTTGAGACAATCCGCGCCGAGACGAGATAAGCGATGTCCGGGTTGAAGCGCCATGCGGACCAGCCGAGCGAGCCGGCGACCTCGGCGCAATCGACATAGTCGGTGCCGAGGTTGAGTAGCCGCACCGCAAGGTCGCGGGCGTTCTGCTCGGGGCCCCAATCCATGAACTGTTTGTCGAAGGTGACGAATAAATCCGCTCTGGGCCAGATGGAGGGTTCTAAAAATTTCTCGGTATTGAGGCCTACACTGTGTTTCCATTTTTCCGGTTCTGATTGGAGGAATGGCGATATGAAACAGCCCGGTTTCTTTGATGTTGAGGAGTGGCCGGCGCGTCTGTCGTCCATTGGAAACATTCCGCCAGCAGAAGCTGAAGCACGCTTTTATGCGCACCAGAAATCACATGCATTAGCTGCTTAGTTCAGATAAAAAACGTCTCCACAAAACGCGGGGCAATTCAGAGCGTCGGCCGGCTGGTATCGTCTGCCTCCTGGCGCGAGGCGACGGCATGGCTGCAGCGCTCGAGGCGCACCGTCATGACCCCTCCGCGACCTTGGCCGCCCTTCGGATCCGGTATGGCGCTGACAGCCCCGGACTGTTAGAAGGGGCCATGCTATTCAACTCCGTCACCTGAGTCGCATGGATCGCACTTCTTCTGACCGGGATCGCCTCGGCGCCCGCACACTCTGAATCAGTGAGCGCGCGCGTCATCACCTCCCCTGAGAGGCTGCCGCTGCAGCACGGTTACCCGCGGGTGTTCCTCGGCGGCAGCATCGACATGGGTAGCGCTGCCGACTGGCAAAAGGACATGATCGAGAGCCTTCGAGGCGAGGACGTCGTCATCCTGAACCCTCGGCGGTCGGACTGGAATCCGGCGTGGAAACCCGATGCGAGCAACCCCAACTTCCGCCAGCAAGTCAAATGGGAGCTCGGCGCACTCGAAAGCGCGCACGTGATTGTGCTCTACTTCTTGCCGGGCTCCCAGAGCCCGATTAGCCTCCTTGGAATGGGCCTGCACGCCAAGTCCGGTAAGCTGATCGTTCTCTGTCCGCAAGGATACTGGCGCAAGGGCAACGTGGACATCACCGCATCCCGCTACGGCATCGTGCAAGTGGCGGACATAGACGAACTCAAGACGGCCGTCAGAGAGAAGCTACGAAAGCTGAGGGAGCAGCAGTCTGTCGAGCGCCGGTAGGTTAGGTTAACCACGCCGACCGCCCCGTAACGCTTTGGTTTTGCCGAGTGTGCGCCCCGCCGCTGCCCTTCGCTAGGTTCGTGGCGATCTGGAGATAGCCGCAATTGGGGAATTGGGGTGCCGCTCCTGTCCCGTCCTACTGCAGCCATGATTATCACCGAACCAGTGCCCATGGCTATCATCTGGTACGCGACCTTCTCGTTCAATCCGGTCCGAGGCGCGTCCTTCCTCAAGCTCCGCCTCCAGGAGTCCTAGACAGGCTCTGGCGCGCTCCATTTTCGCCCTGGCTGGCCCGAGCCAGCAATACTGGCGCGGCACGGTCAGATCTCATCGCCGAAGCTCAGGCTAGGCTGAAGCTGGCATGGTAACGCCGACTGATGCCTCGGCATTGATGGCCGGCTCCAGCAGGCTAGTGCCGAGGGCATAGAACCAGTCGTCCAGATTCATCTCCGGCTGGCGGGCCATCTCGCCGATGATCGACTCTAGGAAGAGCTTCTCGCCCACATGCTGTCCGAGACTCCGGTAGGCCTCGAAGCGCGCCTCGGAGAAGTTCTGGTCGGCCGTGGGGTGATGGGGAAAGCTGGGCTCGTCCATTCGGAAACGCCGGAGAAATTCGCCCTCATTGCCAGTGAGCGAGAGCTTCACATAGCAGAGGTATCCCGTTCGGTTGTCAGGGTAGCGAATCCGGCAGAACTGGAAATGAGACCGGCTCAGACCAACATCGTCGAGTCGCAGGTCGTCGAGATCCATATCAATGTGCACACCGAGGTCTATCGATGCCAGCCGCTGCAGATTTGCGAACCCGTGAAAGGTCATCTCAGGGTCCTGTTCGCCATCGACCGCAACTATAAACTTGCACCGCCGGCGGAGCAGCTCGTAAATACCGAGGTTCTCGATGTGGCCCCCGTCCGAAAGGTTGAGGTAGGGCGCCCGCTCGTCCATCCTTCCGGTCAGCTCGTGTAGCAGGTATCGAAGCCCCGGGAACCGAAGCCAGGACTTTTTGTTGGGGTCGGCATCGCGGATCCAGTAGTCCAAGCGAACGTTCAACAGCGCCAGCCAGAAGCTGAACTGCGGTAGAGAGGCCAGGCCCATACGGGGCGAAATGGCGGCCCCAGATATGGCCATGGCGGTAGCGAGGTCGAGGGCCTCGTCTTTCTCCTCCCATTCCGTGGTCGCCCAGTATCCTGTGATCGGACTCCCGCACCTATGAGGCGTGAACGAGAAGAAGTCCGTCAGACGCCCCCGCATGGCTGGTTTTTCCGATGCGGGCACGTTCAGAGCGGCGTTGAGGATGGGATAGGGACCCAGGCTGTCAGCTGCGAGAGCCGACAGTTTGGCAGGGACCGCTTTCTCGATCGTACCAGGCTTAGCGCCGTTCTTGATCATGAACGTTTCTGCAAGGCGGCGACGATAATGCCGATGCAGACCCGTGTAGTTCACACTAATGAGTGTTGACTTGATTAGAACAACTGCCAGCCAGAACCAGAATAGGGTCTGATTTATCTTTAATTCCCATCCGAATTCGATAATCGTCAGGAACGCTGTAAGGACGAACAACAACGCAGAAGAACGCGCGATCACAGTTCCTAACCAACTGATGCGCGATGCCGTGCGGGAGAGCATAACGCCGAGAGCGAGAATGGAAAGAGGGCTGAGCATTACGAGTACCATCCGCTCGTAGTCATTCACTATTAGCGAATGATAGACTGATATGATCACCGTCAAGAGCTTGGCTGCGAGAGTGCCGAAAAGCGGCACGACGCCCCAGAAGAGGAGCGAATCTCCAAATTCGGACGATCTCTTCCGGAACACTGCCACGACAGGAACGGCAAACACTGCAACGGCGGCTAGCGTGCCAGTCATCGTGAACGCACCGCTCCATCCATCAAAACCTAGACAATCCGTGACGGCATCAAATACCAGACCGGCGCCGTACGCCAGAAGGGCTGCGAGGGCGGTGAGCGATAGAAGGTTGTTCACCAGACCGGCGAGTTGCGCCGTAGCGACACGCCACTTCTCCACCTTTGGCCCTGAGGCTAAGTATCGGCAGTTCTGCCGGATGTGACCGATCGCGGGCGAGTCGCGATCGAGGGAACCGAACGGTGAACTGTTGGAGCCCAGCCCGGCTCCGTGGTCATCGGCCGGCGCAGTCTTCTCCACCCCACTTCCGTGCAGGTACTGAGTAACGAAGGCGCCGAGATAGCCGCCACCGCTAACGGTAGACATGTAGTCGAACTGCTTCAGCAGCCCTCTGCGGCTCAGCGCGGAAAGAACGCCGAGAGCGAACGTTGCGGAACGGATCCCACCTCCCGACATCGCGAGGCCCGTCGCCCGATTCGTTTCGGGATCGAGTCCGTAATAGCACCGCCGCCGCTCGACCGCGCCTCTCTCCTCGTCGGCGATCTGCTCCGGGGTCGACCCTGTGACACCGGCCAAACGGTCTGGATCCCCCTCCTGAAGTCCCCACGGGAGGTCTCGCATCATCTCCGCACGGACAGGATCGTCGAGGGGATCCGCGCAGGCGATAGGCATTACCCCGTCGCGGAGCTCAAGGAGGAGTTGATCGAACCGGAGGAGCACCGTCTGCAGGCGCGCTAACTCCAGACGGAACTCATCGCCATCGTCCACCGCGTCTAGTCGCCTCGACGCCGCCCGCCGGTGCCATCGAGCAGTGAAGGGGCGGACGTGGCCGTTGAGGACTGACCACGCCAGCGTTTCGAAGAGCGAGGCGTCTGGATACTTCTCCGAGATCGCGCGGCACCTCTCGAAGAGAGCGTAGAGACTTTCGAGGGCCGCCTTCTCCGTGCCGACCGAATAACGCAGCGACTGCGTTGCCACCCGCGAGACCAACTGTATGTGCAGAAGCGCCGCTGCGGCCCTGTCTCCAGGGCCAGGCGACCACTTCGTTCTGCCGAAGCGGCGCAGGACCTCGGGCCCGAAGAGCGAGGGCTGCGTATCTTGAAAGGGTTTGAGCTTCTTCGCCCAAGTAACGGCACTGAAAATCTTCACCGGGCTCTCCGATCGGCACAAATCATGCAATCACCTGCCGGATCGGTCCATCCGGCGGGCGACGAAAAACGATGTTCACATTGGACATGGCAGCCGACGGTCGCACCGGTACCCGCCGCAATGCGCCCGGTTGACGGAGCAATCTGTTTCAACTGTTCGATCTTCTGCATATATTTACGAAATAACATCGACAGGACATACCATGACACGGAAGGTTTTTTTCTCTTTCCACTACGAACCCGACATCCAGAGGGCGCACGTCGTCCGTAATTCTTGGGTGACTAAGAAAGACCGCGAACAAGCCGGGTTCTTCGATTCCTCAGTGTTCGAGGCCAAGAAGCGGACGAGCGACGATGCGATCGCAACCTTCCTCAAGGCCGGCCTCCAAGGGGCATCGGTTACGTGCGTCCTGACCGGCGCCCAGACGGCTTATCGCGAATGGGTTCGCTACGAGATCCTTCAGAGCTTTAAGGACGGGCGGGGCCTGATCAACGTCGCAATCCACACGATTTCTAACTTGAAGGGCCTCAAGACTACCGCGGGCGCCAATCCGCTCTCTCTGCTCGGAGGAGAGGTGAAGGGCGACACACTGCACTTTAAGGAGCACAACGGCTCCAAGTGGGTCTGGACGTCTCGGGTAAAGAGCATGCCGTTGGCTGGAGTTGCCTACGACCTCGGCGGGCGATCCAACTTCACGTTCGATCAGCTCTTCCCGAGCTTTGAATGGTCCTCAGATGGCGGATACGACAATCTGGGAACGTGGGTAGAAGACGCAGCCCAAGCGGCAGGCCGCTGACACCATGAGCTACTTCACACTGGACGAAGTTCGCCGCGCATTTCAGAATGCGCAAGTAAAAAATGCGCAAGCAAAGAATGCGCTGCGCGAGATCGCCATGGAAAGCCTGAACGAAGAGGCTGCGGCGGTCCGCGACTCGGACAATTTCGACATTTTCCTTTCGCACAGCCTTATGGACGCCGATGTAGTGGCTGGCGTGAAGAGTATTCTCGAGAGTCAAGGCCATACGGTTTACGTCGACTGGATCGTGGACGGGCAGTTGGATCGTCACGCGGTGACACCTAAAACCGCCGACATTCTCCGCCAGCGCATGCGCCAATCCGAGTCGATGATCTTTGCGACATCGGAAAGCTCGTCGAAATCAAGATGGATGCCTTGGGAACTGGGCTACTTCGACGGTCTGCGTCAAGGCCGGATTGCTATCCTTCCTCTCGTCGCGTCGAGCGGAGCGACCTTCGAAGGGCAGGAGTATCTCGGCCTTTATCCGCTGATCGAACTTCTTCCGGTCGCACAGGGTGTTAAGCGCGCTTTTGTAACGAAGGGAGCAACCTCCCGAGAGTACCTGCCCATCACAGACTTCCAGAAGGGCGTCACTGCCTTCAAGACGCGCTGAGCGGACACCTGCGGACGCCCGAAAATTGTCGGAGTAGCAACAGGGAATCACTCAACAGCGACCGCTTCCTTTTGTCACCAAGCAAAGCGAACTTGCCGGTCTCCATCACATAGGTCTCAAGGCTGTGTGTGAAAGAACGGCAACTTTCGGCATAAGCGCCATGTTAACTGTACGATCGCAATTGGTCGGGCTGCTGGATGGCATGCGAATGGACGGTTCCTGCATGGGCAGACCTTCAAGCGCCAGTCGCTGAATGTCTCGGATTGATCGATAGCTGCCATGAAGCCGAACGTGGCGAATGACCGCTTTCTGCTAATCTTTTCCGATAGCAGACAAGCTGCTTTCCCCCCATAACGGTCATCCAAAAGGCCCTCATGAGACAAAAATACAGTACCCGACCAACCTCAGAAGTGAGTAAAGTGGGTGACTGACACCTAGTCTTACAGCAAACACGAGGCACCGTTCATGTTGGATGAAGTTATTGTCCACGGCCGAAAGGATCGTGCTTTCGCTGCCCTGTTCGACCGGTGCGACCGGATCACCCGACACCGTCTGGCGGAAGCAGGTTCTGCTGCGGATACCCTGACCGATATTCTCGCGACCGCGCGCCTCTCTCCGGGGCTGGAACTGCGTCTTTCAGGAATCGGATTGTCCGGGAGCAACGCCGAAGATCCGGTGATCGCTCACGACGTACCATTTGCAGCACGTGCCCGCGCTCTGGCCGCAGAGCGGATAGGCGTGGCTCCAGATGATCCTTTGCTATCCCTTGCCCTTCATCTCAGTGCGGCACCTTATTTTCTGGCCCGTTACAGGCGCGCACAAGATGAGACCATCACACATTCTGACGTCCCCCCTCCCCTGCCCTCGCCCGCTGGCCAGAAACCCGGCGTTGTTGCACGCTGGTTTGACGCTACTCTGGGCACGACCGTTCCTCAACGGGACGGCTCTCTTGAAACTGCGCGCAATAGCGCTTCCGCGTATGCCTTGCAGGCCAAGGCAGACAACACCCGCAAAGCCTATCGTGCTGGTGTCAGGGCGTGGTGCGCCTGGGCTGATCGCCACGGTCTGCCCTGCCTCCCTGCCCGGTCGGCCGATATTGCCGCGTTTCTGGCAGACGAACGGGGTCGGGGCCTTGCGCCTTCAACACTGGAACTGCGACGGGCCGCAATCACTTATCTCCACCGCCTGGCCGGTTGTGCGGTGCCCACCGCGGATGCCGCTATTGGCGAAACGATGACCGGGATCAGACGCACCGCAGCCAGGGACGGATTTGCGCCACGACGCAAGGCCGCCGCGACGCATGATGTGCTCGCAGCAATGATCAATACGATAGACCTGACCAGGCTGGCCGGGATGCGAGATCGGGCTTTGCTGCTGATGGGGTTTTATGGCGCATTCCGGCGTTCGGAACTGGCCAGCATCGAGATCCGGCACGTAGCATTGGTCAGCAAAGGCCTGCTTGTTACCCTTCCACAGTCCAAAGGAGACAGACAGGGCAAGGGCGTTGAGATCGCCCTCCCCTACACACAGGATCAGTACTGCCCGGTAAAGGCATACGGGGCCTGGTTGGCCGTTTCAGGGATACAGACGGGGCCGGTCTTTCGCCGCATCAGGAAGGAGAGCTCGGCGGCCTCTCACGGCGACGCTCGCGAAATCGGACAGCAGCACCTGACAGATCGCTCTATCGCCCGGATCATCCAGGCCCGCGCAAGTGCTGCCGGATTGGATGGAAAGACCTTCGGCGGGCACAGCCTGAAACGGGGAGCACTTACGACCGGGATGGATGCAGGAGCTCACCCCGTTAAACTCAAGCGCCTTGCCCGGCACGCAACATACGCTGCTCTGGGAGATTACCTCGAACTGGGCGACCCGTTTGATGAACACGCTTTGAGCCGCTCAGGCGAATACTCCCGTTAATCAAAGGATGCGGAAGCCCGCCAGAGTCCCCAGTATATGATCTTCGCAACGTTCGCGAACACGGCGGAGGAACCGATAAGCTTCAGGCACCACCCCGGCGTTGCGGCAACCCGTTGTGGATCTGCCAAAGTGTCTCCACGAGAATCGATTCTTTCCGGGCGAGTCTGCAGTAATTTCATCCGGGAACTTTAACGGGATTTAACTCATTTCATCCCGAGAACTCTAGCGGATACCCGGGAACTTTAGGAGGATGGTTCGAGGACTCTAGCGGTACCAAATGGGAACTCTAGCGGATCAAGCATCAGGAGATTCAACAAATTTCTGAATTACTCCGAGGACTTTAGCGGGACAAACTATTATTAAAATAAACACTCGAATATTCATTATCCAACTGGGACACGTAATCCCACTAAAGTTCCCACTTCTCAGAGCCAGAAATGCTGCTACAGTTTTGAAATCCTACCTAAAGGGACATTCCTGTGGGCACCATACATCGGCTTATTGAGGAGCACGGCAAGCAAGGGGCTCTGTGCTTTGACGAAGATCGAAAGATCATCGAAATTGCAGCTGATTACATGGCTCATGAAGACACGGGTATTGGGTTCTTATACAGCGGATTTGCCCACGTCGGTTTGCCGCACAAACGGCTCGCCGACGACTTGGTCTGGCAAGTAGAAACCGACAGAGCCGTCATGATTGTCGAACCGGGTAGACGAGCAGTCCGAGGAGCCAATCCGGTTCCTGTGGGCGTGCCTTATGGTAGCAAAGCTCGCCTGATCATGCTTTACCTGCAAACCGAAGCGATAAAAACGCAAAATAGAGAAATCGAGCTTGGCAAGTCGCTTCGAGACTGGCTCAAGAGGATGGGTATCCCGCAAGGGGGAAAGTCCATTAAAGACGTCAAAGAGCAGGCGGAGAGAATTTTCCGGTGCCGCATTTCCTTTCACTTCCAGTCTGGGAACTCTAGCGGGCTGATAAATCAGAACATTGTGGACGCCGCCATTTTTACTGACGATCATAAAGATGACGGTAAACAGCAATTTCTAGAGCGTGCGAAACTTTCGGAGCTTTTTTACGATCAATTGCAAAAGCACCCAATCCCGATAGAAGAAGCTGCGATCCGCGCATTGAATGGACACAGTCAGGCTTTGGACATCTATTGCTGGCTCGCCTATCGACTCCATGTTTTGAAAGGTCCGACGGCAATCACATGGTCCGCCCTGAAAGCGCAGTTCGGGGCTGGCGTTGTAAGGTTGGATCACTTTCGACCAAAATTCATAGACAACCTTAAAATTGCCCTTGCGGTTTACCCTGCGGCAAAAACTGAGGTAACAAAAGTAGGTGTGATTTTACATCCGTCGAGACCACCTATAGCTCCGAGAATCTACGGACAGTCCCGCTAGAGTCCCCATCTTGAGAACTCTAGCGGGATCCGTATCCGAGGGTCACGTCTCAATTCGCTTGAGGCGATTTCAGATGATTAAATCCCCCAAGAGTCCCCTAATTTCTTGAATTTTAGAATCCACATTAGAAATTTCGGCCTCGAGTTTTTCGCGCAATCTTAGCAGTTTTTTATATTCATCCTTGAGCGCGTTGACATCGACCCTGCCCGTGAACTCTGGTTTTGTGATCGTCTCTTTTCGGAGATTCGCAATTTCACGTCGAGTAACATCTGGCCGGATAAGACCTCGCTCTTTCGCCACCCGAAGCTGATAATCATTCAACAATGTAATTTGGTAGGCTGTTCCGTAGCTTCCAGGGCAAGCATCAAGAGGGATAACCCCATCTGAGACGGCCTTGGCAATCCGCCGTAGCTGTGTTGCGGTGGCGTCAGAAAACGGGAATAAGCGCTCAGATCCTTGTCTAAGTTTTATGTACTCCGCTTTTGACAGAACATTCTCCAAATCCAACAGAGCCCGTCCGATAGCCAAAAAAGAGTCTCGTGCCTGGCTCCAGTTTTGGTTGACCTCGGCGCGGACGGCCAGAATTTTAGACACTTTTTCAGTATCAGAAAGAACAGACGTACCTGCAAACACATCTTCAATTGTCGTCATGACATTGTCATCCACGACAACTTGCTCAATCAGCATATCCGCCCGGTTATCACCGACATCTAAGTGATCGTCATCGTCCATCATGGATCTGATTGACGTTCGGGATACCCGATGTGTCTTAGGCATTGTTCAGTTTCCTATTGATAAACGCCCAAAGTTCCTCAAATGGTTCTTGGCCACGGCTTTTTGTAAAGTCTAAAAGGGTTAATCCCTTTCCGCTCGGCACATGCACGTCTTCTAATTGCGGTAATTCAACGGGAATCACATCTGCAACTTTGATCAACCGGCCCCGGACACGAGCAAACGAGTTTGTTCGACGATTTGCTCGGTTCAAAACTACAATTGCATTATTCGTTGCCTGTTTCAGGACATCTATCCACGGGGCTACGCTGTCGACGTCGTCTTGTGTGCACGCGCAGGGCACTACAACGATATCTGCGGCCTGCGCCAACCCCGTGATGGCGGACATATGATCTTCTACACTTGGAGGCGTGTCGATTACGGCTAGGTCGTATCCCGCTGCGTGGCTTAGCCCCGCTCGCCAGTCTTGAAGCTGGGCTCCAATAATTGGCACATCAATAAATTCGGGCATTTTAGCCCGTAAAGCTTGTCGACGCTTACCCCACTTATCGATCGTGCCCTGTCTGTCGAAGTCTATTCCGATGACTTTCTGACCCTCTTGAGCTGCGGCAACAAGCAAATGACGGGTCACGACCGATTTTCCGCTTCCGCCTTTGGGCGATGACACCAGTACTATCTTTGTCATACGTTTTGCTCCTCAGAAAAATTAGACATGTCTAATTCGCCTTAACGAGAAATACGATTCTAAGGCGCCGCGTGCAACCTGTTAAATTTAATTAGACATGTCTAATTTTCGGTCGAGCCATCGCGAGACGCAAAACAAAACAAAAACACTCCGACCAGCCCTGAGCGCCGTGCGCAAAGGGTGGGTCGGCCTGTCTGACGCCAGCCCGATCCCGGCGCAGGCGCCGCCTTTGCCCCCGTCCCACAGGCCCGGTTCCGGAGACAGCATGCAGAAGAAAATCTGATGCGAGATAGCGATCGGTCCCCTTCCCTGCTGTTGTCCCATCCTCCCCGATCACCGCCTCGTCCCCGACGCAGGCGGCGTTCGGCGTTTGTCCGGAGCCTTCCATGTCCCTGTTCGGTGATCAGCTCAGCCTGTTCTCTTCTTCCGCCCTCAGTGGCGCCTCAGACCTGTTCTGGGGCGAGCTTGAAGGCGAAGACAGCCCCCTCCCCTCCCCCGTCGCCACAGCGCCTGTGGTCATTCCCCAGAACGACTTCCGCCTGATCGGCACCCGCGGCCTCGCCGCCAGCTGGAAAGACCGTGCGCGGGACAATATCGCGGCCATCAAGCTACTGGGCACAGTTGAGACCGAAGACCGCAATGCAACCCCTGAAGAGCAGGCTGTGCTGAGCCGTTTCATTGGCTTCGGGGCCGGTGAACTGGCCAACGCCCTCTTCCCCCGTGGCGGCGAGCCGTATCGGCCCGGATGGGAAAGCCTTGGCAAGGCGCTGGAGGCCGCCTGCAGCGAGACGGAGCATGCCGCCCTCGCCCGCTCCACCCAGTATGCCCATTACACCCCGGAACATATCGTCATCGCCATCTGGGACATGCTCATGAAGCGTGGCTTTCAGGGTGGTTCGGTTCTGGAACCCGGCTGCGGGGTTGGCCAGTTCATCGCCCTCAGGCCCGAACGCCTCGAAGGCCGGATTGCCTTTACCGGTATTGAAATGGACAGCATCGCCGCCCGTATCGCCCGCAAGCTCTATCCGAAGCAGTGGATCAGGTCGGAAGATTTCACCAAGGCCACGCTTGCCAGTGACTACGATCTGGCGATTGGCAATCCCCCGTTCTCCAACCGTACGGTCAACGCACCAGAGCATCGGGATCTGCGCGGCTTCAGCCTGCATGACTGGTTTATTGCACGCTCCCTCAGTGCCCTGCGCCCCGGCGGTTTTGCAGCGTTCGTCACATCACGCCACACGCTGGACAAGAGCGAGCTAAAGGCACGTCAGCACATCGCCGAAGAGGCTGACCTGCTGGGGGCCGTGCGGCTGCCCGTGGGTGCGATGAGTGCTGAGGCCGGCACCGAGGTCGTGCTCGATCTGCTGGTGTTCCGCAAGCGCATGATCGGCGAGCTGCCCGGCGATCAGGCCTGGCTGGAAACCGCTCCCGTGCCCGACAGCGATGAAGGCCGTGGCCCGCTGCGGATCAACCGCTATTTCCTCGATAGCCCCGCGCAGGTGCTCGGCCAGCATGGCTGGGCGGGCAGTCAGTTCGGACTGGATTACTGCTGTCTGCCGGTGGCGGGCGTGGACCTTCAAACCGCCCTGCCCGAAGCTCTGGCCCGCATTGCCCCCGAGAGCCGGTTCCTGCCGCCTGCAGAACAGCGCATTACGCGGCCCGAACTGGATGGCCTGTCCGTGGGCACAGCGGCTTCAGGCGCTGACCTGAAGGAAGGCAGCTACTACCTCCATAACCGCGTCCTGCATCAGATCATCAGCGGCGAAGGCCGGGCAGTGCCTATCCGCAAAGGCGAGCTGAAAGATGGTCTGTTCCAGAAACATGCGCGCATCATCGAAGCGCTGATCCCCGTGCGGGACGCGGCCAAGGCGGTGCTGCGCGCCCAGATGGACAACCAGCCCTTCGGGCGGCACCAGCATCGGCTGCGGCAGGCATGGCAGGGCTTTACCCGCCAGTTCGGGCCGATCAATCTCGCCAACACTACCGTCAGGGTAAACCCGACCACCGGCGAGGAAACCGAAAGTCGCCGCAGGCCCAACCTCCAGCCCTTCTATGACGATCCCGATGTCTGGCTGGTCTCCTCCATTGAAGAGTATGACGAGGCGACCCAGACCGCCCGGCCGGGGCCGCTGTTTACCGAGCGCGTCATCCATGCGCCGGTCGAGCCCGAAATCCATTCCGCGCATGACGCGCTGGCCGTCTGCCTGCATGACGTGGGGCGTGTTGATCTGCCCCTGATCGCCGAACTGACCGGCTGCAGCGTGGACGACGCCCTGACCGAACTGGGCGAGGCCGTCTATCTCGATCCCGAGGCCTCGCGCCTGGGTGGCGATGTGTGGGTCGCGGCGGACGAGCTACTGTCCGGGGCCGTGCGCACCAAGCTCGCGGCAGCCCGTGAAGCGGCGAAGAGCGACCCGCGTTTCGCCCGCACGGCGGCAGCGCTGGAACGCGCCCAGCCCGAGGATCTGAGGCCATCCGATATCACGGCCCGTCTGGGTGCGCCCTGGCTGCCTGTGAGCGACATCATGGCCTTCACCCGCGAGGTGCTGGGGGTTGAGACCACCATCCACCATACCGCCGAGGTGGCCTGCTGGAGTGTCGATAAACGCGCGTTCTTCGGGCGGGCCGAAGCGACCTCGGTCTGGGGCACGGAACGCCGTCACGCCGGAGAGCTGCTTGAAGATGCGCTCACGCAGGCTTCCCCAAAAATCTGGGACACGGTTAAAGATTCAAACGGCAACGACACCCGTGTGCTGAATACGCAGGAAACGGAAGCCGCGAAGGAGAAGCTCGCGGCCATCCGTCAGGCGTTCCAGAACTGGGTCTGGCAGGATGCCGAGCGGGCTGACCGGCTGGTGCGGCTGTATAACGACACCTACAACAATCTCGTGCCGCGCACGTTCAATGGCGCGCATCTGCGCCTGCCCGGTGCGAGCACCGTCATCTCCCTGCGCGAACACCAGAAGCGGGTGATCTGGAGGATCATAGCCGCGGGCAGCACCTATATCGCCCATGCCGTGGGGTCGGGCAAAACCTTCTCCATGTGCGCCGCCGTCATGGAGCAGAAGCGGCTGGGGCTGATCAGCAAGGCGATGATCGTGGTGCCCGGTCATTGTCTGGCCCAGATGGCCCGTGAGTTCCTGATGCTCTATCCCACCGCGAAAATCCTTGTCGCGGATGAGACAAACTTCGCGAAGGCCAAACGCCAGCGTTTTCTGGCCCGCGCGGCCACGGGTAACTGGGATGCGATCATCATCACCCATGACGCCTTCAAGTTCATCGCGGTGGAGGCCGCGTTTGAGCGCGGCATGATCGACGAGCAGATCGACGCCTATGACACGCTGCTCTGCGAGATGGATAAAGACGACCGGCTGTCGCGCAAGCGCATCGAGCACATGAAGGAGATGATGGAAGCCAAGCTCGAAGGGCTGGCGACCCTCAAGGATGATCTGCTGCATCTGGGAGAACTGGGGATTGATCAGATCCTCGTGGATGAAGCGCAGCAGTTCCGCAAACTGAGCTTTGCCACCAATCAGGGCGACCTCAAGGGCGTCGCCCCTGAAGGCTCCCAGCGCGCATGGGATCTGTTCGTCAAGGCTCGGTATCTGGAGCGGGTCAATCCCGGCCGCGCGCTGGTGCTGGCCTCTGGAAGCCCCATAACGAACACGCTGGGCGAACTCTACTCCGTGCAGCGGTTTATGGCGCTGGATGCCCTGCGCAGCCGCGGCCTGCATGAGTTCGACGCCTGGGCGGCCAATTTCGGGGAGACCCGGACCGAACTCGAACTCCAGCCCAGTGGTCTCTACAAGCCCGTGACCCGCTTTACCGAGTTCGTCAATGTCGCGGACCTCATGGCGCTCTATCGTGACTTCGCCGATGTCGTCCAGCAGGATGATCTGCGCCGCTACGTGAACCTGCCCGCCGTCAAGGGCGGCCACCGTCAGATTGTCGTGGCTCCCGTCCATGCGCGCTTCCGTGCCTATCAGAAGACGCTGGCCGAGCGGATCACCGCGATTGAGAACCGTACAGGCAGGCCCCAGAAGGGGGATGACATCCTGCTCTCCGTCATGGGGGATGCCCGCCATGCCGCCCTCGATCTGCGCTTTGTCGGCTGGGGCCGGGCAGGGGAGGGGGAGGAGAGCAAGCTCGACCGCATGATCCGCAATGTCTTCTCCATCTGGGAGGAGAGTGCGCAGAACCGGTACACCAACCCCGAGACCGGCCAGCCTTATGCGGTGCCGGGTGCGGTGCAGATGATTTTCTCGGATCTGGGCACTGTGGGGGCCGAGGGCAAACGGGGCTTCTCCGCCTATCTGTGGATCCGCGACGAACTGGTGCGCATGGGCGTGCCGCGCGAGCAGATCGCTTTCATGCAGGATTACAAGAAGGCGGAAGCCAAGCAGCGCCTGTTCGGCGACCTCAATGCCGGGCGCAAGCGCATCCTGATCGGCAGCACCCAGACCATGGGCACGGGGGTCAACGCCCAGCAGCGGCTTCTGGCCCTGCATCATCTGGATGTGCCCTGGCTGGTCTCGGACATCATCCAGCGTGAGGGGCGCATCGAGCGGCAGGGCAACCAGAACCCCGAAATCCGGATTTTTGCCTATGCGCAGGAAGGCTCGGTGGACGCCACCAACTGGCAGCTGCTCGAACGCAAGCTGCGCTTCATCGCTCTGGCGATGTCTGGTGATCGCTCCATCCGGCGCGTGGAGGATCTGGACAGCGAGGGCAACCAGTTCGCCATGGCCAAGGCGCTGGCCTCTGGGGATATGCGGCTCATGCAGAAAGCCGGTCTGGAGGCGGAGCTCGCGCGGCTCGAACGCCTCTATGCGGCGCATTACGACGACCAGTTTGCGGTGCGCCGGGCTGTCCAGCAGGCCGAGCGCGAGATCGTCTGGGCGCAGGCCCGGATTCCGCTGATCGAGGCTGATCTGGCAGCCCGTGTGGCCACGCGCGGCGAGGCGTTCCGCTTCGAGACCGAGCGCGGTGTGATCGCCGAGCGCGAGAAGGCGGGCGCGTTCTTGCTGGCCCAGCTCCGTCTGGCGGTCAGGAACGCGCAGGAAGGAAGGTGGACGCTGGGGCGGATTGGCGGGTTTGCACTCACGCTGGATGCGGCGCCCGTACGACGGTTCTCAGAAGACAGGGTGGTGACAGACGCGGGGCTGTCCGTCGCGTTCGCGCATGGAACGGTGGACATCACCGTGGATCAGGACACGAAGCCTCTGGGGCTGGTGGCCCGCATCGAGAACCTTGTGCTGCGTCTTGATGCGGAGCTGGCCGACACCCAGAAAACCCTTGATGAGGCGACCCGCCGTCTGCCCGCCTATCAGGCCCGGCTTGGTGCGCCGTTCCGCGATCAGGCGCTGCTCGATGAGAAGCGCAACGCGCTGGCAGACCTCGAAGCCGATCTCGCGGCCACCAGCGGGGCAGGGGATGAGGAGGAGGCACCGGCCAATGATGACATGCCCATGACCAATCAGACTATGGAGGCGGACAGCCCCCTCAGGGACGCGGCCTGATCCCCCTGTGCCGTCCGGCGTCACAACGCCGGGCGGCATACTGGCGCGAGCATGAAACCATATCCCTGAGAGGCGCTGCATCATGGAGCAGATCGACGTCAACAGCTATGACCGGATCATTGTCGCCTGTAGCGGTGGCAAGGATAGTGTTGCGACCCTACTGCATCTTCTGGATTGCGGTGCTCCGGTGGACCGTATGGAGCTATGGCACCACGATGTGGACGGGCAGGGGGAGGCTTTTATGGACTGGCCGTCCACCACGCCCTATGTCCACGCTTTAGCCAGCCACTTCGAAATACCCTGTTACCTGTCCTGGCGCGAAGGGGGGCTGAAGGGCGAGATCCTGCGTGATGGCGTCCCCACCGCCGCCGTGCTGTGTGAGACCCCCGCTGGGCTTGTGCGGCGTGGCGGTGCAGGCCCTGTCGGCACCCGGCTGCGGTTCCCGCAGGTCAGTGCCAGCCTCAGCACGCGCTATTGCAGTGCGACCGCCAAGATCGATGTGGCGGATATGGCCTTACGCGCACAGGATCGGTTTCTGGGAAGCCGCACGCTGTTCGTCACTGGGGAGCGCGCCGAGGAAAGCCCGAACCGTGCGCGTTACGCTGTGTTCGGCCCGCATCGCACGGACACGCGCGACAGTCGGCGCAGATGTAGGCTTGTCGACCACTATAGGCCGGTACACGCATGGAGCGAGGCGGAAATCTGGGCCATCCTGCAGCGTTATGGCGTGATCCCGACCCTTCCTTACCAACTCGGCTTCGGGCGGCTCTCCTGCGCCTTATGCGTGTTCATGAGTGTGAATCAGGCGGCAACCCTGCGGTACATCATGCCCGAGCGATTTGCAGCATTGGCCGCGCTGGAGCGGCATTTTGGCTGCACTATGAAACGTGAATGTGGTCTGCACCACTATGCCGATAGGGGCGTGGTCTATGCGGCAGCACTGGCACGGCCGGATCTGGTGGCCCGTTCACTGGAACACCAGTGGCACGGGCCGGTTGTCACTTCACGCTGGGTCTTGCCCGCTGGGGCGTTTGGGGAAAGTGCGGGGCCAACCTAGCTAATTGTGGGGGGGATAAGTATTAGACTTCTGTAAATTAGGTTTTTCCTTTCCTGTAAGGAGACATGGAAATGATAGGCAATTTTGAAGATATAATAGAATCTCCCTTTACGACGCTAATTTTCGCTCTGATCGTTTTTCATATTTATATATATGCTGAAAAGCCAAGCGCACGCTTTTTGAAGAAAATTGATTATTGGTGGCTGGGTTTTGCCTCTCTTTCTTTGTTTGGTGCGATTTACGCACAGAAACAACTTTTCGCAGATGGTGACATCAACCTTAGCAAGTCTCGGTTGAGCGCAAGTATTTCCGAGTTGAAGAGAGAAATTTCATTCCAAAACCATTATGTATGCGACACGCATTGGTTGGCACCGCCGTATTTGATACCAGACCCACGTTCTATTGTTAGGTACAAAACGCGAGATGAAGCTTGCGCTTGGTATCAACGTCTCGACGCGAGTGTCAGTAAGGCGGGTCTAAGCGATAAGGAGATTATAGATATTTCAAATCATCCTATTCCTGAACAAATCTCAGAATGGCCAGATGATAATATTAAAACCGCAATTAAAGCGGCGAAGGCGGACTTAGAAAACAGCGAAAATACCCGCACGAATTATGAAAAAGGTATTTTATATGAATGTATAATTTTATATTCACCATATCTTCTTGCTCTGGCACTCGCTCTGAGAATTGCAAAAGTGAGTGGGGAATTGCGTCTGGATACAGCCAAAACACAAAAGCAATAATAGTCAGTCAGTGCAAACGAGGGGCTGCCACAGCTTAAGCGGGCGCGCAAGCGCCAGGCAGTGCGCGCCTGACGGCGCGGCCTTGCCCGCCCGCCCAAGCTGCGACCGCGCGGAAAACATCAGGAGATTGATAAAAAGAGCAGATCAGCTCTGACGCAATCGCCTGCCAGTTTTCCCCATGATCAGGAGCCTCTCCATGGAACTGCGCGTCGTCGATCCGAAGACCCTTCTCGACAATCCCGAAAACCCCCGCACCTCGGCCCCCAATGTCGAGGCCGACAGACGCCTTGCCCATAACATCAAGGTGGTGGGTCTGCTACAGGCCCCGCTGGTGCGCGAACTGCCTGACGGTCAGCTGATGATCGTGGCGGGCCATCGCCGCCGTCGCGCCTGCGTCCTTGCAAAAATGCGTGAAATGCACGTTATCGTGACGTCCGCCGACGAAAAGCTGGATGGGCTGGCGGCTGGTTCCGAAAACATGATCCGTGAGGCGATGACGCAAAGTGAACAATGGCGCTTTGTCGATAAGGCCCGCCGCGAAAAATCGCATACAGACGCACAGCTGGCCCGCGCGCTGATGGTCACACCTGCCTATCTGAAACGGCTGTCGCTTCTGGCGGGTCTGCATGAGCCGATCCTGCACGCGATCGACATGGGCCGTGGCCCGGACTTCAACGCCCTGAAGGTGATCGCCGCCGCCCCGGTGGAAGAACAGCGCGCGGCATGGGCCGAAATATTCGAGGATATGGTTGAGGAGGATGCCGACCCGGCCGAGTATCGCCTGAACGCCGAAGATCCCGAGGACACCGTGCCCTGGTCCGATCTCGCCCGCTTCCTGAAACAGACGCGCTATATGGCGGTGGATGCCCGCTTTGATGAGGCCATGGCCAAAGCCTGCGGTATAATCTGGGCCGAAGACCTGTTTGGCGAGGGCGGGAAGGATAACCGCTTTACCGAGGATGGCCCGGCTTTTGCCGCCGCACAGGAACAATGGCTTGCCGACTGTCTGCCCGAGGGCGGGGTCAGGATGGAGGTCGGCGAGTATGAGCAGGCCGCCATTCCTGATGGCTATAAGCGGGTGTCGAACTGGATGACGGCTGAGGAAACCGATGTGGTGGGGTATTTCCTCAACCCCAACACCTTGAAGATCGACGAAATCCCGCTGCGCCCGCAGGCGACGGGAGAACAGGGAGCCTCTGTACTCCCGCGCAGTATTGCGCCCGCAAGCGTTGCCGCCCCCAAAGAGCGGGCAGCCATTTCCGGCAAAGGCCTGGCCATGCTGGGCCTGATCCGCACGCAGGCATTGCACGCAGCCCTCGACACGGTTGTTGAGGATGTAGACCCGTGGGATCTGGTCGCCGCCCTGCTGCTGGCGCTTGGCGGCCAGAATGTCACCGTGCAGACCCCTGAGCGTGAGCCTTATGGCCAGATAAGCCGACGTGAGACCGCACTGGCCACGCTCTTTCCCGAAGGCGTGCTGGTCCGTGATCCCGCCTTGCTGCGGCAGGAGGCGGTTGCCGCGCTCAAGAATGTTGCAAACTGCACGATCAGCCAGCATAGCGGCAGCGGTGTAACGGCCCGGCTCATGGGGCTGCTGTTCGACGCCGATGCGCAGATGCCCAATATGGCTTTTGACGACTTCCTGAAATGCTTCAGCAAGCCCGGCATCATGGAGGCGGGCAAGGCGCTGAACCTTCTGCCCCGTAACACCGGCAAGGAGATGCGCAATGCCATTATGGCGCATGTGGGGGCTGACGGCCGCTGGGTGCCCGAACAGGCCGGGTTCGGTTCTGCGGTCGAGGACTGGAAAGCGAAGCTCGCTGATATGGCGCGCAGATCCGAAATGCTGGCTTCCCTGACATCTGACGATGAAGGGGAAGAAGAGGACAGCGACGAATTTGGCCACCAGCTTCCCGTCGAAGAAGAAATGATGGAAGCCGGGCCGGACAGCCCGGACGAGGCTGAGAATATTCTCTTAGAAACCGCTGACGCAGGCGAGGGGCCTGCCCCTGAAGGCCGGGACGATGAAACGGCCGAGCTGAAGGACGTCCTGCTTGAGCAGGCTGGCGCGGTGCTGACGCCGGATGATGCCGATCCTGACGCGCGGGCTGCCGTCAAAGCCCATCTGGACAGCCATCTTGAGGTGGTACGGATCGCCGCCTGACGGCGGCCGGTTCCAGACCAAAACCCAAAAAACACAGATCAGAAAAGCGCGCCTGCCAGAACGGGGTCGCGCGTTCAAACGGTGGGGCTTCGCTCCCGGCGCTGCGCGCGGCGTTTGAGCGCGCGGCCGCCGTCCCGGCAGGCAGCAGGTATTCAGAACAGGAGAATGCCATGCGTCCGATTGCCTTTCCGCGCCCATTTCCAAAGCACGTCACGCCCGCACGCTGGGCTTGCGTGGATGATCCCGTAACGTGCCGACGCTGCCATCATGAATGGCCCGCTGGTGATCCGGCCTACCAACTGGCGTGCCGCGGCTGCGGGGCGCCAAGCGGCCACCCCTGCTGCCGCCCTGAGGGCGGGAACGAGCGCGTGTGCTTCCAGCGTGATCAGGATGCGCGCAGATCAGGGTTGTTGATCCCCTGCGAGGGGTTGAGCTGGGATGGTCGCCACGACAAGCCCCTGACGCTCTCTCTGAGCCGTTCGACCGACGCTCGCGCGGTGCTGAGTGGTGCACCTCCAGCCCGGCGTTTTGCTGCCTAAGCCAATGCAGGGAGGCCCAACCGCCCGCCTGCATCCAGAAAAAACAGAACAAGGAATGAAAATCATGACTGAAACACTGGCGATGCTTGAACAGATGGATCGCTACAATCGCCTCAAACGCGAAAGCCAGACAGAAGACAGAGCGACCGTCATGGCGGCCCTGAAAGCGTGTGGCATCACGAAAGTCGTTATCCGTTACGATGGTTATGGTGATTCCGGCGGTGTGGAAGAGTGCACGGTTGAAGGCGGGCAGGGACAGGAAAGCCTCACGGTACCTGTCCAGACAGTTATCCTTGACTGGTCTTCGGCAGAAAAAACCATCCAGATGGCGCCGTTAAGGGAGGTGCTGGAAACGCTCGCCATGCAGTATGTGGCTGTCGAACATAGTGGTTGGGAAAACAACGAAGGCGGCTCTGGCGACGTCACCTTTGATCCGATTGCGGGCACGATTACGGTGTCCCATACCGAGAACTACGTCGCCAGCGAAGACTTCATCCATACCTACTGAGACCAGGGGAGTGACATGGCGCATAGTTATTTCCACGCGGTCATCTCCGTGAAAAAATGGGGCGGTATTCCTGAGGATTATCAGGCAATTCATAGCTGGTTCGACGGGTCAAAAGCCATTCTGGCCGACATGCGCCACAGGGCGCTGCGCCATCATGCCGAAGGCATTTTCATGGCTGAACAGGTCTTCGGTGTCACCATGACAAATTCGGCCGGGCGCACCGTTCCGGTGCGCCTGATTGGCGAACAGCATGTTCTGGACGATCTCGGCCACATCCCGAGTTTCGCGGACTGGGCGCGGGCGATCGAACCCGCACGATGGATGGTCCGGGTTTCGCCGCACGCGCCATCCACCCAGTCCGTCTCCCCGGCAGGGGCGCTTCCCATCGCCGCGTAATGGCTGGCGTAGCGCGCGTCAGACGACTGGCCGCGCAAAAATGGACACAAACACGCAGATCAGAACACCAGACAGACAAACACACAAAAACAGCAAAACGTACCCGCCAGAACGGGACCGTGCGTTCAAACGGTGGGGCTGCGCCCCGGCGCTACGCGCCGCGTTTGAGCGCACGGCCGCCGTCCCGGCAGGCCGCAGAGTGTCAAAAAACCAGAAAAGGATAGAGACATGTCTGCAGCACTTGAACATACCCAGCCTGAAGCGATCACGGCGGAGACGCTCGCACAGTTTATCGGCACGACCCGGTATCATCGCTACACGATGGGTCTGATCCTGACCGATGGGGCGGCGTATCTGGCCCAAAATGGTGCGGCATGGCTGCTGGACATCGTGGCGAGCGCGCGGCTGGTTCCAGCCGTCAGGCGCGCCGAGTTCGAGTTCTGGACGCTCAGGGTGGATCTCACCAAACACTGCGCCGAGGTTGTGTGCACGGATGGAAACGGCGAACGCGATGCCAACATCCTGTACCGCCAGAGTGTGGGCTATACGGATTTCCCGCTGGCAGAACAGAAACTCTACGTCGCGGCCGATAGCAGCCTCGGCAAGGTTGTCATGCTCACATCCGAATACTGAGCGAGGACGAGGCTGCGCCAGTGCGTGCGCCGAAATGGACACAGCCACGCACGGGCTCCTTCGACCTTTAGCCGGGGATGCGCGTAGAGAGCGCCATCCAAAAAAGAAAAACACCAAAAGCAAAAAAACAAAACCCGCTGCCACGTCTGGGAGGCCGCCACCAGAGGCAAGCTCTGGCCCCGGCCTCCCAGACGTGGCGGACGCGGAAGGGTTGAAACCAAATCATGAAAAGGAAGCCATCATGGCCCGTCTGATCCTTAGCGCCGAGCGCGCAACCCTCACGCATATTGATCAACACTGCTACGTCAACGCCGAAATGATGGCGGATTTCTATCCTGTGCAGGAAATCACGGTCACGAAACTCGATCAGATCCGTGAGGCCGTGGCCCGGTATGGCGAGCGCGTTGCTCTTGACCGTCCGCGGGAAAGTTTTGTGATCACGATTACGGTTCCGCGCGGCCAGCGCCGTCCCACAGGGTTCGAGAACGCCTATCGTCGAGGCCAACTGGGAACATATGCGTGGACGCACGACATTTTCAAGCATCCGCTGCCGATGCCTGGCGATTATGGGGTGAGGATGTGGGGCGGGCGGAACAGGCCGTTCCAGCTCGATAAGTGCACACCGCTCTGGCCCGACGAAACCCCGGATGAGTTCACCCATGCCGCCGCTGGCCATATGGGCCTGTATGGGTGGCTGCGGGCAACCAACGCGCGGGTGCAACGCCTGAGCCAGTGCACCCATACGCTCCTCGATGTCGCCACCGTTGCGGAACTGCGTGCGGCTTACGCCGCGCGCCGCCATCCGCTGAGTGTCGCACAGGACGCCCTGCGCGCGTCACCGCAGGATCTCGCGGCCTGAAGGAGCCGGGCAGGGGCTTCCTGCCCAATGCAGGGCCATGAACGGGTGGCCCTGCGGCCTGCCCCGCTGACGCGGGGCTTTGTCCGTTTGTATTGAGGATTGCCGGTCATGCCGACACCCAGTCTGCCAGTCGATCGTTTTGCCGACGTGAGTACCGCCCATCTCTCGCCCGAGGACCGGGCCCTTCTTGACCGCTATATCGAGACCGCGGGGGCGGATGGTCTGTCCTGTCTCGTTGGTCCGTATGGGTGGCTGGTTTGCGCCTCGTCGGAACTCCAGGCGGCGGAACACGCCTCGCCTGGCCTTGCGGCCATTCTCGCGGCGGCGCGCGAACAGGATTGCAGTTTTGTCCTGTTCGATCGTGACGGCCTGCCCGTCGACGGCGTTCAGACCTACGATTTCTAAGCCTGTGCTTATTCAACCCCCAAAGGCGGGACACTCCGGTGTCCCGCCCTTTTTTCATGCCGTTCACGCACCAGAAAAGGAAAAACCATGAAACTTCACTTTGAGCGCGCTCTGGTGGAGCGCCTGCTCGCCCATGCTGAAGCCGCTGAGGCCCATAGTCCGACGCTCGATCAGCTTTTCTCGCCTGCCTACCAGAAAGAGCCTGTCATTGGCCGCATGCCGACCCATGCCGACATTGATGCGACGCGTATTCCCGCAGGGCTGATGCTGGTTGGCGATCAGGGCGTGTATCTGATGTCCAACGGTACGCCCTGCCTGCCTGACCCGGATGGCGCGCCCAATCTTGTCGCCTATGCCAGGGAAGCCGACCCCCGAAGCGCTTCCAGTGATTGGTACGATATCAAATGCGCCTCTTTTGGTGGGGATGACGGCGCGGAATTTCTGAGTGCTGAGGTGATCCGTCAGGCGCTGGATGCCACAGGCGATGGGCCGGTCTGGATTGATGTGAGCCCGACTGACATCAGGGCGCCTTGCCTATCATCAACTCAGTAACTGGCAGGAAAAAATAAAGAAATAAAAACAGAAAAATAAAAACACAAAAAGAAAAGGTCGCCTCTCATAGTCCGTCACGCAGGCTAAGGGTTCGTCGCAAGCTCCCGGCGCAAGCGCCGCCCTTAACCTGCGCGCCGGCCGATGAGCAGGCTGAAAGGGTCAGAAAAAAATCCAGAAAGGAGAAAACGATGTCTGATCCTGTGACTTTCAAAAGCCTGCGTGTGGGAACGCGCTTCCGGTTTGCCGCCACCCCCTATGGCAAGACCTACAAGAAAATGGGCCCGAACCAGTATCGGGTTGCCAATCATACCCATCTCTTCCGGGCAGAAAATGAAACGCTGGTGGTGGCCCTGCCTGACCTGCCTCCTGAAGGGCCTCGCGAGTTCCTGCCCCTCGGCCGGGCGGCGCGCGGGCGGCATGTGGCTGCCCGGAACACCCACGGGAAAGGAGCGGGCGCATGAAACTCTCTCCCCAGACCCGAGAGGACATCAAAGACATGGCGGGCTTCCTGTTCGGGGTGGCCGGTCTGCTCGTACTGATGAGCGGCATCCTGTTCGGCCCGGACGTGCTGGCTGCCATCGCCGCCGACCATCCGATCGCCATGGTGCAGGAGGCCGTGCTGGCCACGCGCTGATTCCCAACCGGAGAAAACAATGTTCAGACAGTATTATGCGGGGCGCTGGTTTGCGCCCCGTAACAACCCTCTGCGTGTCGGCCCGATTGCGGCCGGTGCGCTGTATCGCCTTCCCGAATATCTCGACCACGGACGGCCCGTGCGCTGGCAGGTGCTGGCGTTCCTCAACGGGGTGTGCGCGGCAACACGGTTCAATCCGGCAACGCGACGCTGGGAAGACCGGGTGATCTCGGGCCGTTCCGATCGCGCGCTGATCCGCCGTCTTGCCGATGGCGCGGTGCATGAGGTGGCCGTGCGGAGCCTGATCGCTGCGGATGAGGAAACGCCAGACCTGGTGCGGCCGTCGCTGCCCGACGTGGTGCGCTGGCACCGGGGTTTTCAGATCCGGCAGGCGGCTTAGGCCTGTTTTTTTTGGGCCACGTCCCTGCCTTCGCGGGTGAGGGACGTGCGGCCCGCCTGTCCTCAATGCTTAACGGAGAAAAGAGTATGGCGCGTCAGACGCTATCCAATGTGACAGTTGTGGAATTTGGCCCGCGGGAAATGCACAGAGCAAACCCGCTCTCGCGCATGAAGCCCGTGCGGTTGCTGTTGCGTGAGCAGGCGCAGCTGGAGAGCGAGGCGGGCGAGGGGCTTCTGCCTGCTGCCGACTGTGCTGCCCTGCGCCGACGGGCGGCCCGGGCAGGGCGCACGGCCCGCACGCTTTTGCAGGATCTGGCAGCATAACATGCCATGGTTCACACTAAACGCTAGCCCGTTGATCTAGCCAGCGACGAGCGATGCGCGTCATTGGACGTTCTAAGTAGCGACGACAAGCAAAGGCTATCGCAACCGAAAGGATGATCACCATCAGGCATACAATATCTCCTCGTAGGCCATGCTTCTGATCCGCAGTCTGAATAAGCTTCATGCAGACTGGGATCGTTAAAGCATGTGTTAGATATAAAGAATACGAGGCGTCACCCAATGAACAGAGAAACTTGTTCCATCGGATCCTGTTTTCAAAATACAGTGCACAGGCAACTGCTAAAAATGCAGGAAGCCCAAGTGCAATGAACCGATTTTCTCCAGTAAAGCTGAGGTCATACTGCCATATGACTAACCCGACTGTCGGTATCAGTGGGAAAATGATGGACGGAGCGATATTTTTATATTTTGCATAGACTGTGCCTAGAATAACGCCACCTGCAAATTCGAGCACTATGGAATTTGTGTAAAAATTCCAGATTATACCACCTTCGCGCAGGGGATGAACAAGAGCTAGCGCCACCAGTGCGATCATTACAGAACGGATAGGTTTTTGGAATGTTGCAATTGCCAGAGTAAATAACACATAAAACCATATTTCGTAATTTAAGGTCCAGCCGACATTGATAACTGGAACAACAATCCCTGCCCAATTCAAAGATGGAATAAACAAAAATGACGAAATAACATGCCAAAGATTAAACCGAGCATGACCAAATGCTGACGGCGCAAAAATAAGAAGTGCGGTAAACAGGGAAGTAAGGACCCAATATAGTGGTATGACACGCGCTGCCCGTGCGATAACAAAGCGACGGGCAGCGTCAAGACCTACTGGTTTTCCATAGCTGATGAGGGCAATCACAAATCCAGAAATGACAAAAAATATGTCAACGCCCATTTCCCCATGTCTTGCGAGAGAGGGCATAAACTGAGATGTCCATCCGTACGTGGTGGCATTGCCAACAGTGTGAAACATTACAACCCACAGTGCCGCTATTGCGCGGAGTACCTGTATTGAGTCCAACTGTTTGGTTAGCATTCTGCTCCAATCCAATGAAAAATTATTCATGCCAGCTTGATCGCTAACAGTACATGCCATTTTGGCAGCACGTACCGTTTAAGCCAATAACCTATGATTTAATAAGACTGGGATCGTTAAGCGCCGTCTCTTTTACCAGAGACGTCTGGGCGTCATGATGACGGCAGTCGCGGTCTATCCTGGAGAACAGTCGTGTCCCGCTTAATCCTGCTCGTCATGGCAACAATCCCGCTCACAGGCCTGACGCTCCTCACCGCCGCTCCCCTGCGTGCTGCTGAGACCTGCACGCAGTTCGGCCCGGAAAACGCCCTGCCGGTGCTTCTGAACGAAAAGCTCCAGCCCCGCACAACGCTTCTGTGCAACACGGCCTATGCCGTGCTCAATTCCGGGGCGGTGCATGAACCGCTCTGGTCGGCCGAGTATCTCGATGCGGCGGCGGTGCGGGGTGGTCGCGCAATTGGCCGCACGACCAACACCTTTGTCGCCGATGACCGTCTGCCCGCAGGCGATGGGGCGACGCTGGCGGACTACCGCGGTTCCGGCTTTGACCGCGGGCACATGACGCCGTCGGCCGATGCGGGGTCTGCTGAGACACAGGAACAGACGTTTACGCTCTCCAACGTCGTGCCCCAGACTGCCGCCCTCAATGAAGGGATCTGGACGGGCGTGGAAATGGCGGTGCGGGCCATGGCCGTGCGTGAGGGCGGGGTCTATGTGGTGACGGGGCCAGATTTTACCGGCAGCAGCCGCGCCATCGGCCGCGACGTGCTGGTGCCGACGGCGACATGGAAGGCGATCTATGACCCGATCAGTCATGAAGCCGGGGCCTATCTGTGTCAGAATACGGATAGCCCGACCTGCCGGACGCTGAGTGTGGCCGATCTGGCTGAGCGGATCGGGATTGACCCATTCCCTGGCATCGGGGAGGCTGTCAAAGCGCAGGCCATGGCGCTGCCTGAGCCGCAGGCCAGTCCGTATGCGCCCCGATCGCAGGAGAACCGCGATTGGGAGCGGTTGCAGAAACGCCTGGAGCGCAAGCTGGCGAAGGCCGGGATGAAGGCGCTCAGACACGCGCTCGAACAGGAACAGGAGTAAGGCCCATGACGACGCCGAAAGCCTTCAACCCCTTTGGACCTGACGCACAGGTGCAGAGCATCGAGCAGCTCACGGTGGAGAATGACCCGCTGCGTGTCAGCCTTTACGGACGTCTGGACATTACACACGACAGGGTCGGACTGCAGAATGCCCACGCTCTCGCCGCCCTGCTCGATGCGGTTGTCGCCCGGCTGGAAGCGGAGCCGGGTCTGCCTGATCACGCGCAAGTAGCCCCCAGGACCCATAAGATGACCAACCCTTTCGCCTGAGGGGTTAAGAGACCACACCGGCCCAGCGATAGCCGCGTCTGATCTTGAGGCGCAGAAGACCGCCAAGGGCGTTCGCGGCGGTGCCTTCATCAGCGTGCAGATCAAGGCGCAGGCGACCAGCGGTGCCGATCCTGCCCCAGCGCCGGATCAGGACAGCACCCCCGAACAGATCGCGCTGGACAGCCATCTCGTAAAACCGCCAGGTGTTGCGGGCCGCGTCGATACGCGTCAGGCGCGCCTCTAACGGGAAAAGCGGGATCTGTTCCATACCATGCCCTTCATGCGGCTCACGCCCATAGAATAGCGTGACTGCGAGGATGGTACCAGCACTGGCTTCCTAAGGGGAATGCAGCGCCCCGGATGAGACCCGTAACCGTCCGGGGTCTCAGGGTGTCGCTGCGACAAAAGCTGCGCCCAAAAGAGCGTCACAACGGGATGCGCTAGACTGAACAGAGTGCGGGTCAGTCGGGGGGTTTTTCCATGTCCGTTGCGTTGTGCGGTGTTCTTTTCGATCGATCAGCCCGTGTGTTCACCAGACGCCTTCGGCGGCCTACGGCTGGCGCGTCCCACGCGCCCTCTGGTGCAGCCGATCCCTTGTGCCGGGGAGGTGGCTTTTTTGCTCAGGAGGTGAGGAGTGGGGAGGGGCGACCTTGCCTCTCGTGCGGCGTCTTTTCGCCGGGATGTGTTCCGTGTCTGGGTGCGAGCGGGCGCGTTCGTGGCGTGGATGCAAGTATTGAACGGGCGTCGGTGAGCGAAAATTGCGGCGTTCTTCTTTGTCATGAGTATCGGGAAATAAACGAAGCGGGAGCAGGAGATGAAGCAAATAAAAAAGACAGTAAAAAACACGCAAAAACGGCTGTTTTCCGCAGTTTTTCCTTGGTGGCTCGGCCCATCCGTGCTATAAAAAAGGAAGTAAAGGCACAGTATCCAGAACGAATTCTGGGTCAAAGTCCTGTAAAGGGAGATCCCGTCATGTATCAACGCTTTGAACTCTCCGAGCAGGATCGTCAGGCCATTGTCAACGGCGTCTCCTGCGCAACCCTGCTCGAAAACCACCATTTTCTTCTGGTGGCGGAGAAGAGCACCAAACGCTGCCTCAAATACCGCAACGGCAACGAACACATCATCGTCAATCATGACGGGAAGGGCTGGTGGGATGCCCAGCGGCCGCGCGGCACGCCCGATAGCAGCGGCGATGTGTTCGCCCTGTGCCGCCGTCTCGATCCCGCCATGAAATGGCGCGAGGTCTGCACGGCACTCGGTGAACTGGTCGGTGTGGAACCCAAAGGGGCTGCCTATGTCGCGCAGAAGGTCGCGCGCACGGATGAGCGTAGCCCTGCCGAGCGCTGGGCCGCCCGCAAGTCGCTCTACCGGGGCGGCAAGGTCTGGAGCTACCTGATCGGCGAGCGCTGCCTGCCTGAAGCCATCGTCCGTGAGGCGGCGGCCAAGGGCTGCCTGCGTGATGGGTATCATGCCGCCTGGTTCGCCCATACGGACGCGCAGGGTGCCGTCTGCGGGGCGGAGCTGCGTGGGCCGGATACCCATATCTGCCTGGGCGGTTCAATCAAAACCCTGTTCCGCTTCCAGCCGGGCAGTGTCCAGCCGGTGCGTCGTCTGGTGATCTGCGAGGCGGCAATCGATGCGCTGTCCTTTGCCGCCCTTGATACGGCCCGCGTGCCCGGCACTGTTTACGCCTCCACCGCCGGGGGCATGGGCCCTGAGACCATTGCCGCCATCCAGGCCCATCTCGCGGCCATGAAAGCCCTGCCTGAAGCGGTGCTGGTTGTCGCGACGGATGACGATGATGCGGGCAATGCGTTCGCCGACACGCTCTACCGTCTGGCTGATGACGCGGATGTCGCTTTCATGCGCCGCCTGCCGCCTGATCGGGCCAAAGACTTCAACCAGACGCTCAAGAACCGGGCACAGGCCGCCTGAAATGGAATTTAATTAAACATACAGTCAATAAAGACGTTGTATCGGCTGAGGCGCGCGGTTCTGCGTCCCTGATCCAGCGACAGAACACCAGAGAGGACAGCCCATGACCAAAGATAAACAGCGCCCTGACGCCCGCTTCGATGACGACGATGACCCGCTGGATTTCCTCTCCAATCTCGGTGAGGACGTGAGCGCTGCCCAGCAGGCCCTGTTCGTGCATCCAGAAGTGGCAGGCTGGCTCGAACGCACGCCCGGACTGGGCCATGAAATCCCCTGGACGATCGTCTCCTTCACGGATGAGACGGGCAGGCGGGTTTCCGGGCTGGTTGTCGCGGGCAGCTTTACAAACGGCAAGTGGGATCTGACGACGGAGTTCGTCCTGTTCACCGGCCGTGCCCGTCGTCCCGGCACGTTTCTGACGGTGGACGGCGCTGCGGTGCAGGCGCGTGCGCAGGGCAGTGTTCCGGGTGTCGGCCCGCGCCGCCCGGATGAGATGGCGCTCCTGAAGGAGATGCAGGCCGCCAGCAGGGCCTGGGCGGCCAGTCCATCCCTGCAGGCGTATTGGGCGCTGTTTGCCTCTATCCACGGTTGCAGCCCCATGCCGGATACGTTTGTTGAGCTGCGTTTTCAGGATCACTGTTACCGGGGGCTGATCATTGACGGCACGCTGGATTCAACCGGATTTTGGGATATGGAGCAGCCTGTCGAACTGCTGCTGCCGTCCGGGCGCACCATCGGGCTGCAGGCCGACCAGGCTGATTCCGTCGCGTTCCTGACGGGAGGCGAGCAGCATGATCTCAAGCGTCACGGCTGAGGATGCGCTTGCTGGTCTCACGGCCATGCAGCGCGAGGCGGCCCGGCAGGAAGGTCCGGTTGTCGTGCTGGCGGGGGCGGGCACCGGCAAGACCAAGACACTGGTTGCGGGGGTCGTAGACCGCATCGTGCGGCGCCGAATGCCTGCCCACCGCATTCTGGCGGTGACCTTTACCAACAAGGCCGCCGATGAAATGCGCACGCGCATCAACGCGGTGCTGGGTCTGGGGGCCGCCCCCTCGTGGATCGGGACATTCCACGGCCATGGTCGTCGCCAGCTGCGGGCCGATCCAGAGATTGCGGTGCTGCGGCCCGGCTTCGACATCTGTGATGCCGAAGACAGCCGGCGCATCGTCAAACGCCTGCTGCAACGGGCCGCCGATGATGGGGCCTGGGAGCCGGGAGATGCCGAGACGTTCCGTGCCCGCGTGCGTTCGGTGGCGCAGCGGATCGCCCTGATGAAAGACAATCTGGTGCTTCCCGATCAGGCCGAGGCCGTGCTGGATAGCCAGATCGCCCGGTTTGGCGCAAAAAGCGATGAAGACCTGATGGCCTGGCAGATGGCGGCAGCCCTCTACCCCGCCTATCAGGCGGCGCTGCGGGAAGTAAACTGCGCTGATTTTGGTGATCTGCTGCTGTGGCCGACCGTCACCATGCTGCGCGATGAGCAATACCGCCTCGACTGGTCGCGACGCTTTGACGCCATTCTGGCCGATGAGTTTCAGGACGTGAACCGCCTGCAATACCTGTGGCTCAAACTGCTGTCGCGTGATCATGGCGAATTGTTCGCCGTGGGCGACGACGATCAGTCGATCTATTCGTGGCGCGGAGCGTCTGTCGGCTTCATCCGCGACTTCCGCAAGGAGTTCCCCAAGGGGCGGATGATCGCGCTGGAGCAGAATTTCCGCTCCACGGGGCATATCCTCGCCGCAGCCAACAGCGTTGTCGCGCGCGACCGCAACCGGCTGGGCAAGACGCTCTTCACCGAACAGGGGGAGGGGGCCCCAATCGAGATTGTCGCCTTCTCCGGTGGCCAGCAGGAAGCGCAGGGTCTGGCGCTCGAGATCGGCCGGCGCCAGCTCGCGGGTGTCGCTCTTGAGGACATGGCCATTCTCTACCGGTTCAATTTCCTCTCGCGCATGCTCGAAGAGGAACTGCTGCGGGCCCATATTCCCTACGAGCTGGTCAATGATACCGCCTTCTGGCAGCGCGGGGTCGTCAAGGACGTGCTGGCCCTTCTCCGCCTGGCGGATGGCCCCGATGCGCTGCAGGGCGACGAAGCGTTCCGCCGGGTCATCAACCAGCCTGCCCGAGGGGTTGGGGCGAAGACACTCGCCCGGATTGAGCAGCTGGCCCATGATGAAGCGCTCTCGCTCTTTGCGGCGGCCGAGAGGCTTTATGCGACCAGCCAGAGCAAAACAGCCGAACGGGTGCGGGCGTTCCTGCATATGATCCGTGATGAGGAGCTGAGCGCCGAGACAGCGCTGGGTGCGCGGATGCGCATCCTAGCGGAGCGGTCCGGGTATCTGGACATGCTGCGGGCCGGGGGCGAGGACGACGTTGCCGGGCTTGAAAACCTCGACGAACTGTTCTCGCTGGCGATGGAGTTCACCAGTGTCGAGGACCTGTTCGATCATGCAGCCCTGGGTTCGGGCGCATCCACCGAGGCGGGGCGGGGGCGTATCCGCCTGATGACCATCCACGGCTCCAAAGGGCTGGAATTCGAGCATGTCTTTCTGCTGGGCTGGGAGGACACGCTGTTCCCCGGTCTGTCGCCGAGCAACCTCGATGAGGAACGCAGGCTGGCCTATGTCGCGCTGACGCGCGGGCGGGCGCGTGTCGCCATCAGCTGGTGCGCATGGCGCAATGGCCGGTCCGCCGACCTGTCGCCGTTCGTGGGCGACATCCCGCCCGAGGCCCGGTATTCGGGCTGGCTGGGCAAGGCGACAACCCGCGCGGAAGCTCTGGCCATCAGGGCCGCGCAGGAAGACGCCCTGGGGATCTAGGGCCTGTTATATCTTGAATTTCATCCCATATTGTATGGATGGAAGAAGGAGATGGGACAGGCATTTTTACGGACGGGACGTGGGCGATCTGGGAACCTCTGGGCTCGTCTTAAGGAGTGGCGCGCGGCCGCAACCAGATACGAAAAAACAGCAACGTCGCTCCTCGCGGTCACCCGCATCGCTACCGCAGCAGTCTGGATCGAGCTCTAATGGGTCTTAGGTCAATGACGGAGGCGTCGACGGATACCAGCTTCATTGTCTGCCCAGTCAGCTTGTCGCTCGTAGGTGTTCGCCATCCCCATCAACAGCGTCGACGACACGAACGGATGGCTGAACTGGATCGCCTCGGCCCATTTTCGGTAATTATCCGCCAGTTTGCGTTCCTGACCTCCACCGTCACCACATGAGTGAATGCCGCGTGCATTGTAAAGGCCAGTGCGCGCTCCGCGCGAAATTTCCTCGGACTGCAGTTCTTCCATAACATCGCGAACAGGCTCGCACGGCCAGTTCCCGTCTGCGTCTGCAGGAGCACTTGAAAACAGCTTACCAAGGCAGTTGTCACACACCGCCAGCCGGTTCAGTTCAGCCGAGAGTCGACGCACGTCGTTTACCCACTTTGCGAGATTCTCCTTTCTTAGCACTTCTTTTTTGTCGTGTCCCGGTATCCGCTGGATGCTTTCAAGTAGGTGATACCCACGCGTCGGCAGGTCTTTTCGTCCCTTGGGCGTGCGGAATTTCTCTGGGTCTTCCTGACCGTCGTCACGACGGTACGCCCAGACCAGTGCTTGCACATACATCTCCGGGTGCGTTTCAACGTAACGCTCAAGGTTCGGGATCTGCCGTGTTTCGTTGCCAAAGGCGCGGGACAAGACCTCAATATACGCAAACTCCAGCCCTGCCTTTTCCTCGAGTGTAAGGTCGGCATTGCGATCCAGCAGAGAGAACGCCGTCTTGATGTCATATTCTTGCAACTGATACTCGTCCGACTTGTCGTTACGGCCCATGGCTATGCCAGAGAGCATCCGGTACAGGAGAGCCGGGCTGATCGTTTCAAGATTGACGCCCACGGCGGCAAAAGCAGCGCATGGTCTTTCTGCCTTCAGCATACGCTCAACGGCTTCGTTGTTCTCCCCCGCAGGCTCGAGGATCCATTCCGGGTTTACGTCCTGCCAGTAGCCCTGGCGTCCGACTTCGGAAAGAGTATCGACAATTGCCCACGTTCCCGAATTGAAAGGTGAGAGCAGTAAGAGCCTGAGCATGTCGCCCTCTGATAGCAATGACCTGACTGTCGAAAAAAAGGCAGTCCGGTCTTCGACCGTCATGGCGCGCAACGCGCCGCAAATCAGATTCTTCCTCTCGGGCGACAAACCGTTTGACCCCGGCTGGAGCGCCTCCACAATCAACTTGGTCTTCTCGTCGCCGCTGAGGACGCTGCGGATCAGATGCCACCCGATCTGACTTTGCGCCCTCCCCTGTCCGGCAAGCGCGAATATACCATGTATACCTTGCTCGGCGAAAACCTCCTTCAAGGCGGCTACACGCAGCCGTTCGACGCGCTCCTCACGCTTGTGAAAATCCAGCTCATCATCCAGCTCATCGGCAGTTTCTTCGATCCACGGCTGGCGGAAAAGCCATTCATGTTTGTTGGCAAGGTCTGTCGGCTCCATCGCTGCATAGACAGCGTTTGCCGTCTTGATCAGGGCCACGAAACTGTCATCCGTGGCTCTCCTACGGCCCCGTCGGGACAAGACGCTGGCCCGGATTTTTCCGCGCACCTTCGCAATGTCCGGATCGGATGCGCTCTCCTTCCATGTTGCAATGAGCTCCCAGACGCGCTGCTGATCCTTGTCGGCAAGGCCATGCAGCCGATTGACGAGGTCGCACAGCATATCTGTCGTATAGGTTGGGCGGGTAAGCGACATCTCGACCGTCTCATTTACGAACGCGCGAATGGGTTCCATAGACTTGAACGGCTCACCAAAACCGTAGCCGTCAGGACGCCATTTTGGCTTGTAGCTTTCATTACCTACGCTGCTGCCGCCATGGCCGAACTGTTCGACGCAAATTTCCCAACCAACCGCCGGATGTTTCTCCAATAGTAATCTCAGGGCTTTCAGGCGTTGATCGCCGTCTGCCGCAGTCTGGGGCATCCACGCTCGAAAGATTTTCTTCAGCGACGCGATTGGCTTATTATCAAGACCGTCGTTGATTTGAACGCAGGCCAATCGGCCAAGGATCAAGACCGCGCGCGCCAATGTTGCGGGGTTCCAGGCCAACCCTTCCAGTGCCCACAGAAGCCAGACGCGGGGACTATGGGTTCCGAACAATCCCGCCTCGATCGGCTTGAGGATCGATATCGACGCCGGTTGTTTCGTCCTCAGGTCACGCTCGAAAATCGTCAAGAACGTGCTAGGGGCAGCTTCCGCATATACGGGAAGGTCACGCTCGTTGGATTCGATCTTCCGCGTCGAAAGCGGCTCCAGTAGCTCCCTCACAAGCGTTGATGCAGCAACTTCGCAGTTGAAACCGAGGCGCGGCTTGAACAGGCGATTGCCATGAATGGCCAGCAACGCCAACGTCTCCGAAATGCCCTTGCGTAGCGCCGCCGAAAACTCTCGTTCTTTTCCGTGCGCCGCCGCTGCCCAACGCTCTTTTTCAGGTAGATCCAGCGCCGGATCGTCTTCCCCCAATACCACCTTGGCTAAGTCGAGGTACCGCTTAAGGTCAGAGCAGGTGATCACTGTGGCGATCGCAAAGAGCGCATCGATTTTTGAAATGACCCCGCGGTAGCCTCCGATGGACCACACCGGCGAGTCATTTAGTGCTAGCAGTTCCTGAATGCGACGTTCCAATTCTTCGTAATGTACGTCCCCTGCCAGAAGGCTTAGAGCACGCTGGTCCGACTCTTTGTCGGCATTCCATGTACCGACGAGCATAAGCGGCACCAACGAAGACGCGATCTTACTGTCCGCAGCCCATGCCGGCGTTCGAACGGCTTCGACTGTGGACAACTGACGCCGAAGAACCGTCAGCGAACGGCCGGACCTATTTCCATATTTCGTAATGTCATCTCGGTCATACCCCATTGATTCCAGCCCCACACGAAATGCCTCGTAGCCAAGCGGCTCAAGGGTGATGTGCGGTTCGGAATTCGTGGCGTTGCGCGGGTAAAGGACGATCGATCGAAGTGAACTGGAATACGGGCCTAGCTCGCGCTCTACGTCGCGCGAATGAATGACTGCAATGAAGTCTTTCGCCCCCTGCGCCAACGCGGGCAAAATACCGACCTGATCGAACACCAGCGCGCGATCCCGCCCCTCGGTCAGCTCGGGATCGGAGAACAACTGACTCAAGAAGGCAAGGGCTTCTTCCACGGAGTCGCCGGTGATAATCATCGGCTCCGATGCAGGTCGGGCGAGGAAGTCCTGGAATTTATCCCGCGCGATATCGATCGCTGTTTTAAACAGACTGGCATCCAGCGCAGGTTGCGTAACATTGGCCCAATCATTCCAACATTTGTCCAGAGAACGGACACCTTGCGATGGACACTCAGTTTCATTGGCAAACCATGCCTGACCAGCAAGCGATTGCTCCATCCATTGCTCAAGATCGCTTGCGTCGTAGGCGCGGACATCCTTCCACTGCTTTTTGGCCTTCATCTCCGCGATCCATTTCGCTTTGCCTGGCCACCTGCGGGGCGTGACGAAAACAAACGTGACCTGATCGCGGTCGGCTTTTCGCATATAGGCCCTCACGCTCTTGGCGAAGTCGCCGTCTGCCTTGGCCTTCGGATCCTCGTTGACGCCAAACTCCCAACCTGTGGCTCCAGCTGGAATCCATGGCGTTCCACCCTTCGCTTCCGTCCAACCGTCCCATCCGGCGCGCTCCGCATCGTCGTTACCGGGGAAGTCGACCTTTTCGAGCCCGACCCCCGTGGAATTCACCAACGTTCTCAGAAAGACCGATAGTCGTGCCCTTGCTCGAATGTTGTGATCGGCCCAATTGGCGATGTCGTTGGCCTTGAAGCCCAGGAACGGGGGCACATATGCCTTGGCACTCGTAGGCACCGACTTCGTTTTCGTCGCCTGCGCATCAAAGGCGGCCTGCATTTCTAAAAGTCTCGCGGCAGACATACCAAATGCCGTCTCGATCCGCACCGCCATATCGGGGGTAGCCGAAACCTTCCCGTTCAGGAAATTCGATACGCCAGAGCGGCTGATGCCAATCAGTTTCGCAGCGTCGGTAACGCTCATCTTCCGTGGCGTCAGATATGTCGTTCTGACATGCTGTCCGGGATGGATGGGCTCATCGGCCATGGGCGGTGCCTTCGGAATGTTCAGCTAGGCGTAGCGCGATGTAATGCGTAAGGCAACACATTACAGGAAATCCCCAGAAGGAAAGCTATTGAACAGACCGAAGCATGAACAACAGTTTCGAGCATGGCTCGTGGAAATTACGCGCATTACGGATTGAAAGGACCGTCTGCCCCCGCCGTCGGGGAACTGCAGGAACTTCAGCTAAGGCCTATTAGGGCTTGACCCAGACTGCTGCGGTGGTGATGCGGATGACTGCGAGGAACGACGTTGCTGTTTTTTCGTATCTGGTTGCGACCGCGCGCCACTCCTTAAGACGAGCCCAGAGGTTCCCAGATCGCCCATGTCCCGTCCGTAAAAGTGCCTCTCCCGTCTCCTTCTTCCATCCATACAACATGGGATGAAGTTTAAGATGTAATAGGCCCTAGCCCGCCTTAAAAACAGCGTCACAACGGGTTCAGGCACACTGGCGTGCATGACACCCACACGCCCGTTCGGCACCGCGGCAGATCTGTCGCCCGGTCCGGAACACCGCCAGCTCCGGGCACTGGCGCAACAGGCCGGTCGCGAACTCGATGGCCATGGCAACCGTGTGGCCGGCATGGCCCAGGCGCTTGGCCATGCCCATCAGGGCCAGTCCCCTACAGCGCTGCTCGCCCTGGGCGCGCAGCTGCACGACATTGGCAAACGCCACATCCCCATTGAGGTTCTCGACGCGCCCCGGCGGCTGACGCCTGCCGAATGGGCGGGCATGCGTCTGCACACGCTTCTGGGGCTGGATATCCTGTGTCGCGCTCTGGACGAGGTGCCGCAGGATGTCGCGGACTGCGTGCTCCTCCATCACGAGCACTGGGACGGGTCTGGCTACCCGATCGGCCTGTCAGGTGCGTCCATTCCCCTGCTGGCCCGCCTTGTCGCCATTGCGGATTTCATCGACGCGCTGGCCTCGCCGCGCGCCTACAAATCCGCCATGCCGCCCGAGCTTGTCCGCACCCTCGTGCTCAGGGCGCGCGGGGTGAAGCTCGATCCCCTCCTGACCGATCTCGCCCTGCGGATCTGGCCGCAGCTGCTCCGCGCGCGCGCCCAGGCGGGCCTGCCGCGCGCCGTCACAACGGAACCAGCGATACTCAAACCCTGATCCACAGACAGGAGGCGCCTCATGGCCCGAAAAAAACAGACCCTGACCCCGCGTACGTGGGACAAGCTTAGCGAAGCAGAACAGGCGCAGGCGCGTCGCGCGATCATCACCGCGGTGCGCGACGCTCTCAAAAGGAGCCCGCATACGGTGCTGGAGCTGCGCGCCCGCGTGCCGCTCGAGATGAGGGGCGCGTTCCCGGTGGTGCTGCGGAGCCTGCTTCATGCGGGAGAGGTCGCGTCTCTGGGTCACAGCGTCTATGCGGCGGTTCCGTGGATGCCGCAGACCAGTGCTGTACGGGGCGATGTTACGGCTGATCTCATTATCGGCGTGCTGTCCAGTGAGCGTCGCGCGGGTGCGGACGCGACCGAACTGGCGGGTGATCTGCTGATTCCTGTGAGCCAGGTCCGCGCGGCCCTGACGGCCCTTGAGGGGGCCGGGCTGATCTGTGAGGCCAAAGCGCCGGGGCAGTATCGCATGCTCAGCCGCCGCATGGCGACGGAAGTGCGACAGGGGGCGTCGGGCCGGGTTTTCGCGGATGTGCGTCATGCGTGACTGGGTCACATTCCCCGACGGGACACGGGGCCGGCGGTCATGGGACGCCGATCCGCAGAGGAGTGGCGCGTGGCAGCGCCGACTGGCCCAGGCCTGGGGTGGCGACGAGCGGCCGGTCTGCGACTGTCGCCATCAGGGGCAGGCCATGGGGCTCTCTGTCCATCGCTGTCTGCGCCAGCGCGATGGGCGGCAGGTCGAGGTCTATCATCTGGCTCGTCTGCGCAATCAGGGCGCCCTGCACCATGTCGCCTGCTCGTTCCACGAGGCCGATCCGCGTTGCGATGGCCGGGGTGGCTATGTCGAGGGTGTCGTACGCGAGCGTGACGACGGGCGGATTGGCGTGACCCTGTGCCGGGGGTTGCGGTGCCTTGACGTGGCGGCCGCCCCGGCCGATCCGGCGCAGGCCGCGCGACAGGGTGGGGGACAGGGGGCTGCGCGACAGGCCCGCATGACGGAGCTGGGCCTGCTGCATCTGCTCTGGGAGGAGGCCGGGCTGAATGGCTGGACGCCCCGTCTTGGCCGTGCGCGGCGACACTGGCCTGTTGTCCGGGAGGCGCTCGATCGGGCAGCCCTGCGGATTGTTCCAGCCCGTAATCAGATCTTGTCCGACAGACTGGCCATGATCGGCTACGCCGATGACGATGGGCCCGCGCTGTTGCGCGAGACGGCGCGGAACTGTGGCGACACATGGCGGATCCTGCTTCTGGGGATCGTGGACGACATCGCCCTCGTAAACTGGAAGGACGGCCCGCCGTTCTGCGCGCTTCACTTCGACGGAGCCGGAGCCTACAACCTGCGGGTCAGTGCCGCGTCCGTCTGGCATGAGCGTGTCGCGCGCCGCTATCCGATGGCCATGGCCGCTCTCGCGTTGCCGCGCGCCGAGCGCGCTATCCGGGTCGTGGGGCTGGTGACGGCGACCGTACGGGTGGGGCTGGATCGGGGTGCCGCCCTGGTGCGCTGTCGTGCCGACGACATCGCGCTGATGGAGGTGGAGCCGGATACGCTGACGCCTGTCTCCAGTAGCCATGAACTGGCCATTGCCCGCGCTCTGGTGGAGCAGCGCCGGAGCTTCATCCGGCCGCTGCGCTTTGACGCCGGACGCGAGGCGGTTCTGCCGGATTTTGTCCTGACGGACACGAGTGATCCGCGCGGCACGCCGATGGAGGTGTTTGGGCGGGCGGATGAGGCCTATGCTGCCCGCCGGGCGGAGAAGGCCCGCTATTATGATGAGGTCTACGGGCAGGCGCGCTGGTGGCATTGGGATGCTGTCGCCTCCCCCGGACGCTGGCCGGACTTCCCGCCAGTGTCCCCGCAAAGGAGCGGGGATGGCGATGCGTAAGGGCGACGTTGCCCCGCCTTCTCTCGGGGCCGGGAGGTTATCCCCAGAATCTGTGGACAGAATGGTGTGCAAGCTGTGACCGGGCTGCATAAACCCGGGGAGGAGCTGGCCCGTCCTGCCGATGGCGTGCTGATTGGCACGGCCCTGGTGTGGATCGGCTGGCCGCTCCAGCAGTTGTCGCGGCGCTCGGGCTATGATCGTCACGAGATTACGCGCTGGATGCATAAAGGCGGGATGCCTGAGCCGTTCAGGCTCTGGCTCACAGCCCTTCGGGCGGTTCACGTCCGCTATCCCTCTCCCCTGGCGACAACCGTCCGGCCCGGTGGCAACCGCCCGCCTCTGGGGCGGTGGGAGGTGCTGCGGATTCAGCTGGTGATCGGTTGGTCGGAGCGCCAGCTCGCGGAGCGGCTGGGGGAGCATCGCACCGCGTTGCGGCGTCGTCTGGAGGCCGGTGAGACGCTGGACGCGCGGGAATCCCGGTGGCTGGAATTATTGGAAGACGGCCACCGGCTTAATCCACGGCCCTGACGGGCCGGGTTAACACGAAAGGACAGAACATGCTGGATGGACAGTTCCACGAAGGACAGGGTGGCGACACGGACACGGATCCGGCCGTAGGCGGGATTGCGGCGGATCGGCTGCGCTCGATCATTGAGCGGGTTGAGCGGCTGGAGGAAGAGCGCAAGGCCCTGGCGGGCGACATCAAGGATATCTTCACCGAGGCAAAATCGGCCGGGTTCGATGTGAAGGTGATCCGCCAGATCATCCGGCTGCGCAAGCTTGAGCCCGCTGAGGTGGAGGAACAGGAAACCCTGCTCGATATCTATCGGCGCGCCCTGGGCATTTAGGCCAATCCCCGTAGAGCCGGAAACACGTAGACCCAATACGAAAGGAAGAACGACAACAGGACAACACGACGCCAAAGGATAAGAAAGAAACACAGCAAAGGACGTGGCGGCCCGACGGGACGGCTGACACGCCCTTCTGGGGTCGCCCGCAGGCCAGTCAACCTGACGGTCCTCCGCTGAGCTGCGGTGCTTCGCATGACGGCCCTGCCTGTTCGCCCCCTTCCGGTTGCGTATCAGCCGCCCCGTCGGGCGGCGACGTCAGGAAGGAAAAAAACACATGGCCAGAAACAGCACGACCGCAGGTGTCACCAGCCTTGATGCGCGTCTCGATCTGTATACCGAGGTCACGCAGACCATCGTCGCCCAGATGGAAAGCGGCACGCTGCCCTGGACGCGGCCGTGGAAGACAACGGGGTCTGCCGGTCTGCCGACCAACGCCCTGACGACCAAGCGGTATTCGGGGATCAATGTCGTGCTGCTCTGGCTCTCAGGCGCCATGAACGGGTATTCCGACCGCCGCTGGATGACCTATCGGCAGGCGGTTCAGGCGGGTGGTCATGTGCGCCGGGGTGAGCGCGGCACGATGATCGTGAAAGCGTCCACCTATGTCCCGCAGGGGGAGCGTGAGCGTGCGCAGGAGACTGCCGAGGATCCGCGCGCGGTGCCTTATCTGAAACGCTACACGGTCTTCAATCTCGACCAGATCGAGGGTGTCGACCTGCCAGAGCAGGCCCCCGCCGTACCGGTCGTCGCCAATGCGGCGCTGGATGCGTTTGTCGCGGCAACCGGAGCGGACATCCGTTATGGTGGCAACGAGGCCTATTACGTGCCCTCGCGCGATTATATTCAGTGCCCGGAGCTTCAGGCGTTCGAAAATGCTTTCGATCTGTTCAGGATCCAGAGCCATGAGCTGGCGCATTGGACTGGCGCGCCTCATCGGCTGGACAGGACCTTCGGCCAGCGCTTTGGCGATGCGGCCTACCAGATGGAAGAGCTGGTAGCCGAACTGGCAGCCGCACAGCTCTGTGCGGTGCAGGGTGTGCCGCCGACCACGCGGCACGCGGCTTACCTCCAGAGTTGGATCGCCATAATGAAAGCCGACAAGCGGGCCATCTTTACGGCAGCCAGTCACGCATCGCGTGCGGTGGAGTTTTTGTTGGCGGCCGCACAAACCCCGGATGAGGTGATGCCGCTGGCCGCCTGACGGCGGCGACGCCAGACCCGCAGCGCCATCGCCCCTAGGGCGATGGTGCCGCAGACCCTGTGAAAGAGGCGGTCGATGACCTGCCCTTTGCGGGCGATCCCGTCGAGCAGCTGCGCGCTGCTCTGGTGATCGAGCCAGTAGAGGGCGGGCAGGCTCAGGTGCGGGGTGTTGGCGACAACCACCAGCCCGGCCTGAAGGCCGATCGCGAGGATCCCGTAAAGCCCGAGCAGGCATAGCCCGAACACAGCGACGCCATACCAGCAGAGCGAAACGACCGGGCGGGCACGGGCAACAAAGGTGCGCAAGAAAAGCATCGACATAGTCCATAGCAGAAAAGAACTGGCGAACAGACTGCCAGAAAAAATTGTGACGCCTCGCATGGGCTGGGTCGGCCGCAACGGTCGCAGGCTCGCGCTGCGCGCGTCCGTTGCCCCCGCCCCGATCCCATGCAGCGGCCGAGGGGTGAAGGAGAGAAAAAACAATGCACAAACAGATTGCCGTAACCCCTCTGTGGAAAGGGGGCGCCTCGACGATGCCAGCCGATGTGTTGGCGCGGGGCCAACAGGCCGCTCTGGTCTCAGTCTCAATTGCCTCGTGCGACAGGGTGTGGAGCGCGCGTGAGCGTCTGGCCGACGAACTGGTGCGTGTCTGCTATGGCAGCGACCTGCCTGAGCACAATCGCTCGGCGCTGGCCTGCATGATGCGCGGCGTGGTTGAAGAGGCGGTTCCCGGCCTCCCGACGCAGCACGTGCAGCGCAATGCCCCGCCTCCGCCGTTGGGTGATGGCGAATGGTATCGCCACTGGTTTGCGGTGTCCCGCAGGGAGGGCGGCGCATGAGCGACATGGGTCTGCCTGAGGTGCGTGTGCAGGTCCGTGGGCCTGCCCGCGATCGTGCGGGATTACGGGACTGGCTGCGTGCGGCGTGTCGCGATGCGGGTGTCTGGCCGCCGCCGGTGTTCGGGATACGCACGACCCGAACGCTGCTGTCCTTCGAACTGGAGCCCATGCACAAGAGTTTCCATGAGCCGCTGATGATACGCCTGACACGCCGGTATCCCCGGCTGGTGCATACTCTGACATGGGACAATCCCGATGACACGTCGCGCCATGCGAAAACGGGGCTTGAGATCTGGCAGGCGGGCCGGGTGTGCAGGAGCGGGTCTTTTGCGGCTCTGCTGGGTGTGACCTGCGCCCGGCCGGGGCGAAGGACAACCCGTGCCGTGCTGTTTGAATCCGATGCCCGCATTGCCGACATCCGGCCCTTTAAGCGGTTGGGTTCAGGGCTTCGTGGCATCCCGGCGGGGGCGTGCGACATCGGTCCGTGGCGTGTTCTGGAGGCGTGGGTGCCGGAGCGGCCGAATACCCTGTATGATCCTGCCCGCAATATCGTGCTCCATACCGTCTGCACACAGGTGACGGTCATGAGCGACATCACCTCGCATGGCCGGATCGGAGCGATGGCGTGGCTCAATGTGGATGAACTGCCTCAGCGTTTTCCGGAACTGGCAGGCTGGTGCGGCAAATGGCGGGCCTATGAGGCGGATGCTGAGGCCCGGGCGCGTGAAGCGGCAGCGCGCTACAATCGCTACGCGCGCCGCATGAAAGTGCTTTATGGCTCGGACTGGGACGCAATCCTGTTCTGACGCTTTTTTGCACGCCCGGACGACACGCGCTGAGGTGTGTGCGGCCGGGCAACGTCTTCACGGGCTTTGGCCCGTTCAGCATTGCACGGCTCACAGGCGATGCCTTTGCGACAGGCGGTCACGCTGGGCATTTCGATCCAGCGGCTTTCCCACTGGCAGCGGGGGCAGGTGAAGAGTGCGACCATGCGCATACCCGGCTGGTAAACACAGCCGTGATCGCCACAGTCGGTGAGATGCGCGAGGATGCGCGGCGCGCGGTAAGGCCGCTTCCATCCGAACAGGTTGCCCTGTCGTGCCATGTCTGGCTCCTGTGTTCGGGAAAGGTCGAGCAGGTGTTGCCGGTTGGCCAGAGGGCACCGGCAACGACTGGGTGTCAGTCTGGCGTATGGAGCCGGGTTTTACCGATGTTTATTGCGGCGACTGATTCGAGAACAGCGCGGTTTTGTCTGAAGAGTGATGCAACCCCGTACAAAACGACAAAGGAAAGAACATTCCCCATAGTCATGTGGGCCGCGATAATTCTGGCGATTGTATCGAAACGCTCTGCGTGTGCGCTGTTGCAGAAAATGTAATCCCCCATAAACAGGATGGATAAGGCGCAGACATTCACGAACAGGAAAATGAAAAACGCCTTGAGAAATAGTTCGATGATTCCAAAGCAAAGATAGACAAACATCTTTGTGAGGCTATCAAGCAAGGGAGAAAGAGCGGACCGCATGAAGGCCGACCGATTAGGCTGCTGAGGGTCTGTCTGTGGTGTGGGAATGGCTTCGGGCATTGACGTCATGGTTTGTGCTTTCTGTTTGCGCGAGGGCAGTTCCGCTCGCGCTTGCAGTATGACGCAACCGGTTGTGACGCCTGTCGGGCGCGCCCTGTCCGGTGGGGCGCGTGTCTGGTTCCCCACTGCCCACAACTCCACAGGCACGGCCCTCGGGTCCCTCCTGTGGATTTCTGGACAGCTCCGACCGTGTGCCGGAAACCAGCCCGTAGCGACAGCGAACACACCAGACGCCTTCGGCGGCCTACGGCGGGCGCGTCACACGCGCCCTCTGGTGCAGCAGGGCCCTTGTGCCGGGTGAGGGGCGTTTTGCTCAGGAGTGAAGGAGTGGGATGGAGTGATTGTGCCTCCTGTCCGCCGTTCCGGGTGCGGGGCGCTCAGGGGGCGCGATGTATAGAATGATATGGCGGGTAGTAGAAAAAACAGCGGTTTTGAACTTTTCTTACCTGAGAAAAGCGAACGGAAATAAATAAAATACCTACGCAATATTATTTCTTATTTACCAATGAAAAAGAACGAAAAAACGCGCTTTTCTGGCTGTTTTCCGCGCTTTTTTGCTTGTGATGTTTTTCTTGGCGTACTATTCTTTACTTGTTGAGAGGGAATAGGCCCGAACAACAAAACGCCCCGGCCGGTGCTACCAACACCAGACCGGGACTAGCCAGAACAGAAAGAGAGATTTTCATGTCCGACGTGAACAACACTGTAAGCAAGCCCCGTTCCTCCCGCAAGGGTAACGCTCCCCGCAAGGGCGATGCCGCCGGTTCCGTCTCTCCTACCCGTGCCCGCCAGTTCCATGAAACGGAACAGCGCATGAAGGCACTGTCCGCTCCCACGCTGGCAGAGGTGCTGCGGCTGGCCCCCGACGATGACCGTATGGGGAAAATCCGTAGCGGGTTTGGCTTTGACGGCGGCGACCCGGACGAACTGACCGGGCAGGGTGACAGCCTTATTCGTGAGCAGTACGAAGCCCTGCGTCCCATTCTGGTTTCTCACTACCGGGGCGAAGAAGACTTCCGGGGTCTCAAGATGCACCTTGATCGCATTGTCGATGCGTTGGTGCGGTCTGCCTATGGTGCCGCGAACTTCTTTGAATCCCGCCGTCAGATTGCAAAGGACGCAAAGGACGCATGGAAGAACGAGCACCGCGACGAAGACCGTATGGGCATTGACGGTGGGGAAAACCGTAGCGATCTGCTGGTGCGGATTGCCGCCGAACATGGCGCGAAGGCATATGCCCTTGCGTGCATCGCAACCGGAGCCTGCGCCGCTTATGCCGAACTGATGGGCGAAGCATGGGAACCCTACCAGCCTCGTGCCAATCGCCGCGCTCTGTCGGAAGAAGCGGTTGCCGCTCTTGAAGACGCAATCGGTATCTGAACACCAACCAGCCGGGCCGAAAGGCCCGGCAAACCTGAACGCGACAGAGAACGCATGACAACGAAAAAGCCTCACCCCGTTTTGCGGGCTTTGCTTCCACCCAGTCAAACGCCAAAGCATCTTGAAGACAGATTGAAGGCATTGGCGGCAATTTTTCAGACATTGGCCCTGAGTGCGTGGGGGCTTGGTATCCTAACACCCCTGATAACAGCATACACCGCACTGAACCTCATTCATGCGGGCCTGTCGTTTGTACTGGGGGCCACGCTTGAACTATGTTCTTTGACACTACTGGCTTACGTTCCCTATACTGTAGAAGTGAAGGAGGGGCCTTGATATGGATGTTTTTACGCAATCGCTCCTGTTTATCCTGCTCCCAGCAGCCATTTTTACCCTTGTCGCAGGGCTTTCTATCGGCCCCGTCATGACGCGCCTTGCCAAATGGCGGGAGTCATTGGAACGCAACTAACCCGAGACCGGCGGGCATAAGCCCGCCGTGATGCGTTCCGGTCTTTATTTTCCATACCGTTTCCGCCTGCCTGCCCGGAAATAAAGGGGGGATTATTCCTCCCAACGGGCTATCAACAACTCCACAGGCACCTCCCAATGGCCGCGCGACGCCTGACTCTTGGCGGTCGCGTCGCGCGGCCCTTGGGTCCCTCCTATGGATTTGTGGATAGCCACAGCCTTGAGCCGGAACCTGTGCCTGCCGGTCTGTTCTGCCTGATGCCAAACTGGCTCAGATTCCTGGACGGCGGCATATCTGCTTAACCCGGCATGACACGTCCTCCATGAAACAGTTAGCCACCATTCCTCCCGACGAGCTGCCCACAATTCCACAGGCACCTCCCAAAGGGCTGCGCGCCGCCTGACTCTTGGCGGTCGCGTCGCGCAGCCCTTTGGGTCCCTCCTATGGATTTGTGGACAGCTGCGACTTTGTGCATGGACCCGTGCAAGACCACCGCGGACACACCAGACGCCTTCGGCGGCCTACGGCGGGCGCGTCACACGCGCCCTCTGGTGCAGCAGGGCCCTTGTGCCAGGTGAGGGGCGTTTTGCTCAGGAGTGAAGGAGTGGGGTGGAGCGATTGTGCCTCCTGTCCGCCGTTTCGGGTGTGGGACGCTCAGGGGGTGCAAGGTATAGAATGACATAATGGGCAATAGAAAAGCGGTTGGGATTATTTGTTTCTTACCGTAGAAAAGCGGGAGGAAATAAATAAAAGCACTACGCAATATTGTTTCTTCATACACCATGAAAAAGAACGAAAAAATGTGCTTTTTTGGCGGTTTTCCGTGCTTTTTTGCTTGTTCTGCTTTTCTTGTCGTACTAATCTTTACTTGTTGAGAGGGAATGGGCCCGAACAAAAAAGCGCCCCGGTCGGTGTTACGACCACCAGACCGGGACTAGCCAGAACAGAAAAGGATACTTTCATGTCCGACTTGACGAGTAGTGTACGCACCGCGTCTGCCCCCGCGCAAGAGGGGAGTGGCTGCACCGGGCGGTGCTGCGAGTGCGCCAACCGTAATGTCACCTGTTTCATGGAACTGGAAGACGCCCATTACTCCGATCAGACGCTGGCAGCGTTGGTGAAGTATCACGGTTGGAGCCATTGCGATCCGAAGCGCCCAAAAGGTGGGGTGGAGCGTCTGTTTGCCGGGCTGGGTGCCGATGGAGATCTGGTGCCCAATGGCGCGCGGTATCTTGAAGCCAATTACTCCAACGACCCGGAAAGCCGTCGGTATATCGCCCTGCATTATGGGTTTGACCTGCTCAAAGACTGGGACGGCCGGGAAGGAACCCCTGCGGAGATTGCTGCCCAGGTCAATAAATGGGCGGAACAGTACGTCCAGATGGAACGGGCCAAGCTGAAAGCCGCTTAAATCGTCCTTCAGATCAGTGATATTCTTATCAATATTTTTAGTGGAACAAGCAAATGGCAGGCAGCGTCAACAAGGTCATTCTGGTGGGCAATCTGGGCAAAGACCCCGAAGTGCGTATGACACAGGGTGGTGCAAAGATCGTCTCTTTCACTCTGGCGACAAGCGAGACATGGAACGACCGCGCCTCGGGCGAACGGCGCGAGCGCACGGAATGGCACCGGGTCGTCATTTTCAATGACCGTCTGGCTGATGTGGCCGAGCGCTTTCTTCGTAAAGGGCGGCAGGTCTATCTGGAAGGTTCACTCCAGACCCGCAAATGGACGGATCAGGGCGGGCAGGAGCGCTTTACCACCGAGGTGATTATTGATCGCTTCCGTGGGGAACTGACCCTTCTGGACAGCCGCCCGGATGGCGAGGCGGGTGGTCAGTATGGTGCGCCCGCCGAACGCAGGCAGGCGGCTCCCGCCTACAGCGGCAACGCTGGCCCGGACGACGAAATCCCGTTCTGAGCGGTGAAGGATGGCGCGCGCAGGACGCGCGCCATTTTGGACACAAAAAGTTAGTTCTGGTTTCGGGCGGGGATACGCAGGGGCGTCAGATCACACCATGCCTGTCCGTTTTCCGTCACGTAACTATGTCCCTCACAGTAGCGTGCACGTTCAAGTGTATGCGACACCAGCGCATAATGCGCGACCAGCCCCCCGCAGAAAAACAGGGCACCGGCCAGTGCCAGGCGTGAGATCGCTTTCCAGCGTGTCGCAAGATAGAACCCCTGTTCATGGTGCGGCATCTGCTGTTTGAGCCGGTCGTACAGCTCCGTTTTCAGTCCCCCCATGATTGAGGCGATCATTTTGTCGATCGTGACCTGCTGGTGCTGCTTGAGGCGTTCTTCGTCCGCCTTGATACGGAGTTCTGCGGACGAACTGATGGCCCGCGCGCTTTCCAGCCCTTTTGTTAGATCATCGCGCATCTTCATGAGGCTGGTTTGAGCGATTTCCTCGGCGGCCGCTATCCGTGCAGCCGCCGCGTTGACGCTCTGGCAGGTTTCGGATGTCGCCTCCCGCAGGCGTGCCAGCAGGAGGCCAAGCGGGCTATTCAGATCGATGCCCGCATCGTGAAGGCTGGTAAGGAAGCGCTGTCGCGCTTCCTCTTCTGGCGTCCTGCTGGCCGGATGGCTCACGGCATCCATTCGTCAGCGCCTTCCTTGGTCAGATTGGAGGTGAAGTCCTTCAGCCATTTCTGTGCCATGTGGACCCACAGAGGGTTAAGGGGCCGGCCTGATTGTCCCGTTTTGTTGGCAATCGCCTCAAATACGCTCAGGCCTTCCTCTTCGATATATTTCATGCACGTCAGTGCAGGCATGTCGATGGGGATCACGCCAGCTTTAGTCATTGCGATCATCCGCGGATCTTGCCGTAGCCACGCAAAGGGGTTTTCTGCGCGGTTTGTATTGCGTTGTAAGCCCGCGTTCAGGACGAGCAGGCTTGTGCCGCCCTGAAATGCGCCACTGGCCCATATCCGGTGCATATGCTCGAAATCATCTCGCTCCGGCCCGGTAAAATAGGCGTAGGTCGGGATCAGGTTTGACGCGGCGAGAAAGTGCCCGAGATCGGATTCCGCCGCGAGTTCCTCGCTGATCCTGTCGCCGCCCCCCATGTCGATCACCACCGAGGCCTGTCGCTCCAGTGCTGTCGCCAACGTATCGGCCAGCCAGACCTTGCAGGTTTCGAGTGTCGCGTTTTTGGGGCGACCCACCCCATGCCCGCCCTCTGGCGGGTAGAGACGTGACAGCATCGGGTTATTGATGTCGCCGTCAGCGACAAGCACCTTGTGGCCCAGCCCGATGGCATGTTGTGCGATAACGGCGCAGCCGAGACTGCCGCCACTACGGCCGCGTCCTATGCGCCACAGGGCACGGGGTGTATGAGTGGGAGCCGTGGGTACTTTACTGGTGTCAGCCATAGAATAAGACCTTCTGGTGAGAGGCGGGCATCATGCCCGCCTCTCACCATTGTCGCTCATTCCGTTGTGACGCCGTGCGCAGGCTTAGATGTTAGAGCTTTCCACTGCCCCGAGCTGCACGATAGACGAATTTTTCGCCGTCGCTCATGGAACTGGTTGTCTCATGTAGTGCATTTACAAGACGCCCCACGTCCTTCAGCCAGTCCCCTTCGAACTCATAGCCTCGCTTGCTGGGATAACCGGGCAGATCGTCGCCAAACTCCCAGGCGTTTCCGCTCAGGGGGTTGATTTCTCCCTCTCGGACCGGTGGCAGAGTAGGGTCGAACGGCTCATAAGCGCGATACGACACGCCTGCGATCTTGGGCAGGTCAAGGGTGACGAGGTGTGTGTTGCCGGTCGAGGCGACAGCGCTGAGTCCGTACGTCGGCCGCGAGCTAGCGACACCGGCCGCCTGTGCCTTGCGCGCTGCGGCCTCCGCCGCAACGCGGTGATTGTGTTCCGCCACGCGGGCGGCTTCATCGCGACGCCATGCCGCCGCCCGTTCGGTCTTTTCCATCCTGTCGTGCAGAGCGGCCTTCTCGGCGGCTTCCGCCTCGCGGCGCTGGCGGATTTCCGCCTGAATGGCCGCTTTTTCGCTCTCGCGTTCCGCTTCGAGACGCAGAGCTTCGGCCTGTCGCTCAGCAGCTCGGGCCTTACGTCGCTCCAGCCATTTCCCGACCCGGTACCATGTCAGCTGCGCACAGCGGATCGTGGGTGTCTGGCCCTTGCCGTTTAGCAGCCCGACCGAAGCAAACCAGTCGCACAGCGCACGCCAGTTGATCCGGCGGCCTTCCTGATGCGCCAGCAATGCCTCGCGATGGCGCTCCATCCACGCCCGCACAGATGCGACGCCAGCAGCGCCGTCAAGCGCTTCCAGTGCCCCCTCTATCCCGATGCCTGCTGCCAACATTTTACCCGTTCCCTGTCCTCTGCGCTCATCTGTGGCCGCGCCTGCACCCTATAACATGCCTTCACTTCCACCTCAATAACACATCGGCTTTGCTATCGCTCTACATCGGAACTACTTCACTTCAACATCAACAAAAAGAATTCTCCATATACAAATGCACCCTTTCGGGTGCGCCCCCTTCGGGGGGCTTTACGGACAGCGCGATCAATCGCGCAGCTTTTCGGTGAGGGCATGTCGTCCACGGGTTTTGCAGAGCGATGGCCGGCGGCTTGGGAAGCCCTTATGGGCGTTTCTTGATCTGTCATGATCTGTCATGATACTTAGAGAGACGTGTTGAAGGAGATGTCCAATGGCCACACCGCAGCGAGCGAAGTTCGCGACGCAGGTCGATCCGAAAGTGCTGGAAGCGGTGCGCGATCTGGCGCGGCAGGAAGGACGACAGCTTCAGGCGCTGGTCGACGAGGCGCTTGCGGACCTGATCGAAAAACGGCGGCAGGCGCGCCCACGGCCTTCTGTCATGGCGCTTTATCAGGCGAGCCACGAGACCTTCGCGCCGCTGTACCGGAAACTGGCTGAGTGACGGATTACCTGACGCTCGTGGAGGTCCTGGCTATCCACGAGGATCAGATCGTTCGCTACGGCGGTTCTGCCGGGGTGCGGGACGCGGGCCTGCTGGAAGCCGCACTTTTTCGTCCCCAGACGGGCTACTATCCTGATCTGCTCGCCGAGGCCGCGGCCTTATGGGAGAGCCTGTCGCAGAACCATCCGTTTGTCGACGGGAACAAGCGCACCGCCTTTGCCGTGACCTGGACCTTTCTGGCCCTCAATGGCGCCCGGTGGACGGCAACAGCGAAAGAGACCGAGGACTTCATCCTCGGGCTTCATGCGGACGGCACGTTTGATTTCGGGCACCTCTATCCTTGGCTGCAGGCCACCATCGCGTCCTGAGTGCGTCTGGACCGGGTTCCGGGGGCGTCAGGCGGGGATGAGCCGTTTGCGACATTTCCCGAATGGGGTTCCGAGGCGGATCAGCAGGCCTATGATGGATTGTGAAGTCCGTTAGCGTGCTTTCGTTGTCCTGATGGCGGGAAGGTCGCCTGTTGGGACGACCTCCCCGCTCCTGACCGGCGTCACAACCATTTGTGTCAGGCTCTCCATGCACATTCCGTGCTGGAGAGAGAGAATGTCTACCACTCAGGCGACGACAGATAACAGAGATCTTTTCCGAGCATTGGCTCAGCTTATGGCCGGGCAGGCGCAGGGCCACGAAATGCTCGGGGTCATCATCAAACTGCTGACGCCCGACGAGAAGGGCGACAACCGGGTGGCGGTGCTGCTGCAAGAGCTGGTTGATCTGGTTGCTGCCCAGACCGAGGCTATTCAAGCCAACACTGAACAAAGCCGTGCGACACAGGCTGCTGTCGAGGCCCTGACGCGGGGCGCGACAGCACGGGTCGCGCCATGATCACCTATCGCAAACTATCGGCCGATGGCGCTGGCAAGCTGATTGTCGCCTATCTGCGTGAGCATCAACTGGCCCCTGAAACCGACGTCCGCACGGAGCCTGATGCAACGCGTGATGTCGAGACGGGGGGCAGGCTGAACAGTTACTACACGGGTAAGGACGGCAGAGGGGCATGGGGGCCGAATATTCCCGCGCGGATTGCGGCGGCATTGGGGATTGATGCGGCACGTCCTCCCACGGATGAGGAACTGGCCAGACTGTTCGAGTGTCGCCGGGCGTCTGATGGCGAAGAATGGGACGGCAAGCACGCTAACCGTACGATTTCGGCCATCGACTTCACGGCCTCCCCCGACAAGTCGGTGACACTCGCCGCCGAGTTCGCGGCGACAAAGGCCGAGCAGGCGTTGATCTGGCATATCATCCAGCGCGCCAATGATCAGGCGATGCGCTTCATCGCCGATGAAATCGGGCAGGCCCGCCGGGGAAAGGGCGGGCTGGGTGAGCTGCAGAAAGGCGAGGTGGCCTGGGTGTCGTTCCGGCACTATACGGCGCGTCCGGCCATGCACATTCAGGATGGGGCCGGTGGGGCAACAGCCTCGGTCGAAATACCGGTGCCCGGTGATCCGCAGGCACATATCCATAATCCTGTGTTCAATGCCGTCGCGACGGAAGACGGTCATCTGGGATCACTGGATTCAGCCCGGATCACGCGGGTGACGTCCCACCTGTTCGGGGCCTATTTTCAGGCGGTGCTGGCGGAGCTGCTGCGTGAGAGCGGGATCAGGGTGCGCCCAGACGAGCGTGGGAAAGCGATTGTCATTGAGGCCATTCCCCGATCGGTCTGTGAGGCATTTTCCAAACGCAGCAAACAGGCTGAAAAACAGGCGAAGGCGTTTGTCGCGCGACAGGGGGGTAACTGGAACACCATGTCGGCCGACCAGAAGTTCAAGGTTCTCCATCAGGCCAACCTTGCGTATCGCTCGAAGAAGTATAACGGCACCAATGATCGCGAGATCTGGCGCGAAGAGGCTGAGGCGCTGGGCTGGCGTCATGAGACGGTGCTGACGGATGAGCCTTCGCACGCACTGGACGACGCGGAGCGCTACGAACGGGCCTACCAGATTGCAGCCCAGCTGCTTGAAGAGGAGTTTCGTACGGCTGCCGTTCTCGATCGCGATGTTTTTCGGCTGCATGCTGCCCATGGTCTGATTGAGACGGGGATTAAAAGCGTCGATGACGTACGGATTGTCGCGGAGATGATTGCCGAACGGGGCATTACGGTGGATGGCACGCCAACCATGTTCATCGAACAGGTCCGTGACGGGCGGATGCGGGTTGCTACACAGGCCCAGCTGGCCGTCGAAAAGGAAATGGGCGAACTGGCGGGTTTTGCAGCCCGTAATCCCGAGGGGGCGCTCAGTGCGGAGGCCATTGCCAAAGCGGTTCGTGAGTCCGGTCTGGACTTTACCCGTGACGCGGATCACGGTCGCACACAGCTTGCCGCCATTTATGCGCTGGGGCAGGCGGGTGGCCTCGGGTTCCTGGTGGGTGTCGCCGGGGCTGGGAAGACAGCGGCGCTGTCGCCTCTGGTGACAGCCTGGAAGGAAGATGGCCGTCAGGTGGTTGGAACGGCTCTGGCGTGGCGACAGGCGGACGCCCTCAAAGATGCCGGCGCTGACAGAACGGTCGCACTGTCTCCGCTTCTGCGTGAGATGGAGGCGGGACGGCTAACTCTGGCGCGCGGGTCTATTCTGGTCGTGGATGAAGTCAGCCAGATCGCGCCGGGGCAGCTTCTGCGCCTTTTGCGTTTCCAGAAGGAGATGGGGTTTTCGATGCGGCTGCTGGGAGACCGGGAACAGGCGCAGGCGATTGAGGCGGGCGACAGCGTGGAAATCCTGCTGCGGGTTTTGCCGCGTGAGGCCCGGCCTAAGATTCTCACGACAATCCGGCAGAAGACTGAAAGGGCCCGGCGGATTGCGGGGTTGTTTCGGAGCAACGGTCGGGATTTGACGTTGAATGAACAGGAGCAGCGCGACAAGGATACGGCCCGGGTCCGTCAGGCGATTGACATGAAACGTGCGGACGGGACGTTTGCTGTGATTGGCGGGGATCATGCGCAGGTCGTTGCGGATACTGCCGACTTCTATCTACGACGACGCGACATGTTGGCGGCGTCAGGCAGTAAGCGCGGGATCACGATGTCGGCCCCTACCAATGACGACGTCATGGCGTTGAGCGTTGCTGTGCGTGAGCGACTGCGGGCCAGAGGTGAAATCGGCACGGAAGAGATCGTGCGGGCCGGGATTGATCAGCGCGGGGAGGTCTATGATCTGCCGCTTTCCGTGGGGGATAGGGTACGTCTTTTCTCGCAGACGCGTTGTCGGATCGGGGCCGGCCGACAGACACGCTGGCGCGAACTGGGATCGAACGGTGATTTTGTGGATGTGCGCGGCTGGAATGATCAGGGCGTGTTTCTGCGTAACCTGAAGGGCCGTGAGGGGTTCGTGCCCTGGGCCAGTCTGGCGGACCCCGATACCGGACGCACGAAGCTGGGTTTTGGGCATGCGATGACGATTGATGCCGCGCAGGGCATTACCTCGGACGAACATATCAACGCGATGCCGCGCGGCACGATGGCCGTCAGCGGGTTTACGACTTACGTGGCGGAGAGCCGTCACGCGCATATCGCCTGGACACGGGTTGCAGAAGCGCCGGTGCGTGAGGCGATTACGTTTGCCCGACCGCTGGGGGATAAGACGCCTGTGACCTATGAGGACATCCTCAACCGGATCGCCGCCAACATGGGCAAGCACGACTACAAGGATCTTGCCATTGATCTTGCCGGGGCGACGCTCAGGCACGAGCAGGATACGACACGCTGGATCCGGCAGAACCATGAGATCGAAGCGGCCCAACGCGATGGCCGCGCGCCGGGTGCGGCAGCGCGCAGCCATGTTGCGACACGAGGGTTGCGCGAGGTTGCCCCTGCGCAATGGGATGACATCAGCCGCACGCTGCGCCGGAGTGCCTATGCGCTGCAGAATCAGGCCGAGGCGGCCGTGCGGCTTGAGCGCGATCTCCCCTCTCAGCCTGCGCTCGATATTGGCAAATCACGGGGGCCTGCTCGCGCACCACGGGTGCAGCAGGACAATGATCTGGGGCTTTAAGAGCTAGGAAGAAGAACAGGATGCAGGTTTTGGTCGACGAAATCGTCGCACGGGCGCTGCCCCTCATTCATGTGGAACGGGAGGCGGAGCAGCTGGACACTCAGGAGGCTTATGAGGCGTTCCGGGTACTCAAGATTGACCTGTGTCGGCATAAACACAAAACACTCTGGGCCACCCGATCAAAAATCATGCCGCTTTTTCGAAATAGGATGTTTTTACGCCTCGCATTGTACCTTCAGTCCCTGGAAGTGTTTATCTGTGGGTAAGTAATATGGCGGCTGCTATCAATAATCGCAGATTCAGTGAAGTGCGCGGGAACGGCATCCGTCATGGACATGATATGAAAGACTGTCACCCCGTGGGCCAGGAGATAGTCAGTAACGATGCGCCTGTGACAGCGCCACCAGAGCACTTCCGCGCACATGATCGCAACAGTCGCCTGCTGTCCCGCTTCGATAAGCCGGACGAGACCTCGGTGAAAATCTTCCCCAAGCGCATAATCAGCATAATTATGAAAACTCTGGACACGCCAGAATGCGTTGGTCTCCGCAGGCACCGTCTTCGACCGTGGCCGTCGTCCACCAAGCTCTGGAAAATGACTATATCCGATCCCCTGTGTCGCCAGTTCCGGCTGGAGACTGGCGCCATCATAGTCGCGATTGCGTCGGGAATACGGAAAAGCCCTCACATCCGCGATCAGTGTCACGCCATAATGACGCAAAAGCGCTATAAAATCAGATAGCGCAAGCGTGGAATGCCCAATGGTGTAGAATGGATGGCAAGAAGATGAGCTTGCCTCCCCTGCGCGGTTCACATTGGATACGGAGTTTTCCATGCCGTCACAAACTTTCCAGATCGGAGATATCGTATCCTGGAACTCGGAAGCGGGATACGTCAGTGGACGGATCAGAGCCATTCATACGGAGCCCTTTCTGGTCAACGGCTATCAGCATCACGCGACGGCAGAACACCCTCAATATGAAATAGAAAGCCTTAAAACCAGCCATATCGCCTTTCACAAAGGCACGGCCCTGACCCTTGCAGAGTAACTGGATCACCTCCTGAGTCAGCATGATGACTGCGCCGCAATATCCATCAAAGCAGAGACAGCCGGATTGGCTGAGGTAATCGGAGCGCAGAGCACCACATCCAGCGTCGGGGCGGTCCTTAAAGGTTTGGAGACAAGGCTCTCATCAAGCATACTGCACAGGGATTCCGGAATAAGTGCGACCCCCAGTCCCTCGGCGACAAGTTTTATGATCGTATGTTGCAGCCTGGGTTCCAGGACAAAATTGGGGGAAATCCCACCAGCCGCAAAATAACTGGCAATCGCTGACCGAAGGGTCGGGGCGACAGACGTGGGTGTCGCAATAAGCCTCTCATGACAGAGATCGTCCGGCCCAATCATTCTTTTATTGGCGCACGCATGATCTGCTCTCATGATCATTCGTAATTTTTCTTTTGCCAGATGGATTGTCCGTAAATGCGGAGAATAGCCGGGGGCGAACGTCACTGCGGCATCCAGTTTTCCTACCATCAGCATGTCATCAATTTCCGTGGGTGTCCGCTCTTCCAGAACAAGCCTCACGTCAGGTCTGATCTCCGAATAGCGCTGCACAAGTCGCGGTACGACGCTATGGGCCGCGTGCATCATAAATCCAAACCGCAACTCGCCCTTCATGCCGCTCGCCACCAGCCTGACATCCCGACAGGCGGCATCAAACTGTGCAATGACAGTGCGACAATCGTCCAGAAAGTGTTTTCCGGCTGGCGTGAGCGTGACGTGTCGCGAATTTCTTTCAAACAGCTTAACACCCAGTTTCTGTTCGATCAGGGCGATCTGACGACTGAACGGCGGCTGGGTCATATGCAACAATTTAGCCGCCCGACCAAAATGGAGCGTTTCCGCGAGCGCCATGAAATAATGCATATGCCGCGTGTCCATCTGATACCTTCAGAGTATTGGTTAAGCCAGAACTGCGCATTGGATTATATCAATAAGGTCGCATAGTGTCACACGCTCTTAAGACCTTCCGAGCCTCCTGATGTTCACGAATATTCTGATCGTTCTGCCAATTTTCGCGCTCATCCTGACGGGATGGATCGCCCGCAAGACCGGAGCACTTGGTCCCAACGCTACGCGCGAAGTCAATCGTCTGGTGGTCTATCTGGCACTGCCCGCAGTGCTGTTTGACATCGTGGCCAATGCAAAACTGGCCGACATCTGGGAGCCCGGGTTTACCCTGGCGTTTGCAGGCGGCTGCTTCATCATATTCGGTGCAACCCTTTGGTGGAGAGTTTCTTCGGGTCATGCTCTAGCCGATGCCGCGATTGATGGCCTCAACACCAGCTATGCCAATACGGGATTTGTCGGGTTTCCTCTTGTTCTATCCCTCGTTGGTGACAAGGGGATGGCGCCAACGCTTGTTGCGACACTTGTGACTGTCTGCGCCCTTTTTGCGACCGCAATCACCCTGATCGAAGCCGGTCTTCAGACCGAAACCCGCCGCCGCGATATTGTCAGGAAAACCCTGTTTTCCCTTGCAAAAAATCCATTGCTGATTGCGCCGGTTCTCGGTGCGCTCGTGATGCTCTCCGGCAGTCATCTGCCTGGCCCTGTGCATGTATTTCTCAAACTTCTGGGAGGAGCCGCCTCCCCTTGCGCCCTGATTGCACTGGGGCTGTTTCTTGCCGGCACGACATCCAGAACAGGTTCCCCGGCAGCATCGACTGTCGGGGTTTTCGTTCTTCTGAAACTGATCGGACAGCCACTGATGACATGGCTGATCGCGGCTTTCCTGCTGAAACTCCCCTCAGAGACAACGCATATCGCGGTTCTTCTCGCTGCCCTCCCCACTGGCACGGGTTCTTTTATGCTTGCGGAATTCTACGACCGGGAGGCGGCCCTGACCGGGCGGATTGTGCTCGTCTCAACCGTGCTCTCGATCGCGACCATTTCGCTCTATCTTGCAATCGCAGGCACTTAATAGCCACCATTTTATTTTTAGTCGTTTGTGTTTATTGAATTATAATTTCGATATATTAGAATATAATTTTATTTATACACAAAATACTATAAATAAAAAATATCATAAGCAATACACTATCGTTATAGACCGCATAGTTTCCCGCATATATCCAGTCGGTCAGGACCACAGGTTTCTTCTCAAGGTATGCACACTCTGTTACTGATCAAATCTATAATTTTCCGAACAAATAACCGATCCAAACTGCGCACATAAGAAAGCCCTGCTCCACGAGATGGGCGACTTCGTTCGTAGCCTTGAGGGGCGTTATATAACGTCCTTCGATTCAGGAACGACACTTGATGACGTTCGTACAATGGGTGTGACGTGCCCCCCGGAAATGTAACCATTTAAAAGTAGAGTCCGATCGAGAAGGATACGGACGAATGAAACGCAGTCGCTTTACGGAAGAGCAGATCATAGGGATCCTGAAGGAACAGGAAGCCGGGCTGAAGGTCTCTGACCTTTGCCGTAAACACGGGATCAGTGACGCGACCTTCTACAAATGGAAGACCCGTTATGGTGGCCTTGAGGTCTCCGAGGCCAAACGGCTGAAGGCGCTGGAAGATGAAAACAGCCGCCTGAAACGTCTTCTGGCGGATGCCATGTTGGATAATGCGGCACTGAAGGAAATTGTTGGAAAAAAGTGGTAACGCCTGTCGCGAAACGGCAGGCGGTCCGACACATACAGGAGGCTCTGGCCCTGAGTGAACGCCGTGCCTGTGCGCTTGTTGGTGTTGCCAGGCGTGTTGCGCGGTATGTTTCCACCAAGGCGGACGATGCTGCCCTGCGCCAGCGTCTACGGGAACTGGCAGACCAACGACGCCGCTTTGGCTATCGCCGCCTGGGTTATCTTCTGGCGCGGGAAGGATTCAGCCCCAATCACAAGAAGCTGTTCCGCCTTTACCAGGAGGAAGGTCTGAAAGTCCGCCATCGGGGTGGCCGCAAGAGGGCACTGGGAACACGTTCTCCCATGACCATCCCTCAGGAACCCGGGCAGCGCTGGAGCCTGGATTTTGTCTCGGATGCCCTGATCTGTGGCCACCGGTTCCGCATTCTGGCTGTTATCGACGATTTCAGCCGCAAGAACCTGGCTCTGGTTGCCGACACGTCCTTGTCAGGGGGACGTGTGGCGCGGGAACTGACGGCCCTGGTGGAACGATATGGCAAACCTCTCATGATTGTCAGCGACAACGGTACGGAGTTCACATCCCATGCCATCCTGAAGTGGGCGGATGAGATGAAGGTTGAATGGCACTATATCGCCCCCGGGAAACCGCAACAGAACGGCTTTGTCGAAAGTTTCAACGGCCGGTTGAGGGATGAATGCCTCAACGAAACGCTGTTCACGTCTCTCAGCCATGCCCGACTGGTTCCGGCTGATTGGCGGGAAGACTACAATACGGTGCGCCCCCATTCCCAACTGGGTGGCAGGACACCGGAGCAGGTCGCCAGACAAGTGTCTCGGGGGCATGCCCCCGAGACACTTGTCATCCCATCAAACCAAAGCCATAAAAAACGGGAACTCTCCTTTTGAGTGGATACAAAAAAGGGGGCACGTCACCGTATTCGTGCTTTTACGGAAATCCGCATCGGCGGATTCTGACAGAATAGGAGAACCGCATTTGGTCGGTAGGCGCCATGAACATGAGCGAGGGAATGACTGCTTTCGGTTGTCGCTTCTCGATAACCGACATTCCGGTCCCCCCCCCTGAACTGCCTGTCCGCTCAAGGAATGTGACGCGGACAGGCGGAAGACGCCTCATCTCAGACACCCAAGCGGTTATGACGGTTGTCCGAAAGCCGACATTGTCAGGCGAACCTCAATAGACTGTCTTTGGGGCGAAGCCGTCATTCCGAAACGGCTCTCTGAACGGCGGTTCTTGCCACCAGCGGACGTTCGCGCACCTGCCCCATGATGAGCCGCTTCCGATGAACGTCAGCCTTCCCGCTGTAGGCGGAATGCCTCAGTTCCGGTCATCACTGCCCGATCGGCGCCTCCCGGAAGCAGACATCTGTTCATATTGCGTGGCCGCGCTTTCGGTGAGCGTGGACGACAGGAGCAAGACAAAGTCGATTGCGAGATGTTCGCCTACGGCTTTTCAGCTTTCCGCCGCCCATTCATCTCGAATACGGCCACCGGCTTATCACCGGAGTGAGCCGATCCAGCTCTGACCATTCTGATCAGTTTATTGCGGCCGGCAGATCACCAAAAAGGCCCAGCAAGCGCGCTCGCGTTGCCGCATCTTCAGCCAGTAATTTACGGACGGCGGCTTCATAAAGCTTCAGGCTCTTTAGGTTTAGAGCGGTAACAATCGCTCCTAGCGCAGGCGTCTCCCTAATTGGGTAACGCGCTATGATTGCAGTTATGTTATTGGCCGCGATTAAAGCTTGAAGGTTGGCAAGCTCTGTCTGATACATAGTTTGCGCGTCGACCGTGATGTTCACCGAGGCGCCTGCTTTAATTTTCTTCCAGTCGGGCCTGCCAAGGCTAATTTGATCCTTTACGCTCTGTTCTGTCATTCTGGCTGCCATACGCTCTGCGTGTTCACTAACCGCGTGAAGCGCGCTGGCAACCGCGGCATCCGTCATTGCCTGAGGATCGCCTTCTACTACTGTGCATTGCCGTTCAGCGATTTGCCGTACGATTGTAGGATCATAATACAGACCCTCGACCGAATAAACTTGTAGCGCAAATACACCCTTAGCTCGGAGTTCAGCCTTTTTCGCTGCATCGAGCTGATCCTGATCAACAATACCAAACGCCTGCACCCAAGCGAGGCTCTGCGCATCGCGAAGGCTGATTACCGCATGCTCTACATCACCACAACTTTCTCGGGGAAACACTGATACACCCGGGAAGAGAATTTCGTAGAGCGGCTGATCCAGACTGGCAGATGTGCCTTCCACAAACAGCATTTTGCGTCGTGCGCCAATCAGAGCCTCCTTTGTGCTGTCGTCGACTTCGATGCCGGGCTCCAGAACGTCCAAGTCCCAGCGCTGTATGTCGCCACCAACAAGCTGGGAGTCGCGTACCAAGACCGTCCGCGCTTGGTGGCAGTTAATTGGTAAGCCAAGTTCGTGTGTTGATACTACAAAACTACAATCAGACTTCTCTGAAAACAATTGAAGCAGAAGAGGCGTAACAATTGAAATATGAAGGTGCCGCTCTGGTTCATCAATTATAATGAGTGATTCAGGTTTGGCGGTGAGGACCGCACCGGCCACCAGTAATGCGGCTCTTTCACCATCGGACAAGGCGGCAATGCTATATTGTGCGCCGCCCTTTTTGCTTGCCACCACGGCCCCATCATCCTTGATGATCAGCTTTATGGGGATGCCAGCACCGGCAAGAAGAAGATTGATCTTCTCTAAGGGAGGTAACGTTGTGGCAAGTTTCGCCGCTCCTGAAGGATCGCCCTCAAGATGCTTCGCGTGTATCTTACGCGATAAGCTATTCGATCCTTCTATTAAATCAGCTAAAATCAGACCAACTCGCATATTGGGATTCCACTCCAGCCAGCGTGCAGAAGGGTGGGTGTCCTGCCCTTTGGCAATAGTTTCGTGCTCAATCTTATCCTTCGGCGAGAATGGGATCGAATTGCTCTCCATTGTGTTTTGCCGGTGCGCAGATATGCGAACAGCGGTCGCAACGTTAGCTCTATAAAGAGCTGACATGAGCCCGGATTTGCCCGCCCCATTCGGACCCACGACAAACAGGGGAGTATCTTTGCTGACCGGCAAGACGATGGGCTGGTTCGCTATCGACTGAACCGTTGTCGCGTAGATTGGTTCAACTGCAACGTTCGGATTTACCATATGCATTTCCATCTCCCGTATGTCGGTTAAAGTAGCCACGAGGGAGGAAAGCCACAAGCGATCTGGATGCAACAAAACGCCATTGAGCGATCAGTGAACGAAGGGCCGCTTGAGTGACTTCAGGCCCTCAAAGAAGCCAGTCCGCTTTCCCCCCAAAGCCGTCCAGACTTCACAGTGGAGGTCGACTACTCTGGTAAGCTCCCGCAGGTTTCCGTTTAGGACAATAAGCCCCTGGCTGCGCGCAATCGCGAACCAACCGGCCGGGATTCATCATAGTAGCTGGGCGCGGCGAACTACGGTATGGCCCGGCAATCTGTTGCACCTGGTGCGGTGTGGACGTCCGCGTCCAAGTTGTTTTGCCGAGAAGTTGGCGGTCTTCTCGTGCTGAAACCCAAAAATTATCAGTAACAAAAATATTATGACGAGCTTGGTAATCTATCGCTGCTGCGAACAAGCCAATACACGATCCCCAGAGACAGAATGGCCGCGGAAAGAGCCAGAACCCCCATCACATCAACGCCGCTCAAATCCAGAACGATAAATTTACGGACGGTCGCCATCATGCCAATGAGCAGGACGGAACGCATCCGGACCATGCTGTGCGAGGGCGCATCGGGCGAGACGAGAATGGAGTGCTTGAACTCCAGTGCGATCAAAACGGTAAAGAACAGACCGAAAAGATTCTGAAGAAGCAGGGGGTTGGTGGGCGAAAGGGTTGCCGTACGAAGCATTTCGAATACGGCATAAAGAACGTGTACCAGACCCACTGCCGCGACGACCATTATGCAGAGCGTCAGCACCAGCATTGCGATTTCTTCGAAAAGATCAAAGAGCGCAGAAAGCTTCAGAAATCCGGGAATATTCTTGATCATTGTCCGTTGCTGCCTCTTTTCATGAGGAAATTACTCTTCTAATTTACAGCCCAGCCCTGCATCAGTCCATGGGACGGGGACAAGCCTTGATGTTGTAATCGACGCGAGGCCACCCCAACTCAACTGAGCGCTGTCTTTTGGGGGATTTATCATGCCTCGCCTGTTTGAGCCGCGCGGGGATTAGGCGAATGTGCAATCTTTACGCGATGACCTCCAATTCTCAGGCGATCCGGGACATTACGAAAGCCCTGCAGGATCGCACGGGAAATCTCCGACCGCTGCCCGAAATTTATCCGAACACGATGGCGCCGATTGTGAGGAACAGGAAGGGCGGCCGCGAACTTGTCATGGCGCGATGGGGTATGCCGACCCCGCCCGGCTATCTCAGGAGACGTAAGGTCGATCGCGGCGTGACCAATATCCGCAATCTGGCCTCGACATGGTGGAGACGATGGGAGGGCATAGAGCATCGCTGTCTGGTACCGCTCACGAGCTTCGCCGAGCCGGAACATCTGCCCGACGGGACATCCAGGCAGGTATGGTTTGCGCGTGCCGAGGGAGAACCGCTGGCCTTTTTTGCCGGGATCTGGTGCCAGTGGACATCAGCGCGGAAGCTGGCGGTCGGCGAGACGACGGATGATCTGTTCGGGTTTCTCACCACAGAGGCTAACCGGGAAGTCGGCGCGATTCATCCGAAGGCCATGCCGGTGGTTCTGACGCGGCAGGAAGAACTGGATGTGTGGATGAATGCGCCGATCGCCGATGCCGTCCAGGTTCAGAGGCCTCTCCCGGATGGTACGCTGAAGCGCATCATGCCATGGCATCCCGTCGAATAGCGGAAAAGGCCGGGAAGCAGGGCGCTTCCCGGCGGACGGCATGATGACGCCTGACAGGTTTGCCCGTCAGGCGGCCTGATTGAGGGCGGCGGCAACGCTTTTCCGTGCGTCGGCTTCCGTCGTACCGGCCCGTATTTCAAAAGCGACCATGGTTTCGAATAGCTCGCGGTCGACCTTCGGATCGACCAGCCCGCCGCTGCCTGTGGTCGGTGTTGGTGAGGGTTCTTCCATATCCCGAAACAGGGCACGAAACGGCACATAGTTGCCTTCAGGCAAAGGCTTGCTGAAAAGCAGGTCCATATCCTGTGTGCTGTCAGGATACTGGAGAACGACCGCCATCCGGTTGTAAATCTCTCCCAGAGGGCCGGGCAGTGCAGGCAGCTTTTCGGGGTTAACCAGATCGGCGCCTTTGATGAGGGCCTCGGCCACGGCCTGATCTTCGGGGTTGGACAGTGTTTTGGCGGCCGACAGGCTCGCACCGCTGCGGGAGACGGGCAGGGGTGCGTAGAGCCGGTTGGTGCCCTCAGGCTCGATCCCCGCGTGGAACAGGCGGGTGTAAAGGCGCTTGCCCCGGAACATGATGATGGCCTGTCCCTGTCTGAGCGCCTGAATGTCGTTCCACGAGATGCGTTTCACTTCGCGGATGTCTGCACGGGCCTGTGTCGTGTAGTCGCCGATGATCTCGGTGTTTTCATAGCCGGACAGGACAGCCACCTGCATGGTGCCGCCAGCCTGTTCCACCCATTCACGGGTGGGGCCGGAATCTTCGAGCTGCATGAATATCTTGAGCTTGGGGTTGCCGAGCAGCGGAACCGACCAGTCCCGGCCGAGTGTGGCATAAAGCGATCCGACTTCCTGAAACGACATCCAGATCGAGATGTTCAGTTCACGCCCCTGCGCCATCATGACATCGAGGCCGCGCGTCGCGAAGTAATTGCTCTCGTCGTAAAGCATCAGATAGGGCGTGCGTGCGGTAGACGGCCGATATTTCACGAGGTCGATATAATTGCCCTCAATCGACGCCCCGAGGGCCGCGGAGAGGGCGTAACGCTGGGCGGTGATGAAGGTCTTGCCAATGGCGGCGTTGGTGGCGGAATCGTTTTCCAGCGACGGCAGCAGAACAATCAGATTGCGACGATTAAAGATGACATCGGTCAGTTCAACGTCGGGCACGTCGCAGTTGAAGATGTGCCCGTAAGTTGTCGTCATCATGGTGAAGGTCTTGCCGAAGCCGCCGACAACGTAGCTGTGTTGCTCGAGAACCTTGGCCTGTGAACTGACGTCTCCGGCTTTGGGCGTGTAACCTCCCGTTTCCTGGACGTAGAACCGAATGGGCATGAGCAGCTCTTCGGGGAAGTCATCGGGCAGCGGCACGCTTTCGACTTTGCGTGTGCTCATGCTGTAATACTGAAATTTCCTGCTGGCGTTGGTGTCTTCCTGCTGGCCGGCCAGTTCGATCAGAACCTGAATGTTCGAAAAATTGACCCGCATGGTCGCAGTTGTTGAGGGGATACCCAGATGGTCGCGCATCCAGACAAAGACCGGCGCCATGCCGCCGATCAGATCATCGGCACGGTTGCGGAAGTGCTGTGAGTTGCCGCCACCCCCGCTGTTGTCCGGCAGGAACAGGGTGCGGAGCAGTTCGGCCATGCCTTCGGCATTGACGGTGGAGAAGGGGTTCCAGGTGTGTGACTTCTTGTCGCCACTCGCCACCTGGAAGTTCAGGACCCGCATATTCGCGGCAGCGCCCCAGTGTTCCTGCAGAGCCTGAAGCGAGAAGACGAGATTGTTTGAGCCTTTCCCGTCGACAATGGTGAACCCGGTTCCCTGCGCCAGCGCGCTGGCCAGCAGGCTGTAGATGAACTGGGTCTTGCCCGAGCCTGTCGCACCGGGCAGAAGGCCGTGCATGGTCATGTCGCTGCCTGCGACCCAGATCTGTTGCCCGCTGACGTCATCCCAGCCGAGCAGCCAGTCACCCCGTGCCTTGTCGGGCCTGTCCACGCCAACCCGTTTGGGGTCTGGCACCGGATTGCCGTAGTCCTTGCGCTTCGAGCTGGCGGGCAGGCGCAGGGGCATGATGGTCGGCCGGGTCAGTACGAACGCGGCGTAGGCGAGCGCTGGTGGCACCAGCAGGGTTGTCAGGGCGGGGCAGGCGACCGCCAGCCCTGCGAGCCCGATGAACGGTACGGCGGACAGTTCAGTGCCGAGCGCTTCGAGAACACGGGTGCCGAGGGTGCGGGTATCACGATAGGCAATGCCGTCTCTTTGCTCGTGATGATCCTGCGGGCCGTCGTTGCGGCGTCTGAGCTTTGCCATCTCAGTGCAGTCCGAACGCCTGATTGAGGGGGGAGGGGCCGGGTTGCGCCGGGGGCGCTTCGGATTGGGGGGGTGGCAGCGCCAGCGGCCGCATAACCGGCCGGGCCGGGAACTCTGGCGGGGCGAGCAGGGCCAGATGAGGTGGCTGGGGCGTGGGTGACGACGCGGGGGCGCCGCTCATGCGTGAGTAAAGTCCAGCACTGAGCATGGCCAGAACGCCCAGCCCGATCAGGGCGCGGTGTCTCCAGAGCCGCTGGTGCTTGATGACCGCCCCCTGCTCTGCGGCGGCGGTTGCCATGACGGGGAGTGCCGGGGGCGGGTTCTGGATGGCGGCGGCCGTGCCGCGCGACACGCGGATATGCAGGGTGGTGTCGCCCGGCGTGATGGTCAGGGGGCTGTCGCCCGGAGAAAGAAAGATGTCCATGGTGTGCTCCTGTGATGGGCTGCAATCATACGGGCGTGGGTTGTGACGCCGGGACGGCGCACAGCGTGTTGGCGTGTTGCTCAAGGGCTTCGAACAGGATGACGTTCCGGGCGTCCGCGACGCTCTGGAGCGTCTGGTCGGTGCACAGGATGAGCAGGGACAGGGGGGCGTGATGCACGGCGCGCAGGCGCTGGCCGCACAGGGCGTTGCGGTCCGGGTCAATGGCGAGGCCAAAGCTGACCTGGCCTGCTCGTTGCCTCCATATTTCCTCGGCCATGCGCATGAGGACGGGGAGCAGACAGTCGGGAGCCAGCAGGCGTCTGGGTGTCAGCACTGTGGGGTCGGTTGCAGACAGCATGACCTGGTAGCCGCGTGTTTCGAGCAGGCTGGCGAGGGCGTCGATCAGACGTTCGAGCGAGATCATGCGTAATCCCTCTGTTTCCAGCGCGGCAGGCGCGGTCGATGCGGGCCGATCAGGAGTACGCGCGCCATGCGGAATGCGACGGGCAGGGTGAGGCCCATCCACGCGAAAAACCCGAACAGAACCGTGAGCACGAGGGCTGTTATGAACGTCCACAGGCGCATGTGTGCCAGCCAGAGCACCATGCCCAGCAGGCAGCGGCAGTCGAGCACGAAGAAATAAACGGGCTTTGCCGAGTGTCGCCACATCAGTCCAGCTCCTTCATGGCGCGGCCTGCGATTTCGTCGCTGATACGGCCCTGGGCATGAACATCCTTGATGGACTGCTCGAAGGTCTGGCCGTAGTCTTCCACGAAGCCGCGCACCATATTGGGCCAGTGAGCCTGCGGTGCGTCGAGGAGCGCTTCACGGATCTTGCGGTTGAAGGGCAGGAAGGAGCGGATGGCGGTACGTCTGCCGTCCGTGGAGCGGAGCAGGCGCTGGTTGACGATGAGCTTGAGGTTATCCACCAGAGCGATGGCGAGACTGTCGCGGTCGTTGTCCGGGCAGAGCGAGACGACACGGCGGATTGTCGCGGCCGGGTCGTTGGTATGCACGGATGTGGTGGTGCGGTGGCCCGAGATGATGGCCTGAATGGTCGAGACCATGGTCTCAGGATCACGACACTCGCCGATATTAATGTCGGTGGGTTCCTGACGCATGGCCGCCCGGATGAAGTCGGGGAAAGTCGCCAGCTGCCGGGGAATTTCCGTCTGCTGGATACTGGCGTTTTTCTGCTCGATCAGGTCATAGAAAAGCTCCAGCGGGGCCGCTCCCTCGACAATGTCGCAATGGCAGTCAGGGTCTTCGAGACGCTGGCGGGTGACGCCGCCCATGAGGGTTGTCTTGCCGCTGCCGGTAACGCCGCAGATCAGATAACCGCCGGTCTCGCCGTCGAGCGCTTCGGCCAGGCGGGGTTCGACATGCTGCTCTTCAAGCGGAGTGGGTTTTTCAGGGAGCGGGCGCAGAATGATCCCGATGCCGTCACTCGAGCCGATGGTGGCCGCGACAGCATTCACACGAAAGCCGTAGCGTCGTTTGCGGCGGTCAGGCTTGATAATATAGCTGGTGTCGATGGCTTCGGCCTTACTCAGTCGTAACGCGCCGGTCGAGGATTTATACATCTTTGCCAGCGCGTCCGAGACTTCGCTGTTGGCCCAGCGCAGGGATGGCACGGTGTAATTGCGTCCATGCACGCGGACCTTCAGGGAGGTGTCCGTCTGCAGGTGAATACGTGACGCGCCCATTTCGACACAGCCGATCAGGATGGTATCGAGGTCGGCGTGTGGCGGCAGGGCGCGCAGGCGCTCCATGATGTCGTTCATGCGTAGTCTCCTTCAGGAGGCGTGTGAGAGGTGCGGGGCGTTCCGAGGACGAGGGTTTCGATGCGCCGATGAACCTTGAAGAGGTGCCGTGACGGCGGCTCGCCGGACAGGCTTCTGGAGCCCTGTCGCAGGGCGGCGACATAGGCAGTGATGGGCTGTCGCAGGGTTTCGGGCGCATGGGTCACGTCGTAGCCGTAGTACAGGCCGAACCGGTAAACCTGGTCGAGCTGGCCGAGGGTCGTGGCCATGGCGACGTCCAGCTGGCCGTCGCGCAGCATGTAGGTTCTCAGTACCCAGCTGCGCAGCGCCTGGGTCGTGCCACGGGCGGCAAGATAGAGGACGCCAAGTTGCATATCAGTGGTCATGAAGGCTTCCGGTCGGTGGTGAGCAGCGTGTCGAGTGTCGCGCTGACATGTGGCTCGGGCAGCGGGTGGCCCAGACGACATTCCGCGCGCCAGTGTTCCAGCGCCCCGGCGGCTTCCGTGCAGGCTGTCGTGATGACCGCGTGTAGCGGGCGGCCGGGCATGGGGTAGGGGAGGGCGCTCAGGATGAGCCAGAGGTCGCGATCGACGAGCTGGATCATGGAGAACAGGCTGGCGTTGAGGACGCCTGCCTTCTGGCGGGCGGCCTGCAGGAGTGTCATCAGCGCGGTGCGCGACCAGGCGTGACCTTGAGCGCTCTGGATGCCGATCTGCCAGTCGCCGGCGGAGAGGCTTTTACGAAACTGTTTCACCGTCCGGGTCGGGATGGTGAGCGGGGTGGTGATTTCGCCTTTGTCCCATCGGTCTGCCAGAGCCAGCGACAGGGCGTTGAGCAGGGTTCCGGCCTCGTCACCGCGACGCGCGCAGACGAGTGTGAAGGCCATGAACAGGCACTGCTCGACAGGGCTGAGGGCCTGTGGGTCTGTCCATGGGGCGCCGAGTTGTGCGGCCAGTGCGTTTTGCGCGGCCTGCGCGTAAGCCTCGGTGCCCGGCCTGTCGCCGGCGTAGCGTGCGAGCCATTCGTCAGGCTGCAGGAACGGGTCCATGGGCCTGAGCGGGGCTGAAGGCGGTGGGGGTTCGCGGAGTTTCGCGCTGTAGCCGATCCAGGCCTGCCCGACGGGATGGATCTGTGAGAGGGCGTGTTTCATGCCGTTCAGACCGAACTGATCGCGGTACAGCGCCCGCGGGGAGCGCGTTCCACAGAAAAACCCCAGAACGCCGAGCAGAAGCAGGACCGGCAACAGTGTCAGAAAGCCCGTAATGCCCAGAAGCTGCCAGAGTGTCGCGGCACTGACTTTCGCGGGCTCGGCCCGCGCCATCTTGTTGAGCAGGGGGGCGTAGCTGTCCGTGAACAGGGAGGCGACATGCAGGATCAGGCGCTGCTCGAACAGGACGGCCATGACGATCTGCGTGTGCGCCACCTGCCACAGGAGGTAGGCGGCGACACAGAGTAGAAAGAGCGATCCGCCGATCATGAACAGGATCTGCTCCGGCCCGGTCTCGCGTCCTGACGCGTTCATGCGGCTCATGGCGCGTCTTCCCCGACATGCCAGTGGGCGCGGTTCGCATCGAGGCCGGGTTGGGCGCGGATACGGATTTCGGTGTCGTCTTCGCGCAGGACATCCTTGCCGCCGTCGGTGTCGCGCTGGAAGAAGGCGACTTCGGGCGCTTCGACCTTGCCGACCTTCAGGAGCACGCGGTAGCGGGCCATGCCGATCAGGTCGCGCTCAAGGCGGGCCAGATCGTCGAGAAAGATTTCGACCGCCTGTCGCTCTCCGGCCGCCCAGCCGCGGGCGACGCCTTCGCGCCAGACTTCCACCTCATGGCGGGTTCTGGGGCGGACTGCATCAGGCGGCGTTTCGGGCATGGTGATGGAGCGGACGAGCCATGTGCGCCATTGGGGCGGCGCTGAGACGAGCTGCGCTTCGCGCGTGACGCGGAAGATCCGGCGTGTCTCACGCGCCGTCTGCCCGGATGGATCGAGGGCCATGGCCATCTGGGCTTCGGAGACGACAGGCGGCCGCAGAAGGGTCTGGCCGCTGCCGGCTGGCAGGACGAGGGGGCGGAAGTCGAAGGTCTGATCGAGTGTCGCCTCATAGCGGCCGAGCATATCGTTCAGCGCGAACGAGCGCGCGGCAAGGCCGCCCTGTGCGCCATAGGCCCATGCCGCGTGGCGCACCGCGTCGTCATGATCCGCGCCGGTATCCGGGCGGGGGGAGTAGCCCGGCCTCACGGCCATGAGGGATTCCATGGAGGGGGGGCGTGTCGCATCACTGATCCGGGGGATCTCGGCCGCTCCCGTCAGCGGCGTGTCGATCGGGCTTGCAGCGCCAGGCGACAGGGCTGGATTGGACGGCACGGGCAGGGCGACAGGCCCGCTGGAGGCTGCAAGGGCGGGTGTCGCAAGGGCCAGTGCGAGCAGGCCGCACGACAGGATGGCGGAGGATTTAGCCATGATGCGACACCCTGATCTCGTGGGTGGGCACGTCGATGTCCACGCTGTAGCGGGGGCCGGCGGCGAGGCTGAGTTCGTCGATGAGACTGGCCTGGGTCGCGTTCGTCTCATGGATGGCGACAACAGGGCCGGTGTCGTCCATGATGAGGCGATAGCCGATCTGGCCAGCGATCTGGCCCAGCCCGTCGCGCAGCGTGCCGGACCAGTGCCAGCTGACGGGCTTTTCCAGCTCGGCGGGCAGTACGGAGCCGGGGCGTCGCACGGGATAGCGGGTTGCAGCCAGGGCGTTGGCCTGCGCGTCGAGGATGGCCATCTGCTGGCCGAGGGTGGGTTGCGGTGGCGGGGGCCGGTGACAGGCGGTTAGAGCAAGAGGGAGGATGAGCATGAGGCCTCTGAGGGATATGTTGTCCATTCCCTCATTGTGCGCTCATCCGTTGTGACGCCGAGCTGGCCACCAGATGGTGCCAGACTTTCGCCTGATAGGTGACGTTGGGCACCGGATTTACCGAGTTGTAATTACCCACGCGACGCCAGAACTCGCCGGGGTTGGACGGGCTCTGCCCATCGAGCGCACGGGCGAGGATCCATGCGCCGATCTGCAGGTTCAGACAGCCATCATTGATGACCTGCTCGCGGGTGATCCCCAGTCTGGCCAGCTCGGGCAGATGGATGGAATTGATCTGGGCTACCCCCATGTCGTAGCTGCCGTTGGTGTTGCGGACGATCTGACCGACATGTCCGCCTTCTGTCGCCAGCACGGCGAGGAAGAGGCCTTCATGGACATGGTAACGCCGGGCGGCGGCCAGCGCGCAGGTTTTCAGGTCGGCCGGCAATGGGCTGGATGGTGTGGGTAACGGCGCTTTGCGCGAGGGCGGTGGCTCGCGGTGCGCTGTTGCGCCTGCGCCGCTCCAGGCGAGGATCCACGCGCCAGCCGCGATGTTGATGCAGGCGTCGGTTTTCACCTTTTCAGGGTCAAAACCGGCGCGGGTGAGGATCGGGAGCCATTCGGGCTGGATGCCCATCGGGCCGATACCGCTGGCCGCATGGTCGCGCACCTGTTCCAGATGGGCGATGGGAACGTGATAATACTGTGCGGCAGTCAGTCCGCAGTCCGGGAGGGCGCTCATTTCGGGGCTCGCGGAGGCGGTGTCAGTTTATGCACAGCATTGCACAGTTTGTTTGACCGCCACGGCCGTCCATCGGGTGGCTTTCTGCGCTTACTCGCCAGTAGCCGCCAAAATTATCGACGTCACAGTTAGAATCTTGACCACTGTGGTGCGAATAAACCAGGGCGCAGTAATCATGCGGCTGTTTGGTCATGGCTGTTTGGGTCACGATTTCTGTGGTTGACCAGACAGGTCCAGTGTCAACATAGAGCCACTCGGTCGGAGTGACGCCCGCCGCGGCCCAAAAGCCGTTTTTGCAATTCAGCAGGGTGCCGCTGCCGTCGGTGCTGGCCGCGATGGCTCCGTTTGGCGAGCAGGCTCCCCTGACGGCCGCTACGCCATTGTCCGTGCCGAGATATGTAGCCTGTGTGGAGGCATGATTGGCGTTCGTATCGGCCGCCGAGCCGTCCATGTGCTGGAAATAAACGCTCCCTTTTGTCCGCACGGCGGCATTGGTCCCGTCGCCGTACAGGCAGGTGCCCGGCGCGTTGAAGGCACAGCCGCCAGACGTGACGGTCACGTTGTTTCCGAACATGCCCTGCACGGCGTTGACGGTTCCGGCGTTGTCGATGGCGTTGCCACCCATGTTCAGATCCGTCTCCATAGTGGTCAGTTCTGGATGGCCGGCTATGGCGTCCCGGTAGAGATAGTTCGGGTTGTTGTTGACATCGTCGGCCGAGGCCACAAGTCCGACCAGATGCCCGGCACCGGGGTTGGGAAGACCCGAAATGCTCTGCGACCATGTGCCGCTTGCGCCGATTGCCATACTGGAGTTCAGGCCGCTGATCAGATCGTCAGGAGGTATATAGCCGCCTTGCGCTCCAGCCTTCAGGGCGATAGCCACCGCATCCTTAGGAGAGAGGGTCTGCCCTCCATAGGATATGACGCGGCCGTCCAGGACGCCGCTCGCGGATTGGGTCACATAGGCGACCCATGTCTGATTGTATGGATTAGTCGTTGTGAAGCCTGCGGGCAGATCACGTTCGGCTGTCAGCGTCGCCAGAGACACGGTCGTAGAACTGCCGACGGGGATGCCATTGATCAGATCATTAGTGTGCGCGCGGATATATTTTTTTATGCCGCCGAGCAGCGTGGAGAATTGTCCGCCGGTAACAGCGATGACCGCGCGCCTGTTCCCATCCTCCACCATCTTGTAATATTGGGCTATGGGCCACATGGACACCAGAATGGCCGCGAGTGCGGCGATGAGGGAGGGCATTCAGAACCTCGGACCGGTAAAGTTGACGACAGACACAATATTTCCCTCGGGGACGACGACTGGCAGGCTCCCCATGTTCCCGTAGAACGGAGAGGACCAGGACGTGCCGTGCGCGATACCGATGCTGCGATCACCGTCAGTCAGGCTGATCGTGTCAGCGATGACGTTCGCGGCAAGCGGTATCCACGTTACGACCATGGTTCCGTTGGCATTTCTGGAAACATAGTTTCCTGCGTCGGGCAGAAACTGCCTTTCATCATTCATGCCCAGATCTGACAGGGCGAGTGCGCCGGTGAAGCCGGGGTGGCGTTCAACATAAAACTGCACGGCGCTCCGGTAGGCCAGCCATCTTTGGGCCGCGTTGTTCGGCTCCTCGTAGATATTCTGCTGAAGACCGAGAACGATCAGTCCTTGTTCCTCAGCAAAAGCTCCAACAATCAGAGCAAGGGCAAGAATGATGTAGGCCATGACGGTTAACTGTCGTGTTCGAAGGTGACTGTCGCGGTTGACGACGATGTTCCGGCGTTGCACGCCGCAGCAATACTGGACGCCGCCGCACTGTTTGCCGGGTCGATCGCGGTGCCATTTACGGTGAGCATATTGGCGCTTTGCGAGCGGGCGAACGTGGCGCAGTCATCGCTTGCAACTTCGGTCCAGTTTGCGGTGAATCCCATCCCGTTGCCTGTCGGAGCGAGCGTGACATAGGAATTCGGCCATGGGCCCTTGATTGTGCTTCCATCGCCGTTGAGCATCCCTTTGGGAACCAGTGCAGCCTTGATGGCGACGGAATTGCTGAGGCCGCTGAAGTTTCTGGCGGTCAGGCCACCCTGGAAGAACCCATCGATGTTGGTGACCATTTCGCTTTCCCAGGCAGAGGCGGTCTGACTGTTGGATTTATGGAAAGCCTCGTAGACACCGCTCATAACCAGAACGAGAGCCAGGGCCTGAAGACCATATTTGGAGAGAATTGAAACAATAAGATCCATAACGGAATATCCTTTTCGAAAAATGACAGCTTCAGAAAGCTATGGTGTGAGACAGATCCGCGCCGAGGTTGTCACAGGCGGCGCCAAGAATGACCACGAGGCCAATCATGATCAGGATGAAGGCCTGTTCTGCCTTGTTGGCGAAAGCGATGGTGCGTTGCTCCGTCGAGGCCGCCCAGACCGTTGCGGTCTCATGCAGCCGGATGTAGCCCTCCTTGCTCACCCAGTTTGCTTCCACGTCATCGATGATGCGCGGAGACGGAAATTCGAAGCCTGTGGTCAACAGCGCGTCGGGAAATGTGAGACCGTTGATCGTGAGGTTGGTCAGGATCGCGTCGAGGCGCTCCCTGAGCCAGGGCGATGCGGCCGATGCCTGTATCCGCAGGGCTTCCTTGTCAGGAACCTGGGCAAGGACCAGTGCGAGGAACGCGGTGATCCAGACATAGCCCTGAACGTCCCGGTAAATGGACCAGGGCGGGAAGCGTTCAAGGACCACCCGGCCGAATCCGGTGACACGGCTCAGGCTTAACCAGATTGCCCCGCCCAGCAGCAGGAGCAGGCCAAGAGAAACGGGAGCGTACCAGCCTGTGGCGAAGCTGGAGGCAAATATGAGTATCTGTTGGCTGGCGCCGGGGTGTTTGGGGGCCATCGGCCCGGAAACCAGAGCCGGAAGGATTTCGGTCCCCAGTATTCTCAGGAACACATAGATTATTCCGAGATACATCAGCGGCTGGGTGACGGCTTTCATGGAAGCCTGCACCATTGCGCTGGTACGCCCTTTTGCCTCGCAGAGTAATTGCAGGGCATCAGGGAGGGTGCCCGCCTTCGCCCCGGCATACATCAGCATGTATTCGTCATCGGGGACATACGGGCGGAAAGCGTCGACCAGCGTTTCCCCGTGATTCAGATGATAGATGATATCATCGATAATTCTCGGGATGACTTTCTGATTCCTGCGGGCGGACTGTGCGGCAAACATACGCAGGATGTTGGTTTCGGAGATATGGATGCGCAGTCGTATCGCCAGCATTTGATAGAGTGTGGAGCGCGCTCTCCAGTTGAAAAAAATCAGCGCGTTCAGTCTGAACCACAGCGAGTTTTTACGATGCTGCCGCTCGTAGTCGATATCGGTATAGCGGATCAGCATGACCGCTCCTTCCTTACCGTGCCGTCGTGCCGTTCTTTCAGAACCTTTTCGCGATGTCGGATGCGCTCGACGATTGTGTTGACGTCAAAAGGATCGAGTTTGCCTTCGGCAACGCGCTCCATTGCTGTTTCAAGCAGGGATGGGTCGGCATCGGGCCTTGAACGGTACCGGTGCCGCGCGACATTCTCGCCATACGTCACGAAATCCGACATGAGTTCGGCATCTGTTTCGATCACTTCGGCAACGCATGTCCGCCCTGATATTCCGGTGCCATAGCAATGCTCACAGCCAGCCCCGACGCGCCTGACCAGAGACATATCCGGGCACCATGACGGGATCGCCTGTTTAATGATTGCCGGAAGGCGCGGATCGTCTGCTGTCCAGAGGACCGCGCAGTGGGGGCAGATGACGGGGACGAGACGTTGCGTCACGATGCCGCGGATAAGCGACGCATTGCACGTCGTCCTGAATTCGAGACGTGTGATGTCCATGAGCTGAAGGCGAAGAGGCAGACCGAACGGGTCGTCAACGTGGCATGTAAATGCGACAAAATGACCTGTCTGAACGGCAGTGATGCAGGTTAGGGCACCGTCGGCATCCCGCACTTCTCCCAGGCCAATGTCATCGGGATCCATCCGAAGGGTGTTACGCTGGCGTTCGCGAAGTGCGCGGCCGTTTTCTTCTTCACTGTCGGTATTGGGAATGTCGAGCTGGATAGCCCATGGCATGTTCAGTTCGACAGGCTGTTCGATCGTGACGATGTTGCGTCCCGGCTGGACACGGGCCTTTTCAGCCCAGATCTCATAGAGGGTGGTTGTTTTTCCGTGCCCGGTCGGTGCTGTAAAAACAAGCGCTCCCGATGGGGACATCGCAATTCCCATCAGGCGGTCGATCTGCGCCTGACTGAATCCGTAGTCTTTCAGCCGAAGATGGCCGGGCGGGGGCTTGAGCTGCTGGAGTGTGCCGATATTTCCCCGGATGCGTCTGTTGACGCCCTTCCTGATGGATTGCAGACGCAGGATCATGAACCAGCCACCCTCGGAGAGAGGAGCGCAGGGGCCGCGCACGATACGGACGTTGTCCAGACCCGTGCCTTTGAGAATATCCCCGGAAATTCCTCCATCCTGAAACTGGCTGTCCGTAACCGATGCCGCCTGCGATGATCCCAGACGATACATTGCGCGCATCAGACGATCGGCAAATGGATTGTCCCACTCATGGACAACCATGTATCGCCCATTGATACGGCAGGCGACTTCAGTGTGCTTTGACAGCCTTCTTATGCGTATGTCGGACGAGTTGTAACCGCCGATCTCTGTCAGGAGAGCGAGCGCCCGATCCCGGACTTCCACATCTTCTTTAGGCGTCTCCATGATGGCGGAGTTCTGATGGGCATGTTCCATTTTCTCGGTGACGGAACTCAAAGGAACATACTGTACCCTGACACCGCGAAACCCTTCGACGTAACGCAGGCCGTCCAGCCATTGCAGAAAATGGAGACGGTCGCGTAGCTGACTGCTGGCATAGACGGTTTTCTCTTCACCGCTGGCATCGATAAAAAGCTGCCCTTCAAGGTTTCTGGGCATGTCGATGACGACCTGTGCCTGACGCGCGGTAGGTTCGTCATTTTTAGCTCTGACGGAGCTGCCGAGCAGGCGGGACCAGATGCTTCCCATTACTTAACGTCCTTCGCTTTCCGGGGTGAACGGGGCAACTGAGGCGTCTTTAATGGAAACATGGATCTGGTAATCCGTGCCTTGTGACCCGCCGCGGCTGTCAGCATTTATCTCGCGTCCCAGCCGTTCGACGGTGATGTTATGGAATGTGTCCCACGGTATTTCTCTGGGATCGCCCTGCCACGGGAAGCTGATGACATAAGCATTCTGGCTCTGGGCGCGGTTACCCTGAACGAGACTGGTCGTCTTGATGGAAAGATTGGTTTCGGACTGCTGTACGAACGCTATGAACGCTCTGGCATCTCCGGCGGCGTCCCCTGGCGTGCCCTTGATTGTCTCAAAGGGCATCAGGGGATAGCTGGACCGTACAGAATTGCCATTATTGAGCATCAGCCCGACAGGCGCGGCGGCCAGTGTGCCGCCCGTGCGCTGCCAGATGACGCTCAATGTCTTTCCGGCGCATTCCCAGTTCGTCAATGTCCAGCCGTCTTTGTAGGGTGGCAGGGCATAGGCATGATGCATGCAGATCCTGACCCATTCTGCGGCCGAGGGTTCATCATGCGTTGCTGCTTGCGCTCTCTGTCGTTCGAGGAGGAGGCTTCGTTGGGCCTCATCGCGCAGGCGCGCCAGATTGCGTTCATGAAGGACATGAAAGCTCTGAAGCGTGATCAGGCCGCCAGCGGCAAGCACGCCTGCTGCTACATAATACGGGCGGAAAGAAATCGAACGGATTTTTACCGGAGCGGGCGGCAAGGATTCCAGGAAGGCATCAATGGCCGTATTTTCGATTGTAATTCTCTTCCTGAAACTGAAACCTTCCAGGGAAGACCTGAAGCCTGGAAGATCTTCATCATCGAAAAAACTGTCAGACCCCGGCAAAGGCAGCGCATTTTCGTCGGTGGCCAGGACCCATGTGCCGGAAGGTCCGAAGTCGCACTCCACGTATGTAAGGGCTTCACTCTGAGCCAGAACGGCCAGAAGAAGACTTTCCGTTTTCCGGCTGATCGCCTTACGGTCTGACGCGGTGTCGGCGACCATCTTCAGATAACCGATCCGGTTAGGCATCTGTCGTGGACGGATAAAATGCGTCATGCCCATTTTAAGGGCTTCCTGACGAACAGCCGACAGTGACGGTCTTCTTGCATGGGGCGTCCAGCGCAGTCCTCCGAAGAAAGCCCGTTCTCTGGTTGCGACGGTTACTAGAACAGCCATTGTTCAGCCTTCCTTAAAGGGGATTGCCCAATGAAGAGGGTTGCCGGGAGGTTTTGCTTGATGGCAGCATGAACGGCTTGCCATTCCTGGTAACGACAACGCTCCCGTTCTGTGTGATGGAACTCACGATGCTTCCATCAGGCAGCCTGGTGCCTTTTATCGCTTCAATGGACTGGCCATCGGGCATGCGGAGTATTCCGGTCAGCACTGTCCCGCCTTCCCAGAGAACACCGTCCACACTCGCTGTCGGAGCTTCTTCATCCGGCCTGTCCTGCATGGAAGCTGGCGCGGGCCGCGGGACGGCGGCCAATGGCGGTTGTGGCTGAAGGAAAGGCGCTCCTGCCCGAGGCAGGCCGTTGCGTACGCCAGCCGGAGGCAAATCGCTCGTTCCTTTTTCGCGGCGTTCGTTGTCAGCGATTGCAGCGAGTGCCTCAGAGATTTTTCTCTGGGTTTCGACAACGCTCGCGCACGCATTGTTGGCATCAATCTGTTCCTGCGACAGTCGTCCTCCCGGGCCGGGCTCCTGGAGGTGTTGTGTGCAGCTGGGCGCCTCGGCCTGTACCATGGCCGGGAAGAGCAATCCCGTTGTGAGGGAGATCAGAGCAAGCTTTTTCATAGCGTGTGCGCCTCGACGGTTACGACCACATGAGTTTTGTCGATGGTTGCGTCTCCGCCGCCTCCGAACAGCCAGTTCAGCGCGGAGCCGACGCCGTTGCGCTTGCGCGAGGTCGCGTCATCGACATAGCCGCTCAGAACCAGTGTGCTGTTGTTTTGCAGGGAAACGGTATCATCCAGAGATGTGCTGGATGTTTTTGGAGCCTCGATGGAGGACGAACCGCTGGTTATGGTGGTCATGGACTGGAGAGTCTGCAACAGGAAATTCAGGTGCAGCATGATCCGGTTGTCGATGATCTTGGGTGTGACCGACCCCATGAAACCGGACATGACGACGCCGGGGGACAGAGAGTTTGAGCTGCCGGAGTTTGTGGCCAGCACAGATGAGCTGTTTTGGAGATAGGTGGTATTGATACCATTCTGGAAAGGGGCCGTCTGATTGTTCGTCGTCACCACGGAGCGGTCATACTGCTCCGTGACGTGTCCTAGCTGCTGCAGCGCCTGTACAACGATTTTCGAGCCAGAGAAGAGTCCCCCTGTTCCTTTGCCCGTATCGAGAATGGAGGCTCCGAAAGAGAACGGAGTGTCCGTTGTCTGCAATTGCGGGATGGACGCCGGCGTGGATGTCAGGCCGAGCAGACCGCCATGGGATGCAAAGGCGAGTGTCGGGCTGAAGCCGTAGTTGCTTTCACGAGAAATCTTGACCGTGTAGACATGGACATCAATGGCGACCTGTTTGAGCATATCGTCGCGCAGCCCCTGAACCCATTGATCCACCCGCGCGACCTGATCTGGCGTGCCGGTCACGGAAATGGTGCCCAGCCCTTCATCGGCGATGACCTGAGCATCGCCAGCGACAACAGACGCTGTTTTCTGGATTGTCTGCCATTTGCTGGTTTTGCTGTGGGCCGTGATTGAGGCCATCCCGGACGACTGTCCGGACGATCCGCTCCCCATCCCGCTCCCGCTCGATCCAGCGGACATCATGGAGCTTCCGCCGCCCATGCCTGTCGAACCGTTCCCGCCGCCGGTGTACGCCACGATGGACGCATCGGATGTCGTATCGCCCGAGAAGGCCGGGATCGACCAGGTTTTGGTCAACGTGCGATAGAATTCGACCTTACCGTCAACCCAGCGCTGCCAGACGCCAAAACGCGTCGCCAGTGTCTGGAAAACACCCTCACGCGTTCCCTGATACTGAAGCCATAATCCCACGCCGGACCATGTTTCGGCCCCTGACGACGCGACCCGCGGGGCAGGAAGGCCATAGGAGCGGTTGGTTCCGCCCTCACTGACCGGACGTGTCTGGCCGGCAGACCCGCCTCCGATGCCAGGAGGGGGAGGGAGATCGGTCATGCCGAAACTGGCGCTGCTGCCGGACATATCCAGCTCTGCATCCTGCGCGACACTGACAGGGATGTGTGTTACGCGGCTGGCGATAATGGCCGCATCGCGCAACGAGACGGGACGCGCAAGCGTAATGCCTGCCGGATGGAGCAGGACTTCGGGAACTTTCTCTGCTTCATGGACAGTGTCGCCCAGGAGCCATGGCTTATCGGAGACGGTGACGACCGGTCTTTGCGGGATTTTGTAATCCCGGTCGACCGCGTCGACGTCACGTTCCGTTTTGCGCACTTCCCTGAAGTCAGCGCAGCCCGCGAGCAGTGTCAGGCACGAGACCGTAGTGAGCAAGGTTGATGTGAGCTTCATTCGCTCCGTCCCCCGGGGCTGGTGACAACCAGCGTGTGATTGGGTGTGTGGAATTCCGCCTGGATGGACTTTCCTTCATCGGAAATCGTGTGGATGATGTCGCTCATCACCTTCTGGTAATCGCCGCGGAAGGATGTCATCGCGGGGATCATCCAGTTCAGGTCATGCGGCCAGCGGACAATCCAGCCAGCGCGGTCGCCCCATGCGATCATCTGCTCGCGGATCGGCTGCCCCTCCACGAGCGTCCATTCTTCCTCGGGAGGTCTGGCGGCGATGATCGGTGCTTGAGTGGCAGGAGCGGACGTGCTTGCGGAAGGTTTGAGGGGGATGGCGCGGACCTGATCCGTGTTGGGAATTTTGAGGGCCAGTTGCTGGCCATTATGGATTGTGCAGCTTCCCGCGCGTTCGAGTGCGCCTTCGGGAGTATGGCCATAAAGGCATGTGGCCTCGGCGTCATCGACATCGAGTTCAAGCAGCAGGTTCTGTCCCACCGGGCTGACGGCATAGCGGACGGTATGCGCGCCGGGATATGCCATCCCGTCAGGCGAGAGCGCGAAGCCGCGTTCCCGCAATGTGTCCGTCAGGAGGACAGCCGTATGATTGGGGTCCGGTCCATCATAGGGGACCAGACGGATAATGCTCTTGGGCGCGTCCATGCTGATTGCCAGGATGTCGGCAATAAACACGGTCAGGGCCGAGGCGTCCCGGAAGGTCGCTCCCGCCACATGCGACGATGTGGACGGGGATTGATCTGCGCAACCGCAGACCATGGCCAGCATGGCCCCGGTTGCTATCTGGCGGGTGAGGCGGTTCACTCCGTACCTCCATGGGTTATGTGGATTTCAGGAGCTTGCGCTCCGTTCCCTATGAGCAGAGCCTCATCAACGGCGCGCGGAACGACGTAGGAATCTCCGACGACCGTGTAATCCTGCGCGTTGGTGGCTTTTGGGGATATGACGACCAGCCTCGGAGCGGCATTGATGCCGCCTGGAGGAAACTGGATGTAGGTTTGACCTGCTTCGCGGTAGACCCGCATGGGCTTCCAGGGAGCATTACCGGTCATGCGGAAAGCAAAGTCTGGCGTTCCTGTGATACCGGTTCGAGGTGTAATGTCGGGCTGGCTGACAGGGTCGCCCGGCGCGTGCGTGAACGCGATGGTCCTCATGCTGTTTGCCTGGGCGTTCAGGATCATCCTGTACGTGTGCTGGCTGCTATTGAGAGACAGGGTTGTCCGTGTGGCCCGCGCACCGGGGCCGATTGCGACAGCCCACCCTTGATGGATGCCCTTGCCTCCCCGGACCAGGTCGACATGCCAGTTGGACATGTCTTCTATCGTAAGGTCAGAGGTCAGGGCGGTTTCACCGCGATCCAGTCGAAGGATGCAGATATCCGGGTAGCGGCAGTTTATGGTCGGCGTTCCGTCGGCAAAGGCGAACCATGTCACGCCGCCTTTGCCGATGAGCGGCGTCGCATTGCGGGTAGCGGGCGACGGAGCGGCCGGAGTGGCGGGTGCTGTCGCTCTCCCGACTGCCAGCGGCGCCTGCACGGCGACAGCCTCGACAGGGCGCGCGGCACCGGGTCGGATACGCAGGGCCGGGTCGTCGCCCAGGCGCTGCCGCATATTGGCGATGAATCCGTGGACGCGGTCGATGCTCTGCTGCAACGCAAGCTCGGCCGACGGCATCCCCGGCGTCTCGACGCGTACCGGGGCGGTGTCCGCGTCATGGTCGCGCGCGCATCCACTCAGGATACCCAGCGCGACGAGGAGGTAGGTCTTCTTCATAACCCCAGTATCGCGCAACCCGTTGTGACGCTGTTCAGGCGTCATGCGACCTCTCTCAGTGTCGCGCCGAGCCCGACCGCGTCGCAGATCTCACGCGACAGGCCGCTGACGACACCACCCAGTGCGGCCTGTGCGTCAACGGAGTTCGTGTCGGCCATCTGGGCATTGGTGCGCCGCTCGATCTCATCGGCGGCGGTGCCTTTGGGGAACACATGCGACAGGCGACGGCGGGCTTCAACGGAGCCGAGTGCGCTGTAAACACGACGGCGCAGGGCGACATCCTCCGGTCTGGTGGACAGCGCCCAGAGTTCGACAGGGCCGAGCGTGTTGAGGAGGAACATTTCGTACCAGTCTTCGCCCACCTTGATCTGCAGCAGCAGCGGTGCGCCGCTGCCATCGGGACGCGGCCCCTGCAGGGCGGTGTGGACAATCTGTCGTCCGGCCGCACTTAGACCCAGCTTCGCGGCGGCTTCATCGGCTTCCTCGGGATTAGCGGTTCCCAGAATGAACCGGGCTGTCGAATGGGCGGTGAGATAGGGGCCAAAATCGGTGATCTTCTGGCTGGTCAGGCCCAGACGCACACCGAGCTTGGCGGCGCGACGCGCGGCGGCTTCGAAGAGGCTCAGCACGAAGGGCGCCTGGGCCGCACGCTGGAATTCGTCGCATTCGAGGCGCTTGTAGCTTTCGCGGAACTCGCGGAAGCGCTCGCGATGGATGTCGCGCACATGGGCGGGCACCTTGTCCGCGTCCTCGGGGGAGAGGAAGAAGTTCCGTCCCACGACCTGAAAGCCGAGCAGATACATCAGTTCGGACTGGCGTGCGTTCTCGCCGAGCCCTTCGGGGGCGACACGACCGATATCGAGCGCGACAATACGCGCATCGCCCAGATCCAGACGGGTGGGCCGGTTCAGGGTCGGATATTTGCCGATGAACGTGCCAATATAGCGCCTGAAGACACCCAGACCCGTTTCGGTGCCTGATGTTGGTGTATTCGAGCCGTAATTGTCCTGCACATATGGCAGGTACGTAGCGGACACCAGATCCCCAATCACCGGCACGGCATGCTGTGTCGCCATTCGCGCCATGCGCATGTCGCCACGGGCGGCGAACAGGTCCGCAATATCCCACCAGGTCGTGTCATCACCCTCGGGTTCAAAACCCAGACGTTCGAGAGCGGCGGCGATCAGCTGGTTGGCGGCCTGGCTGTATTTTTTGATGGACGTCGAATAGGTCTCATCCGAACACATCGCATAGGCGGCGGTGACGGTGGCATCGATGATCTGGTTCATGCCCTCAAAGGGCTCGCCCGTCAGCTCCATGCACACGGTTGAGAGGAAGTTCGTCAGAAACGCGCGGTGATGTTCCAGCGGCTTGCGACAGCAGGCTTCGGTGTCGAAGATGTTGTAGGCATGATCGTCAATGAAGTCGAACGGGATGAACTGGGCCAGATGGGCGTCTTCGGCGCGCAGTCCGTTGCGCACCATGTCGATGAAACCGCTTGCCGCGTCCCCGATGTCCAACTTGCCGATCAGGGGCAGCTTCGGCCCGGCATCGGTCAGGGAGGCGGTGCTGAGCACGGTGGCCAGCAGCAGGGAGTTGGCGAGCATGGATTTGCCGCTCCGGGATGGGGCGACAAACAGGTCGAGGGTGGCGACACGGCCGCTGCCGGTCGGATCGAAGGGGACGATGGTGCCGTCATTGGCGCGCAGCAGGGCCGCGCCATCCGTCCATGGGGACGCCATCCGGAAACACGGCATGGTCAGCAGGGTTTCATCGAGCGGGGCGGCTGTCGCCGGGGCTGTGGAGGCCAGCGCGATCCCCGGAATGGAGGACATGACACCGGCCAGCGGGTCGCCGCACAGGCGACTGGCCGAGGCGCCACCCCAACCGCCTATGGCCTGTTCGAGGGTCGAGGCGCGTCTTGCCAGCTGGACGCGCTCGCCGCTTGTCGCACAGGTGGCAAAGGAGGTGCGGGCGGAAATGATGGTCTCGCCCGCCTTGCGCCGCCGGTCGAGATCCATAAACGCGTCATAGACCGCATGATTGGGACCAAAGCGTAAGATGGTCGCCAGTTCTTTTTTCCAGCCCATGAAGGTCGGACGTATTCCCTGTATCGTCGTATTCATCCGCCAGGGCATGCGGTGGGCGGCGAGCCTGGACGACAGTTCGACAAAGGGCGTGGGGGTCTCGGACATCGCCTCCAGATCAACCGGGCGCCAGTCACGGGTTCCCAGTGTCACGGTGGAAAAATCGGGCTTGTAGGCGTCATCCATGAAAATCTGTTCGCGCAAGGGGGCCCAGAGGGCGTCGGCGGCATTGGCGGGCCGGTCTTCGTCTGGGATGATGGAGGGCGGGCGTCTGTTGGGCGTCGAGGGTGTCCAGCGTGAGCCAAGAACCTCTGGATAGATCTCTTCACGGATGGCGCGCAGCGCATCATCGGTCGTGAGTTCGTCCATCAGGATACCCTGATGCTCGAAAACGTGACGGATATGGCTGACAAAGGCCGTGTGGATGGTCGCAAGTTCCATCGAGCCCATCAGCGGATTCTGGCCATCGCCCAGATCGGGCAGGAGTTTTGAGGCCTCGGCGCGGGCGGCCTTGCTGGTGGCGAGTTCCTGTCTGGACAGGCATCCCTGACGGCTCCACAGGGCCAGCCATGTCCGTTCATGGCGCATTTTGGGGATGAGAACGCGCTCACGTTCGGAGAGGATGTCCTCGAACTGGGCGTTCAGGGCGGCGGCAATCCTGCGTCGGTCACTCAGATTGCGGTTGACGAAGGCCGAGGCGTCCGGCTCCGCCATGTAGAAGAACTGCATGGCGTGACCTGGACCATCCATCTGGCCGCCTATGGCCTGCCGCAAGGCGCGGGCTTTGGCCTCAATTTCGGCACGACTTGCCATCTGTCGCAACCCTTTGACCCGTAGCAGGGTTACATAGTCGCCACTGAAGGTGATGAGCCCGTGTTCGTCACAGGTGGCCAGATCGCAGAAGGACGACAGATCCCGCCTCGACATCTGTGACAGAATGCCCAGACCCCGCAGTAGCAGGTCAAGTGGGCGGAAACCGCCCTTGAGCGGGACAGGATTATCCTGCCCGGGCGTGGAGCCGGGGGACACCGCAGGGGGTGGCGCGGGTGTCGTCGTGGTCTTCCTCTGCCACAGGCGTTTCATGGGGTGCGGCTCCGGTTGGTCAGGAGCGCGCTCAGCGCCTCGCTGTTCTGCTCGCGCCATGCGGCGACGGGCAGGATACGCAGACCGGAGGCAGCGCCCTGACGTTTGAGCATGTGATGGGGGGCGAGGGTGGCCACCGCGCGGCGCAGACGTGCCGGATGATAGGTGCCGATTTTCTCTGCGGCGGTCTCGCGGCGTCCGGACAGATCGTCGAGTATCGCCAGCGCGCGCTCACGCTCGGGCTGTCCGGGGTTGCAGACCAGCAGGGCCGTCCAGGCGGCGCGAAGCAGGCGCGACAGGCTGCCCTGATCGAGCTGGGGGAGCCAGATGAGGGCGGCGTGCCGGTCGATCTGCGCCTCATCCGCCGCATAGGCGGGCGTGCAGACGAGGCAGAGCGGGGTGTCGCTGACGGCGAGGGTTGCGCCAGCCAGACCGCAGCAGGCGCATGCGGTCCGGGCATCGGCGGGGAGTGACCGGGTGGTCAGGCTCCCCTTCGGCGCACGGAAATGGGCGACCAGATCGTGCATTACTGGTCGAAGGTGATTTTTTGCTGGGTGCCGGTGATTGTTGCCTTTGAGCCAAAGACCGTGGTGCTTGCCGTCCGTTCGTAGAATGTCAGACCCAGCAGGCAGGTGCCGACAACGGCGGCGGCGATAATCTTGCCATAGCCGGTGTTGTTGCCTCCCATCCCGTTGTGTTTCCTGTAGGCGCTGAAAAGAGAACCCAGCAGCAGGCCGCCTCCTCCGATAAAGCCGACCGCGTTGAGCAGATAGCCCCACGCGTTGTTTGCACGGTTGGTTGCATTCTGCATAAGCTCGTCGATCGCCTGTGCGTGCCCGATCCCCGTGAGAGCGGATGCGAGAAGTGCTGTTGCACAAAGGGCGAGTGCGGCGTGGCCTTTGATCCGTACGTTCATGACGTTTGTGTCCTTGATGAAATTAAGAGGAAAGAAGATGAAGTTTCTTTGCGAGCGCCGGCCCTATGGTGTCGGCGTTCATCAGGAAAAATCCGCCAAGACCCATGCAGATGTTGGTGGTCGTTGACGTATTGCTCCGTCCCTTCATGGAATTGAGCTCGCGCATGATGGAGACGTAGACCCAGAAAGCGCCGTAGCTCATGAAGTAGTATCGGAAGACATGCAGCATCGCGGCCAGTGTCGCGGTGGGCCCCTGGGAGATCGCCGATTTGAGGCTGTCGGCAGAAAACGTGACCTGGCCTGCGGAATTGACGCCACCGACGCTGGTTCTTGCGGAAAGGCCCAGCGTGGCATTGCCCATGTTCAGGAATTCGGAAAAGGAGAGGAGCGAGGCTCCCGCAGCGATCAGGGCGATGCAGACGGGGAAGCTGCTGCCTGCGCCTGTTGCCCCTTTGGCTCGGCTGTAGAGGCCAAACAGGCTGCCCAGCAGGCAGGCTGAGCCGCTGATATAGCACAGCGTTGGCAGTGCGATTGCAAAGGCGCTGCCGATTGAGCCTGCGAAATCCAGAAGATCCTGCAACATGGTGTCTGCGCCTTAACGGATGGTGCCGTGTTCGGTGTGGACAACCCAGCTGCTGCCGGACTGTGTGATCGCGGTGACAGCGCCCCATCCGTCCAGCATCGATCCGGGCTGCACGCGCACGGGCTGGCCCTGCGGGCTTTCCAGAATGGCGATGTCGGGTGCGCCCGCCTGAACGGTGTAGTGCGGGCGGGCAACGGGCCGTTCCGCCGGGGCGGTTTCAGCGTGGGGATGCCTGGGCGTTTCTGTCGCCTTGTGGGGGCCGCTCGGGGTCTGCATCGCTGCCGCGGGTGCCACGGCCGGAGCGGCGGGCGCGGGCGCTGCGTGGGAGACCTGACTGGCTTCGAGCGTGTCCTCACGGTGGCGCAGTTCATCAAGGCGGCCGCCGACTGTGCCCAGTCCGGAGACGATCTGGTCGTGCAGCGCATGCTGGCTGGCGTCGAGCTTCTGTTCGAGCGCGTCGATCCGGTTTGTCATTTCGGTGAGCTGGCGGCTCATTTCCATGAAAAGCTGATCTTCGCCTGAGGTGGAAGAGCGTGTGGCTGGCTGGTCCGTCCGGGTGTCGGGGGCCGTCTCTTCGCGCGTCGTCTGGGTCGAGGGTGCTTCCACGGGTTGTGTGGTGGGCGCTGATGGCGTCGTGACAGGAGCTGTCGTGGCGGATGTCGCGCCAGTATTGGCAGGTGTCACCCTGGCGGCACTCGCCGCCGGTGCTGTCGCCTGTTTTGCGGCGGCAGGAGGCGCACCCAGATCAGGCGGAGTAATTCCCGAACTGTTCGCATCCGCACCGCTCACAACCGCTGTCTGCACGGCTGGCGCTGCGTGCGTTACTGGCTTTGGGGATGAGGCGACATGCACAGCTGTCGCGCCGACGCCCAGCAGGGCGACAGCCGCGACCCCGCCCCACAGGGCCTTTGATCTGGCGACCCTCTGGAGGAGTCCCGGTGACGGGATGCTGGCCGACATCGCCTGTGGCGCAACGGCCGGACCTGTTGCGGCAGGCGGTTCAGCAGGCTCTGGTGTCGCGGTCCGGGGCGCTTCGCCCCCTGCGGGAGGCGTTGCGGGCTTGCGTAGCATCGTGACAGACCCGTTTTGGGGTTCAGTCGTCATGGCGAGGGCTCCCATGGTGGCTCCTTGAGGGGTCAGTTAGGCGTCGGCGTGGTGAGGGCTGATGGCATGGTGTTCCATGTCAGCGTGCCGAGCGGTTTGCCGCTTGTGGACGCGAAGAGCGGAACGGTTTCACCATCGGCAATGGAGAGGGTGCCCTTGAAGGACTCATGGACCTCGTCGGGGAGATCGATTGTCGCGTCGCTACCGGGAACGCGGGCGTGTTTCATGCTCCGAAGCGTGAGCGTGCTGATGGAGACGTCCAGAGTCACCACGCCCTGATGTTCTGCGCGTGCCCTGAAGAGCGTATCCGTTCCCGTTTCGATAACCCCTTCGTGGACAATGGGAGGTTTACCGGGGCGTAGCGTCACGGAATCCGTGTAGGGCACCACCATGCGCCGTTGTGCCGGGAACCCGGCGGTATCTCCAACCGTGACGGCGGTCATTCTACTGCTGCCGTCGAGGCCACTGAACGTGACATAGCCGGATTTCGGAGTGGCATTCTCAGCGCTTGTGGACGACGGCGCCGTTTCTATGGCCAGCGCCGGTGTCGCAAGCGTGAGAGAGGTTGCAAGCAATGCAAGAAGCGGTCGCATAACTGTCCTTTCGTGACTGTCTTTTCTCAGTATCGCCCATTTGGTTGTGACGGCGGTCAGGAGCGGTAGACGGGCTCATCGAAGATAATTCCGATGTCGTCGTTCTGTTTGAGGATGACGGTGGCCTGCTGGGGGGTGTTCTTCTGGATGAGCTGCCCGAGCTGCTGGCCCATGGTCCCGGCGGCCGCACCCATCTGCTCCCCGAGATTGAGATGCGTGAATGAGGACATGCCCGACCCGTTGCTGTAATTGGTCGTATTGGAGTTCATCATGGCGTTGCCCAGACCTTCCACGAAGGCGGCGGCGGCCGGCAGGATAATCCGTGTCGCCAGATGCTCCCTGACTTCGGAGGCGACGCCGGTCTCGGCCGTTTTGGGCGAGACGGCGTAGCCTGAGACCGGGATGGGGTCGGCGTCCCCGATCATCAGCTTGTTGAACTTGATGACCAGCCGCTCGCTTTTCATCTCAAACGTACCGCTGATGCGTGCGCCCCTGAATGGCCCACTGTCGATCTGCGCCAGCACGATATTCCCCAGATCGCTGTTTACGGTGAGGACAGAGTGTCCATAGACGCCGCGACCGGCCGGGAGCAGGAGCGTGCCTTTAGACGAGCCGTTGACCTGCGCTGCGGGTTCAGCAGCGGCGCTGGCGGTGGTTGTCGTCGCCAGCGTGGGTCGGGTGAATGTGGCAGGTGTGGCAGCCTCCGTCTGAAAGCTGCTGCCGCCTGTCCCACCGCGACCGTGTTCTTCGCCAGGTTCTTCGAGAACGACCCGTGGCCCACTGGACCAGGCTTCAATCAGCTCCATCTGCGCGCGCTCGGACATCTGGCCCGGTTCAGCAGCCTTCTCAGGCCCCGCCGTGTTGAAATGGTCGTTCGGGGGGCGGGGCGTTGACGGTGTGAAAGACGCAGAGGGAGCGGCAGGAGGCGGTGCCGGGGGCGTTGTATGGGGAACAGGCGCAGGTGGCGGCGGTGCGGGCTTCCGGGTGGTGTCCGGGGTGTCGCCTATTTCTGCGACAACCCCTTGCGGATCAGGTAAATCCTGACCGGAAAGCGCACTGGTGTAGGATTTTCCTGCGTTGCGGGCGGCCTGTGACGCCTGTTCGTCGCGCTTGCGGGCCAGGTCATCCATGGCTTTTGAATGATTGGCCCCGCCAGCGGGGCTTTCCATGTCGGGGTGCGTGATCTGGGCGGACTGAGGGGCGTGGGGTGTCGCGCCAAAGAGAAAATATCCGCCCCCCACAATTACAAAGAGCCCCCCTGCAACCCACGGCGCCAGCCTGCGCGTGCTCTCGAACGAGGACTTGAGGGCACTCCCCTGTGGTTCGTTACTCATGGCCCGTCCTCCTGTACGGAGACGGGAACGAGACGCTCGCCTATTGAAACCAAGAGCCGCGAAGAAAACGGTGCGGCATACGCCGTCACGTCAAACTCGCTAACATGCGAAGTGGCCGCCGGTGAGGATAGTTCGAAGGTCGTGCGTATATACATGGTGTTTTTCAGTTTCCATGCGCGTAAACGATCTGCGCTTACGCCAGAGACCAGCAGAGGCACGGCCTCCATGGGCGGAATGCCATCGAGCAGGTTGTTCAGAACGGGATCAGATGTGTCGGGAACGGCGCCTAGTGCCGAGGCCTGCTCTTTGGCGTTTGGACCTTTTCGGGTGATCCTGACGGTGAGATCGGCGTCATAGGCGCCGGTGCCCGCGATAATCATGAAACTGATGGGCTTTGGGGCGTCCTTGAGCGTGACCAGCAGCCCGCCACGCGGGTAACGGGACACTGGCGTGATCTGCAGGACATTGGAACCTGCCTGCGGGACACAGGCATTGATCCCAACCGCGCGAACGGTCGGCCTGTCGCTTTTGCCCTGATCGTCGCAGCTTGCTGCTTTATTGGTCGCCAGATCCCAGGCAATGGGCCATGGCTGGCCGGTCGCGTCCAGAAACGTAATGGCTGCCGGATAACCCTGTGCCAGGCGCACGATGGGGATCTGTGCGCCTGGCTCGAACGACACGTTCAGCGAGCGCGAGGCGGGGCTGGCGAGCATATGCGGGTCATCTTCCGCATCGAGCGCCTTCTGCCCGGTGTCGTAGCGGTCGTAAAGATCCTGGCGCACAGACGGCGGCGGGGGCAGCGTTCCAGCATAGATCGGATCGACATGGTCTTTGTCCCGATCGTCCGGCCCACCGTTCTGGCGCGACTGTGCGAGCCCCGATGCAGGCATACAGAGTATCATGCCCAGCATGAGCACGAGAGAAATCCTGTCCAACCGCATCAGGATGTTGCCTTGGGTGCGTTCAGCTGTGTGATGATCAGGCCATCGGGATGAAGAGGGTCATTGGTCCTTTGAATCGTAACTCTGACGGCGAGCACATCAGTTTTTTCACCTGCAGCGTTGGTCCATTTCAGGTACATCGGAAAGGCGACATGCCACTCAAACACGCCCTTCCTGTTCAGCCCGGAGCTTTCGATACTGGCGGCCGTTTTGATGGCGGCGTTCAGCAGAACCTGTTTTGTGCGGATAAACTCGATATTGCCTGGCCCCTGAAAGGCCGCGGCCCAGCTGTTCCACGCTTCACCGGAGAAATAACCCGCGCAGCTGTCGAGATGTTTCCCATAATCCATATAATTGAACGTGTAGAGATTTGTCACTTTGTCCACGGCCCAGTTCATGACCTGAGAGTCCGTAAAATACGGCTCATCAGTGACAATCAGTTCGCGCGGCCTGCCGAACGGGTCATGATAGATGTGCTGGGGCTTTGGTCTGTGTGTCACCTCGTAAAACAGGGCGAATGACGCCACGAAGCTCTCACAGAGCGCAGCCAGCAGGGCAAGGCATACGTAACGGATGACCTGGCGTGCGAAGGCGGGGTCATTGAGCCGTCTGGTTACGGCGTCATAGGTATTGCGCATGGCTCAGGCGAGGCAGTCGGTGTTGAGCGCATGTGACACATACTCACCGATACCCTCCAGAGTGCCGCTGCGCCGCGCCAGAAACAGTTTTCCAAGGAAACTGTAATGAATTTTTCGGGCCTCACGGGGCCGCACGAAAAATGGACGCCCTGTAATCCTGCAGATTTTGCGGATGAGCTGTCCGGCAACGGTTTCGTTTACAGGAGCGTCCTGGGGGCTGCCCTGCGGGATGGTATGCTCAAGGGTAAGGCCCGCACGATCAGGCAATCCGACGCGCCGTGCGGCTTCTGAGACAGCGCTGCGCTTGAGTCCGAGCATCCGGGCGATGCAGGAAGCGGAAAACAGGCGTTTCCACAGGTCGGCGAGAAGATCGATCGCCGTGCCGTCCCAGATAATACGGCCGGAATTGGTGCGCTGGACGGCGGAAAAATAATCACAAAATGCGTGAGAGAGGCTTGAAGTTATCCCCAGATTGTGCGGGGGGGGGGG
>NZ_BJMV01000012.1 GCF_006539345.1 Acetobacter peroxydans
CCCCAGAAAACCGCCAAAAATACCCTAACATCATGATCATAAAGCTGATTCGCGGAACCAGGAGACGAACTGCGCGATTCCCTTTTCCAGCGTTGTGGAGGGTTCCCAGCCTGTCAGGGCCCGGATGGCGCGGATATCCGCCCAGGTTTTTTCCACATCCGCGCCCGGCCGGGGCTGAAGCGTGATCTGGGCCGCGCGGCCGAGGTTCTGCTCCAGCAGGCTGACCAGATGCCGCACTGATTCGGGACGGTCGTTGCCGACATTGAGAATCCGAGGCTGGTCCGGTGCGGGCGGATGCCCGAACACCGCCAGCACCGCGCGGGTGACATCGTCAATATAGGTGAAATCACGCGCAAGGGCGTCGCCCTCGTAGAGTGTCACCGGCTGACCGGCCATGATCGCGCGGGCAAAGCTGTAATAGGCCATGTCTGGCCTGCCCCACGGGCCATAGACCGTAAAGAACCGCAGTCCTGTCTGGGGCAGGCCATACAGATGGCTATAGGCAACCGAGGCCAGCTCGGCACTGCGCTTTGTCACGGCGTAGAATGAGCCGGGCCGATCCACCGCATCTGACTCGGAAAACGGCAGGCGCGTATTCCCGCCGTAGACCGAGGAGGACGACGCATAAACCAAATGGTCCAGCCGGCGCAGCCTGCGGGCAAACTCCAGCACCGCCACATGGCCGCAGACATTCGTGCCCGCAAACACGTAAGGGTCTGTCAGGGAGTACCGCACGCCCGCCTGCGCCGCCATGTGAAAGATGCCGCGGATGTCAGGCTCAGCCTGCCGCAGGGCTTCGAGCGCCTCGGGGTTGCTGACATCAAGCTGATGAAAAGAAAATCCAGGCTGCTGGTACAGCCGGGCCAGCCGGGCCTGTTTGAGAGCCGGGCTGTAATAGCTGTTCAGGTTATCGAGCCCGACAACACGCTCGCCCCGCGCCAGCAGCGCCTGGGCGACATGCGCCCCCACAAACCCGGCCGCGCCGGTTACCAAGAGTACCACGTTTACTGCCCCAGATCATGCGCGCCATGCCCTGCGACCGGACCAGCCCGGCCGCTGATGCTGTCCGAGCGCCTTATGGCGCAGGATGCGCCGCCCCCGTGGCATGGCTCGTGTCCTCACCCGCCAGCGCGGACGATACCACCTTGTCTCCCACGGTAATGCCCAGTTTTGCCGTCAGCCCACCAGCCAGTTCCAGCGTGGCCAGCACAGGGCCGTGGCTGCTGATATAAGCGAGACTGTACGGCACCGCGTTTTCGACAATGGAGGCAATCCGCCCGTCGGTGCCGATAAAGACTATGTCCAGCGGTACGGCAGTGTTCTGCATCCACATATCGCTCTGCCGCGGCGTCTTCCATGAGAACAACATGCCGCCATCTTCAGGCACGGCGGTACGGAACATTTCGCCCACCTGCTGCTGACGCGGCGTGCGCGCCACTTCCACCGAAAACACATGCGTTCCAGAGGCCGAAACAATACTCAGGCTTTCCTTGGGCAGCACGGGCTGAGCCTGTGTCGGCTCGCCCATCAGCGGCGCCTCCGCACCGGCCGCGCCATCCTGCGCCCGAACGATCGCCATGGGTACCGCCTGCGCCACACATGCGGCCATCAGAGCCGCCAACACTTTGTAGTTCACGTTACCTTACTCTCCCCAGCCTCAGCCTCGCAGAAATGGATTGCCCGCCGCCTCTGTATCCAGCGTGGTCAGGCCGCCATGGCCAGGCACGACCGTGATATCGGCATGATGATCCGCGCTGCCGGACTCCCGGGTCAGTGGCAGCAGTTTTTCCTTGATGGAACGGATAAGCAGCGGGCCGTCACCATAGGCGAAATCCGTCCGCCCTACCGTGCCGCGAAACAGCACGTCGCCCACAAAGGCGAAGCGCCCCACTTTGTCCACAAACGCCACATGACCGGGCGTATGCCCCGGCACATGCAGCACGTGCAGGCGGCAGCCAGCGTATTCCAGCACCTCGCCCTCCTGCGCAAAACGGTCAACCGAGGCGTTCTCCAGATCCTCAAGCCCAAAATGCCGGGCCTGATCGGCAATGGAATCAAGCAGGAAGGCATCGCGCTCATCGGGGCCGATCACCACTGGCGGCGGGGCCGCGCGCTCGACCAGCCCGCGGCGCAGAGCCGCAACGCCGCCCGCGTGATCCAGATGCCCGTGCGTAATCAGAATGGCCTCAACCACAAGATCGTGCCCATCAATAAAAGACAGGAGCGTGTCGGCATCCCCGCCGGGGTCCACCACAATGGCCCGCCGGGTTTCGGGGTTCCATAGAATGGAACAATGCTGCCTGAAGGGCGTAACCGGGATGATGTTCAACTGCATACCGGGATAGGCCACATGCATGGGCTTCACTCTCCTTAGACCATCCGGGGCCGGTTGCTCTGTTTTGCCCCGTCTCTTCAGGCAATGGCACGAATGCGGGCAAAAAAAAACTGCCGGCGCAGCGGAAAACCCCGCGCGACCGGCAGTTCAGATAAAGCGTGGGGCGTTTTAGCCGCCCCGGTCGGGCCAGCCTTAGCCCGGCAGCACCCAGCCCGTGGCCGGAATATCGAAATGATCACGGATGTCATGCGCGGGGATATTGATGAGATCCTTCGACAGCACCTTGATAACGCGTGCCGCAGCAGGCGCGCTCAGATGCTCGCGGATTTCATGCAGGATATGTGCCGGGGCGGCCAGCACAAACCCGGCCACGTTGGCCCCGTCATGCGCCACCTGCGCGTTCATGTGCTCGGCCACGCTGCGGGCAAACGCATCCTTGCGCGTATCAGATGGTGACGCGCCTGCGGGCATCTGGCCCGGCGTGCCCGTATGGTCATGGCTGTCAGATACCTGCACATCGTGCATGGAACCCTGATGATCGTGCAGAAAACGGACTTTACCCCCATCTGCAACGACATACACAACCTGACCGTCTCTAGCTTCCGTCATGAACTTCCAGTCCCTGTTCCTGTTAAGCGCGACAGACAACTCCGGCTGACCGTGCGCGCAGGGGAGCCCCCACCCGGACGATACGCTGCTTTGTGGGCAGTCTGTCCGCCCGATGATATAGGGTGGACACATGACAGTTACACCCCCCCACCCCCCGGAAGAGATTCAAAAAAGCGCGCGACATCCGCTGGATCATGCCCTGCACTGGGTGCGTGAGGGGCAGGCCGTGGCCATTGCCACGGTAACCGGCACATGGGGCAGCTCGCCCCGCCCGGCAGGAAGCTGCATGGTCATGGCGGTCAATGGCCGGGTGGAAGGCTCGGTCAGCGGCGGGTGCGTGGAGGCGGATGTCATGCACAACGCCCTGCGGATCATGGGGGGCGATCCCCCGCAAGTGCTGGATTACGGCGTTAGCAGCGCGCGGGCATGGGAGGTGGGGCTGGCCTGCGGCGGCCGCCTCGAGGTGCTGGTGGAAGCCGTGCGCAGCCCCGCCTGCCCCGTTGGCACCTGGCCGCTGGACACTCTGGAGCACGCGTGCGCGCTCATGGCCGCCCGGCGCCCCGCCGTGCTGCTCCGCACGCTGGATGCGGCACACCATCACATATTGGCGACCCGGCCCGAAGGCGGGCTGGAAGAGCCCCCGCACGACACGGCCCTCGGCCACGCCGCCCTACACGCCCTTAGGACCGGGCGCGGGCTGCTCACCCCCGACAGCGCGGGGCAGACCTGGTTCGTGCAACCGCTGCTGCCTCCGCCGCGCCTGCTAATTGTAGGGGCTGTGCATATTGCCCAGCATCTGGCGCGGCTGGCAGCCCTTACGGGGTTTGACCCCGTTGTGGTGGATCCGCGCGAAGCTCTGGCCACGCCCGAGCGTTTTCCCGGCCTCGTGCCCGGCCAGACCCTGATACCCGAATGGCCGGACGAAGCCCTGCCCGCTCTGGGGATCGATTCCACCACGGCCCTTGTCACCCTGACCCACGATGCCAAGCTGGATGACCCCACGCTGGAAACCGCGCTGGGCAGCCCGGCCTTCTATATTGGTGCGCTGGGTTCGCGCAAAACGCAGGCAAGCCGGATCGAACGTCTGCGGCAGCTTGGCTACACGCCCGAGGCACTGGCCCGTATCCGCGGCCCGGTGGGGCTTGCTATCGGCGCTGTCGGCGCGGAGGAAATCGCCCTGTCCATTCTGGCCGATATTGTCGCGGTGCGGCGCAACGGCCCGCTGGCAACCCGGCGCGGCTGGGACAGCCCGTAATGTCCAACATCCCCACCCACCCCATGCTTGCCGGCACGCTGGCCATTATTCTGGCGGCGGGGCGCTCAAGCCGCACGGCCCCGGCGCACAAGCTGCTGGCGTGCGATGCCTCAGGCCAGCCCATGCTGCTGCGCACGCTGGAAGCCGTGCTGGCCAGCGCGGTGGAGGAAGTGCTCGTGCTCCTGCCTCCAGAACGCCCCGACCTGGCGGCCCTGCTGCACCCACTGCTGGAAAGCCCGGCCAACACGCCCGCGCCGTCAGGCCCCGTAGCCTCAGGCGGCAGGCAACCGGTGCGACGGCTGCGCATGACCTGCGTACGCCAGCCGGAACTCGGGTTATCCCGCTCGCTCCATACCGGCGTGCGCGCCGCCATACGCCGGCGCGCGAGCAGCCTGCTGGTCTGTCTGGGAGATATGCCGCTGGTCAGCCCAGCCCTGCTGGACACGCTGCTGCACACCCAGCGCGCCACCAATGCCCCCGCCGTTGCCCCAGACAGGCACGGCCAGCCGGGCAACCCCGTGCTGTGGAGCGCTCAGTGCTACGACAGGCTGCTGGGCGTGCAGGGCGATCAGGGCGGGCGGGCCATCCTGCGCGACCTCGGTTCCGCTGTGCGGCTGGTTCCCGCCCCCGCCGCCATGCTGGAAGATTTCGACACCCCCGAGCGGCTGTCGGCCTTCGCCCATATGAATGCCAATAGCCCCACACTGCCCCGGCCCTGAACACGGCAGCACCTGCCGGGCCGCGCTGTCTTTTTACCCCGTAACGAACTTCAGGCAGTTGACCGCACGCCCCGGCGGGCCAAAAACTAGCGCAGGGCCAGCCCCACCCGGCGCAGGGCCGGGCGGTATGCCCCCAGACACCGGCCCGCCAGACACAGGCCGCCCCCTAACCGGGCGGGTGGGAATGGCGGTTCTTTTTTGCAGGAAAGAGTTTCCCCTTATGAGCAAGATTCTCCGCACCAACGCGAACCCCATCCTGTCCGCTGCGGTGGAATACCACGGTTTTGTCTTTACCCAGGGCGTGGTGGCCCGGAACCTCGATCTGGACATGGAAGGCCAGACCAAGGACGTGCTGGAACAGATCGACGCCCTGCTGGAACAGCATGGCACCGACAACACGCGCCTGCTTCAGGCCCAGATCTGGCTGAAAGACATCAACGACCGCGAAACCCTGAACAAGCTGTGGAGCGCCTGGCTGCCCGAAGGTGGCGCTCCGGCGCGCGCCTGCGTGCAGGGCATTCTGGCTGACCCGCGGATGCTGGTCGAAATCATGCTGATCACCACCAAATAAGCATCTGATCGGCCATACCTGGCAGGACAGCCCCCACAGAAAAGCGGGGCGCCCTGCCGGGCGATCAGGGTCGGCCCTGTGCTGACTGCTTCCGGGGCAGGGACCACCTGCCCCGTTTTTTGTTCATCCGACACAGTGTGGCAAAAAGGCACCGCGTCGCTGCTGCGTTGTATCAGCGACACAGTTGGCCCGAATCATATGCCCCTGTGCGGCCTGTCATTTTTTCATCATTTGTGAAGGGTTTGTTCTCCCAAAAGGGCGAAATAAAACAGATTTAGACGGATTTGTGACATAATGTAGGAATATATTCCTATTTTTATCTTTTAAATGGGGTCGAAATGTCAAACTGCATTTTTTGTGTTTTTGCTACGCAATGAGAGCTTGCCTGATCTGCGTCAGCCCTTATAGGTGGAACTACCTTGTAATCAGACGCACTTAAGAGCGCACGGAAAATCTAAGGTGGAACCCATGCGGAATGGACAGCCAAAGACCTTGAAACTGAAACTGGCTGTTGTGTCGTTCTGTTCTGCGGTTATGTCCTTTTCCGGCGTGGCAAAGGCCGCCACGCACAAGGCCCACACTCATCATACCACTCTGGCCGCCAACCACGGCCACGCCAGTGCGCATCATGGTATCCGCCGGGTGGCCAGCCGCCACCATGGCGGGGGTGGGCATGTGATCCAGTGCGTGGCCTATGCCAAGTCCGCTTCCGAAGTGGCGCTGAGCGGCAACGCCCGCGACTGGTGGCATAATGCCGCCGGCGTGTATGAGCGCGGTCAGGCTCCGGAAGCCGGAAGCGTTCTGAACTTCCGCAGCACGCGCCGTATGCCGCTGGGTCATGTGGCCGTGGTGCGCAACGTGGTGGATAGCCGCACCATCGTTATTGACCAGTCGCACTGGGCGCAGGCCGGTGTAAGCCACAATGTGTCGGTAATCGACGTTTCCGCCAACAACGATTGGTCGGCGGTACGCGTGGCGCTCGACCACAATGGCGGCACCTACGGTTCCATCTATCCTACTTACGGCTTCATCTATCCCCGTTCGCCGGGGGCAGCGCCCACCACGCAGGTGGCCAGCAACGCGTCACAGAACCCGCGTGATGCGGTCATGGCGGCATGGGCCAAGAAGACGGGTGCCACCACACAGGTTGCGCAGGCCCGCTAAAACCAGAAGCCCAGGCTGCCTCTACAGCCTGACTGAAACAGAAAAAAGCCTGCCTCTTCTTATTAAAAGAGGCAGGCTTTTTTGTTGTACCGGTCAATCCTTGACCGCAAGCCGCAAACCCGTGGTGTTCCCCCGGCCCCCTCTGGCAGAAAGCGCCAAAGAGAACCGGGAGAAAACCGTCGCTGGCCTTCAGCCCTGTTCAGCCCACGCGCCCATATCCGGGCAGGAGCAGATCAGGTTGCGGTCGCCATACGCATTGTCGATACGGCCCACAGGCGGCCAGTATTTGGCATCCGCCCGCACGCCGGGGGGGAAGCACGCCTGCTGGCGGGTGTAGGGGCGCGCCCAAGCCGTGACCGTCAGCGCTTCGCCCGTATGCGGGGCATGGCGCAGCACGGAGTGTTCCACCTCGACATCACCCCGTTCGATGGCCCGTACTTCCTCGCGGATGGCCAGCATCGCATTACAGAAGCGGTCAAGCTCGGCCAGATTTTCCGATTCCGTGGGTTCCACCATCAGCGTACCCGCCACCGGGAAACTGACCGTGGGCGCATGGAAACCAAAATCCACCAGCCGCTTGGCAATATCGTCCACGGTTACGCCCGTCGCATCCTTGATAGGCCGCAGATCGAGAATACATTCGTGCGCCACGCGACCCTGCGCGCCGCGATACAGCACCGGATAGGCCTGACCCAGACGGGTGGCGATGTAATTGGCGTTGAGAATGGCAACCTGCGTAGCGCGCGCCAGACCCGCATCGCCCATCAGGCGGATATAGGCCCAGGAAATCGGCAGGATGGAAGCCGACCCGAAGGGGGCAGCACTCACCACCATGGCGGCATCGGTCTCCTGCGGGTTGCCGGGCAGGTAGGGCGCCAGATGGGCGCGCACGCCAATCGGCCCCATGCCCGGCCCGCCGCCGCCATGCGGGATGCAGAAAGTCTTGTGCAGGTTGAAATGGCTGACATCGCCGCCGTAATCCGCCGGACGGGCCAACCCGACCTGCGCGTTCATGTTCGCGCCGTCCACATAGACCTGCCCGCCTGCCTCGTGCACCAGATCGCACACAAGGCGCATGTTTTCTTCAAACACGCCATGAGTGGAGGGGTAGGTGATCATGACGGCGGCCAGTTCGGCTGCGTGGGCCTGCACTTTCTCGCGCATGTCGGCCAGATCAATATTGCCCTGCGCATCGCAGCGCACCACCACCACCTTCATGCCCGCCATCTGGGCAGAAGCCGGGTTGGTGCCATGGGCCGATGCGGGAATGAGGCAGACAGTCCGCCCGCCCTCGCCCCGCGCGTGGTGATAGGCGCGAATGGCCAGCAGCCCGGCATATTCACCCTGCGCGCCCGAGTTAGGCTGGAAGGACACCGCGTCATAACCGCTGATCTGGCACAGCCAGCGCTCCAGGTCCGCAATCAGAATCCGGTAGCCCGCCGCCTGATCAGCCGGGGCATAGGGGTGCAGGTTCGAAAAACCGGGCCATGTGATCGGCAGCATTTCCACCGTGGCGTTCAGCTTCATGGTGCATGAACCCAGCGGAATCATGGTGCGGTCGAGCGCAAGGTCCTTGTCGGACAGGCGGCGCAGGTAGCGCAGCATGTCCGTCTCGGAACGCAGGGAGTTGAAAATGGCCTGCTTCATGAAAGCAGACTGCCGCACCAGCACGTCCGGCAGGGCGCTAGCAGGGGCCGCGAGTTCCAACGCCACAGCCCGCACGCGCGCGGCATCGGCACAGAAGACCGACCACACCGCCCGCACGGTTTCAGGGGTTGTGGTCTCATCGAGGCTGATACCAAGGCGGCCCTTGCCCGCATCGCGCAGGTTCAGCCCCAGCGTACGGGCACGCGCCAGCAGGTCGGGCGCATCGTCACCCGCTTCGATGCTCAGCGTATCGAAAAACGCCTGATCCACCACTGCAACACCCAGCGCCCGCAGACCAGCCGCCAGAGTAACAGTCAGCCCGTGCACACGCCGCGCGATGGCGCGCAGACCTTCCGGCCCGTGATAGGTAGCGTAAAGCCCGGCAATAACCGCCAGCAGAACCTGCGCGGTGCAGATGTTGGACGTCGCCTTTTCGCGCCGGATATGCTGCTCGCGCGTTTGCAGCGCCAGACGGTAGGCGGGCTGGCCCGCGCTATCCACCGACACGCCGACAAGACGGCCCGGCATACTGCGCTTGTAGGCATCGCGCACCGCCATGTAAGCGGCGTGCGGCCCGCCATACCCCATGGGCACGCCAAAACGCTGGGTGGAGCCAATGGCGATATCCGCCCCCAGTTCACCCGGAGAAACCAGCAGCGTCAGCGCCAGCGGGTCGGCCGCCATGACAGCAATGGCCCCGGCCTCATGCAGCGCGCCAATAACCGCGCGGGGGTCGGCCACGCGGCCGGACGAGCCGGGATATTGCACCAGCGCGCCGAACACATCGGCCGCACGCAGGTCTTTCGCGGCGTTCCCGACAACAATGGAAAAGCCCATCGGTTCGGCGCGGGTTTTCAGCACGGCGATGGTCTGGGGGTGGCAGTCTTCATCCACAAAGAATCGGGTGGAGCCACTTTTTGCCACCCGGTGGGCCAGCGCCATGGCCTCGGCCGCCGCCGTCGCCTCGTCCAGCAGGGAGGCGTTGGCGATATCAAGCCCGGTCAGTTCCGTAACCATGGTCTGGAAATTCAGCAGCGCCTCAAGACGCCCCTGGCTGATTTCGGGCTGGTAGGGCGTATAGGCCGTGTACCACGCCGGGTTTTCCAACACGTTGCGCTGGATGACCGCAGGCAGAACCGTGCCGTAGTACCCCTGCCCGATCAGCGATGTCATGACCGTATTGCGCGCGGCAATCGCGCTCAGGCGGGCCAGTACCTCGGTTTCGCTCCAGCCCGGCCCGATGCCCATCGCGCCATCCAGACGGATATCGGCCGGCAGGGTCTGCGCGGCCAGTGTCTCGAGCGAGTCCGCTCCCACGCTACGCAGCATGGTTTCCACATCATGGCCTGCGGGGCCGATATGGCGCGCCTGAAACGCACCGTCGGCCTCGGCCAGCCCGGCAAAGGCGGCCAGCGCCTGATCCGGCCCGAACGGCCTGTTGTCTGATGTAAAATCACCTGAAAGCATGGGAGTATCCTGAACGGGCTGGAAAGCGGGAGCGAAATGTCAGGCTGAAGCCTAGCCGAGGAACGCCGTGTAAGCGGCTGCATCCATCAGCCCGGAAAGCTGCTCGGGCGCGCTCAGGCGGAAACGGAAAATCCAGCCTTCGCCTTCGGGGTCGGCGCTGATGCGCGAGGCATCGTCCACCACGGCCGGGTTGGCGTCCAGCACTTCGCCATCGACCGGCGCGTAAATGTCCGAAGCCGCCTTGACGGATTCGACCACAGCCGCCGTTTCCCCTGCCTTCACGACAGTGCCCGCCGGACGGGCTTCGGCAAACACCAGTTCGCCCAGTTCGTTGGCAGCGTGGCGGGTAATGCCCACAACCGCGCTGTCACCCTCGATACGCAGCCACTCATGTTCTTTGGTATAATAAAGGCTCATCTGATTTCTCCTGATCGGCGTCCGGCAAGGACGCCCTGAAAAACTGAAAAAAGGGCTAACCGGGGCCTTAGCCAGCCGTACGCCTGAAGCCGGCCGGCACAAAAGGCAGCGCCTGCACCGTGCAGGGCACGGCGCGGCCACGCAGCTCGGCGGCCACAGCCTGACCCGGCTGGGCCAGCGCCGTGCTGACATACCCCATGGCCACCGGCGCATCGACCGTGGGGCCAAACCCGCCCGAGGTCACTTTGCCCACGGGACTGGCCAGCGTGGCATCAGCAAACAGGCCAGCCCCACCGCGCACGGGGGCGCGGCCTTCGGGCAGCAGGCCCACGCGGCGGCGGGCGGTGCCTTCGCTCAACTGGGCCAGAATGATTTCCGCACCGGGGAAACCCCCCGCACGCACGCCACCGGCACGGCGGCTTTTCTGGATCGACCATTCCAGCGCGGCTTCGACAGGGGTGGTGGTTTCATCAATATCCGCGCCGTACAGGCACAGACCGGCTTCAAGCCGCAGGCTGTCACGCGCGCCAAGCCCGATAGGGGCCACGCCGGGCTGCGCCAGCAGGGTGCGGGCCAGAGCTTCCGCCTGGGCAGCGGGAACGGAAATTTCAAACCCGTCCTCGCCCGTATAGCCTGAACGCGACACCACGCAGGCCGCCCCGGCAATATCAAGGGTGCGCACGTCCATGAACAGCATGTCCGCCACGGCAGGGGCCAGAGCTGCCAGCACCTGCCCGGCCAACGGCCCCTGCAGGGCCAGAAGGGCGCGGTCTTCCAGCACGTCGAGCGTGCAGGTATCGGAAAGATGGGCGCGCATATGGGCAATATCCGCCGCCTTGCACGCGGCGTTGATCACCACCAGCAGGTCATCACCCAGCCGGGTCACCATCAGGTCATCCAGAATACCGCCCTGCGCATTGGTAAACTGCGTGTAACGCTGCCGCCCTGAGGCCAGCCCCGCGATATCGGCGGGCACAAGCTGTTCCAGCGCCAGAGCCGCATCGCGCACCGCGCCGGAGCGCGCGCGCAGGCGCACCTGCCCCATGTGAGAAACATCAAACAGCCCGGCCTGCGTGCGGGTATGGCGATGCTCGGCCATGATGCCCTCGGCATATTGCAGAGGCATGGCATAGCCCGCGAACGGCACCATGCGGGCACCCAAGGCCGTATGCAGGGAAAAAAGAGGGGTATGAAGAAGTGATTCGGTACTCATGCACACTACCCTTGCGCGTTACGAAAAAGGCCATGCCTTCCTTGCGCGGGGGTGCAAAGGGGCCTGGACCGCAAACCGTCCGTTGCCCCTTCTGTGCCTTGTGCCTGAGATCGCTATCCCGTCGGCGGACGCCTCGGGGGCGTCTCTCTCCAGAAGTTCTAGTGCGCAGGGTCCTTTTGCCTGAGAGTTTCCGGGGCGGTTGCTCCTTCGGCGCCAGCTCGTGGCTGGGCTCTCCCTCTGCGCGGCGTGATTGGTGACATCATTTTAACGACAAGTCAATCACGCCCCGCAAGGCGGAGAGTGTCAGGCTTTTCCTGCCGGAAGATGCCGTGCGATATACGGCGGCAGGTTAAAAGATCCGACATGGATTTCGGGCGTCCAGTACTGGGTTTTACCCTCCAGACCGGCAGCCTGCGCGCGGGCGCGCACGGTCTGCACATCCTGCCCGGCAAGGCTGACCTTGGAAGCAATACCCAGTGTCATGAACCCGCCCACATAGGTCGGCACCGCCGCGACATAGGCGGACACATGCGGGAAAAACTTCGCCCGGCGCAGGCTGGTGTCGTGCAGCTCATCCGCCTGCATGAACGGCACGCCGCACTGGTTGACGATCAGCCCCTGCGCGCTAAGCACGCGGGCACACTGTTCATAGAAGGAATCCGTGAACAGAACCTCGCCCACACCGATGGGGTCCGTGCTGTCGACGATGATCACGTCAAACGCGGCATCCGGCGCGCGGGCCACGTAATCGATGCCATCCCCTACGATGACTTCGGCACGCGGGTTCGTCCAGGCGTCCTGCGCGATGGAGGGCAGGTGTTCCTTGGACAGCTCGATCACCGCGCCGTCGATTTCCACCATCACGGCCTTTTCCACGCCGGGGTGTTCGAGCACACGACGCAGCACGCCACCATCGCCCGCGCCAATAATCAGGACCCGGCGCGGGTCAGGATGGCTGAACAGCGGCACGTGCGTCAGCATTTCCTGATAAACGAACTCGTCGCGTTCGGTAATCTGCACCACGCCATCGAGCATCAGCACCCGACCGTGGGAATCGCTTTCAAAAACAACGATATCCTGAAACGGACTGCGCACGCGCGCCAGTTCACGCACCACGCGGAACCGCTGCCCCCAGTTGTCGTACAGGGTTTCCTCAATCCATGTTTCAGCCATATGCGCCTCATCCGGTTGCATGACGGCCACCCCTGCGCCTGCGCGCGCTGCGGGGTTCAGGGCCCGTCAGAAAAACAGACAGAAAATAAACAAAAAAAACCGGCAGGATACGCCACCGGCCCCATCGGGCGGGCAAGGCATATCCTGCCGGTGTCAGGCATTCGCCAGACTTATTTTTTCACCACGCGACCGCGGCGTTCCTCATTGACTTCCAGACGCTTGGCCTGGAACAGCCGCTGCATGACCGGCACCGCCAGGTGCGGATCACAGGCGCCACACATGAAAATATCCACGGCGGCAAAATTGCGCTCGGGCCATGTGTGAATGGAAATGTGGCTTTCCGCCAGCACAACAACACCCGACACGCCGCCATTGGGCGTGAAATGGTGAAAATGGCTGTGCAGGATCGTAGCGCCAGCCGTTACTGCGGCTTCGCACAGGGTCTGGTCGATCTTTGCCGGATCATCCAGATTTGTGGCGCCCCACAGGTCAACAAGCAGGTGCGTACCTGCGAACTTCTCGCCGTTCTTTTCGACGAAGTAATCTTTGCGTTCTTCGTCTTCAGACGAGACCGGAACAGAAAATGCCTGGTTATTGCTCGGGTGTTCCGAGACCATCCCCAGTTGAGCAAGTGCGTTCATTGACGTACCCCCAAACCAGTAGACAGCCTGTTGGGCAAAATTGCCCCCTTGGGCCAAGAGCGCGCTAACTAGGCGGTTATACCCCGCATTGCAAGCATTAAATCAGGCCATTAACCGTTTTTTCACAAACCAGAAGGCAGGATCGCACGCGTGCCAACCCATGCGCGCAGGCGGGTCAGCGTGTCGGCATCCCGCGCGGCGACCGCATCCTGCGCAAGACGCCGGGCCAGCGCCACCTGATCGGGCGTCAGCGCGCCTTCGGCGGGCAGGGCACGGCTGGCCAGACGCCCCAGCACCAGAACGGCCTGCGCCCATTGCCGCTGCTGCTCGTAAATACGCCCGCGCAGCAACAGCCCGTCATCCGATTCGTCCGTCGCCAGCAGGTGCAGGGCCTGTTCCGCCTGCCCTCCGGCCAGCGCCATAAGCGCGTTATCGTACCGAAGGCGGTCTGGCATATCCGCCGGGAAATCGGCTGGCATACCAAAGGAAAAACCAGCCGGAGCAGCGCGTTGCAATGCCTGCACCGCCACAGGCCCCTGCCCCGCCTCAAGGGCGGCGCGGGCCAGAAGCTCCGCCCTGTCGGCCCGCGTGGCGGGGGTGATGGACAGGAACTCCGCCTGAGCCAGAACCGGCACCGCCTGCGCGGGCCGGCCTGCCCGCACCAGTGCTGCGCCATACCCGGCCAGCAGCTTGGCCGTGGCGGCATCATATGGCAGCCGGTCCATAGACGCGCCCGCAAGCGCCAGAGCCGTATCGCCCGGTGCAAAACCCACCCGCGCGGGAGGCGCGCTTTCCGCAGGGGAATCCTGCGGCACGACGCCAAAAACCAGCCCATAGAGCACCTGCCGCCAGACTTCAGCCAGACTGTCCTGCGGGGTGGCCTCTCCTGCCGTCAGCCCGGACAGCACCGAGGCCGCAACCTGCGCCTGCCCCGCCAACACCAGCGCCTGTGCATAACCCAGCCGCGCCGCCGCACGAGGCAGCGCGGGCAGGCCGGACGATGGTGCAGAGACGTTCTGACCCGTCGCACCGGCATGGACATTGCGAGCGGCCATCAGAGGCTCGTACGCGCTGACCGCCTCAGCCGGGCTGATCTGGCCCAGTCCAAGCCGCAGGCCGATCAGTTCCACCGCAGCCCAGTCAGCATTCGGCCCACCGCCGGTGCGCAGCGTATCCAACGCCATGAGGGCGGCATCCGTCTGGCCCTGGCGGGCATCCAGCAACGCACGGGCAAGGGCATGAGCACTGTCCTCCGGCGGCGCATCACGCAGGGCGGCGCGCAGAATGGCCAGCGTTTCGGGGGCGCCATACCGCGCGACATAGGCCGCCACGCGCGGGGCGAGCCTGTCACGCACAGGGGCCGGATACTGGCTGAGCCGCGCGTACTGCCGGGCCAGCAGAACGGCGGTACGCCCGCTGTCGGCCCCGGTCATCATCTCATACAGCGCCCGCCACAGGGCCAGATCCGGCCCGAAGCGGATATCCGCATCAGCCAGCAGAGCCGCCTCGGCTGGCTCTCCCGCCAGCAGCGCCGCACAGGCCCGCAACACCATGGCCGAATCCCGCGCAGTCCCGCCAGCATGGAGGGCTGGCGGCTCTCCCGCCCGACTCCCCTGCTCGGCCACACCATCGGGCACACCACCCAGGGCGGAGGAGGAAGGCATATCCCGCAGGAGCAGCCAGCTTTGCCGAGCATCGCCCGCCGCAAAAGCGGCTCTGGCCGCCGCCACCCGTACCGGCCACGGCACGACGGCTCCGCCCGGCCGGGCCTCACCCGCCTGCGCGCCATGCCTGCCGCCCGTATGCCTGCCGGTATGCGCGTCCGCGTGTTTGCCTGTGTGTTTGCCTGTGTGTCTGCCGTCATGCGGCTTGCCAGGATGCCGGGCAGTATGCCCGCTGGCTTTTTCACCCGCATCATCACGGATACCGCCTTCCGTCCGGCCGCTGGCTTTCAGGGCGGCGCGGGCTGCCTGCCACCGCTGCGCCAGCAGGGAGGCGGGCTCATCACGCAGTCCAAGCCACTCCCAGTCACGCCCATGCGCGGCGGCTCCATGTATGAGCCCGGACGCCGCCGCGTCATCCTGCGTCAGGCCGACAGGCAGCGCCACGGGCGCTACAGATTCGATCACGGGGCCATACTCTGTCGGGCGCAGGGTCACGCGTGACGAATCCGCCATAACCGCCAGCCCCTGCCATGAAGGCCGTACGCGATACCCCACCGCCACCGCCGCCTGCCTGACCGGGCCAGTCAGCCGCGTAGACAGAGCCACAAAAACCGTGCCCCCGGAGGCCGGGTCCGGCAGCGACAGAACAGGGCCACGCCCCACCCCCGTAAACAGCACGGAACCGGGAAGCCGCACCGCCCCCGGCCCGCTGACCGACACGGCAGGACGGGAAACCGGAGCAGGCGGAGCGCCCGCCACCCCCTGCGGCTCTGTCGGGCAGCCCCCCGCCAGACACACCCGCCAGCCCGCGCTGTCATGCACGAACCCTATGGGGGGCAGCGCCTGCGCCTTTGGCGCATCAGCAGCGCCATCCGACCCATGCCCCACAGGCAGCGGCACCCGAATAACCGTAGCGCCTGCAAGGGCCACCACCTGCATGGCGGCCAGTGGATTCGTCTGCCCTGCTGCGGCAGGTGCGCCTGCGGGCGGTTCTGTCGCCCCCGCCAGCGGATGATCCACCACCAGAACCAGATCTCCACCGGAGCGGAAGGCCGCAAGCCCGGTTGCGGCATTGCCGGGCAGAACCAGTTCCCGCCCGTTATCCCGTATGGCGACAGCCTGCAGGACAACCGGGGGCGCTGGCGGCAGCGGGGACGACGCCACCGCCACACTGGGAGCCGTGGCCACATGCGGCCCTGCTGTCGGCTCAGGAAACGGCTCTGGGGTTGATGTCTTGAGGGACTCGGCCAACCCGATAGCCCGAGCCGACTCCTCCCGTCCGGGCTCTGACGTGGCCGCCGCAGAAGGGCCGGAGGACGCTGCCGCCTCGGAGGCGCTCTCGGCATCCGGCGCAGGCATCGCGCCCACTCCGCCCGCCTCAGCCGCCGGGTCGGGAGCCGATTCCGTGGCGGGGGCGGCTTCATCAGGCGTGATTTCAGCCGAAGGCTGGGACTGATACTGAAACCGCGACTGCCCCGGAGACTGAAACAACCTGCCTTCCGTCTCCGGCACCGTGCCCCCCGGCTGGCTGGCTGTCGCCGCGCCCTGCCCCTCGGCTGGCGGTGTGGTAGCGGCCGTGCCCGCGCGTTGGGCTTCCTGCATGGCGTCTTCAGAAAAAACGATGCCGCCTTCCTCTTCCGCCGTTTCAGCCCGGCCGGGCGGAGCCAGACAGGCCAGCCAGAGCGCTGGCGCAAGCAGCACAAAGTGCCCGGTCCGAGACCACGCCACACCACCCCGCGTGACCGCCCCGCCCAGATTTGCCGCCTGCCTGCTCCTGCCGCCTGTTTTCACGCTTTTTCTTACTCCCTCGCCCGCGCACACCCTGCCCGAGCACGTTCCCTGTGCGCTGCTCGCCGCCTTTGCGCTCGGACTGCCAGAAAGAACCTCTTATAAAAAGGGTGTCCAAACCCGGCCGAGCCCATTACACTCGACCAATAGAACACACCCGACAGGCCGGACTGTACCGAGCTTCCCGTCGGGCTCCGTGAAGGGTACCAGCCGAGCGGCCTGTCACCATAGGACAGTTCGCAAACCGGCAACACCCTGCCCACAGGCTGGATCAGATGATCTGGCGCAGCATAACGGGCAACCACTGCAATAGAAGGGGGACATTGTGTCCAATACGGAAAAACCACAATCCCTGCCGATATTTGGGGTTATTTTTGACATGGACGGCCTGCTGCTCGACAGCGAGACTCTGGCCATGGATGCACTGGTGGCGGCGGGCCACGAACTCGGCTACGACATGCCCGCCACCTTCTGCCGCCGTATGATTGGCGTGCCAGCGGACGGATGCGAGAAACTCGTGCGCGACACCTATGGGGACGAATTTCCGCTACGCCGCTTCTTCGACCTGCAGGAAAAACACCTGCGTTCTTTTGTCGATAACGACAAGCTCGTGCTCAAGAACGGCGTTACGCCGCTGATCGCCCTACTGGACGAACTGCGCCTGCCACGCGCCATCGCCACGTCATCCAGCCGCCTGCGTGCGCACCACCACCTTAAACTTGTCGGTCTCGACAAGCATTTTCCCTTTATCGTTACCCGCGAAGATGTGGAGAACGGCAAACCCCACCCCGAACCCTACCTGAAAGCGGCGCATCTGATTGGCGTCGAGCCGCGTTTCTGCCTTGCGTTGGAGGATTCACACTCAGGCGCGCGGGCCGCCATAGCGGCGGGTATGCGCGTGATCATTGTGCCCGACCTGCTCGAACCCACGGAAGACGTGAAGGAAAACGCTCTGGCCATTGTCAACGAACTGACAGCCGTGCAACCCTATATCCGTCAAGCGGCAGGGATGCCCATCGCCTGAGCCCCTTTTCTGGTATGCCGCCGGCTCCGCAGGCGGTACACTGCCCCTGCCCGTATGGAGCGTGAAACAGGCATGATTTTCCTGCACTCCGGTTTCAGAACCGCCAGCACATGGGTGTGGTCACGGTTCCGGGCCAATACGGGCACGCTCAGCTATTACGAAGTCTTCAACGAACGGCTGGAAGACCTGACGCTCCAGACCGCACTGGCGCTGAACGGCCAGATCTGGCATTCGAAACATCCGCCAGTGAAAAACTATTTTGAGGAATTCATTCCCCTCATCCAGAACGGAAGAGGCATTTTCCTCTATCAGAAGAGCATGTCCTCGGACTGGTTCATCCCGCAGGGGGGGATGGGCGGCACGCTCCGGCAGGAGGAATTCCTCTACTGCCAGCTTCTTATGAAATATGCTGAGCAGATAGGAAAGGTTCCCGTCCTGTCGGCCACGCGCAGTCTGGGGCGCGTACCCGCCCTCAGCCGCGCCATACCGGGCACGCATGTGCTGATCTACCGCAACCTGTTCAAACAGTGGTGTTCGTTTACAGAACAAGGTGAGATCGGCAACCCGTATTTTCTTAAAACCATCAGCCTGCAACTCCAGGCCCAAAGCGCGCCGCCGGAGTTTGCCGCCATCCTTGCGGAATTCCCCCCGGCTTCAGCCAACGCGCGGGATGAAAATCTGTTTGTCTGCTTTGTTCTGTTACATCTCTACCTGTACAGCCGCGCGCGCCCGGCGTGTGATCTGGTCATGGACATTGCCGCCATGGCCACAGACCCGGCCTGCACCTCCGCGCTGGAACAGCAGGTTCTTGCCCGGCACGGACTGAGCGTCGATCTTTCAGGCGCAACGGATGGCATGATGTTCTGCCAGATCGACCCCGCCGCTCATGACCGGCTGCACCGCCTGATTGACGAACGCGGGCGCGCACTGCTCAACAGCGCCGAAACCGCGCAGGGCCGGGATTTCGGTCTGGAGGTGCTGGAAACGTTCCTGACAAGCTACGCCGCCTACACCCATGACGCGCTGACCACCGCCTGAAAAATCAGCAGGCCACCAAAGGCTGCATGACATGATTCTGGCGGGCCAGTTCCGCCAGAACGGCTGTGGCGGGCGCGCTTTCAAACCTGTCGAGCAGGCTTGCAATCGCCGCGACCTGACTTTCGTGCCGGGGCAGAGCTGGCCCTGCTATCTCCTCCCGCGCGAGAATAGCCGCGACAAGCGCCTGATGGTCGCCCCGCCATGTTGCGCACAGGCGCACCAGCGTATCCGAGCGCGGGTCAACCGGCACAAACCGCAGGACCTCGCGCTCATGCAGGATGAACCAGCGTATCCAGCTTGCAATCACCAAATGCGCACCCGCGACTGAAACCCCAGCCTCCAGATTGGCGCGCATGGGCCGCAGCACCCGCGTGACCAGCTTGGCTGAACCATTACGCCCCACACGCTCCACTCTGTGCGCAATGGCCGCGTTACGAAAACGCCGCATCAACTCAAAAGCGTATTCATCCAGCTCGGCCTCGTCCAAGGTCACGTCCGCCCCCTGCTCCAACCGCATGAAGCGCGCGGCCAGCGCCCCCAGCGCCGGATCGGACGCGGCGGCAGCAACGGTATCCAGCCCCGCCAGCGCCCCGGCATAGGCCAGCAGCATATGCGTGCCATTGAGCATCTGTAGCTTGGCGCGTTCGAACACAGCTACATCGGGCACAAAGCGGGTGCCCGTATGGGCCTCCCACCGGGGACGATCACCCTCAAAACGACCGATAATCCACTGAAACCACGGCTCGGCTGAAACCGGCGCCCCATCCGACAGGCCGCCCAGCAGCCTGCGCGCATCATCACGGTCGGTCGCGGTGGGGGCGGGCACGATCCGATCCACCATGCTATCGGGAAACTGCACAGAAGCGCCAATCCACTCGGCCAGTGCGTCATTCCCCCGCAGGGAGGCAAAGTCCATAACGGCCTGCCGCAAAGTCTGTCCGTTTTCGCTCAGGTTATCGCAGCACAGGATAACAGGCGGCACCCCGCCCCGCTTGCGCACAAGGGCCAGCCCACGCGCCAGAATACCCAGAGCCGTGCGCGGCCGGGCCGCCGCAAGGTCGGAACGGATGGCCTCGGCCCGTGAATCAAGCCGCCCCTGCGCCGTCAGGTAATAGCCACTGGCGGTGACTGTCAGGGTGACGATACGCGTCTGCGGGTCGGCAATCCGCTCCGTCAGACCGGCATCCCTGGCGCGGGCAAAAACGGTATTGGTAATCGAGGCCATAACGGCCACCGCCGTCCTGCGCGGGCCCCGTGTCAGCAGGGCGTACAGATTATCCTGCCGGCCCAGCGCCTGCGCCAGATCAGGCTTGCGCATGGTGGCCGAAACAATGCCCCAGCCCAGTCCTTCGCGCCCCATGGCCCCAATGGCCGCCTGTGTGGCAGCAACCTGATGCGCGCGATGGAAATTACCGCACCCCAGATGCACAATACCGGGCCGCAGATGCGCAGGATCGAACTCCGGCAGGGAGACCGTGTCCTGAACGCGTGAAAGGGTGTGGCGGCAAAGCTGCATGGCGGTCTGCCTCCTTTATGTTTGCCGCGCGGGATACACACCCAAAACCCGGAGCCAGTCAGCCTCAGGCAGCGCACGGTGGAGATAAGGCACAGATGGGCATTCATGAAATAAAGAATTTCATGAGTAATTCACGCCACATCACCGTTAATTCATTAAAAGCGTGAATGAATAGACCACTCAAGTCAAGGAAAAAATTCCCCGACATTATGAAATTGACGCCGAACGACCTTAATACGCAAACAAGATCATCATCATTAAACGCGACGTTTTTATTTGTTTTTATTTAATACACAATATTATTGGGTCAGTTATATTTTATAATTACACAAATATTGTCGGGATAGAAGAAAAGATGAAACATGGGCAATGTGGGAACCGCCAGTTAACGCGACTCCCCAAACGGTAAGACGCCACCACAAGATTTGCGGCACGCACTATCGGAGATTTTCTGGTGGCATAAAAATGGCGCAAAATGACCGAACATTTCCGCCAAGCCGGAGCTACGGCACAAGAGACTACGTGATCACCACCCAGCAGGGATAATGAAGACGAAAATTTCCACGCGCCTGATCAGCAGACGTGCAGGGCGTTGATTTCCCGCAGACGGGGCACATCGCGCAGGGTCGGCTCGGGGCGGCCGAACAGATAGCCCTGAGCATGGGTGCAGCCATCTGCCTGAATACGCTGGCGCTGCTGGGGTGTTTCCACCCCCTCCGCCACGGTCGCAACCCGCAGCGTCACGCCCAGTTGCGCCAGAGCACGCACAATGGCCGCACAGTCCGAGCGCCTGTCTCCATCCTGCACGAAGGAGCCGTCTATCTTGATCCGGTCGAACGGAAAGGCCCGCAGATGCGCCAGAGAAGAGAAACCCGTGCCAAAATCATCCAGACTGATCCCCACCCCCATATCCCGCAGGGCCTGTAGATCGCGCAGGGCCTCGTTCCCGCCGGACATCAGGGCGGTTTCGGTCACTTCCACGCTCAGGCGCGTAGCTGGCAGCCCGCTGGCCGCCAGCGCCATGGCCACCGCTCCGGGCAGACGCCCCTGCCCCACGCTGGATGCCGAAATATTGACCGCAACACTGGCCTCGTCGGTCCATGCGGCGGCATCCCGGCAGGCGGCGTGCAGCACGAAGGAGTCCAGCTCGTAAACAAGCCCGGCCTCTTCAGCCACCGGAATGAAATCCTTGGGAGGAATCCACCCGCGCGAGGAATCATGCCAGCGCATCAGCGCCTCACGCGAGACAACCCGGCCGGATGTCAGGTCCACAATCGGTTGATAGAACACAAACAGATCGCGCGAATGGGCAAAGGCATCACGCAGCATACGCTCAAGCCGCGCCCGCATGATCAGGCTATCTTCCATCTGGGGCAGGAAAACCCGCGCCATGTTCTTGCCGCCTGCCTTGGCGGCGTACAGCGCCATATCCGCGCGTGACAGCAACTGGCTCGACTGTGTGCCGTGATCGGGCGAAAACGCGATACCGATTGAAGCGCCCATCTGGTGCTGATGCCCGGTTGGCAACACAAAAGGATTTTCAAACGCATCAATAAGACGCCCGGCCAGCAGCCCCACCTGCTCCATTGTGGCGTCCTGCACAATCACGGCGAATTCATCTCCGCCCAGACGGGCCAGAAACACCCCCGCTTTGCGGCAGATCGTCCCCAGAACCTCGGCCACATGCGTCAGCATGAGATCGCCCGTGGCGTGACCATATGTGTCGTTAACCATCTTGAAACCATCAAGATCGACAAACATCATCGCAGATTGGTGGGTTTTATCTTCAGCATCCATACCCGCCAGAACGGTTTCAAGCCGTTCCATAAAGGCCGCGCGGTTATGCAGGCCGGTCAAAATATCGTAATTGGCCAGACGAAAGACATGTTCCTCCGCTCGCACCTGCGCTGTCACCAAAGACCATGTCAGCATAGGACCGTAATCAAGCCCATTGGGGCCGAACACGCGCGAGACTGACAGATCCAGGATTTCAGGCCCAAGGTGAATCCGCGCACGGTGCGGCGGCATGGCCGCATCCATCAGCAGGGCGCGCTGACAGGCGGGATTTTTATGAAAGACATCGACATTCACGCCAAGAAGGCTGTCAGCCTCCACGGGAATCAGATCGCTTATCTTTTCAAGAATTTCACGGGACGTCTGATTGTAATAGGAAATACAAAGCGTTTTTGGATCAAGAAGCATAACCCCAACGGGTATCTGATCCAGCATCCGCAAAAGCTGGGTGCGCGACATGGTGACAGTCTGCACGGCCATCTGCGGCTCCGGCCAATCGGAAAAAGAGCACCCCTGCTGTTGCGAGGCCAGAGACTCTGCTTTCATACGCCTTGATGCCTTAACCGTTTACGTTCCGGTTTCGCAACCGTAACAGAAACGGTGTGGCACCGGCTAGATAATGTTACAGCACTTTATGGCACGCCTGAACCCGCTTTCCTACGTTTTTCGTGAAACGCGTGTCATGCCACGCCGGTGAGCCTGCCAGCCTTGTTGTATCTGCTCTCTCAGGCGCGGTGCGGAGCCAGCACGATAACCGCCGCCCCCGCTATACACAGCATGGCGCCCGCCATATCCCACCGGTCTGGCCACACCCCTTCAACCAGCCACATCCACAGACAGGACGCCGCCACGTAAATACCGCCATACGCGGCAAAGGCCCGGCCAGCCGCATCCACCTGCACCAGTGTCAGCAGGCTGGCAAAGGCCACAAGTAACAGCCCGCCTGGCGCCAGCCACAACGGCGAGCGCCCCAGCCGTACCCACGCCCAGAAGCTGAAACAACCGGCGATTTCACAAACCGCCGCCACACAATAAATCAGAACCATGCTCATACGCAGGCACTATAGCGCCCGCGCCAGCCATCAGGACAAGCAAAAACCCATCCCCGGCGATCAGGCCAATTTCAAAATCAAACATCGCAATTCAGAAACGCCGCATTCTGCGCGCGCAGGGCGTCCAGGTCGGGGCCGGTGGGGTAAAGCCCGCTAGCCAGCGCAAGCTGCGGCCAGACGAGACCATGCGCCTCCATAATCCGGCTTTTAAGCCATCCCCATGTGGCCTTCTGGATCGTGCCCCATGTCAGCAGGCCCAGCGTGTCGGTGTCCGCAAGGCCGGTATAGCTCCAGCCCAGCAGGCAATGTCCCCCGGCACTCCCCGGCGTGGTGTCGCCATAGGCGCTGTTGTCGGGCACCAGCACGCAGGCACCGTTGGTGGCCTCGATCTGGTTCATGTCCGACTGCGCAAGCCGCACGCCCAGATAGACCGCCCCCATGCCCGCCATCACAAGTGCGAGCGCGTTGCGGTCCTGCGGGTCCGCACTGCCCCAGAGCGGAAAGTAGTCGCCGCTTTCAAGCTGCACGCCAATGCGCGCGGCATAGGCCAGCACATCCACCTCCACGCCGCCCTGATCAGTGGCGGGCTGGCCCGGCCTGTAGCCCGTGCTTTCAGCATAGAAGCGGATGGCATCATCCGTATCTGCCCGCACCTGCCAGCCGCCAAGAGCGGCCACGGCCCGCATGTGGTTGAGCAGCCCCACCGCCGTGCAGTCGCCCAGCGTATCGTTCCCGAACATCCGCGCGCCGGGGGTGATGAGAGACCGATCCAGCACCGCCGGAGCCCGGCGGGCCATCATGCTCAGGCCCAAAAGCCGGGGCTGGCTCGGCAGAACCTTCGCGGGCAGGCAGCCGAGGGCGCGGCCGGTCATAGATGCCACGCCCGGACATAGAGAAGGCCGCACCACACGATCGCGCTGCCGGCTGCAATCAGCCATGCGATGTAAAGGTCGCGCATCATACCCCCAGCGCCTTAAGCGCCTGCGCCTCGGTCATACCCGTAGCGGGCACGGGCGCGCCGACCAGCACCATGTCACGGGTCAGGCGCGTGCGTGTGCCGACAGGCGCTTTCGCGTCCGGTACGCCCAGCAGGGCCTTGAACACGCTGATCAGCGTGGCCAGCGCGTTGTATGCCGTCCTGGCATTGGAAAGGACGGAAGAGGACAGAGCCGCGCCAGACCCGGAAAGAGCGCTCTCGATGGCGGCGGCCAGCGTGTCGAGATCGGACAGGATGCTGTCCACGCGGGTTTTCCACGTCGCATCGTTGTAGCTGATGGTCAGCGTTGAACCGGCTGCACTGGAGAACGCGGACAGCGCGCCAGACAGGGCTGTTTCCGCCGCCGTAATAGCCAGCGCATACGGAGCCAGCGCCGGGAAGGAAGACAGAAAGCTGGTGACGGTCGCAGCGGCGTTCAGCCCGGCCTGACCGTAATTCTTCACCTTGGTTACGTCGAGCGTGATCGTGGTCACGCCATTGGTGGTGGTAACGGTGCAGGCGGTCAGCGCCGTTGCGCCGACCAGCGCGGCCGAACGCAGGAAGCTGCGACGGGAGAGCGTGCTCATTTCGTAATGTCCTTGAGAGTGGTTACAGCAGAACCGGGGCCAGCGACCGGGACAGGTACGGCAAGGCCAGATGTTGCGGTGCCAGCACGCAGCACCGTCGCCGCGTTGCAGGCATATTTCCAGTTAAGGGGGGAGGAATTCAGGACGCGATACAGCATCCAGAGCTTGCCCGTCTGATTGGCGGGCAGCAGTCGCACCGGCAAACGCGGAACAGACGATGCCCGCCCAACCCGCCTAGGGCTGCGGCAGGGCCAGAAAGAGAACTACGAAGAAGGCACGCTGACAACGCCCGCGATTGTCAGCCCTTGATGCTGAATAGGCTCTTAAGAGCCATTTCACGGCATGTCAGATACTGCGTCACGGAGTTGCTTGGCACGTCTGTTGTTGAGCTCTGCCACACACGCCAAGCGGCCTATTTCGAGGGCGTTGCCAATGGCACTCCCTCCAAGGGCCACTATGACAGCGCAGTGCTCTTGACGATATTTGGCAAAGGCTCTTCCTGATGCAACAAGCTTCGCCTTGGTCTGCTTGATATACTGCGCCTCCTGATCCCATCGGGACAGCCTGATGTTAACCTGTTTTTCGGCCTGTTCGAGCGTCTTTTGACTTTCGCGCGCTTTTGTCGCCAGACAATCCCGCATCCCGGACTCTGAATAGGCACTACATTCTTCCCGAAGCGCGTATTCGCTTAGAATGGAGTCATCTGCACCCGTGCCAGCAAACGCGTGCGTGGAGAAAACCAGACCAAAACAGATCAGCATCATTTTGCGCATAAAGCCGCCATTGTCGTGCTGAGCAATCCACGCCGTAGAGACATCCTGTCGGCCTGTAATCACTCGTTGGGCAGAGAGCTTCTGATACTTCAAGCCCTGATCTGAGCGCAACACCATGGCGGTCGGGCGATTACTGCGGCGCACAACAGGACGGGTAGTTTCATTTTGTGGTGTCCTTGGGAGTGGAGATAGCAGCACCGGAGCCTGTAGGCGAGGCCTCCGGGCCGGGTGCGGGGGATGCTATCGAACTAGCCCGCAGGCTAGCCGCTGCGTTGGCGGCATATTTCCAGTTCAGGGCGAGGAAGTTCAGGGCACGGTACAGCATCCAGAGCTTGCCGGTCTGGTTGGCGGGCAACGGGATCTGGGTTGCCGCAAGCCCGGCCCCGGCAAACACGGCGCAGGCGATGCCCGCCCATGCGGCATAAGGCTGCGGCAGGGCCAACAGGAGGGCGAGAGGGGAAAGCCCGCTGACAACGGCAGAGGTCGTCTGCGCCGCGGCGCGGGGAGCGGTAGTGGGGTTTGGCGTATCAGCCATGGGGTTATCCTTCTCCAGAAGGCCCCACGCGGTAAAACGCATGGTGGCCAATCGTGCAGCGATAGAGGCGGGGAGCAACCCATGCAGGCGCGTGTGAAAGACGCGTGTCATAATAGCTGTCCGCCCCGCGGGTAATGTCGATCAGGGTGCCGGCCACAAGGCGCTGGGCCAGCGCAAGGGCAGTCTGGAACTGCGGGTCGGTAGCGGTCACGGTCAGCAGCAGCGCACGGTTGGGGTCGTTGGTGTTCCAGCACGAGAACTGCCACGGATGCAGGAACACACTGCAAATATCGCGCCCCCACCATGCCGGGCGGGCGACCCTGTTCATGCCCGCGCATAGCACGGCCTGCATACCGGCAGCCCCCTCGCCGCGCGCCTCGCCCCACGCGGTGCGAGCCGCAACCTGAAGCGGGTCAGTGAGCGGAAAGGTTTGCGGCATTGTCCGGCCCTCCCTGCGCCATGTCCCACGGCTCGCGCAGATGCAGCCAGTGAACCCAGATAGTGCTGGCCACTTCCTGATCCGACAGCAGGGTTGAGCCCGCCGCCGCACTCACCGTGCAGAGGAGGCCAATGACCACCGCCAGTTTTCGCCACCGGCGCAGGCTGTCCTCGGCCAGTTCGTTCTGGCGTTTCTGTGCGCCGGTGTGTTCGGCCAACTGCTGGGTCAGGGCGGTCAGGGTATTGCGGGTGTCGGCCGCTTCCACCGCGCGGTTGCGCTCGCGCTCCTGCCCCTGCGCCTCGATGGAGATCAGGCGCTCCATCATGGCAGACTGGCCGGATTTGAGCGTGTCCACGTCATCCTCCAGCCCGTCCAGACGGCGGGCGTGGCTGTCCACGATCACGCGCAGGTCTTCTTCAGCCGCGCACTGCGTTTCATTCATTGTTTCATCCGGGCAAAAAAAATCCGCCTCAGAAGGCGGCGTTCAGAAGACAGGCTGCACCATGGCCGCGCTCAGGTGGCGGGCTCGGTCGGCAGCGCCGTGCTGGTGGTATCGGTGCCGCCGGCAATGGCCATCAGCGCCTTGAGATACGTCACCCACGCATCGGGTGTGGCCTCGTTCAACATAGTGTATGTATTATTCACATACGTTCTGGCTGAAGCCAGCGCCGTCGTCGCCTGATCTTTCAGCGGAATGACCAGAGCAGGAGGCGTGTAAGCCACGACGGCCCCGTTTTCCAGCGTGTAGGTCGAGCCACAGCCTTCATACTGTTCCTGCGTGCACTCCACAGCCCCTGCGGGAATATCCCCCGACAGGCAGATACCGGGGGCCACGATGCCATCCACCAGCAAAAGGTAATATTTAAGCATTGTAGACGATCACCCCTGTTGAATTCAGGTAGTTCGTTGCTGATGTGCCGGCGTACACGATTGACGCGTTGATGGTAACAGCCGCCCCAGCCGCGAAGGTTATAACGAACGACCCCACAAGCATGTCCTCTGGAGAGTTAAAACCACCGCCAAGCGATAGATATCCAGTGCCGGAAACCGAAGAGGAGCTGACTTTGTGCGCCCCACTGTTCGCGGAATTGATATCCAGTTTGAGAAACCCGGCATGGGCCGCCGTAAACGACAAAGACCCTGAAACACCTGTGGCATTGGGGTTGGAACTGTTCATAATGGCCGCCTGCGGCATGTCAGAGAGAAACGCGACGTTTCCCGTGCTGGTGTACAGCCGCCCGTTACCACCATTCAGCGCGAACCACTGCATAGCGTTACCGCCACTATCCAGGAGGTGCGTAACGGCATTCAGGCCCGACAATCTGCCGGACGTATAATATTCAGGCCATGTGTAAAGGGAACCGGCGCCCTCTGCATCCGCTATGGAAACCTTGTATCCGGCGGCAACAACAAGATCATCCGCGAAATTCTGAGTGCCTGACCACGAATTCCCGCCCGCAAGGTTTGCCTTCTGGGCTTCTGCCCCCTCGGCGCGCGTGGTTTCGTTCGCGATGGCCTGAGCGAGAGTCGTATCCGCGCTGGAACGTGCGGCAGCCTCGCTCGCAAGGCCGCTCAGAGTGGCAAAGCTGCCATTCACCCACGTCCTGTCGGCCAGAACGACCGGCGCATATGCGCCCGCGCTGTTCTTATAGTTCATCCAGGCGTAGCCGAGGTCTGTCCGATACCCGAAATAGGCCGCGCCTAGGTTGTTCGTATCTGAAAACAGCGTTGAACTGACAAACTGTCCGGTAGCCCATGCCTGCGTGGCGTAGCCGTCGAACAGGCTTTTCCATTTCGCGCCCGCTGCCCCCGGCACGGTGGTATTGGCATCCGCCGTGGAAACCCAGAACGCGCCCGCTGCCGAACCCGCGACAATGGCCCCAGCCGGATACCCGCCAATACCCGCCGCAAACGTGGCGTCAAACGGGCCGAAATACCCCGCCTGCAGCACCTGCACGGCACTGGACAGCAGATTGAGAAAACCGTTCATGTCCGCGCCGCGCGGCGGTTCGCCCCCGGCGGAGCGGGCAATGAATGTTTCAGGCGGGAAGGCCAGCGCAATGGAGGCCGTGCCGTCTCCCGCTGTGCCCTGCGTTGCGGGGATTGTGGCGATATTGCCGGTCGCTGCTGATGCACCAATCAGCGTATCAAACAGCCTGCGGTTATCAGTGCTTTTCATCAGGAAGTCGCCTCAATGGAATAGGAAACGCCCACACCCGCCGGGCACGGCAGCACGCCGCTATTCTGGATAATGCTGACCTGCACATCCGTCGGAATAAATTTGAAAACATAGGTCATGGTCATGTCACCATTGTCCCGTACATACGCATCGCCCTGACCGGCAAACAGCGTGGTCAGGATCGTGTTGAGGGAAAGGATGGAGCCATCCGAGATATTGGCCAGCGCGCGGGCATAGATAAGCTGGCGGTAACCATCATCCGACAGGCGGTAATTACTGGTGGCATCCTTGCCACTGTACCACGGCGCTTGATCGAAGCCCTCTTCCGTCAGATCGTTCGCTTCGCGCCAGCCGAGATAATCAACCGATGCGATGCTCAGAACCCGCGAAACCCCGACAATGCGGCCCCATACATCCAGCCCGTATCCCTGCGCGGTCTTCACGTTCCATACAAGGGCATACCACTGGTCTATCAGGCTGGCGGGGTCGAGCGCCTGATTCCACGCGTCAATAATGCTGCATAGCGCCGGGCTGTTCGCATATTGCGACAGGATAGTTTGCTGGATGTTGTCCATCAGGCAACCGTCACTGTAATGGCGGCCGTATCGAGCGTGGGGATCTGGTTGATATTGAGAGCCGCCGTAAACCCCGTGGGGCCAGCCGTCGTGCCGACCGTGATTTCAACAATCTTCGCCCATGTGCCCAATGCCGCCACCGCCGCGTAATAGGCGCTGGCATAGACCGTGCCACCGATAATTCCGGCATCTCCCCCATCGGCCTCGAACGCAGCGAGAATGGCCGCCTGAATCTGCGTGGCCGCCGTGGACGGCACGGATGATCCCGCCTTGATTGTCACCCCGAAATACAAGGGCGTGGCCGTAGCGCGCGTGAATGACACCGCGTAGGACGGCGCGGTCTGATAGGCGCTGTTGGGGTCTGTGACCGTGACCGTCGTGGTGCCTGTATAAGCAGAGCCTGGTGGTTTTTTGGACAGGATAGCCAGCGCCACGGCTTCATCCGTGCCACCGCTCACGCAGACATACAGGCTGTGGGCCGCAAGACTGACGCCGCCCGTGGTGACGGCAGCAGCGGTGCCATTATCGGCCACGTAAACAGCCACAACCCCCTCCACCGCGCTGACAGCCCCGGCAATGGCGTTGAGAGAGCCCACACTGTTGCCCGCGACAGATGCCGCCCGGCGCGTCTCGAACGCAGCCCGGCCCTCCTCATCCGAGCCTGTCACGCCTGCTGCCGGATTGGTGATGGATGTAAGCCCGGTTACAGACTGGTACAGGCTGATGCTATTGGCCGCGCAGTCGATGGCCCCGAGCGTGGTGCAGGAGAACGTGCCCGTGGCGGTGCCCGTGGCGTCGAGCGTTATGGCCCCGTCCGCCGCGTAGGTGTATCCACCAGCATCCTGCACCAGTGTGCCAGCAGGCACCACAACGCCCGCTGCCCCCGTGCAGACCCCCGTAACGACCGTAGCCGTAGCCCCCTTGCGGCTCATGAAATAGATATTGCCAATGGCATCCTGCAACCGTCCGAAGGCGCGCTCCGGGTCAACCCCGTTGAGAATGGCAAGGAACTGGTCATACGCATCGCCCAGGGCCGCCGTGAAGGACATAGCCAACTGGCCCTGTGGAGTAGACAGGTCGGTGTTGAGATTGCCCCCCATGGCCGCGTTAAGGTCAGCCAGCGCGCCGGTGAGAATGTCGCTCTCCGCCGGAGCCACAAACCCCGCATCCGTAAAAGAAGGCGATGGAACCGAGGTGGTTCCCGTACTGCTAGAATCCGGCACTCTGCGTTATTCCATCGGTTGTGGTGACGAGAATGGCTCCTGAAAGCCTGCGATCCACCCCAAGGGCGGTAATGATACACCGGGCCGAGGCAACGCCGGGCACGGCCTGCGCAACCGCCTCCGCCTGCGCGCGGAAAACCGATGCGGATTGTGAAATACCCAGAATATTCTGCCTGTACGGCAAACCTGTACTGGTATTGTACCAGCACTCACCCGCAAAGACCCGGACAGCACAGGACACATCCTGCACGACAGCATAAGGTGCCGTGGCAAGAGCAAGATTGCCGCCTGAATCCAGCGCCAGGTCCCATGTGGACCTGTCCAGAAGCAGCGTTGACATGGTGTGGATTGTCTCCCAAACGCCCAAGGCGTTGTGTTTTATCCAGGCTCAGGTCCCTGGTTTTACCCTGGCTCCCGGACAGGCCCTGGAATCACTCCAGGCGTTTAGAAATAAGAAATGTTGTAACATCAGACATAGAACATTCTTCATAAGAAGATTCACTTGACGTTATAACTTCAAACACATGCTTCCCATCATTGGAAAAATAAGTAATGTCGTATATTTCTTTAAAAATACCGTTTGGTAGAGCTTGGTAAGCCAAAAGGGCAACCTTTGTTGCCACTTCATTTACATGACTTGGATCAGTAATTCCTGCGTTCTTCAGGCTCATAAGAGCCATAGTTTTTGGCCAATGCTCACAAGCCGGTGGAGATTGAGCATAAGAGAAATCTGTGAATACAAAAAAATAAGAAATGAGAAACAAGTATAAATATTTCATCGTGACACCGTTATAAGATGATCGTTGCTGCTCCAGATCCGCTGTCGCGAATCAAGTTTCACGATAATGCACCCTTTTGAGGCGCTTTCTGAACAAAGGCCGGACAGGACGTGACCCAATATAAGCCACAGCATCCAGCGGCTCCAAAAACCTGAAACATCTCTCACGGATCAATCTATTCCGTCAGTCACAATGCTGATTTTCTGCTTGAAATGGCCCTTTAAACGGTAGAAATTCTTTCTTTAGGGAGCCCGCCTCAGCATCGCCATCCAGCGCAACCCCCGCGTAGGGGTGATCTGCTGCCGGATTTGCATCTACAAATCCAAACCTGACATTGAGATTAGGCAGGACAACCAAGATTGAATCAAGGGATCTTCAGTCAAAAGGCACCCCGAAAGCGCATGGCCCGTATAAGACATTATACAACCGCATCATCCGGTGGAGCCGCCTGGGTGTTTTTGACAGAATTTTCGTCGCCCTGACGGAGTGGGCTTGCCGTTCTAAGCGCCTGAAGATTGACGAAGAGTAACAACGCGCTATGACAGGCGCGCTCATAGTTCCATGTCCGCAATCCACATCGCAGCGAGCTTCATTTTCTACCTCAAGGAATGAGTCTTGCGCCTATTCTGGAGCGCCTGTTTTTCCGCTTCCGCTCATGACGCCGGTATGGGTGTGCGTCTCCAGGCTGATGCTGCCTGCCTGCATATCGCCCGTGGCGGATACGGCCCCGCGAACCGTTACATCACAGTCAATGACGCAGGCTGCGGCATCGACAACAAACCGGCCCGTAGTGCTGACATGCACATCCCCCCCAACCCAGCCGATATACTCCTTTGGCGCGGCGTTCAGCAGGCCGCCAAGGTAGAGGGCATCGGCCATGTCATGCTGGCGGAATGATCCGGGAGCGGCTGCATCGCGCGTGGTCTTGACGGTGGAAATATCGCGCCCGCAGATGATGATAAGCCCAATATCCCCCACCGCCGGGTCGCACAGGAATGCCCGCGCGCCGCCCTGCAGGCGGATATAGGGCACGTTGTAGAGAATACCGTGTGGTACGGTGCGGCCCGCGCCATCCTGCTGGTGCACCATGGGCTGCACGTCCACAAACCCCACCGGGTTCAGGCCCTCGCCATGCACCGCCACCACACGAACGGGCAGGTTGGCGCCCATCATGGATAAAAGACGCCGGATTACGGCGTTCATGGCATTGAAGTCGCTCGCGCTGTCCTCTGGCCGCTGCGTGCCAATCAGCCTATTGTGCAAAGCCCTGCCCGGCAAGGTCTGGCCTTGCCGCCTCTATCAGAGTAAACCACGGCCCCTGCGTGCGCCCGCTTTGCAGCCTGTGCTGCACGCTCTGCACCACCCACAACCCGGTTGCCGGGAGAGCAACCCCCTGCGCGGACGAGCCGGTGCCCTGCAAGCTGATGGTATCACGAAAACCGATGCCCGGATTAAACAGCATCCGCAGACCCACGCCGTACTGGCTATAGGCGGGATAACCTATCAGCCCCGTGGCGACAGAAACCGGCACAGCAGCGGACCGTGCCGCTTCCATGGAAAAAGGCCAGATACACAAACGCCCCATGCCGATATGGTAGCTAACCCCGCCAGCGCGGGCGCAGGCATCTATCTGCTCGGTGGCAGCCCCCTTGTAATACACCCCGCCCCTGAGCACGGTTTGCACGCCGTTATTGACAAAACCTAGCCCGGCCTTGGCCGCAATCGCTGCCATGATGGTGGCCACCGGCGCATCGCGCCCGAAGGACGTCGGGCTGACTGGCAGGGCAGCGGGCAGGGCGATGGAATGCGCCTGCACCACAAACACCGCATCGGGCGTGGTTTCGTATTCCACGAACGCCTCGACAATGCCGCCTGAAAAAATCACCGGCCGGGCGGCCTCGGCCCCTCCGGCCATGACAGTCACGCTGTTGCGGCCCTGTGCCACCACACCCACCTGTGCGGCGGAAAGCCGGTTAACCAGTGTTGGCGGCATCCCCTCTATCCGCAGGGTACACACCATGCCGGTTTCCAGCCCAGTGCTGAGCACCTGACACGCCACGCGGTAATCGCTGAGCGTTACGGTTTCCGCGCCGGCGCCGGCACCCACCCCCTGCGAGGGATCAGGCGCGAAGGTGAACGCCACATCAATCCGCCGCGCCGCCAGCGCGGTATCGGCCCCTGCGCTGTCAGACATTGCGCCCCTCCTCGTAAACAAGCACGAAGCGCCCGGCCAGCCCGGTGTAATCCGGGTCGTCCGTGCCCTCGGTATCAACAAAGGCAAAATCGCCCGGCAGGCCGTAACAGGCCTTGCGCACAAGCCAGGTCCGATCCTGACACAGCACCCCCAGCAGGCAGGCCGCGCCATCGCACCACAGCGAGGCAAACAGCCCGGTGCCGCGCTGCTGCAACACCAGACGAATGACATGCCCAGAAAGCGGTACGCTCAGGCTCTGATACGCCACCGCGTTGAGCGGAATGGAAACAGCCGCCATCAGAACAGCGCCGCCGTATCCAGCGTGGATTCAGCCGCCTGCACCGCCCCACCGGACTGCATGGCCTGCCCGGCGGGCGCGGCCGTGCCGGGGCTTGTTGTGGTGTCGAGCCGGATTTCCTGCAACGTGATCCCGGCCCAGAGCAACGTCACGCCATGCTGGGCCTCGCGCCGCAGGCTGTAACTCTGCACATTCACGTTGGAATAGGTGACTTCCGGCGTGACCACACTGTACAGATTCAGATCATCCACGAGCGATTCAAGTGTTTGCAGGAATCCACGCCGCATCAGCATATCGGCTGACGGGCCGACCAGCCCCGTGGCCGCCAGCAGGCTTTCCAGCACGCCGCTCCCTCCGGCTGCTGCGCCAAACACCGGGCCTGAGCCATCGCACAGCATTTCCACCCTGTACTGACTGGGCTGGCGCACCTTGTTATAGGACAGAAACGCCCCCTGCTCCTGAGGCGCATCGCAAACATAACTGAACGCCTGCACATCCAGCGCCCGTACGCGCCCCGATGTCAGCACCGGCTGGTTATCGGCCGTAAAGATACCCCACTGGGCATCTGCCAGCATGATACGCGTATCATCCAGCATGGACGCCAGAACCGTGGAGGCCGAAGCCGCAACACCTGCCGTAGAGGACTGCCCCAGCAATCCGGGCACCCCGAGCGCCACGGGAATATCCCACGCGGCGGGCAGGGACACCAAATTCATCGCCATGGCCACATACTTTCATCAATCAGAATAACAGGGGCAGGCTGCTATCTCATGCCCATATTGGCGTACCGCGCCTGCGCCTTGAGACTGGACACGCTTCGCGCGCCCTCCGCGCTCAGGGACGAAAATGCCTTGCGTTCAGAGCGCGTATCCGAAAATGCTTCACGTCCAGCAACGGGATTGCGCCGCTGTTCGGATACAACGGGTGCCAGGGCGGTTCGGGTCATGGCCGCCTGCACCGCCGTGTTCATGCCACTGACATAAGCTCTGTTCCCCTGCGAGGGCAGAGCCATCGGGTCAAACTGACCCGCGCCCGATGCCGCTGCTGCCCACGGAGCAGAAAAGCCGATCTGCCCATCAGGCCCGAACCCGTACGGCCCCTCCGGCCTGCCAGCGGCACCCGCCTGCGGGGCCAGCGCATAGGGCAGTCTCGCACACAGAACCGCAAGCGCGAGCGTGTCCGCCATAGGCCCCGCACCCGCGCCGGACAGCACCTGCATAACGCGCCCCATCCCTATAGTAACGCCCCACGCCTGCGGCCCGCTGACACCCGCGCTACTCAGGCCGGGCCAGAACCCGCCACGCCCGCCCGCCAGACCATTTCGGACTCCCCGACGACGGACAGACAGAACACCTGCCGAAAGACCAGACAGAGCGCCAGACAGAGCACCCGACCGAGCGCCGGATACGATGCCGGGCAACGCGCGGGGGACAGTGCCGCTCTGGCCACCATGCAGGCTCCAGCCTCCCCCTTCGTCCTCCGAATAAGCCGCCGCAAGGGCGGATGGCCTACCGCCCAGCCGGATGGATCGCCGCACGCCTAGCGTCGCCGGAGCCTCTGCCCACGGCAGAATATCCGCCGCCATAAGCCCGCTCTGCCGTGCCATGACCCCTGCCGCGACCACCTGCGCCCGCCGGGCCGTATCCACCCGCCTTACCGCCCGCGCCGCGGCAAGGCCCGGCCATACGCCCCCGCCAGACTGACCGAGCCTGCGCCCGGACACGCCCTGCCTCAACCGCAAAGCCCCGCCCTCGGCCATGGGGGATACTCCGCCATCCGCGCCAGACGACAAACCCTCACCCTCCGTCCGGTACAGGGCCTGCCGCACCACAGGCGCCGATACGCCCGGCACCGCCGCACCCCCCATACCACCAGAAGGCCCGGCCCCACCGCCGTGCATAACCCGCCGGGCACGCCTGAAAATATCCAGCAGTTGCCATGCAAGATCGGCAGAACCCCATGCCGGGCCGGGCTGGATCATGCCCGGCGAGCTGTCATATGCCAGTGCCATCGCTCAGCGGTTCCATCGCCTGATCAGCGCCATTTCAAGAAGCATCTCAAAATCTTCGCTGTCATAAAGGGTTTGCAGATCGTTCAGGCTTGCCAGCCCTTCCGAGACAACCAGCGCCAGTCTTTCGCTTACATTCACGCACCGGGCGGCGGGCTGTCCTTCTCCCCGCCCGCCTGCGCGGGAGGGGAGAACAACAGGCCGACGCCCCTGAAAAAATCCACATGCAGGGCGAAGGCTTCCTTCTGGAGCCAGCCCACGGTGGGAATTTCCTCGATGTCGCTTTCATGCAAGGGGCGGCGCAGGACGGGATTTGCCGGGTCTGGCTGCACGCTGACACAGCGCATCAGCCGCTCCAGCAGACTGTCCATCCGCTCGGATTCCATGGCGGCAAACAGGCCGATGCCCGCCGCCGCCAGCCCCGCCAGCCCATCCTCCGGGGTAATATCCGTCAGGTCGGCGCCGCACTGCAGGGCAGCCTGCAAACAGTGCCGGCCCCATCTGTCCGCCTCGAAGGCGGACATACGGGTAATGACAAAACGCTTGTTATGATCAGCGCCTTCCATCGGCACGCTCAGCGTGACTTCACGCACCGCCATCAGACACCTGCCGGCCAGACAGACTGCCACCGGATGGCAAAGCTACGCGGGTGCAGCACCCGCCCGGCAGACGGCGCAACAGCCATCGCACGCAGCACGCCGTTGACCATGGTATAGCGCCGCCCGGTGCCCGTGAGCGTCAGCTCACCCCCCAGCCGGAACAGGGCGCGCGCCGTCTGCTGGGCCGCCATAATGGCCTCGAACACCAGAACGCTTTCGCTCCCGGCCGAAAAATGGATGACCTGATCAACCGGAGCAGGCGTCCAGCCCGTGTTGAGATAGCCATCCACCGACATTTCGGTTTCAGCGCAGTTCTGCTCCGCCGTATCCCATGCCTGATCAGCCGCAAAGTTCTGAAGCGTGATAGGCGCGTTGTACAGCCCCGCCACGGTAATGGTAAAAACGGCATTAGCCGCCGTAATATCGTACGCCATGCTTACTGCACCTCGACACTGCTGAGCTGAATGGCCTGCACGCTCTGCCCATCGGCGTACCACAGCCGCGCGGGCGGCGTTGTGCGGGCCACACGGTAGGAGGCCGCCGCCGTGGACACACCAGGCTGGAAATACCACCCCTGCGCGGCAACCGCGTCCGCAGCCGCCGCAACCCCCGCTGCATTGGCGATCTGCTGTTTCTGCGCGGTTGTCAGGCTGACACCGGGCTGGATGGCCCCAAAGGCCAGCGCGCTGCTGATCGTGTCCTGCACGGCGGCTTTTACGAGGGTATCGCCCTCGGTATTGTACGGAATCTGCCCGGTATTGAGCAGGAGTGTCACCAGAGCCTCTGTCAGGCTGGCGTTAAGCCAGATCTGGTTGACAAAACTGTCCGCCCAGGCAAACCGGCCCGACACGCTGCCCGGTCGCATGAAAGAGAACAGGCTGCTGCCGCTGGCGTAACTGCCATAAAAATTATAGCCGTTTGCAATCAGGGTGGCGGCACTTGTGCCATCCGTAACGGCAGGACTGACCAGCCCCGACGCATCCTGAATGAAGGCCAGCGTCTGCCGCCCCGCCCGCGTGCCGAAGGAGAGCGAGGCCATCCATCCCAGACACAGCGCCGCGCTGACAGCCCCGCCATACACCGCCGACACGCCTTCGATCGCCTGCTGCGCCAGCCATACGCCGAAGGCAGTGGTGCTGTTCTGGGTCACGGCCTGCGGGTCTGTATCCCACAGAACGGCCCATACGGTGCTGTTCTGTGTGCCAACCCACGTGGCCAGAGCCTTTTTTTCCTCCAGAGCGGGTTCAAAAGCCGGGGCAAAACCGTTCCAGACCCCGCTGGCCCGGCGCAGGGTGTCCATGCGCGTGGATGGGGCATCGAGGCTGGCAGCCTCCAGCGTTACGGTCGGGGCCTGTGTGTAGCCCGTGCCGCCGTCGGTTACGGTAATGCCCGTCACGACCCCGCCCGAGACCGTGGCCGTCGCCGTGGCCCCCGTGCCACCACCGCCCGAAAAGGTGACGCTCGGGGCGGTCTCGTAGCCGCTGCCGCCCTGCGCCACCGCAATGGCCGAGACAGCGCCGCCGGACACGCTGGCCGTGGCCTCGGCCCCCGAAGCGGCAGGCGCGTAACCGCCAAACATCAGGCTGGCGGGCGTCAGAACCGCCGTGTCATACCCGGCGAAGTAAACCTGCGCCATGGCGTATTCGCTCGAACCCGTGCCGAACGCCGTCCCGACATCCGCAGCGCTGCTGTAGCTCAGCACGGTGCCCGCGGGTACGATAGCGGTCTGCTGTGTCAGCACCAGCCCGGTCAGCCCGTTCAGTCCGCCACCCGCCACCAGTACGCCCGGCGTAACCTGCACAATTGAAGAAATGGGAATGCCTGCCATGGTTTTACTCCTGTGGCGGGTAAGCTGCATCGGTCCCGATCGTCAGAACCGGCAGAGTTGTTGCAAAATCCTGCGGAATACTCAGGATAAATGTGACCTGCGCCAGAAGCGTTATCTCCCAGCAGTCTTCGTACTGATGTTCGGCGGTCGCAAAGCCGCTCTGGTGCGCGCCCTGCACGTCCAGCGGGGACAGGGCCAGCCCCTGCGCGGAGAGGAAGTCCGCCGCCTGCATGTCCCGCCACAGGGCAATGACACGCTGCGCCATATCCCCCGCCCCTGGCCCGAACAGACGCACCAGCACGCTCAGTTGCGTGGGCATGGTCAGGTCGCGCGTGGTGGCGGTGTAGCGCCACCCCCCGCTGGACAGGCGCTCGCGCCCGGCCAGTGTGAGCGTTGCAAAGGGAGGCAGAGGAGGCGCCACCCGGTTGGACTGCCCGGCCACAACCCCCACCCCGGCGGGCAGCACCGCCAGCAGCCAGGCGCGCAGGGCCGCACACACCGCGCTTTCGGACGGGCTTTCCACCACGCCACCCCCTGTGGGTGCGGACACTGTTACAGACTGGCCGGAAGCTGCCGTGTCACCACCACCTTCACCCATTCGCTCTCTCCCGAGGCATCGGCCCCCCAGTCTTCCACCGAGCGGGTCACGAGCCAGTCAGACCCGGAAAATTCCAGAATATCGCCGCCTGTCTGCGAGGAACGGCTGAGGGCGCGCACGGCGGCATTGACGTACACCACCCGCAGGTCAGCCTGCTGGTCGAGCCCTTCCACCAGTTGCAGGTCTTGCGGGCCGGGCGGCTGCACCATGATCTGCACCGGCATGGCGGTATAAAGCGGCGTCACGCTGCCATCGGCATTGACCGTGCTGCCGGTGCTGACATGCAGAACCGCAGCCTGCGGCGGGCTGGCCTGCGCACAGAGCGGGCCGGCCAGCAGGAAAAGGTTCAGCCCCATGGCGGTCTCCTTCGGCGCATATCCGGCACATAACGCGCCTGACGCAGCCCCCGCGTAGCCGCCCAGAAGGCCGCGCCATAGGAGGTCTGGGCAAACCACGCCGCCCGCTCGTCCAGTGTGGCGTAAGCGGTGCTGACCGTAACGCTCCCCTGCGTGGCCGAGGCCACACGCCCGACCAGCCCCGCCTGTCCACCCTGCCCCTGCGGCAGCTCCAGTGTTGCGATATGCGCCACCAGCAGCCCCAGCAGCACGGCCCGGCGCGCCAGATCGCGCACAGGGCCTGCGGGCGTATTAGCCAGATACAGGGTTGCCTGATCAAAACAGGCCTGAGCCTGATCCTGCGTCACGGCCTGCGCCAGCACGGGGTAGCGCACGGCCCAGGTGGCATAATCAAACGCCACCACGGCCGCCGCGCCCTCCGGCGTGGCCGCCGCCATCAGCCGGGGTCCGCGTGGGCGGGGGTAACCCCCGGCAGGGCGTTAGGGTCCAGCCCTTCCAGTCCCGTGCGCTCGCTGGCGCACTCCGCCAGCCGCGCTTCTGCATCCGCCGCGCGGGCCTGCGCGAAAATCAGCCCGTTCTTCAGCGGCAGATAGCCGGGATTCTGCGCCACCCATGCCTCCCAGAAGGCCGCATCCACCTGCGTGCACCCCGCAAGACCCAGCAGGCGGTTATCACGGGCATGAAAGCGGGCATCGCGCCGCGCCCCGGCCAGGCGCACACTGGCGCGCGGCACCGGCGGCGCCATGACAGGCGAGGCAGAACCCGCACGGGCGCGCAGGTCTTCGGGGTCATACAGGTCCAGCACCAGCCCCGAGGGCAGGCGGCAGACAACCGTAAGCGTTTCCGCCCCCCGGGCGGATGAAACAGCATGAGCCATCAGGAATACAGTCCGTTCTGTTAAAAGGATTTCGCAGGCATACCGGCCAGACGGAGCGGCTCAGATCCCGGCCATGGTCACGCAGGCATGGGGGTAAAACCAGATGGTGCCCCACGTGCCCTGCGATTTCTTCTGGCGGAAATTGGAAGAATACTGTTCGACCACATGGGCGCGCAGTTTTTCCGTAAAGGCCGTGGTGACGCTGCGCTGGCCTTCGATCTCCGTTGCAAAAAGCTGCATGAGCGTGGTGGCCGCCTGCCCGCCCGCCAGAGCCGTGCCTGCTTCGGGCAGGGTTTCCACCACCAGGTTGGGCAGGTTCTTTTTCAGCAGGTCCGCCAGCGAAACCTGATACTGGTTGGTATAGAGCAGGCACTGCTGCCGCTCGGTGGGGATAACCAGCGTCATCGGGCTTTCCAGCGTCAGGTTGCCGCCAAGCTGGGTGCTGAGCACGCCAAAAGCCTTGAGAATATCGGCATAGACCTGAACCGGGTCGGCAATATCCGCCCAGGTATTGCCCTGCGCGGCACTGCCAGAAGGCGCAACCTTGGCCACAGGAGCAATAGCGGCGGGCAGGGAAGGATCATTCAGCGCGCCGAACAGCTCCATACCAGCAAGGCCAAACAGGTTGATGGCGTTGGCGTTCTTGTTCAGAACCGAGATACTGGCAAGATTTTTCTGGTTTACCCAGTCAATCCGCGCCGCGCCCATGCGCTCCACCTCGCGCTCGCCCCAGCGTGTCCATGTCTGGAAATGAAAGGACTGACGCGGCACCCAGTTGGCATTGCCATCCGCCGTACCGCTGGCGCTGTAGTCATCATAGGCCGAGGCATAGCCAGACAGTTCCACCACCGGGAACTGCGCCGTGTCCGTTGTCCAGTCGCCCTTTTTCGCGCTGCCGTAAATGGCCTCGGAACGGGTGGGCGTCACCAGCGCGCGGATGATCACCGGGTCGGTATAGGTCGTGAACAGCGCGGGCACCGCGCTGTTGGGCGCGGTGGTGGGCGTATAGGCCGGCAGGTCCGCATCCATGGCCATTTCAGAAAAATAGCCCCGCACACCGGCAAGATGAATACCCCAGTCCCGTGCGAGGGTCTGGGCATCGTTTCTGAAAATATCGCGCATTGCGGTCAGTTTCCTGAATTTGTGGCCGCGAGCGGGCCAGACAGAATAATGGGCGAGCCCGCAGCCCCGCCGCGCGCCACCACCCAGCCTGTTTCCACCGTGCCGGTGGGGGCGGCCCCGGCAGCGCCGGTGCTGATAGCCCCTGTGGCCAGTGCGGCATAAACCGCCTGCCCGCTGGTGGCCTGCGTGGTGGAAAGGGCGAACACATCGCCCCCTTCGGCCAGAGCCAGCATGAACCCTTCGGGCACAGTCATGCTGGCTTCCTGCAGATACTGTGTCAGCATGCCCTGCTGGGTGCGGCACACAAAGCCGCCGGGCGTGCCCGTGCCGGTGTTGAGCACGCTCACCCCATCGGCCTGCACCCAGCCAAAGGCCGCAACCGTGACCCCGCCTACCCCTGCGCGAAAGCCGTCAGGCCCCGCGACTTTGAACCGACGGGGATTGTCCGTGGCCCACGCACCGGGAAAACCGGCGGGCCAGCCGTAATTAACGGAATTCGGAAAAGACATGTCCTGCTCTCCTTAAAACTTGCGCGGTGCGCGCAGGCCGTACCGGGCGGAGAAATCCCCGCTCCCCGCGCCGTCCTGCGCCCCTGTTGATGAACCCGCAAAACCGCCCGTGCCCGCGCGCGCCGCCACCAGCGCGCGCAGTCCGGCCATGTTCACGCCGTCGGTCTGCACGCCACATTCCCGCAGGGCGTAGCGCAGGATGTCTTCGGCACTGTCCATGCCCAGCACGTCGCCCACCAGCGGGCGCACCATGACCAGCGCGGCACTGACATCGCGCTGGCGCTGACGCTCAGCCACAAGGGCGGCATCCACCGCCCTGCGCACGGTGCTGTCCTGCGCCATGCCCTGTGCCGAGGCCTGCATGGCCCCCTCCGCGCCGGTATCGGTGCAGGAACGGTCGGCGGTGGCTGCGCCTTCCGGCCCGGCCAGATACGGGGCAAGCCAAGCAGCCAGCGCCTGCGGCCCCGCCGTCATGTCCAGCACGCCGGATGCCAGGGCAGCGCCCATCTGCGCAAAAAGCTCGGCGGCGCTGCACACTCCGGCCTCCGGCTCGACGCCCGCTTTGCCCGAAGCCTGCGCCCCAGCACCCGCTGATACGCCAGCAGCGGACAGGCCCGACGCCTGCGCGCCCGTGGCAGAAGCACCCGCAGCAGCCCCCGGCAAGCCAGCCCCGGCCTGCCCGGAGCGTTCACCCACAGGCCCGCTCCGCGCCGGGTCGGTCTGCCCGGCGTCGCTCCGGTCGATACCCGCCCCCGGACGGGACGGCCCGCGCGATGGAGAAAATGCCATTCCATGTTCCTTTGGTTGTGCGTCCGCCACCAGCACGTCCGGCCCGGCGCGCCCCGCGCGCACAAGAGCGACGTGGTTGCCGCGGATCTGTGTCATGCGCCCATCGTACGGCTGGCCCTGCCAGACCCCCGGTTCCATCACCGGCACGTAGCGATAGGCACACGAAAGTTCACGCTGTTCTCCCGAGCGCACGCCTTCGATGGCCTGCGCGTTCCAGAGCACCAGCGCATTGGTCAGATACGGGTCGGTAAACCGCGCATCCGTGCCGGTTGCCCCCACCACCAGATCGGGCCGGGGGGTCTGGGCCGTGACATGCACATGCTCGGCCAGAACCGGAATACTGTTGAAACTGTCAGCCGCCTTTTCAAGCTCTTCGGGTGCGCGCAACAGGCGGTAGGCCTGATCAGGCACCAGCCCCAGTGCCTCCGCCCCCGGAATTTCACGCCCGAAATAACGGTTGACCGCCGCCTTGCTAATGGGTGTCACGGCCACGCGCAGGCGGCCATCCTCGTCCATCAACCGGACAGACCCTGCCCGGTCATAGGCCAGACACAGGGCAGGGTTCATGTGTTGTCCTGTCATGACGATGCCTTTTGCACAGCGGGAGCCGCCGGACCGGGCGCGGCAGGGCGCAGGCCCAGCGTGCGGTACAGACTGGTGCCGTCCGCCGCCTCACGCGCGCGCGCTTCCGCCGGGGTAATCTTGCCGGAACGGATGTTGATTTCGTCCATATCGGCTTTCTGCCGTTCCACGGCGGCACTTTCCTGTTCGGACATCTGCCACAGCGGCACGAACTCGAACTCCAGCGCGGGATCGATCCACCCCCACAGATCAAGCTGCACCACCCGCAGGAGCGCGCGCAGAACCGGGGCCATATGCGCCTGCTGAAAAGCCGCTATCTCATCGTAAAAAACCCGGATTTCCCCTTCCGATGAGGCATTGAGCCCCTGAGGCTGCAACCCGAACAGCTTGACCAGCGGAATACCCGGCACCGCCGCCATGAATTCCTGCGCCTGCGCCTGAAGGTCTGACAATCCGGTCAGAGACGCCGTGCTGATGGAGAAATCCTCCGTCTCGCGGTCGAGCACAAACGTGCCGTTGCTGCTCTGCCAGGCGCTCATGGCGGCAAGACGCGCGCTAACACCTTCGGCATCAATTTCCGGCGCGCCGCCAGGGTCTGCCATGCCGCCCGCCATGTCGGTGCGCAGAACACGGGTAGCGTAATTGCCGATCATGTCCGACACGGCCTGCCGTGTGCGCAGGAAATTCTGCACCGAGGCTTCAAGCATCTGCGGCAGGGCCAGCCCGCCAAAGTTATAGGCGGGCTTGAGCAGGTCGGGCACTTCGTAAGGCACCATGCTCAGCAGCCGGGTCGCGTGCACCTGCGTGCCCTGCACCCACCAGCCTGTGGGCCGGTAATAATCAGCCGCCAGCGGATTGAGCGCATTGTACTCGGCTGGTGTTGTCCAGACCGGGTCGATCAGGCTCAGCCGTTCAAGCTGGCCGCGCCCCACGCCGTGGCTGGTCAGCCGCAGCGGCAGGGCCTCGCTTCCCGCCGTAGCTTTCAGCCCGATCCAGACATGCCCCATGCCGTAGCCCAGCGCCTGCGCCACCAGACGGCGCATGAGGTCGCGCACTTCCAGCCGGGCAAAGGCCTGCTCCACCGCGCGCAGGCGCACGGCAGCGTCACGCGGGTAAGCCTGCGGGGGAACGGCCTGCGTATCCTGCGGCAACCCGCCTTGCGTATCTGCCTGCATGTTTTCGGGCGTAGTGCCCGGCAGGCCTTCTCCCTGCGGCCCGACGATGCGCAGACGTATCCACTCCCGCGTGGCTTCACGCGCGATGATTTCAACCGGCTTGCGGAACTCCGCACGCAGCATCATGGCCGCGAGCGTTGGGTATCCCCTGAATGTCAGACCTTCGGCCAGAAGGCCGTTACCCCACGCGAGCCCGCCACCGGCATGATCCCATACGGCGGAGGCCATACTGTCCTGCGCCAGAACCGCCCCCGCGCCCCGGACACTGGACGGCGGCTGATACGGCGCAAACAGCGCCGCCGCCGCATCCATGCCCGGCGCACCCGCCACCGCACGCCACCGCTCCTGACGCGCCTTTCCCGGGGCATGGTCACGCGCCTGTGCGGCAACGGCCTGATCCTGCGGCTCCGGCGGGGGTGCAGATCTGCGCCACGCCGTGATGCGACGCCAAAAACCCTTTGTCATGCTCAGTCCATTTTCATGATCTGGCGCACCGTTCCTGCCGTAAAGCGAGGCAGGGTGCGCCGGTTATGAATAAGCCCGTCCAACGCGTAGCGCAGGGCATCCATCCAGTGATTATTGGTGTCCTCCACAACAGGCAGGACATCTTCCGTGGCCGGATCGACCCGGTAGGCATAACTGTGGAACTCGGCCACAACGCGCGTGCAGCGCGGGTGAACCACAATGCGGCGGAAGGCCCGCAGGCGGGCAATGCCGTCCTCCACACTGCCAGGCCATTTCCGGGCCGCCGTTATTCTGAAACCGTGCCTGCGCGCCAGAAAACTGATTGTCTCGGGCCGCGCGCCATCCGCCCGCCAGGGCCACTGGCGCGCGCCCGGCACCGTGTCCAGCACCGCGGGAATAGCATCAAGCTCTATACCCACGCCCCCGGCCTCGTAATCGACATACAGCACATCCTGCGCCACCCAGCAGCGCAGGGCCGCCAGAGGGTCTTTTGAAAAACCCCAGTCAACACCGTAATAGGGGCGAATATCGTCCGGCGTGGAAAACGCCCGCACCTCCACCATGCCGGAAAAGACCAGTGCATCGGAGCGGGTGCGGTAAGCCCCTTCCCACACATGGGCGTAGTCATCCGGGCGGGCGGCGGCATCCGCCTCACGCTCACGCGGCAGAGCACCTTCAGCAAACCACGGATTATCGGCCCAGTTGGCCCGCACGGCCACAAGATCAGGCCGCTCGCTTCCCGCCCCCCGGAAGAACTGATCCACTGGGTCATGTTCAAAAACCGGGTTCCAGCTTGCCCATATTTCCGAATCCTTTTTGCGCAGGGTAGGACGCAGCAGGCGCCAGCTCTGGGCGGAGAGGTTCTGGGCCTCTTCCACCCATGCTCGATCGAACCCTTCAAGCGATTTGATGCTGTCAGCCGTATGGCTGTGCATTCCCTGAAAAATGATGAGACCATCACCCGGTGTCCGAATGGCGCGGTCCTGCACATCGAACCACGGTTCCAGCCCGTAGCGGGTAATCTTGTCCAGAATCAGCCTCCGTGATGACTGCTCCATGGATTTCTGTACCTCGCGGATACACACGCTCCGGTGCCCCGGCAGGCGCAGGTGCTCCTCCACCACGCATTCGCCAAAGAAATGCGACTTGCCGGAACCACGGCCGCCATAGGCCCCCTTGTAGCGGCACGGCCCCAGCAGCGGGGCAAAGACCCGTGCGGTCGGCATATCCAGCGCGCGCAAAGCGCGTTGCAGCCGCCGGTCTTTCATGAGGGCTGGTCTGGCGGGTCGATAATTACGCGCCGTACCACAGCCGGGCGCTCAGGCCGCGCGTCGCTCTCTTCCGCCTTCTCGCCATATCGGGCGGGAGCGCGGCGGGCCATGAGCCATTTGAGCGTATCAATACGCAGGCGCATGGCCGCCGTGTCCTCTCCCTTGATGGTTTCAAGTTCCTTGATCAGCCTGTCTTCGAAGGCTTCCGCCGCCAGCATCCGCGCACGGGCAAAACCCGCCGCCCGCGCGCCGCTGCCCCGCACATGGCGGCGCAGCACATGCCAGCCCGGCATATCCGGCCGCTCCGCGATCTCGCGCAGGCTGCATCCTTCTTCCGTCAGGCTGAGCACCAGCCGCCATTGCGCGGCCGACAGCGGTGGGTCAGGCGTGCAGGCTTTCGCGCTGTAGGGTGGCGTGTGCCCGCGCGGATCGCTGGCCGGGCTGCTCTCTGGCGCGCTCCCGCCGGGCGGACTGTCCGGCCCGGCCATATCCTGTTCCGTCATGCTCTGCCCATTCCTGTCCTGTCCGGCAGAAAACACGTAGCCCGCCGCCGCGCAGGGGCGGCTCAGCCTGAGCGTGCCATGCAACGATACCCCCATGCGGCGCAGAGGCACGCGGGCCAGGCCGGACAGCGCCGGACTGTTCGGCTGCCTGAAAGGTGTTTTCGCGCTCAAGCATGGAAAGAATACGTCGCATGGCTTCAGCGGGCATCCGCCCCTCCGCCTGCAACGCACCGCTATGCACACGCCCGACGCAGCGCACGCGCTGATCCGGCCTGATACCGGCCTCCGCACTGTCGCACAGAGAGAGCGATACATCCGCCCTATGGCGTGTATTTTCCGATTCCGGCACAAGAAAACACAGGATGGCGTGGTCCTGTCGTACGCCGACGCATACGGCCATGTTGCGCCCAAGGCGCACAATGTCCGAACATTTAACTGTCTGTAGCATGTTGTTTCCGAGAATACGCCAGACCGGCCGCAGGCATCCGGGCATAAAAAAAGCCGCCCGAAGGCGGCTGGCTGGCGCAGAAATTCCAATGTAAGAAAATACCTATCAAGCCCGCGCGCGGATGGCAAGATGTTTTTTCAAAATTCCTTTTTATAGGAAGATTTTTCAGACGCATGCCGCTGCCGTGCCGTGGCATAGAAAGACTCAAGCTGCTCCAGCACCATAGCGCACTGAGCCGAGACCTTCAGCCGCGCGCGCGCCTCGGACAGATGCGGGAACAGGATTTTTCCCATCTGGGAAAAAGACAGTTCACGCACCATCATCAGGCACAGGCGCACCTCGCCACAGCCGCCCAGAGCGGCGCGTACATCCGTCAGTCTGGCAGAGGCCCGCCCCCGCACCAGTTGCCAGGACACGGCATCATGCCGGGTGGTGGATTCCGCCTGCGGCGCGGGCGCGCAGTCCGCCACGCCTTCACGCGCGAACATCCAGTCGCGGTACCAGCGTTCGGCGGCGTTGGCGGCGTCCTGCCCGATATCGCCCGCATTCAATAGCGCCTGCACGGTGGTAAGCACCCGCAGCGGCGCGCCGCCCGTAAAAGACGGAGCGCGCTAGACGCTCGGGCGTCGGGCCAAGCGGCACGCCAGAACGCGCGCCAGAAATGGAGGATGATGTTGTCATAGGCGGCATCGTTATTCTCTGTTCTCATGATTGCTTGAAAGACCGGGGCGGGCGTCATGCCATGCCGCTTCACGCAGGGCATGACGCTGGCGCGCACGGGCGCGGCGGTCCACGTCGGCCAGAAGCAGCCCCAGCCGGGCCGCCAGACAGCGCGCGGGCGCACTGCGCACCTGCAAAAACGCCACCAGTTCGGCCACTGATGGAAAAAACCGGAACTGCCGCAGCGCCTCACGCTCCACAGCCCCTTCCCACACCAGAGCGGGCAACGGCGCGCAGGCCAGCCGCAAGGCGGCACAACGCAGCTCAAACGCCGCGCCCGGCAACGGATTGGCCACACCCGCATTCACGATTTCCGCGAGGTCGCGCAGATGTGCCCGCAACGTGGCTTCGGGCAAGGGGCGCAGGGCATGGTCCAGCCGGGCCAGCAGGGCACGCGCTTCCGGCACAATGCTGTCCGGCGGCGCAAACCCGCCGGGACGGAAACACGCCAGTTCCCGCGCGAGATCAGGCCCCGGCCCGCAGGCCTGCCCACCCAGCCAGACAGGTTGCAGGAAAGATGCCTCCATCACCCTGCCCCCGCTCCGCGCCTAAGCAGCCGCATGGCCTGTTCTTCCAGCGGGTGCGATGGCCGGGCAGACCGCAGGCCACCTCCGGCCTGCTCGCGCCTGCACCAATTGCGCCATGTGGCACCCCAGTCTGCCTTACGCCCACGCGCGCCGGGCACCGCCAGCCAGTAATCCCGAAAGCGCTCCGCCACCCCCTGCGGGTCCAGCCCAAGCGTGCTGGCAAAAGCCTGCAACGTGGCGTCTGGCTGCCACGCGGGCGAAAGCCTTGCCCCACGCAGGCCCGCAATATCCGGCTGCGGACTCTCCCTTGTACTGTCTGCTGTACTCTCCCTTGTACTCTCCCTTGCATATGCCGCGGCACCGTCGGACGCGGCGACCGCCGAGGTTCGATCCGTAGACTCCTGCGGGTGCCAGCGGCGGTTGGCCCGCGCACGCTGCGCCTGCCGGGCTTTCCAGGCATGGTTGGCTTTTTCCGCCAGAACGGGATGATACAGGCGGCCATCCGTGCAGATGACCCATCCATGCAGGGCCATGGCGCGCATAACGGGCCACCCCGCTCCCGCGCCAGACAGATGCGCCAACACTCGCTCATGGTCTGGCAGGCTGCCCGCGGGCACCTGCTGCCATGCCTTGCACCACAGTGCCACGGCGCATTTGAACTCATCGCCCGTGCTCAGGGCGAACAGATCGCTGTCCAGCAGCCGCACCGTGTCGAGCGGCATGAAGGGCAGACCCCGCAGGTCAGAATCCGGTGGCGTCAGAGGAGCGGGAGCCGATAGCGGGCAGGCAGGCGAAGGCCGCGCAGGATCGGACGGCGGTTTACAGGCGGGATGGTCGGTCATTGCGGGCCTTGCGGTTACGAGCCGGCCACCCCGGCGGGGCGGCGTCAGTCTTGTGCGTCAAATACGCACGGAATGTGCCCTCAACCCGCACAAGGATCAAGCGTTTTTTCCGCACTGACACGTGCGCCGTTTTCACACACAATACCGCATGACCAGAATTCGCATCACGGACAGGCTGAAGGCCCTGCGCGAACGTGCGGGTTATACAATCCGCGATTTCGCGCGCGCACTGGGGTATGGAGACAAGTTCTCCTCCTACCGCACGTATGAGACCTCCTACAAAAAGGAGGAACTGCCGCTCGCCATGGTCAAGCTCATGGTGCCGCTGCTGACGGGCCGGGGGGAGCCGCCCATTACCACGGCCGAAGTCTGGAATCTGGCGGGACTGACCACGGGGGAGGCCGTGCTGGGCATGAACCTTGGCCAGCATGGGCGCACCGACCCCGCCCAGATAAACGGATTCGCGGACAGGCAGCCACAGCGGCAGCCCGGCTTCCCACGCGGCATGACCGGCAGCCTGCCTGAAGCCCCCGCGGCTACAACGCAGGAAGATGAGCCCGCGCGCTCCTCGCTCCGGCAGGTCAGCATTCCGGAGTACGATGTCCTGACCTCCGCCGGGCCGGGCAGTGTGCCCGTGCTCTGCGCGCCACAGGACGGATTAAAGCCGATCGAACACTGGAGCCTGCCGCGCGGCTATATCAGCGCCTTTTCTGAATCGCCGGAAGCACTGGCTATTATCCGCGTAGCGGGCGACAGCATGGAACCTGATTATCAGGCGGGAGACCGCGTGCTGGTGGATACGGCTCATCACACGCCCTCGCCGCCGGGGGTTTATGTACTGTGGGACGGATTCGGCCTTGTGCTCAAGCGGCTCGAACTCCTGCCCGGCATGGAAGAACCCCGCCGCGTGCGGATCATGAGCATCAATCCCGCCTATTCCACCTATGAGCTGACGCTGGATGAAATCAGCATCAACGGCCGGGTTGTGGGCAAATGGACATGGAAATAGGCACACGCCACAGACGGCGGATCTTTTAGTCTTGCACGTTGTGCGTTTTTGCCGCACACACTCCCCACGGTTCCAGCGCCAGGGAGGGACAAACCGCATGACCGGACACCTTGCCCGCCCCTACGCCGCCGCTGTGGCCGACGGACTGTTCAGCCTTGCTACCCTGCCGCCGCTTCTGGCCAGCGAAATCGACCGCTACGAGCGCGCCATTCTGGCCCTGCAGGCCGCGCATGACGCTCTGGACTGGCCACTCTTTACCGATGCGCCGCTGGCCGCCATGCAGGCCACCTTCTGCGACGACAATATTGGCGAGCTGGTACAGGCTGTCCGTGACCTGCACGCACGGTACTCGGCCACTACGGGGTACTGAAAGAGACAACCCGCGCGCGCAAAACCGATCCTGCAATGAAAATGGACTCCTGAGAATTTTTATGTTCCGTTAATATTTCTTACACGGGCGACGATTAACCTTCACAGGTCCGGCTTGCTTATCCGGCTTGTCAATCTTCAGACTCTTATTATTTTCAATGCCCTGAACGTGCCCTACAAAGCATGAAACACGACCCTCCATGATCCAAGGATCGACCATGACCAAAACCTCCGCAAAACTCGGCGTTCTGCTGGCCTCAGCCCTTTCCCTGGCGGCCTGCGCCACCCCCGGCGAAGAAAACCGGGCAGATACCTATACCGCCGCGCAGGTCAACCAGCGCCAGCTTGCGAAGGTTGTGACCATTCTGGCCGTCCTGCCCGCCAAGGTGCAGGTCAGCAACGAGCGCAACCGCCAGACCGCCCAGATCGTTGGCGGTATTCTTGGCGCGGGTCTGGGGGCCGGGCTGGGCGCGGGCGTAGGCGGCTCGGCCGGGCTGGGGGCGCTGGGTGGCGTTGGCGGTGCCGCCGCCGGTGTGGGGGCGGGCTCTCTCGTGCCCGGCAAGACACTGGTGGAGGGCGTGTCCCTGACCTATGAGCAGAACAACCAGACCTTCAACTCCGCACAGGTCGGGCGCGCCTGCGAGTTTGCACCTGGTCGCGCCATCATGGTTGAATCCGCACCGGGCGAAACACGCATCCAGCCCAACCATGCCTGCCCGCCCACCCGGTAAACACCGCAAGGGATGATCGTCATGAAACATGTTGTGCGGGCCGCCCTGCTGCTGCCCTTGATTCTTCCCGCCATTGCGTCCGGCCCCGTGCAGGCGCAGTCGCTGACAGATCAGATCAACGCCGTGGATGAGGCCCAGCAACGTAACACGTATCAGGCGCTTCAGGCCCAGGCGCAGGCGGAAGCCGCCGCACGGGCGCAGGCTCAGGCGCAGGCACGCGCCCAGGCTGCCCGTCAGGCCGCACAGGCACGCGCCGCTGCCGAGGAACGGGCCCGCAAGGACGCCCGTCAGGCGCGCGACGATGCCTACGAAGACAAGCTGCGCGCCCTTGAGCTGGAAGATCGCGCGCTGGATGTTCAGTCGAAGAAAACGCAGGTCTCGCGTGAGAACGACATGATCGACAGCAAGCTCAACCAGCAGAAGGCCCAGACCGACCTGACCCAGTCGGAAGCGGATGCAAACCGCGCCGTGTCATCTGGCGCGAAAACCATGCTGGAAAAGGAAGGCAACGCCGCCGAGCTGCATGGTCAGGCGGCTGTCAAAAAAGAGTCCGGCTGGTTCCACTAGCCCCCGTGCCCCGCTTTGGGGCACGATATGTTCCCGGCCGACGTGTTCGGCACCCGGCCGGGAATAATCCCTACTGCTCGATTTTGCGCAGATGGGCGATATCGTCCTCGACCTTGCGGATAAGCTGCGCCTGCTGTTGCGACATTTCCTCGACCGAGTTCATCACTTCGTTGATCTGCTCGAAGGATGCGAACATGTTGCCGATACGGGTAAAGATTTCGCCGTAGTTATCGCGCGCTTCGGCCAGCTTTTTTTCCGACTCTCCAATATGCTGGCCCAGCACGCCGGTTGAAGTCTTGACCCCCGCCAGTGCCTGCGAACTCTTGCCCAGACTGTCCTTGGTATGCTGGGCAAGAACGCGCACTTCGCTGGCAATTACGGCAAAGCCCTTGCCCTGCTCGCCCACCCGTGCCGCCTCGACCGCCGCATTCAGTGACAGGATGTTGGTCTGGAGCGAAATTTTCTCCAGAATGGTCACGATATCGAACAGTTCCTTGGTTTTGTGCACAACGTTCTGGAACTCTTCCTCCAGCACGCCTTTCTGATCATCATTGGCCATGCTCTGCATACGCGCATGGAGTTCCGCGCGGACACTCTCCATGGTGGCGCGTACCGCTTCGGTCTGCTTCACCATCTGTTCGAGCTCAAGGCTGCTCTGTGCTGTGCGGCGGATGAAGTCCACCATGCGCTCGATCAAACCCTTGCGGATATCGTTAAGGATTTTCTGCTGGTTAAGGCGCGTCTGCAAAAAATACTATGAGCACCGGCCATAATAGATAGGGAAAAAGTCTATAAATTCATCCTGGAAAACCTGCCCCTCCTCCAGCCGGAAAAACACCGCTGCGGTCAGGGTCTGGTTCATGTTGATGCCAAAGAACTCGCCAAAGCACGAGAAACCGGCTGCAGGTACCGGCCACATGCCATCAAGCTCACGCAGATGATTGGCATTGTTCAGGCGCCGCAGGATACAGTCGTTCAGAATAGCACCCACAGGCTGCGGCTTGTTGCGTAGGAACGTGCGCAGGTCAGAGCGGGTAGTTTCGTTAAAGTCCTTCGATTTCAGAAGAAAAAGCTCATCACCGACATTGATATCGGCATAGAACGACACCACGCCCTGCTCAACATCAATCCCTGAAACGGAGCGAATGTACAGCTCCCCCTCGATGGACAACGCGAATGTGTAATCTTCCAGTGCCTCAAGGACTTTTTCCTTCCGGCACGACATCAGCGCCGCAAGGGTATCAAGGATATTGACGACCGTAACGCTCTGCCGGTCCAGCACGGAACGTACCAGACGGCTGCCAGCATCGGCCTCCGTGACAATGAAGGAGCGACCGGTATTGACGAAATTCTGTGTCTTGAAAATGCTGAATGCAAAATCGGGAGCAAGCTTGATAAACGCCAGCACCGCATGGTTGCGCACCACGCGCCTGCCGTCAAACAGGGCTGTCTCGCGGAAATCAAGCATGCCGCCGGAAGAGCCGCCAATAAACGTACAGGGAAAGATCTCGGCCTTATAAAGCGCCTCGGCAAAATAGTTTTCCGCTTTCGCCAGCCCATCTATCAGGGTGATGGCCAGCGTATTCTGCGGATTGATGACAAACGGCAGGGCAACGCGCGAGAGTTGGGCCTGTATCTGCTCGACCCGCACGTCCGCCGGTGCGCCGGAGGATGCACCTTCGCCCAGCGCGATGGTGTGGACGGACACAGCCTCGACCATCTCGGGGCTGAAAAGCTGGATAACCACATCATCCCACGATGAGCGGGTGTCGTTATAAAGCGGCTCGCGCGTGGGGCCACCCTGTGTGCAGAGTTCGCCCGCCGTCATGGTCGCGATCAGCGTGGTCCGTCCTGCCAGGCGCTGGAGCGCGCTGACTGTGGCCTGAAAATCGTTATGGGGCGAGATATAGGCCATAGCGAGCCGCGCAGGCTGGCCGGAAAAGTAAAAGCTGTCTTCTGTTACATGCTGGAGGCGCGCATTGGTTCTGATAACTCGAACCGGATCGCTGCTCTGGACAGGCAGTGCGGCTAGATCAGAAATCGTTTCCATCATGATGAATTATCTCTTCAGACGAGGATGTAGGCCCACGGCCAGAAAACGCACCCTGTCCGTTAATAATTCAATAATTATGGCCAATCTGCTTGTCCAGCAGGTTAGAGAAGCATAACTGCCGCTGACAGATATGTGATGGAAACATGAGAGTTATACGGAACATGGCGGCATTTTCTCCCGCCGCCTGCCCCGGACAGGCCCTGACTGCCTGCCGTTTGCAACCCTTCCGACGGAACTGCAGTATTATAGATCGCCCGTGCAGGAGGCTTTGACCGCCTCAATGATACGGTCCTGTGTCTGCTCATCCAGATAGGGGTGCATGGGCAGGCTGATAACATCCTGCGCCAGCACGTTACTGACCGGCAGCCCGGCCTTGGGCACGGGAAAGCCCCGGTAGCCGGTCTGCTCATGCAGCGGGGTTGCATAATAAATGGCCGTCGGCACACCCAGCCGCTTCATGTTTTCGGCAAAGGCGTTCCGGTGTTTGACCCGCACCGTGTACTGCGCCCACACGGACACCAGCCCCTGCGGCACAGACGGCGTTTTCACCACCCCTGCCAACCCTTGGGCGTAGCGTTCGGCAACACGGTTGCGCGCGGCGATTTCTTCTTCAAAAATCGCCAGCTTTTCACTCAGGATTGCGGCCTGGAGCGTATCCAGCCGGCTGTTCACCCCGATCCGCACATTGTCATACCGGTCTTTGCCTGTGCCATGGACGGCCAGCGAGCGGATCAGGGCTGCTTTTTCCGCATTGTCAGTCAGGATCGCGCCGCCATCGCCGTAGCAGCCAAGCGGTTTGGCGGGGAAGAAGCTCGTGGTCGTGTAGTCGCCCAGCGTGCCACTGCGGCGGCCATGATACGAACACCCGAAACCCTGTGCGGAATCGGCAATAACAGTCAGCCCGTACTGGCGGGCCACGGGTACGAGCGCATCATAATCGGCTGACAGGCCGAACAGATCGACCGGAATAACCGCACGCGGCTTCAGGCCCTTGTGCAGCGCGGTCTGCACCGCGGCTTCGAGGCTTTGCGGGTCCATATTGAAGGTGTCTTCCCGCACATCCACAAAAACCGGGGTCGCGCCCAGGAACGGCACCACCTCGGCGGTGGCGACAAAGGTGAAGGACGGCACGAACACCGCATCCCCCGGCCCGATATCCTCCGCCATCAGCACGAGCATCAGCGCATCGGTGCCGTTGGCGCAGCCAATCGCGTGCTGTGCCCCCGAAAACGCGGCAAGCTGCTCCTCAAAGGCCCGGACCTCCGGCCCGTTAATGAAACCGCAATGGCCGAGCACCCGCTCAATGGCGGTTGTAATACGATCTCCCAGAACGCGTTTCTGGGCAGCAAGATCAATGAAGGCGATGGACATCGGTGGGTCTCACGCAAAATCGGGTTGGGTTCGCGCTTCAATTCATACCGGCTCCCCGCCACAAGGCAAATCCGACATGGGCGGGGCAGCCCCGCGCAAAGGAAAGCCTGACGGCGCGCGGGGTGGGGCCGGCGGGCTACGGGCCGTCAGACCCCGCTCAGTCCATGCCGCAGGATCAGGCTGAGGCCCCGCGTACGGGCCATGACAGAGGGACTACGAGCCGCTGCTGTTTTTCAGCGTCGCGTCGTGGTTTTTCATTCTGCGCTGGATATCCGCCAGCTCCGCCGCATAGGCGTCCTTTACATCGGCCACGGCCTTGCGTACCGGCTCTTTAGGGTGCTTCTGACATTCATCCCGAATAGCCTTGGAAAGGCCGATCGTGATCTGATCAGGCTGCCGGGATTCCTGCATTTTATTGCCCGAATACCCGCCGTGCTCGGAGTTCAGGTAATCAATGCAGGTCGCCCCGGAATTTTTCGTCGTTTTGCTGGTCAAGGCCGTGTAATCACCGTCCTCCTCATTATCCTGCGCCAGCGCAGGAGAGGCCGCCATGGCAACAAAACAGCCAGCCATCAGCAGAATCCGCTTCGCGTTCATATTGTCCGCCCTTTCTGTCCGGCCTGCGTAGTCAGACCCCATGCTCGCCTGAACTGCATGTCCGCTTCCACGAAAACAGGCATTTACTCTGTTCACACCGAGTAAGAAAGATTTTTTATAAATCGATCAAATTTTTGAATAAAACCTTTGATTTTCTCAACACAGTATCAACCTTCTGTATGGCAGGCTACCGGAGACGATCTTAAACATAAAATTAATTGAAAAATTGATCTATCTCATCGGCATTGGAAAAATGTTGTCCCTTAGTCGTACAAACCAATAATGCTTCAGGAGAAATCGCCGTGACACTCCCCCTCGAAGGAATCAAGGTAATCGATTTTACAGGCGTGCAGGCCGGGCCAGCCTGCACACAGATGCTCGCCTGGTTCGGGGCGGATGTCCTGAAGATTGAACTGCCCGGCAAGGGAGATGTCACCAGAAGTCAGTTACGAGATATCCCCGGAAAAGACGGGTTATATTTCACGATGCTGAATTCAAATAAACGATCGCTCGAATTGAATACAAAGACGCCTGAAGGAAAGGAAATTCTGACAAAACTCCTGAAAGGCGCAGATATTTTTGTTGAAAACTTCGCGCCGGGCTCGCTGGAGCGTATGGGCTTCGGGTGGGATCAGATACAGGCCATTAATCCCCGGCTTATTTATGGTACGATCAAGGGATTTCCAGAAGACTCGCCGTATAGTGATCTCAAGACCTATGAAGATATTGCCCAGTGCGCGGGCGGCGCGGCCTCCACAACAGGGCTGATCGAAGGCTCGCCGTTGATGTCCGCAGCCGCTCTGGGGGATTCCAACACCGGAATGCATCTGCTGATCGGCCTGCTGGCGGCTCTGCTCCATCGTGAAAAAACCGGAAAAGGGCAGCGGGTTTACATGTCCATGCAGGACGCGGTGCTCAACCTTGTTCGCGTCAAGATCCGTGACCAGCAGCGCCTTGAGCGGACAGGAGAACTGACAGAATATCCCCAGTACCCGCATAAGCCTTTTGGGGATACCGTTCCGCGTGGTGAAAATGCCTCTGGCTCCGGCGTGCCGGGCTGGATGATGAAATGCAAAAACTGGAAGACAGACCCTAACGACTACGTCTACGTGATTTTCCAGCCTTGGGGCTGGGAGAATGTGTGCAACGTCATCGGCAAGCCGGAATGGATTACAGACCCCAATTTTGCAACGCCTGACGCCCGTATCCCGCACCTGTTCGACGTTTATAACGCCATGGAAGCGTGGACGATCGACAAAGACAAGCATGAGGTGGTCGAGATACTGCGCAAGCTGGAAATCCCCTGCGGCCCGGTGCTGACCACGAAAGAAATCCTGCACGACGAATCCCTCCGCGCGAATGGCTCGATTGTTCCTGTCGAGCATAAAGACCGTGGCCTTTACTATACAGTCGGCTGCCCCCCGAAGTTTTCGGCCTTCACGCCGGAAATTAAGGCATCCCCCCTGCTGGGCGAGCATAACGCCGAGGTTCTGACGGAGCTGGGATACAGCGCAGCGGACATCGCCGCACTGAAAGAAAAAGGCGTCATCTGAAAGAAGCTGATCCGGTCGCGGTTAGCCGCTGCGACCGGGCTTCCTGCATCCATGGAGGGGATAATGAGCGAAACGCAGACAGATGCGGCGCTGACAGACGGATTCAATCTTGTTGTTGACGCATTAAAGCTGAACGGGATTACCGAAATTTACGGTGTGGCCGGTATTCCTGTCACAGACCTGATGCGTCTGGCACAGGAAAAGGGCATCCATTACTTCGGCTTCCGGCATGAGACCTCTGCCGGACATGCGGCAGCCATTTCGGGCTATCTGCGCCAGTGGCCCGGTATCTGCATGACCGTGTCTGCTCCCGGCTTTCTCAACGGCATGGTTGCGCTGGCCAATGCGACCACCAACGGCTTCCCGATGATCCTGATTTCGGGCTCTTCTGACCGCGCCATCGTGGATTTGCAGCAGGGTGACTACGAAGAACTGGATCAGATGAATGCGGCAAAGCCATTTGCCAAAGCCGCTTATCGGATCGAGCGGGTGGAGGATATCGGCATAGGGGTGGCCCGGGCCATCCGCGCGGCCCTCTCCGGCCGTCCGGGCGGGGTCTATCTTGACCTGCCCGCCGCCATTCTGCCGGCCGTCATGGATGCCGGAAAAGGCGCTGCCTCGCTGATACAGGTTGTTGATCCCGCGCCAGCCAGTATCCCGGCGGATAGCGCCGTTACCCGCGCCCTTGCGCTGCTGGCGCAGGCTAAACGCCCTCTGGTTATTCTCGGCAAAGGCGCATCTTACGCGCGGATTGAGAAGGATATCCGGCAGTTCCTTGAAACAACCGCCATTCCTTTTCTGCCCATGTCCATGGCCAAGGGGCTGATGCCCGACACGCATCCGCAATCGGCGGCGACCGCGCGTTCCAAAGTATTGGCCGAAGCCGATGTGGTGGTGCTGGTTGGCGCGCGCCTGAACTGGCTGCTGGGGCATGGAAAGCCCCCGCAATGGGCGGCGGATGGACAGTTTATCCAGCTTGATATTGATCCGGTTGAAATTGACAGCAACCGGAAGATCGAGGCCCCTGTGGTCGGCGATATCGCCTCTTCCGTCAGGCGGCTGCTTGAGGGGCTTTCCGCAACGCCTGTAAAGGCCCCGCAGGACTGGATTGACAGCATTGAGGCGCACAAGGCCGAGAATGCAAAGAAAATGGCGGCCCGCCTTGCCGCCCGCCCGGTTCCGCTTAATTTTTTCGCAGCACTTGGGGCGGTCAGCCGGGTCGTGCAGGATCACCCGGAGGCCTATATTGTGTCCGAAGGCGCCAATACGCTTGATGTCGGCCGCAATCTGATTGACATGACGTTGCCGCGCCACCGGCTTGATGTCGGGACATGGGGTGTCATGGGTATAGGCATGGGGTTTGCGATTGCGGCCGCCGTGACCCAGCAGGCCCCCGTTATCGCTGTGGAAGGCGACAGTGCGTTTGGTTTTTCCGGCATGGAGATCGAAACAATCTGCCGCTACAACCTGCCGGTTACTGTCGTGATCATGAATAATGGCGGCATCTACCGTGGAGATGATGTCAATCGCTCCGGCGATGGAGAGCCCGGCGTTACCACACTGTCCGCTGCTGCGCGCTATGACAGGATGATGGAGGCCTTTGGCGGCAAGGGCTACGCTGTCACGACCTCTGAAGACCTGGAATCCGCACTGCGCGAAGCCGTCGCCAGCCGCAAGCCCGCGCTGATCAATGTCGCGATTGATATTCATGTCGGCACTGAAAGCGGACATCTGAAAAAGCTCAATCCGGGTGCCGCGCAGGCAGCGAAGTAATTCGGGAACGTCAGTATGATGACAACAGCAGATAACAGCCCTCTCGACCGGCCACAGGGGCCGCTGGCAGGGATAACCGTCATTGACCTGACGCACGTGATCAACGGCCCCTTTGCAACGGCCATTCTTGCAGACATGGGCGCACGGGTTATCAAGGTTGAACCCCCGCAGGGAGATGATACGCGCCGCAACGGGCCGTATCTGGGCGAAAAGTCGCTGTATTTTGCCTGCGTCAACCGTGGGAAGGAAAGCGTTGCCCTGAACCTGAAAGACGATGCGGATCGCACCATTTTTATCAATATGGTGCGTAAGGCGGATGTCGTGGTCGAGAACTATCGTCCCGGCGTGATGGATCGCCTTGGTTTTTCCTTTCCTGAACTGCAAAAGATCAATCCACGCATCATCTATGCCGCGTCATCAGGCTTTGGACATTCAGGGCCGCTAACCCTCAACCCGGCCTATGATACGATTATTCAGGGCATGAGCGGGCTGATGGAAGCAACCGGCTTTCCTGATGGCCCGGCAACGCGCGTTGGCACATCGGTTTCTGATATTGCGGCGGGCCTGTATCTTTATGCGGGCATTGTAACCGCCCTGTATGACCGGGAGCGCACCGGACACGGCGCGCAGGTCGATATTGCCATGTTCGATGCGACGCTCGCTTTCCTTGAACATCCCTTCATGGGGTGGGCGGCAACGGGCAAGGCCCCGCCGCGTATCGGCAACCGCCATCCGTCCATGACGCCGTTTGATACATTTGCCGCCAAGGACAGGCCCTTTGTCCTGTGCTGCGGTAATGACCATCTGTTTGGCATTCTATGTCATACGATCGGGCTGCCAGAACTGATACAGGACCCGCGCTTTGTCACCAATGTTTTGCGCACGCAGAACAACAGCGCCCTGAAAACAGAACTGGAGGCGGTTTTTTCTGCCCGCACGGCGGATGACTGGATACAGGAACTGGATGCGGCGGGGCTGCCTGTTGGCCCGCTGCTGGACATTGCCGAAGCCACCGCCCTGCCGCAAACCGCGGCCCGCAAGATGGTGGTGACGGCAGGCGGCCTGAAAATGCCGGGCAATCCAATCAAGCTTTCATCCTACCCTGATTGCGACACAAGGCCAGCCGCACCTGAACTCAATGAGCACGGAGCCGCGTTACGTCAGGAGTTCTCGTCATGACGCAACAGGCGGACACCACGCCTCCTGTTTCGCTTAAAAACGAGCTGATCCGCCTGATGTGCGTCACCATGGCCTGTTCGGTTACAGAGGTTGTGTGTTATGGCGACGCCGCGCATGTTTACGCGGGTATCATGACCGGCAACACTGTCCAGCTTGGCTGGGCGTTGTCGGCCGGTCAGTATGCCAAGGCGCTGCCCATCGCCATTGCCTTGGGTTCGTTCTTCATCGGCTGTGTGGTTGCCAGTTTTTTCCGTGTTCAACTCAGGCCGTTACGGCGTGTTTACTGGTTGATGGCCAGCCTGCTGACGATGGCCTCGTTCATTCGCTTCCATATGCCATTGCATCTTTTTGTAGAACTGCCGCTTCTGGCGTTCACCATGGCTTTGCAGGGCGAGGGCCTGTCGCAATTTGCCGGGGTAAAATTGCAAACCGTTGTAGTGACAAACAATCTTGTCAAATTTGCAAAAGCCCTAACCGAACGGTACATAAACCCCGGTGCCGATCCGTCAAACATACCGTCACGCGCTGATGTTCTTGTGCCGGGCGTGTGCTGGTGTACGTTCTTTACCGGGGCGGGGCTCGGCGCCCTGTTGTCCCTTCATCACGCATACCCGCTGATCGTACCAATTATTCTTTTACTATTCCTGGGGGCCTCAGAGCGCGCTGGCGCATAAGGGCGCTTACAGGAGGGATATCCGTAAAACTTCAGATTAAACCATATTGCTTCAGCAGGTCGTCAATCTCTGTTCCTTCTGTCAGACGGTGCAGCAAACCCGCCGCAGGGACTTTCTTACCGTCTCGCAGCTCTAGCGCCGCCTGCAACAGCATACGGATATCAAATATCCCGCCGGACACCTCCGGCACTGCGCGCTCAACGCCACAGAGCGTATAAACTGCCTCCATGGCCGTGCGGACTGAGTATTCCGTGGTAAAGACCGTATCGCGGGGGGTTTCCGCAAACTGCCCCAGAAAGGCGAGATTAACGCTGCCTTCTGGCACCACCTTCGGGCGGTCGCCCGGTGCGCGCGGCATGAACTGCGCCGTAATAAAGGGCATCATGCAGGGGCGCGTGAGTGCACCTGTGGCCGCCATGTCGTCAATCTGATCGGCTGGCACGCCCATATGAAACAGCCATTCGCGGGTGATTTCCTCACCCGTGCAGTCCTGCATGGGCTTCTTCACATAGTCGCCGGGCACATCACTAAACAGGCCGTACAGCCATGCCACCATCTGGCCTTGCGGCTGCCCCTTGAAATGCGGCTGCCGACTGACAACCCAGCTCATCAGCCAGGCGGAATCCTGTATTGTTACGGGGCCGCCGGTGATAATGCGGCCCGAGAAAGGATCACGCCCCGTAATCCGCTCCACAAGGGCGGGAATACGCGCGTCCAGCGTCGTGACCGTTGCCGACAGCCAGCGGGATTTTTGTGTATCGCTGCAGAACACATCTGGTCGTCCGAAGGCCGGGCTTTGCGCGGCGATATTACGCCAGAGCTGCCATATGCTTCCCTCCCCAATCGTTGTGTCGATCGGCGCGGGCGTATGCTGGTCGCCCCAGCGGGAATTTTCCACCATGGAGCCGTTGGTAACGAAAACCAGTGCGTCCGGCCCGACATCCACCCCTGCGGCGCTGCCATTTTCCACCCAGTGGAGGCGGGTTGCCCGTTTTTGCTCGCCCCCGGTGGCAACAACAACATTTGTAACCCGCACACCATGACGGAACACGACACCCTGCGCGGCAAGCCATGTCGCCAGTGGTCGGCTTAGGGATTCCTGCTGGTTATATTTGGTGAATTTCAGCGTATGCAGGTCTTTCAGTCCGAGAATCTGATGCACAAAGCGGGCCAGATAACGCTTCATTTCAATCGCGCTGTGCCATGTCTCAAACGCGAACATGGAGCGCCAGAACAGCCAGAAGTTCGAGCGCATGAACTCATCGGACAGGACATCCGCAATGGTCTTGCCCGCCAGTGCTTCCTCGTCCGTGAGAATGAGCGCGACAATCTCGCGCCGCGCCTTGCCCGTTAGCGTCAGGCTGTCACGGTCGGGCAGCGGCTGGCCGCGCTTGTGCAGGGCGCGTACCGGGCTGGTGGAAGGATCATCCCGGTTGACCTGCCAGACCTCGTCAAGCACCGAAGCGCCGGGCATTTCCAGCGAGGGAACGGAGCGGAACAAGTCCCATAAACACTGGAACTGCTCCTCCATTTCCCGCCCGCCACGGATAAGCCAGCCAGTCCGGGCGTTGCCTGCACCATCCAGCGCCCCGCCATCGGCCTCGGAAGCCTCAAGAAGAGTGATGTTCGACGGGGTAAGGCCCGCATCGCGGATGAGGAAAGCCGCCGCCGCCATACCCCCCAGCCCGGCGCCGACAATCCAGGCGCAGCGGTTTTTGTTACCCTGCGGCGCGGGAGGCCGGACAAAAGCCTCGAAGTTGCTGTGGGCGTATCTCATGGCGGTGTCCTTTTCTGAACCTGTGCGGACGGCAGAATACCCGGTCGGGTCATACGGCGCGCAAGGAAAAATCCTGTCGTTGAGATGCGTCAATTTCGACAGACACGCGTAAACGGCGGCAATGACGTTCAGGTGATTGCGCGGTTTGTGCCATGGGAACCGGGGCGGAAACCGCTACAATGGCCCGGCCATCTGGCATGGCATCCTGCTTCTCTTTATGATGCTGCGGAAGCGTGATGCCACTCTGACAATCAGGAGACTGGCATGGCCTTCAACAGAACTGGCCGCAGCCAGTGGAAACGGGGGGAAACAGGTGCTTGTTCATGAGGGGGCGGAGCGCAACGCCATCATAGACAGGCGTCTGGGCTGTTCTCTGGCCGCTGTTGCGGGCGCGGTCAATGCGGCCGGGTTTCTTGCTGTCGGCTATTATTCGGCGAACATGACGGGCAATGTCTCGGCTCTGGCCAGCGGCCTGCATGAAGGCCATATGGAGCTTGTGCTCTCCTGCTGCGGCCTGATTCTGGCCTTTGTAGCCGGGGCCGTGCTTTCTGCCCTGCTTGTCAACACGGGACGGCGGCGGCACCTGCCGTCGATCTACGCGCGGAGCATCCTTCTGGAAGCCTGCCTGCTTGGGCTTCTGGGGGGCGTGGATCTGCTGCTTTCCGCCCAGCCGCGCGGGCCGATGCTGGCCTACGGGCTGAGCTTTCTTATGGGGCTTCAGAACGCCACGGTTACGCGCATTTCTGGAGCCCGTGTCCGCACCACCCATATGACCGGGATGCTCACCGATGTGGGGCTGGAACTGGCCGACTGGCTGGAGGCCCTCTTTCGCCCGGTCGACCCGACCCGACGCGCAGGCACGCGCGAACGGCTTGGCCTGCACGCCGCCATTGCGCTGTCGTTCACACTGGGCGGCATTGCCGGAGCTTTTCTGTATGGCTGGTGGTCTGGTCTGTTCTTCCTGCTGATGGCCGGGCTTCTAGCGTGTCTGGCATTGCCGGGCGCGCTCTCGCGTGAACAGATACCAAACCACGAGCCAGCCCCGGCTCCGGCTACTTCCGGCCCTGAGGCCTGAACGACGCCAAGAAGGAAAACGCTCGTCAGCCGCGTTCCGCCGCCTCCAATAAACTGGCTGTCCTTCAGCGGGAAACACCCCGAGAATACAGAAATCGTAACCGCCACCTGCGATTCATCCCCGCGTGGGCGAGGAACACGCACCCATACGCTCCACCTCGCGCTCGCCCCACGGTTCATCCCCGCGCGAGCGGGGAACACGACGCCCTCTGGCCGCCCCTGCGCGAACAGATCGGTTCATCCCCGCGCGGGCGGGGAACACTTGCGTTTCCTACTGGGAAAAATACTAAATTACGGTTCATCCCCGCGCGGGCGGGGAACACCCAAGAACACGCTGCGGGCCAAGGATAGTGAACGGTTCATCCCCGCGCGGGCGGGGAACACAAACATACCACACGGGACGCAATCCCCGATCTCGGTTCATCCCCGCGCGGGCGGGGAACACTCTTCCTGTAAGCAACTGATTCAAAACGTTTTTTATGGTGTCAAAGATCCTACCAACCAAAAATGGGTTTTCAGGCCGGTTTTTCCGGGTGGAAACTTACAAGCTTCAGACCATCAAAATCAACGGGCGTACGACGATTGCGACCAGCCGTCAGGAAATCAGTAAAGCGGGTTGGGCCGGTAAACGACCCAACCCGGATTGCATCACCAGATCGCCACGTGGCTTTTGGGGAACAAAAGCCGTTCTGAAAGCCTGTCAGTATCAGGCAGCAATGCTGAAAACTGCGCGCGGGTGAGCGGGCGCGTATGATAAACCGCCATATACTGGTCATCTACTGACATGGCTTTGAAAGCTGGACGGAACAGCCTGATGATACAGACCTACAAAGGGTCGGCCAGCCAGTGAATGAAAGGCAGCAGAAAATGCTGCTCAAGCGGGAACTCGAAGGCAGGGGCCTGAAACCATCCGCGCTTTCCAACCCGTCGGGCTTCATTGGCGGCTTTTCGCATATCCAGCCAGTTGCCAACATGCTCGATCACCGAGTTGCAGATGACGATATCAAATGATTGATCGGCAAACATGCTCAGGTCGCGCGCATCGCCCGTAATCATGTTGACCGTTTTGCGAAGACTTTCTTCTTCCGGCGGGAGATTTTCAAGAACACCCGGCAGGTTGAGGGTATGGATACTGCATTTGTTGCGTGTAATTTCTGGAACGGAAAGCCAGAAAACAAGAGAACCGCCTATATCAAGCACATTCACCGGCCCGCCGGTTGCCTGATGCAGTGTGTCTATGATTTCACAAAGCCGACGGTTCCTCCTTTTTCTAAAATACAGACTGACTCTGCGCAGTGGCTTCGGCAGCATGGAACCGGCCCCCTCACTGCGCAAGGGATCGGTATTTCCGCGCGCATGGCGCGCGGCGGACGGCATTAAAACCGGGCGCGCTGCCCATTTTCGGGGTTGTTCTTTTGGCTTTGAATGTCTTGCCAGCCATTGTCTTTTGCCTCGTGCTATTGCGCCCTACGACAGACGCGTTTGAGCATCGGCGCCTCCTGGCGTCGGGCGGGTCGTAGCGTGTTTACACGAGGCATAGTCACGCCCTGCCTATTCCCCCGATGAACAGCCGTCGCCATTCACCGTTGAGACCTATCAGGCCGGGTGTTTTATTTGGCAGGCCACCCGACATAGGGGCCGCCTCGTGCAAAAAGGCGCTACGACACGCCATTTACCCATATAGCACACACCCAAAGCCGCTACCACACTGCCTCGTAACCGGTTCAGTTCGAGGCATCGAGTATCGTGTACGCGACGATGGCGGCCTGTCCGGTTAACGCATGACGGACAGGCGGGCTTGGGGGGGAAGCCGAAGGTCGGCTCTGGCAGACCCGTCGAGCGTTATGTTTCCGGCAGGATCATCCGGCGCAAAGATCGTTACTTGCGATGATGTGGTTTCGGTTGGCACGATGGGAGGTAGACACCCGCCGTATCTTCAAAACGCTCCGGCTGCGCCGTAAGAGGCATGGACACGACATCGTCGCTCCGATGGTCGGCATAGACGAAAGTCAAATAGTAAGACTGACCCTCGATCCGAGGATCGCCATCAAACATTTTGTCCCATTCCAGCAGGTCGCGCCGCAGCGGCGATCCGACGCCGCCGCTACGGGTCCAGACCGCCGACACACAGGCCGAAACACGTTCGACGCGCTCGATCAACCGCCCATTGAGAAACGCCTTTCCATCAAGCTCGTCGTTGAACCTCGTATTGAGATTGTAGGTCAGTTCCTCCAAAGATACCGGCTTGGCGTCCGCATGTGTGGTGCCGCCGATGCAGATGGCGCAAATCAGGCTCAGGATAGTGCGAGTCAACAATATCGTCCTTCCAGCAGCAGCATGGCCTCGTCGTGCCGTCTCTTGACCAGGCCGGCAAGACCTTGCCTTTCGAGCTCACCTGCTTCTCAATGATCCTGACGGCCTTGCGTTTGTCGCCGCTGTTTATAGCAGCACGGACGCCTGGCCAACCTCTTCCTGGATTATAGGCGTACGAGACGAGAGCATCGAACTCGTTTTGTGTCAGGTAGGCATGGGTGCCCCGACGAACGATCGCCTCATAGCTCGGGAGATTGACCTGTAGAAGGCGTCTCTGCTGACCGTCCGTCAGATCGACGGGGTTTTTGATTATCCGGGGCGAGCCTCCTGGCCGCTTCGCCACGCAGGCCGATATTTTTTGCCACCCGCAAATGTCCGACATGAGGGCGGTAGCTGCCTGTCCGCCTTACAGAACGCAAAGATAGAATTTCGATCTTATTTCTGAGGAGCCCCACCGGACAGATGGTGCCCCGTATTGATTCTGAACCCGCACCTGCGCTCGGATAACTCTCTGAACGACAGGAATTCACAGCGTAATCAGACAGGTTGAAGCACTCTTTCGACAGGCTTCTCCCGGAGAAGTGGGGCTTGCCAGAGCCCCTGATCGAGCTTGGCGATTTCCTGATCAATCTCTTCAACGACCTGCCGTGCAAACGGTCCAAGATGCAGATACAGCGCGCTGGTCATGACCACGTAAGGCAGTGCTTTTGGGTTATGCAGGGCGCAGTCGACCAGCATACGCCAGAATTGCCCAGCCGTGCCCGGGCCTGCACGATGGATGCGGAAGAGCAGCCGGAAGAAGCTACGAAGATCCCCCTTGATCATCCGATGCGCGCGCTTGCGTTTGAGCATACGCCCCAGCCTGCGCACACGGCCAAAATAGGCGGTCGGCTCATAAATTGTCTTGAGCACGGTCCTGTAATCGTCAAGCACATCACGGCGGGGGCGACTCGTTTCAAAATTCAGGCCAGCCGTACACTGGTCGCCTGATTGCGTCTGGCCGTCATCCAGAAAGAGACGATCTTCGGCCAGCAGTCGGCGTGTCAGCTGCGTGGTCGGCAGGGCATACAGCAGACCAACCATGCAGACGGGGATCGACGTGTCTTCGATACATTCGATCATACCCGGAGCGACGCTGCCTTTCTCGCTGTCGAAGCCCACAATGAACCCGGCATTCACAAAAATCCCGGCACCATGGATGGTCTCGATGCTTTGTTGCAGACCCCGACGGGTGTTCTGCTTTTTCTGCGTCATGACGAGCGTGTCGGTATCCGGGCTTTCAATACCAACGAACACAGCGAAGAAATTGCTGTCGGCAAGGTCTTTCAGCAGCTCGGCATCGTCGGCCAGGTTGATCGACGCTTCAGTCGAAAACTCAAACGGAAAGCGCTTTTCGTCCTGCCAGCGTTTTAGGTCAGGCAGAAATTTCCTGAGCGCCTTCTTGTTGCCGATCAGGTTGTCATCGACAAAATCGACATGCCCGCGATAGCCGAGGGCATAGAGCGCATCCAGTTCCATCATGACCTGTTCGGTCGTTTTTGTGCGCGGCACACGGCCATACAGTTCGATGATGTCGCAGAATTCGCAGCTAAACGGGCATCCGCGCGAGAACTGAATCCCGACATGCAGATACTGATCCATCTTTAGCAGATCAAAGCGCGGCAAAGGACTTTTTGTAACGTCCGTCTTGCCCATGGGCGCTTCAAACACGCCCTCCCTGGCGCCGCTTCGCCACGCAGAGATGAAGTCGACCATGATCTCTTCAGCTTCCCCGAGAACCTGAAAATTTGCGGCTTTATAGACAGACGGGCTGGATGTGACATCCGGTCCGCCAACCACCACAGGCTTACCCCTAGCCCGGCATGTGTCGATGATATGCAGGGCATCGTTTCTCTGCGGGAGCATTCCCCCGGTCATCACCATATCAGCCCACGCGAAGTCTTCTTCCGTCAGAAGTTCCGTATTGCGATTGACCAGCCTGACTTCCCAGCTCTGCGGAAGCATGGCGGCTACGGTGATCAGACCGAGAGGCGCAGCCGGGTAGCGTGCACCTGTCAGCTCACAGGCTTCCTTGTAGTTCCAGAACGAGCCTGAGTTGAAAAGCGGAAAGATCATAAGGATCTTGCAGCTGTCGGTCATCAAGGAGAGATCCTCAGATAAAACAGCTGATCGCGATCAGGGCGGGAGACTGTCGCCTTGATCGAAAGCGTGCCGGACCACACGCGGGCCTTGTTTAGTTTCAGGGGCGGGGTATGCGGAAGGTGCCTTTTTCCTGCGGGCGTCGGCCAAGGAAGTTCTAAACGGCAGCTTCCCGGAGAAGGATCGGCACGTGACCCTTCGGACAAGGGAATAACCCTTTATAAATAGAATATGCTGAAATGGCGATAGGGCAGTGTTATTTGCCATCCTTGCGATGAACCGCTGGGTTTGATCAGGCGGAGCAAATCAGCTTACTGCGTGGCAGCAGAAAGCCAGCCAGTCATTGAACGGCAGGCTGGCAGTGCCCCCGATAGCGCTTTTTCTACGGTTGATCCCTCATGTCGGACGGAACCTTGTCATCCGCGATGAGGTTGCACGCGGCCACCGGGCGGTGATGATTTTCATACCCATTGTGACAAAGCTCAAACGTATCATGACGCACCTGCTGCCCCGCTTTCGTATTGAGGAAAAAGGGAGCGAGTTGTTCGGCGCAATGGCCGCCATCACGAAAATCCATGTCCACAGCGTCAAGAAAAATCTGTGTCGGCACGAAGTAGGCATAAAGCGGATCGTCACCTGTCAGGGGTGCCTTGATAGTCTGAAGGTAGCGGATGCTGAAAGCACACATCGGCCCGTACAGTTTGTGATGACACAGGAAATGGTAATCGAGCCGCCGACCTGCGATCGGAATACGCCAAACCCCCCTGATGCTCTCCACACCGTTCGCATCGCCCGCTTCATAAAGCAGGACGTTGCGGACGAGATAATCCAGCAGGATCATGGATTTGCAGTCATCCGTGGTGCAATGCACAGCCCTCGCCTTCGCCGCAGCACCTTCGAGGGCCGTGAAAGTCGAGGGAACGGGCACGCTTTCGGCTGGCGGTGATGCTGAACGCGCGTCGGCTGGATAGAGCGTGAACAAAAACGCCAGTATGAAAAGGCACAACCGCATAAGTTTATTCCCGATAGAACTTGAACTCTCTTTCAGGAACATTACGCGCTTCGATGCCTTTGCCCAACGTGGGCGTAATTCCTGACCGGTTTTCCACTACGGTGCCGAACCCCATCGACCGGCTCGAGTCCGGTGCCAATATCAGGCACATTCAAGGGCATAGCTTCGCAACCGGCGCTCCTGACGTCGGGCGGTTGGCAGAGTGTGAAACAAGGTGAACTCACGCCCTACCTATCCCCCGGACGATAAACGGCTTTCACCGTTCACCGCTGGACCATCAGTCCGGGCGTTCTATTGGGTAGACCACCCGAAATAGGGGCCACCTGTTTCAACGCTCTGCCAAGCGCAGATGGGAAACACGACGCGCCCTCTTCCTCATCCACGCACGGCACATCCCCGCGTGGGCGGGAAACACGATACGACGCCGAGCCGAGAGGCAACCCGCGCATCCTCAACATAAAAAAGAGCTTCGCTCAGCTCCCAGTGACTAAAACCCGGCTGGGATACGCCTTCACGCAGCATGGCCCGGAAACTTTGGCTGATCTTGCCAATATCGTGCAGTCCGGCAAGCACGACCAGCGCATCACGCAAGGGAGCCGGGATAGTAAACGATGCAATCAGCCTTTCGGCTACTGCCGCGACATCAAGCATATGAAAGGCGGCCGGGTGCTCTACGCCGCCGGGAACTATCGGGCTTTTACCGGGCCAGTCCACCCACTCCATTCTGGGGCTCCATCAGACACATCGGGACGAACAACTGTTGATTGTCTCACAAAGATGTATCCTAGAAAAATGCTTGCGTTATCCACCATATGAGGGTGATCACGTCTAGAGCA
>NZ_BJMV01000013.1 GCF_006539345.1 Acetobacter peroxydans
GTAGGAAGCGTTGAGTTTTTCTTGCAGCTCGATTCAAGAGAAGGTTTCCAATGCTTCACACTGTTCAGTCCGCGCGTGGGATGGTGACATCTCCGCATCACCTTGCCAGTCAGAGTGGTTTGGAGGTGTTGAAGAAAGGCGGCACCGCGTTGGAAGCCGTGGTGGCTACGGCGGCCACACTGAGCGCCGTGTACCCTCACATGACTGGGATCGGGGGCGATGCGTTCTGGCTCGTTTCCTATCCTGACGGGAGTGTGGAGGTACTGGAGGCCTGCGGCGCGGCGGCGCGGGGCTGCTCGGTTGAGGCTTACAGGAAGGCGGGGCACAGGAGCGTGCCATGGCGCGGCGGCTGGGCCGCCAATACCATGGCGGGCGCGGTGTCCGGGTGGGAACTGGCCCTGCGGCGTAGCGCAGCCATGAAGCTGCCTTTGCCGCTTGAGGTTCTGTTTGAAGATGCCATTCATTATGCTGAGCACGGCTACGTGGTTTCTCTCAGCGAAGCATCGCTTCTGGCTGAAAAGCGGGACGAGCTTTACCAGAATGCAGCCTTTGCCGATGCCTATGGGCTGGATGCCTCGCGGGCTGGGAGCCTGCGGCGTAACCCAGCGCTGGCGGCAACGTTCCGGCTGCTGGTACGAGAGGGGCTGCGCGGATTTTACGCGGGACGTCTCGCAAAACTGCTGCTGGCAGACCTGAACGCGGCTGGCAGTCCGTTGGGAGATGAAGATTTCAATCACCACGAAGCGCTTGCCTGTCAGCCCCTGCATGTCAGGGTGAATGGCGCTTCGCTCTATAATGCGCCGCCGCCGACACAGGGCGTTGCCTCTCTTGCTATCCTGAAGCTGTTCGAGCGCATGGGCGTTCAGGAAGGAGAAGGGTTCGCGCATATTCACGGTCTGGTTGAAGCGACCAAGCAGGCTTTTCTTTTCCGCAACGATCATGTTGGCGATCCACGCTGGATGACGGAAGATGCACAGGCATTTCTGAACGACGCGGGGCGATTTGAAAAAATATTAGACCGTATTAACAAAAATCGCGCCATGCCATGGCCTGTTCCCGAGCGTACAGAGGACACGGACCAGTTTGGCGATACCACGTGGATGGGCGCAGTCGATTCCTCGGGTGTTTGTGTCAGCATGATCCAGAGCCTGTATTTCGAGTTCGGTTCTGGTGTTTTTCTGCCTGAGACGGGTATCCTGTGGCAGAATCGCGGTGCATCTTTCCGGCTTGAAGATCAGGGCTGGAATGTTTTCATGCCGGGCCGCAAACCGTTCCATACACTGAATCCTGCTCTCGCCCGCTTTGATGACGGCCGGGTAATGGCGTACGGAACAATGGGCGGAGAAGGGCAGCCTCAGACACAGGCGGCCGTTTTCAGCCGGTATGCGTTTTTCGGTATGCCGTTGCAGTCTGCCGTTACAGCGCCGCGTTGGTTGCTGGGCCGGACCTGGGGCAGTGAGAGTCAGTCTTTGAAAATGGAAGCCAGTTTTGATGCGGGGCTATTGGCTCGGATGGAACATGCAGGACATAAGGTGGAACGGGTAGAACCATTTTCCAGCTTGATGGGCCATGCGGGCGCGTTAGTCCGCCATCCTTCGGGTGTGATAGACGGGGCCTCGGACCCGCGGAGTGACGGTTCCGTAGCGGCTTACTGACCGTTCAGACTATCCCGTGATATTGGGAGGGAGTGGTTGCGGTGGACTTCGTGCCCCGCGACCCAGGTCGCCCGGATGCAGCGGTCATCTCCCAAGATCATCAGAGGAAAAAGCTGCGCCTCGATACTATCGCAGCGGGCGGCTCTGTAGGCCAGCAGAGGCGTTGCATACGGGTCGAGCACACACAGATCCGCCTCCATACCGGGTGCAATCGTGCCGATACGGTCTTCCAGGTTCAGCGCCTGAGCGGCGCCCGCGGTTGCCAGCCAGAAGGCCTGAGCGGGGTGCAGGCGTTCCTTGCCCGCCGCGAGAGACACCTTATAAGCTTCCGCCATTGTACCCAGCATTGATAAGGTGGTACCTGCGCCGATATCGGTTGCGAGTGCGACATGGACTGGTCTGTCTGGGCTCTGTGTTGCGGCGAGTGGAAAAAAACCGCTTCCCAAAAACAGGTTTGAGGTGGGGCAATGCGCGAGCGTGCTGCCGGCGGCATGGCATCGGTGCAGGGCTTCCTCGTCAAGATGAATCCCGTGCCCGAATACCGAGCGCCGCCTGACAAGTCCTGCCTTGTCGTAAACATCGAGATAGGATGTGCAGTCAGGGAACAGGCGCGCCACTTCGGCAATTTCATCCGTGTTCTCGGAAAGATGTGTCTGCATGAACACATCTGGGAATTGGTCGAGCAGTGCTCCAGCCTGTTCAAGCTGCTCCTGTGTGCTGGTCATGGCGAAGCGGGGCGTAACAGCGTAAAGTTGACGGCCTTTACCGTGCCATCTGTGGATGAGGTTAAGGGAGTCGTCGTATCCCTGAGCGGCTGTGTCGCGCAGATTGGCAGGAGCGTTCCGGTCCATCAGCACTTTACCAGCAATCATCCTTGTGCCGATTTTTTGGGATTCTTCAAAAAAAGCATCGACAGACTGGCGATGTACCGTGCAGTACACGGCAGCCGTTGTTGTGCCGTTACGCAGGAGTTCCGTCATGAATATACGGGCTGCCGCACGCGCGACTGCCGGATCAGCAAAGCGCGCTTCTGTAGGGAAGATATATTCTTCCAGCCAGGGTAGAAGCTGCTGCCCCCAGGAGGCGATTGCCGAAAGCTGGGGGTAATGGACATGGGCGTCAATCAGCCCGGCGGAAATAATGCAGTTGGGATAATGCGTTACAGGGATATCAGCCTGTAGCAGATGCGCCAGCTCAGCATAGGGCCCACACTGGGTAATCCGGCCGTTCTCCATAAGGATCAGGCCGTCTTCCTCCACCACAAGGGCGCTCTGTGCAGGAACACGAAAGGGGTTGTCCCTGAATGTGACATAGCAACCACGCAGGGCTGACCTGTTTTTGGAAATCATATTTCCTCGGCGAAAAAGTTTTCGATCTCACTTATGATGAAGCGCGCTGCCGTCGAGAGCTGCCGTGAGCGATCCACACATAATGCCAGCGTGAGCGGTGTCAGTTTTTTGTTGGAGATGGGGGTAAAAGCAAGCTGTTTTTTTTGTACTTCGTCGTAAACATCAAGATAACTCAGCATTCCGATACCGACCCCCTCCATGACAAGTGATTTTATCATCTGGATGTTGTCGGCTTTTGCGACAGTGGCTATGCGCACGCCGGTTTCGGCCTCAAGGAGCCCGATTGGCCGCCATAGCGCCAGCGGCGGCGAGGGCACGATAACGGGATACTCCGCCGCCATGCTGAAGCGGGCCTCGCTCAGGGCGGCGATAGGATGCTGCGGCAGGGACACGAATCCCAGGGGAATGGTTTTGTGGGTGCGTACCGTGAGTTCGCGGATATGGCTGGGGTTGAACATGAGGGCGAAATCCGCGTGGCCTTTGACAAGCAGTTCGCCCATATGCTGGCTCTTGCGTACATGCACGCTTACCAGAATACCAGGATGACTTTCGCGCAGGCGTCCGAGTAGGGCAGGCAGAAAACCCTTTGTCAGGGCATCGGGGATGAGAATATCAGCACTCCCCTGCCGGAGACCCTTGATGTTGTCCATCTGGATCTTGAGCGTGTTGAGATCACGCGACCAGCGGCGGCACGATGTCAGTAAAAGTTCGCCTGCGGTGGTCAGACGCAAGCCTGACGGCAGGCGTTCGAACAACTGGGTGTCGAATATTTTCTCGCCCTGCAATATCTGGCGGTCTATGGCGGAGGCAGCAATGTGCAACTCATCGGATGCCTTGCGAATGGAACCGTGTTGTGCCACGGCCACGAAATAGCGCAGGAAGCGGGAAAAGACGGGCATTTTATCGGTGCTCTCATTTTAAGAACGCATCGGACTGAATTAAATCATATACAAGAACGATCCGAATATGAAACATTATTGTCGATAGTTAACAGCGCTGTCGGGAACAGGAAACAGGAATGTTCTTCAGGCACGCAGAGTTCGGATAGAGATGCCTGTATGGAACAGCTTAACAAACGTGTTCGTGATGATCTGGCCAAGATTCAGTACGCTACGGGCAACTGGTGTATTCCCCATTTTCGCGATGGTCGGAAGGTTTTGGATGTTGCGATCATTGGCGGGGGGCAGGGAGGTCTGGCGGTCAGTTTCGGGCTGAGGCGTCGGGGCATTGCCAATAGCTGCGTGTTTGATATGGCGGAACAGGGAAGCGAAGGTCCATGGGTCACATTCGCGCGAATGATCACCTTGCGCACTCCCAAGTATCTTACCGGCCCGGATCTGGGGATTCCCAGTCTTACGCCGCAGGCCTGGTTTGAGGCGCGGTATGGCGCGGCAGCCTGGCACCGGCTCGACAAAATTTCGCGTCAGGATTGGCAGGACTATCTGTGCTGGATACGCGATGTTCTGGAACTGCCCGTTAAAAACGGGCATCGTTTGACTGACGTTGAATGGGAAGATGGCCTGCTCAAGTTGACCTTTGAGCTTGCGGGAGGGGTGTGTGAAACAGTCTGGGCGCGCAAACTCGTGCTGGCGACCGGCATTGAAGGCGGCGGAGCATGGCATGTGCCGGAGTTTATCTCGCGCGGTGTTCCCAAGGCACGGTATGCGCATACATCCGAGGCGATTGATTTTCAGGCGTTGCGTGGGAAGCGTATCGGCGTTCTGGGCGCTGGCGCGTCCGCTTTCGATAATGCCGCGACGGCTCTCGAAAAGGGCTGCGCCAGTGTTGATCTGTGCCTGAGGCGCACGAAAATACCTTCTGTTAATCCGTATCGCTGGATGGAGAATGCCGGTTTTCTGAGCTATTTTTCTGAGCTGCCTGATCTCGTGCGCTGGCGTTTCATGCGCCGGATATATGATCTCAACCAGCCGCCGCCGCAGGATACGTTCTGGCGTTGCCGTAGCCATCGTAATTTTGCCTTTCATACCGGTACGCCGTGGCTGGCAGTGCGTGAGGAAGGAGATGAGGTGGTGGTGACCACCCCGCATGGCGAGATGCGTTTTGACTTCCTTATTATCGGTACGGGGTTTGTGATCGATCTTGCCCAGAGGCCTGAACTGGCCAGAGTTGCACCTCATGTGGCGTTGTGGAAGAATTGTTTTGTCCCGCCGGAGGATGAGCAGAGTGTGCTTCTGGGCAGTCATCCATATCTGGGCTCGCGCTTTCAGTTTCTTCCTGCTGATCCGGCCGATCCGGCGGCAGACATGTTGTCCTCGATTTACAATTTTACGTTTTCCGCCATGCCCAGCATGGGGCTTTCCGGTGCCTCGATCAGTGCCCTCCGTTTTGCCGTGGAAAAACTGACCTTTGGCATCGGGCGTGATCTTTTTGTCGAGGAGGGAACACTGCACCTGCAAAACCTGCTGGACTATAATGTGGACGAGCTGGTCAGCCTTGATCCGCCGCAATAAGCAGGGAGAGGTTTTCCATGATCAGGGCAGGGGCGATGCAGAACTACCCGCGTGACATGACAGGTTATGGCGCGGAGCCACCTGACCCGAACTGGCCGGGTGGCGCCAGAATTTCTGTGCAATTTGTCGTGAATTACGAAGAAGGTGCCGAAAACACGGTCCTGCATGGCGATGCGGGGTCTGAGGCTTTCCTGTCCGAAATGGTTGGTACGTCCTCCATCAGGGGCGAGCGCTGTATGCAGATGGAAAGCCTCTATGAATATGGTAGCCGCGCAGGTTTCTGGCGTTTGCACCGTATTTTTGAAAAGGCACGGATAAAGCCAACGGTATTTGGTGTGGCAATGGCGCTTGCGCGCAACCCGCAGGCCGTTGCTGCCATGAAGGAAAGTGGGTGGGAAATAGCCAGCCATGGTCTGCGCTGGATAGATTATCAGGCTATTCCGCCCGAGATCGAGCAGGAACACATAAATCAGGCTATTGCCCTGCACCGCGAGGTCGTCGGGGAAAGGCCACTGGGCTGGTATCAGGGGCGGACAAGCCCCAATACTGCCCGGCTTGTCGCGCAGGAGGGTGGCTTCGTATATGATGCGGACTCCTACGCGGATGACCTGCCTTATTACGATTGTTCGCACGGCCGGCCGCAGTTGATCGTGCCGTACACGTTGGACGCCAATGACATGAAATTTGCCGCGTTGAACGGGTTTACTGAAGGCGGGCAGTTTTTTCGTTATTTGCGGGACAGTTTTGACATGCTGTACGCCGAGGGTGGGCGGATGATGTCGGTTGGTCTGCATTGCCGTCTGGCAGGTAAGCCCGCGCGGGCGCTGGCGTTGTCCCGCTTTATCGACCATGTGCAGCGGCATGAGGGGGTGTGGATAGCGACCCGCCTCGATATCGCACGACACTGGCAGAAGGTATTTCCCCCATGATGCCGGACAGCATGACACTGGCGGAAGTAAATGCACTCAGGCCAGAGGCGTTTGTGAGCGCTTTTGGGAGCGTGTATGAACACTCGCCCTGGGTGGCGCAGGGTGCCGTGGCCAGTCGTCCCTATGCGTCTATTGCGGATATGCTGGCGGCCTTTTCCCGCGTCGTGCAGGAGGCTGACGCAAAAAGACAACTTGAACTGGTGCGCGCGCACCCGGAACTGGGCCACCGTTTGGGTGTTGACCCGCAGCTCAGCGCAGAGTCCGGGCGAGAGCAGGGCGGCGCAGGGCTTGATCGGCTTAGTCCGCATGATTACGCAACATTGAGCGGATTGAACGCGGCGTACCGTGAGAAGTTCGGTATGCCGTTTGTGATCTGCGTCAGGCAGGCCACAAAGGATGTGATCATGCAATCCATCGCGCGGCGTCTTGAATGTACGCCGGATGAGGAACTGCACGAGGCGCTCAGGCAGATTGATGCCATTGCGGCGTTAAGGCTGATGGATAGGGTGCGGCAATGAGTTCTCTTTCGACACACGTGCTGGATACGGCTGCTGGCTGCCCGGCTGAGGGCGTTGCACTACGGCTATACGCCAGCGACCAGTGCGGAGGCGGGCAGGAACTCTTCAGGGGCCGGACTGACGCGGATGGCCGTTGCCCGGCATTGCGGGCAGTGGACCTTTGTAAAGGCGTGTACCGTCTGGAATTCGATATCGGGGCGTATTTTACCGCTCGTGGCACGACACTGGCCGATCCCCCGTTTCTGGCAATGGTGCCGGTGCTGTTTGGACTGGGCGAGGACGTACATGTCCATGTTCCTCTTCTGGCGGCACCCTATGGTTATTCCACCTACAGAGGGAGCTGAGCGTCATGCGGAATGTTCAGGGCTCCGTAGGGGCCTCTAAAGACCGGGGGGACAGTTCGTCGTTTTGCACCATACATCCGGTGGATATGGTTCTGCCTCTTTGGCAACTGGGTCTTTATGGTTTTCAGCATGTGCTGACATTTTATGCTGCTGCGGTGGTGGTGCCCATATTACTGGCGGGCGCGCTGGGACTTCCCCGCGAGGTTCTGGAACATCTGATTGAGGCGGATCTGTTCACATGTGGCATTGCCTCGCTCATTCAGTCCGTGGGGCTGGGGCGTCATATCGGGGTGCGCCTGCCGCTTTTGCAGGGGGTGACCTTCGTGGCCGTAACGCCAATGATTGCTATTGGCGTGGCTGCGGGCGGCGGTATGACGGGGCTGCATCAGATTTTTGGTGCAGTCATTATTGCCGGTATTTTCGCGTATTGTGCGGCCCCGTTGTTTTCGCGGATTACGCACCTGTTCCCGCCTGTAGTGACGGGCTCGGTTATTCTGGTCATTGGTCTCGCCCTGCTGCCCGTGGCCGCAAATGATATCGTGAATGGCCATGGTGCTGGAACGGTGCAGAATCCCGTTGATCTGCGCAGCGTCGTTTACGGACTGGGAACGCTGGGCTTCATTCTGGTCGTGCAGCGTCTCTCACGCGGGTTTATGGCGACCATCGTTTTTCTGCTTGGGCTTGTGATGGGGACGGTGGTCGCCTGGCTGCTGGGAGATGCCCATTTCGATGCCGTGTCCCAGGCTCCTGCCTTTGCTCTGGTTACGCCTTTACAGTTCGGGATGCCCAGTTTTCATATTGCCCCGGCTCTTTCCATGATGATCGTCATGGCCATTTCCATGTTGGAAACAACAGGGGATCTTTTTGCCACGGGTGCGATTGTAGGGCGGCGCATCAGCGCGGGCGATATCGCCAGGGCGATCCGGGCAGATGGTCTGGCTACGGTACTGGGCGGCGTGTTCAGCTCTTTTCCCTACACCTGCTTTGCCGAAAATGTCGGTCTGGTGCGCATAACGGGGGTGAAAAGTCGGTGGGTGGTGGCAGCGGCCGCCGTCATCATGATGCTGCTTGGCTGTGTGCCCAAGCTTGCGGCCCTTATGGCGTGTGTGCCGGCGCCGGTTCTGGGGGGTGCTACGCTGGCCATGTTCGCCGCAGTTGCCGTCGCGGGTATTCAGACACTGGCGCAGGTGGACTTTGAAAACCAGAACAACACCATCATTGTCGGCACCAGTGTCGGCCTGGGTATGATGGCGACAGCCCAGCCTCATATCGCAGATCATTTCCCGGCCTGGGCACAGATTATTTTTGGAAGCGGCATTACGCTTGGCGCTCTCGCGGCGATCATTCTGCACCTGCTCTTCAACTACGGTCGTGAGGCGCTGGCAGCTCCGGCAACAGAAGACGCGGCGCAGGCCGCAGGTGAGAAACTGGCCTGGGATGTCATGCCTTCGCCGGAGGATCGCCTGCTGACATACGGCAAGCGTCACAACCCCGATTCAGTGGCCCACTGAACACTCAAGACCCTGTTGCGTAATCCGCCCTTGGGAAAGACCACGCGCATGAGACAACACGTCAGGTTTTATCTGGGGGACCGCCTGCATGAGCTGGAGGGTATTTCGCCTTCCCTCACGCTGCTTGACTGGCTGCGGGAGCATCAAGGCAGGACAGGCACCAAGGAAGGGTGCAACGAAGGCGATTGCGGAGCCTGCACGGTTATGGTGGTGCGGTCTGAACATGACCGTCTGCAATGGCGCGCCGTGAATGCCTGCATCCAGTTTCTGTGGATGCTTGATGGTGCCCAGGTTTTTACCGTGGAAGATCTGGCTGCCTCCGATGGTATTCTGCATCCGGTGCAGCAGGCTATGGTGGAGTTGCATGGCTCGCAATGCGGCTTCTGCACGCCCGGTTTTGTGATGTCCATGGCGGCTCATCTGCGCAATGGCGGCGCATTGGACGATGCGGCAATCAATGCGGCGCTGGCGGGCAATCTGTGCCGTTGTACCGGCTATGCTCCGATTGTTCGCGCCATGCGTCGTGCCAGCGAACTGGCCGGGGAGCAGGGCGATCCTTTCGATGCGGAAGAAACGGCTATTCGCGCGCGGCTGGGCAGGTTGCGTGAGGACGAGCCGCTCGACATGATGACCGCCGCAGGCAGAATCAGCCTGCCGACGGATTCTGCTACGCTGGCAGCGCTGTATGCGCGTAACCCATCGGCGGTTCTGGTTGCCGGAGCAACGGATGTTGGCCTTTGGGTGACCAAACAGCAGCGTGATTTCGGCCATGTTATCGCAGTACGGACGGCGCGTGACCTGAATCGGATGGAGCAAGGCCCGCAGGGGCTGTGGATCGGTGCCGCCGTTACCTATACGGACGCAATGGCGGCCCTGATTGCGCTTTTGCCTGAAGCGCAGGAAACATTACGCCGCATTGGCTCCACTCAGGTGCGGAATTCAGCCACTGTATGCGGGAACATTGGCAATGCTTCTCCCATAGGGGATGGGCCGCCGCTTTTTATTGCCGCAGGGGCTATTTTGCATCTGCGCAAGGGAGAGGCTCGCCGTTGCGTGTGCTTGGAAGAGTATTTCCTCGATTACGGTCGGCAGGACAGGCAACCCGGCGAATTTATCGAAGGCGTGTTTGTTCCGACCCAGCCGCAGAATGCGGTTTTTCGGGCGTACAAGGTTTCCAAACGCTTTGATCAGGACATTTCGGCGGTAATGGGAGCGTTTTCTCTGGAGTTCGGGCGGGATGGGCTGATAGCGCAGGCGCGGCTGGCTTTCGGTGGCATGGCGGGCGTGCCCCGGCGCGCTGTGGCGGCCGAACGGGCATTGATAGGTAGAGCGTGGAATAGCGCGGCACGTGATGCGGCCATGGAGGCCGTGCGGGAGGACTTCAGCCCCCTGAGCGATATGCGCGGCAGTGCGTGGTACCGTACTACTATAACGGCCAATCTGCTCTCCCGTTTTTTTGAGGAAACAGCCGAAGGGCAGCAGGTTTGCCTTGAAGGATGGCGCACAGTGGTCCCCGGCGTTGCGCGGGGAACTGGTCTATGAGCATGGTCATGAACGGGCGCGGCGAGGCTGCGATTGTTGAAGGCGGAGTCTCGCGCAGCCTGCGTCATGAAAGCGCGCGCCTGCATGTGACGGGTGGCGCCACGTATATTGATGATATCCCGGCCCCTGCCAACCTGCTGCATGTCGCACCCGGCCTGAGTATGCGGGCTCACGCCAGGGTTGTATCGCTCGATCTGGAGGCCGTACGGGCGTTTCCCGGTGTGGTGCGTGTCATTACGGCGCAGGACGTTCCGGGTGATAATCAGATCAGCCCCGTTCACGCGGGGGATGAACCCTTGCTGGCGGAGGGAGAGGTTTTTTACTACGGCCAGCTCCTGTTTGCCGTCGTGGCGGAAACCCGGTACGCTGCGCGTAGGGCGGCCCGGCTTGCCAAGGTGGAGTATGAAGACCTTCCGGCTATTCTGACTCTGGAAGAGGCACGTAACGGTGCGGGTGAACTGGTCGGCAAATCATTTCTGATGTCCAGAGGGGATGCCCCTGAGGCTGTGCGCGCCGCGCCTCATACGCTTTCTGGGCGCGTTGTCGTCGGCGGGCAGGAGCAGTTCTACCTTGAAGGGCAGGCCGCCTATGCCCTGCCGGGTGAAGAAGGGGAAATGCGGGTTTTTTCCTCCACCCAGCATCCGACAGAAACCCAGCATATGGTCGCGCATGTACTGGGGCTCCCCGCCAATCTGGTGACGGTGGAAGTAAGGCGTATGGGCGGCGGGTTTGGCGGAAAGGAAACTCAGGCCAATGCGTTTGCCTGCCTTGCGGCGCTGGCGGCATCGTTGACAGGGCGTCCGGCACGTTTGCGGCTTGATCGTGATGACGACATGACGATAACCGGCAAGCGGCATGATTTTGCGATAGATTATACCGTTGGTTTTGATAATGACGGTATGGTGCATGGGGTGGATATGGTGCTGGCCGCACGATGCGGCTGGTCTGCTGATTTATCCGGCCCGGTGACCGACCGTGCGCTGTTTCACGCAGATAACGCCTATTATTATCCGGCTGTTAGGCTCCGGTCCGAGCCTTTTCGTACCAATACGCAGTCCAACACCGCATTCCGAGGGTTTGGCGGGCCGCAGGGCATTGCCGCAGCGGAGCGGATTATGGACGAGATTGCCTTTGCGACCGGGCTGGACCCGCTGGATGTGCGCCTGCGCAACACGTATGACACAGCCTCGCGCAACATCACGCCGTATCACATGACGGTGGAAGATGCGATTGCGCGCGAGGTCATGGAGCAACTGGCAAATGATTGCGATTATCGTACCCGTCGTGACGCAGCCAGACGTTTCAATCGTGATAGCCAGACCATCCGGCGCGGCATCGCACTGACCCCTGTCAAGTTCGGCATTGCCTTTACGGCGACCCATTTTAATCAGGCCGGTGCGTTGGTTCATGTCTATACAGACGGGTCTGTTCAGGTGAACCACGGCGGGACCGAAATGGGGCAGGGCTTGCACACGAAAATGGTGCAGATTGCCATGCGTGAATTCGGCCTGCGTGAAGACCGGGTGCGTATTACAGCCACAACCACTGGCAAGGTGCCCAACACTTCCGCTACCGCGGCTTCAAGCGGGGCCGATCTGAATGGTATGGCGGTGCTTGATGCCATACGGCAGATCAAGTTCCGGCTTGTGTCCTTTGCGGCAGGACACTGGAACGTGCCTGAGGAGAGCGTGGTTTTTCTGCCTGAAGGCGTGCGTGTGGGTAGTGCGCTTGTGTCTTTCACGGCGCTGGTAAAGGCTGCGTATATGGCGCGTATCCAGCTATCAGCATCGGGATTTTACAAGACGCCCAAAATCTCCTGGGATGCCCAGACAGGTCGCGGGCGGCCGTTTCTTTATTTTGCCTATGGTGCGGCCTGTGCCGAGGTATCGGTAGACCTGCTGACCGGTGAAAACCGGATAGAACGGGTGGATATCCTGCATGACGCTGGGCAGTCTCTTAATCCGGCTCTGGATATAGGGCAGGTGGAAGGGGGCTTTGTGCAAGGGGCGGGCTGGCTGACCATGGAGGAACTGGTCTGGGATGCCTCTGGCCGCCTGCGTACACATGCGCCCAGTACGTATAAAATTCCCGCCTGCTCGGATCGGCCTGCGATTTTTAATGTACGGTTGCTGGAGCAGGCCCCCAATAGGGAAGAGACGATTTTCCGCTCCAAGGCAGTGGGCGAGCCACCTTTTGTGCATGGACTGGCGGTATTACATGCCCTGTCGGATGCTTTGGCCAGCATTGATGATTATCGCAGTTGTCCGAAGCTGGACGCTCCAGCCACGCCGGAGCAGATTTTGCGTACGGCCGAACGGCTGAAAAGCCGGGCCGCCGGATAACTCCGGGCCTTGGCATGGATGGATATCACGGCCTGTCTTGCCCAATGGCGCGCCAATCCGTCGCCAATGGTGGTGGCGCGGGTTACGGAGGCCAAGGGGTCTACCCCGCGTGAAGCCGGTGTGTTCATGCTGGTGGGCGAACATGCTCTGGCCGGAACGGTGGGTGGTGGCGCGCTGGAATATGCCTGTGTGGAGCGCGCCCGCGCCATGCTGGGAAGCAATACTAGCTCGGCGCGGATGCGTTTTGTGCTGGGTGGCGGCAATACAAGCCAGTGTTGTGGCGGCATTGCCCATGTCAGCCTACAGAAATTGACGCTAAAGCTGGCTGTTACGCTTGAGCGGGATATGGCGCGTGCCAGAGCGCTCCGGCCTGTTCTGTGCCTGTTTGGCGCGGGGCATGTGGGACGGGCGCTGGCGCATGTGCTGGCGCTGTTACCGCTCAATCTGATCTGGGTTGACCCGCGTGCGCAGGAGTTCGGTCAGCCGCCTGCCGGGGTGGACGTGCGCGTAACCTCGGACTGGAGTGCCGTGATGGAGAGCCTGCCCGCTGGTTCGGGTGTTCTGGTTCTCACCCCGGATCATGTGCTTGACGCGCTTATAACCGAGGCGGCGCTTTGTAACGATAATCTGGTTTACGTGGGGCTGATCGGGTCAGCGACCAAACGTCGCCGTTTCGAGCACGCCTTCCGTGCGACAGGCGTGGCGGAGGAGCGCATACAGGCCCTTGTCTGCCCGATTGGAGGACGAGGCATAAAGGACAAGCGCCCGGAGGTGATTGCGGCTCTGGTCGCGGCCGAGGTGGTGGAGCGACTGCTCCACCCCTCAGGTGGGGGTGGAGAGTCTGGCGGATGTTAAGCGTATTCAGGTGTTGGTATTGGCATGGTGCCGAGCACGCCTTCACGTTCCAGTTTGCGCGCGATGCTGAACAGGGCTGATTCCTGTCCGGGGGCAGCGACCAGTTGCAGGCCAAGGGGCAGGGTGTGGGTCTGTAGCAGTGGTGCTGCCAGCACGGGTACTCCCGCGAGTGTCAGGGGTTGAGTGTACAGGCCCAGATTGGCGCGGGCGGCAACCGGCTTGCCATCGACGAGAATGGTCGGGTCATCTAACAGAGGGGCTTCGCACATGACGGCGGGGGCAATCAGCACATCCACCTGTTCGAATATCTGGTGAATTCGGGCATGGAACCAGGAGCGGAAGCGTTGAGCCTGGAGGTAGGTGCTGGAGGCAAGCATGGCGCCCGCCAGAAAGCGGTCACGGGTGGCGGGGTCGTAGTCATCGGCTTGCTGGCGCAGGCGCGGAAGATGCAGGTTGCCGCCCTCGGCTGCGGTAATCAGAAAGGAGGCCGCCCTGGCACTGGCGGTATGTGGCAGGTCCACGGTCTGCGTGACGTTCAGTCGTGTGCAGACCTGCTCGATGAGCGTGGTGAGAGCCGGGCTCAGGCTGGATGCGAACCAGCCCCCCAGGCGGGCAACCCTCAGCGAGGCAGCATCGGGCTCGGCGGGCGCATCGTCGGATGCTACGCCATCCATGATGTGGAATGTGTCGATCAGGTCGTCCAGTGTTCCAGCGAAAGAGCCGACAACATCCAGACTGGCTGAAAAAGGATAGGCACCATCCCGTGGCAGGCGGCCGAAGGTGGGTTTTATGCCCCACGTGCCGCACAGCGCGGCTGGCACACGGATGGAACCATTGGTGTCGGAACCGAGTGTGAACGGCAGTACGCCCGCCGCTACAGCCGCGGCTGACCCGCCGGATGAGCCCCCTGCCATCCGTGTGGGATCATGCGGATTACGGGTTACGCCGTAATGTGCGTTGTCGGTTGCGAAACCATAGGCGAACTCGTCCATGTTCAGCTTTGCTACAGGAATGGCCCCGGCGGCTTTTAGGCGCTGTACAATCGCGGCGTCCTGCCGGGCGCACGGCGCATGGCGCAGCACTTTTGACCCGGCCGTGGTGACGTGGCCAGCAATGTCGAACAGGTCTTTCACCCCGAACGGTACGCCCGCCAGAGGCGGCAGGGGAGCACCGGCCTGTCGTGCGCAATCAATCCGGGCCGCCTGTTCCAGGGCATCCTGTTCCAGCATATGCGTGACGCAGTTCAGTGCCGGGTCTACTGCGCGCATGTTGGAAAAGGTGTCCTGTATCACAGACACGGCGCTTCTGTGGCCTGCCCGCACAGCCTGAGCGATGGCGCGCGCTGTGGCAAAACGGGGGAGCGGGGTAGAGGGCAGGTCAGTTACCGGGTTGATCATGGTGTGTACTCAAAGGCGGGTTCGCATGTATCGGGCAGCGGCACGGCATTGACCAGGGCTGCGTAGCGCGCCAGCAGGGCGGCATTGTCCAGAACGCCGGGCAGTTGTGCGTCCGTCAGTTCGAGACCAAGGACGGCTGCCTGCGCACGTATGATCTCTGCGGGGCTGATCGTTTCGGCAGGAGTGCCGTGTGGTACTGGCATCGGGGCGTTCTCCTTCCTTACAGGGCGGGCTGTTCCGTTTCCGGGTGCGCCGCCATGAGCGAGACATGGGCGGCGAGAATTTTCCAGCCGTCATGGGCGCGTATCCATGTCTGCATCTGGCGGCCGATACGGGTGGTGTTTTGACGCTGGAATTCCAGACTGACTACGGCATTATCGGTGCCGGTTGTGACAATGACGCGGCGCAGGATGCGACGCTGTGGCGAGCCGCCCGTACGGGCCAGACGGAAGGCGGCAATATCCTGCGCCCCGTAAAGGTTTTCACCGATACCGTAGCGCACGGCTTCCGGCCCGCCCCAGAACAGGGTGTCCAGTGTGCGGGTATCGTTGTCTGCCAGGGCCGTTTCGTAGCGGTCGGAACTCTGGCGAACCTGCTCCACAACCACCGGGTTGTTCAGTTCCATGGCGTTGGCTCCCTGGATAGCGCGGAAGGCCCTAGGGCCAACAGGCAAGTGCGGCATCGACGGCGGCACCCCGTGGTACAGGGTATCCCTCAGCCGCCAGAGCCGCTTCCAGCGCGCCGAGTGTCAGCAGAACCTTATGTTTGACGGCATTGTATCCCATGGTTCCAATGCGCCAGATCCGACCGGCCAACGGGCCGAAGGCCGTGCCGATTTCTATACCGAAATCCTCACGCATACGGGTGCGCACAGCTTCGCCATTGATATTCTCCGGTATCCAGAGCCCTGTGACATTGGTCATGCGATGGGCGTCCTGACCGAAAATTTCCAGGTTCATGGCGCGAAGCCCGGCTATCAGCGCGGTACTGGCCTGAGTATGTCTGGCAAAGCGGTTTTCCAGACCTTCCTCCAGAACGATGCAGGCTGCCTCGCGCGCAGCGTAGAGCATACTTGTCGCTTCTGTATGGTGGTTCAGGCGTTTTTCCGACCAGTAATCCATGATCATGGCCAGATCGAAATAGTTCGAGGCAATGCGTATGCGTGATCCATCGGTCTGGCTACTGGAGCGGATACCCGCCTCGACATGACGCCTGCTCATGATGAAGTCCGCCGCCCTGTCGGAAATGGTGATGGGCGCAGAACCCGGCGGCCCGCCCATACATTTCTGCAATCCACCCGATATGACATCAATCCCCCACTGATCCGTCCGGACAGGCATTCCCCCCAGTGTTGCGGTTACATCCGCATAGGACAGAACATCGTAGCGGCGGCACAGTTCCCCTATGCCATCAAGAGGCTGGGCCATGGTGGTGGAGGTATCGCCATGAATGCAGGCGAAAACACGAGGGCGGTGCTGCTTTATGGCCTCTTCGATCTGGTCGGGCGTTGCGGTTTCCCCCCACGGCAGATCCAGAACGCGGATATCAGCCCCCAGTCGTTCAGCGATTTCAGAAAGCAGAAGACCAAAGCGCCCTGTGCGCAGAATGAGCGTGAGCGCTCCCGGTTCGATGAGAGAGGCCAATGCTGCCTCTATGCCTGCGCGGGCGGTGCCATCCACCAGGAATGTCCAGCGGTTTTCCGTCATGAAAACCTGTCTGTACAGCGCCATGGTTTCGTTCATGTAGAACGTCATTTCCGGGTCGAACTGCCCCAGCATGTCGGCAGACATGGCACGCAGCACGCGTGGATGGGCGTTGATCGGCCCTGGCCCCATGAGCAGCCGCTGTGGTGGATCAATCTGAAGGAAGGGGGGCCGGCTCATGGGATCAGAATTCCTGTTCTGTTTCGTTTTTTTCAGAAAAGCTGATTATAAAATCAACCATGATTTCGAATGCTTTTTCTGTGTCCTGGGCTGATACAGATTCAGCCGGATTGTGGCTGATGCCTTTATGACACCGGATGAAGACCATACAGACCGGTGCCAGGGCCGCCATGATCATGGCATCGTGGCCTGCGCCGCTGACAAGAAAATGCGGCTCTGATCCGTTGATACGGCGTGCAGAGCGGGCCAGCAGGGCAGTGAGCTGCGGGTCGCAACAGGTCGCGGGCAGGTCATGCTGGCGTTGAATGGTAAGGGAGACCCCCCGCCTGTTGGCGAGGGTTTCAATCTGTGCACAGATCTGTGCCGCGCCCTGATCTCTAGCCGCGTCGGAACCGGCACGCACATCAATGCTGAGGCGCACGGAGCCCGGTACTACGTTGGGTGCACCCGGTTCCAGCTCAAGTTGCCCGACTGTTGCGACAAGATCAGAAGGGCCGTCCTTTGCGGTCTGTTCGACGGCAAGGATGGCTTCTGCGGCGGCAGCCAACGCGTCATGCCGCAGCGGCATGGGAATGGTACCCGCATGGCCTGCCTCGCCGGTTATGGTTACATGGTAGCGGTGCTGAGCAGCAATGGCGGTAACAATGCCTGTGGCCTCGCCAAGAGTATCGAGAACAGGCCCCTGTTCGATATGGGCTTCCAGATAAGCCAGCACCGTTCCAGGCGGTCGGGCGGCCTCCGTGTAGCGGGCTGGATCAAGGTGGTTTTCATGCAGTGCGTCATGCAGCGAGACATTGGCTGCATCGTGCAGGGCAGCAGGCAGGGCTGGGAGTGTGCCAGCCACCGCACGCGATGTCAGCATGGAAACAGGAAAGCGCGAGCCTTCCTCATCCCCAAAGCCGATAACCTCAAGCGCGAAAGGAAAACGCTTCTGCTGTTTATGGAAAAAGGAAACCACCTCTATACCCAGCATAACGCCCAGAGCGCCATCATAGCGTCCGGCATCGCGGACCGTATCCAGATGAGAGCCAATGAGCAGAACGTGGGCATCGGGGGTCAGTCCATCATAGTGGCCGATCAGGTTACCGGCTGCATCGATACGGGTGGACATGCCGCTTTCGCGCATCCACGCCCCGACCTGCTCAAGTGTTGCGGCATGGGCGGGTGAAAGATAGGCACGGAAAAGCCCTGCCGGTGTGTCGGAAAAAGGCGGAACGCCCAGGCTGTCGCAGCGGCTTACCGCCCGCTTTCCAGCGGAAACTTCAGGCGATAGGGGGATGGATGACAGCATGATGGTGGCTTTTATCCTTTGAAATCTACAGGCGGGAACACGCACAACCATGTGACGAAACAAGGCTGTAGCGCAAAGTATAGGCAGGTTTTGAGCGTTCTCTCAAAATAAAAAAAGACAACGTTGCGTTCTAGAAAACCGCACGCAAGGCGTTCTCTTAAAGGCAACAAAGGAGTGTTTTTTTTGCTTTTGTTTGGAACACTTCCGACAGTTATATATCGATATCGCATCGTTTATGTCCGCTGTATCAGTCTGTCCTGCCTTAACTGTGGGGGTTCGCATTATGTCCGTCCGATCCGCTGTTCGCGGCCGAGGGTCTTGTTTTCGTCTGAGCTATCGCCAGCGTCTCGCGACATTATCCTGTCTGGTTAGCGCGTTTGGTGTGTGGTCATCAGTATCGCAGGCGCGCGCTGCTTCTGCTCCGGCGGAAACCGCCCCTGCGGCGCACGCGCCCGTGGTTTCCGCCACGCATGTGCGAAAGAAAGCCGAACCCAAGGCCCTTGAATCCCGCGGCGCGGAGGAAGTGTCGGTTGCTTCCTCGCGCAGGAAGCGTGCAGGTGGTGGCGGCATGATGAGGCTGGAGACAGCGCCCAACGCTGTGCAGACTGTCACCAAAGAATATATCGAAACCCGGAACCCGGTTTCGACAGCGCTTGATCTGATCAAGAATTTGCCGAGTGTAAACATTACCACACCAGATTCGTCCGGCATGGAGGGGGGGCAGATTCAGACCCGTGGTCTGACTGATCTGGATATGGCAATCCTGCTGGATGGCGCGCCCGTGGGGCAGGCCAAATATCTGGCTGAGAATGTTGATTCCGAGAATGTGGAACAGGTCAGCATTACGCCCGGGAGTGCGGCACGTGATCTGCCGGTTATGTCTGCCGCAGGCGGGGTAATCGAATCACAGACCTACACGCCGTCGCACAAATATGGCGGTATGATGGACTTTTCATACGGCACGAATAATCTCTCACGCGAGTTCATCCGCTTTGAAAGCGGTGATATCGGCCGTACGGGCATTCGCTCCTACTTTTCGTTTTCCAACACCCATGCCCGTAGCTGGATGGGGGCAGGGATCAACCAGCGCAAACATATCGACTTTGGGGTTCGCAAGGACTGGAACAACGGGTCCAACGCCCGCATGTTCATTTCATGGAACGGGTCCGACTGGACTATCGACAATTATCCGAACCAGCAGGAATTCCAGACCTACCAACGGACCGGGCAGGGGTGGGGGCGTTCTTCTGATCCGCAGAATATCAATTACTGGAAGAACAACTTTAACCACTGGAACCAGATCCTTCTCAGTGCACCAATGCACTTTGTGTTGCCCTCACGCTTCACCTTCGACCTTCGCCCTTATATGGCGTTTGGGCAGGGGTGGAGTTCCTCGCCAAGCGGGCAGGAGACAACTAACGGTGTTACCCGCAATGTTCTGAATTATTTTCAGGAGCATGGCGATATGATTGTTGGGGCAACAGCCATTCTTGGTTACGACATAGATAACCATAACCATCTTTCATTCGGGTATTGGTACAACAACAGCCAGACGGATCGTTCCTATCCTTCCAGCTATGCTTTGCCGGGTGGCGGAGCGCCAAGTCCCAACTCGCTCGAGTATCGGAAGTCTGCGGGAGACAGGCAGAAGGCAGGGTACGAAATTCACTCCCTCTTCGTGCAGGACACGGCGCGCTATCTGCATGATAAGCTGCTGATCAGAGGCGGTTTCAAGTTTGTCATGTCCAATGCCTGGAACACGGACTATTACGGTGCACAGGGCGCGAATACGACTGCACCGTTGCCGCAGTTTTCCATCAGCTATAATATCAACAGCCAGAATCAGATTTATATCAATGCTGAAGGTGATTACCGTCAGCCGACCGAAAATGACATGGGTTGGCTTTATACCGATGTGCCTATTCCAAAGAACCAGTATTCCATCAAGGAAGAACTCGGCTATCGCTACCACAACCGCTATGTGATGATTGATCTGTCGTTCTTTAACTACAATGTTACGAACCGCATTGTTGATCAGTACATGGGCATGAACAATTACCGACCGTTTTCCATCGGCAGCCAGACGATGCGTGGGTTTGATTTCATGATTGCTGGCCGAGAATATTATGGCTTCAGCCCGTATGCCTCTGTCGAGTATCTGCACGCCACGCAGGACAGCAACGTGTACGATCCGTATCAGGGCGTCATGCTCAACTCCAAGGGCACACAGGCGATTATGGCGCCGACGGTCATGGCGAATTTTGGCCTGACATATAAATACAAAGGTTTCTTCTTCAACGGCACCGTGCATTACACCGGCCCGCAATCGGTCAGTGTCGCGGGCGATCAGAGAATTCCCGGCTACGTGACTGACAGCCTTGCTTTGGGGTACCACTTCAAACCGGTAAGCTTCCTGAAGTCTCCCACATTCCGGTTGAACTTTGCTAACCTGACAGGATCGATCGTTCGGACTGGCGCCATGGGGGCTGTTTACAGCAAGAACGACCCGGCTACCGTCTATAATAACTACGCCCCCGGCTCTATTGGGTACGGCAACTCCTTTATGGTGGAACCGCGCTTTAACATGACCGGTACGGTATCCACTGCGTTCTGAAACGGCCTGTCTGATAATGGAAAAGCGTGTTCTGCTGAAGGGGCTTAGTGGCTTGCCGCAATGAATGACGTCCGTACTGGCCATGAGGATGGATAGTTGCGACCTCGGCAGCTCCGTCGTCTAGGCGGTATGGCGGAGCTTCTCTTCACTCGTGTGGCGTGCGGTGTCTCTTCCGTACGTCATGCGCCGAGGGCAGGATGTGCGGTCGCGTACGCCGCACATGTACGAGGGTCGGACATGCCCGAGCTTTTCTGCAACAGCCCAGAACGGTGGTGGGATAGCTTGGCAGTACGCTGCGTGGCTGACACGTACGCTGCAAGGCCAATCGATATTCAGGACAGCTTGTCGGACGAGGGAACCTGCCGGTTACTGTGGCGCTGATGCCGGAAAATCCTAAGAATCTGGGCAGCGATTTCTGCGCGGGAAAGACGTCCTTCCCGGAACCATCCATCGGCTGAGTTCAGCAGGCTAAGCAGCAGGATCCGGTATAGGTTTCTGTCTATATCATCCTCGAGTGGCAGGTCCGCGACCAGCTCCCGGAAAATCATTTCAAAATCGTCGCGTTGCTGGATAAGCACATCGCGGACGTTGGCGGGCACGCTCCGCAGATTGTTCATGATCGGTAGCGTCAACGAGGCTGAGTTGAGCTGGATTTCGAGCATTTCCAGGCAAGCTGCCTGTAGGCGCGCCCATGGGTCTGTCAGCCCTTCCAGCGCTTTGTGGATACGCGTAGCCGCCGCAGCTAGCGCCGTGTTGTGGATTTCCACGAACAGGGCCTCTTTTGAGCGGATGTGATAATAGAGTGATCCCGCCAGCAGGCCGGCCCGTTCCGCAATGTCGCGAATCGATGTGGCCCGATAGCCTCGTTCGGCGAACAGCTCCCCTGCTATTTCCAGAATTTCACGTCGCCTGTCAGCGTGCTCTTCGTGCTTTGGGGGGCGCAGTTTTCCGCCTTTAGGCTGGGGGCGTGCACGAGTAGACACGTCCTTCGCGGGTCTGGCGCGCGAGCTTCTGGAGGCGGTGGCGGGCGGGGCGGATCGTTTCATTGGGAACCGGACAACAAGGGCGGATACAGGCAGCGCGAGCCGGCGGGAAAGCGCCTGCTCATGAAGCTGTGACCATGTCTATGTGCATTTTCTCTCGACAGCACGCAAAAAATTGCCTTCCTTGAATTCTAACAAATGTTTGGTTGTAAAGTGGGAAGCATATTCCTGCGGAAAGGCACTGGCGATGGACGACGTGACGCAACGTGACCATGTGACCTGCGACGTGGTGATTGTGGGGGCAGGGCCTGCGGGACTCGCGGCCGCTATCCGGATTAAGCAGCGTGCGCCGGACATGACGGTGATCGTTGTGGAAAAAGGGGCAGAGCCCGGGGCGCATAGTCTCTCCGGTATGGTTATGGACCCCTCGGCTTTGGACGCGCTTTTGCCAGATTGGCGGAAAGACCCGGATCGCCCGCTTCAAACCGAGGTGACGCAAGATCATTTTGCTTTTTTGACATCAGAGCGGACCATTTCCCTGCCGGAAAGGCTGTTCCCGCCGCTGATGAGCAACAAGGGCTGCTTTATCGGCTCTCTGGGCAAGGTCGTGGCCTACCTTGCAAAAAAAGCTGAAGAGCTTGGGGTTGATATTTACCCGGCGATTGCCGCGACGGAATTTCTGTTTGATCCAGCGGGCCATGTCGCGGGTGTCGTGACAGGGGATATGGGGATTAACAAAGACGGCACCTACTCGAAAAACTACACACCAGGTATGGAACTGCGAGCAACGCATACGTTGCTGGCTGAAGGCGCTCGCGGTTCATTGAGCAAGGTCGCCATGGCGCATTTCGGACTGGATGCACAGTCTGGCTTCCAGAAGTTTGGCACAGGGCTGAAGGAAGTCTGGGAACTGCCACCCGGCCGTGTGGTGCCCGGCCGTATCGTCCATACCCTCGGTTGGCCTCTTGATCGTAAAACAGGCGGAGGCTCCTTTGTCTATCATGGGCAGGATAATCTCCTGACTGTCGGTTTTGTCGTGCATCTGGATTATCAAAATCCAACGCTTTCGCCTTTTGATGAATTCCAGCGTTTCAAGACCCATCCGACTATGCGCGCCCTGCTCGAGGGGGGCAGGCGGATCAGCTACGGCGCACGTGCCCTGACGGAAGGTGGCTGGCAGGCCGTGCCGCGCCTGACGTTTCCGGGCGGAGCGTTGATTGGCTGCGCGGCGGGTTTCATGAATGTGCCCCGCATCAAGGGATCGCACAACGCTATTGCCTCTGGCATACAGGTTGCCGATGCGATTGTGGCGGACCCCCGGTGCCGTAGAACTGGCCGCATGGCGAGATGGTTGGCGCGATAGCTCCATCGGTCGGGATCTTTTTCCGGTGCGCAACGTCAAGCCGCTCTGGTCACGCTATGGGCTGCCCGCGGGTGTGGCGCTTGGCGCGCTGGATATGTGGTGCCAAACCCTTTTCAGGAAAACACCTTTTGGTACGCTGAGTCATGACAAGCCGGATTGGGCCTCGCTTAAGCCTCTGGAGGAGGTGATGCCCATCACTTATCCCACGCCGGATCATGTTCTGACTTTTGACCGCCTGTCCTCTGTGTTCCTGTCCGGAACCACGCACGCGGAAAACCAGCCCTGCCACCTGAAGTTGGCAGACCCTACCGTTCCACTGCGGCGAAATCTGCCGCTTTACGGGGAGCCAGCGCGCCTTTACTGCCCGGCGGGTGTGTATGAAATTACAAAATCACCAGATGGATCAGATAGTTTTACCATAAATTCGCAGAACTGTGTCCATTGCAAGACCTGCGACATCAAAGATCCGGAACAGAACATTACCTGGACACCGCCCGAAGGCGGCGGTGGTCCGATCTATGCCGGCATGTAGGCAGAATATCCCACTGCATGGCCCATAATCCGCAAGGAACAAGACATGTCTTATAAAGGCGATACATTTCGTAAATGCGGCGTGATCGGCGCAGGCACCATGGGTGCGGGCATAGCCGCTCACATGGCCAGTTGTGGCGTGGATGTCGTGCTGCTCGATCTGGACGGACAAGTGGCGGCCGACGGGGTCGCGCGGCAGGTGAAGGCGGGCGGGTTTATGATGCCCGAATTCGCCGCGCGGGTGACGACAGGCAGCACCAGAACTGATCTGGGTCTTTTGCAGGATTGCGACTGGATTGTGGAGGCCGTTGCGGAACGGCTCGACATCAAGCGCGCTCTGTTTGCGCAGATAGATACGGTGCGCAGGGCAGGGTGTGTTGTTTCGTCCAATACCTCCACCATTCCTCTGGCCGAGCTGGTGGCCAGCGCCTCGTCAGAGCTTGCGGGCGATATGCTGATTACGCATTTCTTTAACCCACCGCGTCATATGCGGTTGCTGGAACTGGTATCAGGGCCTCGGACCAAACATGAAACCGTGGAACGAGCCAGCCACTTCATAGACCATGTCCTGGGAAAAACTATTGTTCCATGCAAGGACACGCCCGGATTTATAGCCAACCGGATCGGTTGCTACTGGTTGACCGCAGGCTTGGGAGAGGCCCTGAAACTGGGCATTTCGCCTGAGCTGGCGGATGCTGTCATGGGACGACCCTTCGGCTTTCCCAGCACGGGTATGTTCGGATTATGGGATCTGATCGGGATCGACCTTATGCCGGGGTTGATCCGCTCCTTGCAGCAGGCTCTGCCGGCTGGTGATGCCGTGCAGGCTTATGAGGCCGAGCCTGAACTGGTGGCAGCCATGCTGGCGCAGGGGCAGAAAGGGCGCAAGTCGGGCAGCGGGTTCTATCGCCAGAGTGCGGACCGCCGTGTGAAGGAGACGTTCGACCCCACGACCCGGAGCTGGCGTCCGCGTGAAGTGCCGGTGCTGCCCCATGCGGACGCCGCAACACTGATTGCCTCCGACACACTGGCGGGCCGTTACGCCTGGGCGGTCATGTCGCGCACTCTGGCTTACGCGGCAGCGCTTGTGCCCGAGATTGCGGACCGTCCCGATCAGGTCGATACGGCCATGCGGCTGGGTTACGCCTGGCGGTCAGGCCCGTTTGAACTGATAGACCAGTTGGGTAAGCAGGCGTTTGCCAGCCGTCTGGCACAGGATGGACAGGCCGTGCCACCCTTACTGGCGGCCGCAGGAGCGGACGGGTTTTATGGTCAGGCGCAAGGCCAGCGCACGGTGCTGGTGCCGACCAGCGCGGGGGCTGTGCGTGAGCCCGTCGTGCAGCCTGCTGGCGTGATTGCGCTGCCAGCCCTGCGTCTTGCCCGCCAGCCGGTTTTTACAACAGAGGCTGCCTCCTTGTGGGACATCGGCGAAGGCGTGGGCCTGTTCGAATTTCACACGCCGATGAACGTGTTCACGCCGACACTTCTGGAGAGCCTCCGCCGGACTCTTGCCGAAACACCAAAGCATTTTCGTGCCCTTGTGGCGGGCAATGACGGGCGCGTATTCAGCGCCGGTGCCGACCTCAAGGGTATGCTGGCCATGTCTGAAAAGAACGACAAGGCCGGTCTGGCGCGTTTCCTTGCCGATGGCGTGGACACCTTTACGGCCCTGGCGGCTGCGCCGTTTCCCATTGTCGGGGCGGCTGGTGCCTTGGCTCTGGGTGGCGGCTGCGAGTTCTTGCTGCATACCAGTGCTGATGCACTGCACGCGGAGGCCAGCATCGGCCTTGTGGAAAGTCGGGTGGGTCTGCTGCCAGGCTGGGGCGGTGTTGCGCGTTGGCTGTTGCGCTGTCACGAGGCAGGTCTGTCGTCTGAACAGGCGGCAAAGCAGGTTTTTGCCGGGGTTCTTCGTGGCGTGGCTGCCCCCTGTGGTTTTGCTGCTCAGGCCCAGCATCTGATCCGCCGGACCGATCGCATAGTCATGAATGTGGATCGACTGATTGCCACTGCGCGGGATTGGGCGGCTGCTCTGGCTGCTGACTTTACGCCTGCCACACCACGCGCCGTCGTTCTGCCGCAACGGGGCGTATTGGCCGAGTTTCTGGCGCAGCAGCAGAATGATCTGTCGCCTCACGATCGTGTTCTGGGAAGCGGTCTGGTGGAAATCCTGTCGGGGGACGCGAAAACGCCTGTTTCTCTGTCAGAGATAACAGACCGTGTAACAACGTATTTCCTTGATCTGGTTTTGAGCGATCCAACGCGGGCGCGCATCGCGCACATGCTCGAGACCGGAAAACCCCTCAAAAACTGAAATCCTGTTCGAACTGGAGCAGAAACCATGCCGCAGTATAAAGCCCCCGTTGAAGATATGATGTTTCTTCTGCGCGACGTGTTTCGCGTGGAGGATGTCTTTGCCGAACTGCCTGAGCAGAAAGACAATGATCTCGAAACTATAGGGAGTATTCTGGAAGAAGCAGGAAAATTTTGCTCGGAAGTTCTCTATCCGCTGAATGCGGTAGGCGATATCGAAGGCTGCCGTCTGGAAAACGGCGTTGTCCGCACGCCTGATGGTTTTGCCCGGGCCTGGAAGACGTTTTCCGAGGCAGGCTGGGGCGGCCTGTCCGCACCCACGGACTATGGTGGACAGAACCTGCCACGTACGGTGCAGATTCTCGTTGATGAAATGCTCTCGGCCTCCAACCTTTCGTTTGGTCTGTTCCCCGGACTGACACGCGGCGCGTGTGAGGCCATTGAGGCACACGCAACCCAGCATCTCAAGGACACCTACCTGCCCAACATGATCAGTGGTGTCTGGACGGGTGCCATGGCGCTGACGGAGGGCAACGCAGGCTCCGATCTCGGGCTGCTCAAAACCACGGCCGTGCCCCGCCCCGATGGGTCATGGACAGTTACAGGGTCGAAGATTTTTATTTCCTCGGGTGATCACGACATGGCGGAAAACGTCATTCATCTCGTGCTTGCCCGTATTCCCGATGCACCTGCTGGCACCAAGGGCATCAGCCTGTTTTTGTGCCCGAAAGTGCTCGTGAATGACGACGGCTCACTCGGGGCGCGGAATGCAATTTCCGTTGGAGCGCTCGAGCATAAAATGGGTATTCATGCCCAGCCCACCTGCGTGATGAACTACGACGGATGTCAGGGCTGGATGGTGGGCGAGCCAAATCGCGGGCTCGCGGCCATGTTCACCATGATGAATGCTGAACGCCTGTTCGTGGGGGTGCAGGGGCTGGGTGTGGCCGATGCCTCAGGCCAGACCGCGCTGGCCTACGCCCGTGAGCGTTTGCAGGGGCGCGTTCCGGGTCGGAGCGGCACTGTGCCTATCATCGCCCATGCGGATGTCCGTCGCACACTGCTTTCCATGCAGTCTTTCATTGAGGCCGCCCGCGCGATGGTTGTTCATACGGCTTTGGAAATGGACCGCGAGAAGTTCCACCCCGATGCGGCTGTGCGCCAGCGCGCAGGCGAAAACGTCGCGCTCCTGACCCCTGTTATCAAGGCGGCGCTGACCGACTTCGGGTTCGAAGCAACGGTCGCCGGGCAGCAGGTGCTTGGAGGGCACGGCTATATTCGCGAATGGGGGCAGGAGCAATATGTGCGCGATGCCCGGATTGCGATGATCTATGAAGGTACCAACGGTATTCAGGCGCAGGATCTCGTCATGCGCAAATTGATGCTGTCCGATGGCCTGCCGGTGCGTACCTATTTCGCCCAGATCCGCCAGACCCTTGCCGATGCGGCGGCAGACAGCCATGCCGCAGCTTTGGCCGAACCGCTACGGTCAGCACTGGACCTGCTGGAGGGAGTGACAACACGGCTCGTCAGCGGCGATCTTGCCAATAATGATGATCGTAATGCCGCAGCCGTCGATTACCTGCGGCTTTTTGCGCTGGTCAGCTTCGGCTGGATGTGGGTGCGTATGGTGCTGGCCTGCGCTGCATCGGGCAAGGCTCTGCCGGAAGCCTGCGTGCAGCACAAGCGTGCAGCGGCCATTTTCTTCATGCAGCGGGTATTGCCGCAGGCTACCGCTCTGACTCAGCAGATTGGCGCAGGAGCGGGCTCCATTATGGCGCTGGCTGACGAGATGTTCTGAGCAGATGCAACATGACAGGTCATGACGCAATGAAAAAAATTCTTGTTCCTATAAAGATGGTTCTGGATGCCAATATGCGTCCGCGTGTGAAGGCAGATGGCAGCGGTGTCGATCTGTCGGGCATGAAACTGTCGATCAATCCGTTCTGCGAAATCGCGGTTGAGGAAGCCGTAAGGCTGAAGGAGAAAGGTCTGGCTGAAGAGGTTGTCGTGGTCAGCATCGGCCCGGCCAAGGTACAGGACATTCTGCGTCAGGCCATGGCGATGGGGGCGGATCGCGCGCGTCTGATCGAGACGGATCAGCCTGTCGAACCCCTGGCGGCGGCAAAACTGATCCGCACCGCGGTGGCAGAGGAAACTCCCGATCTGGTCATTCTGGGCAAGCAGGCGGTGGATGACGATTGCAACCAGACGGGGCAAATGCTGGCCGCCCTTCTCGACTGGCCGCAGGCGACATTTGCATCGGCTCTGCATGTGGAAGCGGATAGCGTGAAGGTGACGCGTGAGGTCGATGGCGGGCATCAGACACTCGTTTTGCCGCTGCCAGCTGTGGTGACAACGGATCTGCGTTTGAACGAACCGCGGCACTGTGCCCTGCCCAATATCATGAAGGCGCGCAAAAAGCCCCTGGATGTAAGGCCAGTTGCCGAATGTGGGGTGGATATGGCGGCGCACCTGAACGTCCTGAGCGTCAGGCCGCCTGAAGCCCGCAAGGCTGGTCGCTGTGCCGCCAATGTGAACGAACTCGTCGGAGATCTGCACGCTGCCGGAGTGATCTGAGGCTGACAGCCCGAACGGAAAGACCAATGACATGACTATTCTTCTTCTTGCAGACCATGACGGACAGACGTTGGGTGAGGCGACAGCCCGTGCCGTCAGCGCAGCCCGCGACATGGGGGGCGTCATTCATGTGCTAGTCGCGGGAGAGAACGTAGGCTCTATCGCCCGGGCGGCTGCCACTGTGTCCGGTGTTGATAAGGTGCTGGTGGCAGACGATCCGGCTCTGGCGCATCTCCTGGCCGAGCCGGTGGCGGAACTGCTGGTGACGCTGAGCGTGGATTACGCGGCCGTGATTGCGCCTGCTACGTCCGTTGGCAAGGATATCCTGCCTCGCGTTGCGGCCCGACGCGACGTAATGCAGGTTTCCGACATAACGCGGGTGATAGCGGCCGATACGTTCGAGCGGCCGGTCTATGCTGGGAATGCCATTGAGACGGTACAAAGCACGGACGAGCTGAAAGTTATTACTATTCGCAGTTCTGCCTTTGATGCAGCACCGCAAGGCGGTGAGAGTGCTCCGGTGGAAAGTGTCAGCCTGCCAGCCAAAGAGTGGAAAGCCCGTTTTGAGAGTGAGGCGCTGACAAAAAGCGAACGGCCAGAACTGACATCCGCACGGATTGTCGTCTCAGGCGGGCGCGGGCTGGGGTCAGCCCAGGCCTTCGAGACGGTGCTTGCTCCGTTGGCGGAGCATTTGCACGCTGCCATAGGCGCTTCCAGAGCCGCGGTGGACGCGAACTATGCGCCCAATGACCTGCAGGTGGGACAGACGGGCAAAATTGTCGCCCCTGAGCTTTATATCGCCGTTGGCATTTCCGGGGCGATCCAGCATCTCGCAGGTATGAAGGACTCTAAAGTGATCGTGGCGATCAATAAAGATCCTGATGCCCCCATTTTTCAGGTCGCTGACTTCGGTCTTGTTGGCGACCTTTTTACCATTGTTCCGGAACTGGTGCAGGCACTGGGCTAAGCCCGCCGTACCCCGAGGAGTCTTTAAAAATGACTGTTTCCGATCCTGTTGTTATCGTTTCGGCTGCCCGTACGCCCATTGGCTGGTTTCAGGGTGATTTTTCTACGATCGAAGCGCCCCATCTGGGGGCGACTGCCATTCGCGCTGCTGTCGCACGCAGTGGTCTGGACCCCGCGATGATTGAGAGTGTGTTCATGGGCTGCGTGTTGAGTGCTGGCCTAAGGCAGAACCCGGCGCGTCAGGCTGCTTATTACGGGGGCCTGCCGTTCAGTGTTCCCGCGTTGAGCGTCAACAAATTGTGCGGTTCAGGCATGATGGCAATGGGGCTAGGCTATGATTCTCTGCTTGCTGGTTCGGCCGGCCTCGTCGTGGCGGGCGGACAGGAAAGTATGACCAATGCGCCCTATCTGATAAAAAAGGCCCGCAGTGGCTACAGGCTCGGTCATGGCGAAATTTACGATCACATGTTTTACGATGGTCTGGAAGACGCTTACGAACCCGGACAGCTTATGGGGAATTTTGCGGAACTAACCGTGCGCCAGTATGGTTTTACCCGTGAGCAGCAGGATAACTACGCGATCAAGACCTTGGAGCGGGCGCGTAAAGCGGTGGAAAGTGGCGCGTTTGATGCGGAAATCGTACCCGTCACTGTCAAGACCCGCAAAGGCGAGTTGTTGATCAAGCATGATGAAAACCCACTGAAGGCTGATCCAGAAAAAATACCGACTTTGAAAGCAGCTTTCGGCAAGGATGGCACTATAACTCCGGCGAGCTCGTCCGGTATTTCAGATGGTGCGGCGGCGCTCGTCATGACGCGGCGGACACAGGCCGAAAAACTGGGCCTGCCGGTGCTGGCAACGGTCAGGGGGTATGCGGTTCATTCGATGGAGCCAAGGGATTTTACGATTGCCCCGGTGCCAGCCATGGAAAAACTGCTCAGACAGGTTAACTGGCGCGTGGGAGATATTGATCTCTTTGAAGTGAATGAGGCTTTTGCCGTCACGGCTATGGTCGCGCAGAAAGAGCTTGGTATTCCTGACGAACGTCTGAATGTTAATGGCGGTGCCTGTGCGCTCGGCCATCCCGTTGGCGCGACCGGCGCGCGGCTGATTACTACCCTGATCCACGCGTTGAAGGCTCGTGATCAACACAGGGGCGTGGCCTCGGCCTGTATTGGCGGCGGCGAGGCGATCGCCATGGCTGTGGAACTGCCCTGAGAAAACACGGAACGCTCTGCGCGCCCCATGGGGCTGCAGAGCAAGCAGGAAAGTGTGCAAGAGCATGACAACAGAACGGATCGGATACCATGCGTTCCGCGACAGGGTGATGACTGCCGATGAAGCCGCCAGGCTGATCAGGGATAAGGAGACGGTCGCCACGAGCGGTTTCGGCGCAGGGGGCACTCCAAAGGCTGTCCCGCGTGCCCTTGCGGTCATGGCGAAGGAACTCCATGCGCAGGGCGAACCCTTTGCGCTCAGGCTGTTCACGGGGGCTTCCACCATGACGGATGTCGATGGTGTGCTGGCGGATGCGGATGCGGTGAGCTTTCGTATGCCGTATATGAGCGACCCGGTGATGCGTCGGAAGATCAACGCGGGCAGCATTGCTTATGTTGACACGCATCTCAGCCGCGTAGCGCCTTGGACGCGGGCGGGTTTTTTTGGCAAGATCGACGTGGCTATCATTGAGGCCGCGCTGGTGCGTAGCGATGGCGGGCTTGTACCGACCTTTGCGATCGGCAATGCCCAGACCTGGCTCGACCTGGCCGACAAGGTGATTATCGAGATCAACACCTGGCATACGCCCCAGATCGAAGGACTGCACGATATCTGGGACGCGACCATCCCCGATGCGGCCGCAACCCTTGCACGGATTGCAACGCCCGGCACGCGCGTGGGGCAGGCAGCCTTGCAAGTGGACCCCGACAAGGTTGCGGCGGTTGTGTTCACCCATGAACCCGAGCAGAGCGTCACGTTTCGTGAGGACAAGGATGCGGCTGCCATTGCCGGACACATTCTTGACTTTCTGCAAAATGAGGTTGCGCGCGGTCGTCTGCCACGCGCCCTGCCGCCCTTGCAGTCGGGCGTTGGCAATATCGCCAATGCGGTGATGGGAGGTCTGGCCGATGCACCCTTCGAGAACCTGACTGCCTATACGGAGGTTATTCAGGACGGTATGCTGGACATGCTCCGAAGCGGTCGGATGACGGCTATTTCAGGGGCGGCTCTCTATCTGAGTCCGGACTATGCGGATTTTGTAAACACGCATATGCACACCTTGCGTGACAAGATTGTCCTGCGCCCGCAGGAGGTCAGTAACAACCCATCCGTTGTGCGGGCGCTCAACTCGATTGCCATGAATGCGGCCATTGAGGTCGATATTTACGGCAACGTCAATTCTACGCGTGTTGCGGGCTCACGCGTGCAGAACGGGATCGGTGGTTCGGGCGATTTTGCCAGAAGTGCCATGCTGTCGATTTTCATGACGCCATCCATCGCAAAAAATCGCGCTATTTCATCTATTGTTCCTATGGTGTCCCACGTCGATCATATCAGCCAGGACGGTCAGGTTGTGGTGACGGAACAGGGGCTGGCTGACCTACGTGGTTTGTGCCCGCGCGATCGTGCGCGGCAGATTATCACCCATTGCGCACACCCCGATTACCGCCCGCTGCTACTGGACTATGTGGACCGTGCCGAGCGTCAGCCCGGTGGTGATACGCCTCATATCCTCTCCGAAGCGCTCTCGTGGCATCAGCGCCTGATGGACACAGGGGCTATGATGCCGAAATGAGCATAGGCCTGATCAACAGCCACTCAGGGTTCTGATGGGCGGGTATCCTGCGCAGGCACGGCAAGCCAGTCGACTAATTGCGGGATCATGGATCTCGCGACCCGTCCTACCCCGAGCAGGGTAGCGGATGCTGAGCCGCACCAGGCGCCATAGCCCAGCAGCCAGAGACGGGGCTCCTTGATGGCCTGCTGCCCGTTAACGCGGATCAGCCCATCCGGCTCGATCACATCAAGTGAGGCGAATGCGCGGAGTGCAGGTCTAAAGCCTGTGCACCAGATAATGGCGTCAATGGCTTCTTCCCGCCCGTCGGGCCATACGACGCCTGTTGGTGTCATCCGTACGAACGGGCGTACTGCGTGCAGCGCGCCGCGTTCTCTGGCGGCCCGCACAGGCGGCACCATGACGATCTCGCCAAAGCCGCCAATGGGCGCTGCGTCACCTTGGCTAAGAACGCGAGCAGTCGCCCGCTCGAACAGCACCCGTCCGTCCACATCGTCTGGCAGGAACGCTGGATCATCCTGTGTTACCCAGGTTGCGTTCGCCTGGAGTGACACTTCCGCCAGAATCTGCGCCCCGGAGTTGCCGCCCCCCACAACGAGCACGCGCTGGCCTGTAAAAGGCGTCGCATCCCAGTAATGAGAGGAATGGACTTGCGTTCCGGTAAATACATCCCGGCCCGGATAATCGGGCGTGAAGGGGGATGACCACGTGCCGGTTGCCCCAATCACTGCACGGCCGAGAAAATCCCCGGACTGTGTGTGGATTTTGAGGTGGTCATCATCGGTTCGTTCCACGCGTTCTACCGTTACCGGGCGGCGGATTGGCAGGGCGTAATGTTCCTCATAACGGCGTAGATAGCTCAGCACTTCTTCGCGCGTCGGATAGCTGCCCTCTGCGGTGTCGGGCATGGGCCAGCCGGGTAGGGAACTGTAGGACGCAGGCGAAAACAGGTGCAGGGAGTCCCAGCCATGTACCCACGCTCCCCCAGCCTGTGTGCCGTTATCGAGAATGACGTAGCTCAGTCCGGTACGGCGCAGGTAATAGGAGGCGGCGAGCGCCGCCTGACCGCCGCCGATAATGACGACATCGAAGGATTCTACAACAGACATGTCACATACCTTCAGGAAGGCGGAGCTCCGCCTTGCGTTCACTGTAACGATCCACAAGATAATCGGCGCGATCACGTAGCAGCCACGTGAACTTCATCAATTCCTCCATAACGTCTACCACGCGGTCATAGAGCGGAGAGGACTTCATCCGGTCGTCGTCCCCAAACTGGGTATAGGCCATCGGCACGCTGGACTGGTTGGGGATGGTGAACATCCGCATCCAGCGGCCCAGAACCCGCAGGGCGTTGACGGAGTTGAAGCTTTGTGACCCGCCAGAGACCTGCATGACAGCCAGCGTACGGCCCTGTGTCGGGCGGATTGACCCTTCGGTAAGGGGGAGCCAGTCAATCTGGTTTTTGAACACCGCGGTCATGTTACCGTGTCGCTCGGGGCTGCACCAGACCTGTCCTTCAGACCAGATCGACAGTTCCCGTAACTCCTGCACCTTCGGGTGTGTGGGGGGCACAGAGTCTGCGACCGGCAGGCCGGCTGGATCGAACACCCGTGTTTCCGCTCCCAGGGTTTGCAGAATACGCTCCGCTTCCAGCACCAGCAGGCGGCTGAATGAGCGCGGGCGCAGCGAGCCATAGAGCAGCAGGATACGGGGCGGATGGCTCATCCGGTGTTGCGGCTCCAGTCGCACGGGGTCGATCCGTTCGAGATATTCCGCGTTCAGGGCGGGCATTTCCTGTGTGGACATGGCCGTCAGATCCTTCAGTTGCGTCAGGGATGGCTGATCTGGGGCAGCCACAAGGCCAGTGCGATCAGCGTGACCAACAGGACAGGCGGCGTGATGATAAGGCCGACTTTGATATACTGTCCCCATGTCACCCGATGGTTTTTGGAGGCCAGCACATGCAGCCATAGAAGTGTGGCAAGGCTACCGATGGGCGTGAATTTTGGCCCGAGATCGCAGCCGATGACATTGGCATAGACCATCAGGTCGCGTGTGAGTGGTGTGATATCGTGCGTCTGCTGGATTGCCAGCGCCCCGACCAGAACACTCGGCATATTGTTCATGATGGACGACAGAACAGCAGCCAGAAAGCCGGTGCCTATTGTGGCGGTGAACAGTCCCTGATGGCCAAGCCAGACCAGCGCGCTGGCCAGATAGTCAGTCAGCCCCGCATTGCGCAGCCCGTACACCACCAGATACATGCCGAGCGAGAAGATCACAATCTGCCATGGAGCCCCCCGCAGTACCTTGCGGACAGGAATAACCCGCCCAAACCCAGCGACAAGCAGCAGGATGCTGGCGGCCAGCCCTGCCACGACGCAGACTGGGATATGAAGCGGGGCCGTCAGGAGATAGGCAAGTAGAATCAGAGCCAGCAACGGAAAGGCCGCGCGGAACACGTACCGGTCGCGAATGGCTGTGGCGGGCGCGGGCAGTGTGTCAACGGGATAGGTAGTCGGTATCTCTCGGCCGAAGTAGGCCCACAGAGCGGCCAGTGTCGCGCCGAGTGCCACCAGATCGACGGGAACCATGATCGCGGCATAACGGTCGAACGGAATGCCGAAGAAATTGGCGCTAACGATATTCACCAGATTGGAGATGACGAGCGGCAGGCTTGTCGTATCTGCAACGAAGCCGGTCGCAATGATGAAGGCCAGAGCTGCGGTCTGGCTCAGGCGGAGTTGCGCCAGAATGGCAATGACAATAGGTGTGAGTAGCAGGGCCGCACCGTCATTGGCGAAGATCGCCGCGATGGCTGCTCCCAGCAGCACGATCAGCGGAAAGAGCACCCTGCCGCGTCCCCTGCCCCAGCGCACGACATGCAGGGCGGCCCAGTGGAAGAACCCGGCCTCATCCAGCAACAGGGAGATAATGATCAGTGCGATAAAGGTGAAAGTGGCATCCCAGACGATGTGCCAGACGACGGGAATATCCTGCCAGTGGATGACGCCTGTCGCCAGTGCTACACCGGCCCCGGCCAGTGCGCTCCAGCCTATCCCGAGGCCCCGGGGCTGCCATATGACGAAAACCAGTGTGAGAATGAAAAGGGCAAGGGCCAGCATCAGACGATCCGCCTTCCTGTCTGGTCCACGACTTTTTCACCATCTTCCTTGGCAAATGCGCCGCGTTGCGGGCCAGGCAGCATGTCCAGAACTGCTTCAGATGGACGGCAGAGCTTCACACCCAGCGGCGTCACGACGATCGGTCGGTTAATCAGGATCGGATGCGCCATCATGGCGTCGATCAGCGTGTCGTTACTCAGGGTCGGGTCATCAAGACGCAGTTCATGAAAGGGCGTGCCTTTCTCCCGCAGGAGCATCCGCACAGGAATATCCATGCGGTGGACCAGATCCATCAGTTCGGCCCGGCTTGGTGGCGTTTTCAGATATTCGATGATCTGAGGCTCTTCGCCACTGTTGCGGATCAGCGCCAGCACGTTACGCGACGTGCCGCAGTCCGGGTTATGGTAGAGTGTAACGGTCATGACTGTGTTTCCTTGCCCGGACAGCAGGCTGACAGATTCGTTATGACGGATGCGCAGAGTTCCGGGCTTCCCGCACAGCAGTCCTTGACCAGAAATGACATCAGATCCTGCAGGCGTGACAGACAGGCGCGGTAGATGATCAGGCGGCTATGACGTTGCGACGTCAACAGTCCAGCCCGCTTCAGCGTGGCCAGATGAACGGAGATCGTATTCTGCGGTAATTCAAGCCGCCGCGCGACGTCCCCGGCGGGCAACCCGTCAGGTTCATGGCGCACCAGCAGGCGGAAAATCTCCAGTCGTGTAGACTGCGACAGGGCGCCGAGCGCGGCAAGGGCGGACTCCGTATCCATATATCCAGCTTTGTGGATATATTGTCCTGAGTCAAGACGCCCTGGCGCTGGCCAACGGCTGGGAAGAGGAATGCGATTGAGGCGACAGTAACGCGGCTGACGTTCTTTCATAGCCATCGGCAGCTTTACATGGATTCTGGGCTCATGCACTGTTCAGTAACAGATGACATGACTCAATCGATGAGCCGTAGCTTCGGTATATGCAGGCTGTCCCTGACGACCGTAAAGGACAGAAACCCCGGAATTGTTGAGCAGACTGGGTTTTTTCTACTCATAACGACCAATCATCAGAGGTGGATCGATAGATGCCCCGGGCTTACTTCGCCGGACTTTCAAGGAACGTTATCCTTCTGGCTATAGCCAGCCTGTTTACCGATATTTCGACAGAGATGTTGTACCCGGTTCTACCGGTTTTCCTGACGCAGATACTTGGGGCCTCTGGTAGTGTCGTGGGCCTGATAGATGGCTGTGTCCAGTCAGCTCAAAATATTGCTCAGGGCATTTCCGGCACGCTCTCGGACAGGCTGCGACAGCGAAAGTCAATCGCTCTGGTCGGCTATTTTCTGGCGGCTATTTCCAAGCCACTGATGGGACTTTCTACAAGCTGGATGGGTTTGTTCGGGGCTCGGATGCTGGACCGACTGGGAACCGGCACAAGGTCGGCCCCACGGGACGCGCTTATTGCCTCTTCGGTGGATGAAAAAAACCGCGGCAGGGCGTTCGGATTCGAAGGCACAGGAGACAATATAGGTGCCTTTCTCGGGCCGTTGCTGGCCGCGTTGCTGCTGTCTGTGTCGCACGTTGATATCCGGTCAATGTTCTATTTCGCATTCATTCCTAGCTTGACTGCGTTTTGCATGGTTCTTTTCGTTAAGGAAAATACAGAGGCCGTGTCCGTCAAGCCCAGAGCGGGGGCGAGCGTTCAGCACATGCCGACAATTTACTGGAAATATTTGTTGGTCACAGCGTTGTTCGGTATTGGCTGTTCCAGCAACGCTTTCCTGATCCTGCGGATGCAGGAGACCGGCGGGTCTCTTGAAGCCACGATCCTGATTTATTCAGCATTCAATCTGGTTGCGGCACTGGTCTCCTATCCAGCCGGGTACCTTTCCGATCACTGGGGGCGAAGGACCATGCTCCTTGTTTCATTTCTTGTCTTTTTGATTGCCTATCTTGGCTTTGCCCTGTCCACAAATGTTATACTGATCGGATGCCTTTTTGTAATTTACGGCGTTTATCAAGGAATCTTTCGGAGTATTGGCAAGGCTCTGGCGGCGGATCTTGTGGCGACAGAACTGCGAGCAACCGGAATTGGCTGGTATAGTGCCACCATTGGCTTGTTTCAGTTGGTGGCCAGTGTAATCGCTGGGGAGTTGTGGGATCACATCGGTCATGCAGCCGTATTTTATAACGGTGCGATTTTTGCAGCCGTCGGGATTATCGGACTTCAGATGCTGCTTCCGAAGGGAACAGGAAATAAATAGTAAAGAATTCAGCCTGTAAAAATATGGAAGCTTTCTGCACGCGCCGCATGTGGCACTCGGCTTTGGGCGGGTTCACGCTTGATAAGGCACATGATCATAAGAGATTGCAGGCCCCCTGGTCCGGAGTAATTCCAGACCAGAGGATCAGTAGCGACATTGTCAGACTGGCGCTATGATAGTTTGTTTAAGTCAAAAAAGCTGTCAGGGGTCAGCAGGTCTGACCTCGGATCACCTCAACTGAGGCAGGACTTGATTGGCGATTCCGGCAGTATTGCCCAGCTCAAAACGACTGACAAGCTTCTGAAGTTCTGTCGCCATAGTTGCCAGATTGTGGCTGGCCGCTGCACTCTGCTCCGCCACGGCCGCATTCTGTTGCGTTGTCTGCTCCATACTGGTCATGGCGAGATTTAGCTCACTGATGCTGGTCGCCTGGTCCTGAGCAGCCGTGGCAATATTCGATACCAGACTACTGATCTCCTCCACCTGTGCAACAATCCGGTGCAGGGCCTCACCTGTTTCCTGCACCGACTGAACACCATCCCTGACCTGTCCAGTGGAACTGGTGATCAACGTGGAAATCTCCTTTACAGCCTCGGCAGAGCGGTGAGCCAGATTGCGCACTTCCGTTGCAACGACGGCAAAGCCGCGCCCTGCATCGCCGGCCCGAGCCGCCTCTACGCTTGCGTTAAGGGCCAGAATATTGGTCTGAAAGGCAACGTCGTTAATCAGCCCAACAATGCCGGAGATTTCGCGGGATGAAGCATCAATCCGCGACATGGCGTCGACGGCCTTGCGCACGACATGACCTGCTTGCTCAGCGTCATTACGTGATGCGTTGACAACCGTATGAGCATGGCGCGTCTCTTCCGTCGTTTTCTGGACACGCTGGGTGATCTGCGTCAGTGCTGCCGACGTTTCTTCCAGTGTCGCGGCCTGCTGCTCTGTCCGCCGAGAAAGATTATCAGCCGCGGAGGAAAGCTCCCTCGTGCTGTTGCTGATACTGTAGGCCGAGCCCGAGACAGATTCAAATGCACCCGCCAATTGCATAATTGACTGGTTGAAGTTCTCACGCAGGGGCTCAAGGTCAGCGGCAAAACGTGTCTGAATCTGCACTGAAAGATCGCCACCGGACATCTTCTGCAGTCCATCAGCCAGACTGTCAGTCGCGGTCTGTAGCTGGTTCGCGGCGTCCTGGGCCTTTTTCTGTGCCGCCTGACGTTCTGCTTCCTGTTGACGGCGCGCGGCTTCGGCTTCCTGTTCTAAACGGGTCTTATCAATCGCGGCCTGTCGGAACACTTCCACGGCACTGGCCATTGTGCCGATCTCGTCCCGCCTGTCGGCATAGGGAACTGCCGTTGCTATATCCCCTTCAGCCAGTCTGCGCATTGAATGGGTAATCACAGGGAGTGGACGCAGCATTCGTCGTGTGACGTAGGCCATGCCAATGGCAGCCAATAGCATGACGCCACCTGCCACTATGCCAATCGTCCAGATAAAGTTGTCGATCACGGAATCTGCTTTGTTTGCCGTAACCGCCACGTTAATGCTTCCAACTACTTTTCCCGCTGGAGAGAAGATCGGAAGATAAGAAACGTAATATCTGGTGCCAAGAAGGACAGTTTCTCCTTCTGCGGAGTTACCCTGCGCAAGGGCTTTGTAGGCCGGGGTGGCGGGGTCAAGGGGCATACCAAGAGAGCGCTGGCTTGCTTCACTTGTGTCATTGGCATCGCTTATCATACGCCTGACGAAATTGTGTCCATTTTCATCAGCTACGAACAGAACGGCTCGACCGCCTGCCGCACGGGCAATGGCATCGGTCATGCGGTGATCAGTGTAATGTGAAGCAAGGCTGTCAGCAGTAACGCGTTGAGCCGCTCCGTTGACGCCCCACATGACATGTACTGTCGGCATGTCGCGCTCAAGAATACTGACAGCCGTACACATGCTGGCGTGAAGTCTATCCTGCAAGGATTGCTGCATTTCACTTCGTACGAGATGCGTGATCTCCACGATAATAGAAAGTGCAAAAATAATAAGAAAAAGGCACGTAACTAAAACAATTTTTCCTACAAGACCGAATCTCAGCACGATATGGACGCCCTCAGTTGGGGATTGTGGACTGTGAGAACATAAGCAAGGTAAGCACGCAAGAAATGCAAATGCGTTACCTATTTTTCATGCCGCATTTACGAGAAAAAATCACGCCGAAATGAAGAAACTGAAGAAGTGCGTGGAGATGCTCCCCGTCTTCTCCGAAAAGGGGGTAGCCGGTCCTCGCTTCACCTCACCATATTGCTATTACGCGGAGGGCATTCCTGTTTATAGTCAGAGCGAGTCGTGACAGATGGCGTGGAAAAATTCCTTTCCACGAACCATCCTGCAACGTGGCGTAACCCGATTGTGCAGCAAGGTGTTCTATGACCAAGGAACTTCATTTTGTTCTCCTCCTCGGCAGTCTCCGCAGGGCATCGCTGAATCGCATCGTGGCTGAAACTCTTCCCAGCCTCGCGCCACAGGGGGTGCGTATTTCACAACTCGGCTCAATAGGGGATTTTCCGCTCTATGATCAGGATGTTCAGGATCGCGGGATACCGCGTTCGGTTCTGGATATGGCCGAGCAGATTGCCTCTGCTGATGGCGTGATCATCGTGACGCCCGAGTATAATTACTCAGTTCCCGGTGTGCTGAAAAACGCGCTCGACTGGCTCTCACGCGTTACACCCCAGCCACTGGCAAAAAAGCCGCTTGCTATTCAGACGGTCTCACCCGGCATGATTGGCGGTGCCCGCGCACAATATCATCTTCGCCAGATACTGGTTTTTCTCGATGCGTACGTTCTGAACAAGCCAGAAGTAATGATCGGCCAGGCGGCGAGCAAGTTCGACGTAGATAAAGGCGCAATCACTGACCAGGGCACGCGTGATTTTCTGGCGCGTCAGATCGCGGCTCTCGTAGAGCTTACGCGCACTGTAGGATAAATATTATGAGTGTATCGTGGTGTTTTGCCATTGATAGTCAGCCTGAATCAGAGCTGGCTTACGGTATTGATCTCGCTGTCGCGCGTAGGTTCAGGGCGTCACTCTAGAAATGGTTTCGGGAGGGTGCGCGCAGGTCGGCTCACGAGGGAGTTCGAGGGTCCGCAGGATACCGTTCATGCGGAAGTCGCCAAAATCCAGATCTAGCCTGTCCACTACTCCGTTGGCGTATGAGTGCATCCCGATCGTGTAAGTTGGTATCATATCTTGCTGGGAGCGATCGTAATAGGCGACATGAATATGGCCCGTCGGCAGAGCCCGCAGGGAAGGCGGGCTGGTGGGTGAGGGCGTGGTTGTCCAGCCCACAAGGGTTGCATAGCTGTCCTGAGCGCCGTCAGGCAGGGTGCCGTCGAACAGGGGCGTTGTTAGTTCGTTCTGGCTGGCGATCGCGGCGCTGATCAGCGCACCGGTATGGGCCATGGGGAACATGGTGCCTGCCGGTAGGCTGAGCTTTTTTGCCAGAGGCCGGTCATAGGTGACGGAACCGGAGCCATCGCGGTTGAGCTGCGCCTGTCCGCTGACGGTCTGTAGGATGCGGCCATTGACTCGTTCCTGTGTGCGGAATGTCAGATGTCTTCCATCCAGACTTTCGCTGGCCACATAATCGGACAGCATGAGCTCGGGGCCGTGTTTGCGGGTGGTGCTCTGGATTTCCAGCTTTTGCACGGTTTCCCAGGCAGTGCAGGTGCGGCGTACGGAATAAGTCATACTGCCGGTGGCGTCGGTTGTGCTGCCGTCAGAAGATTCCACCAGATCAAGGCTGTAACGTACATTCTGCGAAGCCAGCGAGACAGGCTGGGAGGACGCGTGCGCACTTGGCAGCGGCAGAACGAAACACGAAGCAAGCAACAGGCAGAAAGTAGGTATGCGGTGAGTGCGAGCCATGAATGGGTAAAAAATCATGCCTATAGGGGAAAGCATCTGATTATTTTATGCAACAGTGGATGGCATAAAAAATCGCGAGAGATAGTTCTTAAATCAGGCGCTTCGTCAGCCAGCCGGACTGGAGCCTATCCTATTCGGTATGACCGTCCGTGACGACGCAGGAAACTGAAAAGCCGTTCGAGCCCGTGCGATATTCCAAAAAGGAAAAGGGATTCTCTGAACTGTTTGATCTGCAATGAAAAATGAAGGCCCTGGTCAGATCAGGCGTCAAAACCTTTTGCCTGTTCTGCATGACCATTGATCAGTGCGAGGAGACCAATGGCGCGTATGGGCGGAGGACTTCACTCCGACGCAAAGCGCGTAGCCGCGCGGTGGCCATGTGTGTTTGTGCAGAATGAGACGAGGTGCGGCGGTGTCCCACCCTGCTTCCCACAGGGCGGGACAAGAGGTGTTCAGTCCTTGACGGTTACGGGCTTGGGCTTGGGGAGAGCCAGGGCCAGAGACAGTTCCTTGATACGCTCGGCAGGCACTGGCGCCGGAGCCCCCATCATCAGATCCTCGCCCTGCTGGTTGAGCGGGAACAGGATGACCTCGCGGATATTGGGCTCATCTGCCAGCAGCATGACGATACGGTCCACACCGGGGGCGGAGCCGCCATGGGGGGGCGCGCCATAGCGGAAGGCGTTCAGCATACCGCCAAAGCGGGCTTCCACTTCGCTTTCCGGATACCCGGCGATTTCGAAGGCCCGCACCATGACTTCGGGCAGGTGGTTACGGATGGCACCGGAAGACAGTTCGATGCCGTTGCAGACGATATCGTACTGGTAAGCCAGAATGTCGAGCGGGTTCTTGCTGTTCAGCGCATCCAGTCCGCCCTGAGGCATGGAGAACGGGTTGTGCGAGAAATCGACCTGTTTGGTCTCCTCGTTCAGCTCGTACATCGGGAAATCCGTGATCCAGCAGAACCGGAAGGCGTTTTTCTCGATCAGGTCGAGTTCTTCCGCCAGGCGGGTACGGACAAGGCCGGAGAACTTGGCAACGTCATGCCCTTTGCCTGCGGCAAAGAAGACGGCATCGCCCGCTTTCAGCCCCAGCGCATCGCGGATGCTTTCCACGCGGCTGGCTTCAAGGTTCTTGGCAATCGGCCCCTGACCGCCTTCTTCGTTGAAGGTGATGTAGCCAAGCCCGCCAGCCCCGTTTTCACGCGCCCAGGCGTTGAGCTTGTCAAAGAAGGAACGCGGCCGGTCGCCCGCGCCCGGAGCGGGAACAGCCCGGATTTCGCCGCCATCAGCGGCGATCTTCGCGAACAGGCCAAAGCCCGAACCGGCAAAGGCTTCCGTTACGTCGGTAATCAGCAGCGGGTTGCGCAGGTCGGGCTTGTCCGAGCCGTACACTTTCATGGCGCGTGCGTAGGGAATGCGCTCGAAGGGGGCGGTGCTGACGGTGCGGCCATTGCCGAATTCCGTGAACAGCCCGCTCATGACGTCTTCCATCACGGCGAAAATTTCGTCCTGCGTGGCGAAGGCCATCTCAAAATCGAGCTGGTAGAATTCGCCGGGCGAGCGGTCCGCGCGCGAGGCTTCGTCACGGAAGCACGGAGCGATCTGGAAGTAGCGGTCGAATCCGGCCACCATGGCAAGCTGCTTGAACTGCTGCGGGGCCTGCGGCAGCGCGTAGAACTTGCCGGGGTGGTTGCGTGAAGGCACCAGAAAGTCGCGCGCCCCTTCGGGGGAGGAGGCCGTGAGAATGGGGGTCTGCAGTTCCACGAAGCCCAGCTTCGTCATGCGCTGGCGCATACTGGCAATGACGGAGGCGCGCAGGCGGATGTTGCGGTGCACCTTGTCGCGGCGCAGGTCGATATAACGGTAACGCAGGCGCAGTTCGTCGGAATAGTGTTCCTGCCCGGCCACCTGTAGCGGCAGGACACTGGCCGCGGACTGAAGCACGAATTCGCGCGCGCGCACTTCAATATCCCCGGTGGCCAGATCAGGGTTGCGGGTGCTCTCCTCGCGCAGAACGACCTCGCCGGTGACGGTTATCACGCTTTCCACGCGCACGTGCTCGGCTGTTTCCATGACGGGAGAACCCGCGGGAATGACGATCTGGGTAATCCCGGTTTCATCGCGCAGGTCAATGAACAGCAGCCCGCCGTGATCCCGCTTGCTATGTACCCAGCCGGACAGGCGGGTTGTGGCGCCCGCATCGTGCGCGCGAAGGGCCGAGCAGCTGTGGGAACGGTAGGGGTGCATGGCTGTGTCCTGAACTCTGGCCCGATGCGCGGGCGGGGCTGTGACCGGAAAAATGATAATGCTCTAGAAGGCGGAGGAAGCAGGGGCGGGGCGCATATGTCAAGGCTGCATTCGGCTGTGACAGTGCCTCAGGCTTGCTTTGAGGGGGCTTTTCCTGTAAGGCGCAGCCACCACACGGGCACCCCTGGAGGCACGTGTGATGACAAGTTCTTTAGGAGAGACCAACGTGTCCAAGATTACATCGATTGAAGCTTCGGCGCGCGCGAAGGCTGGTAAGGGGGCAGCGCGGGCGACGAGGCGTGAGGGTCTGGTGCCTGCCGTTGTGTATGGTGGCAACCAGGAACCCACCCTGATCGCGCTTGATCCGCGCGTCGTCATCAAGGGGCTGCAGACTTCCGGCTGGCGCTCACGCGTGTATGAAATCACGGTGGGTGGCAAGGTTGAGCGCGCCCTGATCCGTGACGTGCAGCTGCACCCGGTCAAGGATACGCCGGTGCATGTCGATTTCATGCGTCTGGCTGCTGGCTCGCGCGTGCATGTTGAAGTGTCCGTGCATTTCGTGGGTGAAGAAAAGTCCCCCGGCATCAAGCGCGGCGGCGTGCTGAACGTTGTGCGCCACACGGTTGACGTGGAAGTGGAAGCGGACCGCATTCCCGAATTCTTCACGGTTGATCTGGGCACGCTCGACATCAACGACAACGTGCGTTGGGAAGACGTGAAGGGCACCGAAGGCGCTGCACCGATCTCTCACGAAGCCAACTTCGTGATCGCCAGCATTGCCGCGCCGAGCGTGGACACCACGACCGGGGAAGCTACGGCCTGATCGGTCCGGCTTTTTAAGGTCACTGGCTGAATAGCACGAACGTGGGGGCATGCGCGGTGCGTATGCCCCCCGTTGTGTTCAGGAATGGGGTAAAGGCAGGCTATGCTGCTCTGGGTCGGACTTGGCAATCCCGAGTCCTCCATGCGTCGGCACCGGCATAATGTCGGTTTCATGGCGGTGGAAGCCATCGCGGCGCGCTACGGGTTTTCGCCCTGGCGCAACCGTTTCAGGGGCGAGGTGGCCGAAGGCCGCGTGGGCGGGCACAAGGTGCTGGCGCTGCTACCCATGACTTATATGAACCGTTCGGGCGAGAGCGTGCAGGAAGCTGCCGCGTTCTATAAAATCCCGCCGGAGCGGATAACCGTTTTTCATGATGAACTGGACCTGGCGCCGGGCCGCCTGCGCGTAAAGCTGGGCGGCGGGGCCGCCGGGCATAACGGGCTGCGCTCGACCGATCGTATGCTGGGCACGCCCGATTACTGGCGTGTGCGGATTGGTATTGGTCATCCGGGCGAAAAAGAGCGGGTGCACGGCTGGGTGCTGGGTAATTTTACGGACTCTGACCGTCAGGAGTGGCTGGACAGGTTGCTGGAGCGCACGGCCGAGGCCGCGCCCCTGCTGGCCGAAGGTCGGGCGGATCAGTTTATGACGCGTGTTGCATTACCGGAAGGGAGCAAGGGCTGATGGGTTTCAACTGCGGGATCGTGGGGCTGCCCAATGTGGGCAAGTCCACTCTGTTCAATGCGCTGACGGCCACGGCCACGGCGCAGGCGGCGAATTATCCGTTCTGCACGATCGAGCCTAATGTAGGGCGCGTTGCGGTGCCTGATCCCCGGCTGGAGATGCTGGTGCGCATTGGCAAGTCTCAGCGTGAAATACCGACCAGCCTTGAATTTGTGGACATCGCCGGCCTGGTGCGGGGCGCGTCCCGTGGTGAGGGGCTGGGTAACCAGTTTCTGGCCAATATCCGCGAAGTCGATGCGGTCATTCACGTTCTGCGCTGCTTTGAGGATGACGACATCACCCATGTCGAAGGTGGCGTGGACCCGGTGCGTGATGCCGAAATCATTGAAACGGAACTGATGCTGGCGGATCTGGATTCGCTGGAAAAGCGCCTGCCCAACCTGCAGAAGCGTGCGCGCAACCGCGACGCGGAAGCCATGGCGCAGATCGAGATCATCGAGCCTATCATGGAGGCCCTGCGCGAAGGGCAGCCCGTACGCGCTGTCATTCCAGCAGGGCATGAAGAGACGGTGCGCCGCCTCCAGCTTCTGACCAGCAAGCCGGTTCTGTATGTCTGCAACGTCGAGGAAGACGCGGCCGCTGAGGGCAATGCCTTTTCCCGCAAGGTGCAGGCCATGGCTGCGGCACAGGGTGCTGCGGTTGTGATCGTGTCCGCCGCGATCGAGGCGGAAGTCAGCCAGCTTGAGGATGCCGAGCGCCGTGAGTTCCTTGAAGGGCTGGGCCTGAAAGACAGCGGGCTGGACCGCGTGATCGCGGCAGGGTACGGCCTTCTGGGGCTGCGGACCTATTTTACGGTCGGCCCCAAGGAAGCGCGCGCCTGGACCATTACCGCCGGGACAAAGGCGCCGCAGGCGGCCGCTGTCATTCACAATGACTTTGAACGTGGCTTCATCGCCTGCGAAACCGTCGCATATGAGGACTATGTCCGCTATGATGGCGAGGCCGGGGCGAAAGAAGCTGGGCGCCTGCGAGTTGAAGGCCGCGACTACGTGGTGCAGGATGGCGACGTGCTGCTGTTCCGTTTCAACGTCTGAAACGCGGCTGGCCTTAAATTTTACTGGAACAGGGCCACAGAGTGTGGCCCGCCAAACCGGAATGGAGATAGGAACACCGTCATGATCACGGAGGGAGACAGTCTGCAGCATGTGGCGCAAGGGACCGTACCTGTTCAGGGGAATGGTTCGCCAGATGCGGGACCGATGATCGCACTTGCCCGCCGCGCCCGCCATGCGTCGCGGGTGCTGGCGCAGAGTTCTTCTTCTGATCGAGACAAGGCGCTCTGGGCCGCTGCGGCTGCCCTGCGCGAAATGGCGCCGGCCATTCTGGAAGCCAATGCCCGTGATCTGGAAGCCTCTACGGCTGCCGCGGCTTTCCGTGACCGTCTGACCCTTACCCCCGAGCGGGTGGAAGCCATGGCTCAGGGGCTGGAAGAAATAGCCGACCTGCCCGACCCCGTAGGGCAGGTGCTGGAGGAATGGACGCGTCCCAACGGGTTGCGTATCCGTCGTGTGGCAACGCCGGTCGGAGTGATTGGCGTCATTTACGAAAGCCGCCCCAACGTGGGGGCGGATGCCGCAGGCCTGTGCATCAAGTCGGGCAATGCGGTGCTGCTGCGTGGCGGCTCTGAAAGCCTGCACAGCGCACGGGCCATTCATGCAGCCGTCCAGGCTGGCCTGAGGGCGGCCGGCCTGCCGGAAGATGCGGTGCAGATCGCCCCTGATGCGGACAGACGCCATGTGGCCGATATGCTCGGGGCTGCGGGGCTGGTTGATCTGATCATTCCGCGCGGTGGACGTTCGCTTGTTGAGCGCGTGCAGGCCGAAGCCCGTGTGCCGGTGCTGGCTCATGCGGAAGGGCTGTGCCACACTTACGTACATGCGGCAGCGGACCCTGCCATGGCGCGCCGGATCGTGCTCAACGCCAAGATGCGGCGTGTGGGGATTTGCGGCGCCACGGAAACCCTCTTGATTGACGCCGCCATTGCGCCTTCGCTTTTGCCGCAGATTGTCGCGGATTTGGCGGATAAGGGCTGCACCTTCCACGCGGATGAACGCGCACGGGCCATTGTGCCGGAACTGCCCGCTGCAACAGCGGAAGACTTTGCCACGGAATGGCTGGATGCCGTGCTGAACGTGGCGGTGGTTGATGGTGTGGAAAATGCGCTCGACCATATTGCGCAGTTTGGTTCATCCCATACCGAAGCCATTGTGACATCGGATGAAAGCGTTGCCATTCGTTTCATGAACGGTGTTTCCAGCGCCGTGGTGATGTGGAATGCCTCTACGCAGTTCTGCGATGGCGGGGAGTTCGGGTTCGGGGCCGAAATTGGTATCGCTACAGGTCGTTTCCATGCGCGTGGCCCGGTGGGCGTGGAGCAGTTGACGACCTTTCGTTACGAAGTGATCGGGAACGGTCAGGTCAGGGCCTGAAAACCGGATTCTGGCAATAACGAGCGCAGGCAGTCCGTGCTGCAGAGAGTGAACATGCCTTCGAACACGTCGCCGCCTGTTTTGTCCGACGTCGCGGGGGCCTCCATTCCGACATGGGGCGATGGTCGCCGGGCCCGGATTGGCCTGTTGGGCGGGTCTTTCAATCCTGGGCATCTGTGGCACCGCGCCATAGCACGCCGTGCGTTGAAGGTTCTTGGGCTTGATCAGGTGTGGCTGATGGTCTCGCCGGGGAATCCGCTCAAGACCGGGCAGGCCATGGCAGGATTCGAAGCCCGGATGGCTACGGCGCGTGCTCTGGCCGATGGCCGGAAGATCGTGGCGACGGATATCGAAGCGCGACTCGGTAGCCGTTATACGGTGGATACGGTCAGTCTTTTGCAGCAACGGTTTCCGCATGTGCGGTTTGTCTGGCTGATGGGGGCCGATGGCCTTGCCTCATTGTCACGCTGGAAACGCTGGCGTGTTCTGGTGCATGATCTGCCTATAGCGGTGTTCCCGCGGCCTGGGCAAAACGCGCCCGCTCTCAAAGGGGCTGTCGGCCATGCGCTGGCGCGCTGGCGGGTGCCGACGTGCAGGGCTGCTGTCCTCGCGTTACTTTCTCCCCCGGCATGGGCTTTCCTTGCCGGGGCACAAAACAGTATATCAGCAACGGCTATCCGAAAGCGCGGCGGTTTCCCCGTAGGCGTATGCTCCCAAGCGGGGCAGGATAGGCAGAACACAGGAGAACAGCCATAGCCAGGAAGCCCCCCGCCGATACACCGGCGCGTCCCCGTTCACCCACCGTCTCCAGCAGGGGGGAAAGGGCAGCCTCGTCCCGCGCCGCGGTGCCCGGCAAGACCGCTGCGCCGGGTTCGGTGCGCAAGAAGGCCGCTGCTGCTGGCCCGAAAACCCGCGCCAAGCGCGAGGTGGTGGCTCCCGACCTGCTTGAGCAGTCACTTGCGATCATCACCGCCAGCCTGGAAGATGACAAAGCGGAAGAGATCGTCGTGATTGATCTGGCGGGACGGGCGTCTTTTGCCGACAGGATGGTGATTGCCACCGGTCTGGCCGACCGGCAGATTGCCGCGATGGCTCAGCATATCGAGCGCAAGCTGCGCGATATCGGTATCAAGCGCGTACTGGTGGAAGGGGCGAACGGCTCCGACTGGGTGCTGCTCGATACGGGTGATATTGTCGTGCATCTGTTCAAGCCCGAATCCCGCGCACTGTACGGGCTGGAAAAAATGTGGGGCGCTGAACTGGATGACAGCAACGAAGAGAGCGTAACGCGGCTTTGAGCGGATGGGGGCCAGCTTTGTGCGCCGGAGTCCCTGACTGATGCGGCTTGTGGCTGTGGGCCGTATGAAGGACAAGGCCGAACTCGCGCTGGTCGAACGCTACCGCAAACGCCTGCGTCCCCCGCTTGATATTGTGGAACTGCCTGATGGCCGCGGCAGTCCCGAGGAAATCAAGCGGCGTGAAGCGCAGGCCATTCTAGCCGCCTGTCCCGCGAGCAGTTTTGTGCTGGCGTTGGACGAGGGCGGTCATGCATGGAGCAGCCCGGCATTGGCCAGCGCCATGCAGGGCTGGATGGCCGATGGCCGCACACCCTGTTTTGTCATTGGCGGGGCCGAAGGGCTCGATGCTTCCGTGCTGCGGCGGGCGGATGCCACACTCTCGTTTGGTGCGCTGACATGGCCGCATATGCTTGTGCGGATTATGCTGGTGGAACAGATTTACCGGGCGCAGGCCATTCTGGCGGGCCATCCGTACCATCGCTCAGGTAGGCCCTGATTACTCTGTTTCGAAAAACGATTCGGCAGCCAGCCTTTTTTCCCATGCCTTACATGCACTGCGCAGAACGTGAACCAGTCGGGTGACCAGCGGCATGTTCTGCCCCGCCCGGATGGCCACGGCCAGCGTTGCGCGTGGGGCCGGAGCGCTGATGCCATGGAAGGTCACGCCGCCAGTGTGGATTTGGCTGAGTGAGCGGGGGACGACGCTGACCCCCAGTCCCGCCGCTACCAGCGGCACGGTGCCCGCGATCTGGGGGGCCTGCTGGCCAATGACTGGCGTTACCCCTGCCGACTGATAGGCGGAGAGAATGGCATCATGAAAACCCGGCCCCAGTTCCCGCGCGAAAATGATCAGCGGCTCATCCGCCACCATATCGAGACTGATGACCGGGCGTGTTGTCAGCCTGTGCCCGCGTGGCAGGGCAATCACGGTTGGCTCGTCCAGCAGATGAAAAACTGACAGGCGGGCGGGGTCTGGAGCCGGAGGGCGGATAATTGCCAGATCAATGGCGTGCTCATGCAGGGCCGCGCACAGGGCAGGGGTATTGCTCTCCTCCAGTGAGAGCGTGACATTGGGCGCCATTTCACGAAAGCGGCGAATGGTCAGGGGGATCACTGGCAGTAGTGGCACCGCCCCTGCCAGCCCCATGCGGATATGTCCGGCCTCACCCCGCGCCAGTTCCTGCGCGGTGGAAAGAAACTGGGCCTGCATATCCAGTATGGTGCGCGCGCGTGGCAGCAGGGCCTGACCAATATCCGTTAGTCTGACACCGCGTGTCTGGCGTTCGAACAGCACGACGCCCAGGTCGCGCTCCATCTGGCGTATTTGCTGGCTGAGCGGGGGCTGTTCCATGCCCAGCGCTTCGGCGGCGCGGGTGATGCTGCCATGCTCGGCCACGGTGACGAAATAGCGCAGGTGCCTGATATCCATGAGGCATACGTACTACATATGGCAATTGTCTTGAAGATATAGTGGCGGGCAGAATGTTCTTGTTATATCAAAAGCGCGGCATGGACGGATGGCTGGCTGGCATGTTGGTCCGGCTGTGATATTTCGTTTGTCATGACAAAATGAAGACTGTAACCGAACCGGGGGCAGGTGCGGGGAAAGCGTCATGTCGTTTCCCTTTTTGTGCCCTGTGGCGGTCCAGAACGGAAGAGATGACGCAATGCAGATGCCCGAGCCCAGTCAGGCTATTATGAACCAGCGCGACGCCCTGGCAGTGGCGTTGCGCCAGATTGTCGGGCAGGAGTGGGTCATTTCCGACGAGGCGGAAAGGCGTCCTTATCAATGCGATGGTATTACGGCCTATATGGCTATGCCGTTGCTGGTTGTTCTGCCCGGTTCAGCGGCGGAAGTGCAGCAGATCCTGCGCTTGTGTCATGAAAAAGGGGTCAAGGTGGTGCCGCGTGGTTCGGGCACGTCGCTGTCTGGCGGGGCACTCCCGTTGGAAGATGGCATCCTGCTGGTGACATCGCGCCTGTGCAACGTACTGGAAGTAGATGCCGCCAACCGCGTCGCGCGGGTGCAGCCCGGCGTGCCCAATATCAAGATCAGCGAAGCGGTGCAGCATCTGGGCCTGTGTTACATGCCTGATCCGTCCAGCCAGCTTATTTCCACCATTGGCGGAAACGTGGCGGAAAATGCCGGTGGCGTGCACTGCCTGAAATACGGTGTGACAGCCAACCATATTCTGGGTCTTGAGGCCGTCCTGATGACGGGCGAGATCCTTCATCTTGGTGGTGCCTATCTGGGGGCAGCGGAGGGTGAACTTGACCTGATGGGCGTGCTGACGGGCTCAGAAGGGCTGCTGGCTATGGTGACGGAAATCGCCGTGCGTCTGGAGCCGGTGCCTGAAGTCGCGCGCGTGATTTCCATGAGCTTCCCGTCGGTTGAGGAAGCCTGCGCCTGCGTGGGAGCCATTGTCGGGGCTGGTATTATTCCGGCCGGGCTTGAGTTCATGGATCGCAAGGTGTTGGACGCCGTGTCTGTGCTGATCCGCGAGACTTTTGACAGCAGCACGGCGGCGCTTCTGCTGTGCGAACTGGATGGTACCGCCGTGGAGGTGGATGCGCTGGTGGACGTCGTCAGCGACGTGGCGCGCGCGCAGGGCGCGATTGAAACCAAGGTGAGCACAACGGAAGAGGAGCGCCAGAGAATCTGGAGCAGCCGTAAGCTGGCCTTTTCGGCCATCGGCAAGCTGTGCCCCGACTATTACTGCACGGATGGTACCATTCCACGTAACAAGCTGCCTGAAGTGCTGAATAAAATGGCTGATATGTCGGTCAAGTACGGGCTGGACTATGCCAACTGCTTCCATGCGGGCGATGGCAATCTGCATCCAATCATTATGTATGATGCGGCTAAACCCGGAGATCTGGAAAAGGCCGAGGCCTTTGGGGCAGATGTTCTGATTGCCTGTGTGGATGCGGGCGGCGTGCTGAGCGGCGAGCATGGTGTGGGCGTTGAAAAACGTGATCTCATGACCCATCAGTTTACCGAAATCGACCTGAACCAGCAGCAGATGGTCAAGTGCGCCTTCGACCCGGCGGAACTGCTTAATCCCGGCAAGGTGTTCCCCACTGCGTGCCGATGTGCCGAGTTCGGGCGTATGCATGTGCGCAATGGCGCTGTTCGTTTTCCTGACATCCCGCGTTTCTGAGCGAGGCGGAGTTTCCTGACATGACACAGACAGAGACGACATGCCTGCGGCCTTCCAGCACGCAGGATGTGGCGGACATCATTATGGACGCCGCAGCCGCCGGGCAGACGCTGGCGATAACAGGCAATGGAACCCGGCAGGGGTTCGGTAATCCGGTTACGGCCAGCCGTACGCTGGAATTGGGCGGACTGGATCAGGTCGCGTTTTACGAGCCCGAGGATCTGGTTATCCGTGCCGGGGTTGGCCTGACGCTGGATGAACTCGAGCACATGCTGGCGCAGAAAAGCCAGTATCTCCCGTTTGAGCCGCCCCGTTACACCGGGCTGTATGGAACCGATGGGAGGCGCAGCACACTGGGCGGCGCGGTAGCCACGGCACTGTCTGGCCCCCGGCGTATCCTGTGCGGTGCCGTGCGTGACTTCGTGCTGGGAGTCGAGGGTGTGAACGGGCAGGGGGACGTATTCAAGGCTGGTGGTCGCACCATGAAGAACGTCACCGGCTATGATCTGAGCAAACTGGTGACAGGAGCTTGCGGTACGTTGGCGGCGTTGACGAGTATCACCCTCAAGGTGTTGCCGGCCCCGCGTGCGGAGCTGACGCTTGTCGTGCCCGCTGGCACGCTGGAAGACGACCGGGCCCTGTTTGAAAAAATCCGCGCCCTGCCTCTGGGTGTGAGCGGCCTTGCCCGTCGTGTGGCAGCGGACGAGTGTTGCGAGGTCGTGATCCGGGTGGAAGGCACTATTCCCGGTGTTGCAGGTAATCGTCAGGTGCTGGAGGGTCTGCTGCCCACCCCGCCCCGCGTCGCCGAGCAGGAGGAAAGCCGTGCTCTGTGGCAGGACATTCGCGAACTGTCCTGCCTTGCGCCCCGGGCGGATGAACTGGTCTGGCGCGTTAACCTGCCAGCCACTGCCATGCCAGTATTTGTGGATGAAGCCCGAAGGGCTGGCTGTATCAGCCGCTTTTTTGTGGACTGGGCGGGGGGTGTCGTCTTTTCCACCATGCGCGGCGTACAGCCGGAGGTGGACGCCCTGCGCTATCGCAAAATGGCCGAAAAAATTGGTGCGCGTGCCATGCTCCTGCGGGCGCCTGACCCCATACGCAGCCAGTTCGGGGCTTTTCCGCCGGTGGCCGCAGGCGTTGCGGCGCTGGAAAGGCGCACGCGCGCCGCATTTGACCCTGCCGGTATTTTCAATCCCGGCCGCATGACGGTGCAGGCATAGGAGACGCACAATGCTCAGCCATATTCCCCAGGCCGCGCAGGATGCGGATGCCAATATTAAACTGGCAAAAGAAATTATCGGTAACTGCGTGCATTGCGGCGTTTGCCTGTCACGCTGTCCGACCTATGCCGTCCGACATGAAGAAAACGATAGTCCGCGCGGGCGTATTTTCCTGATCAAAGGCATGTACGAAAAAGGTGGCGCTCCCGACGCCCGTACGGTCGAACATCTGGATCGCTGCCTGACCTGTCTGGCCTGTGAGGCAATCTGCCCATCGGGGGTGGAATACTCGAAGCTGATCGCTCATGGGCGTGAATACGTGGAGCAGCATTATCGTCGCCCGCTGTTTCAGCGCGTGGTGCGTGAAAGTCTTATCAAACTGCTGCCCAACGCAGGGCTATTCCGCAAAGCCATTGCACTGGGGCGTCTGGCGCGGCCTGCGCGCGGTCTGTTTTCAGGCACATTGCGCGCCATGATTGACATGGTGCCCGCTAACTCACTCCCAGCGCCCAGCTCTGTTGACCGGCCTCAGACATTTGCGGTCAAGCCCGGTACAGCCCGGCGCAAGCGGGTGGCGCTGCTGAACGGCTGCGTGCAGACTGTGCTCGATACCGCCATCAACGAAGCGACAATCCGCCTGCTTCAGCGCCATGGGGTAGAGGTTGTTGTGGCGCAGGGTTCAGGCTGCTGCGGTGCGCCCGCCGAGCATATGGGGGCCGAGGACAAGGCGCTGCCGCTGGTCAAGGCCAATATTGACGCCTGGCTGCGTGAGGCAGACGGCCCCGAAGGACTGGATGCGGTCATTATCAACACTTCAGGCTGTGGCACGTCGGTCAAGGCGTATGGGCATACCATGCGGCTTGACCCGCAATGGGCAGACAAGGCGGCTCGAGTTTCGGCCATGGCGCGCGATATTAGCGAGTTCATGACTGAAATCGGGCTGATGCCAGCAGCGCGGCCCACTGGTATGCGGGTTGTCTATCATTCAGCCTGCTCCATGCAGCACGGTCAGCGTATTATCAACCAGCCGAAAGACCTTTTGCGGGCAGCCGGGTTTACCGTTCTGGATGTGCCGGAAGGCTATCTGTGTTGTGGTTCGGCGGGCACGTATAACCTGCTTCAGCCAGACATTGCGCAGCAGCTCAAGGAGCGCAAAGTGCGCAATATCCGCTCTGTGAGCGCGCAGGTTGCGGCCAGCGGCAACATTGGCTGCATGACGCAGCTTGCAGGTGAAGTCGGGATTCCTTTTGTGCATACCGTCGAACTCCTGGACTGGGCAACAGGCGGCCCTGAGCCTGCGGCGCTGGCAAAAGCACAGATGGTGGCCGACTAAGGGGAAGTTGAGGCCCGCGTGAAAAGCGTATGCGGGTTTCAGATTTTTTGCGTGTGGGTGTCATTATTCAATTACGGGCAACGCAATGTCCGGCACGGGGGTGCGTATGAAAATCGGACTGTTTGTTCCTTGCTACATTGATGCGTTCTATCCGAAAACAGGGATAGCTACGCTCGAGCTTCTCGAAAAGCTGGGGCAGGATGTAGAATACCCGCTGGACCAGACCTGTTGTGGCCAGCCGATGGCTAATTCCGGTTGCAACAAGGACGCGGCGGCAGCCGAGGCGCTGTTTGTGAAGAACTTCGCCCGGTATGATGCCATTGTCATGCCGTCAGGCAGTTGCGCCCATCATGTGAAGGACAATTTTGACGCCATTCCCCAGACGGACGAAGTGCGTCATGTCCGCAAGAACACCTATGAACTGGTCGAGTTCCTGCATGATGTGCTGAAGGTGGATGCGTTCCCGTGGGCCGAGTTCCCCCACAAGGTGGGGCTGCACAACAGTTGCGGCACGCTGCGTGCCCTGCGCACCGCCAGCATGTCCGAACTGGGTGAACCATTTTTTTCCAAGCCCATGGACCTGCTTTCGAAGGTACGGGGCATTTCCTTTGCCACGCCGCGCAGGCCGGATGAATGCTGCGGTTTTGGCGGCACCTTCTCTGTGACGGAGGAGGCGGTTTCCGCCAGAATGGGGGTGGACAAGGTGCGTGACCACCACGAGGCTGGGGCTGAATATATTGTATCGGCTGATACCTCGTGCATGATGCACCAGCAGGGCTGCGCGGAGCGGGCGGGTGTGCCGATCCGCTTCATTCATATTGCCGAAATCCTGAACGGAGCACGGGCATGAAGGTCAAGCCGGTTAACCACGCTCGGGCGGCTGAGGCGTTCATAAAGGACACGCCACATCTGACATTCCATGACGAGCGCCTGTGGGACCTGCGCCAGAAGCGCGACCAGCAGATGCACGAACTGCCCGAATGGCAGGAACTGCGGACTCTCGCCTCGCAGATCAAGGAACACACGCTGGCCAATCTGCCAGAATATCTCGAGCAGTTTGAAGCCAACGCGAAAAAGAACGGCATTCACGTCCATTGGGCGGCAGATGGTGCGGAACATAACCGCATCGTGGGCGAAATTCTTGAAAAGCATGGCGTGAAGTCGCTGATCAAGAGCAAGTCCATGGTGACGGAAGAGTGCAACATGCGCGAGTATCTGGAGCCGCGCGGCGTTGTCGTGACCGAAACCGATCTGGGCGAACGTATCCAGCAGCTTGATAACCAGATGCCAAGCCATATTGTGGTGCCGGCGGTACACAAGCTCACCCCGGACGTGGCCAAGCTGTTTGCCGAGCATTACCATACAGACCCCAATGATGATGATCCGCAGTCTCTGGCGTGGTCTCAGCGGCTTGCGGCGCGGCCGGTTATTCTGGCCGCGGATGCGGGTATGACGGGTGGTAATTTCCTGGTGGCGGAAACTGGCACCTTCGTGGTCTGCACCAATGAAGGAAATGCTGACCTGAGTGCGACCGTGCCGGGGCTGCATATTGCAACGTTGGGGATCGAACGTCTGGTGCCGCGTATGGCCGACCTGGGCGTATTCGTGCGGATGCTTTCACGCAGTGCGCTGGGCTCGCCTATCACGCAGTACACCACGCATTTTCGCGGCCCGCAGGACGGTAGCGAAATGCACGTCGTGTTGGTCGATAACGGGCGTTCGCACCGCTTGGGCATGGAAGATTTCTGGACCTCACTCAAATGTATCCGTTGCGGCGCGTGCATGAACACCTGCCCGGTGTACAGGCGCTCGGGCGGGTTGTCTTATGGCGCGGTGTATTCAGGTCCGATTGGCGCGATCATCGACCCGACGTTCAACGAACGCAAATACAGCACGCTGCCTTTTGCCTCGACCATGAACGGCAGTTGCAGCAATGTGTGCCCGGTCAGGATCAATATTCATGAACAGCTTTACAAGTGGCGCCGCGTGCTGGCCGAGCATCATGAACTGCCCTTCGTCAAGCGCGAGGTCATGCATATGGCCGGGCGGCTTATGGGCCAGCCCAAGCTCTACCGTGCGGCTATCAGTGGCACGGAAACGGCGCTGGGCGTCCTGCCGCGTTTCGCGCTGTATAACTGGCTCAATCCGTGGGGCAAGAACCGTGAGCTGCCGCACCCTGTCAAGCAGACATTCCATAGCTGGTACAAGCAGAACCGCCTGAAGACCAAAAAGAAAGGGGAAGACGCATGAGCTCGCGTGACGCCATTCTGACCCGCCTGCGTGATAATCGCCCCGACCCGGCGGCCTATTCCCTGCCGCCTGTCGCACGGCTGGGCGACATGGATGCAAGCCGTGCGCGGTTTGAAAAAAGTCTTACCCTGCTGGGTGGACAGGTGCTTGCGCCGCAGGCGGGCGAAAGCCTGAGTGCGGCTATTGCCCGGCGCTTCCCGGATGCGAAAATCGTTTGTTCTGCCGTGCCGGAATTTGAAGGTACCGTACGCATAGAAGAGCTGGGCACCCCGCAGAAAGCGGCTGATGTGGACGTGCTGGTTGTGCGCGCGCCGTTCGGTATTGCTGAAATGGGCTCGATTTTTCTGAGCGAAGCGCAACTGCCGACCCTGAATTCAGCCGCACATCTGACCCAGCATATTGTGGTGATTCTGTCAGAAAGCACCCTGACAGCCAACATGCATACCGCCTATATCGAACGGCCTGAATTTCATGCCGCCCGTTATGGGGTGCTGATGAGCGGTCCCTCTGCCACAGCCGATATTCAGGGTGTGCTGGTGCGGGGTGCGCAGGGTGTGCGCACGCTCAGCGTCTGGTGGGAACAGTAATCTGGCGGTGTTGTTCTGCCGGCCGCCGGTGTTCTGGTGTGTCCAGGCATGGGCGGCAGGCCAGATCGAAGTCGGAGGGCTTGGTTCCTTACGGCAGGCCCGGATAACTGCTGGAGCAGAGATATCGAAGCCTGACCGTATGGTAGCGTGCGTCAGTCCCGCACGCGCTCGATCTGTGCGCCGCAGGCTGCCAGCTTGCGTTCCACGGCTTCATAACCGCGGTCAAGGTGGTACACCCGGCTCAGAATCGTCTCACCATGGGCGGCAAGCCCGGCCAGAATGAGCGAGAAGGAGGCGCGCAGGTCTGTCGCCATAACAGGCGCGCCCGAAAGCCCGTGCACACCACGGATAATGGCGGATGATCCATGGACGTTGATGCGCGCGCCCATGCGGTTCAGTTCGGGCACATGCATGAAACGGTTTTCGAAAATCGTTTCCGTGATCATGGAGGCGCCCTCTGCCACCGACAGGAGCGCCATGAACTGCGCCTGCATGTCTGTTGGAAAGCCGGGGTAGGGCTCGGTCATGATATCAATGCCGCGCAGGGCACCGGTACGCCGCACCCGCATGGTATCCCCTTCCTGTGAGACCTCCACGCCGGTTTCTTCCAACGCACGGACCACCGCGCCCAGATGATCTACGTGGCCGCCGACTAGCCGCAGGTCGCCGCCTGTAATGGCGGCGGCGCAGGCATATGTACCGCATTCGATGCGGTCTGGCATGATGCGGTGCTCGGCTCCGTGCAGCGCCTCCACCCCTTCGATGGTGATGGTGCCGCTGCCAGCGCCATGAATGCGTGCCCCCATGGCGTTCAGGCAGTTCGCCAGATCGACCATTTCAGGTTCGCGTGCGGCGTTGATGATTTCCGTGCGGCCTTTTGCAAGGGTGGCGGCCATCATCAGGTTTTCGGTTGCCCCTACCGAGGCAAAAGGCAGGATAATCCGCTCGCCCTTCAGGCCGTGAGGGGCGACGGCGTTGATATAGCCGTTTTCGAGGGTGATTTCGGCCCCGAGCGTTTCCAGCCCTTTCAGGTGCAGGTCAACCGGGCGTGTGCCGATAGCGCAGCCGCCCGGCAGGGATACCCGCGCCCGGTGGCAGCGGGCGAGCAGCGGCCCCAGCACGAGAATGGAAGCCCGCATTTTGGAAACGATATCGTATGGGGCTTCGGTATTTGTAATGTCGCCGCCGATCGACAGGGTCGAGCCATCACCCTTCACGTCTTCCACGCTCAGGCCGTGCTGCACCAGCAGCGCACGCATGGTGGCGATATCGGCAATGCGCGGGACATTGGATAGAATCAGCCGCTCAGGCGTGAGCAGCCCCGCAACCAGCAGCTTCAGCCCCGCATTCTTGGCGCCGCCGATCACGATTTCTCCGTGAAGGGGGCGGCCGCCGTGGATGATGAAACGATCCATCGGGCTACATCCGGGGCGTGGCGACGCCACGTTGGCCCATATATTTGCCGGCGCGGTCCGCGTAGCTGGTCTCACACGGAGAATCGCCCTTGAAGAACAGGAACTGACAGATCCCCTCATTAGCGTAGATACGCGCGGGGAGGGGCGTCGTGTTGCTGATTTCTATCGTGACCTGACCTTCCCACTCGGGTTCAAGGGGGGTCACGTTGACGATGATACCGCAGCGCGCATACGTGGATTTCCCCAGACACACGACCAGCACATCACGCGGGATACGGAAATATTCAATCGTATGCGCCAGCACGAAGCTGTTGGGGGGGATAATGCACTCATCCGCCTTGCGCGAGACAAAGCCTTCAGGGCTGAAGTTCTTCGGATCGACAATCGCGTTGTTCACGTCAGTAAAGATACGAAAATCATCCGCTACCCGTGCATCGTACCCGTAGGAAGACAGGCCGTAGGAAATCACGCCTTCGCGCTTCTGGCTTTCCACAAAGGGTTCGATCATCCCGTGGTCAGTGGCCATCTTGCGGATCCAGGTATCAGGCATCACGGGCATGGTTTGGGCTTTCCTGTTTCAGGGCGTACGGAAGGGGTAGGCTCGGCAGGGCTGTCGGCATCCTGCCTGCTGCGCGCCTGCGCCTTGCGGCGGAGCAGATTGGCGCGCAGGGCAGCGGCCTGCCTGTCCTGACGCTCAGCTTTGGCGGCCTGCGCTCTGGCGGAAAGACGCGGAGCCATATCGCGTCCTGCGGACACAGTGGCGGGTGCGGCTTGCTGATGCGCTGTCTTGTCTGATGAATCGGTCATGAAGGGAGGCGGCAGGCCAGTCGCGCGCGGTTAAAGGGAAACAGTCTGTTGAGTAGCAGAGGCGGCCCGCTATGCCTAGAGCGTGTCGCCAGTTAGGCCGGACGGGCGCGCCCGGCTCGTGAAGAAAAGCGAAGCTCAGCGTGTCGTGTCGTGCTTTAGTGCGCCAGTCCCGGCAAGGTTGCCTTGAGCCCGCCAATAACCATACCGACGGAAATCGCGAGCAGGATCATGCCCATTAGTCGCGTCGTGATCGTGCGCATGGTCTCGCTCATGACCCCGCCGATTGCCCCGGCAAAAAACAGTGTTATGAACAGGATCAGCAGTATTCCTGTGATAATACCGCCTACCTCCAGCAAATCGGTGAGCGTGCTGCCGTGACCTGTATAAATGATAATGGTTGCGATTGTTCCCGGCCCGATGACCATGGGAAACGTGAGAGGGTAAAACGCCAGCCCCGACAGATTCTGCGCGTGTTCCTGCTCCTGATCACTGCCCTGATGTGAAGAGATGGTGCTGCCGTTGAGCATTGACCATGCAATCTGGGCCAGAACAATGCCGCCCGCGACGCGGAACTGATCAACAGTAATGCCAAAAAAGCCAATGATCCTATGCCCGGCCAGAAGAATGATCAGACACATGATGCCAGCGTAGATCGTAACCTTGAGGGCGAGCGCACGCTGCTGGCTGGCTGAAAATCCTGTTGTCATTGCAAGGAAGACAGGCAGGCTGAGAAAGGGATTCATGATGGCAAGAAAGGTGCCAAGAGCCTTGATGAGTTCCGTACGATCCAAGGGTGCGTACCTTTCCTGGTTTCTGTCTCCGCCAGGGATGATGACATAAGATACGCATCGCGGAAATTCCGCTTTTTACGCCTTCAGGATTATAGAACGGGTTGTGAGCCGCCTAATGGTATAACGCGGGTACGGTTCGGGCTAGGGGCTCCGGGCGTAACGCCCGGAGCGTGATTTCTGGGACGTGCCGCTTACAGATTAGCGATAACCTTCAGACCCATGGCGGCGGAGTTGGGGATGTTGTGCGTCTCACCGGGATGGATCATGTACTGGAACTCTGGCTGGATCAGCAGGCCCGGCAGCACGTCAATGCCGTAATAGGCCTCGATCACGTGAGAGTCGTTCTGTACACCGCGCACTCCAAGGGGGAGGCCCATGTCCTGCGCGATCATCTGGCTTTCACGCCGACGGTCACTGACCTTATACCATGAATACAGCACACCGAACCGGTCTGTGGTGCGCGTGGGAATCAGACCCACCAGCGAAAACCCGCCATAGGCCTGATCGGACACATTCACGGCCCGCGGCGTCACATGCACATAACCAGCCATCAGATAGCCGCCGGCCATCTGGTTACGGCCGCCAAGGCGGTACACCATCTGATCGGTTTCCAGCCAGAACATGTCGCTCGGGCCTGAATGGACACCGGGCATATTGCTGGTCACGGCGGCGGGCAGGGCCGTGCCGATCTTGTCGGCGTAGCGGGTCGTATCATGCGCATAGCCGATCACGTAATGTCCGGGCAGGCGGTTACGCGTGAGGAAGGGCGCCCATGTGAACTCGATCGGCAACGACAGGCCCGTGGCGTTTTCCGCACCCCATGCCCAGCCCGAAGGGTTGTCGCTCAGTGCGCTGACAGAATACGCACCCACCTGCACCGCTGTATCCCGCGTGGGGCGGAAACGCAGCCGCGCCCCCCACGTCGCTTTGGGATACACGCTGAAGCCGGGATTCTGCTTCAGCGCCACAGGGGCGGAACAGGTTACCTGAAACGAGCACAGCAGCGGCGATGTCGCATACACATGAGTGAGCGACATGCGGCCGAAGATCAGGTCCATGGTGTTGTTGCGGAATTTCTTTTCGGCGTACATGTCCACCAGATGGGCAGCCACATTACCTGAAAGAGTGTACACTTCCTGTAATGCGATGAACTGTTCACCCACGCGGCCCTGATACGCCTTACCCGCACGTTCCATGACGAGCGTATGGACGGACCAGCCGTTCAGGCTGGGGGCCATCTTGCCGAGATCGAACACGCCCTGCAGGGTCAGTTCATGCACATAGCTGTTGCCGTGCTCGTTCGGCAGTCCGCCTGCGAACAAGCCCATCCACTCGCCCTTATAGGATAGGGAGAAGGAAAAGCCCTTGTCTTTCAGGCGGTTGCGGAACGGCATCAGCGGCTCCACAAGGTGGCCGGTGCCAGCGGTGGGCACGTAGTACGGGTCGTCCAGATCCTTGTTGCGCTGGGCATCCAGCGATGCGGGCAGCAGGGCGGAAGGCCCTTCCCCCTTGGTGATGGCATCCAGTTCGATCTGGTGGAAAGAGTGCTTGATTTCAGATGGCACAATCGGAAGCATACCAAACGGCGACACGCCGGTGGTCGGCAGCGCGGGCACACCGCTGGGCGGGATAGGCGAGTTGGCCGGGCGCTTGATGGCCGCCGGATCCGGGCCGAGTTGTTCCGCATCGGGAGCCGTCGCTGTCGCATGAACGACGGTCACTGCTGTGCTGGACGTTGCGGCGGTTGTGGCCTGCGGGGCAGCAGGGGCCGCGAAGGCGGCTGGGATGTGCCACAGGGCCGCCAGCGCCAGCGAGTTGCAGCCAGCGTTACGTGTTGAAAAAGTACGGGAGGAAGCTGCGCGCCGTGCGACGCGGCTTGAGAAGAAACGAGACATTCCGCGTCCTGCTACTATCTGAAGTCTGATGAAAACCGGAAGAGTTCAGAACTGTCTAAACCGACGGAAAACAGACAGATACGACATCGACACGCGCTGTGCGTAAAGTGATGGAGAACGGGCGAAATAAAAACACCTGAGCCATGGAACCAACCTTCATTATTGTTTTTTTTGTATGTCGGTCCCCGGAAAAAACCAGAACTCCCCCCGCGGGTCAAGGGGGATAAAGCAATAATATTGCGCAGAATAAAAAAAATAAGAAATAAAATTAAAAATATTACGCTAGATACGTTGTTATGGCAAAATTGCCACAGTCAGCGTGGACGGCCTGCAGCCGCCAGATCCTGCCAACCGCACAATTCCGTATGCGCGTCTGTCAAGGCCTGCCTGAATCCAGCCGAGCAGAGTGCTTCCAGTTCCTTTTCATGCTCATAGGTGGGCATCAACCGCTGCAGCAGAGCATTCTTGTGCGTGGCGGGATGAAAATAGATTTCGGATACGCCCTCAGGCAGATGCGCCGCCAGAGCCGCCACGCGCTCTGGTGTCATATGCCCGCTCCAGGCCAGGCCAAAGCACCAGTCATTGGTCATCATGCCAGCCTTGCGGGCCTGATGGCGCAGCAGCTTTGTCCAGCGGCGCAGGAGGGCATCTCCCAGCGTATCGGGCTGTGTCCCCGGTGCGGAAGACAGGGGGCCAGGAGGTTCAATGGGAATACGCACGGCATTCAGCCCGTAGTGCTTGCCAATCTCGATCATCAACCGACCGACAGTCGGATGCAGGTGCATGTGCTTGTGCGCGTTGGCATGATCCAGGCGCAGCCCCGTGCGTCTGAAAGCCTCAAACTGGGCCGTGATCTCGTGTGTGAGTTCCCGTCGTCCTTCGGGAAGAAAGAAATACTCGATTCCAAGCCCCAGTTGTGATGAAGACAGCCACCCATCCGGGCCGGTAATCAGGGGCAGCTCGGCATGGCTGAGGGTCGCGGGGCCTTCAATCGTGACAAGGTGCAGCCCGACATTGAGTGAGGGGAGGCGCTTCGCGCGCTCCACAGCATCCTGCGCTGCAGAGCCGGCCACCATCAGGCTGGCGGTGGAAAGCAGGCCCTGACGGTGGGCAATTTCAATCGCTTCGTTGACTTCGACAGACATGCCGAAATCATCCGCGGAAATAATGACGCGCTTCATGGCGGGTACTCCATGCGCCCGCTATGGGAACGCCAGTGAGAGGCGCCGGGTAGGGGGCGGGCCGGTCCGCGCGCCTGACAGGGGCCTGCTCATGGTGGCGCCATGTAGAGGCCTTGTACAATGAAACCCCCACAAACCCGACGGGCTTGTGGGGGGAGTAGCCTCAGGCTGCCTTGCGGTCTTTGAGGAACTGGAAGAACTCAACACCTTCGCGCAGGCGGCGCTTGAGCATCTGCGGCGAGGTGATCATTTCCCCAAGGATGGAAGCGATCTTCGGAGCGCGGAAGTAGAACTTCTTGTAGAATTCTTCAACGCTGTTGAAAATTTCCGTGTGGGACAGATGCGGGTAGTGCAGCGGTGCGATCTGCACGCCGTTTTCGTCCAGCAGTTCGGCATTGCTTTCGTCCAGCCAGCCATTTTCCGTGGCCTGCTGGAACAGGGCCGTGCCGGGGTAGGGAGCGGCCAGCGAAACCTGGAGTGTGTGCGGGTTGATTTCCTGTGCGAAGCGAATGGTCTCCTGAATGGTTTCCTTCGTTTCGCCCGGCAGGCCCAGAATAAACGTGCCGTGGATCTTGATCCCGAGTTCATGGCAGTTTTTGGTGAACTCGCGCGCGACTTCAACGCGCATACCCTTCTTGATGTTGTGCAGGATCTGCTGGTTGCCGCTTTCGTAACCAACCAGAAGCAGGCGCAGGCCGTTGTCACGCAGCACTTTCAGCGTGTCGCGGGGCACATTGGCCTTGGCGTTGCACGACCAGGTAACGCCAAGCTTGCCCAGTTCACGGGCGATGGCTTCGGCGCGCGGCAGGTCATCAGTAAAGGTGTCGTCGTCGAAGAAGAATTCTTGCACCTGCGGGAAATACTGCATCGCCAGACGGATTTCAGCCGCCACATGCTCAGGGCTGCGCGTGCGGTAGCGATGGCCCCCGACGGTCTGCGGCCACAGGCAGAAGGTGCAACGGGATTTGCAGCCACGGCCCGTGTAAATGGAAATATAGGGGTGCTTGAGGTACCCGATGAAGTAATCCTCAATCCGCAGGTCGCGCTTGTAGACTTCGGTGACGAAGGGCAGGCTGTCCATGTCTTCGATCATGGCGCGATCACGGTTGGCGATAATCTCACCATTCTTGTTGCGCCAGGTGATGCCGTCCACATCCTTAAAGTCCATGCCGTCGGCGATGTCCTTGATGGTGAAGTCGAACTCGTTGCGTGCCACGAAGTCGATCGGCGCGCCCTTGAGCATGCTTTCTTCGGGCTGCACGGCCACCTTCGCGCCCACCATCCCGATTTTCAGGTTGGGGTTCACGTCCTTGAGCATCTGCGCCACCTGCACATCCTTGGCGAAGGATGGCGTGGAGGTGTGCAGGATCACCAGATCGCGGTTTTTCACGTCTTCAAGAATGGGCTCCATGCCCATACGGGCCGGAGGGGCGTCAATCAGGCGGCTGCCCGCCACCAGGGCGGCAGGCTGCGCCAGCCATGTCGGGTACCAGAAGGACTTGATTTCACGCCGGGCCTGATAGCGTGAACCTGCCCCGCCATCGAAGCCGTCAAATGTGGGAGGCTGGAGGAAAAGGGTTCTCATCGTCATCTGTTTCTGTCCTGACAGGAAAAGGCGTGTGTGGCGGGGCTGCGGCCAGTTGGCCGGAAAGACCTCGGTCTGCTTTGGCTAGGGAATTACTCTGGCCCGTGAGGGGAAAGCAAGTCCCGCTGTGCGTGCCCTAGCGTCCGGTGGAAAGACTCCGGGTGGCGGGAGTGGATGCGGTGGGGTGGGGGGCGACGTGCATGGTCTGCCCGCGCCAGTGGACTTCCGTACCGCTGGCGCTGCCAACCATGATTGCTGCGGAGAGCCAGTCCCGCAGAGGCAGCAGCAGCAGGGGCCAGAGCGCGCGTGCGCCCACAGAGCGGTCGATCATATAAGAAGTCAGCGCCCGTATGCCCCAGATTGCCCAGAAAAAGGGCAGGGACCAAGCCGCATGTGGCTGGAAGGCCGCGCAGAGCAGAGCCCAGAAAAGCGGTAACTGGATGGAAGAGGCTGCATAACCCGCCGGCGCCAGCGTGCAGACCGTGCGGCCCCAGCGCAGTTCGTGGCGTAGCAAGTCTGTCATGCTGGATTCGGCAATGGTGGTCCAGGTCATGCACCCGGCAATGGCGATGTGCTGACCATGTTGCAGAATCAGCCTGCCCAGCAGCGCATCATCCGCCACATGGGGTAGCAGGGCTTCCAGCCCGCCCACGGCTTCCAGCGTGGTGCGGCGCAGGGCCATGGTCGCGCCAAGGCAGTCCTGCCGGCCCAGATAGCGCGACAGCATGACACCAGGCAGGAAGTTATGGTTGATCTGGCAGGCAGCCAGATTCTGCACAATGGTGTTGGCCGAGGTCAGTCCCGCGTACAGTGTCGTGACCAGCCCTGTGCGGGGGGTCTGCAATGCCGCGACAATCTGGCGAAGGTAGTCCGGGCTGACATGGATATCGGAGTCGGAAATAACCAGCACATCGTGCCGCGCATAGGGCAGGATGTTCATCAGGTTGCTGATCTTGCGATTCAGCCCGTGCAGCACGGGGTTGACCACCAGCCGCATGTCCAGTCGCGGGTAGCGCTCCTGCAGACGCTGGACGATAGCTACCGCGGGATCATCCGCGTCCCGCACCCCAAACAGGATCTGCATATGCGGATAGTCCTGCGTACAGAAGCTTTCCAATGCTTCTTCCAGCAGGGGTTCGGACCCATAGAGCGGCTTAAGGACAGTTACGGGCGGTAGCACTTCAGTCAGGGGGGCGATCCGCTCACGACGGCGGAAGCGCGCCAGCAGGCCCGCACCCAGAGCGGACTGGACACACCCTATGACGGCCAAGGCCGCGCTAACAGTTGCCAGCACAGGAAAAACACCGGTTGTCATGCCTATGCCTCTTCCTGTCCGACGTTATGCCTCGCCTTGTGTCTGCCACACCGCACGCTGGTGGTCCTGTCCGCTGTTTTGACTCAGTTGGTCGAGTAGTTCTGAACCTTGCGCTCCAGAACCGCAATCAGTCCCGTCACGCCGCCAGATGCCAGCGTGGAGCTGAAATCCGCGCGCTGGGCGGCTGCCTGACTGATATGGGCATCGCTCAGCAGAACGTCCGTAATGCGCCAGCTACCGTTTTCCTGGTGCACGATATAGCTCAGTTCTGTCGGTGCTGACCCATCATCGCCGCCAACATGGGTCACGACAATCTTGCCGCCGCCCGCCGGTGCATCGGCAACGGTGGGGGAAACAGAGAACTGGACATCAGAGCCAGGCTTGAAGCTCGAGACATAGCGCGCAATCGTATAATTGCGGAACGCGGCGAGCAGCTTCTGCTTTTCATCGTCATTCAGCGCGTTGTAGCGCAGGCCGACCGACGCCTTGAGCACGGCCGTCAGGTCGTAAGACTGATCGACGGCCGGGGCCAGCATCTGGCTACGTTCGGCAAAGCTGCCATGCGCCTTCTGGATTGCGTCCAGCGCCTTGTAGAGAATCTGGACAGGAGCCACAGGCGTGCTGTCCGCAACTGACTGTGCAATGGCGGCAGGGGCGGAGATTCCATACCCGAGCACCGGAAGGACTGCGATGCCAAGGCCGAACGCCAGGGCTGCACGGAAAGAAATGCGTGTCATGGTTTTAAAGTGTTGTTCCCGTAAGGCGGTTTGGCAAGTTACCTGCAAGCATGTCACCGATGCTTCCTGCGTTTATGCCGTTTTGGGCGCTCAGGTCTATGCCCAGAGCTGAGAGAGCGGTAGCGACGATATGGGGAGCGTCGAGGCCGGCCTCGGCATACTGTGCCGGCTGGGTATTGTGGTCGATGAAGCGGTCAGGGAGGGTCATGGGGCGGAAACGCACCCGGTCGAGCAGGCCGGTGCGGGCCAGATGGTGGCAGACCAGCGAACTGAACCCGCCTTCGGAACCTTCCTCGA
>NZ_BJMV01000014.1 GCF_006539345.1 Acetobacter peroxydans
CAGGATGGTAATCCCCCCGCCAACGCCAATCCGCATGACCTGTCCGGCGCACTCAAAACTACGGATAATGACCGCACTATCCATGCTGCCGTCTACCCCGATACGAAAAACCGTTCCACAATAGGCGCCTCTGGCAGAGGCCTCGAGCGCGTCGATGATTTCCAGCGCCCTGTGTTTGGGAGCACCCGTCACTGAGCCCGGCGGTAGCGTCGCGGCCAGCAGGTCAAACGCATCGCTCTCAGACCGCAGGGTGCCGCGCACTTCCGACACCAGATGGTGCACATGGGCAAACCGTTCCACCTTCAGAAAATCCTGAACCTGCATACTCCCGATACGGGCAACGCGCCCTATATCATGGCGCATCAGATCAACGATCATCAGGTTTTCGGCACATTCCTTTTCATCGGCCGCCAGATGGCGGGCCAGCGCCTCATCCTGCGCGGCATCCAGCCCCCGTGGCGCCGTGCCCTTGATCGGGCGTGACGTGACCGCCCCCTTGTCACTCACGCTCAGAAAGCGCTCAGGCGAACAGGACAGAAGGGAAAAATCCGCCCCGCAGGACAGATACGCACCAAAGGGAGCCGGAGCATCCGCGCGCAACCGCCGGTACAGGTCTACTCTCGACACGCCATCGGGCAGGAACGCCGTGTAGCGTCCTGTTATATTGACCTGAAAAATATCGCCTGCCGCGATCAGTTCACGCGCCAGCGCGACAGCCTGACAGTAAGAGGCCTCAGACTGATCAGGCTCCAGAATAAAGGACGGGCAGAAAGGCACAGGCTCAGCCTGCAACGGCAGCGCGTACCATGAGGCAACACACTGTGCAGCCTCATGACCATCCTGAGAAAAACCACTGACATAACAGCGCTTTTCCTGCCTGTCCCACGCATAGGCATACTCATAAAGGGCCACCGCCATATCCGGCACATCCGCCTGCCCCGCATGTCGGCTCCTGATACCTTCCAGCATCAGGCCAAAGGCGTAGCCTGCAAACCCCACAAGCCCACCACTGAAAGGCACCCTCGCCGCCTGGGTCGGATCATCGCGCCGGGGAAACAGGCTGCGCAAAAAAGACAAAACCTGCGCGGCGGACATAAGCCCCAGATCATCGCCGTCCATCATGACGTGTCCGCCGCTGACAGTCAGCACATGCCGCGGCGCATGGCAGAAAAAACTCCAGCGGCTCCGTGGCTCCAGCGCGCCGCCGCTGTCCAGAAACGCGCACCACGGCTCATGCCCCCATGCCGCCAGAACGCTGTCCGGCTCACGCCAGGGCAACTCACGCAACCATGCCATGAATCAGATATGCTCCACCTTGGAAATACCGGGCACGGTTCGCAGCTTCTGGGCCAGTACGGGGGTAACCTTGTAGCCACCTTTCAGCCTGACCTCGACATCACGGCTTTCCGCTACGCCCGGCATCAGCACGATCCGTCCGGCACCACCTTTTTGCTCGTCCAGCAGGGCCTGAAGAGGCGGCAGGGCATGTACGCCGTCGAGCCAGACCCGCATACGCCCCTGTTCCTGCGCCGCTGCCTGTTCCAGATCGATAATATCCTGCGCCGTCAGCCGCAGGGCCTCCCCCTCCAGCTTGACTTCCGCCGTGACAAGAACGGCGGCACCCGCAACCAGATTTTCGCGCACACGGCTGAGAACTTCCGAAAATACGGTGACTTCGCACCCGCCCGAAGCATCGGACAGGCGCACCCATGCCATCTTGTTGCCGGTGCGGGTTGGCCTTTCCTTTCGGTCCACCACGCACCCTGCGATACGCACCCGCGCCATGCCCGCTTCCGCCGCCGACAGCAGGTGAGACATACGCGTAACCCCCAACCGCCGCAAAACCGTCCCGTAGGAATCAAGAGGATGCGCGGTCATGTGGAAGCCTACCGCCTCGGCTTCCATGGCCAGCCGTTCGAACTCGGGCCAGTCCGGCCGGTCTTCCACCCGCAGGGGTTCCTTCTGCCCGCCGCCACCGAACAACCCGATCTGCCCCGAGGCAGCTTCCTGCGCCTGTGCGTGGGCGCGGCGCAGGAGCGTATCCGCGGCGCCATGCACCCGCGCCCGATTGGGGTCAAGACAGGAAAATGCACCGGCTTTTGCAAGGTTTTCCACCTGCATACGGTTGATATTGCGCGGGTCTATCCGTGTGGCAAAATCCACCAGATCGGTAAAAGGCTGCGTGCCCCGCGTCGCCACCAGAGATTCCATGGCCCCGAAGCCCACTTTCTTGATCGCGGCCAGCGCGTAACGAATGGCGTAGGTGCCGTCGGGCTGTTGCTCCACGGAAAAATCGGCTTCGGAACGGTTGATGTCGGGCGGCAGCACGGCAATGCCCATCCGTTCGGCTTCCTGCCGCAGGGCTGCCAGCTTTTCGGTTTTTTCCCGCGCCAGCGACATGCAGGCCGCCAGAAACGCCACAGGGTGGTTGGCCTTCATCCAGGCGGTCTGGTAGGACACCAGCGCGTAGGCTGCCGCATGAGATTTATTGAAGCCGTAATCAGCAAATTTCGCCATGAGGTCGAACACCTCAACGGCCTTGTCCTGCGGGATTCCGCGATTAACCGCTCCGGTGGTAAAAATCTCGCGCTGCTGGTCCATTTCCGCACGGATTTTCTTACCCATGGCACGCCGCAGCAGATCAGCGCCGCCCAGACTGTAGCCCGCCATTTTCTGGGCAATCTGCATGACCTGTTCCTGATAGACCATGATGCCATAGGTCTCTTCAAGAATATCGCGAATTTCCTCGTGCGGGGGCTCCCAGGCCTCGCCGTGCTTGCGTCGGCAGTAATCGGGAATGTTCGCCATAGGGCCGGGGCGATACAGCGCCACGGCGGCAATCAGGTCTTCCAGCCGGGTGGGGCGCATCTGCTTGAGCACATCGCGCATACCCGCGCCTTCGAACTGGAACACGCCTGCCGCATCGCCTCGACCTAACATGTCGTACGTTGCGGCATCATCAAGCGGGATACGGCCCAGTTCCACGCTCTGCCCCATGCGGGCAATGAAATCGACGCCACGCCGCAGGATAGTCAGTGTAGTCAGCCCCAGAAAGTCGAACTTGACCAGCCCGGCCTGCTCCACAAACTTCATGTTGTACTGGGTAACCAGCATGTCGCTCTTTGGGTCTCGGTAGAGCGGCACCAGTTCCACCAGAGGCCTGTCACCAATCACAACACCGGCGGCGTGGGTGCTGGCATGGCGGAACAGCCCTTCAAGCTGCTGTGCGATTTCGAGCAGTCGCCGTAACGCCTCGTCGCTGTCGCGCATCTCCTGCAGTTTCGGCTCACCCGCGATGGCTTCTTTCAGCGTCACGGGTTTTGCAGGATTGTTCGGAATAAGCTCGGCTACGCGGTTGACCATACCGTAAGGCAGCCCCAGCACACGCCCCACGTCACGCACGGCCGCACGTGCTTGCAACTTACCGAAGGTGATGATCTGCGCGACACGATCCGCCCCGTATTCGCCGCGCACATAGGCGATTACCTCGTCTCGCCGGTCCTGACAGAAATCAATATCGAAGTCAGGCATGGACACGCGTTCGGGGTTCAGAAACCGTTCGAACAGCAGGTTGAAGGGAATGGGGTCAATGTCGGTAATGGTCAGCGCCCACGCGGCCAGCGACCCGGCCCCCGACCCACGGCCCGGCCCTACCGGAATATCATGCGCCTTGGCCCACTGAATGAAGTCCGCAACGATCATGAAATAACCGGGGAACCCCATTTTCGAGATGATATCCAGCTCGAACGTCAGGCGGGCCTGATAGCGGGCCCTGGTTTCCTCATCCAGCGCCATTCCGGCAAAGCGCCGCTCCAGTCCTTCATGCGCCATGGCGCGCAGGGTCTGGTCTTCCGTGGCCCCTTCGCGCACTTTGGGGCAGATCGGCAGAAGCGGACTACGCGTTTCAACCTTGATGGCGCAGCGCCGCGCGATTTCAAGCGTATTGTCGCAGGCCTCGGGCAGGTCCGCGAACAGAGCGCGCATCATCTCGGGGGGCTTGAACCAGTGCTCGGACGTTACGCGAAAGCGTTCCTGTTCGGCCATGGTCCGCCCCTGCGCGATACAGAGCAGCGCATCATGCGCCTCGTACAGATCGGGAGCGGGAAAGAAACATTCATTGGTGGCCACAAGCGGCAGGCCAAAACGATCCGCCAGCCCCAGCACGCCGGGTTCCACCGCTTTTTCCACGGCAAGACCGTGGCGGTGCAGCTCTACCACCAGCCTGTCACCAAACACTTCGGCCATGCGGGCCAGCCAGCGCTCGGCCTCGTCTTTCTGTCCTTCCGCCAGCATCTGGAACAGCGGCCCACGCGTGCCGCCCGTAAGCAAAATCAGCCCTTCGGCCTTCTCGCACAGGGTATCCAGCCCAACGATGGGGTCCGCCGGGTCACTATGCTGGAAACCGTAGGATGACAGGAACTGAAGGTTGGCCAGCCCCACCTCGTTCTGTGCGAGCAGGACAATAGGCTCGGCCGGAGCGCCCGGCTTGTCATTACGCGCGGGCAGGCCGATCTGACAGCCGATGATAGGCTGCACCCCCACCTTGGCGCAGTATTGCGAAAACTCCAGCGCGCCAAACAGGTTGCCTGAATCCGTCATACCCACGGCAGGCATCCGCATTTCCTGCGCCTTGGCCGCGATCTCGGGAACGCGTATGGCCCCCTGACTCAGCGAGTAAGCGGAATGAACCCGAAGATGGACAAAATCTGCATGAGGCATAGCTCTGCATAGCACATCCTGCCGACATTTTCCCACCCGTCTGACAGCCTGCCGCAACTGAGCCGCCCGTGGCTGGCCCTGTGGGCGGGCTGGGGCTAGACTGCCCGCCCACGCGCCCTTGATGCGCGACTTGACGTCATTGTTTCAGGATTTCCCATGCACATCATCCAGACCAGAAAAGACCTGCGCGCCCTTGTCGGGCAGTGGCGCAATGCGGGGGAAACCATTGGCGTCGTGCCCACCATGGGGGCGCTGCATGATGGACATCTGGCGCTGGTCAAGGCTCTGGATGGCAAGGTCACCCGCCGGATTGTGACGATCTTCGTCAACCCCATCCAGTTCAACAACGCGGAAGACTTTCAGCTCTATCCACGCGGGGTAGACGCCGATGCCGCCCTGCTGGCCGCCACAGGCGCCGTGGACGTGCTGTACACCCCCTCCGAGCAGGAAATGTATCCGCCGGGCTTTGCCACCCGTGTCATGGTTTCGGGACTTGATTCCATGCTGTGCGGGGGGGACCGTCCCGGCCATTTCGATGGCGTGGCCACGGTCGTCAGCAAACTGCTTAACCAGACCGGCGCGCACGTCGCGGCATTTGGCGAGAAAGACTACCAGCAGCTCTGCATCATCCGCAGGCTGGTCAGCGATCTGGACATGCCGGTGGATATTCTGCCTGTACCTACCGTACGTGAAGCCGACGGACTGGCCCTGTCCTCACGCAACCGCAGGTTTACCCCCGCCCAGCGCCAGCAGGCAGCACTTCTGCCCGCCGCCCTCAGCGCCTGCCTCGCCGCCATGCAGGCGGGCCAGCCCTGTGATTCAGCCCTGGCAGACTGCACCGCCACCCTGCAGGCCGGTGGCTTTACGGTGCATTATCTGGAGCTACGCGCGCAGCAGACTCTTCAACCTCTCTCGCAGATCGAACCCGGCGCACGCCTGTTTGTAGCGGCCACACTCGGCGGCGTCAGGCTGATCGACAACATGCCGGTGCCGACGCCCGCCTGAAACTTCCGGCAAAATCCGCACAATGATCAACACGAAGGAAAAAAGCCTATGACGAGCACAACTTCACTAACCCGCCTCGCCCCGGAAAAACGCCTGAGCGGCGCGGTCATTCATAACGGCCTGATCTATCTCGCTGGTCAGGTGGCGGATGACGCCAGCCTTGATGCACAGGGACAGATGGCCGACATCCTTCAGCAGGTGGATGCGCTGCTAGCCGAGGCCGGAACAGACAAGAGCCGCCTGATTTCCGTACAGATTTTTCTGGCGAATATGGCGGATATGGAAGGCATGAACCGCGCATGGGACGCCTGGCTGGACCCCATGAACAAACCCGCCCGTGCAACGGTAGAAGCCAAACTGGCCGACCCGGACTGGAAAGTTGAGCTGACAGGCATTGCCGCTCTGCCATAATATTTTGTGGGGAAAATTCAGGCTGGCTCCCGAAGTAGGACTCGAACCTACGACCCAGCGATTAACAGTCGCTTGCTCTACCAACTGAGCTATTCGGGATCAGCGAGGCATCGTATAGCTGCCCTTTCGGTACGCGTAAACCCCCTTGCTGATGTTTTTTTTGCATTTTTTTGACTTCGCCGCCGACAGCCCGCCTGACTCGTAGTAAACAGGAAGAATGAGTAGCCAAGGTCTTTTTTCCGTCTCGCGTCGTGCCCTGCTGTCCGGGGCAGCTCTTGCCACCGCAACCACCGCCGCCGGGCTGCTGCTCGCCCCGCACTTTCGGCACAGACGCCCGCGCCTGCAACCGGATGGATCGTACCGCAAGCTGCGGCTGGGCTGGGCCGGGGCGGAACACTGTCCCGTTTTTGCCGCCGCCCAGCAGAAAGGTTTCTTCGCGCATTATAATCTGGATATCGAGGTCGTTTCCTCCGGCGCCAACGGGCACGATACGCTCGACGCCATGCAGAACAAGGCGTTCGATTACGCCGTAGCCTCTGCCCTGATCTGGATTCAGTATCTCAACAACGCCCTGCCTGCCCAGCTGGTTCTGGGCGTGCAGCCCGGCAACTTCCGCCTGCTGGTGCGCCGTAGCAGTGGCATTACCCGCCTTGACCAACTCATGGGCCGCACCGTGGCCATTCCCGACCGTAACGCGGCGGACAAGCTGTTCTTTGCCGTGATGATGCGCCGCAAGGGGCTGGACGCCATGAACCGGATCGCCTGGCAGGACATGCCGTTCGACCAGATTAGTGCCGCAGCACAGGCTGAGAAAATCGAAGCTGTCGCCGCGCACGATCCCTATGGCTGGGAGCTCCTGCATGACCACCCAGACCTGTTCACCGAGTTGGTCGGCAGCAATACCGGCCATTATGCTGAACGTACCAGCCTTGTGCTGGGCGTGAGTGACAGTGCGTTGGCCGAAGACCCGGCAGCGGCCACCGCACTGGTGCTGGCCCTGATGGACGCCGCTCACTGGGCCGATACCCACCGCGATGAAGCCGCCACCCTGATTGCCGACGATACCCCCGCCCTGAGCAGCGACAGCGCACGTGCCATGCTGCACAACGAGCCGCTCATACGGCCGGTCGTGGGCGGCGCCTTGCGTGACCAGATCGCCCAGTATTGCGATGAACTGCAACTGATCGGCCTGATGCCTGACCTTGAAGACTCAGCGGCCCTCGCCCACAAGTTTACCCGCAACGTACTTCATGCCTGAGAGATAATAACTGCCCGCGTGCGCCCCACCGGGCAGATGTTATTTTTTACCCAGCCGCATTTCACTGACGAGAACACCCAGCACCACCAGTCCGGCCCCGGCCAGAGCACGCATGGGCAGTGCCTCGCCTGCCAGCCAGCCCACAAGCCCTGCCCAAACCGGCTCTCCCGCGTAAATAACCGTGGCACGGGTGGGTGAAACCGTCTGCTGTGCCCAGTTCATGGCGGTGTAGATCACGGCGCTCAAGCCGCCCAGAGCCAGAACCGGCAGCGCCCAGCCCCATGAGAATGCAGGCACTGCCTCATGGGCCAGCGGCATGGCGCAGGACGCCAGCACCCCGACAACCAGAAGCTGCACAAAGGTCATACGGAAACTATCCAGACCGGGACGGGCAAAATACCCGACCAGAACAATTTCCAGCGCGATCAAACCAGCCGCCACCAATGTACCGACTTCGCCAGCCCCCAGTTGCAAACTGACGATCTGCCGCCACCCTGTCAGCAGCACCAGACCACAAAACGCGCAACCGATACCCAGCCATCCGGCCAGACGTGGCGCACGCCTGCTGAACAGCCACTGCACAAACGGCACCACCGGCACATACATGCCGGTAATAAAAGCGGACTGGCTGCTGGAAATACTGCGCAGCCCCCATGTCTGCAAAGTATAGGCACCAAACATAACCACGCCGATAATAACGCCCGCCACACACTCCGCCCGGTTGAGACCCGGCATGGCACGGAAGAAAAGCAGGCCGGTCAGGGCGGCGGCCGTCATAAACCGCGCGGCAACAAAAAACAGCGGCCCGGTATGCTGTTCCGCCAGTTGCACGATCAGAAAAGTGCCGCCCCACAGAGCCGCCGTAACAATGAGAACCAGTTCGGGCAGAAAGGCGCTGGCGCGGGACGAAGCAACTCCTGCGCCAGCGCCTTCCATCACCGAAGCCTCATTCAGCATAAGCCACTGACAAACCGGCTGATGCGCGCACAGGCCTCGGCCAGCGCCTCGTCAGAGGTCGCGCAGGAAAGCCGCAGATAAGGCGAGGCCCCGAAGGCGCTGCCGGGCACGGTGGCCACGTATTCCTCTTCCAGCAGGGCCTGTGCGAAATCGAAGTCACTCTCCAGCAACCGTCCGCCCGCCGTCCGTCGCCCCAGACAGCCCGCAACGCCGGGATAGGCGTAAAAAGCCCCGGCAGGCAGGGCACAGGTCAGCCCCGGCACGGCCTGAAGAGCTTCCACCACCATGCGCCGCCTACGGCCATAAACCTCAACCATGGATGCAACCAGATCGGCCGGGCCATCCAGCGCCGCCGCCGCCGCTGCCTGCGCAATAGTGCAGACACCTGACGTCGCGTTACCCTGCACACCGCGCATGGCCGCGATCAGGTCTGTTGGCCCGCCTGCAAATCCCACGCGCCAGCCGGTCATGGCATAGGCCTTGGAAACCCCGTTAAGGGTAACAGTACGATCTTTCAGATCTGGCGCCACCGCCGCGATTGAGGGAGCACGCGCCCCGTCAAACACCAGATGCTCATAAATTTCGTCTGACAAAATCCACGTATCAGGATAAGCGCGCAGCACGTCGGCAATAGCCGCAAGATCCGCCTCCGTACACACCGCCCCGGTGGGGTTGGAGGGGAAGTTCAACACCAGCCAGCGTGTGCGCGGCCCCATGGCTTTTGCCAGCGCATCGGCCCGCAGGCGAAAGCCATCTTCTTCCCGGCAGGGCACGAACACGGGCTGTGCCCCAAACATGCGGGCAATCAGCGGATAGCTGACCCAGTACGGGGCGGGTACCACCACCTCATCCCCCGGATTGAGCGTGGCCATGAACGCATTGAAAATGACCTGCTTGCCCCCGTTGGACACCATGATGTCCGACAACGCGTAGTCCAGCCCGTTATCACGGGCGAACTTGCGCGCCACCGCCGCCTTGAGGGCCGGCGTGCCATCAACGGGCGGGTATTTGGTCTGCCCGGCCAGAGCGGCCTCATGCGCGGCCTGCACAACAGCCGGCGGCGTCGCAAAATCCGGCTCGCCCAGCGCCAGAGAAATGACCGGCGCACCCTGCGCGCGCAGGGCACGAGCGCGGGCGGCCATTTCTATGGTCGCAGGGGCAGGAAGGCCCCTGAGGCGGTCAGCAAAAACCCGCGCCATACGCCTAGTTCACACCCGCGCAGAAACGCTGGATGCGCGTGCACGCTTCGCGCAGGCTTTCCGTATCGGTCGCATAGGAAATACGCAGATACCCCGGATACATGAAGGCCGAACCGTGCACGGCGGCCACGCCTTCCTCTTCCAGCAGGGCTGCCACGAAGTCTTCATCCGTAGCCATCAGACGGCCGCCGGGCGAGGTCTTGCCCAGACATGCCTCGATGTTCGGGAACACGTAGAAAGCGCCCTGCGGCGTATCGCACTGCAGGCCCCGCGCCTGATTGAGCATGGACACCACCAGATCGCGCCGGGCCTGATAGACAGACACCATCTCACCGATAAAGTCCTGCGGGCCGGTCAGGGCTTCCAGCGCCGCAGCCTGCGCGATGGAGCAGGGATTGGAGGTGGACTGCCCCTGCAGGGTGTTCATGGCCTTGGTCACGGCCACGGGTGCACCCGAATAGCCGATCCGCCAGCCGGTCATGGCATAGGCCTTGGAAACGCCGTTCATGGTTACGGTACGCTCGCGCAGGCGGGGTTCCACCTCCACAAAGGTGGCGGGACGGAAACCATCATAGACCAGCTTTGCGTAGATATCGTCCGTAAAGACCCACACATGAGGGTGCCGCAGCAGCACATCGCACAGCGGGCGCAGGTCTTCAGCCGAATAGGCCACACCCGTGGGATTGCAGGGCGAGTTGAGGAAAAACCACTTGGTACGTGGCGTAATGGCGGCCTCAAGCTCCTCAGCCGTCAGGCGGAAACCGTTTTCGCGGCGGCAGGGCACGATAACGGGCACCCCTTCAGCCAGCGTGACGATATCGGGATAGGAGACCCAGCACGGCGCGGGAATAATCGCTTCGTCGCCCGGATTGAGCGTCGCGAGCATGGCGTTATAGATCACCTGCTTGCCGCCGGTGGAAACGATAATTTCCTCAGGCTTGTAATCCAGCCCGCTATCCAGCCTGAAACGCTCGGCCACGGCGCGGCGCAGCTCGGGAGTACCGGCCACATCGGTATAGCGTGTCTGCCCCGCCTCAATCGCGGTGATGGCCGCGCGGGCAATGTTCTGGGGCGTACGGAAGTCAGGTTCGCCCGCCGACAGGCTGATAATGTCGCGGCCCTCGGCTTTCAACGCGCGGGCGCGGGTTGAAATAACGATGGTCTGGCTCGGGCTGATCCTGGTCATGCGGTCAGCGACAATGCTCATAGCTTCCTACTTTCCAACACGTTTACCTCAGGCCTGCGGGGTGGAGCATCCATGCGCCCGGTCTGTCCCTGCGGCCTGTTATGACTGCGGCACACTAATCGCGTTCGCGGGCGCGCGGAATATACGATTTCAGCCCTTGGGCGCTTTTTTCCATCGCGCGCACTGATTTTACCACAGCCGCGTTCGGGTACCCCTTGACCTTACCACGCCCCTGGCCCTGCTCCGCCACCTTTCACGCCGGGGAGCGGCATATCTGCCATACCGGCAAGGGCCTTCACCGCCTCGGGGCTCAGCCCCTCCGCACGCATGGAGCGGATGGATCGCGCGCCAGCCCGCTTGGCCAGTCTGCGGCCCTGAGCATCGCACAACAAAGGATGAAAGCAGTAAGCCGGAACGGGCCAGCCCATCAGTTCCTGCAGCAGCCGGTGCAGATCGGTCGCGGGACGTAAGTCCTCGCCCCGTGTAACAAGCGTAATCCCCTGCGCCGCATCATCATGGCTGACACACAGGTGATAGGACGCAGGGACATCGCGCCGGGCCAGCACGACATCACCAAACAGTTCGGGAGCGCAGACCGCACTGCCACGCTGGAGGTCGTGATAACGCAGGGGCCACGCGGAAGCGCCGCGCCGCCGGGCCTGCTCAAGCGCGCGCGCCATATCAAGTCGCAAGACATAAGGCTGCCCGGCCTCGATACGGCGAGCCCGCTCGGCAGGAGGCAGAACACGGCAGGTGCCCGGATAGACCAGACTGCCATCCGGGGCCGTGTGCGGGGCGGAGAGCGCGCCTGCACTCTCGCGCTGGATGTCCGAACGCGTACAGAAACACGGATAAAGCACGCCCATCCCGTGCAGATGCGCCAGCGTTTGCCGGTAGGCCGCCATCCGCTCCGACTGACGCAACACTGGTTCCGCGGATTCCAGCCCCAGCCACGCCAGGTCTTCCAGCAGGGCGGTGGAAAATTCCGGCCGGCATCGCTGAGGGTCTATGTCCTCCAGCCTGACCAGCCATGCACCCCCACCCCGCGCAAAACCCCAGCCGAACAGAGCAGCCGCCACATGCCCCAGATGCAGAAAGCCGGTGGGGCTGGGCGCAAAACGCGTACGCCAGCCTGAATGGACCGCATCAGGCGTAACACCATTGTAATGTAATGGAAAATTCATCGTTTTTATATCGAAAAACACCAGTACACAGGCTATATTCCCTTACGGTTTCTTTGCGCTTTCTTGCCACACACTCCAAGCTCTGCAATACTGGCATCAGTAATTATCTCGACGACGCATCGCCTGAATGGCCGTTCCCCGAGTTTTACGGTCCATATCTGGCGGCGTTCCCGAGCGTGATAGGGAGACGCGTCTTGGCGGATGGCAGTACTCTGAATTTTCCAGCCTTGGTTCTGAATGCCGACTTTAGGCCACTCTCCTACTTTCCTCTTTCCCTGTGGTCCTGGCAGGACGCCATGAAGGCTGTCTGTCTCGATCGTGTTTCGGTTCTGAACGAATACGACGTAGAGGTGCACTCACCCCGGCAGACATTCCGCCTGCCCAGCGTCATTGCCCTGAAAGACTTCATTCCCGCGGCGCGCAAGCCGGCCTTTACGCGGTTCAACGTCTTTCTGCGCGACAATTTTTCCTGCCAGTACTGCGGCGAACGCTACCCCGCCCATGAACTGACATTCGATCACGTGATCCCTCGCTGCAAAGGCGGACGCACAAGCTGGGAAAACGTGGTAACGGCCTGCGGCTGCTGCAACCTGCGCAAAGGCCCGCACATGCCCCAGAAAATCGGGATGATCCCCCGTCGCACGCCAGCCCGCCCCACCTCGTGGGAACTACAGGAAAACGGTCGCGCCTTCCCTCCCAACCACTTGCACAAAAGCTGGTGCGACTACCTCTACTGGGATACCGAACTGGAAAGCTGAGCGCGCCTGCCGCACGCTACGACAGGCGGCACCGCCCACGCGTCAAGCATAGGCGGCGTTCAGACGGGTCGTCAGGGCGTGTAACTGTAGCCGTATTCCTGCGCGAGCTTTTGCAGGTCCGGCGCCCCTTTCAGGTTAAGCGGAATAAGCTTCGCGTCTTTCTCGCCCAGCACAAGGTTATGATTGGTCAGGCGCTGGCAGGTATTGGCCGCCAGAGGAAAGCTAAGAAACATTGGCCCGGCCATCTGCTTGCGCAGGCAGGAGATATCCGTATCCGACGGCAGCCGCCCGATTTCGGACGAACAGCCGCCCAGCAGAATACCGCCCACGGCCAGAACGCCCAGGCCCAGTGTTGTCGTCTTACGCATTGTGGCCTTGTCCGCCCCTGTTTGTGTCCTGTAACCCACCTGCCCCATGGCATGGCCGGTATGCTGCTTATGTGGCATGTCCACCCGCTTACCGCCAGCCGCAGGGCCGCCCGCACCATCCCATGCCAGCGCATGGCACGGCGGCGTTTTCAGCTAACCTCGTACCCCGCACCACGAATGGCACTGCGCAGAGAAGAAATACCGGCCCGCGCCGGGTCATAGGTAACCGTTACTTCACTGGTGGCCAGATTCACGTCCGTCGACTCAACACCTTCAATGGCGGCAAGAGCGCGCTTCACGGCGGACACGCACCCCTCGCAGGTCATGCCATCAACCATGAAACTTGTCGTGCTGGAACTCATTGCATCCATTTCCCTTCAAAAACAAACGAAGTTTAACCACTCAGTCCACTCAAATATTAACCATAGCGCAACTCAACCCCGTCAGGAAACAGGGAACGCCCCCCTCCCCGTCCGGGGCGGACATGGTATGCTCCCCCCATGACCCAGACACCGCCCACCCAGCCCGACACCCTGGCCGATACCCTGAGCGACAGGCTGTATCTGGCCATGCTGATCGCCCGCCTTGAAAACACTCTGCTGGCGGCCCCCAGCGCCACCCGTGCGCTGGAAAACTGGATGGCGCAGGCCCCGGCTCCCATAGCTGGCTCCCTGCGGGTAGAAAGAGCGGACGAGCCTGCCACGCCCTGCCCGGCGGCTTTTGCCCCCCTGCTGGCGCAGCACTCCGGCTCTGCCCCCCTGCACTACCGGAAAATCCGCATGACCTGCGGAGCTCTTGTCCTGTCCGAAGCCGAAAACTGGTACAGGGCCGACCTGCTGGATACCGATATGCGGCAGGCGCTGGACACAACAGATATTCCCTTCGGCCGGGCCGTGCGCGCGCTGGAGTTCTTCCGCCAGACTCTTGCGCGCGAAAGCCTGTGGTGGCCCCTGCCGGAAGAAACCCTCTCCTGCGCCCAAATCCATACCCTGCGGGCCGAAATAAACCGACCGACAGGCACGGGAACAGGCCGGATTACCCTGCCCACGCATCTATTCCGCCACACGGCCCTTTTGCGCACGCGGGCTGGCACACCCTTCAGTTTGGTGGCCGAGACCTATACGGCCCAGAGCCTGTGGCCTTTTCTGGCCTGAAAGCTCCGGGCCTGCGGGCCAGACGCCCTGAAATCAGGCGTCTTCCCCCATACGTGTAGTATCGACAAACTTTTCGGTATCGTCATCCAGAGCGCGGGTCTTGCGACCGCCCGGCCCATGCACATACAGGTCGGACCGGGAAATATTCTGCACGGCGTCAGGCTGGATCGGCATCAGATAACGGGCCGGGCGCTGATGATCCGCAAGCTGCAAGGCCGGATTGAAAACGGAATTGAACTTCCAGAGCATTTTGACAAAATTGGTCTGCCCCTGCCGCAGCAGACGCACCGCAATCCCGGCTGTATCCTTCAGGGCTTCCCATCCCATGTGCTTGGTGTTGAGAACCTGCTGGGTCTTGACCAGTTCTTCATAGAACTCGGGCAAAGGCAGGGTCGTAGGCAGCACGGCGTGTTGAATATCGAACAGGCGGTAGTCACGCGTTGTGAGGCGGCGCGCTTCCTTGTGCCAGATTTCCGTGCCCGGATAAGGCGTGGTCACCGAAATATTCACGATGTCAGGAATTTCAAGGCACCACTGGCGCACGGTTTCAAACCGCTTCTTATCCCAAGAGGGATCGGCAATGATATTGATCGCGACAATCAGCCCCAGCGAGCGGGCATATTCCAGCGCCTCGAAATTCTTGTCGAGCGAGACGCGCTTGCGGAACTGCTTCAGCCCTTCCTCATCCACGGCTTCCAGCCCGATAAAGATGTAAGACAGGCCGATTTCGCTCCAGACCTTGAACACTTCCTTGTTGCGCAGCAGCACATCGGCGCGGGTTTCAAGGTAGTATTCCTTCTTGATACCCCGCTTCTTGATCTCGTTGGCAATGGCCATGCCGTGTTCTTCATGCACGAAGGCCACGTCATCAACGATGAAAATGCCCGGCTCCTTGATCTCCTCCAGTTCATCCGCAATGACCTGCGGGCTGGCGGTGCGGTAGGAGCGCCCGTAGAACGTCCAGGCAGAGCAGAACGTGCAGTCCCATGGACAGCCGCGCGCGAACTCGATTGAGGCAGCGGGGTCCAGCGTACCGATAAAATACTTGTTCCGGTGCCTGAGCAGATCGCGTGCGGGACGCACCTCGTCCAGCGACTTGACGAAAATGGGCGGCGGGCCTTCGCCCTGCAGGGTTACGACCCCCGGCACTTCCAGCAGATCCTGCCCCCCAGAGATGGCGTCGAGCAATGGCCCGATAGTGGCGTCACCCTCGCCCTTGAGAATACAGGTGACTGTCCCTTCGGCAAGGTCGAGCACATCCTTGGCAATAAACGAGACGGAATGTCCGCCTATGATCTGAACCGTCGAGGGATTGCGGTAGTGGACCGCCCGGCACAGATCGAGAATTTCCGGCACATTGGCCAGATAATTGCCTGAATAGCAGACCGCATCAGGCTGGAAGTCATCCATGATCTTCCAGAAATCATCATGCGTCTCGACCTGCAGGTCGATGATTCGCACATCGTGGCCAGCCGCACGGGCCGCCCCCGCCACCAGTTCCAGCCCCAAAGGCTCCAGCCTGAGGAAAACCCGCGTGTACATAAGTGCGCTCGGATGAACGGCCAGAAGTTTCATGGCACCTCTCTCTGCCGGCCTGACAACGGCGCACAATCAGGGCTGCCGGATGTCAGTCCGAAGTTTTTCTGTTTCAGTAGTATAGAAACGATCCATGCGACTTGTCGTGCCTTCCGGGCAGAGATCACCCATGCGTGTACCGCCTACTTTTACCTGCCATGCACCGAAGCATCACCCAAGCCGCCACCAGCAGCAATACGAAACAGGCCCATCAACGCAGAACGGGCGCCCCCAGCCTGGCTGGAGAGCGCCCGTTTGCTCTTACCCTGCCGGGAAAACCCCCGGCAGAGAGGACATTACGGAAGGATTTCCGTTTCCGCGAAGAAGAAGCGGATTTCGTTAGCGGCGTTTTCAGCGCTATCGGAACCGTGAACGGAGTTTGCTTCAATGCTTTCGGCAAACTGAGCGCGGATGGTGTGAGCTTCGGCCTTCTTGGGGTCGGTCGCGCCCATGACGTCGCGGTTCTTTGCAACGGCGTTCTCGCCTTCGAGCACCTGCAGCACGACCGGACCGGAGATCATGAAGGACACCAGGTCGTTGTAGAAGGGGCGTTCCTTGTGCACGGCATAGAAAGCACCAGCCTGCGCGGGGGTGAGCTGGACGCGCTTCTGCGCCACAATGCTCAGACCGGCATCTTCGAACACGGCGTTGATCTTGCCCGTCAGGTTGCGGCGGGTTGCATCGGGCTTGATAATGGAAAGGGTGCGTTCCTTGGCCATGGGGCCTTACTCCTGTCTTGCTGTCTGTCCGCCTTCAGGCGGCGCTCACGCCCCCATCTAGAGCATATCGGCCAAGGCTGGTAGGTACCACACAGAATGTAATGTACGATTCCATCAAATAACGGGAACCGCGTTGAGCCTTCTTGTCATCTCCGAGCTGTCCTTACGCATGGCAGGCCGCCTGCTGCTGGATAACGCCAGTCTGTCCGTTGAACCGGGCCGCAAAATAGGGCTTGTGGGCCGCAACGGCGCGGGAAAATCAACCCTGCTGGCCGCCATAGCGGGAGACATCCACCCCGATGGAGGCGAAATCCGCCTTTCAGCCCGCGCGCGCATGGCCCGTGTCAAACAGGAGGCCCCGGCCGACCTCGGCTCCCTGCTGCAAACCGTTCTGGCGGGTGATGAGGAACGCACAACCCTGCTGGCCGAAGCCGAACACGCGACAGACCCGCAGCGTATTGCCGAAATCCATGAGCGACTGCGCGCCATCCAGGCCGACAGTGCCCCCGCCCGCGCGGCCTCGGTTCTGGCGGGGCTTGGCTTCGACACCGAAGCACAGGCCCGCCCCGTTTCGGATTTCTCGGGCGGGTGGCGGATGCGCGTCTCGCTGGCCACGGCGCTGTTTCTGGAGCCAGACCTGCTTCTGCTCGATGAACCGACCAACCATCTCGATCTCGAAGCCACACTCTGGCTGGAGGACTGGCTGCGCCGATTCGCCGGAGCCGCGCTGATTGTCAGCCATGACCGGGGCCTGCTCGATTCGTGCGTGGACGCCATCGCCCATCTCGATCGGGGCAAGCTGAGCCTGACACCTGGCGGGTACGAAAACTTCGTACGAATCCGTACCGAACAGGCACTGCAACAAGCACGCCAGGCTGAAAAAATCGCCACACAGCGCGCGCATATGCAGTCCTTTGTGGATCGCTTCCGCGCCAAGGCCACCAAGGCGCGTCAGGCACAGGCCCGACTGAAAGCGCTGGAAAAACTGCCCGTGATCGAAAGCGTGGTGGAAGACACCCCCACCCGCTTCGCCTTTCCCGAACCCGAAGGCCTGCCGCCTCCTATCCTAAACATGAACCGCGCCAGCGTAGGGTATGACGGGCGGCCCATTCTGTCCGGCCTGTCCCTGCGGCTGGACATGGAGGACCGCATTGCCCTGCTGGGCGCGAACGGCAACGGCAAATCCACGCTGGTCAAGCTGCTGGCGGGCAGGCTGGAACCGATCAGCGGCACGGTAGAGCGTAACCCCCGGCTGAAGGTCGGCTATTTTGCCCAGCACCAGACCGAGGAACTCCGGCTGGACGAAAACCCGATAGACCACATGAGCCGCGCGCTGCCCAAGGCCACGCCGCCTGCTGTCCGCGCCCAGCTCGCCCGCTTCGGCCTGGATGCCGACCGGGCTGAAACCCCCGTGCGCGACCTCTCCGGCGGCGAAAAAGCGCGCCTGCTGCTGGCGCTGGCCACGCGCGATGCCCCGCAGCTTCTGCTGCTGGACGAGCCGACCAACCACCTCGACCTTGATGCGCGCGATGCCCTGATCCGCGCCCTGTCCGCCTTTGAAGGCGCAGTTGTACTCATCAGCCATGATCCGCATCTGGTTGAACTGGTGGCAGACCGGCTCTGGTTGGTGGCCGACGGCAAGGTCACGCCTTTTGAGGGCGACATGGCGGAATACCGCGCATGGCTGGCCGAGCGCGCACGCGCGGCCAGCAGGGGCCGCGCCTCTCAGCGTCCCGATGCGGAAAGCGCCGCCACGCAGACCAACCGCAAGGAGGATCGCCGCGAACGCGCTGAAACCCGCAAGGCGCAGGCGCCACTGCGCAAGATCATCAAGGACGCGGAAACAAAACTGGCCAAGCTGGAAGAAGAGCGCGCAAAGCTGGAAAATGCCTTGGCCGACCCCGCCCTGTATGCTGATGGCAAAGCCGCCGAAGTCACCAAACTCAACACGCGCCTGGCCGCCCTGCAACGTGAGCAGGACGAAACCGAAGAACGCTGGCTGGCCGCGCAAACTGAAATGGAAGAAGCAGCCAGCGGCCCGGATTAACCCATTCAGCCGGCATTCCGCGCAATCCCGTGCGGGCGTTGCGAATCAGTTCAATCCCCGCCCCTATGGGCCAGACTGAACTGACCGCCCGTTCCCGTAAAACCAGCCTAGCCCGCGACTGAAGCGGCACGCCTATTGTCGCGCCGTTCCGCTTCCAGAGACAGCACGAACAGCACGAGCCCGATAACCGACAGCGCCATGCCTGCCCACCCGGTGGCCGCCGGGCCGAAGCCCGCTGTCAGCACCAGACCGCCCAGCCAGGCCCCTATCGCGTTAGCCAGATTGAAGGCCGCGTGGTTCATCGAGGCGGCGAGTGTCTGGGCATCCGCCGCAACATCCATCAACCGCACCTGCATGGCCGGGCCAACCGCAATACCGACGCCGAGCATGAACACGGCCAGAGCTGTCAGCCACATATTGGTCGCCACGACCGAAAACAGCCCGAGCGCGAGCGCATTCCACACAAACGCGCCGATAGAGGTCCATTTCAGGTTTCTGTCCATCAGATGGCCACCTGCCCATGCGCCGGTACACATACCCATGCCCCACACAGCCTGAAACAGCGGCACCCCCCATACAGGAACCCCCGTAACCTCCTGCAATGTCACAGAAAAATAGGTATACACGCAGAACATGCCACCACAGCCCACCGCGACAGTGCCCATGACGTACCATACCTGTTTGCGGGTGAACGCCTGCAACTCAGACAGGGCGGAGCGCGCCTTGTTTGGCGGGTCATAAGGCAGCCAGGCCAGAACCATCAGGCAGCAAACCGCTCCCGCGAGCCCGATCAGCACGTAGGACAGACGCCAGCCGAAATAAGACCCCGCATAGGTGGCGAAAGGCGCGCCCACCACATTGGCGATGGTCAGGCCCGAAAACACACGCCCCACGGCACGGCCACGGTAGCCTCTGTCCACCAGGCCGGCCGCCACAAGCGCCGCCACCCCCATGAACGCGCCGTGGGGCAGGCCGGTCACAAACCGCGCAACATCCAGCATACCCAATGTTGCGGCCAACGTGCCCAGACAGTTGGTGAGCGCAAACCAGCCCATGAGCACGGCCAGCAACGTACGACGCGAGAATGTCGCCCCAAAAACCGCGATAAGGGGCGCCCCCACAACCACCCCCAGCGCGTAAGCCGAAATGGCCTCGCCTGTTTTGGGAATTGTGGCCTGCACCCCCTGCGCCATCTGAGGCAGAAGCCCCATGGCCGCGAACTCACCCGTACCGATTGCGAAAGTGCCCACCGCAAGGGCAAAAATAGCCTTGGAGGCCGCCGCGAGACTGCCTTCTTTTACACCGGACATTCCTGGTGTTTTACTCCCGTTTCGTAAGATTTTTCTCGACGGCTGGTCCGCGGCAGCAAGAATCTAGAGAAAAAAATACGATATGACGCTACCACAAGCCGTATCAGACAGCCGTTACACAGACCCGAGCCTTTCCGAAAGAGCTTTTTGCATGTCCCCAGACTCCCCTTCCCGGCCGTCAGAGCAGGCTTCTTCTCCGTCTCACGCCGTCCTGTCGGATGAAGCCACCCGGCCCGGCGCGGGCAAGGGCACACCGGGCGCAACCGGCATGGGCAAACAGGCCGACGCACTCCGTATGCTGCGCGTCAGCCTGAGCGCCGTGGCAGGCGGAATGCTGATCTGGCTGCTGGGCGATGTGATGATGGTTATCTTCGCCTCCGTGCTGTGCGCGGTGGTGCTGCATGGGCTTTCAGCGCTGCTGGTACGGCACCTGCGGCTTTCCTACGCCTGGGCGCTCGCGGTCGTTGTGGTCGCGGTCATCAGCAGTATGGTGCTTCTGGTCTGGAACAGCGGTCCCTCTATCGCCAACGAGGTCATGCGCCTGCAGGAAGCCCTGCGCCAGCAGGAAACCGCCCTGCGCCACACTCTGCAAACCAGCCCCACAGGCCAGCTCATCATCAAATACCTGCCGTCCTCGCTGGGCAATCCGCAGAGCGGCGGCGAGAGCAGCCTAGCCTCGCTCGGCTCCCGTCTGGCAGGCTCCATGACCGGGATACTGGGTTCGGCGTTCGGCGCGCTCGGCACGATTCTGGTGGTGCTGATCGCCGGGCTGTATTTCGCCATGTCGCCCACCGCCTATGCCAATGGCCTGCTACGGCTGGTACCGCCACCGCGCCGCCAGCACGTGCGCGGACTGATGCTCCGGGCCGGACGCACCCTGTGGGCCTGGGTGGCCGGCCAGTCGCTGGATATGCTGGTGGTTGGCACGCTCTCGGCACTGGGGCTGTGGTTTATCGGCGTGCCGCTGGCCCTCGCTCTGGGCGTGCTGGCGGGGCTGTGCAACTTCATTCCCTATATCGGCGCCATCATGGGGGCCGTACCCGCTCTGCTGATCGCTCTCTCGCTGGGTACGCGCGAGACCGTTCTGGTTGCGGCTCTTTACGCCACCATCCAGTTCCTGGAAGGCAATCTGCTGGCTCCTGTCATCCAGCGTCACGCAGTGCAGATGCCCCCCGCGCTGACCGTACTCTCGCAGACGCTCTTCGGCGCGATTCTGGGCTTTCCCGGCCTGATTCTGGCCTCACCGCTCACGGCCGTCCTGCTGTCCATTCTTGACGGCGTGACCCCCGCACTCTCCGAAAAAGACCGCCTATAACCCACGCAGGTGACAAGGCAGGGTTAATACTGTACCGTAATTAGGTTTCATGCGAAACACCGAGGAGTGTCCATGCGTGTTCTGCTTGTTGAGGATGACCAGACAGCCCGCGGCCTGATTGTCAAAAGTCTGATCGAGACAGGTCATCTGGTCGAACAAGCCGAAGACGAGCGCCAGGCGCTACTCCATGCGGGCAGCGCAGACTTTGATGTCATTATCCTTGACCGGGTTCTGCCTGATAGCGTCGATGGACTGCATGTCCTCACCACACTGCGCAAGATGGGCAACACCACCCCCGTTCTGCTTCTTTCCGCCCTGTCCGATGTCGAGGACAAGGTGGCAGGCCTCAAGGCTGGCGCGGATGACTACATGACCAAGCCTTTTTCCTTTGCCGAGCTTCTGGCCCGGCTCGAGGCCCTGACGCGTCGCAACCGTACCACAGCGCAGCCCCCCACCCATCTGGATGTCGGGGATCTGGCGATAGACCTGCTGTCGCGCACCGTGCACCGCGCCGGTCAGAAAATCGACCTCCAGCCGCGTGAATTCCGCCTGCTGGAATTTCTCATGCGTCATGCAGGAAAAGTCGTGACGCGCGCCATGCTGCTCGAAGGTGTATGGGACTATCATTTCGACCCCCAGACCAATGTCATTGACGTTCATATTTCCAGACTGCGGCAAAAAATAGACAAACCGTTCGAACATCCGATGCTGCAAACGGTACGCAACGCCGGTTACATGCTCGCATGTGAAATCGTGCCGCGCCTGCCATGAACCTGCCTTCTTGTGCAGGCGTTATGAGGAACGATCTGTAACAGAGCGCCCGCATATCAGGCGCAAGGAGTGGCCTGATGTCCGTATTCTTCCGCCCGACCGGGCTCCATACACCTGCCCGGCGTATGGTCGTCGTGCTGCCCGTTCTGTGCGCCGTTCCCCTGTTGCTCGCGGCTTCACGGGCGCAGGCTCAGACACCGCCCTCTGTTCCACCCGGCCCGCCCCAGACAAAACTGACCCTTCGGGCCGAAGGGCATGTGCAGACCCCTCCCGATGAACTGACAGCGACGTTCCGCATCGAATCCCGCGATAAAAGCCCCGCCAGCGCGCAGCAGGCCGTCAATGGACGGGTCGGCAAAGCCATGGAACAGGCCGCCAGAGTGGGCGGCGTCACCACTGCGGCACTGGAATACACGGTTTCCGAACAACAGCAGGAAAAGAGCAACACATCGCTCTGGGTCGCCCAGCAGACCCTCACGTTCAAGGCCCATGACAGCAAGACCCTGCTGCCACTTGTTGGCCAGCTTCAGGCACAGGGGCTGATTCTGGAACAGCTTGAGTGGTCGGTTTCCGACGAACGGCGTGCGGCCCTGACTCTACAGGCTGAAACCGAAGCGGTAAAAGACCTGCAGAAACAGGCGAGAATACTGGCTGAAACGCTGGGGCAGCACGTCACCCGTTTTGAACGGGTCGATGTTTCCGCCCAGCCGCTGCCACGCCCCATGCCTGTCATGCTCATGGCCGCGCGGATGGGCGCAGATGCAGCGCAGGCACCCGTTCCGTCCAGCACGGGCGAAGCGCAGACCATACGGGCCTCCGCCTCGGCCACCGTTCTGCTGGCCCCCTGAAAATACAAAGCCCGCTTCCAGCCTGGTGCCGGAAGCGGGCCTCGCAAACAGAACGGCGTAAGCCCCTTAGCGGGGAGCAAGCACCATGATCATCTGCCGGTTTTCGAGACGCGGCATCTGTTCAACCTTGGTGAGCTCGTCCGTTTCGGCGCGAATCCTCTCCAGAACCTTGATCCCCAGTTCCTGATGAGCCATTTCGCGACCACGGAAGCGCAGCGTAACCTTTACCTTGTCGCCCTCGCCAATGAAGCTTTTGATGGCGCGCATCTTAACCTGATAGTCATTTTCGTCGATATTCGGACGAACCTTGACTTCCTTGATTTCGATGACCTTCTGCTTCTTCTTGGCTTCGTTGCGCTTTTTCTGCTGTTCGTACTTGAACTTGCCGTAGTCGAGAATCTTGACGACCGGAGGCTCCGCGTTGGGGCTTATTTCCAGCAGATCAAGCCCGACACCATAGGCACGCGCCAGAGCGTCACGAACGGTCATGATACCGATCATTTCGCCGTTTTCATCAATGAGACGCACCTGTGGAACGCGAATCTCTTCGTTCACTCGCGGCCCTTCGCGGCTCGGGGGCGCGGGAAAAGGGGATCTGGCTATGGTCGGCTCCTGTTATTCATTGCAACATATCGGCTCAAGCCCTGAGCGGGCTTTTTCGCGGCGGTATTATGTGCGTTCCCGATTTTTTATCAAGCCGCACACGACAAAAACCTGTCATTGCAGCATTACCGCAACGACAGTCTTGTTCCGCTGTCCTTATTCAGATGTGCGAACACTCCGCATATCCGGCGGGGTGGCTTCGGCGCTTAGCATTTGCAACGCTTCAGCCAGCGTCAGGTTCTGCTGTTCCTGCGAGCCAAGGCGGCGCATGGCCACGGTGCCTTCTTCCGCCTCACGGCGGCCCACAACCAGCATGACCGGCACGCGCGCCAGACTATGTTCGCGCACCTTGGCGTTAATTTTGTCGTTACGGACATCTGCCTCGGCCACAAGCCCGGCGTCACGCAGGGACTGGGCCACCGTTTCCGCATAGGGGGCGGCATCACTCACGATGGACGCCACCACCACCTGCACCGGCGCCAGCCACAGCGGGAAGCGTCCGGCGTGCTGTTCGATCAGGATACCGAGGAAACGCTCGAACGACCCCAGAATCGCCCGGTGCAGCATGACTGGCCGATGCCGCGCCGAATCCTCGCCAACGTAGCTTGCGTCAAGCCGTTCAGGCAGAACAAGGTCAACCTGCAGGGTGCCGCACTGCCAGTCGCGACCGATAGCGTCACGCAGCACAAATTCAAGCTTGGGGCCGTAGAATGCACCTTCGCCGGGGTTGTACTCATAGTCCACGCCGGCAACGGCGCAAGCTTCCTTCAGCGCACTTTCCGCCTTGTCCCACACCTCCTCGCTACCCGCGCGCTGCTCAGGACGGTCGGCGAACTTCACACGCACGTGCTCGAAACCAAGGTCATTGTAGACCTCGTGTAGCATCCGCACGAAACGGACTGTTTCATCCGCGATCTGGTTTTCCGTACAGAAGATATGGGCGTCATCCTGCGTAAAGCCTCGCACGCGCATCAGCCCATGCAGCGCGCCCGAAGGTTCGTAGCGATGGCAGGCGCCAAACTCCGCCATGCGTAGCGGCAGTTCACGATAGGACCGCAGGCCATGGCGGAAAATCTGCACATGGCAGGGGCAGTTCATGGGCTTGAGAGCGAGGGTCTTGTCCTCGTCCTCCACCGTCGCCACGAACATATGATGCCGGTATTTGTCCCAGTGGCCTGAAGCCTCCCACAGCCCACGGTCAACAAGCTGCGGCGTGCGCACTTCCTGATAGCCGTGGCGGGTCTGCACGCGGCGCATGTAATCCTGCAGAACGCTGTATATACGCCAGCCCTTGGCGTGCCAGAACACCTGCCCCACCGCCTCTTCCTGAAAATGGAACAGGCCCATTTCCCGGCCAATACGGCGATGGTCGCGCTTTTCGGCTTCCTCAAGCTGGTGCAGATGGGCGTCGAGTTCCTTCTGGTCGCGCCAGGCCGTACCGTAAACACGGGTGAGCATCGGGTTGCGATGATCCCCGCGCCAGTAGGCTCCGGCCACCTTCATCAGCTTGAAAGCCGTACCGACATCCTTCGTGGTGCGCAGGTGCGGCCCGCGGCACAGGTCCAGCCACGCGCCCTGACGATAGATTGAAATATCCTCGCTTTCCGGCAGATCGCGGATAAGCTGCGCCTTGAAGCTCTCGCCCCGCTTCTCGAAAAAGGCGATCGCCTCATCGCGGTTCCAGACCTCACGCACAAACGGCTCCGCGCGTTCCACGATTTCGCGCATACGCTTTTCGATGGCGGCAAAATCATCCGGCGTGAACGGCTCGGCCCGGTAGAAATCGTAATAGAAGCCATTTTCAATGGACGGGCCGATCGTCACCTGCGTGCCGGGGAACAAATCCTGCACCGCTTCGGCCAGCACATGGGCGGCATCGTGGCGGATCAGTTCGAGGGCTTCTGGGTCTTTGCGGGTAATGAAGCGCAGGGCGGCATCGTGGCGGATTTCCTCGCGGATATCGCACAGGCGGCCATCCACCTCCATCGCCAGAGCAGCTTTGGCCAGTCCGGGGCCGATCGCTTCCGCCACCGTCGTGCCCGTAACCGGCCCGTCAAAACTGCGAACAGAACCGTCGGGCAGGGTGATAGCGGGCATGTTGATCCAAGCTCCAGTATGTCGATATGGCTAGTCAGGCCGCAAAAGGCAGCCCTGTGCTTAATGGCGCTACCAGAGCGCCGCTGCAACCCTCTGTACGGAAAGTAAAGCCAGATCGCGCACCCACAGCACCCTGACCTGCCCCGGCTTCGTGCCCATGGGGGCGGCCCGCGCGGGATCGCTTTTTGCACAGAACAGGGGCAGGCAGCGGCATCCTGTCAGAGCGACAAGGTGCATTGGGCCGGTATCGTTACCGACGGCGCCCCATGCCTGGGCCGCCAGCGCCGCGACGTCCGCGACGGTCGTCGCCCCTGTCAGATCCAGCGCCGTCGGACAAAGCGCCAGTATGCTCTTTGCCTGAGATTTTTCGGCCGCGCCCCCCACCACAACCGGACGAATCCCCCGCTCGGCCAGAATAGCCGCCAGTTCTCCATACCGCCGTGCCGGCCAGCATTTGGCCGGATGACCAGGAGACGCCCCCGGAACCAGCAGCGCATATGGCAGTTCAAGCCCCAGACGGGACGGAGTCAGCCGAGCCTGCGCGAGTAACCAGTCGATATCAGGCTCGGGCACGGTATCGAGCCCGGCCATGCGCAACTGGTCACGCTGGCGCGCACGCGTGTGCATGTCGTCGCGCCAGGGATTCCCATGCGCGAGCGCCGGCCCCGGCACATGCCCAGACCACCCGGCCGGTTTGCCCGCCAGACGGCAGTACCATGCGGTCCGCCCCGATGTCTGAAGGTCGTACACCCGATCGAAGCCCCGCAGGAAATGACGCAGCGCCAGCAGGCGACGGAAATTGCCTATCCGGGGGCGTTTATCCTCCACCACTGTATCAAACCACGGGCATGAGCGGGCCAGTTCCACAAAGGGTCTGGTGGTCAGCAGTGTTATATGCGCCTGAGGATGCGCCTGCCGGATGGCCTGAAATGGCGCAAAACTGTGAATGAAATCCCCCAATGCGCCGAGGCGGATCACCAGTACCCGGCGCACCACGTCCGGTGTATCCTGCTTTATGCAGTGTCCATCTACGGTCACGGCGAATCCGGGTCTGCCGCCATAACCGCCAGATCCTGCCGGGCCAGATCGGCCTCATGGCTGTCTGGGGCCAGTTCAAGCACCTGTAACCAGTCCTGCCGGGCGCTGGCGGCATGGCCCTGCTGCTCGCTGATAATCCCACGCTCCAGCAGAGCTTCTGGGTTGAGCGGGTCAAGCACCAGGGCGCGGCTGACATGCTCAAGAGCCGGGCCAATCTGGCCCATGCGCCGTTCCGCCGTGGCCAGCAGCACATAATCCTGTGAGGACGCCTGCGGCGCAGCCGTCAGAAAACCCGACAGCACATCGCGCGCCTCTGCGGTCTGGTTTTGTGCCAGCAGAGCCCGCGCCAGAACGATAACCAGACCCTGATCCTGCTTCTGGCGCGTAAGCCCATATTCAGCACAGGTACGAGCGCGGGAAGCCTGCCCCAGCGCCAGCCAGGCATCTGCCGCCTCACGCGCGAGCATGGCCTGATCGGCATTTGTCGGCCCGTCCGCGTGCCCTGCGGGCATCCGCGCCAGGGATTCCAGATCTCTGGCGGCGGTTTCCTCGTCTCCCGTTTCAAGCTGCGCCAGCGCCCGGCAATGCCGCGCCTGCCAACCCGCACCGGCACGCAGCGCGCCCTGTGCGTAATCCAGCGCACCGGAGGGGTCTTCCTCCACCATTTTCATGCACGCGGCAACCGACCAGGGTTGCGCCTTGCCAGCACTCGCCCCATGGCCACGCGTTGCCGCCAAGGCCCATGAGCCCGAGGCGAACAACGCCGTACCGGCCAGAACCCCCCGTACAGGCAGGGACGCAGACAGCCGCGATATCCGAAAAGAACGAGACATGATCGTTTTCATAGCAGACACCGGCCAGTACCGGTCAAGCTGAACCCATCGTCCGCCCTTCCCGCACGCATATGGTAGGCGTGCGGGCTCAAAGCATGATAAAGGGGCGACCATGACCCACCCCCCTGCCTCACCCGTTATTCTGCAGGTTCTTCCTGCACTTGATCAGGGAGGCGTGGAGCGCGGCACGATAGAAATGGCCGAAGCCATTACCCTCGCCGGAGCACAGGCGCTGGTGGTCAGCGCCGGGGGACGGCTGGAAAGCCGACTACGCCATGCGGGGGGCACGCATATCCCCCTGCCCCGCGCCGGCAGTCGCAGCCCGCTTCATATCCTGCGTAATGCCCGCGCTCTTGAGCAGATCATTCGCGCACATGGAGTGGCTCTGGTTCATGCCCGCTCCCGTGCGCCGGCCTGGGCCGCACGGCTGGCCTGCCGCCGGGCTGGTGTGCCGTTTGTCACCACATGGCACGGCGACCATGCGGCCCGCTTTGGCCTCAAGAAGCTCTACAATACCGTTCTGGCCAGCGGAGACAGGGTGATCGCCATCAGCGCGCATATCGCCCGGCGGCTGGCGGAAGAATACCATGTGGGCCGGGACAGGCTGCGGATCATTCCACGTGGGGCGGATATCCGGCAGTTCTCGCCCGATTCCGTCAGTGGCCAGCGGGTGCATGATCTGGCCGAACAGTGGCGCGTGCCGCCCGATGCCCCCGTGATCCTCATGCCCGGACGCCTGACCTCGTGGAAAGGACAGGCCCTTGTCCTTGAGGCGCTCGGCCAGATCGCCGCCAGACGCCCGGATCTGGCGTGGTGCTGCGTGCTGATCGGCTCGGATTCACGGAGCGGTCGCTACGCCCACGCTCTGTCGGAGCAGGCCGCGCGGGCAGGCCTGACAGAACGTATCCGTTTCACTGGACATTGCGATGACATGCCCGCCGCCATGGCCATGGCCTGCATCGTACTGGCCCCATCGCTCAGACCCGAGCCCTTCGGCCGTGTGGTGGTGGAAGCGCAGGCTATGGCCAAACCCGTTATCGTGGCGCGGCATGGCGGCGCGATCGAAACCGTGCAGGATGGCGAAACCGGACTGGCCGTAACACCCGGCAGCGCCACCGAACTGACCGATGCCATTGAAACCGTGCTGGACAGTTCCGAAGAAGCCCGCGCCTTCATGGGAAACAAGGCCCGGCAGGCCGTGCTGGCCCACTACACGACACAGGCCATGCAATACGCCACACTGGCGGTGTATGATGAATTGCTGGGCACAGCGTTAGCCACGCATTTCTCGGCGGCCCTTACACTGGAAACGCAGTCATGACCGCTCCGCCTCCCCCATTGCTGTTCAGCCAGCCCCCACGCCATCTTGCCTTCATGGCCACCCCCAGCCCGGATGCCCGCCACGAACTGGAGCGGCTTGTCGCCCGCTATGGCAACTGCCACCCCGGCGAGGCGGATGTCATTGTCTGCCTTGGTGGCGATGGCTTCATGCTTGAAACGCTGCACCGCGTGCTGGAAGCTGGGCTGGAAACACCCGTTTACGGCATGAACTATGGCTCGGTCGGGTTTCTGATGAACCCCACGGACGAGGAAAACCTGCCCCACCGCCTGTGGAACGCACAGGCCGCCACGCTGCACCCATTGCACATGAACGCCACCACCGTACGGGGAGAACATTTCGAGGCGCTGGCACTGAACGATGTCTATCTGTTCCGCCAGACCCGGCAGGCCGCCAAGCTCCGTATCGATGTGGATGGACTCGTACGCCTGCCAGAACTGATCTGCGATGGTGCGCTGCTGGCAACCCCCGCTGGTTCCACCGCCTATAACCTGTCGGCTCACGGCCCGATCGTGCCGCTGTCGGGCAACCTTCTGCCCCTGACACCTATCTGCGCCTTCCGTCCCCGACGCTGGCGGGGTGCGCTGCTCCCTTCCTCGGCCGAAGTCAGCTTTACCGTTCTGGAACAGGACAAACGCCCGGTGGCCGCCGTGGCCGATTCGATGGAAATCCGCGAAGTGGCGCATGTGCGCGTCAGAGAAGACAGAGACCGGAGCGTGACCGTTCTGTTCGATCCCGGCCAGACCCTTTCCGAGCGGATCGCCAGCGAACAGTTCAATGCCTGAGCCGCAGGACTGACCAGCCCCCCTCCGCCCCCGTCATTCGTAAAAAGCACATCAGGGCACCTGACATGTTTGCCCGGTTCACCCTTCCCATTTTGTGAGCTATTCTGCGCGCCAATGCAAAACGTCTTCTCTCTTTCTCGTCGGCTTTCCCTGTTCTGCGCCGTTACGCTGCTCTCACTTCAGGGCGCGCAGGCACAGATCGTCACCAGCAGTTCCGCACTGGATCAGCTTGGCGCGCCCCCCGAAAAGGCCAAACCAGCCGCACCTGCCAAGCGGGCGCATGACACAACCCCCACGACACGGGAAAAAGGTCAGTCCCATACGGCGGCACGCCCCCCCACGCGGGAAGTAAAGACGCAGGAAAGCCAGTCAGGCACAGCCGCACCTTCCACCGCGTCTACCGCCCATGCACCGGTACGCCCGCCTCCGGCGGCGACCATTCCGGCCGCCCCTCCGCCGCTGCCAGTGCTGACCCCCACCCCAGATGTGGCCCTGCACCCCTTCCCCATTCCGCCGCAGCCGACTGTTGTGGTCGCAGCCAAGGGGGCTGCCACCCCCATTGCTGGCGGGGTGCGCATTACCTTTGCCGCCGGGTCTGACGAACTGAACCCCGGCACGCATCAGGCCATTCTGACGTTCGGGCAGTCTCTGGCTGATAAACCGAACGTACGCGCCATTGTTCTGGCCTACAGCTCAGGCGCCCCGAACGACCCGTCGCTCCCCCGCCGCATGGCTCTGCTGCGCGGACTGGCTGCCCGCAGCGTGCTGATGAACAGCGGCATTGCTTCGACACGGATTTATGTGCGTGTAATTGGTCAGCCCCCGGCAGGCGCAGCGGGCGCGCCACAGGACTATATCGACCTCACCCAGTCCGACAGCCAGCCCTGAAGGGACTGGCCTGCGGGCTGGCGGGCCTTAAAGGCCCTGTTCGATCCTGACCCGGGCCTCAGTGGCAAGCTGGTCCACCCGTTCGTTTTCCGGCACGCCAGAGTGGCCTTTGACCCAGTGCCAGGAAACATCATGCGGCTTGGCCGCTTCCAGAAGCCGACGCCACAGGTCCATGTTGGCCACGGGATCGCCCGAAGCATTGCGCCAGTTGCGCCGCACCCAGCCCGTATGCCAGCGCGTGATGCCATTGCGGACATATTCGCTATCGGTATGCAGGCTGACAACGCAGGGACGGTTGAGCGCCTCCAGCGCCTCGGCGGCGGCTGTCAACTCCATGCGGTTGTTGGTAGTGGCCGTCTCGCCGCCTGACAGCTCACGCTCCCTGCCCTTGCAACGCAGCAGAACACCCCAGCCACCGGGACCGGGATTAGGCTTGCAGCCCCCATCAGTCCAGACTTCCACCACCATCGGGGCGGCCTGTTCAGACATGACAACAGCGTCCTCCGGCATGGAGGCCGAGAGGTCAGAATCCGTAGCCACTGGCAGTCTCCGTCGCCATGTGAAAGCGTAACCGGCGGACGTATTCCATCGGGTCTTTGGGCGTAACCAATGCGCCTTCGGGCGTATTCAGCCAGTCGTAAAGCCGTGTCAGCAGGAAGCGCAACGCGGCCCCGCGCGCCAGCACCGGCATGGCGTGCCTCTCGGCATCTTCAAGCGGACGCACTTCTTCGTATCCCAGCATGATCTGCCGGGCGAAAGTGATGTTAAACGCCCCGCTCTGCTCAAAGCACCACGCATTGAGGCAGATGGCGATGTCGTAGGCCAGAAAATCGGTGCAGGCGAAATAGAAGTCGATCAGCCCTGACAGGTCGTGGTCGAGAAAGAACACGTTGTCAGGAAACAGGTCGGCATGAATCTGGCCGCGCGGCAGGGCGGGTGTCTGCCCATGTCCTGGCCACGCGGGCAGCGTCGCCGCCAGCGCTGTATCCAGCTCCGCCGCAAGACCGGGAAAGGCAGAGTCCGCCGCCGCGCGGCAGCTTTGCAGCAGACCGGCCCAGGCATTCGGCCCAAGGCTGTTAGGACGTTCAGGCGCATAGGAGCGCCCGGCCAGATGCAGCCGCGCCAAAGCACGGCCCAGCGGGCGGCAATGCTCGCTGCGCACGCTACGGGGCCACACGCCCGGCAGGAAGGTGGTAATGGCAGCAGGCCGCCCCGCCAGTTCCAGCAGTGTGCGACCCTGACGATCCGCCACCGGCTGCGGGCAGGTTACCCCTTCGCGCGCCAGATGCTGCATCAGCCCCAGAAACCACGGCAGTTCCGTGGCATTCACGCGTTTTTCATACAAAGTGAGAATGAAATCGCCTTCTGTCGTACGCAGATGGAAATTACTATTCTCTACCCCTTCGGCAATGCCACGGAAGGAAACCAGCGTACCTATGGAAAAACCTTCCAGAAACGCACGCAGGTCTTCATCCCCAATGTCCGTATAGACGGCCATAAACTACCCTTCAGCCCAGAACTCAGCCCAGCGGAGCAGGAAGACGGAAGGTGACGTTTTCTTCCTTCACGATCCGCTCCTCAATACACAGGGTGTAACGCTTGGCCATTTCCGCCAGCATTTCCTGCACCAGCGCTTCCGGCGCGGACGCGCCCGCCGTAATCCCCAGCGTGCTCACGCCTTCCAGCACCGACCAGTCCAGGGAATCCAGCCGCGGCACCAGCAGCGCGCGTCCCGCTCCAGACCGTTCAGCCACTTCGCGCAGCCGCTGGGAGTTGGAGGAGTTGGGCGAGCCGATCACAATCACCAGATCACATTCGGGAGCGATATCTTTCACCGCTTCCTGACGGTTGGTGGTGGCGTAGCAGATATCCTCGCGCTTGGGGCCCTCGATCAGGGGAAAGCGCGTGCGCAGGATATCGACGATCTCGGCCGTATCGTCCACCGAAAGCGTGGTCTGGGTAATAAAGGCCAGACGCGCCGGGTCTTCAGGCTGCACGGTGCGGGCTTCTTCCGCATCGTTGATCAGCGTCATGGCGCCGGGCGGCAGCTGCCCCATGGTGCCAACCACTTCGGGGTGACCTGCATGTCCGATCATCAGGATATGGCGGCTGTCCGGACCACCACCAGCATAATGACGCTCGGCCTCGCGGTGTACCTTGGACACCAGCGGGCAGGTTGCGTCCAGATACAGCAGATTGCGCCGTTCGGCCTCAACAGGCACCGTCTTGGGCACGCCATGGGCGGAGAACACGACATGGCCGTCTGCCGGCACTTCATCGAGTTCCTCAACGAAAATGGCGCCCTGGGCTTCCAGTTCTTCCACCACGGTACGGTTATGCACGATCTCATGGCGGACATAGACAGGCGCGCCGTAACGACGGATGGCTTCCTCCACCACGCGGATGGCACGATCCACCCCGGCGCAGAAGCCACGCGGCCCAGCCAGAAGAACCTTGAGAGAGCGCCCCTGCAGGGCATCCGAACCCTGAGGAGCGGCTTTGATTTCAGTTTGATCGGGCATGGTGTTCCCCAAAGTTGCCGCGGACTGTATAGAAGAGAGCTGGCTATGAAGAAGCATATTGAAAACCGGCTATGCCCGGAACCAGAAAAGGTAACGGCAGGTGTGGCCTACGCAAAGGACGCAAGGGATGCAACCCGTTTTGCGGCATATTTACCCCGAAAAGCACCCACGCAGGTGTACGACCTTCATATGAGCAGCTTTTTTCAGCCTGTTTTTCCTGTTTTCCCGTAACGCCGGACTGTCCTCATGTTTCATGATCTCACGCCCATGCGCCATTCCCTGCCCCGTATTGCAGCTACCGGCGGGGCCGCTCTGGCCATGCTGACGACGCTCGCCGGGTGCGGCAACCAGGATGACAAGTCCATGGTGTTCCCGCCCGCGTGCCCCATAACGCATATCCCGTCCGAAGCGGCGGACTATTACCTTTATGCCAATAACAGCGCGAACTTCCGCGATCTGATCGTCCACGCCAGCATTACCAAACTGCAGGGCGACTGCCTCTCCGCCGGGCCGAAAGACCTCAAGACCCGAATCGTGCTCAGGATTACGGTTGAACGCGGCCCGGCCTCCACTGCTGGCACGCTCACCCTGCCGTGGTTCATAGCCGTGCTGCATGGCGACAAGATCGTGAACAAGCATGTGTTCCACCACACGGTGGCATACCCGGCCAACCTGTCCAATTTCCAGACTGACACCAAGGTTGTCAGCGTCGATCTGCCGATTGTCCCCAAGAATGTCGATTCCGACTACCGTTTCGAAATCGGCTTCCAGCTCGACAAGGACCAGCTCGACTACAACAAGGTTCATCTCAAGCGCGCGATCTATCAGGCTTACTGAGACCGCACAGCGTGGACCGGTAAAATTGAAAGACCCGCCGCCACACTCCGTGGCGGCGGGTTTATTTTACAGAACGGGCTGCGCGTCCGCAGGAAACCGCGCCTGTTCCAACATTCTGGCCTGCCGCTCGGCCAGAGCCTGTTCATCAAACCCGTCCACGATCTCATGAAACAGGGCGTTCCAGTTCATTTTCACCTTCAGGCGCATGAACACCGAGCCCAGACCTATGGCCGAGCGATCCACCAGCACAAATTCGCGCGGCAGACGCACACCGCCCACTTTCTGCAGGCTTTCATGCACACGCCCCAGAACCTCTCGCCCGTGGGCAGGCGCATTATCTTCCTGAATAGAGCGTTCGCGGTCATCCATTAGCGGCGTGAACAGCAGGCCCGCCCACTCGTTGAGCACTTCCACCTTCTCGCGCGTCAGGTCCTTGAACCCCCACGCCTCATACGCGTGCGCCGCCAGATCGATATCGCCTGTCTGGAGCGCTGTGTAGAGGTCGATATTCCCCTTGATAAAGCTCGGCCTGAAAATACGAATCGCGCCGAAATCAAGCAGGTTCAGCCCGCCATCTTCCCGCACCGTAAAATTGCCCATATGCGGGTCGCCGTGCACGACGCCATACCGGTACAGCGGCACATACCACGCCCGGAACAACGCCCGGGCAATGGATTTTTTCCGCTCCTCATCCAGGCCCGCCTTGATCGCTGCGCCAAGGCCCTGCCCCTGCACCCATTCCATGGTGAGCAGACGACGGGTGCATAACTCATCGACCGGACGAGGCACGGTAATCTCCGGGCAGTCGGCCAGCATGGCATGGTACAGCCGCATGTTCGCAGCCTCACGCCGGTAGTCCAGCTCTTCGCGCAGACGTTCGCTCAGCTCTTCCACCACGTCATCCTGACGGATGGCGTTATCCAGCCGGTGGTAGACCCCAATCGCCATACGGAACTGGCGCAGGTCTGCTTCCACAGCGGTATTCATGTCGGGATATTGCAGCTTGCAGGCTACACGGCGGCCATCGGCCAGCACGGCCTCATGCACCTGCCCCAGACTGGCGGCGGCGGATGCCTCACGCCCGAACGAGCGGAAGTGCTTCTCCCACCCCGGCCCCAGTTCCGCCGTCATGCGGCGGCGGACAAAATTCCAGCCCATGGGCGGCGCGTTGGACTGAAGCTGGGCCAGTTCCTCGGCATACTCATCAGGCAGGGCGCCGGGAATGGTCGCCAGAAGCTGGGCGGCTTTCATCAGCGGGCCTTTCAGCCCGCCCAGAACGGTCTTGAGGTCTTCAGCGTGGGCGGTGCCACCGCTATACAGGCCGATCTTGTGCCCAGCCAACCGCGCCGCAATACCGCCCACGGTGCCCGTGGTCTGCACCATGCGCCGGAATTCGCCAAAAACCCCGGAATTATCGAGATCGCGTGCCATGCTCACTCCCGCTCCAGTTCGTCAATAAAGCCGGAAATCACATCCAGCCCCTTGCGCCAGAACGCCGGGTCGGAAGCATCCAGCCCGAAGGGGGCCAGAAGCTCGCGGTGGCGCAGCGTGCCGCCCGCCTCCAGCATGGCAAGATATTTATCCGCAAAGCCCGGCGCGCCTTCGCTGTAAACACGATAGAGCGCATTCACCAGACAGTCGCCGAACGCATAAGCGTAGACATAGAACGGCGAGTGAATGAAATGCGGAATATACGCCCAGAACACGTCGTACTCGGGCGTGAAGTTGAAGGCCGGGCCGAGGCTTTCCGTCTGAACCGCCCGCCAGATTTCGCCAATACGTTCAGGCAGCAATTCGCCGCTGCGCCGTTCGTCATGCACTCGGGTTTCAAAATCATAGAAAGCGATCTGCCGCACCACGGTATTGAGCATGTCCTCCACCTTCGCGGCCAGCAGCAGGCGACGGCGCTGCGGGTCGGTCTGGGCATCCAGCAGGGAGCGGAAGGTCAGCATCTCCCCGAATACGCTGGCGGTTTCCGCCAGTGTCAGCGGTGTATCGGACATCAGATAGCCCTGACGCGCTGCCAGCACCTGATGCACCCCGTGCCCAAGCTCATGGGCGAGCGTCATCACATCACGGATGCGCCCGTGATAATTCAGCAGGATATACGGATGCGCCGAAGGCACGGTGGGGTGCGCGAACGCACCGGGAGACTTGCCAGGTGCGGGCGGTGCATCGATCCACGGATTGCTCAGGAACGTGTTGATGACGCTGCCCAGACGCGGGTCGAACCCGTCATAAGCCTTTTGCACGATCTCCTTGGCCTCGGCCCAGGGAATGGCGCGCTCATCACTGCCCGGCAGGGGCGCGTTGCGGTCCCAGTGTTCGAGCTTTTCCAGCCCCATCCAGCGGGCCTTAAGCGCATAGTAGCGGTGCGAAAGGCGCGGATAATCGGCTTTAACGGCTGAAACCAGCGCGTCCACCACTTCGTCTTCCACCATGTTGGACAAATTGCGCGACGAGGTGGGGCGGGCGTAATGCCGCATCCCGTCGGCAATGGACTTGTCCTTGGCCAGCGTGTTGGTAATCAGGGAGAACAGCCGCAGATTGGTGCTAAAAATCGTACCAACAGCCTTGCCCGCCTGCTCGCGCACCCCGCGTTCGGGGTCTGACAGGCGGTTGAGGGCCTCGCCCACTGTCATTTCCCGGCCATCCAGCGTGACGCGCAAAGCCGCAATCGTTTCATCAAACAGGCGGCACCACGCCTGCGCCCCCGTGACGGACTTTTCCAGAAAGACCTTTTCCACCTCGTCGGAAAGCTGGTGAGCACGGTACATCCGCACATCGCGCAGGTAAGGCTGCCAGCGGGCCAGTGCAGGGTCTTTCAGCTTTTCTGCAAGATCGTCCTCTTCCAGCCGGTTCAGTTCAAGGCCGAAAAACAGCAGATCCGCCGCGATAGTGGTCAGGCGCTCGTTCATGGACTGGCTGAAGCGGCTGATAGCCGCATCAGACGAATCCGCCGCGAACAGCAGGGAAGCGTAGGAACCTGCACGGCCCAGCTTTTCTTCCACGCTCTCGAACGTCTCGAGTGCCTCGGCCAGTTGCGCACCGGACAGGGTGGCGAGCCTCCCCTGGTAGCGGGCGCAAAACGCCCGTGCCTGTTCCGCCGCCTGCGTCAGATCGGCCTCAAGCTTCGGATCGTCCATCCCCGCGTACAGGGCAGACAGATCCCAGCGTGGCAGATCCGCCTGCGTAGAGGCAGCGGCCTGCTCCACCTCGGAGGAATAAGCAGCGGCACCACAGAAGGGGGCGGCACGCCGCAGGGAGGACATGAAATGGGGGGATGGCTTGGTCTGTTCCATGCGATCACTCTAACCTGCAAACTTGCCCGAGGCGAGAGCACTTGCCGGGCGTGCCGCACAGCGCACCCATACAGCCGGAAAAATACGAAACGGGCGAAGAGGAAGCCCCTTCGCCCGTTATCGTTCAGTCCCTTGCCCGGAAGCGGATCAGGCCGTTTTTTCCAGAGCCGCTTCGGGAACGGTAAAGCCGATCACCTTGGCGTAATCCGTCGGCACGATCTGCCAGAAGCGCGGCAGAACCTCTTCCCACTTGTGAAGCAGCATCGCTGCGAAGGGAGAATCGGTTTCCTCCACATGCCGCTCAACCAGACGCTTGAGCGTATCGGCCCATTTGGGCTCGGTAACGCGTGTCCAGATCAAGGCTTCAGGGTTAACGCGCTTTTCAAAGGTGTCATGCTCATCGAGCACGAACGCCATGCCGCCGGTAAAGCCCGCGCCGAAGTTGTCGCCCACATCACCCAGCACCACAACGGTGCCGCCGGTCATGTATTCGCACCCGTTCGACCCACAGCCTTCCACCACGGCCACCGCACCCGAGTTACGCACGGCAAAGCGTTCACCTGCCTGCCCCGCCGCGTACAGCTCGCCCGCCGTCGCGCCATACAGCACCGTGTTGCCGATAATGGCGTTCTTGTTGGACACCAGCGTGGACGACACAGCCGGACGCACCGTGATGGTCGCGCCGGAAAGCCCCTTGCCCACATAGTCGTTGGCATCGCCAAGAACTTCGAGCTTGAGGCCCTGCACCGCGAACGCTCCGAGCGACTGCCCGGCGGAACCGCGCAGACGCACCGTCAGATGCCCCGGAGCCAGCGTATCCATGCCGTACTGCCGCACGATCAGCGAGGACATGCGCGTGCCGATGGCGCGCTGCGTGTTCTGCACATTGTAGTGCAACTGCATCTTCTCGCCATGCGAGAACAGCGGCCGGGCATCGCCAATCATCTGCGCGTCCAGCGTGTCGGGCACTTCGTTGCGGCCTTCAAGCGTGCAGTAGCGCGCATAGGGGCCGGGGTCGGCCTGAGACAGCAGGGAGTTCAGGTCCAGATCGTCCAGATCATCCGTCCCGCGTGAGACCTGATGCAGCAGATCCGTGCGCCCGATCACCTCATTGAGTGTGCGGAAACCAAGCGACGCCAGAATATTGCGCACATCCTCCGCGATGAAGGAGAACAGGTTGATCACCTTCTCCGGCGTGCCTTCGAACTTGGCGCGCATGGCCGGGTCCTGCGAACACACGCCTACCGGGCAGGTGTTGGAATGGCACTGACGCACCATAATGCAGCCCATCGCTACAAGGCTGGCGGTGCCGATACCAAATTCCTCGGCGCCCAGCATCGCGGCAATCACCACGTCACGCCCGGTCTTGATGCCGCCATCGGCCCGCAGACGCACGCGGTGGCGCAGACGGTTGAGCATGAGCACCTGATGCGTTTCCGCCAGACCCAGCTCCCACGGCAGGCCCGCGTATTTGATGGAGCTGACCGGGCTGGCCCCCGTGCCACCGCAATGACCGGAGATCAGGATGGCATCGGCCTTGGCCTTGGCCACACCTGCGGCAATGGTACCAATGCCCGCACGCGCCACCAGCTTGACGGTTACTGTCGCATCTGGGTTGATCTGCTTGAGATCATAGATGAGCTGCGCCAGATCCTCGATCGAGTAGATGTCATGATGCGGTGGCGGCGAGATGAGCGTCACCCCCGGCGTTGCATGACGCAGCTTAGCAATCAGCTCCGTAACCTTGAAGCCCGGCAACTGCCCGCCTTCGCCCGGCTTGGCACCCTGCGCCACCTTGATTTCAAGCTCGCGGCAGTCGTTGAGGTACTGCGCGGTCACGCCGAAACGACCCGACGCCACCTGCTTGATGGCAGAGGAGGCATTGTCGCCATTGGGGCGCGGCTTCGCCCGTGACGGATCCTCGCCGCCTTCGCCGGAATCGGACTTGGCCCCGATACGGTTCATGGCGATGGAGAGCGTTTCATGCGCCTCGGGGCTGAGAGCCCCCAGAGAAATGGCAGGCGAGATCAGACGCTTACGCAGCTGCGTGATGCTTTCGACCTCTTCCACCGGAATGGGGGTACGCCCATCCCGGAAGTCGAGCAGGTCGCGCAGCGCCACGGGGGGCTGCGCGCGCACCGCATCAGCATAGCGCTTGTAGGTGGTGAAGCTGTCCGTCGCCACGGCAGTCTGGAGCATGTGGATCACGCCGCCGTCGAACGCGTGCTGCTCCCCACTGCGGCGCATCTTGTACAGCCCGCCCACCGGCAGGGTAAGCGCGGATGCAGCCGCCCATGCCTGCTGGTGCAGGCCCAGCACCTTGCGCGCAATACCAGACAGGCCAATGCCCGAAATGCGCGACGGCATACCGGGGAAGAATTCCGCCGTCAGCGCACGAGACAGGCCCACCGCCTCAAAATTGCAGCCGCCACGATACGACGCCATGATGGAAATACCCATCTTGGACATGATCTTGAGCAGGCCCTTGTCCACCGCCTTGCGGTAACGCTCCATGCACTCACGCAGGCTGCGCGCGCCAAACAGGCCCCGGCGGTGCCGCTCGGCAATGCTTTCCTGCGCCAGATACGGATTAACCGTGGTCGCGCCGACCCCGATCGTGACCGCAATGGCGTGCACGTCCAGCGCGGTAGCCGTGCGTACGTTCAGCGATGTGAACGTACGCAGCGAGGTGCGCACCAGATGCGTATGCACCGCTGCCGTCGCCAGAATCATGGGGATGGAAGCCCGCGCGGCGGACTGATCTTCGTCCGTCAGGAACACATGGGTGCAGCCACGCCGCACGCCTTCCTCAGCTTCACGACGAATCCGCGCAATTGCCTCACGCAGCCCGGCCTCGCCATCGGCGGCAGGGAAAGTGCAATCGATCACGCAGCCCGCGTCTTTACAGAAAGCGCGCAGGGCTTCGTACTCGCCCGAGGTCAGCACCGGGCTGGGCAGTTGCAGCATGGCGCACTGCTCGGCCGACTGATCCAGAATGTTGCCCAGATTCCCCAGCCGCGTCACGAGACTCATGACACCCGATTCACGCAGGGAATCGATAGGCGGGTTGGTGACCTGGCTGAACATCTGCCGGAAGTAGTGCGACAGCCCACGATAGCGCGAGGACAGAACGGCCAGAGGCGTATCATCGCCCATGGAGCCGATAGCCTCGCTCGCGTCTTCCACCATCGGGTGGAGAATGGCTTCCAGTTCCTCAAGCGTGGTGCCTACCGCAAGCTGGCGGCGGCGCAGTTCGTCACCTGTATAATGCGCAGGCTCCGTCACGTCGGAACGAACCAGATGCCCGATTTTCTGCGTGCACTTGATCCATTCCGAGAAATCCTGACGGCTGGACAGCAGGTCGAGCAGTTCGCCATTGCCGTACAGCCGCGCTTCGTCCAGATCGACGCCGATCATCTCACCCGGACCAAGGCGCCCACGGCTGACAATGGCGTTTTCAGGCACCCGCACCATACCGGTTTCGGAGCCCACGATCAGCAGACGATCCGTGGTGATGGTGTAGCGCAGCGGACGCAGGCCCGAACGGTCCAGCCCCGCGACAATCCAGCGACCATCCGTGGCGCATACGGCAGCCGGGCCGTCCCACGGTTCCATGACGGCATTGCAATACGTGAACATGTCCCGATGCGCCTGCTTCATGGAGGAATTGCTCCCCACGCTGGCCGGGATCATCAGCGCCTTGGCCGCGGGCGCATCACGCCCGGCAAAGGTCAGCAGTTCAAACACATTGTCCAGCGTAGCGGTATCCGAGCCACCGACCTGCACCAGCGGCTTGATATCGTTCATCCACGGGTCGAGATCAGGGTGCGAAAGCCGTGTCTCGTGGCTTTTCATCCAGTTGACGTTACCCGAGATGGTGTTGATCTCGCCATTATGCGCCAGACGGCGGAAAGGCTGCGCCAGCTTCCATGTCGGGAAGGTGTTGGTCGAATAACGCTGGTGATAGATGGCAAAACGGCTGACAAACCGCTCATCCAGCAGATCGGGATAGAATTCCGTCAGATGTTCGGCAAGGAACATGCCCTTGTAGATAACGGAACGGCAGGAGAGCGAGCAGATATACAGGTCAACCTGCGCCGCGATGGCCGCCTTTTCAATACGGCGACGGATCACGTACAGGTCGCGCTCGAACTCTGCCTCGTCCCGGCAAGGCAGGTTGCGGATCAGAATCTGCTCGATTTCGGGCCGGGTAGCGTTGGCTTTCTCACCAATGCAGGCGGTGTCGATCGGAACCTGACGCCAGCCATAAATGCCGTAACCAAAGGCCAGAATTTCAGTCTCGATAATCTGGCGGCACTGTTCCTGCGCACTCAGGTCCGTCTTGGGCAGAAAGACCTGCCCCACCGCAATCGGCCCCTTGTCCGGGCTGTTGCCCGTACGGCGGATGGCATCGGCAAAAAACGCCTGCGGAATTTCAACGTGAATACCCGCACCGTCGCCCGTCTTGCCGTCGGCATCAACCGCACCGCGATGCCAGATGGCCTTCAGCGCGGCGATACCCGCTTCCACCACTTCGCGGCGGCGCTGTCCATCGAGCGCGGCTACAAGACCCACACCGCAGGAATCGCGTTCATCCGCCGGGTCATACAGACCTTCCAGCGCTTTTACGTTGGCGTCCCACGCGCTCAGGAACTCCGCGCCGCTTTCCATGTTCGGAACCTGTTCCATCGTCATCAACCCTGCTCCTGCGCGGCGGGTGCCGTATTGTTTGCTTCGATCCACTGCTGAATGCTGGCGGCTGCCTCACGCCCGTCCTTGATGGCCCACACCACAAGGCTGGCACCGCGCACGATATCGCCCGCTGCAAAAACGCCGGGCACCGTGGTCTGGAAATCCTGCTGACCGACCTTGAGCGTACCCCAGCGCGAGACCTCCAGCCCCGGCTGCGCCCAGAGCTGGGGCAGTGGTTCAGGATCGAAGCCCAGCGCCTTGATGACCAGATCCGCCTCAAGCGTGAAGGAAGACCCTTCAAGCGGCTCCACGGACTGACGGCCAGAGGCATCAGGCAGGCCGAGCTTCATGCGCGTGGCGCGCACGCCCGTAACATGACCGTCGCCCACGAAAGCCTCGGGAGCGGCCAGCCATTCGAAACACACGCCTTCTTCCTCGGCGTTCTTCACTTCACGGGCGGAGCCGGGCATGTTTGCCTTGTCGCGGCGGTAGAGGCAGCGTACGGATTTCGCACCCTGGCGAATGGCTGTACGCACGCAGTCCATGGCGGTATCGCCACCGCCCAGCACCACGACGTTCTTGCCCTTGGCATCCAGCGCCTGCGCCTCGGCGGGCAGCGTGTCCCCCAGCGAACGGCGGTTGGAGGCCGTAAGGTAATCAAGGGCGCGCTCGATCCCGGCCAGACCCGCACCGGGGCCACCAATCTCGCGGGACTTGTAAACGCCCGTGGCGATCAGCAGCGCATTGTGGCGCGCGCGCAGGGCATCGAACGACAGTTCGCCTTCTCCACTGCCGATCCCCTGACCGAGATGGAACACCACGCCGCTTTCCACCAGCAGGTCATGACGGCGGGCTACAATATGTTTTTCCAGCTTGAAACCGGGAATACCATAGACCAGCAGGCCGCCCACGCGGTCATAGCGGTCATAGACATGCACCTGAAAACCGGCGGCGCGCAGGCGCTCGGCCGCGGCCAGCCCGGCAGGCCCGGCCCCGACAATACCCACAGATTCCGCACGTTCGGCGAAAGGACGCGTCGGACGCACCCAGCCGTTTTCAAAAGCCGTATCGGTGATGTAGCGCTCGACAGCGCCAATGGTCACGCTTTCGAAACCGGGTTCGATCACGCAGTTACCTTCGCACAGCCGATCCTGCGGGCAGATACGTCCGCAGATTTCAGGAAAGCTGTTGGTGGCGGAGGACACGCCGTAGGCTTCCTCCAGCCGCCCCTGAGCGGTGAGCATCAGCCAGTCGGGAATGTTATTCCCCAGCGGGCAGTGCACCGAACAGAATGGCACACCGCACTGCGAGCAGCGACTGGCCTGCTCTACCGCCCCGGCGGGCGCGAAATCGGTATAGATTTCGTCAAAATCCGCGCGGCGGTCTTCCGCCGTGCGTTTCTCCGGCTGTCTCTGCTGAACGGAGACAAATTTCAGCATCTTGTTTGTCATGCGCAATCCCCGGACGACAGGGCGCGCCAGACAGACCTCGCCCCTTAAATCAAGCGATGCGCACCCTGCCCGTTCCCGCAGGCAATAAAAAGACAGTATTACTGTCCTTTTTGCGTTTCCCGGCAGTTTTCTGCAGAAAAATCATACACATTCAACCCGACAAGCCTGCCGTGTCACCGCTCGGGAACAAAAATCCCCGCCCGGCCACCGCCAGCACGATACCGCTCCAGATAAAACGGCACGCAGGATGCCACGCTGCGGGGCACCAGCCCGAATAGTTCAAAACCCGATTCGCTCCCTGGCATGACTGTATCGCGCGACAGCATGAGCAACTGGTCACGCGTCAGCAGTTTAACGGGCAGTTTTTCCAGAAACCACGCCTGCATACGGGCCAGCGACGAAGGCACATGCAGCAGGGGTTTGTCACGCCCGGTTTCCTGCAACACCAGCCGGGCGATGTCGCGCATGGACATGACCTGCGGTCCACCCAGCTCCCAGCTTCGCGCCACGTAACCATCCTGTGTGGCGAGCCTGCCCACCACCTCCGCCACATCGCCCACGTAGACAGGCTGCACCCGCGTATCGGGCTCATAGACCGGCAGCACAGGCAGGTAGCGCGCCAGGGTCGCGAACAGATTGAAAAAACGATCCTCAGGACCAAAAATCACGGACGGACGCACAATCGCGGCATCAGGCCTGTACTGCTTGACGGCATTTTCACCCTCAGCCCGGCTACGCCCGTAGGCGGAGACCGGATTATCTTCCGCCCCGCAGCCAAGGGCGGACATGTGCACAAAACGCGCAACCCCGGCCTCCGCTGCCAGCCGGGCCACGCGCCCCGCCCCGTCCACATTCACGGCCTGCAATGTCTGTCCGCCGGAGGAACCCAGCACTGCGGCGAGATTAACAACCACATCTGCCCCGCGCACCACGCAGGCCACAGACTGCTCATCCCGCACGCTGGCGTAAAACGGCGCCACCTGCCCCACACGCCCCAGAGGCCGCAACAACGCACCTTGGTCCGGCCTGCGGCTGGCGACGCGCACCATATACCCGGCCTGCGCCAGAAACTGCACGACATACTGCCCGACAAAACCGCCGCCACCAAAAACGACCGCCGTTCCGCTTACACCCATGACCCTGCCTTTCCGCATACCGCCAGCAACACTCCGGGCACAGAACACGTGCCCGGCACACGACGACCGTGTGCGCAGACTGTGACCCAATCACAGACAGTCGTGAACCTCCCCTTTGGGAATTCCTCCATAGCTTCACAGGAATGTGGTCATCCCGCGCAGCGATTCGCATTGTTTTCAGCCAGTTGTCAGAAAAAATACATTTTGGACGTTGACGCGCCCCCATACCCACGCTAAACGCCTCTCCACCAGCCCGCTCCAAGCGGGTTGCCATTTGAGCCCAGATGGCGGAATTGGTAGACGCGCAGGTTTCAGGTACCTGTGGCCGAAAGGTCGTGGAAGTTCGAGTCTT
>NZ_BJMV01000015.1 GCF_006539345.1 Acetobacter peroxydans
GCACCCGCACCCGCACCCGCACCCGCACCCGCACCCGCACCCGCACCCGCACCCGCACCCGCACCCGCACCCGCACCCGCACCCGCTTCGCCCGCGTCCGTGGTCGAGATTACGGTGGACGGAACGCCCGGTCATCCTATCAGCCCGCTGATTTACGGGGTGAATTTCGGCACGACGGAAACCCTCAAGGATCTGCGCATCCCCATCAACCGCTCAGGGGGTGACAGCGCCTCTGCCTATAACTGGCGGATTGACGCGCGTAACGCGGGCAAGGACTGGTATTACGAAAGCCTGTCCTGCGACCCCAAAGCGATTAACGATCAGTTCGGGCCGCGCTTTATAAGCCTGACCCGCAAGGGCAAGGCACAGCCCATGATCAGCCTTTCCATGTTGGGCTGGCAGGCCAAGCTTGGTCCCAACCGCGCCCGGCTGGCGTCGTTCGCCATCACCAAATACGGCCCCCAGCAGGATAATGACGCGGTGGGCATGTTCGATGCGGGAAACGGCTTCAAGCCTGATGGCACGCCCATAACTGATAACGACCCCCATGACGCCCAGACCCCCAGCGACGTGCAGAGCGAACAGGAGAGGCTCCGCCATCTGGTGAAGCAGTTCGGGGCCAATGGCGTGCCTTATGTCATTCTCGATAACGAGCCCAGCCTGTGGCAGCTTATCCACCGCGATGTAAACCCGACCGGCCTGCACGCGGATGAGATCGCTTCAAGGGTCATTGCCTATTCCAAGGCCGTCAAAGCTGTCAGCCCTAAAACGCAGGTTGTCGCACCGGAGGAGTGGGGGTGGCACGGCTACCATTACAGCGGGTTTGACCAGCAATACGCCATTACGCATGGGATGGATCATACTCCCGACCGTGAAGGTATAACCGCGGGCATGGATTACGTGCCCTGGCTGCTCACGCAGTGGAAGGCGGCGGGGCATCCCATTGACGTCTTCAGCCTGCATTTCTACCCGCAGGAGGGAGAATATTCGGACTCTGACAAGCCCGAAGTCGAGCGTGCGCGCAATCGCTCCACCCGTGACCTGTGGGACCCCACGTATAAAGACCCGACATGGATCAACAGCGTGGTGGCCCTTATTCCCATGATGCGCCAGTGGGTGAACCAGTATTACTACCCCGGCACCCCCATTGCGCTGACAGAGTATAACTGGGGCGGTGAGCACCATATGAACGGCGCTACGGCGCAGGCTGATATTCTCGGTATTTTCGGACGCGAAGGGCTGGATATCGCCACGCGTTGGGGCGACCTGGCCCCGGATATGACCGTGTACAAGGCCATCAAGCTGTACCGGAACTATGATGACCATGGCGGTGCTTTTGGTGATATCAGCCTCGTGGCTCATACCCCCGACCCGGATGAGGTTTCCGCTTTCGCCGCGCGGCGAAAGGCAGACGGTGCAGTCACGCTGGTGGTTATTAACAAGCGTCTGGACGCACCGGCCCACGTCAGAATCAGCCTGACCAACCTGCCGGATCAAGGCAAGGTGCAGGTGTGGCGGCTGGCCGATAATGCCCTGACCCACGAGCCCGATACCAGGTACAGTGAGGGTGTAATCACAGCGACTCTGCCGCAGCAGAGCATTCTGCTTCTTGTCCTGCCCCGTGAGAAAAAGGCCAACGTGAAGCGATCATGAGCAGCCGTAACCTTTCTTCCGGCGTTCATACTTCCATTCTGCGCGGGGCGCTGGCCAGTCTGGGGGTGCGTTTGCTCGACCTGCCCAGCCGCTACGGTTTGCATCTGCTGGTGGCGGCCAGTCTGGGGGTGATGGAGAGCGGGCGTTTCTACATTGTTTTCAGCATCGTCAACACGCTTGCCGGCTTCGGGCGGCTAGGGGTGGATCGCGCCCTGACGCGCCAACTGGCCGTGGACATGGCATCCGGTCGTGATGGCGGGTTACGATCAGCCACCCGCAGCGCCATGCGGGTAGTGGTACTGATGTCGCTGGTGGCAACGGCCCTGCTGGCGGGATTTGCGACGCCCGTGGCTGATTTTGTGATGCACAAGCCCGACCTCGCGTTGCCAATGATCATCGGGGCGCTGGCTATTCTGCCACAGAATCTCTGCACGGTAGTAGCGGGCGGGCTGGCGGGGCTGTACCGTGTGGGGTACAGTCAGATGGTGTACTCGTGGCTCTGGCCTGCCATTTTCTGCATTGCGGCTCTGCCGCTCGTGTACATGAAACAGTTTACCGTCCTCCACGCTCTGCTGCTGATGGTGGTCAGTTTTGTGACGGCGTGTGGGGCGGGGTTTGTCCTGCTCCGCCGCTTTCTCGCCCCATACCCCGATAGCGGGCAGGTATGGCGCGAAAAGCCGCATTTTCTTGCGCGGGGCCTGTCGTTTTTTACGCTGGAACTGACACAGCTCATGATCGCAGCGGTGCCCGCTATAGCGCTTGGTATTGCCGCATCCCCCCAGCAGACTGGGCTTTTCGCGCTGGCGTGGCGCATTGCGCTTATCAACCTGCTGTTCATAAATGGGGTTACCGGTATGGCGGCTCCCAAATTCGCGGCTCTGTACGCACATCATGACGTGCAGGGCCTGAACAGGAGCGCCGCGCAGGCGATCGGGCTGGTGCTGTGTCTGGCCCTGCCTGTTACAGCCTTGATGCTGCTCTTCCCCGAACGCCTGCTGGCAGCGTTCGGGTCGGGCTACAGCGCAGGGGCCACGACCTTGCGTATTCTGGTGATCGGCCAACTTGTGGCCGCCTGCTTTGCCGGTATGCCGGACCTGTTGGGTATGACTGCGCATCTGGCGGCTTTGCGGACGATCAACTTTATCTCTCTGGGCGTGTTGCTGGTGGGGCTGCTGGTTCTGGTGCCGACAGGCGGCAGCACGGGGGCGGCTATCGCGACGTCGCTTGCGATTGCGTTCAACGCCGCGGCGGCCGCCTGGGCGGCGCATCGCCTGCTGGGGCTCTTTCCGCTTGCGACCGTATGGCACGGGTTTTTGGTTCGTCTGCGGCTTGTACGCGGTGGTGGCCGGTCATGAAGCCTGTCGTACTGGCGTTTGTGGTGTTCGCGGGGGTATTGGTCGGGGCTTCCAGGCTGACAGGGGAGCAGGCGGTCCGGGCGGAGGGTCTGCCACCCCGTTACGATACTGACGGGTTGTGCTTCCGCAACGCCAATTCCACGAATGGTTTTGCCCCTGAAGCGGTGACAAGCTGCGTGGCCAGCCAGAGCAACGCGCTCAACAGACTACGCCGCATGTGGGATGCTCTGCCTCCCGCTCTGGCGGATGATTGCGATGAACGTACCCGCGCGACCGGCAAGCAGGATTACATCGCGCTCGAAAATTGCCTGAAAGTGCAGATGAGCCAGAATGGAGCCGTGCCTTTGGTGCCGCTGCCCGCTGTGCCGCGTATGAAAAAAGATGAAGCGGCGCCCCAATAGTCCGCGTGTTGTGCCCGCTTTACCCGCAGAAGACGGGACATTGCGTGCCAGTGTTCAGGATTGTGTCAGCTTCCTTTGCTAGAAAACAGGCGCGCCGGGCAAGTCGGTGTGGTTGGGCCTGTCGGGCGGTCTGGGGTTCGGGGAATGTCGATTAGTCAAGCGCAGTCAGCGCTTTATACGCGTTGGGCTGGGCAACTGGAGTGCGGGTATCTGAGGCGCGACAGAAAGGGCTGGAGCGCTTTGGCGCTTGCGCTCGGCCTGTTCTGTGTCGGTCTGCCTGCAGGGGCATGGGCGGGCGATGTGCCTGCGGGGGAGGCAGCGCCATCGGCGCAGCCGCAAGCTCCCGAAGTGACCCTGACTGTCGCGGCGCAGCAGAACGCGGGGCTTGAGACGGGCCATGCACAGGCGGGTGCGCTCACGGGTACGATTGACGCCATGGCCATGATCCAGCCTGAGGCAGGCCATCTGGTGCGCATACACCCTGCCGGTGCGGGCAAGGTTCTGACGGTGTCTGTGGTGCCGGGGCAGCAGGTGAACGCGGGCGATGTGCTGCTGACCTACCAGAACAATGCGCTCCATGGCGTGCGTCTGCAAATGACCAAGGCGCAGGCGGCGCTTTCCACGGCACAGGCCGCGTTGCAGAACGCTCGCGCCACCTACGAACGCGGGCGCGCGCTGGAAGGCGGGGCCGTGTCGGTGGGGGAGACGCGCCGCCGGTTTGCGGCCCTCCGCGCGGCGGAAGACGACGTGCAGGCCCGTCAGGCTGATCTGGACACGCTCCGCCACCAGCTTGAGCGCGAATATAACTCTGTGACCGAAAGCGATGTAAGCCCGAACGATCGGGATGATGAAACATCCCGCATTATCGCGCCCAGAGCGGGCGAGGTGCAGAAAGTCGGCGTGGGGGTGGCGGATGACATCGGGCCGAATACCGAACTTGTCACGCTGGCGGATCTGTCCACGGTGTGGATCGTTTCCGATATTCTGCCGCAGGATGCCCAGCGTGTTCAGCCAGGCGGCGTGCAGGTAACGGTGCCCGAAAGGCAGGGCCGCCCCGTGGTACGCTCGACCATTACCGCCGTTGGCTATCTGGCTGATCCGGCCACCGGGTTGGTGCGTGTCATCAGCCGGGCCGACAATGCCAATGGTCGCCTGCATCCGGGTATGTTCCTGACAACGCGCCTGCCCACGCGGGACCCGGTGTCTGGGGTGGTGGTGCCTGCCAGCGCGGTGGTCGATATTGATGGTGCCAGCGCGGTATTTGTGGCCAAGGGGCCGGAGCGCTTTCAGGCCCGGTCGGTGCATGTCGGCGCGGAGCAGGATGGCAAGGCGGTTATCGTGTCCGGTCTGGCGGCGGGTGAGATGGTGGTGACACAGGGCGTCTTTACCCTGAAATCGGTCATGCTGAAGTCCAGCATGGGAGGCGACTGAGCGTGATGCAGGCGTTTCTGTCTGCCCTGCAGGCTCGGCGCTGGCTGGTGCTGGGCGTGCTGGGCGCGATCTTTGTCGCGGGGTGCGCCGTGGTGCGCGGCCTGCCGGTGGAGGCCGTGCCTGATATTTCGCCCCGTCAGGTTCTGGTGTCGGTGGTGGCGCCGGGACTGGCGACGGAGGAGGTGGAGCGGCTGATCACCTTCCCTATCGAGACCAGCATGGCGGGCCTGCCCGACTTGACGGACCTGCGGTCGGTCTCGCGCTCGGGGGTTTCAGTTGTTTATGTCCAGTTTGACGATGCGTCGGACATCAATCTCGACCGTACCCGTGTGCAGGAGCGCATCCAGCAGGCGCGCGCGCTCATTACGGTGCCAGGCATCAGCGTCAATATCGGCCCGCTGGCTACGGGGCTGGGCGAGATCATGCAGTTTCAGATCCATGGCGCGGGCTATTCGCTCACGGATCTGAACCGGATCATGACATGGCGTGTGGCTCCGGCGCTCAAGCTGGTGCCCGGCGTCGTGGAGGTGAATGTCAGCGGCGGCGGTGAGCAGACCTTTCAGGTCGCGCTGGATCAGGCCCGCCTGCTCGCACTCGGGGTTTCGGTCGGTGATGTCTACCGCGCGGTGGAGGAAAACAATGCCGCAGCCGGTGGCGGGTGGATAGAGCACCATGACGAACAGCAGATTGTCTCCGCGCGCGGGCTGATTGGCTCGCTGGCGGATTTCGGGGCCATTCCCGTGCGGTTTAACCCCGGCGGCAGCGCCATTTTCCTGCGTGACGTGGGGCGTGTTTCCATGGGGATGCGTACCCGGCTGGGCGCCATGACCAGCAACGGGCAGGGCGAGATTGTGACAGGCGTTGTCATGATGCGCATGGGGGCAAGTTCGAACGCGACGCTTGCGGCCATCAGAGAAGCCATGCCGCGCATTATCCAGTCCCTGCCCAAGGGGGTGACACTGGAGCCGTATTACCTGCGCTCGACCCTGACGGACAGCACCATTGCCACCGTGCGCGAAAACCTCGCGCTGGGAGCCATGCTGGTTATTGCGGTGCTGATTGTGGTGACAGGCGACTGGCGGGCCTCGGTGGTGATTGCCTCGGTTATTCCATTTGCGCTGGTCTGCGCCATGATGGGTATGCGCTGGTTCGGTATTTCGGCCAACCTGCTCAGCCTGGGCGCGATTGACTTCGGCATGATCGTGGACAGCACGCTGGTGGTGGTGGAAAACCTCATGACCCACCGTGCCCGCGCGCAGGCCAGCGGGGAGGAGACACCGTTTGCACGGCTGGCCGTGTCCTCGGCGGCGGAGGTGCTACGCCCGGTAGGCTTCGGCATTGTGGTGATTATCATGGTGTATCTGCCCATCCTGACGTTGCAGGGGATCGAGGGCAAGATGTTCCGCCCCATGGCGCAGACCGTCATCATGGCGCTGGTGGCCTCGCTTGCTTACTGCGTTGTGGGGATTCCGGTTCTGGCGGCCCTCGTCATGAAGGCGCACGGGCGGCATGAGGATACGCGGCTGATCGCGGCCCTGCGGCGGGTATATGTCCGGCTGCTGGACTGGAGCGGGCGGCACACGCCCGGTGTGCTGGGGGCCGTGGCGGCGGTGTTCGCGGTATCGGTGTGGATGGCGGCGCATCTGGGGGGCGAGTTCATTCCCTCGCTGGGTGAAGGCACGCTGACGCTGACCACCACCCGCCTGCCCAGCATCTCCCTGCCGGAAACCCTGCGGGAAGTGACGCAGCAGGAACGGCTCCTGCTCCGTTTCCCCGAGGTGACGCGCATTGTCAGCAGCACCGGCACATCGGCTATTCCAACCGATCCGATGGGTGTGAATGAAACCGACAGTTTCATTTTTCTCAAGCCACCTTCGGAATGGAAAACAGCCACCACGCAGGAAGGGCTGGTTACGGCCATGAGCCACGCGCTGGAGGAAGCTTTTCCCGGTGTCCAGCAGTCATGGAGCCAGCCGGTGCAGATGCGCATGGATGATCTCCTTTCAGGCGTGCGGACACAGATTGCCCTGTCGGTCTACGGGGATGATCTGCAAACCCTTGCCCGGCTGGGGGCGCGGATTGTTTCCATTATGCAGGGGGTGCCGGGGGCGGCGGATGTGGCTGTGCTGGGCGAAGGCACGGTGCCGTTCATTCATGTCGATATAGACCGTGCGCAGGCTGCCCGTCTGGGCGTGACCCAGCAGGAGGTGCTGAATGTGGTGGAAGCCGTGGGCGGGCATGTGGGCCGTGCCGTGACGGTGGATAATGCGCTGATCAGCACACAGGTGCGTTTTGATCCGGCGCAGGCCGGCACGCGCGAGCAGATCGCGCGGCTGCGCGTGCGCCGGGCCGATGGGCGCGGGGCCGTGCTGCTGTCCGAGGTGGCGCGCATTACGGTGGAGAACGGGCCGCCGCGTATCAGCCGCGACGGGATACGCCGCCGACTGGTGGTGCAGGCCAACGTGCGCGGGCGTGACCTCAGTTCTTTCGTGGCGGCCGCGCAGGCGGCGGTGGCGCGGGGTGTGCCCCTGCCGCCCGGCTACAGCATGGTGTGGGCCGGGCAGTTCCAGAACCTCAAATCCGCCATGGCGCGGCTGGAAATGGTGGTGCCGGTGGCTCTTGCGCTCATTTTCGGGCTGCTGGTGGCGGCATTTGGTTCCGTGCGGCTGGCAGGGCTGGTGTTCGTGAACCTGCCGGTGGCCGCGACAGGGGGCATTTTTGCCCTGAGTGCGCGGGGCCTGCCGTTTAGCGTTTCAGCGGGGATCGGGTTTATTGCCCTGTTTGGCGTGGCGGTGTTGAACGGGGTGGTGCTGGTCAGCGCCATTCAGGCGCTCAGGAGCAGCGGGCTGGATGCCGCCCGTAGTGCGCGCATGGCGGCAGAAGAACGTTTTCGCCCTGTTATGGCGACGGCTCTTGTGGCTAGTCTGGGTTTTCTGCCCATGGCGTTTTCCGCTTCGGCCGGGGCGGAGGTGGAACGTCCGCTGGCTACAGTTGTTATTGGCGGGCTGGTGTCTTCCACCCTGCTGACGCTGCTGGTGCTGCCTGCGCTCTACGCCCGGTTGATGAAAAGGCGTGCAACATGAAAATCCTGATCGTGGAGGATGAGGCCGCTCTGGCATCTGCCGTGCGCGAACGTGTGCGAGAGGCAGGGCATGTGGCGGACTGGTTCGCCACGCTGGAGGACGCACGGGCGGCCATGGCGGCCTCGGTTTATGATTTCGTGCTGCTTGACCTTGGCCTGCCGGATGGTGATGGCCGGGCTTTTCTGCGCGAGATCCGTCGTACGGGCTCCCCTGTGGCGGTGCTGATTACCACGGCCCGCGACCAGATCAGCGAGCGGATAGCGGGGCTTTCCGAAGGGGCGGATGATTACCTCGTCAAACCCTACGACCTGAATGAACTCGTGGCGCGCATAGAGGCGGTGGCACGCCGCTACGCGGCCCTGCCTGATAATTCTCTGGCGGTGGGTGACGTGGTCATCGACCTGGCCCGCCGCCAGCTTTCCCGCGCGGGGCGGGTGGTGGATCTGTCCGCGCGTGAGTGGGCGATTGTGGAGCTGCTTGCCCGCAGACCCGGTGCGGTGTGCAGCCGTGATCTGATCGAGGATGTCCTGTACGGTCTGAGTGAGGATGTGGAGAGCAACGCCGTGGAAGTCTTCATAAGCCGTATCCGCAAGAAAGCAGGAGCCGGGCTGGTTACGACCATGCGTGGCCGGGGCTACCGGCTGGGCGGAGCCGAGGCCTCATGACCGAAGCCCGGCAGGAGCCCCGGCAGCGCAGGCACTGGAGTCTGGCCTCGCGGCTTGTGTCGGGCACGCTGGTGGCGGTGCTGGGCGCGCTGGTCCTGCTGGGGGCGCTGGTGGCGGGCTTTACCCGCTTTGAGGTGACAGAGCGGCTCGATAACTCCTTACAGGAGGTGGCGGAGCGCCTTGAGTTCATGCTCAGCGCGCTGGATCACGCAGACCCCGGCGCACCGGACGGGCAGGTGGCCCGTCTGCCGGAGACTGATCGGCGCACGCTGGCTTATCAAATTGCCACGCCCGACGGAAAGCTTGAAATCCGCTCGCAGAACGCACCGCACACCCTGCTTGTGCCTGACATGAAAACCGGGTTCTACACTGTGCCGTCCTTTCGGGTGTATGTGACGCCCTCGGCGTCCGGGCGGCATGTCATTCTGGTGGGGGAGCCGACTTTTCATCGGCGTGAGGCGGTACGCCACGCCATGCTGATTTCGGTTCTACCGATCGTGGCGTTCTTTCCGGCCATCTGGTTTATGGTGCGCTGGAGTGTGCGCCGCGCCCTGCGGCCTCTGACCGGTCTGCAGAATGAAATCAGGAGCCGGGGTGGCGCCAACCTTGCCCCCGTGCCCCCGCTGGACCTGCCCGATGAGCTTGTGAGCATTCATGCTGCCGTCAACCTGCTGCTTGAGCGGCTGAATCTGGCGCTTGCGACGGAGCGCGCTTTTGCGGCCAACGCTGCCCATGAACTGCGTAACCCTGCCGCCGCACTGCTGGCGCAGGCCCAGCTTTTACAGCGACAACTGGGCGAGACACAGTACGCGCCGCGTGCCGGTATCATTGTAGAGCAGGCCCGGCGCATGGGGCGGACGGTGGAGAAACTGCTCCAGCTTTCACGCATCGGCTCGGGCATGGCGTTGTGCGGGGGCATGGTCGATCTGGTGCCGCTTATCGGTTTTCTGGCCCATGAGCTTGAGCGCGAAAAAGGCCGACGCATTGTTGTGGACGGCGCGGCCAGCCTGCTGGTGGAAGGCGATATGGACACGGCTGGTATCATGCTGCGCAACCTGCTGGAAAATGCGCTGGTGCACGGGGCCGCGGATCAGCCGGTGCAGGTTACGGTCACGCAGGACCGTCGGGTGCTGATTGCCAATGACTGTGCGGCCATAGACCCGGCCTTGCTGGCCACGCTGGAAAAACCGTTCGTGCGTGGGCAGACCGAGGCGGCGGGCAGCGGCCTTGGCCTTGGCATCGCGCGGCAGATTTCACGACTTTTCCATGCCGACATGTCCCTGCTGTCGCCCGTTCCGGGGCGCACGCGGGGCGTGCTGGTCACGCTGGCCTTTCCTCCACAGGGCTGATGGCGCGCGCCGGTTTTTCCAGCAGGGTTTAAGGGGCTGTGGTTGGGGTGCGGCGCGGCAGCATCCGTGCCAGCACGCTGTCTTTAAGAACATGCTGGTGCACCAGTGCTGCGAGCGCATGGCCGCAGGCCAGCCCGATGATCAGCCACGCGGTCCATGAATGCAGGGTTTTGAAAAACAGCACGGTCTCGTGTGGCAGCGGCGCGAAAGGTGCGTGAATCAGCAGCCCGAAGAAGCTGATGGCCTGTCCGGCCCCCCAGCGCCAGGCGTAACCCAGAACGATTTCAACCCCGATCAGGCCATAAAGCGTGCTTTCCATGGCCACGGTAAAGAAACGGTCCAGTGGCGCAAGCTGCGCCGTGAAGTGCCGGCCCTGCGTCAGCCGCCACCACAGGCGAAAGGGGATCAGCACCGTCAGGATCACGCCGATCGTCAGGTGCGCCACGACCATGAGATGATGCACGGGGCGGGGTGGCCAGTGCCAGGTTTCCCCCAGAACGAACTGGAACACGATCAGAAAGGCGCTGAGCCAGTGCATGATAATGGTCGGGTTGTCGTAGCGTGTGGCGTGCTCTTGCGGGGTGGTGGACATGGTCTGGCTCGCGGGTTCGGGGCCGGGGAGAAGGCCTTCAGGCATCATTATACGAAATGGATAGCCTGACATGGTTTGCTGACACAAACCTGAAGGTCGCACCTGTTTGGCTGTCTGTGGGTGTGATAATGAAAACCACTTGCATGGTCAGGAAAAATTACATCTTGTCTGACGGTGGTTCCGTGCATAATGCACGGGGTCTGCGGGTTGGAAAGGGGTAGGGTCGTGTCGCGATTACATTCTGAACGTCATGCAGTGGAAAAGCTGGGCTGGCTGCGGGCTGCCGTGCTGGGGGCTAATGACGGCACGCTTTCGACCGGCAGCCTGATCGTGGGGGTGGCCAGTTCCCATGCCTCACGCGGGAGCATACTGGTGGCGGGGCTGTCGGCCCTGCTGGCCGGAGCATTGTCGATGGCGGCGGGCGAATATGTGTCGGTCAGTTCGCAGTCGGACTCCGAACGGGCCGATCTTGAGCGTGAAAAAAAGGAATTGGCCACCGACTGGGATGCTGAAACGGCTGAGCTGGCGGGGCTGTATCGCCAGCGCGGTCTGGATGAGCCGCTTGCGCATGAGGTGGCGGTGGCGTTGATGAAGCATGATGCACTGGGTGCCCATGCCCGCGACGAACTGGGCCTGTCGGAGGCTACTGCCGCTCGCCCGCTTGAGGCGGCCTTTGCCTCGGCCGTTGCGTTTTCCGCCGGGGCGTTCTTTCCCGTTATGGTGGCCGCCCTTCTGCCCGAACGGCAGGTGTCGTGGGCGGTATCCGTCGTGTCGGTCGTGCTGCTGGCGGTGCTGGGGTGTATCGGCGCCCTGGCCGGCGGTGCCAATCCTCTGCGGGCCACGCTGCGCGTCACGTTCTGGGGGGTGGCTGCCATGCTGGTGACGGGTGGTGTCGGTCGTTTGTTCAATTTTTAGCCGGACATGTCTTAACATGGGGCTGAACAGTCCGGATTTTTGCTGTAAAGACTGCTGAAAAGTGCGTATCCCACCAGCCGGTGCCCGGTTCAGTGTTTGAAGTGCGGGGCGCATTCAGTGCAGGCAGCTATAATTTAGCGCGAAGTGATTTGGTTATAATACACACGTAAACGTGTACAGCGTGTCGGTCTGTTCGGCAGTGCTGATGTTCCGGGCCTACGATCATGCGTATTTTCCGCTTTCTTCTGACAGACCGGAAGCATCCGGCGTGGCGTGTTGTGCGGTTCGTGACAGGACGTGGCCAGAGCGAGCAGGCAGCCCGGCTGCGGCGGCTGGCGGATTTTAATACATTTCTCGTCAAGATCTATCAGGTCGTGGACACCGCGCAGGACGAAACCATCCTTATGCAGGCGGTGTGCGATATGGCAGTGCGTTATGCGCATCTGCGTGTGGCCCATATCCTGCGTCCGGGTAACGACCAGCGTTTTGTCAGGCTTGCCCTGAGCGGACCGCGCTGGTGGGGAGAGCAACAGACCCCTACGATTGCGGTTGACCATCCCGAACTGCACGGCAGTGCGGGACGGGCGTGGCATAGTGGCAAGCCCGTTTTCAGCCTGTCTTTCGACCAGACATCGTATCTGGCTCCGTGGCGCGAACTGGCACGCAGATACGGCCTGCGCGCCAATGCCTCGCTGCCTATTTTTCGTGATGGCAAGGTCTGGGCGGTGCTGAGTGTGTGTGATGCGGAGCGGGGCACATTCGACTCACGCCTGCAGGTCATACTGGAAGAGGCGGCGCAGGCCATATCACGCGGGCTGGAAAGGCTCGACAGCCGCCGTATAAACAACGCCCTGCTGGACAAGGCCACGGTAGGTATCGCCGTGCTGCGCGGTGGCGTGGTGGAAAAAAACAACATATGCCTTGAACAGCTTTGCGGCGTTGGCAAAGGTGAAATGGTGGGGCGTTCAATCCGCGATTTTTATGCCAGCGATGACGACTTCAGGCGCGTCAGAACGGCCTACGAACAGCTCTGGCGCGACGGCCGGGTGAATGTCGCAGCCGTGCGGGTGGCCCGTGCGGAAGGCACGCTGGTGATCGCGGACCTGACCGGCGTGCCGCTAGGCCGGGCGGAAGACCAGTCCTCGGTGTGGACGGTGGAGGATGTAACCCGGCGCGATATGAACCAGAGGCTTTATCGCGGGCTGCTCAGCGCGAGTGACGCCATGCGCCGGGGCCGAGGCGAAATGGACAAGACCCGCGGTGTATGCGAGGCGCTGGCGCGGGACACGTTCTATAACGGTGTTGTCGTGACCCGCGTGGATGAAGATGGTCTCCTACAGATCGTGACCTGCGCCGGGCCGGGAACCACGGATCTGGAGACCAGTCCGCTCCATGCTACTCAGGAACAACGCCAGAGGTCGCTGGCGTGGCGGGTCTGGGCCTCGCGTGCCAGCGTGTACGATAATGACCTTCTGGCCGACTGTGAACCCAGACAGAGATACGAGGAAATGCGCGCGCGGCACTGGCGCGCCGTTCTGGCCACGCCTGTTTGGCGCGGAGATACGCTCTGGGGGGTGATGAGTTTCATTTCTCCCTATGAGAACGTGTTCGACGCCGAGAGTATTACGCTGTGCGAACGGATAGCCGGGTTTCTGGGCCTGGATCTGGAGCGTATGGACGTTCATTACCGGCTTGAAACACTCCAGAAGGAGGAGGCCCGCCGCGCGCGTGAGGATTCGCTGACAGGTCTGCCCAACCGTCTGGCGCTGAGCGAGTTCCTGCCCGGTGCGCTGGCGCGTGCGGCGGTGCGGGGCAAGGCGTTGGCCGTGTGCATGATGGATCTGGACGGCTTCAAGTCTGTCAATGACGTCCACGGCCATGCGGCTGGGGATATTCTGCTCAAGGAACTCGGTCGCCGCCTGCGTAATGAACTGCCGGCCAACGGCTATGTCGTGCGTTTGGGCGGAGATGAGTTTGTGGTGGTGCTGGAAGGGCTGGATGCCCGCCAGCCCGTGCCACAGATTACCAAGTCACTGGATCGCCTGCACAAGGCCGTGGAAGTACCGTTCAGTGTGGGGGCCGATATCTCAGTGGCCGTGGCCATGACCATGGGAGTTGCGCTCTATCCTTCGGACGGTGAAAAAACGCGTCTGCTCCTAAGGCGCGCCGACGAAGCCATGTATCAGGCCAAGCAGACCCGCGCCACGCGCAGTCGCTGGTGGCGGATGGTGGAAGACGCTTCCGAGATAACGCATTTCGATGCCTACAGTCCTGAGGCTAGCGCGTTGATGTCGCGGGTGGCGGACGTGCTGGGCCGGATCAGGAGCGATTTTATCGATCGTTTCTATGCGGGCTTGAAAGAGGTTAATGACAGCGCGCAGGTTCTCAGCACTCTGACCCCCGCCGAGCAGCAACGCCTCAAGATAGTTCAGGCTGAACATATTGACTTCCTGCTGACGGCGAAGACCACGCAGGCTGATGTGCTGCAAACGGCAGAACGGCTGGGCGTCGTACATGCCCTGTGCGGGGTTGACCCTCTGCAATTGACTGAGGCCTACAGCATTTATCTGAGGCGGCTGATCGACCTGCTGGAAAATACGATTATCCGCAACGATGAGCGTCACCGTATTCTGCTCATTGCCGAGATCCGCATTCAGGATGATCGTCGCGCGCAGTTGCGGGCCAGTCAGGGCGTGCAGCGGACTTATCTGTCGCGCCTGTCCGCGCCGCGTCCAGCGGCACGGACGTGGGGTCTTGCCAGTGCTCTGGAGGTTGACGCACTGGCCAGCCTGCCTGGGGTACGCGGGGTTCTGCTCAATCGCCTGGGGTGCGATGGAGAACTGGAAGTCGTTTGTTGCGCGGGCGTGGTGGCGCAGGCGCTTACGCAGGCTCTCAGGCAGGCGGACGTGCAACCTTGCGTGGATGTATTCTCGCCTCTTGGGCAGACCATTACCGCCAAGGCATGGCGTACGCGTGAGCGGCAGAGCTGTGCCTCCTACGCGCTCGATCCGCAGACTCAGGTCTGGCATGAAATTGCGGAAAAATTCGGCGTCCGTTCCGTTCTCAGCCTGCCGCTCCGCCAGCCCGGCGGGCAGACGGCTGCCGCCCTGACCGTGCTGGGCGCCTATCCCAACCAGTTTGAATCCCTGTTGATGCAGCAGTTCGCCAGCGGGTTGCAGCAACGCTGGGAGCAGCTCTGGCAGCGCAGTCACTCCCGGGAGACACAGGAGGTGACGGATTTGCGTTCGCGCAAGCTGCGTGACCGCCTGTTCAGTGGTGGGCTGGTTATGTATTTCCAGCCTGTCATGGATCTCAATTCCGGGCGTCTCTTCAAGGCCGAGGCGTTGGCGCGCCTGCGGGATGTCAATGGTGAGATCGTGCCGCCGGGGGTGTTCCTGCCCCTGCTTGGGCAGGACGAAATGGATCGGCTCTTCCATATGGGAGTGGAAGAAGGGCTGAAATGGCTCCGCCGGTGGGACGCCCAGGGGCTGGTTATTGGTCTGTCGGTCAATATGCCGACGACCTACCTGCACAACGCGCGCGGGCCGGCTCAGGTGGATGCGCTGCTTAAGCGGCACGGTGTCGCGCCTCAGCGCCTGACGGTGGAGGTACTGGAAACCCACGAGATCGATTCCGCTGCGCAGAATGAGGCCATCCAGCGGTTCAAGGCCATGGGCGTACGCATGGCCATTGATGACCTCGGCTCGGGCCATAGCAGTCTGCTGCGTCTGTCTTCACTGCCGTTTGACGTGATCAAGGTTGATCAGGGCCTGCTGCGGCATATTCGCACCATGCCGCTCCAGATTTTTTCGGTCGTACGGTCTTTGCTCGATATCGGCGCGGATTTTCATGATGTCGTGGTGGTGGAAGGGCTGGAGACAGAGGATATCATTGACGCCATGCGTCAGCTTGGCTGTCAGTACGGCCAGGGTTTTGGTTTGGCCCGTCCCATGGCTCCTGAAGGGCTGTTTGACTGGTACACGCAGTTCCAGGTCGACTTTAAAAAGCAGTCTTCCAGCCTGAACGAAATCCATAGCGATCTGGCCGCACTGGCCTTTGTCTGGTTGATCCAGCGCGGCGGGCAGTACAGGGGCTCCGGCAACATGGATGACTGCGTGATGGCGCGCTGGCTGCTGACACTGGGTGAAGAGGGGCAGGAAGCGTGGCCCTGGCTTGAGAACCTCTGCTACAGCCGGGACGCGGCTGAAAATGCACGACTGCTGCTCGACTGGCTGGTGGAACGCATCCGGGGCGCGGCAAAGCGGAAGGCTGTCCTACAGCACAAACCGGAAGGAAACAGGAACGGATCATGAATTAAAGTTTAAGAGCCAATATTTTATGGAAAAATAGTTTCAAAAAGGTAAATTTCTCACGGGGTGCGGTACGCCGCCGGCCCGCTTTCGCGTTGATGCATTTTTCAGCTTACATAATGATTCGGCAAGGGATTCAGCATGACCTCTTCAGTTTCCGGTTCAGCCACTTCTGGCGTGGTTGAAAGCCTGTTCAACACGTCCTCCTCCTCTTCGGCTTCGGGGTCTTCTTCTTCTTCCGGCTCGTCCTCGGGCTCTTCCTCTTCGTCGTCCACCACGACCACGACCGTTTATAATGCCGATGGTTCGGTCACGATCATCGTCAAGGATTCGAGCGGCAATATCGTGTCTCAGACGACCACGGGCAGCACCAAATCTGCTTCCAGCAACAGCCAGAGTTCGGGCGATCAGGCATCCAGCGCGCTCGATATCCTGTCGTAAGAGTATATAAGGGGAGGCGGCTTCAGCCCCTCCCTTTTCAGCCTGCGTTCTTTCTGGATGCCGGGCGCGTTTCGGCCTGCCGCACTGGTGTGCACCCCGGTGGGCGGGCCAGCCGGTTGCTCCGCTGGAGCGCCATATCCATGAAATACTGGGCCGGAACGCCCAGCGAAAGTCCCCGCCGCCACATCAATAGCAGGTCGGCCGTGGGCAGCTCCTCCTGAACAGGGCGGCGCTCGATTTTTTCGCCTTCCAGTGACCACGGGCGGTAGATGAGCTGCGGCAGCACCGCAATGCCGTGCCCTGCGGCCACAAGGCTGCGCACTGCTTCGATTGAACTTGTGCGGAAATAAGTGGAAGGCCGGAAGGACAGCCGCTCCCACGCGGCGAGCATACGGCTTTCCAGAACATCTGATACCAGCGTGATAAAGGGCTCTTTTTCGAGTTGGCGCAGGCTGATTTGCGGCTGTTCCGTTAGCGGGTGGCCTTGTGGCAGCCAGACGGAATGGGGCGAAACCCCCATAACCCGCGCTCCGCAGGCATGGGGCACGGTGCTGGCCGGGCGTAGGATGATGCTCAGGTCAAGCTCGCCGCCGATAAGCATATGGTCCAGATAATCGGTCTGGTCTTCAACCAGTGTTACGTTCACGCCGGGGAAAGCCGCCCGAAAACGCGTGAGCAGGTCGGGAATGACATATCCGGCGACAACCGGGGTGACCCCCAGCACGAGCGTGCCGTGCAGGGCCTCGGTGTCCTCGTTTTTCATGCGGCTGAGGCTGGCTACGTCATTAAGGATACGCTGGGTGCGCTGAAAGAACTGCTGGCCTTGCTGTGTCAGCATAACACCGCGGGCATGGCGGTCGAACAGCCGGAAACCCAGTTCCGCCTCAAGTTCGTGCAGGGCTTCGGTGACGGTTGACTGCGAGACCAGCAGCACCATGGCTGCCCCGGAAATGGTGCCCACTTCGGCGACGGAGGCAAAATACCGCAACTGTCGAAGTGTAAGCGCCACGCCGTGCTGTTCCTTGGTTATTGTGGGCCGGCGCCTGTCAGCAAACAGCCGTCCTGTCTGTTTGTTGCATCTTTGGCGGCGGGGTGTCCATTGCGCATCTTAGTGCTCACGCGACGCACTGGCTGCGAGTTTCTGCCCGGCGATAATGGGCAGGATGGTAATGGCAATGACCGCGAACACCACCACATTGACCTCGGGCATATGCTGGCCAAGGCGGATCGCCCCAAAAATCCACAGCGGCAGAGTGGTTTCGCTTCCTGCCGTGAAGGTCGAGACAATGACTTCATCAAATGACAGGGCGAAGGCCAGCAGCATACCCGACATGACCGATCCTGCCAGAAGCGGCAACGTGATGGTGATAAAGCCGTGCCACGGCGTGGCGCCCATATCCTGCGCGGCCTCACGCAGGGAAGGGGGGAGCCTGCGCAGCCGGGCCATGACGTTGTTGAAGATAATGACCATGCAGAACGTGGTATGCGCAATGACCAGCGTGACGAGGTTGAAGGGAATATCCAGCAGGGTAAAGAAACTGTTCATGGCAATGCCTGTCAGTACGCCAGGCAGGGCAATAGGCAGCGTCAGCAGAAATGAACCTATCTGCGTGGTGCGCGTGGACAGGCCATTCATGCCCAGTGCCGCCAGCGTGCCGAGTACCGTGGCGAAAAGCGTTGCCAGTCCCGCCACTTCCAGAGAAATCAGCAGGGCACCTCGGACTTCCTCATCCGCCCATGTGGCAGCGAACCACCGGAGCGAAAAGGCGCGAATAGGCCATACCTGCACGGAAGAGGCGTCAAAGGCGTAAAGCAGCACAATAACAAGCGGCAGCAGCAGAAAGCCAAGCACCGCTATGGCGGCGGCCCATATGGCCATGTCCGCAACGGGGTTACGCGCGTGTTTCATGCCGTTGTCCTTTCGGCCATGGCGAGATGGTTGCGGGCAGGCGGGCACCTGCCTCGTGAGGAAGCGCCGCCTGAAGAGGCATGGTTGGCCTTACTGGGCATCGAACGCGCCAAACCGGCGGGCCAGCAGCATGTAAGCCGCCACCATGGCCAGAAGAATAAGTGAAAACGCCGCTGCAAAGGGGACGTTGCCCGAAACGCCGACGTTGGAATACACCACGTTGCCAATGAATTCGGACCCGGCTCCCCCTACCAGCATGGGGGCCACGTAGTCCCCCTGCGTAACCGCGAAGGTGAAAACAGAACCTGCCGCCATCCCCGGTATGGCAAGGGGGAAAACAACCGTGCGGAAGACCTGCCAGGGCGTCGCACCCTGATCGCCCGCCGCATCCAGTAGGGATGCGGGAATACGTTCAAGGGCGGCCACCATCGGCATGAGCATGAACGGCAGCCACAGATAGGAAAAGACGATCCAGAGCGCGATATTGGTAAAAGCCACGTTCTGGTCAGGCAGGCCCACAAGGCGCAGACCCCAGTTGAGCACACCGTCATGACCGAGGATGAGCCGCCACGCGTAAATGCGCGCCAGCATACTTGACCATAGCGGCAGCGCCACCAGCACCAGAAGCGTCAGCTTCAGGCGGGGGCCGACCTTGCGGGCGATCACCCAGGCCAGCGGCCAAGCCAGAATGATGTCGGTGATCGTCACCAGAATGGCGATCCCCGTCGTGCGGCGGGCGATGACGGTGTAGGTCGTGTCAGAGAACAGGATACGGAAATTTTCCCATGTCCAGTCCCGCACGATCTCTCCCGACATCGCATCAACCTGCCAGAAGGCCGAAAGCAGCAGGACTGACAGGCTGCCCAGATAGAACACGCCAAGCCACCCGAAAGGCGGCACCAGCAGGGCTATGTGCCCCAGCAGCTTCCGGCCCGGCGTCATTACTGTTTGACCTGCTGCCAGGCGCGCTGCCAGGCGGAGTAGTCAAGACAGGTATTCTGGCCATTTCCGCACTGGTGCACGGGGGTTTTCCAGAACTTGATGGAGGAGAAATAGGCCGGCGAGGCATCGGCATGGTACTGTTTGCACGAGCCGGGCTGCAGGGCATCCATTTCTGCGCAGGCCTTGGTGTTGGCCGGGGTTTCGCCAAAGGAGAGCGCCTGTTGCGCCTGCACCTTGGGCGTCATGACATGGTTGATCCACAGATAGGCGCAGTTGGGATGCTGCGCATGGGCGCTGATCATCCATGAATCGGCCCACCCGGTCGCGCCTTCGGTGGGAATGGTATCCTGTACCGGCACGCCCGCTGCGCGCAGGGTGTTGGCCTGATACGGCCATGCGGCTCCCACATGGGCATCGCCGCTCTTGAACAGGTCTACCTCGTCAGAGGCGAGCGCCCAGTATTTCTTGACGAGCGCACGCTGTTCCTTGAGCAGGGCGACGACCGCGTCCATCTGCGTCTGGGTCAGTTCATAGGGGTCGGTAATGCCCAGTTCCGGCTTGGTGTGCGACAGGTAGAGGGCCGCATCTGCAATCTGGATCGGGTTATCCGGCACGGTAATGACACCCGCATAGGCCTTGTCGTAAATGACCGACCAGCTTGTGGGCGCGGTGGTGATGTCCTTCGTGTTCCACATCAGCACGTTGGGGCCCCATTCATAGGACACGCCGTAATGCACGTCTTTGACGGTGTTGAACCCCGGCGCCTTCAGCTCGGGCATGACATCATCAAACGCGGTGATGAGCGCCGTGTTCACCGGCTGCACGGTCTTGCCAAAGATCAGCCGCAGTGAGGCATCGCCCGAAGCGGACACCACGTCAAAGCCCTTGCCGCCGCCCATGCGGGTCAGGGCCACCATTTCATCGGACGAGCCGACATATTTACGGTGTACCTTGCAGCCGGTCGTTTCTTCAAACGGTTTGACCCAGGCATCATCCGCATAGCCTTCCCATGCGACCACGTTCAGATCGCCTTCGCCCTTGCCGATGGCGGAAAGCGGGGCCTGTGCATGGGCAGGTGTGCTGAGCTGCGTTGTCAGGATGGCGCTACAGGTCGCCAGAAGCAGTGTGCTGTAAGCCTTCATGTTCATCGCCTTTTCCACATTTGAAAACGGGGTTTCGAAAACAGACGGTCAAAAAAACAGACTGCCTGACACCTAGTCCTGTCTGTGCGGCAGGGGGTAGGCGGCCTCTTCCGGCCAGACAGCCACAACGCTCATCCCTTCCCGCCAGCTCCGCGCATGACGCGAAGGCACGATTGCCGTCACGCCGTCCTCGTCGTCAGGCCCGCACAGCGTAAAGCGTGTGACCGGCCCCAGATAGGAAACCTCAGAGATCGTCCCGGCCATGGTCTGCTCATGTGGGGCTGGGCTGTAGCCGGAGGCTTCCAGTCGTACGTCCTCCGGGCGGAGCAGGATTTCGCGCCCGTTTTCCTGCAGGATGCTGGACGAGCCGATAAACCGTGCCACAAACGCGCTGGACGGGCGCTCATAAAGATCGGCCGGTGTGCCGACCTGCTCAATCACCCCGTGAGAAAACACGGCAATACGATCGCTCATGCTCAGGGCTTCTTCCTGATCATGCGTGACGTAAACGAATGTGATGCCCGTCTGTTTCTGGATACGCTTGAGTTCGACCTGCATTTCACGTCGCAGCTTGAGGTCAAGCGCGCCCAGGGGCTCATCCAGCAGGATCAGGGCGGGTTTGTTCACCAGAGCGCGGGCCAGCGCCACGCGCTGGCGCTGCCCACCGGAAAGCTGTGTGGGTCTGCGGTCGGCCACGTTTCCCAGATGCACCATCTCCAGCGCCGCCAGAGCCCGCTCCGTCCGTTCGTCACGGGCCACGCCGCGCACCTTCATGCCGTAGGCTATGTTATCCAGCAGCGTCATGTGCGGGAACAGCGCATAGTCCTGAAACATGGTGTTCACGTTGCGGCGGTAGGGCGGCAGGGTGGTGACATCCGTTTCGCCCAGATGTATCCGGCCGCTATCGGGCAGTTCAAACCCGCCGATCAGTCGCAATGTGGTCGTCTTGCCCGAGCCCGAAGGCCCAAGGAGCGTGAAAAACTCTCCCTGGGCGATTTCAAGGTCAATCCCCCGGAGTACCGTGGCCCCACGGCCATATGACTTGGTGAGCCCGTGCAGACGTACGGCCGGGGTGGGGGAAGAGTTGGTCATGACGCGGCCCTCAGCCCCATTTGACCATGACATGCCGTGCCACGGTGTAATCTTCCACCGCGCCGAGGCTCAGGTCTTTGCCGTAGCCCGACTGGCGGAAGCCGCCGTGGGGCATTTCGTTGGTGAGCATGAAATGCGTGTTAACCCACGTGCAGCCGTAGCGCAGACGGGCGGCGGCGGCCATGCCGCGCTGGATGTTGCCGGTCCATACGGAGGACGCCAGACCGTAGGCGGAGGCGTTCACGCTGTCGATCACCGTATCCATGTCGGTGCAGCGTGTGACGGACACGACCGGCCCGAACACTTCACGCTCGACGATTTCATCCGTGGGCAGCGCGCCCGCCACCACAGTCGGTTCGTAAAAATAACCGTTGCCGGGGCCCATCTTGCCGCCGGTGGTGATTTCGATGTGCTTGAGTTCGGCAGCGCGTTCCACAAAGGCCGCAACCCGCGAACGCTGGCGCGCGGAAATCAGCGGCGGCATTTCGTTCTGCGCGTCGTCTGCATGGCCGAACCGGATGGTCGAAACGGCGGAGCTCAGGTCGGCTACCAGACGGTCGTAGATTTTTTCATGGGCGTAGATACGGCAGGCAGCGGTGCAGTCCTGACCGGCGTTGTAGTAGCCAAAGCCGCGCACGCCTTCCACTACGGCATTGATATCGGCATCGTCATAGACAATGACCGGGGCCTTGCCGCCCAGTTCCAGATGCGTGCGCTTGACCGAGCGTGCCGCCGCCGCAATGACCTTGCGCCCGGTCGCGATATCACCCGTGAGCGACACCATGGCGATATCCGGGTGGTCGAGCAGTTGCTGCCCAACGGTCGCGCCCCTGCCGAGCACGATGTTGACGACACCGGCGGGGAAAATCTCGCCCATGATCCGCCCCAGCGCCAGCAGGCTCAGCGGCGTGTTTTCCGAAGGCTTGATCACGCAGGTGTTGCCGGCGGCTAGAGCGGGGCCGAGCTTCCAGGCCCCCATCATCAGCGGATAGTTCCACGGAGCGATTCCGGCCACAACGCCTACGGGGTCGCGGCGCAGCATGGAGGTGTGGCCTGCCAGATACTCGCCGGCCACGGGGCCGTGCAGGTTGCGCGCGGCGGCGGCAAAATAGCGGAAACAATCCGCAATGGCGGGAATTTCATCACCCAGAACAAGGTGATAGGGCTTGCCGGTGTTCAGGGATTCGATGCGGGCCAGATTTTCGGCCTCCGCTTCAATCGCGTCAGCCACTTTCAGCAGGCGGCTCGAGCGTTCCGCCGGGGTGGCCAGCGCCCAGGCGGGGAAGGCCTGCACCGCCGCTGCCACGGCATCATTGACCTGCCCGGCCGAGGCTTCGGGCAGTTCCATGATCACTTCGCCTGTGGCCGGGGCGAAGATGATTTCGTTTTCTCCGACCCCTTCGACAAACGCGCCACCAGAAAGCATCTTTGTGAACATTGTAAGCAAACCTCACTGACGCACTGCGGGACAAGCCCCGTTTTTCCGATCTGCTACGAGCCTGACATATGTTTCGGTGCCAAACCAATAGATAATGCCAATGCACACCATCGGAAAAAGAGATGGCTTTTGGAGAGGGGTGGAATCAGGGCTATGTCTAGGGCGCGCCCGCCAGTACCGAATGTCGGGCCGCGTCGGTTTCAAGCGCGCAGCGGGCGGGGTCCGGCGGAGCCGCGTGGCGGGCCGCTTCGGCGAGTTCGTTCCGGGCTTCAGCCAGCAGGGCCTGCTGGCCGGGAGCGTTTTCAAACCGTTCGAACAGCAGGCTGCCGTCCATGTAGCCTGCCCATACATCGGAGGCCCAGTGCACGCCGCAGATCACCCGGCTTTCCCCGAACACCCGCGCGCGCTGCATGAAGGCGTCTTCCCGCTCGGGCATCAGGCGGCCCAGAAGCAGGGCCGTCGTCCAGCCCGCCACGGTGTGGCCGGACGGATAAGCGTAGCCCAGATTCTTGCTAGGGGTGCAGACAGGCAGCGTATTGCCTTCGAACGGGCGCGGACGCCCGTACTGTTCTTTCTGTGCCTTGACGGCGGGCTTGGTCACGGCCTGCAGGGCCGCCAGCGCCGCGACCACATGGGGAAGCGCGCTGGCATCGAGCGTGAAACCCGCTGCACAGGAAAAGTCATGCAGCATGGCGGGAAAGGCGAGGTCCGCGTCCTCGGTGGCCATGCGCCAGCGCGGGCTGTCGCGCAGGGCACGGGTGGTGGCGAATATCTGACGGTCGGCCATGTCGGGGGCGGAGCCGGGCGGCGGGGGTGGAGGCAGCAGTGCGGATACGCTCGTGCGGTCAGGCGCGGCGGAGTCTGCCGCCCGGACAGGTAGGGGCAGGGCCAGGAGGACTGCGAGTCCGAGCGCGGGCAGGACGGCAGGGCGGGTAGGAGGTAGAGGAGGCATGGACGAGTCCTTCTTGTGCGGGCAGGGCCGCCGGACTGTCCATGAAACGCCACGAAATCCCCAGTGCCAAATGACATTATGGCGCGACGGGAGCGTGGAGCACGCGGGATGGAGCGCGCGTGGGCGCAAGCGCTTGGACGGGCCGTGCCAGTAACGGCAGCCCGCCCGTACTGTTTACCGGGTGTGGCGGGTCAACTGGTCAACATCGCGCACAGCACCGCGTGCCGCGCTGGTGGTTAGGGCTGCGTAGGCGCGCAGCGCGCTGGACACAACGCGCTCGCGCTTGGGCTGCCAGGCACTGGCGCCACGGTCTTCCATGCGCGCGCGGCGGTCTGACAGGATAGCATCGCTGACCGCGACACTGAGCCTGCGGGCGGGGATGTCGATCTCGATCATATCGCCTTCCTCCACCAGTCCGATTACGCCGCCTTCTGCTGCTTCAGGCGAGATATGGCCGATGGACAGGCCCGCGCTGCCACCCGAAAAGCGGCCATCGGTAATCAGGGCGCAGTGTTCGGCCAGTCCTTTGGATTTCAGGTAGCTGGTGGGGTAGAGCATCTCCTGCATCCCCGGCCCGCCGCGCGGCCCTTCGTAGCGGATCACCACCACGTCACCCGCCTTGATACGGTCGCCCAGAATGGCGGACACGGCGGCGTCCTGACTTTCAAAAATACGCGCCGGGCCACGGAACAGCTCAAGGCCAGCGGCAACGCCCGCGGTTTTTACAATCGCGCCGTCTTCCGCCAGATTGCCGTACAGCACGGCCAGTCCGCCGTCCTGATTATAGGCGTGCGCGCCATCGCGGATGGCTCCGGCCTGCGCGTCCGTGTCCAGCGTACGGTACTGGCTGGACTGCGAGAAAGCTTCCGTGGTGCGAACGCCGCCGGGCGAGGCGCGGAAGAAGTCCTGCGCGCGTTCGGTGGGGGCGGCCCCGCGAATGTCCCATTGCGCCAGGGCTTCGGGCAGGTTGGGGGCGTGCACCATGTGGACGTCGCGGTGCAGCAGGCCCAGCCGGTCAAGCTCGCCCATGATAGCGGGTACGCCACCCGCGCGGTGCACATCTTCCATATGCACGTCCGCCCGTGAGGGGGAGACCTTGCACAGATGCGGCACCATGCGCGAGAGGCGGTCGATGTCCTTCATGGTAAAGGGCACTTCGCCTTCATGCGCAGCGGCAAGCAGATGCAGCACCGTGTTGGTGGAGCCGCCCATGGCGATATCGACCGACATGGCGTTTTCAAACGCCGCGAAGGAAGCAATGGAGCGTGGCAGCACGGAGGCATCGTCCTGCTCGTAATAACGGCGGGCCAGTTCCACGATCCGCTGTCCGGCCTGCACGAACAGGTCGCGGCGGCCGGCATGGGTGGCCACAAGACTGCCGTTGCCCGGCAGCGACAGGCCGAGCGCTTCGGTCAGGCAGTTCATGGAATTGGCGGTGAACATGCCCGAGCAGGAGCCGCAGGTGGGGCAGGCCGAGCGTTCGATGGCCAGCGAATCCGCGTCGCTCACGCCCGGATTGGCGGCCGAGACCATGGAGGTCACGAGGTCCACCTTCTGTTCGATATCCGCCAGCGTGACACGTCCGGCTTCCATCGGCCCGCCCGAGACAAAAATGACCGGAATGTTCAGCCGCATGGCGGCCATCAGCATACCAGGGGTGATTTTGTCACAGTTGGAAATGCACACCAGCGCGTCCGCGCAGTGGGCGTTGACCATGTATTCCACCGCATCGGCGATCAGCTCGCGCGAGGGCAGGCTGTACAGCATCCCGCCATGGCCCATGGCGATCCCGTCATCCACCGCGATGGTGTTGAACTCGCGTCCGATCCCGCCCGCTTCTTCAATGGCGCGGCACACAAGCTGGCCCAGATCTTTCAGGTGGACATGCCCCGGTACGAACTGGGTGAAAGAATTGGCTACCGCGATGATGGGCTTGCCGAAATCGCTGTCTTTCATGCCTGTGGCGCGCCACAGGCTGCGTGCGCCTGCCATGTTGCGCCCGTGGGTGGTGGTGCGGGATCTGTAACCGGGCATCGGGGTCTCTCTGTTCTGGTCCCATGCTTGGATGAGGAGGCGTGAATCAAAGGCGGTGCGGGACCGCGCGCGGCACGCACCATACGGCATATGGGCGCGTCTGTCAGGCCAGTGTGATACGGCAGTAGTGGCCCGGTGTGGCGTGGGGGTAACGCAGGGCTTTCATTCGTCGCAAATGGCCTGAGGGCCGAGCGCCGGAAAGGCGCGCCGGAGCGTTCTGCGCGCATGCTACAATTTTATGATAAGCGGCAGTTTGCGTGATGGTGGCGACTTCTGCCGGTTGCAGGAGTGCGGGGCGTTCAGTATTGCTCGGACTTAGATCCGAGAAAGTGGGCGGAACGGAGTGAACATGGATATACCTGCAAGGCAAAACGTGCCTGCCAGCCCGGATCAGGCTGTCTCCGCACGCAAGGTCCGCCGAACGGCAGACCCTGCGTTTCGCCTGCTTGTGACGATAACCGGCGTGGCCGTTCTGGTTGTGCTGGGGGCTATTATTGCTGTCATGGTCAACGGCGGGTGGCACGCTTTTGCCACTTTCGGCCCGGCGTTTCTGATTTCTGACGCGTGGAACCCGGTCACACAGCATTTCGGAGCGGCTGCCCCTGTTTTCGGCACGGTTGTCAGCAGCGCGCTGGCGTTGCTGCTGGCGGTGCCGCTTGCCTTCGGTACCGCGTTCTGGTTGACGGCTCTGGCCCCTCCCAAGGTGGCTTCGGTTATTGGCATGGCGGTTCAGCTTCTTGCGGCTGTGCCCTCGATCATCTTTGGCATGTGGGGCTTTTTTGTGGTGGTGCCGATTATCGCGCATTACGTGCAGCCCTTCCTGCATCACACGTTCGGGCATGTGCCTGTGCTGTCCGTGCTGGTGGCGGGCGCGCCATTTGGCACCGGGCTGCTGACGGCGGGTTTTATCCTCGCGGTCATGATCACACCGTCAATCACCGCCGTCATGCGCGATGTGTTCGCCTCCATGCCCGCCGTCCTGCGTGAAAGCGGCTACGGGCTGGGCGCCACCCGCTGGGAGGTGATGCGTCATGTGGTTCTGCCCTGGTCGCGTGAGGGGCTGGTGGGCGGCATCGTGCTGGGTATGGGCCGCGCCATGGGCGAAACCATGGCCGTGACATTCGTGATCGGTGACAGCAACCATATCGGCTGGTCGCTTTTCGCTCCCGCCAACACCATTGCCTCGCTGATCGCGCTGGAATTTCCCGAAAGCCCGGCAGGCAGCCTCAAACTGGCCTCGTTGCTGGCGCTGGGAGCCATTCTGATGGCGATTTCCTTTGTAACCCTTTGGTTCTCCCGCTGGTTGCTGGCGCGGGGTGAAAGCACGGGACGCCGGGTATGAGCAGCACCTCTCCTTCTCTAATGCGGGCTGACCGTTCAAGGGCGCTATTGGTGCGCCGCCAGTTGTCCGACAGGCTGGCCACGGGTTTCGGCTGGGTGGCCATGGCCGTGGTGGTATGGATGCTCGGCTCCATTCTGTGGACGCTGCTGCGCAATGGCCTGCCCGGTCTGAGCGTGCATCTCTTTACCCGCTCCATGGCGCCCCCCGGACAGGATGGCGGTCTGGCCAACGCTATTGTGGGCGATATCCTGCAAACCGGGCTGGGCGTTCTGCTGGGCGCGCCAGCGGGCCTGCTGACCGGCATTTTCCTTGCGGAATATGGCGCTAACAACAAGCTGGCACGTATGGTGCGCTTTGTTTCGGACATGCTGCTTTCGGCCCCTTCGATCCTTATCGGCCTGTTTATCTATATGATCATGGTTGCGCCGGTCGGGCATTTCTCGGGGTTTTCGGGCAGCGTGGCGCTCGCCATTCTGGCCATGCCCATCGTGGTGCGCACCACAGAGGACATGCTGCGTCTTGTGCCGGTTTCCATGCGTGAGGCGGGTATCGCGCTCGGTGCGCCCAAATGGCGGGTTATCCTGTTTATCTGTTTGCGTGCTGTGCGTGGCGGGGTCATGACCGGTATCCTGCTGGCGGTGGCGCGTGTTGCGGGCGAAACCGCGCCGCTGCTGTTTACATCGCTGGGTAATTCCGAATGGTCTCTGGACATGTCGCGGCCTATGGCCAGCCTGCCTGTCGCGATCTACCAGTATGCCGGTTCGGCCTACCAGGACTGGATGCAGCAGGCCTGGAGCGGCGCGCTGCTGGTGACTTTCGGGGTTCTGATTATCAATATTGTTGTGCGGGTCGGAACCCGCGGAGGACGAGCATGAATACAGGCGTCCAGGCCACGGGAAGCACGCAGGCTTCTCTGAGCGGTTCGCAGGAGAGCGGGCAGGCGGCGGTGCGTTCCGGTGCTGAGGCTGTTGGTGTCGCACAGGTTGCGACCCTGCCCATGAGCGAGCATGACGAGCAACTGGCGCGGCCTGCCGCAATGGAAGTGCGCGGTCTGAATTTCTACTATGGCACGTCCCATGCGTTGCACGACATTTCCATCCGCTTTCCCGAGCGGAGTGTGACGGGCATGATCGGGCCTTCGGGGTGTGGAAAGTCCACATTGCTGCGCGTGCTCAACCGGATGTACGATCTGTACCCCGGCCAGCGTGCCACGGGTGAGGTGCTGTTCGATAATCAGAACATTCTTGCTCCGGGCGTGAACCTGAACGTGCTGCGTTCTCGCGTGGGTATGGTGTTCCAGAAGCCCACACCTTTCCCCATGTCGATTTACGATAATATCGCCTTTGGAATCCGGCTGCATGAGCGCGTTTCGCGTTCGGAAATGGATGGCCGGGTGGAGGACTCCCTGCGGCGCGTGGCCCTGTGGTCTGAAGTGCAGAACAGGCTGCACAGTTCGGCTACTGCGCTGTCTGGTGGGCAGCAGCAGCGGCTGTGCATTGCGCGCACCATTGCCGTTCGGCCGGAAGTCATCCTGCTTGATGAACCGACCAGCGCGCTCGATCCGGTGTCCACCGCGCGTATCGAAGAACTGCTTGATGAACTCAAGGGCGAATTCACCATCGCCATTGTGACGCACAACATGCAGCAGGCTGCTCGCTGCGCGGATCAGGTGGCGTTCTTCTATATGGGCCGTCTGGTGGAAGTGGACAGCACGCCGCGCATGTTTACCGCCCCGCGTGAAAAACAGACGCAGGATTACATTACCGGCCGTTTTGGCTGATTTGCTGCCCGTTCTTGATCAGGACACCGCATCATGATGAACGAACCTACTCATACCGTAACCCGTTACGATCAGGAACTTGAACGCCTGCGCGGCATTGTGGCCCGCATGGGCGGGCTGGTCGAAAGGCAGACCGCGCAGGCCATTGCCGCCGTGGTGGACCAGAATGAGGAGGCCGCCCGCGAACCGCCGCGCCTTGATGCCGAGGTGGATATGCTCGAACGCGAGGCCGAGCAGCTTGCCATCCGTATTCTTGCCCTGCGTGCGCCCATGGCGGTGGACCTGCGCCAGATCGTTGCCGTGCTGAAAATGAGCGGCGACCTTGAGCGCATCGGCGATTATGCCTCGTCCATCGCGCGGCGGGCGCTCAAGGTCGAACAGCTTGAAGGGGCGCTATCCTTTTCCGCGCTGCGTGCCATGGGTCGTCTTGTACAGGAAAACCTGCACAAGGCCGTGGAGGCCATGGTGGAAAATGACGCCACCCGCGCCAAGGAAGTGTGGAACGCGGATACGGAGGTGGATGAAATTTACACGTCCATGTTCCGCGAACTGGTCACTTACATGATGGAAGACCCGCGCAATATCGGGCCGTGCATCCATCTGCTGTTCATGGCCAAGAATCTTGAACGGATTGGTGACCACGCGACGAATATTGCCGAGCGTATCTACTACGCCGTAACAGGCGACATGCTGCCTGCGGAACGTCCGCGCGGGGGCGATGCCGCCAAGATTATTCCCGGCTGAAAAAGCCGGATCAGGGATACAGCCGTGTCATGGGAACGGGGCGCGCCATTATGGTGCGCTCCGTTCCGTTTCATACGCTCTCAGACGAATCAGAAACTCAGCTTTCGCTATTGAGGCACCAGCTTACCGACAGGATGGCGGGTTTTGCGGCAAGGCTGCCGGCAATTTTGTGCAGCGTATCCGGGTCATGTTCGCCCGGCAGAAGGGCGAAGCTGACGCGGGTTGTGCTGTCAGAGGTTTTCAGCACCGTCATACGCCGGATCGTATAGCCAGCGTCTGACAGGGCGTCCTCCGCATCCGCCAGTATTTCGCCTGTGGTACCGGAGCGGATTTCAAGGTCAAGCGCGTAGGTGGCCTCTATGGCTTCGCTCCTGACGGGCAGGCTGTCCACGGTGCGCACCAGTGGACGCAGGATCGTGTTTCCGGCAATGACAAAAAAGGTCAGGAGCGCGCCTTCAGCCAGCATATCGCTGCCGCAGCACGCCCCGACAGCGGCGGAGCACCACAGCGTTGCCGCAGTGTTCATGCCCCGTACGCTCACGCCCTCCTTGATGATGGCGCCCGCGCCCAGAAACCCGATACCCGAGACCACATAAGCTATGACGCGTAGGGATTCGACATCTCCCGCCAGCCTCTGCGCCAGATCGACAAAAGCAGCGCCGCCCAGCGCCACCAGCGCATTGGTGCGAATACCGGCGGTGCGCTGGCGGTACTGACGTTCCGCCCCGATCAGTACGCCAAAAACAAATGCCGACAACAGGCTTGCCGCGCTGTCGCCAAAGCTATGGAGGTCAAAGGTATGGATGAACCGCATGAAAAATCCTTGTCGGGCACTGCGCACGAAAGGTCGCGGCCAGTTCTGCCCGCTGGCCCGGAGCCGGAAGGGGTGCGGGGCTGACCTGTCAGGGGCAGTCGGCCCCAGACAGGAGGCGCCTTGCCACGATAATGTGGGCGGATGGTCCGCCGTGTGTAAAGTGATGTTTTCGCTGCGCCGTCAGGGCGTTTTGACGTGCAGACCCATTTGCTGGTTGATCTGCGGTATGGCGCCCAGCGTGGCCAGTCCTGTCAGCACGGCTGCAAGTGGCTGCGGCTGGGGCGGCTGGAGTACCAGATGCAGCGGCTTTTGGCCCGGATGAGCCAGAAACGCTACAATGGCGCGGCCCTCGGGCGTGCTCGGCTGCTGGGTGGCCAGCGTGTTCAGAAGCATGCCGGGGCTCATGCCTCGTGCTTCTGCAATAGCCTGAAGGGCGCGGGGCACCATGCCGTGATCCAGATAACTCAGATCCATCGCAATAACCGGCATGTCTGGCCGGGGGGCAGACAGGAGCGGGGCGGAACCGGGCCGGATAAAGGTGCCATTCAGGTGCAGGCGGCCCATATCAGGGGCGTCCAGTGCCAGTTCCTCGACATGCAGGGTATTGGTTTGCAGGTCGCGGGTTTCGTTCAGGACAAGCCCACCGGCGAAATGCGTGTAGCCCAGCGTGGGCAGCCAGCCCAGATTGGGCGCATCGGGCCAGAGTTCCAGCCCGCGGATGCTGATGACATCCTGCTCCTTGCTGTCGGTACGGTTTGTATGCGCAAGAATTCGCGCAGCCCGTACCACCGGGGCGGTAGTGGCCACGTCCAGATTGGTGACGGTGATATCATGCACGCCGGGGCGGGGCAGATAAGGTGCGCCGGTGGACAGGCTGGTATAGAAGCCAGACAGATCCATGCCGTCCACGTTGATGTCTAGCGCATGGAGATGGCGTTGGCCGCCATCCGCTCCCATATCGGGGGGCGAATCGGTATTGAGAGCAAGGTCGTGGGCTTCAAGCCGGGAGGCCAGGCCCTCGCCAAAATTATCCAGTGTGACGTCCGATGCGGCCATATCGGTCTGGACGGGGCTGACAAAAGCCCGCAGACGCACGGCGTGGGCATGACCTATGCCCAATGGCTGCGCGGCATCACCCGGGGAGTCGGCGCGAACGGGGAGCGTCAGGTCTTCAATGTCGAGTTGATCTGACTGCAGGCTGATAGTCGGATCGGTGAGCTGGAAGCCATGAAAGGACAGCCGCCCGATCTGGGTGATGTCGCCCCCGTTCTGGCCGGGGCGTTCCAGTTCGGCCCTGTCGGCAGTGATGGTTTCAGGCCCCTGCCGCAGGGTCAGGTTCGTAAAGTTCACGCTGCGGCCGAGGATGCCGGGTTTTGCCGTGGCGAAGGTGAACGTGGCGTCCGGCCCGAGCGCCTGTCTGAAATGGTCTATGCTGGTTTCCAGCATGACGTGTTCAGCGTGCCGTGTGGCAAACCAGCCTACGCTGCCCAGTATGGCGGCGCCGCCAGCCATAAGAAGAAGGTGTTTCTTCAAGCGGGAACGATCCTGACAGTTTAGCTCAGGCCGCAAGTTCTAGCCCTGATGAGGGCGGGGGGCAAGTCGCGACACGGTAACATATTACCTTGCAAAAAATGCCTGAAAATAACGTGCCTGACGCAAAAATACTTGACGCGCGTCCCATACCGCTCCCATAAGGCACCACCAAATTGCGTAACTGTCCAAATATGGAATCAGTCCCATGAAGACCACCCTCTCGCTGAAGCCCGCGGAGGTGACGAAGAACTGGATCCTGATCGATGCCGAAGGCCTCGCTCTGGGTCGTCTTGCCGTCATCATCGCACAGCGCCTGCGCGGCAAGCACAAGCCCCAGTTCACCCCGCATGTTGATTGCGGCGACCATGTCGTCGTCATCAACGCGGAAAAGGTTGCCCTGACCGGCCGCAAGGCAGATCAGAAGCTGTTCCACTACCACACCGGTTATGCGGGCGGCATCAAGACCCGCACCGTGCGCCAGCGCCTGACGGGCAAGCACCCTGGCCATCTGGTTGAAAAGGCCGTGGAACGCATGATCACCCGCGGGCCGCTTCAGCGCCAGCAGATGCGCAGCCTGCATGTCTATGCTGGCACCGAGCACCCGCATGGTGGCCAGACCCCGCAGGTTCTGGATGTTGCGGCGCTGAACCGCAAGAACGTCGTTAACGCTCAGAAAGGCTGAGTCTTATGTCTGAAACTCAGGAACGTACAGGCACGCTGGCCGATCTGAAGACCGTGGCTCCGGTGGCGGTTTCCGGTGCGCCGGTTTACGAAGTCAAGCGCGATGCCCAGGGCCGCTCTTACGCCACGGGTCGCCGCAAGGACGCGGTTGCCCGCGTGTGGATCAAGCCCGGCAAGGGTGAGATCACCGTGAACGGTCGTCCGGTTGTCCAGTATTTCGCCCGCCCCGTGCTGCGTATGCTGCTGACCCAGCCCTTCCTCGTGTCTGACCGCTACAATCAGTTTGATGTGGTCTGCACGGTTACGGGCGGTGGTCTGTCCGGTCAGGCTGGCGCGGTGCGCCACGGCATCAGCCGTGCACTGACCAACTACGAACCCGAACTGCGCAGCATCCTGAAGGCTGCTGGCTTCCTGACGCGCGATTCGCGCCAGGTCGAACGCAAGAAATACGGTCGCGCCAAGGCTCGTCGTTCCTTCCAGTTCAGCAAGCGCTGAGGCTGGCGGGGCCTTATGGCCCCGTGGAGCGGCTGGCGGAAACGGATCGTTTTCGTACAGACAGAAAGGCGGATGCCCACCGGGCATCCGCCTTTTTTGTTGGTTTTTTGCGGGAGCGAGGGGCTGCCCACCGACCATGCCGGGATCGGTGGGGACTATGCTTTCAAGGGGTCAGGAAAGCCCGGACATCGCGCGACAGGGCCGTTCTGCTATCCGCGCGCGTATAGAGCATATGGCCGCCTGCATAGACATGCAGGCCAATCCGGTTGCGGCCCACGGGCATCTGTTCAGCCACCCAGCGCGATGAGGCATACGGGCACACCAGATCGTAATAGCCGTTGGCAATAAACACCCGCAGCGTGGGGTTAAGGGCCAGCAGGCGGCGCAGGGTGGGGATGGGGCGCACCAGCGGCTCCTGACCGTTGCGGTAGTCCCACGCCGCGTTAACCTTCAGGTTCAGCAGGTCGTAGCTCAGCGGTGTGCGGAAGTTCAGCGTCGTTGCAGCGTAATGCTGCATGGCGCTGCCATAGGCGCGGGTAAAGCCATCCAGCGCGGGATCAGGACTGGCGCTGTTGTCCACCCCTTCAGGGAACGGGTCTGCGATGGACAGGGTGGCGTCATAGAGCGAGTACAGCCGCCCGGCCCGGCTGCGCACATCATGGGCCTCAGGCTGGATGCGGCCGCGCTCGCGTTCCACCACATCACGCGGCAGGCCGGTATGGGCGGTGACGCTATCGTAGAAATCCGAGCGGGCCTCTCCTTCCGGGGGGGCTGCGATCAGCGTGCTGGCGTACGGGCCAAGGGCGTAGGCATAGGCGTTTTCGAGATGCGAAGCCGCATTTTCGGGTGTCAGTTTGTGCTGGAGCGCCAGACTGGCCATTTCAAGCGAGGGGAGCACAAAAGCCTGGGCTAGTGTGTCGTTGGCGGTGTCCAGCAGGGTCATGTCCAGCGCGGGCGAGATCATGACAATCCCGTTGACGAGGAAGTTCTGCTCCTGTGCCAGTGCGTCCGCCACCTCAATGGCGCGCAGGCCACCATAGCTTTCCCCTACGAGGTAACGGGGGGCCTCAAGGCGTCCGTTGGTGCTGGCCCAGAGCTGGATGGCCTTGGCAAAGGCACTGGCGTCTTTTTTGACCGTGTAGAAGGTTTCCGCCGCGTGGGCAGGGTCCGTCGGGGTGGACCAGCCCGTGCCCGGCGCGTCAATGAACACGAGATCGGCTGCGGCCAGCCAGCTATCGGCGTTGGGCTGCAGCTTCGCGCTTGCGCCATCGACAGGGTTGCCCGCTGGGAAGGCTAGAATCTCCGGCCCGGCTGCACCCAGATGCAGGTAGGCCGTTGCGGCTCCCGGCCCGCCATTGAAAAAATAGGCGACAGGGCGACGGTCTGGCGCGGCATCGTCCTGCGTGTAGGCTGTGTAGAACACGCGTGCGGTGGGTTTGCCGCTGTCATCACGCAGAGTCAGCGTGCCCGCATGGGCGGTGTAGGCAATCTTGTGGCCGTCAAACTGGCCGGTATGGTGGGTGATGGCATCCGCCGGCAGCAGGGCTGCGGCGTTGGTAAAGCTGTCGGCGCCACTTTTAGCGGCGCTGTCATGCTGGCTGGTGCTCGCTGATGGGGTGCTCGGTGCCGTGGGCAGGGGGGCAGGGGACGGTCCGGCCCATGCCTGCCGCGCCAGACCACCCCACGCCCCGCCGACCTGTAGGGCTGTGCCGCAGAGCAGGAGGGCCGCAGCTACCAGAGGGCGTACCCGCATAGACCGTGGCCGTGCCGTGCTGCCCCATGCCGGGCGAGGAGCCTGCGGCGCGGTGTGTGTGGAGGTGTGCTCAGGCGTGGGGGCGGGGTGGGTCATGACAGGCTCTTTCCTCCACTGGCGCCGTCACTGGCCATCGGTGGGGCGCCTGTTTGTCAGAACGGCCAGCAGGGTTGGTGTCCTGCGGGCCGGTAAGTAAGTCAGGGAGACTTGCGCTTGCGTGATGACGGGCTTTTGGAAGCCTTGCCAGCCGGGCGGGGCTTCGAGGACCTGCGTTCGCCTGCCTCGGCTCCGCCGCGCTCTGCGTTGCCCCAAGGCGCATCTTCGCGGTATCCGCCCTTGCGCTCGAAGCCACGGTTGGGGCCACGCGCGGGCTTGCCGCCCGGCCCGCCCCGGCCGCCGCCGCCATGGGCACCGCCGCCGCCAGCCGGGGCGCGGGCGGGCTCGATGCTGATTTCATCCGGGTCGGTGGCGGAGGCGCAGCTTGCGAAGCGCTCGGCCTTGTCGGATGCGATTTCCACCAGTGTATGATCGCCAGCGATGCGGATCGCGCCGATATCCTGCTTGCGGATACCGCCCAGCTTGCACAGCATCGGCACCAGCCATTTGGGGTCGGCCCGGTCTGCCCGCCCGACGGACAGGCGGAACCAGTTGCCCTGCATAGCGGGGCCACGCTCACGCGGGGCGCGCTCGCCGCGTTCAAATCCGGCATCGTCCCGCACGGGGCGGGAACGGGGCGTATCGGGGGTGATGACGCGTACCGTCATGGGTTCCGGCAGGCTCTTCTGCCACAGCCCCACCAGCGCCTGTGCGAGTTGCTCAGGGGCGTGGGTTGCAACCAGACGTTCCACCAGTGAGAGAGACGTATCATGCCGGGCAGAAACCGCAGCAGCGCTGTCCGTGGCCGTATCGTCGCCCGCCGCGCTTGTTTCGGCCGCGTCTTTTACCGGAGCGTTGAGGAACGGTGCGTTCAGCAGGCGTTCGGCATCGGCCTGGGTAATGGCGGCGCGGTCGGGCGCACCGCTCCATTCTGCTTCAACCTTCGCGGCCTGCAGCAGGCGTTCGGCCACACGCTTGCGTGCGGGCGGCACCAGCAGGACGCAGGTACCCTTGCGGCCCGCGCGGCCGGTACGGCCAGAGCGGTGCAGCAAGGTGGCCGGGTTGGAAGGCAGGCTGGCGTGGATGACAAGCCCGAGTTCAGGAATGTCGATCCCGCGTGCGGCCACGTCCGTTGCCACGCATACGCGGGCCTGACCGTGGCGCAGGCTTTCAATGGCCCGGCTGCGTTCATTCTGGCCCAGATCACCCGAGATGGCGACAGAGGAAAAGCCCCGTTCCGTCAGGATGGCCTGCAACTGGCGCACCGCTTCACGCGTATGGCAGAACACGATGGCCGTGCGGGCTTCTTCCAGCCGCAGGACGTTCACGACCGCCGCCGCCATGTCCGGCTGGTTGGCCAGCACGGCGCGGTAGGTGATATCGGCATGGGGCGCATTGGCGCCGATGGTGTCCAGCCGCAGGGCATCGTTCTGGTAGCGGCGGGCAAGAGCCGCGATCTCACGTGCGATGGTGGCGGAAAACAGCAGCGTGCGGCGGGTTTTGGGGGCGGCGTCCAGCAGGGTTTCCAGCTCTTCGCGGAAACCCAGATCTAGCATTTCGTCGGCTTCGTCCAGCACGACAGCGCGCAGTTCGGTCAGATCAAGGTTGCCACGGCGTAGGTGGTCGCACAGGCGGCCCGGCGTGCCGACGACAATATGGCAGCCTCTGGCCAGCGCACTGGCTTCGCGCCGGGGTTCCATACCGCCCACGCATGAGACGATCCGCGCGCCGGTTTCGGCGTACAGCCATTCCAGTTCGTTCTTGACCTGCAGGGCCAGTTCACGCGTGGGAGCAATCACCAGCGCGAGCGGCGTGGGGGCAGGGGGGCAGCGTTCCGCGCCCGCCAAGAGCGTATCCGCCAGCGCCAGACCGAACGCTACCGTCTTGCCTGAGCCGGTGCGGGCCGACACGAGCAGGTCACGCCCCAACGCCTCCGGGGCCACAACGGCAGCCTGCACGGGGGTGGGAGCTTCAAACCCGCGCGCCGACAGGGCACGTGCTAGGGGGGCGGGAGCGTTCTGAAAGGGCATACGTTTATTAAGTCCAGGCAACAGCGGAAGAACAAGGCCATTATAGCCTCTGGCCTTGAAAGACCAGCATCTTGTCTCTCTTCACGCGTTTTCAGTTACGTCTGTGTTGCATCCGCGCCTGCTTGCGGGTCTTGTACGGGCGCAACACGCGACGTCATAAAGTCTTATTGGAAGGGCAGGTAGCGGAAGTCCATAAAGATTTCGCTCAGGCTCGTGTTGGGCGCGCCGCCATTGCCGCTCCACGCGTTCACGCGCGAGTAGGCAAGCTGGAGGCCACCCTGCACGGTGCCGTATTTGCCTTTGAAGAAGCGGTACCACGCTCCCATAGTGGCTTCCATCACGCTGTGGATATCGGGCGTGCAGCCCAGGCTGGACATTTCCGTGTAGCAGCCGCTTGTGTTCGCGTTAGGGTTGCCATAGCCGTACTGCGAACCGAAATAGCTGCGGCCCGAGGACTGATAGCCAAAGAAGCCATACACGTCGATGAGGGGCGTGGGGTGCGCCACAATGCCGCCCGTGGTCTGCACCGACAGGAGCGGCGAGGGCGCACCGCTGGCGTTGAGCGTGGCATCAGGCAGCAGAACCGAGCCGTAGCGGCCAATCCCGTAGCCTGCCAGACCGCTCAGGCGCACTTCCACCTTATGGGGGATGACGGGCAGAATCATCGAACCGCCGCCGCCGCCTGCAATCGCTGTGTTGTTGTGTCCGCCCACGCCCGGCGTGGTCACGCGGTCATGCGGGAAGTGCAGGATGCCTTCGACCTCGTAATGGCCCCAGTGCGGGTCCCAGGCGATCTTGCCGATCACATCGGGGGCGATTTCGTTGGAGAACAGGGCCGGGTTGGTCAGGCCTGTGCCATCATATCCGACCGTGGCCACGTTACAGTTGGGCATGTAAACCTGCCCGTCCGGCAGGGATGACGTGCTGTTGCAGGCGCTGCCGCTGCCGCCCTTGTCGAAACTGCTCAGATTGTACAGCGTGGCGGAGTTTTCGATGGAAAGACCCGTCCACAGCCGATGGTTCAGGAAGTCCTTGACGAAACGGAACTGCAACTGCCGCGCCCAGGTCTGGCCCGCCAGCATGGAGGATTCGATTGTTTCGGGCAGACTTTCCTGACGCGGCGTAATGCCGATACGACCGGGGGTAAGCATACTCCACGCCTGTCCGGCCAGAAAGTGGAAGTTGTACTGGCTGTTGTCATACGCAAGATAGGCTTGCCGCATCCGCACGGAATAGCTGTTGCTTTCGTAGGCATCGGTGGTGGCGGCGCCCGCACCGAAATCCATTTCAAAAAAGCCCGAAATGGTGGAGTGCGCATCCACATTGCCGCGCGCCATGAGCGAGAGGCGGCTATAGCGTGCGCTGCCTTCGAAATTGTCCGTGTGGTAACGCGACTGGTTCTTGAAGGGGATGTCCTGCCAGTAGTTGAAGGTGCCGGTGGCCGTGTGGCGGTTTTCCTCTACGGCCGACGCATCAAGGAAGCCGCCGAGGATCAGCGTGACAGGTCCCATGTGGAACACGCCGTGGTCGCCCAGCGCACCGGCGGCCTGCGCACCCACCGATTCACGCGAATGGGGGCCGACGTTATTTTCTGCCAGGCGGGAAATCACGTCTTCCGCCCTGTGGCCGATAACAGATTCGACCTCGGGCACATCCCGCGCGCCGGAAAACACGGGCTGGGCATCCGGCCCGGCGGCATAACGATGATGGCTGACCGCCGGTTCAGGCGTGGCCAGCCCGATGCCGTCCGTTGTATCGGCAACGCCTGAAATACCCTGCAGGGCGGTATGATGTGCTGCGGTGCCGCTGGCGCCATGTCCCGCCACGTGGTGCCCTCCCACGGCCGCCCGGTGCGCCGCAATCTGCTGCTGCACCGAAGCGAGTGCTTTTTGCAGGGCGCGCTGCTGCGCCTGAATGTTGGCGATCTGCTCTTCCAGTGCGTCCAGATCCGCGGCGCTGGCCCGACTGACGAGGCCGGGCAGGCTGCTT
>NZ_BJMV01000016.1 GCF_006539345.1 Acetobacter peroxydans
CCAGTGCCAGTGCCAGTGCCAGTGCCAGTGCCAGTGCCAGTGCCAGTGCCAGTGCCAGTGCCAGTGCCAGTGCCAGTGCCAGTGCCAGTGTGGCCTGTACCTTCCTTGGGGCTGGAGGGAGCCTGCCTGTTACAACCCGGCCCTTTATGCAGCAGGGTACGCAGATTTTGTGTAACCATGGCTACGCGGTGCTGGTTTCAGGCGTTACGCACACGCCCCTGTGGGCCGCCGAACATCTGTCGCGCGAGAGTGTACAGGAGGCGGGGCGGTTGCACCGCGCGGGATCGTTTTATGAAGATGCCCGCTGGCCAGAGGGCAGTCATCTGAGTGATTTTGTTCATTCCGGCTATACGCGCGGGCATCTGGCGCCTAGCGCCGACCAGCCAGACCCGAAGGCGCAGTTTGAGACCTTCGCACTTTCCAACATTGTGCCGCAGACAGCATCGCTCAATCAGGGCCAATGGGCGCGGATCGAGCGGACGGTGCGGAGGCTGGCGCGTAAGGAGGGGGAGCTTTACGTGGTGACGGGGCCAGCCTTCCATGCCGCTCCCATTCCCACGATCGGGAAGAGTGGCGTTTTTGTGCCCAGCTCGACCTGGAAGGCCGTGTATTCGCCCCGTCGAGGGCGGGCGGGCGTGTATGTGTGCAAGAATGTTAAGGGGCCGCCGCGCTGCAATGTGGTGACGGTCGCCACGTTGATCCGCAATACGGGCGTGAATCCGTTTCCTGCCCTGCCCGATACGGTTCAGCATACTTTCTGGCGTCTGCCTTCGCCCCGCCGTCTGGACGATGGGAACTGAGATCATCTGACAGGCGCACCCGGAATTCACGTCGGATGTACCCGTTATTCACAGACTTATTCGCCGGAGTATCCACGGAATCTGTGGACGAATCGCAAAAGCGCATCAGGCAGGCTGTTAGAACGCGGTTCAATGCCTGCATTGCGCTGAGAGTATGCGGAAAATAAAACTCAAATTGAGTTATAGGAATATTAAATAATCGGTCTGTAATATTTTTTTTAGATTGCGTGCCAATTGAATGGCCGGAGTCAGGGGACTATGTTTCCAGAGGGTGTAGCGGGAAGTTTTGCTATCCGCTTCCGATTATATGCTGAGATGGAATCGATATCATGCGTTTTAAGTTCTCCCTTGTGGCTGCGGCGGCTCTGATGATTGGTGTGGTTCCGGCTCATGCTGAAACCCTTCATGCCCGGTGGGAGCAATATAAGGCTGGTCGGGCCATGCGGCATCTTTCCGTGGATGGGCAGAAAGCCATGACGGACGTGCTGCAGGCGCATGATCTCCTGAGTCAGGGCAAGTCGGATGCGGCTATCCCGTTTCTGTACGATGCGCAGAAGCGCTTTGCAGCGGCGGCCTTGGATAACCGCCGTTTCATGGCGGCGGAAAGCCAGTTGCAGCCCGTGCCAGGCCATCCGGTCGGGGCAGACCACAAGCCTGTTGTCGGATCAGTGACATGGGTGCCAGTCGGTGGAGAACTGGTGGTGACAGATACTCTGGCGCCTGAGAAAAAAGCTGCTGCCCAGACAGCCAATCAGCAGTTGAAAGCTGGCAAGACCCAGCAGGCGCGGCAGACGCTGGCGATTGTTGGCGAGGATGCGGATTTTATTATCGCACTGGCTCCGCTGGAACGCTCGCAGGGAGCCTTGAACCGCGCCAGGGTCTTTACCGAGGGACGGCTGACCGCGCAGGCAGTTGAAGCCCTGAATGACCTGCTGGACGGGGTTGTGTTCGTGTCTGACGATTTTGTTGAAAAGCAGCCGCCCGCTCCGGCTCCGACCGCTCCCGCAGCGCCGACCCCGGCCCCTGCGGCACCCGCCGCGCCTGTTTCAGAGCCGCCTCCGGCTGCCACACATTAATCCGTCATTTCGCGTAAATCCTCCGCCGTTGCGCGCAGCGATGGCGGAGGGAGTAAAAAAATCAGACCAGTCACCCGGTCTGATTTTTTTGTTGCATTAGATGCGAATGTTTCTTATTATCAAAAAGTCACGGCGATGATGGTATCAAGCTGGTGGGGCAAGGGGCATCGCCGTGACACGCCTTTCCCCGGCGTTCTATCAAGCATCTCGTACCCCCGAACCCTGCGGTCAGGCTTGCATCCCCGTCAAAACCGCAGGGGTGTTGCACTCTCCTTGCCCCACCAGACTCCTTTTTTTCAGCGTTTGCCTTCGGGCAGGGCCCGGTAAGGCACAACCCCCCGGGCGTCGTTGCCGGTGTCCAGCACGCGGCCTGATACGGGCAGCGAGCGGTGGCTGCAGTTATCCCGCACACAGGCGCGGCAGCCGGGGCCGATTGGCACAACCAGGCTGTGGTCTTCCATGTTCAGGCCCGCCGCATAGACGGTCTCCCGACCGTTGGCGATGGTGCAGCCCAGCACGATGGCAATCTGGCGTGGCTTGTCGGCATAGGTCAGCCCTTCACGGCTGACGGTACGGGCGATGTTGAGGTAAATGGAATCGTCGGTCGTCTGCGAGAGCTGCACCTGAATCTGCCCCGGTGTGGCAAAGGCGCGGAAAACATTCCACAGCGGGCAGGGGCCCCCAAAACGCGCCAGGGCAAAACGGTTTCCTGAAAAACTTTTGAGAATGTTGCCAGCGATATCCAGCTTGAGAAAGTAGAACGGAATGCCTTCCTGACCGGGACGTTGCAGTGTGCTGAGCCTGTGGCTGACCTGTTCGAAACTCACGCCGAAATGGCGGCGGATGCAGTCTATGTCATGACGGGTCTGGCCTGCCACCTGCAGCAGCCGCGTGTAGGGCAGCAGCAGCGCCCCGGCGAAATAGTTTCCCAGATAGACGCGCGCCAGCGCAACGGCGTTTGTGTCTTTCGGCCCTTCGCGGCGCAGGATGCGCGTAATCAGAGTGCTGTGCTCCAGCTGGCCGATAATCTGGGCCAGATAGAACAATGTGCTTTCTGGCGGCTGGTTGGGAGGGAGCAGAATGCGGCGTTTCTGTCTGTCTATGCGCCACACCAGCCCTCTGGCTTCCATATTCGCATCTGGCGCCAGTGTCAGGCCGTGCTGGCTGTGCAGATGGGCGGCAAGGGCCGTCCCCAGCGCGCCATCTTCTATCTTCAGGCTTTCGTAGAACAGCTCGGCGGCCCGGTCGAGTTCATGGAAGTAATTACGGTGTTCCTGCACCCAGTCCCCTACGGTTTCGTAGGGTTCCTGCGGCAGGGAGTAGGCGACTTCATGCTCCTGGCGTTCGCGTTCGGATGCGTAGGCCCGGTACAGGGACAGAAACGCATCGCACAGGTCCGGGCTCTGACGTACGGCTTCAGCCATTTTGGTAATCGGCAGCGGGCTGTTCTTGAAAAGCGGGTCGGCCATGGTTTCCCGCAGGGCCTGCACCTTGTGCGCCTCGCGGGTGTCGCTGAACCACGCCGGGGTAATGGCGAAGTGTTCACATAATGCCTGAAGCAGATGGTCCGGCACGGGCCGGTGGTCTCGCTCCATCTGGTTAAGGTAGCTGAGCGAGATATCCAGAATTTCCGCCAAAGAGGCTTGCGTGAGGCCTTCACGCTGGCGGAGCTGGCGCAGGCGGGGGCCTGCAAAGAGTTTGGTCTTGTTCCTGGGCATCAGACGGACTTCGCAGACTTTGCAAACGGGAAAATTCCCTTCGCCTCTTTTTACTCTTATCCGCCTCCTGTTCCACACAACAGTCTGCAACATTAAGCTTATCGTCATAAAAGACCAAAGGTTAGATCAATGCAGTATCATGATGTTCGAGTGCATCCGGAAAGTGATCGTCTGCCGCGCGCGGATCAGCTTGCGTGGAAGATTGCCGAGGTTGCGGCGGACCCCGTGGCGGTTGAAGATGCCGTGACGGACATGATCATCAACCGCGTGATCGACAATGCTTCGGTGGCAGTGGCTTCGGTCAACCGTCATCCGGTCATGAGCGCACGGGCTGAAGCGCTGGCGCACCGCCGGGCTGATGGCGCGACTCTGTTCGGCATGGGGCCTGACGTGCGCGTGCACGCCGAATGGGCTGCCTGGGCCAACGGCACCGCCGTGCGCGAACTGGATTATCACGATACCTTCCTGGCTGCCGAATACTCCCATCCGGGTGACAACATTCCGGGCATTCTGGCTGTGGCGCAGCAGTGCCGGCGCAGCGGTGCGGATCTGATTCGCGGTATCGCCACGGGTTATGAAATCCAGATCGATCTGGCACGGGCCATCTGCCTGCATAAGCACAAGATTGACCATGTGGCACACCTTGGCCCGTCTGTGGCGGCTGGCATTGGCACGCTGCTGCGTCTGCCGCCCGCCGTTGTCTATCAGGCCATTGGTCAGGCCCTGCACGTGACGACGGCCACGCGTCAGAGCCGCAAGGGCGAGATTTCTTCCTGGAAGGCGTATGCCCCGGCTCATGCCAGCAAGATGGCGGTGGAATCGGTGGATCGCGCCATGATGGGCGAAACCTCACCGACCCCCATCTATGAAGGGGAAGATGGCGTGATTGCCTGGATGCTGGACGGCAAGGATGCCCATTACAGCGTGCCCCTGCCGGTGGCGGGTGAGCCCAAGCGCGCCATCCTGTCCTCCTTCACGAAGGAACATTCCGCCGAATATCAGAGCCAGGCCCTGATCGACCTTGCCTTCCGCATGGGCAAGAAGGTCAAGAACTGGGATGATGTCGAGGATATCCTGATCGAGACCAGCCATCACACCCATTACGTGATCGGCACCGGCTCCAACGATCCGCAGAAGTTCGACCCCAATGCCTCTCGCGAGACGCTGGATCACTCGATCATGTATATCGTTGCGGTGGCGCTGCAGGATGGCGAATGGCATCAGGTGCGTTCCTACGCTCCCGAGCGCGCTCGTCGGCCCGACACGGTGCGGCTGTGGCAGAAAATCCGCACGGTGGAAACGCCTGAGTGGACGGCCCGCTACCATGAAACGGACCCGAACAAGAAAGCCTTCGGCGGCCGTATCATCATCCGCATGAAGGATGGCTCTGCTCTGGAAGACGAACTGGCCGTCGCCAATGCTCACACGCTGGGCGCCACGCCGTGGGTGCGCGCGGATTACATCCGCAAGTTCCGTATGCTGGCCGAAGGCGTCGTGCCGGAAGCGGAAGTGGCGCGGTTCCTCGAGGTTGTGCAGCGCCTGCCGACGCTTGAAGCGGGCGAACTGCACCTGCTCGAACTGCTGATCCCCGCACAGGATCTGCAGCAGAACACGGCGCAGGGCATTTTCAACTTCGGACAGGCGCAGGGGGCTGCGGCCACCCGCCAGCCTGCCGAGCTGACATCCTGACACAGGGCAAAGAAGAGGGGAGCAGAACAGTGAACGCCGAACTGCATAAAAAACCCAAGAAGTCTGTGGCTCTGTCAGGAACGGCCGCAGGTAACACGGCGCTGAGCACGGTCGGCCATAGCGGTAACGACCTGCACTATCGCGGATATGATATCCGCGATCTGGCCAGCACCTGCACGTTTGAGGAGGTTGCTTACCTCCTCATCCATGGCTACCTGCCCAACAGCGCCGAGCTGGCTGGCTACAAGCAGCGTCTGTCCAGTATGCGCGATATCCCTGATATCGTGCGTGCGGCTCTGGAACGCCTGCCTGCGGCTACGCATCCCATGGATGTGCTGCGCACCGCCGTTTCCGTGCTGGGCTGTGCCCTGCCGGAACGCAGCGATTGCCCGGCAGCCGGCGCGCGTGAAATCGCGGACAGGCTGGTGGCAAGCTCGGGTTCGATGCTGCTTTACTGGTACCATTATTCCAACCACGGCAAGCGTGTTGAAACCAGCACGGATGATGACAGCGTGGGCGGGCACTTCCTGCACCTTCTGCACGGCAAAAAGCCGCAGGAGGAGTGGGTGCAGGCCATGCATACCTCACTCATCCTGTATGCTGAGCACGAGTTCAATGCCTCCACCTTCACGGCGCGTGTGGTGGCTGGCACCGGGTCGGACATGTATTCGGCTATCACGGGGGCTATCGGTGCCCTGCGTGGGCCGAAGCATGGTGGGGCGAACGAAGTGGCGCTGGATATCCAGCAGCGCTACCATACTGCGGATGAAGCCGAGGCCGATATCCGCCGTCGTCTGGCCGAAAAGGAAGTGATCATCGGCTTCGGTCACCCAGTTTATACGATTGCCGACCCGCGCAGCGATATCATCAAGGATGTCGCCCGCGACCTGTCGCGTCGTAACGGCAGTATGCGCCTGTATAACGTGGCAGAGCGTATCGAGCGGATCATGGCTGAAGAGAAGAGGATGTTCCCCAACCTCGACTGGTTCAGCGCGGTTTCTTACAACGCCATGGGTATTCCCACGGCCATGTTTACGCCTGTCTTCGTTATGGCGCGTGTCACGGGCTGGTGTGCCCATGTCATGGAACAGCGCGTTGACGGCAAGATCATCCGGCCTTCGGCCAATTATGTTGGCCCGGATGTGCGGCCTTTTGTTTCCCTGCGTGAACGTGATGGACTGGAGAATGCGGCATGACCTACCTGAGCGGAGCCGATATGAACGCCACCCCAGCGGGGCAGCGTTTCCGCGCTCTCATGAACCAGAAAGGCATCATGCAGCTTCCGGGTGCCCATAACGGGCAGGCGGCGTTGCAGGCGAAGGATAACGGGTTTACCTCCCTGTATCTGTCCGGTGCTGCCATGACGGCCAGCATGGGCCTGCCTGATCTGGGCATCATCACGGTGGATGAAGTGTGTTTCTTCATCCGCCAGATCGTGCGCTCCAGCGGCCTGCCGCTGCTGGTTGATGGCGATACCGGCTATGGCGAAACGCTGAATGTCATGCACATGGTGCGGGCTTTCGAGGATGCGGGCGCTGCTGCAGTTCATATCGAAGACCAGATTCTGCCCAAGAAGTGCGGCCATCTGAACGACAAGAAGCTCGTTTCTCCGCAGGACATGGCGCAGAAGGTGGCGGCCGCGGCGAAAGCACGGCGTGATATGGTCATTATCGCCCGCACGGACGCTGCTGGTTCCGAAGGGATCGACGGTGCGGTGGCGAGAGCGCGCCTGTATTACGAAGCAGGGGCGGATGCGATCTTCCCTGAAGCCCTGACATCCGAAGAGATGTTCCGGGAGTTCGTACGGCGTCTGCCCGACGTGCCGCTTCTGGCGAACATGACGGAGTTTGGTCGCACGCCTTACCTGACCGCCAGCCAGTTTGAGGAAATGGGTTACTCCATGATCATCTGGCCGGTCAGTTCCCTGCGTGCTGCCAACAAGGCACAGGATGATCTGTACAAGACCATCGCACGGACAGGCGGCACCCGCGACATGCTGGAACGGATGCAGACCCGCGAGGAACTTTACAAGACCATCCGTTATTATGACTATGAAGCGCTCGACGCAGGCATCGTTTCCACAGTGCTGCCGCATATTGGCCAGCCTGACAAAAGTGCCGCTTGAAGTCTGGTGCGTGTGTAACCATTTTTTCTGTCCCGAACAAAAACAATAAAAATATAGGGGAACGGAGTCATGACAGACACAACAGTGATACCCGCCGGTTTTTACAAGGATTACCCTGCTCTCCTGTCCCCTGAGGGGCTGGAAGCCATGCGTGAACATGCCCACCGGGACCCTGATGGGTTCTGGCTGGAGCAGGCTGAGCGCGTGCACTGGCACAAGAAGCCCACACGTGGCTTCAGTGGCAGTTTCACGGGGGATGTGTCCATCCGGTGGTTCGAGGACGGGCAGTTGAATGTGTCCGTCTGCTGCATTGACCGGTTCCTGACCGAAAAAGCCGATCAGGTCGCGCTGATCGCCCACCGTGAAGGCCATGGCCCGGCTGAAAAGCTGACCTACACCATGCTGCACGAGCGCGTGTGCCGTCTTGCCAATGCCCTGAGCCATCTGGGTGTTGAAAAAGGCCAGCGCGTGGCGATCTGCCTGCCGATGTGCTCGGAAGCTGTTGTGGCCATGCTCGCCTGCGCGCGTATCGGGGCGGTGCATGTGGTGCTGTTCGGCGGTTTCTCCGCCGAAGGGATTGCGGAGCGGCTGGTGGACAGCCAGGCGGTGGTGGTCATTACCGCCAGCACCTCGCGCCGTGGTGCCAAAATGGTGCCGTTCAAGGAAACGATGGACGCAGCTCTGCAGCGTGCGGGTGCATCAAGTGCGGTGCATTCCATGCTGGTGGTGCGTACGTCTGATGACCCGGTGATGATGCTGCCCGGTCGCGACCATGATTATCATGGCTTTGTCGATCATTTCGAGGCGGACTTCGTGCCGGTTGTCATGAAGGCGGAAGACCCGCTGTTCATGCTCTACACCTCTGGCAGCACCGGCAAGCCCAAGGCCGTGGTGCATAGCTGTGGCGGTTACATTGTGTGGGCTGCCTATACCATGGGCATGGTGTACACGTTCCGCCCCGGTGATGTGCTGTGGTGCACGGCCGATGTGGCCTGGATTACGGGCCACACCTCGGTTGTGTATGGGCCGCTGGCTAACGGCGGCACGACCATGATTTCCGACAGCCTGCCGGGTCATCCGTACCCCGGCCGCTGGTGGGATCTGGTGCAGGAAAACAAGGTGACCATGCTGTTCACGGCACCAACAGCCGTGCGGAGCATGATGGCTGAAGGTGACGAGGTTGTGCTGAAGCGTGACCTCAGCTCGCTGCGCCTGCTCGGCGTGGCTGGTGAGCCGATCAGCCCGGATGCGTGGCTGTGGTATCATGACGTGGTGGGCCAGAAGCGCTGCCCCGTTGCCGATACTTGGTGGCAGACGGAAACCGCTGGCGTGGTGCTGGGGCCGATCGCCGGTGCGCAGCCGCTCAAGCCGGGTTCCGCCAGCACGCCTCTGCCCGGCGTGGATATGCGGATTATCGACCAGCAGGGCAACACTGTCGAAGGCGCTGGAGAAGGCGCGCTGTGCATCGCCCGTTCCTGGCCGGGTCAGGCACGGACGATCTGGGGCGACCACGCCCGGTTTGTGCAGACCTATTTCGGTGTTGCACCGGGCCAGTATTTCACGGGTGATGGTGCCCGGCGTGATGCGGATGGCTACTACTGGATCACGGGCCGCATGGACGATGTGATCAACATTGCCGGTCATCGTCTCGGCACGGCCGAGGTGGAAGACGTGCTGGGTGAAGACCACCGCGTGGTGGAAAGCGCTGCAGTGGGTATTCCGCATCCGGTGAAGGGCGAGGCTCTGGTTGTGTTCGTGATTCCCCGTAAGGATGCGGCTGGCGAACTGACGGAAGAAGGCATAGGGCGCTTTGTTGCAAAGCAGCTTGGCCGTTATGCCGCGCCTGAGGCCGTGTATCTGGTGCCGGATCTGCCCAGAACGCGTTCAGGCAAGATCGTCCGCCGCCTCCTGCGCAAGATCGCGCAGGGTGAGACGGAAAACTTTGGCGATCTGTCCGCCCTGAATGACATGGCGGTGGTCAAGACCCTGTGTGACAGGGTTTGGGCTCAGTCCACCTTTGGGCAGGGAGTTTCCGAGCAGGTCAGGGCTTAATTTTGCAGTAAAGCCCTCAATGCTGGGCTTGCCATGCGCGGCAAGAGCGAAAGGCCAGGGTAAAACCCTGGCCTTTCCAATTTATATGACCTTCTCTTCGGCAGACTGGCGTATTCCGGTGACACGCCTAAGGACAAGTAAGGCCGCACTGTTTTCCTGAATGGCAGGTAGCGGGGCTCAGGCCCAGCACGCCGTGACGTACGGAATGACACGAGACTTCCATGACAGGAAGTTGACTGGCACCGCACGGCCCCCTCTGTTTTTCTGCTCTGCCTGTTCACTGCAAGGCTCTACTGGCATCGGAGTGCTGGAAGCCAGCGCAGATCATGTCCGCCCTCCCCGCCGGAGGGGTGGGAGGAGTTGGCGCAATGGCGCTTTCATTGTCGGGTCTGGATGGGTGCGCTGCGGCGCGTCATGTTGTTATTGCCTCTTTTCTGGGGTGGATGCTCGACGCCTGCGACTTTTTTCTCGTTCTGTTTACGCTGGATAATGTGGCGCACAGCTTTGGTGTGTCGCTTGAAGCGGTGCTGTTGGCTCCTACGCTGACACTTGCGACAAGGCCGATAGGGGCCTTCGTGTGCGGGTGGGCTGCGGATCGGTATGGCCGCAAGCCGGTATTGGTGGCGACAATCTGCGTCTATTCCCTGATTGAGCTGCTTTCCGCTCTGGCGCCGGGGCTGGGCGTATTCCTGTTCCTGCGCGCCCTGTTCGGAGTGGCGTTGGGAGGGGAGTGGGGCGTTGGCGCTTCGCTGATGATGGAAAGCGTGCCGCCTGGCTGGCGCGGTACGGCATCGGGTATTCTACAGGCGGGGTATCCTGCGGGGTATCTTCTGGCCTCTGTGCTGTTTCTGCTGCTGCCGGTTATCGGGTGGCGCGGTCTGTTCGTGCTTGGAAGCTGCGCTGTCGTCTCGGCGCTGTATATCGGGCTGTGCGTGCCGGAAAGTCCTGATTGGGTTGCCCGTCATAAAAAGGGACAGGATGTGCACAAGGGGGAGCGTGCGCCCGGTCTGCTGGCTGTAGTGCGAAACAACGGCATGTTGTGCCTGTTTGCCGTGGTGTTGATGTCCGCCTTCAACTTCATGAGCCACGGTTCGCAGGATTTGTATCCCAAGGTGTTTCTGGGGCTGGAGCGGGGGCTGCCTGCGCCCACCATTACCATGCTGGTTGTACTGTACACTCTGGCCGCCATGGCAGGTGGTTTGTGCTTTGGTATGCTTTCGCAGCGGATTGGGCGGCAATATGCCATTGCTCTGGCGGTCTGTCTGGTGCTGCCGCTTCTGCCCCTGTGGACACTGCCGCACTCTGTCCTTTGGCTGGGTGTGGGGGCGGTGTGTATGCAGTTCTGTGTGCAGGGAGCATGGGGCGTGGTGCCCGCCTATCTGAACGAACTTTCTCCAGCGTCGGTCAGGGCGACGTTTCCGGGGCTTGCCTATCAGTGTGGCAATCTGATTGCCGCCAGTACGCCCTTGTTGCAAACGGCCATAGCCCGGCTATGCGGCAGGGGGCTTGCCCCCGCCCTGATGGTGGTTGTAGGCGGAGGCGCGCTGGCCGTGCTGGTGCTGACACTGCTCAATGCCCGTAGGCAAAGGGCGGAACACGGCCTGCGCATGGGCATGACTCTTTCTGATGGCACAGGTGTCTGAAAGGCGGATGCAGGCCATATTTGTGCCGGGAGGTCAGGCCGCCTAAATAGGGGCACTGGCAACGCACGGCATGGAAAGTCATGAAGGATCTGTTTGAAGGGCATCATGTCGGGTCTTCGCGCCCGCTGAAACTGTCTGATGATGTTGTGAGCACCGCCACCTATGGCGGCCCGGACAAATGCTACCGCTATACGCTCCGGCGTGTATGGGACCCGGCGTGCCCCCTGCTGATGTGGCTGATGATGAACCCGTCCGTTGCGACAGAACTGGGGGATGATCGTACCGTAGCCAAGTGCCAGCGTTATGCGAGGGCTTGGGGGTACGGGGGTATTCTGGTGGGCAATACTTTCGCCTATCGCTGCACGGATCAGGCCCGTCTGCTCGAAACGCCAGACCCGGTCGGGCCGGGTAACGATGCTGCCCTGCTGGAAATGGCGCGCGAGGCCGACAAGGTGATCGCGGCCTATGGTTCGCCGCATCATCAGGTATTGCGCGCGCGGGGGCCGGAGGTCGTGCACATGCTCCAGACTCATGGCATTGCGGTCTATGCCCTGCGGCTGAGCACATCCGGGCGGCCGTGCCATCCGCTCTATCTGCCGGCCAGTCTGACACCGGTGCTTCTGTCCGGGCCGGTTTCGTAAGGACGGGGAATTGCTCCTGTTGACGGCAACGGCGCATCGGTATCGGATGACGTATCCCGTGGGATGACGGGTAAGGAAAGGAACGCAGGATCGTGACGGAACAGGGCAGGCAGCAGATGACAGGCGGACAGGGCATGGCACCGGGTAAGGCGGGCGGATATCTGGCGTCGGCTGAATTCAGCACCATGCTGGACCGGCTGGGGGCCGTAGCGGCCCGCACGGGGCTGAACGTGGCACCGGGCCAGCAGGTGATCCTGACAGCGCCGCTCAGCGCTGTGCCGCTGGTGCGTCGCATTACCGAGCACGCCTACAAGGCAGGCGCTTCGCTGGTGACAACATTTTACTCGGACGATGAGGCTACCCTCGCCCGCTATAAATATGCGGCAGAGCCAACCTTTGATACGGCAGCCGGCTGGCTGGCGCAGGGCATGGCGGACGGTTTTCGGGCCGGGGCGGCGCGGATGGCCGTTACAGGTTCCAACCCGACCTTGCTGGCAGGCCAGAATCCTGATCATGTTTCACGCGCCAGCCGGGCGGCATCCGCAGCTAATCGTCCGGCCATGGAAATCATCACCAATTTTGATGTGAACTGGTGCATTGTCGCGGCGGCGACTCCGGCCTGGGCCTGCCAGGTTTTTCCTGACATGCCTGAAGAACAGGCGCTGGAAGCCCTGTGGCGGGCCATTTTTTCCGTCTCGCGTCTGACCGGGGCCGATCCGGTGGCTGACTGGGCAGCCCATAACGCCATTCTGCACCGGCGGGCTTCCGCCCTGAATGATGCTCGTTACGCGGCGCTGCATTTTTCGGGGCCGGGCACGGATCTGACCGTTGGGCTGGCAGACGGCCACGACTGGGCGGCTGGCTCCGAGATGGCGGGCAACGGGGTGCTGTGTAACCCCAACATCCCCACCGAGGAAGTTTTTACCACGCCGCACCGTCTGAAGGTGGAAGGCACCGTGTGCAGCACCAAGCCGCTTTCCTATCAGGGTTCGCTGATAGACGGGATTCAGGTGCGGTTCGAACAGGGGCGGATCGTGGAAATGCACGCCACCCGTGGACAGGAAACCCTCATGCGCGTTCTGGATACGGATGAAGGGTCGCGCAGGCTGGGTGAGGTCGCGCTTGTGCCGCATTCCTCGCCGATTTCGCAAAGCGGTATTCTGTTCCAGAATACCTTGTTCGATGAAAATGCTGCGAGCCATATTGCCCTTGGGCAAGCGTATACGAAATGTATGCTCGATACGCAGGGGCAGGACGAAGCGGCTCTTGCCGCGCGCGGTGCCAATACCAGCCTGATTCATATTGACTGGATGATTGGCTCGGGCGCCATTGACGTGGATGCCCTGACGGCGGACGGTACGCGCGCGCCGCTCATGCGTAAGGGTGAGTGGGTTTCAGACGTTTGATGGAACAGATGAAAGAGGGGGTGGAGATGTCTTTTCTCCGTAAGGCAATGCAGCCGCGTCAGGGTGTCGGGGCCGGGTTCGGCCGGTTTTGCCGGGTTGCAGCAGGGGTCACCATGCTGGCGGCGGGCGTGTATACGGGCGCGGCGCAGGCGCAGACCACGGCACCGGTTGGTGCGGGCGGGAAGGCTTCTGGCCTGACACCCGAGCAGATCGCCACAATGCAGCATGATATGGATGCAGCGCTGCATTACCATCTGGCCTCTGATGTGCTGCCGCGGCTGTCGGCTACGTTACAGAGCATTCAGGCAGCGGGCATTCTGCCGCCTGCACGGTATGGTATGTCGCTGGATCAGCAGGTGGGGCTTGTAGAGCAGGTTCCGGGGCTTGCGGCCATTCTCAAAGCACATGGCTTTACGGCGCATGATTTTGTCATGAGCCTGACCTGTGTGGGGCTGACCACCAATTTCATGAATGTTCCGCCCTCTCAGTCCGCGGGTAATATGCCCAAGCCTGATGCGCAGAATGTCGCCCTGCTCAAGAGCAACCCGAAAGCACTTCAGGAACTGGTGGGCGTGTTGCGTGGCGGGAGGCAGAGCAGCACCTCCGTTCACTAAAAAATTTGGTGGCGCAGGAGCGTTAGCCCGTTTTTAGCATCTGTCTGGCCTGATCCGGGCGGCTCTCTGCGTGTGTTCCCGATCCGGTGGAGGATGCGACAGTGACTGATTTTACCGCCGCTGATTCCACAGCCTCCGTTGTACGGGGCACGACGTATAGCGGCCCGGCTGATACCGCTGGACGAGTGGGTGCTGTCACGTCGGCCAGCACTGCAACTCAGGCGGCGACCCGGAGTGATACGGTTGTTCTTTCTACCCTTGCTCTTGAGGCGCTGGGTGATCTGGGGGCAACCGGAACCGTGTCTTCCAGCACGCTGGGCAGTGTGCTGGAAGCGGCTGGACAGTGCACGGATGGCACTGTTCTGCTTGAGGCCCTGAACACCCAGCGCTCTGCAGCCGTCTCCCTTTTGCAGGCCATGCCGCAGCCGAGCGTCACTATCGGGGATAGCGCTGCATTGCTCCTGCAGGCCACGCGGCTGGCGGGCATTGAGCAGATGCTCTCCACTGGATCGGGACTGAGCCTGACAGGAAATCGCCAGCTTTTTCCTGCTCTGGCTGAAGCGGATGCTGTTTCTCTACTGTTGCAGGCTGTGGCGAGCGAACCGGCCAGCGCACAGGGAACACAAAGCGGCGGGCTTGCTCTCCCTGTCCAGACCGGGCAGGCGCAGGCCACGGCCGCTGCATCATCCAGTAATCTACAGGCGCTAGTCGCGGCACAAGCCAGTGCGGAGGCCGAAGCGGTTACGGCGTTGTTGCCTGTGCTGCTGGAAAGTGTTGCCCTGAGTGAAAATTCCTTTTTGTCTTCGGTCTTTTTCGCATCAGGCGTGCGGCCGTCCATAGCGTTGCCGGGGTTGTTGCTGTCAGGTTCCGCGCTGACTTCCGTCGCTACGGCGCTGGAAACAGCACTGTCCGGCACGCAACTGACTGACACGCAGAAAGCCGCCTTGCTGAATGCCTTTAACATGCTGCAGGCAGAAGGAGAAACCAGTGGGGCGACCGGGGGCACAACCGGGGCCGCTGGTGGGCTTTATGCGCCGCCGGCCTTGTATCATCCCACGGCTACGAACTGGCCACTTTATAATCAGATATCGCAGGCGGGGCTTCCGCTGTCAGAAAGCCCGGCAGAGCTTGCCGCCAGTATGACCATGGAAGCGGTAGCGTACGAAAACGCTGTCCATCCGAGGGTTCTCGGGGATGGAGCGCGGCGTGAGGTCATGCTGTATGGTCAGACCCAGCAGGGGCTGCCGCTTTCCAGTCTGGAAGAAATGGGCCGAACTGCCAGCAGAGGCGTTGATACGAGCAGTTCTCTGGCTCTGGCGGCGCTTATGTCCGGTCTGGGCGGTGCTGGGGCGGCAGCGGAGGCCTCCTCTTTCTCCAACGCCATGCTAAACAGCACTGCGCTGACATCGGTGATCAATGCCGGCTGGACGGTGCTGCTTTCAGGGTATAAGTTCCGGTTATATCCGCCGTACATTCGGCGCAGGCACAACTGGTGGCGCAGGTTACGGGTCTGGCGGACATCTCCGACCGACCCCGACCCGCACGACGATGAGTTTTATGGTGGTGGCTTCCGTTCGGGCGGGTACACAGCCTAGAGCACGTTGCGCGGATGAGGGAGACGAAAAACCGTCTTAGTCTGTATCATTCCATCCCTCCTGCATTGGAGAAGGGGAATGGCGATCAGATTAAAGTCTTTTAAAAAGGCTGTGTTTTTCAAGACGTTCTGAGCGGCGTATATGAACAGTCAAAGTTTAAGGGGCTACCAGAGGGACATGGTGGTCTCATAGTCTGGAATCAGGTAGCCTGAGCATCATTTGCTGTTTCTTCAATCTATCTAAAAATGTCTTACTTTGAAAAAGTTACAGGTATTGTTAATAAAAAATCAGCTGACCTTGCAATCAGGAAGGTTGTTGTCGAGGGAAGGGTCTACCTGGTAAATCTTCCAGTTATTGCCTTCACGTTGCAACCGGACGCATACGGCGAATGGCTTGGCAAAATTAGTTCTTATATCTACTAATAAACGAACAATAGCACGGTTCCTATCTTCTTTTATCACTTTGGCTTTCATGGAAGAGGTCAAGTGAGCATCAAAATCCTGAGTGTGCGTAAAGTAGTCTGCATCCCCCGCCAAATAACCATATTTGCCAGAGTTATAGGCAGAAGTTATTTTTTCCTGTAATTTTTTTGTAATGTATTTGTCTATATCCAGACCACAAAATAAGCTTTCAGATATGCTCCCGGGTGGCCGGTCAAAGGGTTGGTTACAGGTGGACATATATTGCGTGTAAAACTCCAGAACTACCTTGTCTGGCGTCGCGCTTTGGGCATATGTGCAGAATGGGAAAAACGTAAGAATGCAGGCGTTTAATAGTGTGCGTCCGTAACGGATGCCACTAGATTTTATAGCTTGATTTCTCATCGCGATATGCCAATCCAAGGTACAGGGCTCTCTGCTTGAAGTTTGATGTTCAAGCGCTACCATCAGGCATATACATACGTCTATCTGGGTATCGTGCCGCAGGCTGGATGACGGCAGGATTTCCGCTCGAAATGGCCCTACTGATGGAACCGCGATGCGGTGGGAGACAAACCACAATCCCCGTGTCAAACAACGGGAAGTCAACAATTTTGTGCGGTAAGACTAACCATCTAGGTGGTGTGGCGGGCCGCGACCGATAGTGATGATTACTACGTTTGCACGATAGAGCCTTACCTTAAAATTGTTGCCGTGCGTCACGTTCTATGTGGCACATCCTAATTCTTGCCCGGCGAGCCGAGAAACGCTGAAACGGTCTGCGCTACGGCAGCATGATCCTTTAGTTCGCACTCCCAAAGGGTTAGCGCCGACCACCCCGCAATTGTAAGTTGGGCCTGAATGCGGGCATCTCGTTCTACATTCCGCGCCAGTTTTGGCCCCCAGTATTCGGTATTTGAGCGCGGTGTGTGAGCCGCCTTGCAGCCGGCGGCCGTGTGCTGATGCCAGAAACAGCCATGCACAAAAATCACCTTTTTTCTGCTGGGGAATACCAAGTCGGGTTTTCCCGGCAGATCGCTACGATGTAACCGAAAGCGGTATCCAAGGCGGTGGACGATGCTTCGCACCAGCAGCTCAGGCTTCGTACCTTTGCTGGTAATTTTGCGCATGTTTGCGGATCGGCGTTCCGCTGTGATTCGATCCATTCAATTGGCTCCATTTTGTCGGCTCTCCTGCGAGACTCGGGGCTTGCACGGCGCTTGCGAAGAGTTGGATTGCGAGACAATTTTCCGGTTGTTTCCTTTTCGTTCCTGATGCATACTACAGCAGAGTGCAGCACCGTACTACAAAGTGAGGCAATACTGATGTCCTCGAAGAACCGCGTGACAGTGAACCTCTCTGACGAGGAGGCTGCTCAGCTCGCGGAGCTTGCCGAGCGACTAAAGGTCTCCAAAGCATGGATTGGCCGACACGCTATTTGCTCTCTTCTGGAACGAGACCAGAAGGGGGATCAGCAGATTTCGTTGCCTTTTTAGCGGTAGGGCGAAAGGAGAGACTATGACCGCACCCACTTCGATGACTGTCATCGACCTTTTTTGCGGGGCTGGTGGCCTCTCTGAGGGGTTTCGCCAAGCAGGTTTTCATGTCCTTGCCGGGCAGGACTACGATGACATGGCCGGAGCAACCTTTGCCGCTACCCACAGCGAGGCGACCTTTGTTGGCGGGCCGATTCAGGGTGTCACACCCAAACAGCTTCTTGAAGCTGCAGGCGTGAAGAAGGGCGAGATTGACGTGATTGTGGGCGGGCCTCCTTGTCAAGGTTATTCCGTCTACAATCATCAACGCGGTGTCCAAGACCCGCGCGCTGGTCTGTTCCGCGAATACCTGCGCATCGTCAAAGGTGTCCAGCCCCGCTGGCTGGTCATGGAAAATGTCACGGGGATCACGTCGATCGCCGGCGGCAATATCGTCCGCGAAATCTTCGAGGGCATGGCGAGCCTTGGTTACCGCGTGGATATGCGCGTCCTGAAAGCTGAGGAATACGGCGTGCCGCAGGAGCGTCGCCGCGTATTCTTCATTGCCACGCGCACCGATGCACCAATTCTCTTTCCAGATCCGACTCATGGCCCCGGCCTTGAGCCGTTCGTCACCGTGTGGGACGCTATCTCTGACTTGCCCGTGCTCAAAAACGGCGAGGGAGAGAGGGGCAGTTCACCTTACCCCAACAAACCGCAGAATGGGTATCAGGCCATCTTGCGTGGTGATTCCACTCGCATCTTCAACCACTCGGCCTCGCGCCTGTCGCGCGTCAACGAAGAGCGGATGCGATACGTTCCGCCAGGCGGCTCATGGCGCGACATCCCGCGCGAGTTGCTGCCCGCCGGAATGTTGAAAGCCAAGCGCAGTGACCATACTAAGCGTTATGGTCGTCCGCGCAAGACCGATCTAGCGTGCACTATCCTCACCAAGTGCGACGTGCATTGGGGAGCCTATATCCATCCGCTGCAAGACCGCTCCATCACCGTGCGCGAAGCCGCGCGACTTCAGTCCTTCCCCGATTTTTTTGAGTTCATGGGTAGCAGGACCGAGCAATACGTTCAGGTCGGCAATGCCGTCCCGCCGCTTCTCGGTCGACGGGTTGCCGAAGCGCTCTTTCTTGCCGATACGATGCCGTCGGCCACCAAGAAGGCCATTCGCAGGCGGGAGGAGGTGGCGATTGCCGTGTAACCCTGAAACTATTGTCGGCGAGGTATTGGGACGTAGAGCCGTCAAGGGCAGAGACCCAGCGGCGCTCGCTTTCGAGTGTCCGTTTATCAAGGCGCGTTGCCCCAAGCGCAGTACCCAGCTTCCCAATGAGCCTTATCCGGTTTGCACTTTGTGGCGGCGTGCGGACGGCGAGGCCGATCCCGCGAAAGACCTAATTTTTGTTTGCCCGAAGCGGTTTTATGCCGTGGACTTTCTTACCGAAGTTGTCGGCCATTGCTGGTCCGGTGAGAAGCCCGAGAACCCGCAGGTTGCTGCCGAGGTTAAGATGGCGGGTTTCGGCAACGTGGACCTCGTGATTGCTGACGTAAAGGGCGACGGCGAAATCGGCCAGTTCCTTTCGGTCGAGTTACAAGCCATCGACATCACTGGCTCAGTGTTTCCTGCTTATCAGGCGCTTCGCGCCGGGATGGATTTGGATAAGCGCCCCACCTATGGCCTGAACTGGGATAATGTCTACAAGCGCTATATCACGCAGCTTATACGCAAGGGGTATTTCCACCACCACTGGAAATCCAAGATTGTGGCCGTCATCCCCGAGCAGGTCTATCAATACATTACGGGGCGCGCGGACTTTATTAGATCGTCCGACGTAACCAATCCTCAGGTCAATATCATCTTTATGACCTACAGGCTCGAAGCAGATCCGGCCCGGGCCGGGGAATATCGCCCCGTGCTAGTGACCGTCGAAGGCACAAGCCATTCTAGCTTGCAAAATGCTATTCTTTATAAGGATGCGCCGCAGAGAGACTCCTTCACAGCTCAGATCAAGCGAGCGCTGGTTCGTTCGGCTGATCTCTCCGATCTTATTGAAGCCAGTGAGAACTCCGAAGATCCAGAAGATCACGAAACGGACTCTGGGATTTGATGACTGCTTGGATCGCGCGGCGCGGTCGCGCGCTAGCGGTCGTCGTTGCGATATGTGGGGTCTTTGCGCCGTTCGCTAGCGCATCCGTCTCGAAGGTGGCGGCTACCTGCGCGCGCAGCGTGTTGAGGTCACCGAGGCGCGGATCATGAGATCGAAGTTCTGGCTGCTGCTGCTCACTGGGGAAAAATAGCGTAAATTCAGTGCCCGTTTAGCGACAGAAGTGGCGGAGAGAGAGGGATTCGAACCCTCGGTACGCTATTAACGTACACACGCTTTCCAAGCGTGCGCCTTAAGCCGCTCGGCCATCTCTCCAGCGCGAGAGAGGTAATAGCAAGATTACGCGCGCAGGCAAGAGGGAAAGCGACTGCCGAGGCGATTTTTTGATGTTTGTCCGGTTTTTATCGTGCGGTGGCGCTGTGTGCATGGGCAATGAAGCGGGCGATTGCCTCGGGGTCTTTGATTCCGGGGGCTTTTTCGACGCCAGAGGAGACATCGACTGCCGGTGCGGCGGTCGTGCGGATAGCGTCTGCAACGGTATCCACATTCAGGCCGCCAGCCAGCATCCAGTCGAAAGGGGGCTGCCAGTTTTTCAGGAGCGACCAGTCTAGACGCTGCGCATTGCCGCCCGGGCGTGTGGCGTTGTTCGGGGGGCGGGGTTCTACCAGAATACGTTCGACCGGGCAGGAAAGCGGCAGGTCTGCCCGTGTGGCAACAGGGCGGGAGAGCCAGACCGGCAGGCCGAAACGCTGCCGAATGTGCCGGGCGCGTTCATCGGTCGCATAAATCTGCAGGATGTCGAGCGGGACGTGACGCAGGGTGCTTTCTATGCTGGCGTCATCCGGCTCCACAAACAGGCCGACACGCTCCGGCCCGCCGACAGTGCGGCGGGAGAGGACAGCAGCCTGCTCAGGGGTAACAAAGCGGGGCGAGCGGTCAAAGAAAACAAAACCGACCCAGTCCGCCCCGTGTGTTACGCAGGCATCGAAGCCTTCGGCCTCTGTCAGACCGCAGATTTTTACACCGACAGGCATGTCTGTTCAGTTGTCCTGCTGTGTGCGGGGCATATCAGCCTGCCAGTTCCGCCGCGATGGCCGCCGCTGCAGCTGCTGGGTCTGCGGCGCGGGTAATGGGGCGGCCAACAACAATCCAGTCCGCCCCGGCATCACGCGCCTGAGCGGGGGTCATGATACGTTTCTGGTCTCCCTGATCGCTCCCGGCGGGACGAATACCGGGCGTGACCAGTACGGGCGCGCGCCCCAGTTCCTGACGCAGCGGCGCCAGTTCGTGAGCGGAGCAGACCAGACCATCCATGCCGGAATCCATGGCCAGAGCGCCAAGCCGGAGCACCTGATCGCGCGCGCCGCCCTGAACGCCGGTTTCCGCCAGCCCCGCATCGTCCAGACTGGTCAGAACCGTAACCGCCAGAAGCTGCGGCCGGGCATCGGCAGGGAATGCCTCGTCACAGGCGGCGCGGGCGGCCTGCATCATGGCGCGGCCACCGCTGGCATGGAGCGTGAGCAGGCGAGGCCGCAGGCGGGAGAGCGAACGCACGGCTGACGCGACGGTATTGGGGATGTCATGCAGTTTCAGGTCAAGGAACAGCGGCTGCGTGCCCGCAACGTCAGAGACCGCATCAAACCCGGCGGCATAGGCGAATTCCAGCCCGAGCTTGATCATGTCCACATGGCCAGCCAGCCCGGTTGCCCATTGCCGGGCCTGAGCAGTGTCTTGTGTATCAAGCGCCACGATGAGTTTTGTAGGGCGCGGCGTATCAGACATTGGGGCTCCGTTCGTTTTCCGGTTCAAGGTGGGGGAGATGCGGTGTGCCGTCGAGCGTGGGTTCTATCCGCGTGGGGGCGGCCAGGACCGCCTGAGCCTGCGCAAGCTGGGCTTCGAGTTCGCGTACGTGCTGCTCGGCCTTGCGGGCGCGGCGGCGCTGCCGCAACTCTACAACCCACAGGCAGAACGCGCCCAGTATGAAGGCAATACAGGCCACGGTGAGGGCCAGAACGCCAGCGGAGGTTTTCCAGCTATAGGTGAGCAGCCACATGTCCAGCGGGTCCTGATTGCTGGCGGTGAACGCCACGAGAACCAGCAGGAATGGCACAACAAGTATCAGCCTGATCATGGAGGTGTGGTAGCCTTATCGCCCGGAAAGAACAAACGGAAAGAACAGAGAGGGCACGCTGTTCATTCAGTTTGAGTACAATACCGAGTTCCTTAGGCATGTGGGGCAGAAAATGCGTGGTCAGAGCGTGTTTGTTCCACAGGCGGGGCGCTGTGTCTTTACGGCGCGACGTTTCTGGGGTTTTGTGGCCGTCGTCTCAATCTGTCCCGCCTTTTGGCGGCGGCCTTTCATGCGGACCCCACATGCTGGTTCTGACACAGGGCGACCCCGCGGGGATCGCGCCGGAAATTACCGCAAAAGCCTGGCACGCCCTACGCGAGCAGGGGCCTGCTTTTGTCTGGGTGGGTGACCCCGCCCTGCTGGAGGGGGTGGTGCCTGTCAGCGTGATTGATGATCCAGCACAGGCGCGGGCGGTGTTTGCCGATGCTCTGCCCGTTATGCCGCTCTCTCTGGCGGTCCCTGCGGTGCCCGGACAGCCTGACCGGCGTAATGCTGCGGTTATACTGGAGAGTATTCGCCGCGCGGTTGCTCTTGTGCAGGCTGGGGCTGCGGATGCCGTCGTGACCAACCCGATCAGCAAGGATGTGGTGCAGGGGCCGGACTTTACGCATCCGGGCCATACCAGTTTTCTGGCGGAACTCTGCGGGGCCGAGGGGCGCGAGGTCATGATGCTGGCGGGGCCGTCGTTGCGGGTGGTGCCCGTTACGGTGCATGTGGCGCTCAGAAAGGCCATTGAGCAGTTGACGGTCGCGCGTATTGTGGAGACAGCCCGCACGGTGGCGGCGGGCCTCGCGCGGGATTTCGGGCTGGCGCACGCGCCACGTCTGGCAGTGGCGGGGCTGAACCCCCATGCGGGTGAAAACGGCCTGATGGGGGACGAGGAGCAGCGGATTATTATTCCCGCCATCGAAACCCTGCGCGCCGAGGGGTATGAGGTGACCGGCCCCATGCCGCCGGACACCATGTTTACCCCTCAGGCCCGCGCGAACTACGATGTGGCCCTGTGTATGTACCACGATCAGGGTCTTATTCCGCTCAAGACATTGGATATGGCGCAGGGCGTGAATGTGACGCTGGGCCTGCCGATTGTCCGTACCTCGCCCGACCACGGCACGGCTTTTGACAGGGCGGGCCAAAACAGGGCAGACCCGACCAGCCTTGTCTGCGCCCTGCAACTGGCAGGCAGGCTGGTTCGGAACAGGCAGGCGGCAGAGGGAAGGAAGACGGCATGACAGCGGCAATACGGCTGGGGGTCAATATTGATCATGTCGCCACCGTGCGGAATGCGCGCGGTGGAGCATACCCTGACCCGGTAGAGGCCGCGCGCCTTGCTGTGCAGGCCGGGGCGGATGGCATTACCGCGCATCTGCGCGAAGACCGTCGCCACATCCGCGATGCCGACCTGCGTCGTCTCAGGCACGAGATCAAAGCGCCGCTTAATATGGAAATGGCCGCCACGGACGAAATGCTGGCCATGGCGCTGGAACTACGGCCCCATGCCTGTTGCCTCGTGCCCGAACGGCGCGAGGAGCTGACAACTGAGGGCGGTCTGGACGTGGCAGGGCACGCGGCGGTGCTGGCCGTGCCTGTGCAAAAGCTGGCAGCGGCGGGAATACGCGTCTCCCTGTTTGTTGATCCTGATCCGGCTCAGATCGCAGCAGCCGCGCGGATCGGCGCGCAGGTGGTGGAGCTGCATACCGGCGCTTATGCCGAAGGGCGGGGTGGTGAGCTTGAGCGCCTGCACGCGGCAGCCCGGCAGGCCCTGACGCTGGGGCTGGAAGTCCACGCGGGGCACGGTCTGACCTATGAAAATGTCGACCCGGTTGCCGCTATTGAAGGGCTGAGAGAACTCAATATTGGTCATTTTCTGATAGGGCAGGCCCTGTTCGACGGGCTGGCTGCCGTGGTGGTGGAAATGAAACGTCGCATTGCCTTGGGCGCGGCAGCAGGCGGGGGTGCATAAGCATGGCACAGGAAAACGAAGCCGCGCCTGAATACCGCACGCCGCGCGTTTTGCTGGGGGCAGTGATCGGCATGGGTGTGCTGATCGTGGTGGGTACGGCCTTTCTGATTGGCGTGATCCTGCACCGTATGAATGGCGGTGGCCATCAGGCCCCACCCGGTGTGCCGCTGGTGGAAGCGCCGCCGGCTCCGGCATCAATCACGGTGCCGGGTGGTGTCGGGGCAGGCGCGCCGGTGGTGCATCTGCCTCTGGGGGCGGATGAGCATCTGCTGGGTATGACCCGCGTGCAGGACGGGCTTGTGGCCCTGCACGTGTCCGGCCCGCATGGTGAGCGGGTGCTGCTGTGGCAGGTCGGGGCCGGGCAGGTAAGGCCGGGGCTGGATACTGCCGTTCCGGTGCCCTGAAGGCAGCATGGCGTTGTCAGGGCGTGTCGGTTTTGCCCCGCTGAATGTTATCGGGCTGATGAGCGGCACCTCGCTTGACGGCGTGGATGCAGCCCTGCTGCGTACGGATGGCGAGAGAGTGCTGGCACATGGGCCAGCATTGACACACCCTTACCCGCCGGAACTGCGCGCCAGCCTGCGTGCGCTGCTTGATCGCGCGGCGGGTCTGGCACCGACCGACCCGGACCTTCTTGCGGCAACGCGTGCCCTGAGCCTTTTGCATGGAGAGGCCGTGCAGCAGCTTCGCCTGCTGGCGCCGGACATGCCGGCGGACCTTGTTGGCTTTCATGGGCAGACCATTCTGCACGCGCCCGCCAGTCTTGTTTGCGGTTCGGCAGACGCTCGGGGGGAAATCGCCGCGGGCGGGCGCACGTGGCAGATCGGGGATGCGGCGTTGTTGTCCGCCATGACGGACCTGCCTGTTATCCATGACTTTCGGAGTGCGGATGTCCGGGCCGGAGGGGAGGGGGCGCCACTGGCGCCGCTTTACCATGCGGCCTTGCTGGCCGGGCAGGCGCGCCCCGTGGCGGTGCTGAATCTGGGCGGGGTCGCTAACCTGACCCTTGTGCAGGCGAATGGCGATGTGCTTGCCTGCGATACCGGCCCCGGCAACGCCTTGCTGGATGACTGGGCCATGCGCCATACTGGGCGGCCGTTTGATCAGGATGGGGCGCTGGCCCGTGCAGGGCGGGTGGATACGGCGGTGCTGGAGGCCATGCTGGCGCATCCGTTTTTTGCACGGCCTGCCCCCAAGTCACTCGATCGGCTCACTTTTCACGCGGTGCTGCCCCTGCTGGAAGGCGTGGGAGCCGAGGATGGCGCTGCCACTCTGACGGCCCTGACTGCGCAGGCTGTGGCCCGCACGCCGTTGCCGGAACAACCGAAGGCGTGGTTTGTCTGTGGGGGCGGGCGGCACAATCCCGCTCTCATGCAGGCTCTGGCCGAAGCCCTGCCTGCCCCCGTGCAGGCCGTGGAGGCGCTGGGCTGGAAGGGCGATGCGCTGGAGGCCGAGTGCTTCGGCTTTCTGGCGGTGCGAAGCCTGCGGGGGCTACCACTTTCCCTGCCGACCACAACGGGTGTTCCCGCACCTCAGAGCGGGGGACGCCTTACCTGTGGCGGCATTACGCCTTATGCGCACGCGACATGGCTGCCGTTTACGTCGTGGCGTGAAACCGCTACCGAGTAGGCGGACTGAATCAAGAAAAGGAACTGCCGTATGAAACGTTTCCTGGCCCTGTGCGCCATCCTGCCCGGACTAGGCTGCCTTGGTGCGACCGGTTCTGGTTTGGTGACAACCGCAGCAGCGCAGACCGTGGTGGATGGCAGTATGCCTAAAGCTCCGACGGCTTTTGTTTCGGGTTCGCTCAAGGCGCTGGTCAGTCGTGCGCAGGACAAGCACGCGGCAGTGCGCCACCTGAGTGTGCATGACACGGTGGACAAGAAGCAGGTTCTGTGTGGTGAGGTCAGCACCGACCCGGCTTCCCCGCCGTCCGCAGGCAGTTTCATGCCGTTTGGGGCGATCGAAGGGGGAGATGGCCCGATTGTTTTCGAAGGCCGGGACATTCCCGCAGCCCTCGACTTCCGTGAAGTCAACCAGTGGATCAACTACGGTGCGGACATGGAAGATCTGGAAGAAATGGGTTGCGTGCCCGAGGGTAGCTACCGCGCATATAGCGACAAGCTCAACAAGGTGCTGGAGCACCGCAAGGTAAACGGTCTCCACTAAGTATTACAGGCTCGCTGCGAGCGGGCCTGCCTCTGCCTGCCCCTGGGGCGCCTTCCGGCTTGACCGGATGGAAGAGTGCGAATCCAGCCGCCCGTTCCGGGGGCCTGTGCATTCCCTGCTGAAAATGGCGGTGCGTGAGGCCGTGTGCACGGCCCGACAGGGGTGCCGAAAAACCGCCATTTTCCTGATACGCTTTCTCACATTGCTGTTATAACAGCGCATAACTGGAATGCAAACGCAACAAAGCTTGCGCGTCTGAGGTAAAAAGCAGCGAGCGTGATTGACAGGAGCCGGGGTGTTGCGTCATTTCTCTCCCGCCACGCACGAAAAAAACAAAAAGAAGCGATTTTTTGTAATGAAATATCTCAACCTGCTGCTACTGCTGCCCTTTGTGGGGCTGCTCTGGGTGCCGCTCTACGATAAGGCCGATCCGGCCCTGCTCGGTTTTCCCTTTTTCTACTGGTACCAGTTCGCTTGGGTGCCCGTGACGTCGGTCATTATCTGGATTGTCTGGAAAAAAGGGAATGACGCATGACCGAGATCAATCCGTGGGCGCTTGGCGTCTTCATCGTCTTTTTTGCCGCGACTATCGTCATAGGCTCTTCCATTCAGCTTATCCGCCCTCTGTTTCGTGGCCATAGCAAGGGCAGCGACGCGCAGGAGGAATGGGGCCTGGGCGGGCGTGGCTTTGGTCCGTGGGTCACGTGGTTTCTGGTCGGGGGTGATTTCTACACCGCCTATACCGTTATCGCGGTGCCGGCCTTGGTCTATGCGGTGGGGGCTTATGGCTTCTTTGCCCTGCCGTATACGATCATCGTGTATCCGTTCATTTTCCTTGTCATGCCCAAACTGTGGAAAATCGCGCGTGACGGCGGCCATTCCACGGCGGCTGACATCGTGCGGGCGCGCTTCGACAGCCGTACGCTGGAAGTCATTGTCGCGCTGACCGGGCTTGTTGCGGTCATGCCGTATATTGCGCTTCAGCTCATTGGTATCCGTACTGTTGTGCAGTCGCTGGGCCTGCCGGGTGATCTGCCGTTGGTGATCGCCTTCCTCTCGCTGGCCGCCTACACGTGGATGGGGGGGCTGCACGCGCCCGCGCTGACAGCCTTTATCAAGGACATCATGATCTATATCGCGGTTCTGGTCGCGGTTACGGTCATTCCCATGCACACGGGCGGGTATGCGGCGCTGTTTTCCAATGTTGCTCCGCATGAAGCGGTGCTGAAGGCGGGCCAGGGTCTGCCTTATGCCACGCTGGCGCTGTCTTCGGCTCTTGCTGCGTTCCTTTATCCCCATACGCTTACGGGTATTCTGGCCTCGCGTTCGGCTGATACCATTCGCCAGAATGCGGTGTACCTGCCGGTTTACACGATCGTGCTGGGGCTGATCGCCATGCTGGGCTACATGGCTCATGCGGCGGGCATTGTTACCACCAACAACTCACTTGTGGTGCCCATGCTGTTCCACAAGGTGTTTCCTGCATGGTTCGCCGGTTTCTGCCTGGCTGCCATTGCCGTGGGCGCTCTGGTGCCGGCGGCCGTGATGGCGATTGGTGCGGCCAATCTGGTTACCAGCAACCTGCTGCCGACCCAGACCAACCCGGTTATGGCCAGCCGGATTACGGCTTTTGCCGTCAAGGTTGGTGCACTGCTGTGCGTGCTGTTCCTCAATGCCAAGTTCGCTATTGATCTTCAGCTTCTGGGTGGTGTCATCATTCTGCAGACGTTCCCCGCGCTGATCCTCGGGCTGACCCGCCTGCGCCTGTCAACGGCGTCCATGCTGGCGGGCTGGGTTGTCGGTTCCGTTGTGGGGCTGGGTCTGTGCTGGATGGATGGTCTCAAGCCCGTTCATCCGGTCAATCTGGGTCTTGTTTCGGGCAATGTTTCCACCGGGCTCTTGTCCCTGGGTGTGAATATCGCCGTGGTGCTGGCTATTTCGCTGCTGTGGCCGGGCCGGGTCAGCGCTCCGGCAGGTCAGGCAGTTTCGGGCGAGGCCGCCTGAAACAGACACCGCACCCAGCAGGGTTCTGTATAAAAAAGGGGGGAAGCTCAGGCTTCCCCCCTTTTTTCGTGGAGCCAGGTGCAATCAGAACGGTGAGCGCGTCAAATCCTGAACGGCGTTCTTCGTGTTGTTGATACGGCTCTTCTCGGTGCTAACCTTGTTCTGCACCTTGTCACGTTCGGTTGTGTATTTGGTGCGCTCCTGCTCAACCCGCTTGGAGACATTGCCCGTGGCAGCGTCAACGCTGTTGCGGGCAGAGGTTTCGGCGCTGTTCTTCGCGGAATTCAGGGCGTTCTGGCCGATTTCGCTGGGGGAGGGCAGAAGCTGCGCGTTGGCGTCCGCAATGACAAGACCGGAAGCGGCGATGATGAGCGAGGCTACGATAAAGCGTTTCATAAAATAGGAACTCCTTGTGATGTCAGGGAGGTGTAACGCCAGAAAAGGGCATTGATGTGACCCTGTAAAGGCGCTTTCCCCTTCTTTATGGCACGGCAGTCATTACCAGTGCTGGGGCGCGGGCCTGTTCCAGCCGCCACCGCCACCGGGGGGCTGTTGCTGCCAGTCGCCTGGAGGCGGTCTGTGGTCGCCATGCCAGTGCCGGTGGTCATGCGGGGGACCGCCGCAACAGCCAGCGAGAAGCAGCACGGCAAAGGCGAGGGGAATGAAGGATGCGTGTTTCATAAGAGTTCTCCTGCCTGAGCAAAGAACCACGCAAAACAGGCAGGAAATCGGCACTTTTCGGGCAGCCGAGCCAAAAATGGGAACGTCCTGTCCCGTTTCCCGGTATGGGAGCAGGGCAGGACGTTTTCCCGCGGGTCGGCCGGGCAGGGCCTCAGGGCGTGTCGTGCAGGATACCCGCGAGCAGGTCATTGACCTGCTTTGCTTTTTCCATCTGCGGCATGTGACCTGTCTGGGGCAGGCGGGTCACGGCTATGGAGGCGGGCAGGCCCTGTGCGGCTTCAGGGGACAATATCCTGTCGGCTTCGCCCCAGATAACCTGAACCGGGCCGCCGAAGGTGCTCAGTACGTCACGCAGGGCATCTTTCTGCCGCCCTTCGGGGAAGCAGGCCGCTGCAATGGTTTCAAGTCCCTGTTTGGCACCATCAAGGCGTTTGAAGCGGATAATGCCTTCCACCATGTTACGGGTGATGAGTGCTGGATCATTGACCAGCAGCGCCAGCACGGGTTCGAGCGTTTTACGTCGGTCGGCGGTAATGAACCCTTCAATAAAGTCCATATTGATGTCCGGCCCTAGCCCCGCAGGTGCAATCAGGCCGAGCGAGGCCACCTTGTCAGGATGCGCACGGGCCAGTTCCAGCGCGATGGCGCCTCCCAGCGAATGGCCCACCACATGGGCGCGTCCGACCCCGAGTGTCTCCAGCAGGCGGGCGGTGATGGCGGCAAGGGCGGCGGGTGTGCCGTCGCCCACCTGTTTGGTGGAGCCGCCATGCCCCGGCAGGTCGAAGGAGATAACCCGCCGTTGCTCTGCCAGCACATCCTGATTGAGCAGCCAGTTTGTCAGATCGCCGCCAAAGCCGTGGATCAGCAGAACGGGCAACCCGTTGCCCTGCCCCATGTCCTGCACCTGCAGGCTTAGCCCGTCCACATCGACAAGGGTGGGCCGGGCCGCAGGGGCATCAGCCTCTCCCTGCGTTTCAGACGCGCGGAATGTGCTCTGGAACTGTTCGATAAAAGCGTCGATTTCGGCGTCACTGGCATTGCCTTCGGCCAGCACGCCGATCAGCGCTCCCACGGGCAGCGTTTCCCCTTCCGAGGCCACCTGCCTGCGGAGGACGCCGGAGGCCGGACTTTCATAGCCGTTGGTGATCTTGCTGGTTTCGATATCGGCAATTTCCTGCCCGGCGGAAACCGTGCTGCCGGGAGGCACAGACCATCCGGCCAGCTTCCCTTCCGTCATGGCCAGTCCGAACTTGGGCATGGTGATGGGGGTGATAACAGTCATGGTCAGGCCTCCTGCCGGGCTTTGTACCCCATGACGGAGCGGACAGCGGCTTCAATCCGTCCGACATCGGGCAGGTAGAGTTTTTCAAGAACCGTGGCGAAGGGCACGGGCGTATGCGGTGGCGTGACACGGCGGATCGGTGCTTTGAGGGCGTCAAACGCTTCTTCCGCCACAAGGGCCGCGACATCGGTGGCCATGTTGCAGCGCGGGCTTGCTTCATCCACGATAACAAGGCGGCCGGTATCGGCTACGCAGTCCAGAATGGTCGCGCTATCCAGCGGTGAAGTGGTGCGCGGGTCTATGACCGTGCAGGAAATACCGTCCTTTGCGAGACGGTCCGCGGCTTCGTTGGCAAACCCGACCATGCGGCCAAAGGCGACAAGGGTTACATCGTCTCCCTCGCGCGTCAGGTTGGCTTCGCCAAAGGGGATCGTGTAGGCCTCGTCCGGTACCTCTTCCTCATCATCATACATCACCTTGTTTTCAAGGAAGATGACCGGGTCATCATCGCGGATCGCCTCAATCAGCAGGCCTTTGGCCTCGTAGGGGGAGGAAGGCACCACCACCTTTAGCCCCGGAATATGGGTAAAGATGGGATATAGTGCCTGACTGTGCTGTGCCGCGGCATTGAAGCCCGCGCCGTACATGGCCCGGATCACCAGCGGCGTGCGGGCTTTACCGCCGAACATGTAGCGGAACTTGGCTGCCTGATTCATGATCTGATCGAGACAGCATCCGACAAAGTCAACAAACATCAGTTCTGCCACAGGGCGCAGGCCTGTGGCGGCCGCCCCCGCCGCTGCTCCGATATAGGAGGCCTCGGTAATGGGGGTGTCCAGCACGCGCTCGGGGCCGAATTCGGTATAAAGCCCCTTGGTGACACCCAGTACGCCGCCCCATGCGTCTGTTACGCCGGATGAGCCGCCCTGTCCGCCTGCCACGTCCTCGCCCATCAGGATCACGCGCGGGTCACGGCGCATTTCCTGCCGCAGGGCTTCATTGATGGCCTGCCGAAAGCTCTTTTTTGACATTGGAGTTTTCCTGTCATTCTAAAACATGTTTTATTTTTCTGGTTCAGTACGAAACGTACACGTCACGGGTCAGGTCTTCCTGCTGGGGCAGGGGGGCTGCTTTGGCCGCCTGCACGGCGTCGTCGATCCGGGAGCGCGTGTCACTGTCGATGGTATCGAGGGTTGCACCGTCCAGCAGGCCGGCTCCTGTCGTGCGTGCGCGAAAGGCGCTAAGGCAATCATGTTTCATGCGCTGCTGCGCGACTTCATCGCTGGCGCGGTAAGACATGGCATCGCCTTCGAAATGGCCGTACCAGCGGGATAGATGCACATGCAGCATCACCGGCCCCTTGCCGGAGCGCGCGTGGGTAATGGCTTCTCCCGCCGTGTCGTAAACGGAAAAGAAGTCCGAGCCGTCACACTCGAAATAAGGCATACCAAACCCGGCGGCCCGATCCTTCTGGGTGCCCGCGCAGGCGTAGGAGGCTCCTGTGGCCTCGCCGTAGCCGTTGTCCTCACAGACAAAGACCGCAGGCAGTTTCCATACGCTGGCCAGATTCAGGCTTTCAAGGGTCGTGCCTTCGTTCGATGCGCCATCTCCATAAAAAGCCACGGCAACACCGTCTGTTTTCAGAAGTTTATGCGAGAGTGCGGCACCACAGATCAGCGGAGGGCCGCCGCCGACAATGCCGTTGGCCCCCAGCATACCGCGCGCCAGATCGGCAATATGCATGGAACCACCCTTGCCCCGGCAAACCCCCGTGCTGCGGCCGTAGATTTCGGCCATCATGCCTTCAACTTCAACGCCCTTGGCAATGCAGTGGCCATGGCCACGATGCGTGCTGGCGATGGTGTCACTGTCTCCCAGATGCGCGCAGACTCCCACAGCCGAGGCTTCCTCGCCGCAGTAGAGGTGGACAAAGCCCGGAATTTCTCCCGTTGCGAATTCGGTGTGCAGCCGTTCTTCGAATTCGCGGATTGTCCGCATCGAACGATAGGAGTTCAAAAGAATATCCCGTGCGATCTGCATGGTGGTGTCTCCGACCTGCCATCCTGTGATGGATCAAGAAAAAATATGGTGGAACAACAGATTTTCTTGAAAAGTTCCTGCTATTGTGCCGCCGTGTCCGTAAAGGGAACATCGTGCCCGGCGGGCGGTAAAGTCGCACCGGGGCGGACGTAACAGGGATGTGACGCAACGCGGGTTTATCTGTCGCTGTTATGACACATAACAAGGCGATGGTTTGATATAACAACGATCATAAAGCAGGAGAGGGGGAGACATGACCCGTGTTACCGTGTCTGACAGTCAACTGGCGGCGTTATCGGCCAGGTTGCGTCCGTCCTGGCTGCGCTGTGTCAACGAATACAATCTGCCAGCCAGCGCCATTGCTCTCGATACCCTGCTGTGTGCGGCGGAACTGCGGCAGGCACGGGCGCGCATGGGTGTGACCATGCGCATTTGCGACCCGGAGCTGGATCGCCTGCAGGCCATTGTGTCTACGCTGGATTATAACGTGCTGCTGGCCGACCCGCAGGGCATTGTAGTCGCGCACCGGGAGGAAGCCCCGCAGGAAAAGGGGTGCCGACGCTGGCGTCTGTGGTCGGGGGCGAACTGGAACGAGGCGCGGGTGGGTACCAACGGGATTGGCACATGTCTTGTGGAGCAGGTGCCTGTTACGGTTCATCGGGAGCAGCACTGGAGCATGGGCCTGCGCTATCTGAGTTGTTCCGCCGTGCCCTTTTACGGCCCGGACGGGCAACTGGCTGGCGCGCTGGATGCCAGTTCGACCCGCCCTGATCCTTCAGAGCGTATCAGCACGATGATGGAAGCCGTGTTGATTGATGCCGCCCGCCGTCTGGAGCGGCGCAGTTTTCTTGAGGCTTTCCGGGCGCATACGGTCATTCTGATGGGCGAGGGCTCTGGTATTTCGCTGCCCATGGTGGCGCTGGATGAGTCGCGTACCATTGTGGGGGCAACCTTTGCCGCGCGCCGTTTGCCCGGACTTGGTGATCTGGAAAAGCACGGCGTGCGGTTTGATCTCGGTTCGGCAGCAGAGCTGACACCGGGGTTTGAGGAGGCCGAACGCGGTGTCGTACAGGGGGCGCTGGCGATGTGTCAGGGCCGGGTGACGGCGGCAGCCGACCTGCTGGGCGTGAGCCGCTCCACCCTGCACCGCAAGATAAAAGCCATGGGAGGGCGCAATAATCTGGCGCGAATGACCGTCCGCCCGGCTCCGCGGGCGCAGCGTGTTGCGGTCGCGCAGTCGTAAGACGGAACGCGCAGAGAAAGATCAGGCCTCGCAGAGAGGCGCGCTGGCGACCGGTAGCGGAAAGACTCGATCATACGCCAGATTGAAGACAAACGCGTAGACCAGATAAAACCCGGCCAATGACAGCGTGAGCGGCAGAGAGGCCATAATGGACAGGCCGCAATAGGCGGCGATGGCAGGCAGTAGAATGATCTGCAACCCGGCTTCGAACCCGATGGTATGAGCCACGCGCATCAGTGTCGTTTTATGCGTGGTTGCCCGCAGATGCAGCATGGCGTGGTCGAACAGCAGATTATACAGGAAATTCCATATCGTGGCGGTTACGGCGCTGCCGATGCCGATCACGCCCATGGCGCTTTCGTGCAGGCCAAACAGCGTGCTGCCGCAGGGAATGACAATCGACAACGCCACCAGTTCGAACAGCAGCACATGGCGCAGGCGGTCAGCGCCGGTTCGCAGACCATGGCTGATTTTTTGCGCCGGGGGCGGGGCGGAGGGGGTAGGCTTCATGGGGGTGTTTACGCCGTCTCGTGTTGACATGGGCGCAATCTATCTTTTTCTCTGGGTTTCTAAAGATAGAAACCATCTGGAAAACAGATAGATGAATGTCTCGCTTGAGCAGTTGGAAGCCTTTGTCGCAACGGCGGAGAGTGGTTCCTTTTCCGCTGCGGGCCGCCGTCTCGGACGGGCGCAATCGGCTATCAGCACGCATGTGGCTAATCTGGAGATCGATCTGGGGGTAGCGCTGTTCGCACGCGGCGGGCGTCTGCCGCAATTGACCGTGGAAGGGGAGCGGCTCTTGCGCGAGGCCAAAGTGGTGCTTGAACGGCGCGAGCATCTGATAGGCGTCGCCCGTTCCATGGGAGACAGGGTTGAAAGTCGACTCGTGGTGGCTCTGGACGAGCTGTACCCAGAATATACGCTTGGACCGATTTTCTCTGAATTTTCCAAGGCTTTTCCTCATGTAGAGGTCGAACTTCTTTTCCCTCTCATGGAGGATGTCGGACATCTGGTGCTCGAAGGCACCGCCCAGCTTGGGGTCATGTGGCAGCAAAGCCGAATGCCGGCTGATCTGTCCTTCAGAACAATCGGACGCGCGCAGTTGGTGCTGGTGTGCGCGCGTGATCACCCGCTGGCGCATGGCGGGCCGGTTACATGGGAGGATCTCAAACGCTACCGCCAGATTCTGGTGGCGACACGCGGGCAGGAGCGCGAGCGCCAGCATCTCAGGGTTGCAGGTGAGGTATGGTGGGTGGAGAGCTATTGGGTCATTCTGGAAATGGTCAAGCATGGTGTGGGCTGGGCTTTTGTGTCTGACCACGTTCTGGCTTCTTCAACCACGGCGCCCGATATTGTCACGCCTGAACTGGCATTCGATACCGGAGGGCGCCAGGTGCCCATGGCAGTCGTCTGGCATCGCAAACGTCAGAGCGGTATGGCCATGGACTGGCTGAAAAGCCGCCTGTGCGATAGGCTGGCGCTCGAAAGATCGCCCCCTGCGCGGGCGCTTGAGAGGGAGTAAAAAAATGACACTCAGTGCCAAAATTCACATGGATGTGATGGTGGCAGTGATTGTCTGAACAGCTCCGTCTGTATAACACCGTATATGAAGAACAGACCTAAAAGGTCCTGTTTCCCGCCAGATTATCCATATTATGGAGACTGTCCGTGTCTGTAACGCAAGAACATCCTTTCAAACCCCGTTATGAAAACTACATCGGTGGTGAATGGCGCGCGCCCGTAAAAGGCGTGTACATGAAAAATACCACCCCGATCGACGGAAGTGTACTGTGCGAAGTGCCGCAGTCCACGGCTGAGGATATCGATCTGGCGCTGGATGCAGCCCACAAGGCGTTCAAAAGCTGGGCTCATACGCCCATCGCTGAACGCGCCGGAATTCTGCTCAAGGCCGCCGACCGGATGGAAGCCAATCTGGATCTGCTGGCCCGCGCCGAAACATGGGACAACGGCAAGCCCATTCGCGAAACGCTGGCCGCCGATATCCCGCTGGCGATCGACCATTTCCGTTATTTTGCCGGTTGTATCCGCGCACAGGAAGGCACGCTCAGCGAAATTACGGATACGACGATTGCGTATCACTTCCACGAGCCGCTGGGCGTTGTGGGGCAGATCATTCCGTGGAACTTCCCGCTGCTGATGGGCTCATGGAAGCTGGCGCCGGCTCTGGCCGCAGGCAACTGCGTGGTGATGAAGCCTGCTGAAACCACCCCTGCCAGCATGTTGGTGCTGATGGAGCTGATCGGTGATCTGTTCCCGCCGGGCACGCTCAACATCGTAAACGGCCTGGGTCGTGACGTGGGTGCTGCACTTTCCACCAGCCCGCGCATTGCCAAGATCGCCTTTACCGGCTCCACACCTACCGGCAAGATGATTGCTCACGCTGCGGCTGAAAACCTGATTCCGGCTACGCTGGAGCTGGGCGGCAAGTCTCCCAACATCTTCTTTGCCGACATCATGGACCATGACGACGATTACCTGGACAAGGCGATCGAAGGGTTCACGATGTTTGCGCTGAATCAGGGCCAGATCTGCTCCTGCCCGAGCCGCGCGATTGTGCACGAATCCATCTACGACCGCTTTATCGAGCGGGTTCTGCCGCGTGTGAAGGCGATCAAGCAGGGTAATCCGCTTGACCCCGAAACCATGATGGGGGCTCAGAACTCCGTCATGCAGCAGGACAAGATCCTCGAGTACATCGCTATCGGTAAGGCCGAAGGCGCAGAGCTGCTGACCGGCGGTGGCAAGCCTGATCTTGGTGGCAGCCTTAACAACGGGTGCTTCGTGCAGCCGACCGTGTTCCGCGGCAACAACAAGATGCGCATCTTCCAGGAAGAAATCTTTGGCCCCGTTCTGGCGGTCACGACCTTCAAGACCGAGGAAGAAGCTCTGGCCATTGCCAACGATACGCCGTTTGGCCTTGGGTCTGGCGTGTGGTCGCGTAACGCCAACATCTGCTACCGCATGGGCCGTGGCCTTGAAGCCGGGCGCGTGTGGGTGAACTGCTACCACGTCTATCCGGCTCACGCTGCTTTTGGCGGCTACAAGAAGTCCGGTATCGGGCGTGAGACGCACAAGATGGTGCTTGAGCACTACCAGCAGACCAAGAACATGCTGGTGAGCTACAGCGAGAAGAAGCTCGGTTTCTTCTAAGCTGAACCATGATGGGCGGGGAAGAGCGCCTCCCGCCCGTCATGACTTTGACTCTGCCCCTTGAATGGAATTTGTAAAACGCTATGGCGACAAAATCAGAAATCCTTATCGTTGGTGGCGGTGTCGCGGGGCTTGCACTGGCAACCCGGTTAGGAGAAACGCTCGGCAAGCGCGGCGAAGCGCGTATTACCCTGATCGACAAGAGCTTCTCTCATGTCTGGAAGCCCATGCTGCACTGTTTTGCGGCTGGCACTGTTCAGAATGAGAATAACCGCATCAGCTTCATGTCGCAGGCTAGTCGGCATTATTTCGATTTCTGGCCCGGTGAGGTTATCGCGGTGGATCGCCAGAACCGCAAAGCGGTGCTTGGCCCCGTACGATCTTCCGACGGGTCGGTGGCGCTGGAAGAGCGCACGGTGGAATACGACGCGCTGGTGCTGGCCATCGGAAGCTGCGCGAATGATTTTGGTACGCCGGGTGTAGCAGAGCATTGCCTGTTTATCGACAATCTGGTCGAGGCAAACGGGTTTAACGAGAAATTCCGCCTTGAACTGCTCAAGGCATTTGCCGCCAACAAGGAACTGGATATCGCCATTGTTGGAGGCGGCGCTACGGGCACCCAGCTCGCAGCAGAACTGCATAAGGCGCTTGACCTTGTGCGCCTGTATTCCTTCGAGCGGAATCCACCACGCCTTAAGTTAACCCTGCTTGAAGCCGGCGCGCGTATTCTGCCCGCGTTTCCTGAGCAGGTGTCGGAAGCCGCGCGCAGGCAGCTTGAGCATATCAATGTGGAGGTGCGTACATCCGCTCAGGTTTCCGGAGCTGACGCAGGCGGTTTCATGCTGAAGGATGGCAGCTACGTTCCTGCGACGCTCCGTGTCTGGGCCGCAGGTGTGAAGGCGCCCAGCGTGACCACCCGATTTGGGGGGCTGAGCCTTAATCGTTCCGGTCAGGTCATTGTCACGCCCAATCTGCGGTCGGTGGATGACGAGCGTATCTTCGCGATGGGCGACTGTTCGTTTATCAGCGATGAACCTTTGCCTCCGACGGCACAGGTCGCACGGCAGCAGGCTCACCATCTTGCGCGCCATCTGCCCGCGTTCATCCGCAATGGCACGGATGTACCGCAATGTGTCTTCCGCAATAAGGGCGCGATTGTTGCGCTGGGGGACTACAACGGCTGGGGTACTCTGCCTGGCGGTACGGTTTTCGGCGGCGGCATGTTTAAAGGACTGTCCGCACGGGTAGGACATCTTATGCTGTATCGTCAGCATCAGGTTGAGCTGTACGGATTATATCGTGGGCTCCTGTCCTGTCTGGCAGACTGGATAGATGCGCTGGTTCAGCCCTCAATCCGTCTGGACTGAAGGCTTCTTTTATCCGCCTTCCAGAATGCTTGCCTGCAAGGCAGCGACCTTGCGTATGATTGGTACCAGAGGCGGACGCCCCTTGAGGCGTATCCATTCATCAATAGCAGTGCGAAAGGCAGCGATGCCTGAACGTGCTGCTACGCGCGCCGCCAGTATATTGTCAGGCTGGTTGGTCAGGTGGTGTGAGAGGGCATCGGTCAGACTGTCCTCCCACTGCGCGTATTTACGCAGGCTGACGGGCAGCAGCGCTGGCGTACGTTCGATCAGATAGACAAACGCATAGGCCTCAGAGCGCGTACGCGCCATATATGGCACGACGGCTTCCAGTGCGGAGTAGAGCATCGCCCGCGGGCTGGTGCCCGGAAGGCTGTTGTTAATATGCGCGCGCAGGACGTCCGTCATCTGTTGCGCCCACGCCGTGACAATATCGGCCTTGGTCGGGAAGTAGCGAAATAACGTGCGGCGCGAGACGCCAGCTACCTGGGCGATCTCGTCGGCCGTGGTTTCTTCAAAGCCTTTGGCAGCCAGCAGGGTCATGGCGGCTCTAATAAGGGCCTCATGCGTTTCCTGTCTGCGAGCCTCCCGGCGTGATAGGGGAACGTCTTTGTCTTTCCCTTCCGCAAGGGGCGGATGTGCGTGCGGTTCGGGAGAAGAGGGATGGGGGGGCAATGGCCTTGCGCTCCAGACTCACTATGAATGCGGACAATATGGAAAGGTTTCTTCCTTATCCGCCCGGACGGCTGCAATTAAGTGCGGGAGGCGGACGTTGCGTCCGCTCCGGTGCCAGAATGTGTAACTGATCCCCCCGCCTATGGGAATCCCACCCCGGTTTCACGGTTGCTTGGGTGGCCAAGAATCGGCCGGATCAGCTTTATGATCATGATGTTAGGGCATTTTTGGCGGTTTTCTGGGA
>NZ_BJMV01000017.1 GCF_006539345.1 Acetobacter peroxydans
TTATTCCAGTCGGGCCTGTCTTTATCTGGTTACGGCAGCAACGACAGCACCGTATCCGCCGGGCGGCAGGCCTTTATGCCACGCGGCGTTGCCACAACCGGCCTGTTCAGCAGAATGGGATGTGCCGCAATGGCGTCCAGAATCTGGCTGTCAGTCACATCGGGTTTGTCCAGCCCCAGTTCAGCACAGAGTTTTTCCTTGCTGCGGAGCAGGTCGCGCGCAGTGGCAGGGCCTTGGCTGACCAGCGCATCCAGATCAGCCCGGCTGAGCGGTGTTTTCAGGTAAAGGATAATTTCGGGCTCGATCCCGGCCTGACGCACCAGTTCCAGAACGGAGCGCGATGTGCCGCATGCGGGGTTATGGTACACGGTAACGGTCATGATTTGTCCCTACGTGGAAAAAGCGCGAATGTCGCATGTTCGGGTTTACGTGCAAACCCGCAGTGGCTGATGATGAAAACAACGGTTCGGCCATTACCGGAGCGCGAAGCCGGTGGACAGAAGGAGAAGCCATGGCTACGGAACGGAACGGGGAAGGGCTCTTCGGCCTGAAGATTTCCTCCGGTTTCTGGCGCGATGCCCTGGCAGGGCTTTCCCTCGCCTCCATGAATATTCCGCAGGTGCTGGGGTATGCCCGGATTGCGGGAATGCCCGCCGTAACCGGGCTTTATACGGTGTTGCTGCCATTGCTGGCATTTGCTGCCCTGGGCGCATCGCGGCATCTGGTAGTGGCAGCCGACTCTGCAACAGCGGCCATTTTTTCCGGTGCGTTATCTGAAATGGCTCCTGTGGGGAGTGGCGCCTATATCAGCATGGTCAGTGCCGTGGCATTGCTCAATGCGGGGTTCTTGCTGGTAGCCAGATTGTGTCGGCTTGGATTTCTGGCTGATTTTCTCTCCCGCACTGTCCTTGTGGGGTTTCTCGCAGGGGTTGGGGTACAGGTGGGTCTGGGCATGTTGTATGACATGCTGGGGCTTGTCTCTGATCGTCATACGCCGGTTCTGCAGGCGCTGGAACTGGAGCGGGGCATCCCCCGGGCCAATGGAATGGCGGCTCTGATTTCCTGCGTTGCCTGTCTGATCCTGCTGCTCGGACAGAAATACATGCCGCGCAAGCCCGTGGCCCTTGCCGTGATCGGGCTTGGGATGCTGCTGGGCTGGAGCGGACTGCCCGGAGCCCATGGGGTGAGGCTGCTGGGCGCTGTGCAGGGTGGGGTGCCCGTTTTGCATGTGCCGGTCGTTCCGTGGGAAAGCATTCTGGCCCTGCTGCCGGTTTCGGCATCCTGCGTGTTTGTTATTATTGCCCAGAGCGCGGCGACGTCCCGTGCCTTTGCCGACATGTTTCATGAAACCGTGGATGAGAACCGCGATATTCTGGGGTTGTCTGCGGCTAATGCCGTTGCGGGGCTAAGTGGCACCTTTACGGTTAACGGTAGTCCAACCCAGACAGCCATGGCTGTGAGGGTCGGGGCCATGACACAGAGGGCACAGGTGGTCTTTGCCGGGGTGACACTGTGTGTCCTGCTGACATTGACGGGGCCGCTGGCATGGCTGCCGCACTGTGTGCTGGCGTCGGTGGTATTCTGCGTGGCGATGGGTATGGTGGATCTGTCGGCTCTGAACCGCATCCGGCGTGAAAGTCCAGGAGAGTTCTGGCTGGCGCTGGTCACGGCGGCCACGGTGGTGGGGGTTGGGGTGGAGCAGGGCATATTCATTGCTATCGCCCTCTCCCTGTTCCGGCATGTGCGCCATAGTTACAAACCCCATACCATGGTGCTGCGTTCTGATGCCGCCACCGGGGCGATGGAAGTGGAACCCGTGCATGTGGGCGCGCAGACTGAGCCAGGTTTGATTGTCTATCGTTTCAGCGCAGATCTGTTTTACGCGAACTGCCAGCTTTTTGCGCAGGACATCACCCTGCTGGTAGAGACTGCCCCTGTGCCGGTGCGTTGTCTTGTCGTGGATTGTAGCGCCGTTACGGATATTGATTATTCCGCCGCCTGTGTGGTGCGTGACGTGTTCGAGAGGCTGAGCGAACAGCAGGTGCAGGTCTTTTTAGGGCGTGTACTGCCCTACGCGCTGGCGGATATGGAGCGGCATCATATTGTCGGGGCTGTGCGGCGGGAGAACATTTTCGAGCAGTTGCACCCGGCAGTGGCGGCCGCCCGCGCGTTTATAGCCGACTGACGCCCTGCCAGATCATGTAGAAGGCGACAAGAAAGATCACGCCCGCGAAAAGGCTTGTCAGCCGTCCGGTCTGTCCTGCCATGAAGCGGGCCGTGCGCGTGCCCAGAATACTGCCCAGAGCGCCGCCGGCGATGAACATCGTAGCCAGTTGCCAGTCTACATAGCCGGACACGGTGTAGCTAAGTGCCGTGCTGAAGCCGAAGGCTGATACCGCGACCAGCGATGTACCGATGGCGTTCAGAATGGGCATACCGGTGGAGGCCATCAGCCCCGGCACAATCAGAAAGCCGCCGCCGATTCCAAAAAAACCGGAAAGCAGGCCAGCACCCATCCCGTATGTCATCACCTTTGGGGCGTTACGGCGGTTGCAATTCGCGTCGGGGGAGCCGGTGTTCTTGCGGCCATGGAGCATGAGTGCGCCTACACCGAGCATAAGCAGCGCGAAGAGCAGCAGGAGGCGTTGACCATCCATTGCCTTGCCCAGACTGGCTCCCAGAAAAGCCCCGAGCACGCCGCATGAGGCGAAAACACCCGCGCAACGCCATTTGACTGTGCCGACACGTGCATGCTGGCCAAGTCCGATCAGGGCGTTGATGGCAACGGCGAGGGCACTGGTGCCTATGGCGACATGTGGATTGGGCACCCCGACGGCATAGACCATAAGCGGCACCGCCAGAATGGAGCCGCCCCCTCCGATCAGTCCGAGTGTGAAGCCGATCAGGGCACCGCAGAACAGTTCCACACCAATATGGAGCAGGCCGGACTGGAGCAGCGAGTGGGAGAGCATGGCAGGGTGCACCGTCCGGCGTGTATCAGAGCGTGTTTACGGGAATCTTGATGTAGCTGATGCCATTGTTTTCGGGTGCGGGCAAATGACCTGCCCGCATGTTGACCTGAACTGAAGGCATGATCAGATTGGGCAGCGAGAGAGTGGCATCACGCGCTGTGCGCATCGAAACAAACGCATCCTCGCTAATTCCGTCATGCACATGGATGTTGTTCTCGCGTTCGGCTGCCACGGTGGTTTCCCATGCGAACTGGTCACGCCCTGGCGCTTTGTAGTCGTGGCACAGGAACAGCCGCGTCTGCGGAGGCAGGGACAGCAGACGGCGGATGGAATGGTAGAGCGTGCGGGCGCTGCCACCAGGAAAATCCGCCCGCGCCGTACCGTAATCAGGCATGAACAGCGTATCGCCAATAAAGGCGGCATCACCGATGATGAAGGCCATGTCAGCGGGTGTGTGCCCAGGGACATGCAGGGCTATGGCGGGCAGATCGCCCAACTTAAAGGTTTCACCATCGGTAAACAGGTGGTCGAACTGGGTGCCATCGCGCGTGAAGCTGGGTTCGGCATTGAAAATGGCGCCAAAGGTCTGCTGTACCTGCACGATATCGGACCCGATACCGATACGTCCGCCAAGCTGCTGCTTGAGCCAGGGGGCGGCAGACAGGTGATCGGCATGGGCGTGGGTTTCAAGCTGCCAGATCACGTTCAGTTGTTCGTGGCGGACATAGGCCACGACCTGCTCGGCGGAATGGAACGACGTACGCCCCGAGGCCGGGTCGTAGTTCATGACGCTGTCTATGATGGCGGCGGCACGGGTGCGCGGGTCATGGACGACATGGGTTGCGGTAAAAGTCGTTTCGTCAAAAAAACTTCGGACACAGGGCCGGGTTTCCGGGCTGGTGCGGGCTGCCACGATCTGGTCATATGCGGCGGAGAGGGCAAGATCCGACATCTGCGCTCCTGAAGGTTTATAAATTTCAGTAACAATGTATATTTACTTTCACTAAATATGAAACCATCTTGCGTCAAGAGTTGCTTTTCGCATAAAAAGACAAGATGAATGATCAATCACCTCAGCCCGGCTCAGTGCCGCCTGCAGCGGTGTCTCTTAGGATTGGTGACATCGCGCCGGATTTCATGGCTCGTACAACGCGCGGTGTCCTGACCCTTAGCAGTTTGCGTGGGCAATGGGTTCTGCTGTTTTCCCACCCCGCTGACTTTACGCCGGTCTGTACCAGCGAATTCCTTACACTGGCCCGGGCAGAGCCTGAATTTCGGGCTATGGGCTGCGCGCTGGTCGGGCTTTCGGTGGATAGTCTGCCTGCGCATCTGGCGTGGGTGGAGGCCATCCGTACGCAGTTCGGCGTAACGGTGCCTTTCCCAATTGTGGAAGACCCCTCGCTGGTCATTGCCAAGGCCTACGGTATGCTTGATCCCGAGGCACGCAATAGTGCAACCGTGCGGGCAACCTATTTTATCGACCCGCAGGGTATTGTCCGTGTGGTGACATGGTACCCCATGACTGTTGGCCGTTCAGTGGAAGAAATGAAGCGCACACTCGCGGCCTTGCAGCGCGTCAGCAAGGGCGATGTGCTGACCCCGGAAGGCTGGGGGCCGGGTGATGCCGTGGTGCTGCCCGCCGGGCAGACGCAGGAGGAAATAGAAGCGCTTGGGCCGCAATGGTTCATGAAAACGCAGGCCGATAGAGTGGCCGGACCACGTGCCGGGGCCAAGGTGCGGGAACCGACGGCGTGAGTGGCCTGAAACTGAGTGACGCGCGGCAGATGGTGGAGCGGCTCAAGCTCTTTGCTCAACCCCAGCGTCTGGTTATTCTCGATGTCCTGTTGCAGCATGGCCCGCTGGCGGTTGGGGAGCTGGAAAACCGTACCGGTATTGGTCAGCCTACGCTCAGTCAGCAACTGGGTAAGCTGCGCCGGGCGGAAATTGTGGCGCCACGTCGTGAGTCACGAACGATCTACTACAGCATCGCCAGCGATGATGACGTGCTGCGCGTTCGCGCGCTGATTGCCCTGCTGCGGGAGGACGAAGCCTCCCTGCCGGTTCTGGAAGCAGTGACGGCCCGCTATGGCAGCGGGGGGCGCGATGCCAGCCGGAATGAGGCAGAAGGCGGCGCGCAGTTTGCCTCCCTTCGGACCGAGGATGCCCCGCGTGGCTGAAAACGCCATCCAGAAACGTCTTGTTCTCGCCCGAAATGGACAAGACCCGCGTGTGATCGGACGGATGGAGAGCGGGTGGCTGGTGCTGGCCGACACTCAGCCGCTGGCCGGATACTGCATTCTCATGGCGGACCCGGACGTAGAGTCGCTCAATGCGATGCCGGAAGCGGCGCGGCTGCGTTATCTGTCCGATACCGTGCGGGCGGGGGATGCCCTGCTGCGCGCCACCGGGGCCGAGCGGATCAATTATGAGACATGGTGCAATCTGGCGCCGTCGCTTCATACACATATCGTGCCCCGTTACGCGAATGAAGCGCCGAAGCAGCGGGTTCTGCCCATGTGCGTGGCCTATGATGTGGCGGCAGCCCGTCCGTTTGATAGTGTGGCGGATGCCCCCTTGATGCACACACTGAGAAAGCTGCTGGATATAACGCCCGCTGGTGTATGAAGGGCGGCCCGGTTTTATGCCGGGCTCTCATGCCGGAAAGGGAAATGGATGAGCGCTCAGGCTGTTCTGTATGGAATCAAGAACTGCGATACCGTGCGCAAGGCGCGACAGTGGCTTGAAGGCCACGGTATTGCCTATGTCTTCCATGACTACAGAGTGGATGGCATGGCGGCTGTGCCGCTTGATCGCTGGGCAGACGCGCTGGGCTGGGATGTGCTGCTGAACCGCGCCAGCACGACATTCCGCGCGCTTGAAGCGGCGGACAAGGCTGACCTGAACCGGACGCGGGGGATAGAACTGATGAAGGCTAACCCGACCCTGATCAAACGCCCGGTTCTGGAATGGGCCGGCCATCTTCAGGTGGGCTTCAAACCGGATCAGTATGCCGGGCTGTTTGAATAAAAAATAGGGCGGGGCTAGGCCCCGCCTCAGGGTAGGCTGTTATTCCTGATCGGGGGCCGGGGCCGAATTGAGCTGGATGTAACGCTCAATGCCGATCTGGCGGATCAGGTCGAACTGGCGATCCAGGAAGTCTTCATGTTCTTCCTCGTTGGCCAGGATTTTCAGCAGCAGATCCCGGGAAACAAAGTCGCGCACGCTTTCGCAGTAGGCAATGCCTTCGCGCAGGTCGGTCAGCGCTTTTTCTTCAAGCTTGAGATCGCATTCAAGGATTTCCTTCACATCCTGGCCGATCAGGATGGTGTTCAGGCGCTGCACATTGGGCAGGCCGCCCAGATACAGGATGCGCTCGATCAGCCAGTCGGCGTGGTGCATTTCCTCGATGGATTCTTGATATTCCTTCTTGCCCAGCAGGGTTACGCCCCAGTGGCGCAGGGTGCGGGCATGAAGGAAATACTGGTTGATAGCGGTCAGCTCATTGGTAAGCTGGAGGTTGAGGTATTCGATAACCTTGGGGTCTTTAACCATGGTGAGTATGCTCCCTGTCTTGGAAAAGGGCGGATAACTTATACTGCTATGTAATGGCGAATGATGGTTTGTGTAAATAAGTTTTTTCGAATGAAGAATGGGCTTAAACTGGAATAAATTTCCATTTATTGGAAAATTTTTTGCGCTTTGGTGACGTTATTATTCTCTTTATGGATTATTTAGTGGAAGATGTGTGCGTATTTCTTGTGAGTAATTTGCGCTCGGCCTTGCGCCTTCGGGCCGGTGGATCAGGCTCATTTGTTGCAGGGTTGCAAATGGGTAGTGTTGATCCAGCAGGCCGATGTCGTAGGCGAGTGAGGCGGTATAGCCGCTGAGCAGCACCCGCCAGTCCAGTCGCCAGCGCGAACTGGCACCTGAACGGGCAAGAATTTCCGTCGTACAGTTGGCTGTGAGCGTGTTGTACCAGCGTGGATGCGTAGTGAGCCCATGCAGTTCGGATAGGTAGCTGCGTAGCAGCCGTTCGCGCGTCGCGGGGGCCAGTTGCAGCCGGTAGAGATAGACATTCTCGCGGCGGATATCGGTGCGCACGCCAATCAGGTCGCGTTCGTCCGCTGTGACGTAAAAGAGTTCGTAATGGTGGAAAAAACCGGCGATGGTCGAGTAATCAAAGCGTTTCTGCCTGCGGGTTTCAATGGACATGGCCAGATGCCGCCCGTCTGAAAAACCGAAGCTGAGGAAAACATGGGCTATGGTTGGCCCAGCCCAATAGGACGTGACGAGATCAACACTGGAGAGCTTATCCAGATTGAAATCGGCATCATAATAATCGGGCGTGGCATCGGTAGGGGTGCGGTAGGTAAAGTTACGGATATGCGTGACATGCGCCACACGGCCCTGCAGCGTGGCATCGGCTGTCTGTCTGTATTCTTCCGCCCAGTCCCGGTCATTGCGGGCCGGGTCTGTGCAGAACCACAGGCCCAGAATCAGGCACAGGCCCAGCATCGCGCCGCGACGAGGCAAGGGCAGCCTGATGGCCAGACAGGATAGTAACGCTGTCGGAAACAGGGCGCTCAGTCCGATCCGCAGTGCGGCTGGTTCCAGAGTGGAATAGAAAAGAGCTGCCCCACCTATAACCGCGAACAGAATGAGTGTGAAAAGGCCCAGCCCCCTGCGGAGAGCGCGCCAGGCGGAATGCTTGGGGGGCGTATGTGTCCTCATGGAGAGGGTACGGGTGCCGTCTTGGGTGCGGCAGCAATGGGCGTATAGCTCCCGCCTATTCGTACGATGTTGCGTCTGTCCACGTCGCCGCTGGGGTGAAAATCCGGGTGAAAGGCGGCAAGCTGTTCAAGCAGGATGCGCCGGACTTCGGCAATGGTGACGGGGTTGGCCTGTGTCGAATGGCCGGAGTGGCGCACAACCAGTTCGGAGCGGACATCGGGGATGTGTGCGCTTTCGTAGGTTACGACCCCATCATCCGCTTCGCTTAGGGGACGGTCATCCTGCACGGGAATGATGGAGTGGGTGGCTACATCCGGCACGACGGGAATGGAGGCCAGAGTGCGCATGAACGCGCTGTGTGGCGACATGGCGTATACGCTGCCAAGACGTCCCGGGTTCATGTCCAGCTTCATGGCATTGGCGTTGCCATTCATGATCTGCTTTGTAATATCCTGTATGGAAACAGGAAAAGTAACAAGTCCGCCAATAAAATGCGCAATGGAAAGTCCGGCCAGATAGCTGCCATGCTGGGGAGTTGAGATAAAGATGTCCCGACGGACTTCAGGCATAGCGGTTGGCATAAGCGCCTGATCAAGGAACCGGCTTGTCCGTTCTGGTAAATGCAAGATGGACAAAGGGCGTTTCATTAGGCCGTTCCACAGGCGGTCATGCGGGGAAATAGTCAGCATCTTTGCAAGAAGTCCGCCCTGACTGTGTCCGATAAGCGTGATCTGGCCCAGTGCTGGGTCGGCCTGCGGGCCACCCAGGTCGGCCAGGGCTTTTTCCAGCGCGCGACGGAGTTGCAGGGCGGAATACGGGATGGGGTTTCCCGTGGCGTAGGAAAAGAACCAGAATTCAAAATTGTTGCTGATATCTTTATCTTGCAGAAGGTCGTTGACCATGTCCGCCCAGCGTCCCGGACTGGACGCGGTGCCGTGGATCAGGACAACAGGCATACGTCCGTACTGATGGGGCTCAATGGCGAAGAGCTGAGAGCGTCGGCGGTTGTCAAAAAAACGTCCGTCCAGAAAACCTTTATATTCACTCGACCATATTTCAGGCTGGCTGAGGCTTATGGCGCGTGCGGCGGTCTGATCGTACTGCAAGGGCGGGCGGTCGGGTGTTTGGTCAAACTGCGTTGCCGAGTCAAGCGGTGTCAGGATAATACGGCCCGTGATCTGGCTTGAGAGAACCTGACGGCGCGGGTCAACGATGCTCAAGTTTAGATTGACGGGTACACGTACCTTGTCGGTCACGGTAAAGGCTGGACGAGGTTGCGTGTCGGTGTGTGGCACTGCGGCCAGCGGTTCCCCCAACCCTGGGGTTGTGTAGAGATTTCGCAGGCCCGAAACCCGCAGCCGGGCCGTGGGCTGGAAATCACTCAGTATCTGGCCGTGCCACAGCCGTGCGTTGGGGTCGGCATATAAATCCAGCGTTGCAAAAGGCAGTGTCCAGCGCTGGCTGTCGGGATTGACCGGCGCACCGAACGCGCCTGTCAGCCCCAGCATGTACAAGGCGCTGGCTTGCTGCACATGGCTGTCGTACGGGGTGGGGCGCTCGGCGGTCGGGGCGTCGGGCTGGAGGTAGGCGTAGGCGTACAGGGCGGCGGCCATGAACAGGGCCGGGTCTTTGGTCTTACGGGCCTGTTGGTAATTGAGTTCCGATAGCGCAAAAAGCTGGCTGGCCAGGTCAGGCGTATAGAAATGGGCCTGTGTGCTGGCGCGCAGGGTAGCTAGCGCCTGCTGGGGGTGTTTTTTCCACGTATCTGTAAGGTTCTGGCTTTCCAGTACGGACTGGGTCTGCGTGCTGAGGCGCGGCCCGTCCAGCGCGCTGTGGGTGCGTTCGCGGTAACTGTCCGTCAGCCCCATGGTGTGCACGGAAATTGGTGTGGCACAGCCGCTCAGGAATACGGCCAGCGCGAGCGTCAGTAACGGGACTGGTATTCTGCGGGCCGTCAGCGAGCGGGGCGGCATGGCTACTGCCCGGTGGGGAGAATGCGGTGGCGGACAACCTCGCCCACGACGATCAGCGCCGGGCTGCTGATGCCCTGTTCCGTGGCTTTTTCTGCCAGATCGGACAGGGTGGCGCACAGCACGCGCTGTTCGGGCAGGGTGCCGCGTTCGATCAGGGCGGCGGGCCAGTCCGGCGGCAGGCCGTGTTCGATCAGGCGTGCGCAAAGCTGGGGCAGGGCGGCCAGGCCCATGTAGATCACCACCGTCTGGTTGTGCAGGGCTATGGTTTCCCAGTCCAGATGCAGGGTGCCGTCCGCCCGGGCATGGCCTGTTATGAACAGGCAGGACTGGGCGCAGTCGCGGTGCGTCAGCGGAATGCCCGCATAGGCCGCGCACCCGTTGGCGGCGGAAATACCGGGTATGATGCGGAAGGGTACACCAGCCTGCGCCAGTGTCTCGATTTCCTCTCCACCGCGGCCGAAAATGAACGGGTCGCCGCCCTTGAGGCGGAGCACACGCAGGCCCTGTTTGGCCCGGCGTACCAGTTCGGTATTGATATCGCCCTGCGGCAGCGTGTGGCGGTTGCTGCTCTTGCCGACAAAGACAAGCTCCGCATCGCGGCGGATATAGTTCATGATCGTGGGGGCGACCAGATTATCATACAGCACCACATCGGCGTCCTGCATCATGCGCAGGGCGGCAAGGCTCAGCAGGTCGGGATTGCCGGGGCCGGCTCCTACCAGCCAGACTTCTCCGCGTGGCGTGGGGTCTTCCAGCAGGGTGTCCAGCGCCTTGCGGGCATCTTCTGTCTGGCCATCCATGCCCAGCCTGCCGCCGGGGCCGTCGATAAAGCGTTCCCATATTTGTCTGCGTGCACCGGCTTCGGGCAGGCGGGCGCGCAGCCAGCTTCGCTGCTCCTGCATGAAGCGGGCCAGACGGCCCAGCCCGTCTGGCAGAATCTGTTCGATCCGCGTGCGCAGGCGCCGCGCCAGCACGGGTGCGGCGCCGCCAGTGGAAATGGCCACTTGCACCGGGCCACGGGTGATCAGGGCCGGGGTAATAAAGGAGGAGACGGCGGGGTCATCCACGGCGCACACGGGCAGGTTGTGCTGCTGGCATAGGGCGGCCAGCCTGTGGTTAAGCGCCTGATCGTTGGTGGCGAGATAAACAAGCCTGAAACCCTGAGCAGCCCATTGTGCGGTATCCGCAGGTGTTGCATCGCGTGCAATATGGGTGAACGCGCCCTCACGCTCAGCCTGTTGCGCGGCTATCTGGGCCAGTTCGTCGCACAGGGTGGCGGACTGGACATGAACCTGCGCCCCTGTCTGGACCAGCAGGCGCGTCTTGTTGGCGGCGACCTGCCCGCCCCCCACCACCAGCGCGCGCGCGCCTTCCATGCGGAGTACGATAGGGAACCAGTCTGTCCTGTCTGATGTGGGCTGCATGGCGTATCTGCAAGCAGGCTTTGGGGGAAGATGCAAGAGGGAAAAGCCCTGCGCGAACGGGTTGAGAGCTGTGGCAGCCGCGGTGGTTGGGAGGGGAAGGGGCGGTGGAATCTCCTCGGCTGTTGCGTGGTTGCATCAGGTGTGTGGTTTTCCTGTGGGTTTGAGCTGCCGTTTTACGGAGGGTAGGGGTGGGCATACCGCAGGGCGTGTGGAGTTTTTACGAAAATCCGCCCACTGGCTGTGTTCCGGGCAGAAAGGTTTATGTATAGTTACGATTTCGAACCGGAAGGGCGGCGGGCTCCGCTGTTCCGCAGGCAGGCACATTGGAGGCAGTTTTTATGGCGTATCGTCACACCCTGGGGGGGGAAACCTACAGTTTTGAAACCCTGAAGGATTTGCTGGCGGCTGCCTCTCCCGTCCGCTCGGGCGATCAGCTTGCCGGGCTGTGCGCGGAAACAGATGCACAGCGTGTGGCCGCGCGCTACGCACTGGCCGACCTGCCCCTGCGGACCTTCCTCGAAACGGCTCTGGTGCCATATGAGGAAGACGACGTAACCCGCCTGATTGTGGATACCCATGACAGCGCGGCGTTTGCCCGCCTGTCCTATATGACCGTTGGGCAGTTCCGTGACTGGCTTTTGTCGCATGAGGCCGACACCGCCACGCTGAGCGCCATAGCGCCGGGCATTACGCCCGAAATGGCGGCAGCGGTCAGCAAGATCATGCGTAATCAGGACCTGATGGCCGTTGCGCGCAAGATTCGGGTTGTCACGAAATTCCGCAACACAATCGGGCTGGACGGGTGCCTGACATCGCGCCTGCAACCCAATCACCCGACGGATGATCTCAAGGGCATTGCCGCTTCCACGCTCGATGGGCTGCTGTGCGGCATTGGCGATGCGGTGATTGGCATCAACCCTGCTACCGACAGCGTGGCGAACGGTCTGGCCCTGCTCGAGATGCTCGATCATGCCCGTCAGAAATACGATATTCCCACCCAGACCTGCGTGCTGACGCATGTGACCAACACCATTGAAATCATGAACCGGGGTGGGGCGGTCGATCTGGTGTTCCAGTCCATTGCAGGAACGCAGAAGGCCAATGAAGGCTTTGGCGTGACCCTGCCTATCCTGCAGGAAGCCTATGAGGCCGCGCTGTCACTCAAGCGTGGCACCGTGGGCCAGAACGTCATGTATTTCGAAACCGGGCAGGGGGCAGCCCTTTCCGCCAACGCCCATCATGGGGTGGATCAGCAGACGGTGGAGGCCCGCGCCTATGCCGTAGCCCGTGCTTACAACCCGCTTCTGGTCAATACCGTGGTGGGCTTCATTGGCCCGGAATATCTGTACGACGGCAAGCAGATCATCCGCGCAGGGCTGGAAGATCATTTCTGCGCCAAGCTGCTGGGCGTGCCCATGGGGTGCGACGCCTGCTACACCAACCATGCCGAGGCCGATCAGGATGACATGGACACCCTGATGGTGCTGCTGGGGGCGGCGGGCATTACCTTCCTGATCGGGGTGCCGGGGGCGGATGATGTCATGCTCAATTATCAGAGCCTCTCTTTCCACGATATTCTGACGCTGAGGAGCCTCCTGCGCCTCAAACCCGCGCCGGAATTTGCCGCGTGGCTTGAACGCATGGGGCTGTATGACAGTGTGGGCGAACGTATGCGCGCTCTGGCGCCGGGCCAGACGCGGCTTGCAAGCCTCGCAGGTGCAGCATGAGCGCCGATATCACCCCGCTGCCGTCTGCCGGAGGGCAGGACGTAACCGGGCAGGACGACTGGCAGCCGCTTCGCCAGTATACCCGCGCGCGCATTGGTCTGGCGCGCAGTGGCAACACCCTGAAAACGCCCGATGTGCTGGAGTTTCAGGCGGCTCACGCTCAGGCGCGCGATGCCGTGCATACGCCGCTTGATGTAGCCTCCATTGAACAGGCCATGGCGGGTGAAGCCTTTTTGCGCGTGAACAGCCGCGCGCCTGATCGTTCGACCTATCTGCGCAGGCCGGATCTGGGGCGCAGGCTCTCGGAAGGGTCACGCGCGGCCCTGCCGAAAGGGGACTGGGACGTCGTGTTTGTGGCGGCGGACGGTCTGTCCAGCACCGCGACGCAGCAGGGGGCCGTGCCGCTTTTTGCCGCCATGCGCGAGCGTTTGTCCGGCTGGCAGATCGCCCCTCTGGTAGTGGCGACACAGGCCCGTGTCGCGCTGGGGGATGAAATCGCCCAGACCATGGGGGCCGGTATGGTGGTGGTCATGATCGGGGAGCGTCCGGGACTGAGCGTGGCGGACAGCATGGGCGTGTATCTGACGTACGCGCCTTATGTGGGGTGCCCGGATTCCTCCCGTAACTGCCTGTCCAACATCCACCCGCACGGGCTGTCCGTGCGGGCAGCGGCGGACAAGCTGGCCTGGCTGATGCGTGAAGCCAGGCATCTCAAATTGACGGGGGTCGGCCTCAAGGACGCGGCCCCCGAAGGTGGCGCGATCGGAAGCGTGGATCGCCTTTCTTGAATGAAGGATTTTTTTGCATATGGCTGAAGAGTCGACACATCTCAGCAAATCCCTGAGCGCGTTTCATCTGTGGGGTATTGCGGTTGGTCTTGTGATTTCAGGTGAATATTTCGGCTGGAGCTATGGCTGGGGCACGGCGGGCACGCTGGGCTTCTTTGTGGCGACCGTGTTCGTGGCCCTGATGTACACAGCCTTTATTTTCAGTTTTACGGAATTGACCTGCGCCGTGCCACATGCCGGCGGGCCTTTTGCTTACAGCATGAGGGCTTTCGGGCGCTGGGGTGGCCTCATAGCCGGGCTTGCGACGCTGGTGGAATTCATTTTCGCGCCGCCTGCGATCTCGCTTGCCATCGGCGCTTATCTGAACGTGCAGTTTCCTAATCTGTCTCCCAAGGTGGCAGCGCTAGGGGCCTATCTGGTCTTCATGACGCTGAACATCATCGGGGTGCATATCGCCGCGACGTTCGAACTGTTCGTCACGGTTGCGGCTATTGTGGAACTGCTGGTGTTCATGGGCGTCGTAGCCCCCGGCTTCTCGTGGGATAATTTCGTCAAGGACGGCTGGGGCATTGCGCCGCATTTCGGTTGGGAAGCCATGGGGGGCATTTTTGCCGCCATTCCTTTTGCCATCTGGTTCTTTCTCGCCATTGAAGGCGTTGCCATGGCGGCGGAAGAAGCAAAAGACCCGCGCCGCTCTATCCCGGTGGCGTATATCGCCGGTGTTCTTACGCTGGTCAGCCTTGCGTTCGGGGTCATGATTTTTGCGGGCGGTGTAGGCGACTGGCATGTTCTGGCCAACCTGAATGATCCGCTGCCGCAGGCCATGAAAACGGTTGTCGGCGCGAACAGCGGCTGGCTGCACATGTTGGTCTGGCTTGGGCTGTTCGGGCTTGTGGCCTCTCTGCATGGCATTATCATGGGGTATGCGCGTCAGATTTTCGCGCTGGCCCGTGCGGGCTTCCTGCCTGCCGTGCTCGGTCGGCTGCACCCGCGTTTCCGCACGCCGTATGTTGCGACCATTGCGGGTGGCCTGATTGGTATTGCCGCCATTTTCTCGGATGATGTCGTCTCTATCGCCGGGCAGTCCCTGACCGCGACGTTGGTGACCATGTCGGTGTTTGGTGCGCTCACCATGTATATCATCAGCATGGCCAGCCTGTTCCGCCTGCGTATCAAGGAGCCGGGTCTGGCGCGTCCCTACCGGGCCCCCCTGTATCCGCTGCTGCCGGGTATGGCGCTGGTGTTCGCGGTGATCGCCCTGGTGGCGGTCATTTACTACAACCTGGAAATCTGCGGTATTTACGTGGCCTTTATGGCGGCGATGGCCTGCATTTTCATGTTCGTGTCCTCACGTCGGGCACAGTAAAGCCCATAGCCCCTCAGGGGGCCGACTGGCTGAGGGAAGTCCGCTTATTGGGCGGACTTTTCTTTTAGGGTTTTTCATTGGAACGGCGCGCCTTCTTGCAGGGTGCGCCGTTCTTTTTTTCAAGTGCCCGGCCTGTCTGGCTGGTTTTTGCGCGTGTCCGTTCCGTTCATGAAACTTGTCTGTTTTATACGCGCGGGTTGCTGGGTTGTGTCGCATAAAAGGAGATATGGCTCTGCAGCATGTGGGATGAACATGCAGAAATTTTCAGCGTTTTCTCTGTTCCGTCAGGCGCTTGGGGCCCATCAGGGGTGGAAGCCCCAATGGCGTTCCGTCAAACCGAAAGCCGCCTACGATATCATTATCGTCGGGGGTGGTGGGCATGGCCTTGGGGCCGCCTATTATCTGGCCAAGCAGCACGGCCTGCGGAATATCGCCGTGGTGGAACGTGGCTGGCTCGCAGGTGGCAACACCGCGCGCAACACGACTATCATCCGCTCAAACTACCTGTTTGACGAAAGCTCAAGCTATTACGAGCACTCCCTCAAGCTGTGGGAAGGGCTGTCGCAGGAACTGAACTACAATGTCATGTTCAGTCAGCGCGGATGCCTCATGATCGCGCATACGGTGCACGATGTGCAGGTGTTCAAGCGGCATGTATATGCCAACCGGCTCAACGGTATCGACAATGAATGGCTCACCCCGCAGGAGGTGAAGGAGTTCTGTCCGCCGCTGAACATTTCGCCCAATATCCGGTACCCCATTCTGGGTGGCGCGCTCCAGCGCCGCGCGGGTACGGCCCGGCATGACGCCGTGGCGTGGGGTTTTGCGCGCGCTGCCTCGGACATGGGCGTGGATATCATTGAAAACTGCGAGGTGACGGGCATTACCCGCGCGCCCAGCGGTGAGGTGACAGGCGTTGAAACGACGCTTGGGCCTATCAAGGCCCGCAAGATTGGCGTTTCAGCGGCAGGGCATAGCTCGGTGGTGATGGGCATGGCGGGTATCCGTCTGCCGTTGCAGAGCAATCCGTTGCAGGCTCTGGTGTCCGAACCGGTCAAACCGGCTTTCCCCACCATTGTCATGTCCAACACCATTCACGCCTATATCAGCCAGTCCGACAAGGGCGAGATGGTGATCGGCGCTGGTACGGATGGCTATGTTTCCTATACCCAGCGTGGCGGGCTGCATATTCCGGCCCATACGCTCGAAGCGATTACCGAACTGTGCCCGATGTTCCGCCGCCTGCGGATGATGCGCTCATGGGGCGGCATTACCGACAACACGCCGGATCGCTCGCCCATTACGGCCAAGACATCGGTGCCGGGTCTGTACGTAAACTGCGGCTGGGGTACAGGGGGTTTTAAGGCAACGCCGGGTGCCGCCAACCTGTTTGCCTGGACGATTGCCAAGGATGAGCCGCATCCGATCAATGCGCCATTCACGATCGAACGCTTCCGGGAAGGGGCGTTGATTGACGAAGCAGCGGCCGCTGCGGTTGCCCATTAAGCGGGGTAGGACATGTTGCTGATAAAATGCCCCTATTGCGGGGAACGGGCTGAAGTCGAATTTGCGAACGGTGGCGAGGCCCATATTGCCCGCCCGGCCGACCCCATGGCTCTGAATGACGAGCAATGGGCGCAGTATCTTTACATGCGTGACAACCCCAAGGGGCTGATTGCCGAACGCTGGCGCCATGCGCATGGCTGCGGTCGTTTCTTCAACGCCCTGCGCGATACCCGGACAGATCGTTTCGTGATGACTTATGAAATGGGCCAGCCCAGACCCGATATAACGCCGGAGCAGGCTGCGGAGGCCGCACGATGACACAGGCATTCCGTATTCCGGGCCGCGGTCGGGTCGATATGACCCGCCCCGTAACCTTTACGTTCGACGGGCGCAGCTACGCGGGCTATGCGGGCGACACGCTGGCTTCCGCCCTGCTGGCGCATGGTCGCCACCTGATGGGGCGCTCGTATAAATATCATCGTCCGCGCGGGCCTGTCACAGCAGGTTCGGACGAGCCCAATGCGCTGGTGGGCGTGGGTAAGGGGCCGGCGCTGCACACGCCTAACCTGCGGGCAACACAGGTTGAAATCCATGAAGGTCTGACTGCGGTCAGCCAGAACCGTTCACCCTGTCTGGAATTCGACGTGGGGAGCGTGAACGGCCTGTTCTCGGCCATGCTGCCGGCGGGGTTCTACTACAAAACCTTCATGTGGCCGAAAAACTTCTGGGACAAGGTTTACGAGCCGATCATCCGCTATGCGGCGGGTCTGGGCGTGGCCCCTACGGAGCCCGACCCTGACAGCTATGCCTTCCGTTATGACCACTGCGATGTGCTGGTGGCAGGCGGTGGCCCCGCCGGACTGAGCGCGGCGCTGGCCGCCGCCCGTACCGGGGCACGCGTTATTCTGGTGGATGAAACGGCGGAATTCGGTGGTTCCCTGCTGTCCGACCGGCAGGCCCGGATCGAAGGGCTGAGCGGGCCGGACTGGGTGCGCAGCGTTGTGGCCGAGCTGGAAGCCCTGCCCAATGTGCGGCTGATGACGCGGTGTTCCGCCTTCAATTATGGCCCGCATAACATGGTGGCGCTTAACCAGCGCCTGACCGACCACCTGATGACAGGAGCCAGCGGTCAGCCGCGTGAGCGTCTGTGGCAGGTGCGTGCGAAGGAAGTCGTGCTGGCCACGGGTGCGCTCGAACGCCCGATGGTGTTTGAAGGTAATGACAGGCCGGGCGTGATGCTGGCGACAGCGGCCCGTACGTATCTGAACCGTTACGGTGTGCTGTGTGGCCGCAAGGTTGTGATTGTTGCAGCCAACGACAGTGCCTATCGCGTGGCACTTGATCTGCTCGAAGTCGGGGCCTCCATCGCGGCTATCGCTGATATCCGTCCGGCGCCTGATGGTGCTTTGCTGCGCCAGTGCCAGCAGATGGGTGTGCGGGTGTTCAAGTCTTCCGTTGTCCAGCGCGTGCATGGCACGCAACGGGTCAGCGGGGTTGAACTGGCCCCGGTGCTGCCGGGTGGCGACGTGGGCAAGGGCCGCCACGTCTGCGCGGATCTGGTGCTGATGGCCGGTGGCTATACGCCCAGCGTGCATCTATTCTCCCAGTCGCGCGGCAAGCTGCGGTTTGATGAAAAGGTCGGGGCGTATGTGCCCGGCGAGTCCGCCGAGCGCGAACGTTCGGTGGGAGCGTGCCATGGCGTGTACCAGCTTGATGCGGTGCTGGCCGATGGCGCTGCTGCTGGCGCGGCAGCGGCCAGTGCCAGCGGTCATGCGGGGGATGTCCCCACATGGCGGGTGGACGCGCAGGATACGGCTGATTTCTCGGGCTTTGCCGGGGCGCTGCCGCGTCGGGGCAAGGACCTGCACAGCATGTCCTTTGTCGATTTCCAGCACGACGTGACCGCCAAGGACATTCGTCTGGCCGTGCGTGAGGGCTTCCGTTCCATCGAGCATGTCAAGCGTTACACGACAACGGGCATGGCGACCGATCAGGGCAAGCTGTCCAATGTCAACGCGCTGGGCATTGCCTCCTACGCGCTGGGCAGGCCGGTGCAGCAGGTGGGGCTGACCACGTTCCGCCCGCCTTTCACGCCGGTTACGTTCGGCACTTTCGCGGGACATGCGCGCGGTGATCTGTTCGACCCTGACCGCCGGACCCAGGTGGATAGCTGGGCGCGTGCGCAGGGTGCGGTGTTTGAGGATGTCTCGCTCTGGCGGCGTGCGCGGTACTTCCCCCGCAATGGCGAGGATATGGAGGCCGCCGTACGGCGTGAATGTCTGGCCGTGCGCAACACGGCGGGGATTTTCGATGCCTCGACCCTCGGCAAGATTGAGGTTGTCGGCCCGGATGCCGCGACCTTCATGAACCGCATGTATGTCAACGCCTGGACCAAACTGGGTGTGGGCCGCTGCCGCTACGGCCTGCTGTGCCGCGAAAACGGTTTCGTTTACGACGATGGCGTCGTGGGCCGCCTTGCGGAAGACCGTTTCCATGTCACCACCACAACCGGTGGGGCGGCGGGTGTGCTGTCCATGATGGAAGACTACCTGCAGACGGAATGGCCTGATCTGGATGTCTGGCTGACCTCTACCACCGAGCAGTGGTCTGTCATTGCCCTGCAGGGGCCAAAGGCGCGGGAGATTCTCGCACCGCTGGTGGATGGGCTGGATATTTCCGGTGAGGTGCTGCCGCATATGAGCGTGGTGGAAGGCACTATTCTGGGCGTTCCCATGCGGCTGTTCCGTGTCAGCTTCTCGGGTGAACTCGGCTTTGAAATCAACGTGCCGACAACCGAGGGGCGTCGTATCTGGGAAGCCGTGTGGCAGGCCGGGCAGGCGCACGGGCTGACGCCGTATGGTACGGAAACCATGCACGTGCTGCGCGCGGAAAAAGGCTACATCATCGTCGGGCAGGAAACCGACGGCACCGTTACCCCGGACGATGCCGGGTGTGGCTGGGCTGTGGGTAAGGCCAAGAAAGACTTTGTCGGCAAGCGGTCTCTGGCGCTGCCTGCTCTTCGGTCGCCTGAGCGGATGCAGCTTGTTGGTCTGCTGACCGATGCCCCGCAGGAAGTTCTGGAAGAAGGCGCACAGCTTGTGGCTGATCCGAAGGAGGCCATTCCCATGCGCAAGCTGGGGTATGTGACATCCTCCTACTTCAGTGCGACGCTGGGGCGTTCCATCGCATTGGGCATGATTTCGGGCGGTCGGGCGCGCAAGGGGCAGACGCTGTACGTGCCGATGGAAGACCGTGTCATTCCCGTCAAGCTGGTTGATCCCGTCTTTTACGACGCGGAAGGAGTGCGCCTGAATGGCTGAGAGCAATGTTGATCTGGCCGGTTTCGATCTGGTTGCCGGCCCGTCGCTGACCCGCTGGGTGTTTCAGGGGCGCGAGGCGGCCATGCAGGCGGCCTGTGCCGCCGTAGGCTGCGCCGTGCCGGATATGCTGGCGGTCACGCAGGCTGAAGGTGCGACCGCACTGAGGCTTGGCCCGTATGAAGTGCTGTTCCTGCTGGAACCGGCAGTTGCACGGGGTGTGAGCGCCGCATGGGCCGGTGCTCTGGCCGGTGTCGCGCACAGTCTTGTGGAGGTTACAGCCCGGCAGGGTGCCCTGTCCGTCAGTGGCCCCCGCGCGGCTGAGGTGCTGGGCTGTCTCAGCCCGCTGGACTTCGCGCCCGGCAGCTTTGTGCCCGGCACGGCCACGCGCACTCTGCTCGACAAGGCCGACGGCATGATCTGGCGGCAGGCGGAGGATCGCTTCCATCTGGAAGTCTGGACATCGTTCCTTCCCTACGTCACCGCAATGCTGAAAAATGCCGCGCACGACACGCGGTTCTGACGTTTCTACTCTCGTTCTTTCATGACCAGGCCGGGGGCGGCTGTTCACGGCCTACCAGCCCCCGGTTGTGTCTTCGTTCTGGATAAAGACCCATGGTCAGCCTGTTTGATCTGTTCAAGATCGGCATTGGTCCGTCTTCTTCACATACGGTTGGCCCCATGCGGGCGGCAGGTGATTTTGCCGCGACCCTGCCGGATGATGTCGCGCGCCTGCGGGTGACGCTGTACGGGTCTCTGGCCTGGACCGGCAAGGGGCACGCCACGGATCGCGCTGTGATGCTGGGGCTGGCCGGGTTGCGGCCCGATACAGTGGAAAAAACACAAGCCGATGCCTGTATTGAGCGCGCCACGGTTGAACATCTGCTGTGCCTGAACGGGAAGGATATAGCGTTCGACCCACAGACGGATGTGGTGTTCGACTATGAAACGCCTGCCACGTTCCACCCCAATACCATGCAGCTTGACGCGTTCGATGCGCAGGATGCGTTGCTGGCCCGCCAGCGGGTCTGCTCCGTAGGGGGCGGGTTTGTGGTAGCGGAGGAACAACTCGCCCAGCAGACCGTACCTGATGAGCCTCCCGTGCCGTTTGACTTTGTCTGCGCGCGGGAACTGCTTGATCTGACACGCCAGACCGGGCTGAGCATTGCCGAAATCGTGCTGGCCAATGAGGTGGCGCTGAGGCCGGGTCATGAGGTGACGGCGCATATCGACCGGATCATCGCAGAAATGATGGGCGCGGCAGAGCGGGGGATGCACCACGAGGGCGTGCTGCCGGGCAAGCTGGCCGTACGCCGGCGCGCACCGGGGCTGCGTAAACGACTCGAGGCGGACCGTTTTCGCAATTTACGCACGGCGCACGAGGTCATGGACTGGGTGAGCCTGTTCGCCATCGCCGTGAACGAGGAAAATGCAGCCGGCGGACGGCTGGTGACAGCCCCGACCAACGGTGCCGCCGGGGTTCTGCCGGCTGTCCTGCGTTATTATCGGACATTTTGTCCTGATGCGACAAAGGAAGGCGAGCAGCGCTTTATTCTGACAGCGACGGCCATTGGCGGGCTGTTCAAGCGCAATGCCTCGATCTCAGGCGCGGAAGTCGGGTGCCAGGGAGAGGTCGGGGTTGCATGTTCCATGGCCGCCGGGGGACTCGCCGCCGCACTGGGCGGCGGGCCGGAGCAGATTGAAAATGCAGCGGAAATCGGCATGGAGCACCATCTTGGCATGACCTGCGACCCGGTGGGCGGGCTCGTGCAGATTCCGTGTATTGAGCGCAACGCTTTTGGCGCGGTCAAGGCGATCAACGCGGCCTCACTCGCCCTGCGGGGGGATGGTTCGCACCATGTTTCGCTGGATCAGGTGATTGCGACCATGAAGGAAACGGGTGCGGACATGAGCAGCCGTTATAAGGAGACCTCGCAGGGTGGTCTGGCCGTTTGTTTCCCGGAATGTTGAGGCCATGAAAAAAAGTCTTTTGCGAGAAAATTTAGGTCGCAATTTCAAAAAAAATCTCGGATGATTGTGGCACAGTCTTGTTACGGCAGGCGAATGGCATGCCGACGGGCAAGGGTTTGAAAACATGACTGAATCCATAAAGGCTCTTGTTGAGCGGCGTGTCGCGGGAAAATCGCTGGATGCGCCTTTTTACACGAGCGACGAAGTATTCGACCTGGATATGAAGGCGATCTTCGCCAAGCACTGGATTTTTGTGGCTTCCGAACCGGAAGTTGCAGAACCGGGCGACGCGCTGGTTGTGAATGTCGGAACCGCTTCCGTCATTATCGCGCGCGACGATAACGGCGAAATCCGGGCGTTCCATAACGTGTGCCGCCATCGCGGCGTGCGGATGATCCCCGAAGGCAAGACGATGATCGGCAACATCGTCTGCCCGTATCATTCCTGGACATACGGGCTTGATGGCAAGCTGAAATTCTACGAGCACATGGGCGAGGATTTCAAGCCCGGCTGCAACAGCCTCAAGCCTGTGGCGCTGCGTTCGATCGGGGGGCTGCTGTTCATCTGCCTGTCCGATAATCCGCCCGGCGATATTGACGAGATGGCACGCATTATGGAGCCGTATCTGGCGCCTCATAACGTGCGTGAAGCGCGCGTCGCCCATCAGGTGGACCTGATCGAGCTGGGCAACTGGAAGCTGACGATGGAAAACAACCGCGAGTGTTATCACTGCGGCCCCAACCATCCTGAGCTGACCATTCCGCTCTTTGCCTACGGGTTCGGTTTTTCGCCGACAGAACTGGATGAAGAAGGCCGCGTGGCCGCGCAGCGCTACACGGACCTGATCGAAGTTTCCCGTTCGCGCTGGGAAGGTGAGGGCCTGCCCTCGAGCGAGGTCGATGAACTGACAGGTCGCCCCACGGGCTTCCGCACCCAGCGTTTGCCGATCGATCAGAGCGGCGAAAGCTACACCATGGACACGCGTGCGGCCTGCCGTATGCCGATTGGCGCTGTGCAGGACAAGGCGCTGGGGGCGCTGTCTTTCTGGACGCAGCCCAACTCATGGCACCATTTCATGGGCGATCATGTCATTACCTTCACGGCGTTGCCGCTGAGTGCCGACCGTACACTGGTGCGCACCACATGGCTGGTGAACAAGAACGCGGTTGAAGGGGTGGATTACGATCTGGAGCGGCTGACGGAAGTCTGGAAGGCGACCAACCAGCAGGATGCCGATCTGGTGGAAATCGCCCAGCAGGGTGCGGAAGACCCTGCTTATGAAACGGGCTTCTACTCTCCCTATACTGAAGGGTTGGTAGAGAAATTTGCCGTCTGGTACATCGAACGTCTGAAGGACTATCTTGCATGACGGAACTTTTCCCCGCCATTCTGGATGCGCCGGCCTGGAACTCGCAAACGGACGAAGTCCTGCGGTGCCAGGCTGTCATACAGGAAACGCATGATGTGAAGACCTTTGTCTTCACGGCTCCCGAGCCACGGCGCTTCCTGTTCAGGCCCGGCCAGTTCATGACGCTGGTGCTGCCGATCGGCGGGGAAGAGGTCAATCGCTGCTACACGGTTTCATCCTCGCCCTCCCGGCCCTATGCGCTGTCCATAACGGTCAAGCGTGTGCCGGGGGGGCTGGTTTCAAACTGGTTGCACGATACGTTGCGTGAAAACATGGACGTGCGCGTGCTCGGGCCCATGGGTGACTTTACCTGTGACCGCTCTGAGGCGCGCCGATTCCTGTTTCTTTCGGCGGGGAGTGGTGTCACCCCTATGATGTCGATGTCGCGCTATCTGCTGGATACGCAGAGCGGGGCGGACATTGCCTTCGTGCATAGTGCGCGCGGCCCCGCCGATCTGATTTTCCGCCGTGAGCTTGAGGCCATGGAACTGGGTAATGCCGGTTTCCGCACAAGTTTTATCTGCGAGCGGGATGCGCCGTTCGAGAAATGGCCCGGTTATCGCGGGCGGCTGGGAACTGAAAATCTGGCCCAGATCACCCCGGACTTTCTTGAGCGCGAGGTTTATGTGTGCGGGCCAGCCCCGTATATGGCAGCGGCTCGCGCACTTCTTGAACGTTCCGGTTTCGACATGAGGCGGTATCACGAGGAGAGCTTCGATTTCGGAGCCCTTCTCGAACAGGAACCCGAGATTGCCGACACCACGCAGGCTCTGGCGGATACGGCCTATACGGTCACGTTTACCAAAAGCCGTCGCGAGATTGCCTGTCCGTCCGGCACGCCGGTTCTGTCGGCCGCGCGGGCGGCTGGTATGCGCCTGCCGGCTTCCTGCGCCAAGGGCATGTGCGGCACCTGCAAGTGCAAGCTGGTGTCGGGAGAGGTGGAGATGGAGCATCAGGGCGGTATCCGGCAGCGTGAAATTGATCAGGGCATGATCCTGCTCTGCTGCGCCAAACCCCGTGCCGATCTTGTGGTCGAGCGCTGAGCCATGGCGCGGGATCAGTCTCTTGCAGCCCTGCGGCGCTTTGGTTTCCTGACGCTGGACAACTACTCCATGATTGCGGTGAGCAACGCGATCGAGGGGCTACGTATGGCCAACAGGCTTGGGCAGGGTGACGCCTACGTGTGGGATATCCTGAGCCTTGATGGTGAGGCCGCGCGTGCGAGCAACGGGCTGTGCCTGCATCCGACGCTGCGGGCCACGGGCCAGCGTTACGATATTATTTTTGTCTGCGGCGGGGTGAACGTCCGGGCGGCGACATCCGAAGCCCTGCGCTCTTTCCTGCGGATGCAGGCCCGTGCTGGCGTCATGCTCGGGGCCTTGTGCACCGGCACGTTCGCTTTGGCCGAGGCGGGGCTTCTGCGCGGTTATCGCTGTGCGGTGCACTGGGAGAACCTGAGCGCCATTCAGGAAGAATTTCCTGAAGTTGATGTATCTGGCGACATGTTCGTGATCGACCGCAACCGGCTGACCTGTACGGGGGGCTCGGTGCCACTGGATCTGATCCTGAAAATTGTCGAGGCGCGCTCAGGTGCATCTCTGTCCCGCGCTGTGGCCGCGCAGTTCATTCTTGACCGTGGGCGTGCGGGCGAGGAAAGCCAGCCCGCCGCCAATCTGGCTGGTATGCCGCTTGCGCTGCGCAAGGCGGTGCGCATGATCGAAACCCAGATGGATCGTCCCCTGCGCGTGGCGACGCTGGCGAAAGAGCTTGGTTTTTCCACCAGGCATCTCGAACGGATTTTCCGCAGTCACACAAATACGACCCCCGCTGGTTATCTGTCCGCGGCCCGGCTGGAAAAAGCACGCAGGCTGCTGCAGCAGACCTGTATGCCGGTAACGGATGTTGCCATGGCCTGTGGTTTTACATCCTCGGCGCATTTCAGCACGGCTTATCGCGGGCGGTATGGCTACCCCCCGCGCGATGAACGGCGGCAGATGGGCCAGAGCGGCCAGCCCTGAAGGAAACTGACAGCATGAACGCGAATGCGGATGTTCTTCTGCGTCCCCTGCGAATCAAAAATCTGGTCATCCGTAACCGGATCATGAGCACAAGCCACGCGCCGGGCTACGGCGAGGGGGGTAAGCCCAAGGATCGCTACCAGCTTTATCATGCGGAAAAAGCGCGTGGCGGCATTGGGCTGACCATGTTTGGTGGCTCGTCCTCAGTTGATTGCGACAGCCCCGCTACACCGTGGAATCAGATTGCTGTCTCGGATGACAGCATCATTCCGTATTTCCAGCAGTTTGCGGATAGGGTGCACGCCTATGGCGGCAAGCTGATGATTCAGTTGACCCATATGGGCCGCCGCACCCGCTGGGATACGGATGCCTGGTTGCCGGTTGTGGCACCGTCCGTTGTGCGCGAGCCTGCTTCACGTTCGGTGCCCAAGGCGCTGGAAAATGAGGATATCAGCCGTATTATCCGCGCATTTGCTGATGCGGCTCGTCGTTGCAAGGAAGGCGGGCTGGACGGTCTGGAACTGTCAGGCGCGCATGGCCACCTGCTCGATCAGTTCTGGAGCCCGCTCGTTAACAGAAGAAGCGATGGCTACGGCGGCTCGCTTGAAAACCGTATGCGCTTTGGGCGCGAGGTCTTTACCGCCGTGCGTGAGGCGGTGGGCGATGGCTACGTGGTGGGCCTGCGCATGTCGGGCGATGAAATGCTTAAAGGCGGCATTTCGCATGAAGATGCCATCGCTATCGCTTCGGATTATGCCGGGCGCGGGTTGATTGATTTCGTCAATATCATCGGTGGCCAGGCGCGTGATGAAATGTCGCACGCTGTCAGCCTGCCCAACATGGCATTTCCTGTTGCGCCGTTCCTGTATCTGGCGAGCGGTGTTCGGCGTGAGGTGGATATTCCGGTTTTCCATGCGCAGCGTATCATGGATCTGGCCACGGCGGCCCGGGCCATTGCCGAAGGCCATGTGGATATGGTGGCCATGACCCGCGCCCATATCGCGGACCCACACATCGTCAACAAGCTGGCAGCCGGGCGCGAGGATGATATCCGCCAGTGTGTCGGCGCGGGTTACTGCATCGACCGAATTTACGTGGGCGGTGATGCGCTGTGCCTGCAAAACCCCGCGACCGGGCGTGAGCAGACCATGCCCCATGATATCGCCTCCGCAGAGCGCAAGCGGCGCGTGGTGATCGTGGGGGGCGGCGTGGCCGGTCTGGAGGCGGCGCGTGTCTGCGCTCTGCGTGGGCATGAGGTGATCCTGTTTGAAAAAAGCGACCGCACGGGCGGGCAGGTCAACACGGCGGCCAAGGCTGGCTGGCGCGAGGCTCTGTCCGGTATCGTGCGCTGGCTTGATGCACAGGTGCGGAAACTGGGTGTGGATATCAGGCTGAATACGGCGGCCGATGCGCAGGCAGTCGCGGCATTGGCCCCGGATGTCGTGATTGTCGCAACGGGTGGTGTCGCAAACCGGGGAGACTGGCCGGGCCATGAACTGGCCTGTACCGTTCGCGATGTGCTGGACGGTCAGGCGGCCCCGGAAGGCAGCGTGCTGCTGTATGACGAAATGGGCCAGCATAATGCCGCTTCCGTTGCCGAACTTCTGGCCACGCGTGGCTGTCAGGTGGAAATGGTGACCTGCGACCGCTTGATCGCGCAGGAAGTTGGCACAACCAACCAGCCTGTGCATCTGCGTGAGTTGTATCGTCTGGGTGTGATCATGACGCCCAACATGGAGTTGCAGGAACTCTACAGCGAGGAAAACCGCGTGGTGGCGGTGCTGCGCAATACCATGACCGGCGAGGAAGAAGAGCGTCTGGTGGATACCGTGGTGGTGGAATGCGGGAACCTGCCGCTGGAAGCCCTGTATTTTGACCTCAAGGAACGCTCGGTCAATCATGGTGTGACAGATCTGCCCGCCCTGTTGGAAGGGCGCACGCAGCCGGCTCTTGAACATGCCGGTCCGCAGGGCTTTGCCCTGTTCCGCATTGGCGATGCCGTTGCCGGTCGTAACATTCACGCGGCCATTTATGATGCCTTGCGTCTGTGCAAGGATTTTTAAGAGATGATTCTGACGGCCGCAGGTCTGGCGTGGGTATTGTGCGTAGGCGCCCTGCTTGTTGCCGGGCGTTACGTTATGGGGTGGCGGCAGGGGCGTCCGGCTGTCATTGACTGGCGGGCGGGGCTTGCGGCCCTGCCGCGGCGTTACCTCAAGGACGTGCACGACGTGGTTGAACGCAGGCCGGGGGCGGGGCGTATGCACGCGCTGACCGCGGGCGGCCTCATGGCCAGTGTGGCGCTGGCCCTCTTGGGCGTGCTGCCTTTTTTGCAGGCCAGCCGTTTGTACTGGGGCTGCGTTGCGCTGTTTTCTGTCGTGGGGCTGGCGGGGGCGGTGCTGGTCTGGCGCAGGCGCTGGCCGCATAAGCCTTCCTTTCTGTCTGGCGGCCTGTTCTACGCCATTGCTCCGGCCATTCTCTGCTGCCTTGGCGGGCTGTGGTTTCTGGCCGTGTGGGCTGTTGTTTCCGATACGCAGACCGGGCCTGTCGTATGGGTTGGGCAGGTCATGACAGGGGCTGGAGGGGCTGCTCTTCTGTGGCTGCTCGGGGCCGGGCCGCTCAAACATGCGTTTTCGGGGGCAACGTGGTTGGTAACCCACACCCGTCCGGGCCGGTTTGGTGGCGGGCGCGATACAGCCCTGCGTGGCATCGCGCTGGATGCACCGATGCTGGGTTGCATCGCGCCTGTTGATTTTTCCTGGAACGTTCTCGCCAGTTTCGATGCCTGTATCCAGTGTGGCCGGTGCGAGCAGGTCTGTCCTGCCTTTGCGGCGGGCCAGCGGCTTAACCCCAAGGCGCTGATACAGGGCATGGTACATGCCATGCATGGCGGGGTTTATACGGGAACTCCGGCTCCCGGTGCTCCGGCCGTGACGGGGCAGGGCGGCATGTCTCAGGCCATTGTCGGGGAGGCGGGCTCCATTCATCCCGAAACGCTCTGGGCCTGCACGACCTGCCGCGCCTGCGTGGAGGAATGCCCGATGATGATCGAACATGTGGATACCATTGTCGATCTGCGGCGGGGTCAGGCGCTCATGCAGGGGGCCGTGCGTCCGGGGGCGGCAACGGCGCTGCGTGTGCTGCGCGACAAGGGCAACCTTGCCGGACGTGCTCCGGCTGAGCGGGCAGAAGGGCTGGCCATGCTGGATGTGCCGGTTCTGGCCGAGGGAGAAGAAACGGATATTCTGCTCTGGCTGGGGGAGGGCGCTTTTGACCGGCGCTACAGCCAGAGCCTTCAGGCGCTGGTCAAGCTCATGCGCCATGCCGGGCTGCGGTTTGCCATTCTGGGCGAGGCCGAAACGGACTGTGGCGATCTGGCGCGCCGTCTGGGGGATGAGGCAACGTTTCAGATGCTGGCGGCGGAGGTGGTTACGACGCTTTCGCGTCGCCGTTTTAACCGCATTGTCACGGCGGACCCTCATGCCTTTCATGTTCTGGCCAATGAATACCCGCAATTGAATGATGGCCTTGGGGCATCGTGGGTGGTGCAGCACCATACAACCCTGTTGGATGAGCTGGTGCAGGCGGGGCGTCTGCGCCTGACCGCGCGCGCGGGGGCCCCTGTGGCCTGGCATGATCCCTGTTATCTGGGCCGCTACAACGGGCAGACAGAGGCTCCTCGCCGTTTGCTGGCCGGGGCATGTCAGACCGTGGTGGAAATGGAGCGGCACGGTCTGCAGGCCATGTGCTGTGGCGGCGGAGGCGGCAATCCGGTTAGCGATGTGGATGCGCGTGAGCGTATTCCCGATCTGCGGATGGCGCAGGCAAGGCAGGCTGGCGCCGCCGTGGTGGCGGTGGGCTGTCCCGGTTGTACGGCCATGCTGGAAGGCGTAGTGGGCGAGCAGCCTCAGGTGCGTGATATTGCCGAACTGGTGCTGGCCGCCGTGGAGGAAGCATGACAGGCCGTATCCGTCGCGCACCGTTTGCTGAACGGGCTGCGCGCCGCCAGACCGGTCGGGGCGGGCGGGTGCGTTTTGTCATGGGCACAACTCCGGCCGTGGTGTTGGATAGCAGGCGCCGTGATCCAAGGGCGGAACGGGCGCGCCAGACCGTGCCGGGTGCTGCCGGACGTAGGCGGATTATCTGGGGAAGCGCCCGCCCTGGTCAGGCGACTGTGGTTTCCGGTGTGTCCGCGCCGCGCACCATCCGGGTGGAAGACCCGGCCATGCTGGTGCTGGCGGTTCCCGATTTCGAGGAGATGCGGCTTTCGCGTTTTGACCGCCAGATCCTGGGTGCCGCGCGTCTTGTGGCGGATGGCGGAAAAGGGGCCGTGGGTGTTCTCTGCCCGGCCGACCTGCCGGAAGACCAGCGCGTGGCGCTGTCGCAGGCGGGAGCGGACAGGCTGTTTTTCCTGCCTGCCGGGCGGTCTGACCCGGCTCAGCAGGCCCGTGCGGTTCTGCACTGGTTTCGGGCCAGTGGCGCTGCGCATATTCTGCTTCCCGAAAGCCCGGATGGTGCTGACAGGGCACGCCGTGTTGCGGTTGCAGGCGGGTGCGGTTTCATGGGGGGCATACAGGCCTTTTCGTTGCGGGCCGTGATTGCGCCATGCCATGCCATGCGGCGCGAGCGGGTGGTACAGGCGCTCCCGCAGGTCATGACGCTGGAGGAAGACCGGGTGGCGGCGTATGCTGGTCTGCCACATGAAATTGTGCAGACAGACTGGCAGCCCGAAGACGTAGCGGAAAAGCCGGTCATTAACGGCCGCGTGCGGCTGGGAGAAGCCATTGCAGGCGATCCGGCCAGCCTGCCGTTGGCGGAAGCCCCCTTTGTGGTGGCGGCAGGCAACGGGGTGAGCGACTTCACCACGTTTGCCGAACTGGTGCGCGCACTCGGCGCAACGCCAGGTGCCAGCCGCGTGGTGTGCGATGCCGGATACATGCCCCGGCAGGCTCAGGTTGGGGCTTCAGGCACGGTGCTGGATGCCGCGTGCTATCTGGCCATGGGCATTTCAGGCGCGCCCCAGCACCTGCAGGGGATCGGGCGGGTGGAAAACATCATTGCCGTCAATACGGACCTCCATGCCGCCATGGTCGCGCGGGCGTCGCTGGCGATTATCGCCGATGCGCAGGAAGTCATGCCCGCGCTGCTCCGGCTTGCGCAACAGGAAGGGGAGAACCCATGCGTGTAGCCGTAGCCCTGTCCTGCGGTGTGGACTCTCTCTCCGGGCGTGCTGCGCCGGTACTTTCGGAAATTCATGCCATCGGTCTGGCCCGCCAGCTTTCGGCTGACCTTGTAGGGGTGCACGTGGGGGCGCAAACGTCCCTGCTCCGTGACTACGCCGCCTATGGCCTGAACCGGATCGATGTGCTGCCGCAAGATGAGGTGGGAACTGGTGATGTCGGCACGATACTGGCGGCTTGGCTGCGGGCCAATGCGGATATCAGCATTCTAATAACGGGGCATAAAGCCAGCGGTGCCTTGGATAGCGGTCTTGTACCTTTTGAAGTCGCTCATGCGCTGGGTTGGGCTGTCGTGTCGGACGTCGCGGCGGTTGTGGCTGTGTCCCAGCAGGATGGCGGCAGCCCCGGTACAATGCAGGTGCTTCAGGCCCGACCGCGCGGTGTACGCAGGCCGGTGTTCATTGATGGACCCTGTGTGCTGGCGGCGCATGAGCGCACGGGAACTGTGCCCACGTACATTCACGCGGTAGGACGGGCGGCCCAGATTGAGGGCGTTCATCCGGGTGTGGTGGCGGAGGGGCTGGAGCCGGAGGGGCCTGTAGGCGAAATCCGTCCCTGGCGCGCCCGCCCTCGGCTGATGAATGGTGTCGCCGATACCGCGCGGCAAGGAAGCGCGAATGTGCTGGTCGCTCCCTCTCCCGATGAGGCGGCACGGGCAATCATCGATCATTTGCGGCAACTGGGGCTTGGACCGTCTGGTTCGGCCTCTCGCAATGTCACTCAGTAAAAATCTTGATCAGGGGATAAAGAGAAATGGACGTAAGGGCTGCGGTAGCATTTGAGGCGGGTCGTCCGCTGGAGATTGAGCGTGTTCAACTGGAAGGCCCGCGTGCGGGTGAAGTTCTGGTTGAGGTGAAGGCGACTGGGCTATGCCACACGGACAAGTATACGCTGTCTGGAGCGGACCCTGAGGGCCTGTTTCCTGCGATTTTGGGGCATGAAGGGGCGGGTGTTGTTGTGGAGGTCGGGGCTGGCGTGCAGCACCTGCGTCCGGGCGACCACGTGATTCCGCTGTATACGCCCGAGTGCCGCGAGTGCAAGTCGTGCCTTTCGCGCAAGACGAACCTGTGCACGGCGATCCGCGCGACGCAGGGCAAGGGGCTGATGCCGGACGGCACCTCGCGGTTTTCGTTCAAGGGCCAGCCGATCCACCATTACATGGGGTGCT
>NZ_BJMV01000018.1 GCF_006539345.1 Acetobacter peroxydans
AGAGGCTTTCATGGTCAGGGTTGCCACCAAGTTCTTCGATTGCCCGAGACAGCATGCAGTCCGCCCGCTCTCCAAGAAGAGCTGAGAGATGCTCGCAGTCGTTGACAACATCGACTGGATCGCAGCTCAGGGCTGTCACAAGCGCCAGTTTAAGCCAGAAGGATGCAGCAGGATCATTCAATACCGCCGCAATACGTCGGGCCTCGGGGCGGATTTCCAGTTCGTCCGCGATAGCCCGCAGGGGGACAGTCAGTCTGTTCATCGCCGCACGCCATGAAACACCAGGACACGCGGTCTCAGAGCCGTCGGCATATTCGCAAATGACTTCTTTTGCGACACTGGCGAGGAATGCTTTGGCAAGTTCGCCATCGGTGGACTGAGGAGTTTTGAGTGTGGTCGCCATGTCACTTGCTCCGCGCTCGTCCAGTCTGAGCGTCCTGTTGCAGATTAGCGATCTGCATCTTCAAATGCGCAAGCGTTCCGAGATTATCCAATATTTTTTCGAGAACCATCTCCTGTTGCGTCTGAAGGCGGATCAGTTCGTCCAGTCTCGTTGTATCAACATCAACACGGCGGGCATTATTGATCGCAGCCTGTAAAAAACGCATCTGAACTTCGACGTAACTATTTATCGTCTGGACGCTCGTCGCGTAATTAGTGGTATTGGAGGGAGATGTCTCTCCTGCAAAGGACGGAGAAGCAACGAAACAGGTGAGCAGCCCCAAAGCGGGGACTATCTTACGCATGCGTGTCCCTGCGGACGGAATGGATTGAATGCGTGGCAGTTTGTAAACCATGAGGGAAGTTCCTTTCAGTGAACCGAGACATTCGGCTCCTTCCCTCATTGTATCTCGATCGGTTGTGACGCTGTTTTAGCCCAGCCCGAGGAACATTTTAGAAACTTAGTAAGGCAAATGGCCGTTCCGAAGAGGTGCACCGACTAGCAGTCGGTTACGAAGCCATCCGGCGTTTGTCCAATGCTGTTGTCTGCAGTTCGGCAATCTGTGCTTGAGTTAAACATGGACCGACATAAAAGAAGTCGGCCATAGCCTCCGGGGATACACCTTTGCGCCATCCTGCGTTGTGCGAATAGTGGCGGTATTTCGCCGACCAGTGTCGTACGACAAAATTAACGGGACTAACCCTGATTACGTGCAGGCCATCTCGCTCAGGGAACATAGGTACGCCGGGACGCTCAGGGTCTGGCCAGTTATCCTCAGACATCGGGCATCTCACTGAATGGCCTAGTTTCCTCATAGACCGGCATAATTTGGTAGGCCGTTTTCAGCGACCGCAGAATACCCGATGTCGGCTTAGCACCGTTAAGTTTGGCGACTTCTCGCCATGCCGTATTGTCGTCTGTCGCCGACAGGTGTGCCACCACATCAGAAAGGATGCCATTCATGGTTCGGCGGTAGAGCGTATATCCGGATGGAATTATCTGGTTGTCATTCATGGGGGGCGTCCATTTTAGCGTTATTCTGTCGCATTAGGTGGGACATACCCATTCTAGTCGGCCCCATAATCAGCGTGCGCTTCTGGGTCTCTATCTGCTCGAAGCTAAAGGGCGTGGTGTTCTTATGCAGCCCGATGATTACGGAGCCTTCCCATGGCGTTTCGGTCGTCTGCTTGTCATTCGTCATGGGACCGTCTCCCCGTTAAGGACGGCAACAAGCAGGGACCGGATCGAAGATACACTAAGCGTCATCTGCTTAGGCCACTTGCGTGTTTGAGCATATGCCAAAGACCGGCCAATATCGGCGATGAAGCCGCTCAGAGCTGGTGCGCCGGACAGCGGACCATCGAAGAGTGTCGCCGCTTTCCTGATTAGAGATCCTGCGTCAGCGATAGCAGATTGGTGACCTGGCTCGCTCACCATTTCGATTATTTGCCCGGCTAGATCGTGGATCAGCAGCATACGCAACCGTTCAGGCGTCGTTTCGGTCGTATTGTTGTCACTCATGGATGTCATCCATTTTGGCGTTATTCTGTCGCACTAGGTAGGACATACCCATCCTGGTCGACGCCATAATTAGCGTGGGTTCCTGCGTGTTTATCTGAACAAACCCGAACAGCGTGGCGTTCTTCATCCAGCCTGTGATCACGGGGCATTCCCACGGGGCTTCAGTCGTCTGTTTGCGGGTCATAGCTTGAGCCCCAGAAACGACATGAAGGCTGCGAGTACCGTTTCGTGTTGGTTTACGCGAAAAGCGTGCCACGCCAACTATCTGCTCATGAACAACAGACGCGTCGGAAGCAGACGGTTTTCCGGTTTCTGCTGCAATCGGGCTGATACGCTCAAACCACATCTGTCCGCTATCTATCTCAAAAGGAAGCCCATTTTCTAAAATGGCCTCAACCGGATCTGCATCCGTGATTTTACACGCATCAAGAAAATCGAGTGCTTCCGCATAAGAGACGGGTTTATTGCTTTTCACGCCGTCACGGACCACGTTAAACACGGTCATCTGATTATCAGAGATCATCGGTGAGCCCCAAGCAAACCCGCGAACAGCAAATGCTGAGCAAATAATATTATAATGCCTGCCATTAACCCGAATATAAGAGCGGTGTCTTTGGCTAATGGCGGCCCTTTCCGCCGCAATATCGTTGACGCTAGCGTAGAGCTGAGACCAGCGGCGCAGATTAATCCCACAGAAAGATTGATGTAACGTCGATGTTCAAGCCCGAATGACAGGATAGCCAGCAACCCGGCAAGACCTGCCGGTAGCAGCCCGAGCAGCCATTTATCATCACCTTTCAGACCAGACGTTTGAACGGCCTCGGTCGTCTGCTTGTCATTCATGGTCATTTCACCCAACTGAAAAACCGCTCGAACCTGATGCTGCTCAGGGCCTCGGAAACCGTCCCTGTCGGGGCTTTCGTGTCGCGGGATGCAGCAATGACAATCGCCTTCCCCTGAAGGTTCCATACAGGCAGCAACCCGACACCACCGTTCGCCTGGTCCAGACGGCTATCGGCCGAGTTGTCGCGATTGTCTCCCATGACAAACAGGTGACCAGCGGGAACGGTGACGCGCGGGATGGTATCCAGAGGGCCGGTCGTCGTTGTTTTAAGTAACGGGTGCCTAAAACCGCCCGGCAGTGTCTCGGTATAGCGGACGGCCGGAACCTTGCGTCCGTCAGATAGCTCTTCCAGAGAGAGCCCATCATAAGCCCACGGAAGTTCATGCCCGTTTAGCGTGACGCGTCCAGCATGGAGTGAGAGGGTATCGCCTGGCAGGCCGATAACCCGTTTTACAAACGTGTCCGCAGGATGAGCTGGGTTGCGGAATACGACAATGTCTCCTCGATGCGGAAGTCGAGCAAACACCCGACCCGTGCCCGGTAGATAATTGCCTAACGGCAGGTTGGCGGTGCTGAATCCATAGGCAAGAGGCTGGGCGATCATCCTGTCGCCAATCAGCAGCGTTGGCTGCATCGAACCGGACGGCACCACATAGGGCGTTGCGACAGCAACACGGGTTGCGAGAACGACGCCTGCTAAAATGGCCCAGCTGCCGACAACTTTCCGCTTGCGCCGGGCGGTGCGGCCTGATGTCTGCAACGTGTCCGGGGCGGAGCAGACTGAGTGATCCTTGTGTCGTTTCCAAAAATCCATGAGGGGTGTCCTTTCAGTGAACCGAACCATCCGGCTCCTTCCCTCATTGTAGGTGAACCGGTTGTGACGCTGTTTTTGCCCGGCCCACCGACCGTGCAGGTATCTGCGACACGTCCAGCGCCAGCGTGTCCTTCAGGGCGTAAAGACTGCGATCAAGGTGGAGCGTTCCACGCACCCCGCGTTCGACCAGCGCCCGGAAATACGCATCGGGGTGCCGGATCTGTTCGCCCTGATCTTTCCGTGTCGCCATGACGATGACCGCGACGGCCGCCTCGAACCGGCCCAGAGCGGTGCAGCCGGTTTTCCACGACTGGTAGCCAATGCCGATCTGTCCAGAGAGCAGTTCGGCCGCGTCGGACAACTGGGCACGGTCGGGCTTGGCCGAGGCGCACAGATCCCGCAAGGCAGGACACACGGTCAGGAAGAACGTGCTGGTGCCTGGGAAACCTCGCAGGATGGATGCTTCCAGCCCCTCGGATGGTTCAGAGGGAGACACCTGCCCCGCACGCCGCATTGTCTCAATGCGATTGCGCCTATCGGGCGCTACTACAATAACCTTTTTAGGTTTTTTGTTATTTCTTTCTGTATAGTGGGTGCCAGATTGAACATCCATGGGTGCCGTTTCAGGGATACACTGTGCAGTTTTGGGCGGCTTGCCGACGCTGTTTTCCGCAAGGTTTTCCACAGGCTGCACGCGCGCCCAGAGCGCTTTCATGTCGTCGTGGTAGCTAACCAGCGTGTCGATGAGGTCCGTGCCACGCCGCAGGCGCATGATGCGCGCGGCCGCAAGGGCTGTCGCCTCGTCGCCCTGCAGCTCGGCCGCCACGCGCACCTGCTCGTTCAGATCGGCTATCGCCTCACGCAGGAACGCGACTTCCGCCCGTTGCCGCCGGCCGACCTCAAGCTGGTCCTGTAGCTCCGGCCAGCGATAGCGCAGGGAGGCCAGACTGAACCCGACCTGCGACATCCCGTCCTGCCCCTGCCAGCGCCGTCCGCGCTGGCCATTCCGGCCGTCGCAGGGCACCAGCATCCCCGCCTCGGCCAGCTCCCTCACGGCCCGCCTCAGGGCGGTCAATGACAGACCAGTCCAGGACATGAGCGTCGCGTTGTGCGCGTAGATGAACGGGGTTTCCAACGCCTCCCAGCTTTCGGGACGGGTTTTCTCCACCATCCTCTCCAGTAGCCCCCGTGCGCTGCGCGTCAACGGGAAGGAACGCGGCAGCGCCCGGAGTGTATTCAGGACGGCATACTTGTCCGGATAGTCAGGCGGCAGGCCGAGCAGCTCGTCGCGCGCCCGCTGCATGGCAGGCGTCAGGGTGCGTTTCCCCCGCCTGCGGATCGGGCAGAGGTCATCAGTATGTGTCTGGGGCACAGCTCAAAAGGTCCAGTGCTATGGGTCATGACAGACCTCTCGACGCAGGCACCCGGACAAACCTTCCCCGTTCGCAATTTGCTTGCGTTTCGAGCGGAAGCTGGCTATAGGGAAAGGGCAATTAATCCCCTATAGCTTATGGTTCGTTACGGGTGCCCTGGCTTTTCCGGTCTGCAAACCGGGAGAGGCAGGGTTTTCCTTTTTGTGGCTACGTCATCGGCGGGCCTCGAATGGGGTGGCTCGGACTCGCGGCACAGCACGCGTCCTGTCTGCCGTTCAACCTGCCCGTGTACAGGGTTTCAGACAAGATCAAAAAACGGAAAAACAGCGTGTAAATCACTGTTTTTTCACCGAATTTGTGTCCAAAATTGCGCAAATTCCGGGTTGGTGTCGTCATGAGGTGACCGTCTCGGAAGCGCCGCTGCCCATGCGGGTGGAAACCGTCGAAAGGTACTGTCCGACCGTCCAGCCGCTCATGTTATTCGCGGCAAGCGACGAACTCGACACCAGACTGCTCAGAGGCGTGCTGCTCGTCGCTGTGGCAATCTTTGATCCGGCCGAGGGTCCGAACATATAGGCGGCGTAGACCTGCGCCGATGTCGCGGCCTTGCCGGTGGATTTGGAGACGGAGCTGGCGTAGGAACTGATGATCGCACTGGCGACCTTGGCCTGCGCCGTCGGATCGTTGCGATCGGCACTGCTCAGGCCCAGCTTGGAGGCATATTCGTTCCATGTGCCATTGGTGATCTGCCAGACCCCTTTGGCCGAGGACGAGCTGTTGCCCGTATTCTGGAAATGGCTTTCGATCTGCCCGAAGGCCGCGAGTGTGTCAGGGTTGATTCCCGCCGCCTTCGCCGCCGCGACAGCGTCCGCGCCATAGGATTGCGACAGCAGTTTCGACATGGCGTCACTGCTGCCCCAGGCGCCTGAGTAGCTCGATGCGCTGCCCGATACGCCTGTTCCCGTTGAGGAGGATGCGTCTGTTCCGGGAAAGGTAAAGGTCGGCGCACCGGGCTCCTCGATGGTCGGCACGATCTGCGTAGCCACCTGTGCGACGCCCGGCCGTGCGACGAGACACACGGCCAGAACGCCGAGCCCACCGCAACGGGCCAGAGAGACACCCCGCCTCATGCGCCGGGATAGAAGAAGAGGATCATGCCGTCAGAGGGCCGCATGCCCGCCACCGTGCAGCGTGTGCCCGGCGAGGCGGTTGTGGACGTCCAGGGCTGCAGATCTTCGGTCGGTATCCACGCGGCCTTCCCGTAGGCGCGCAGGATGCGTGTCCACCCGCCTGATGTTGTCGTGGTCGCGGCAAGCTGGGGTGGGGCGACACCGACCTGCTTCGTCTCGGCACCTGGGCCAGCATAGACCGGTTCAAACTCCATGCGGGGCGACATGCACGTCACCTGCCCGCCCAGCGGCATCAGGGGGGCTTCCGGTGCGGCTGCGACAGGCGGCCCCCAGTCTCGTGGGCCGATGGCCTCCTGTCGTTCAGCGGACAGCCGGTCGAGTTCTGCGGGCGACACGTCCTCTGCGCGGGCGTGGCCTACGAACAGGCTGCCAGCCAGCAGCGTGAGGGCAAGCGTGGATCTGAGTGACACGGGGCGGCTCCTTTGCCTGTTGCTCTCTCCCCAGTATCGCTCAGAGCGTTGTGACGCTCTGCGTTCGCCTTTTGTTCGAAGTGGCGTCACAACGCTTTGGCGCATGATGGGGAGAGAAGGAGACCCCTATGCGACATCCCCGCTATGCCATTCTGGCAGCCACCACCCTCGTAGCGCTCCCCATGCTGGCGCAGGCTCAGCAATGCCCCTCCCCGCCGTCTCTGGAGGCGACACGCCCCCTGCCCGCGTCAGCACCTGCAGGAACAGCGGCCACCAATGCCGGACCCGTGCTACGGCCCACGCCCGTCGTGCCCACGCCGAGGCTCATCCCGGCCGCAGAAATCGCGGCAAGCCCCGCACTGACGCGCATCACCAGCACGGGCGCGACAGTCTATGAGATCGGGAGCCGGGCGATGAATCATGGCCTTCAGGGCGTGTATGCCGTCAATGGCGACATCTTCCGGGTGTTCTATCTGACCCCGGACGGACAGGCGCTGATTGGTGGTGTCCTGTGGGAGAAGGACGGGCATAACGTCACGCGCGACACCATTGCGCCGATCAAGGGGGCGATCCCCACCGTGACCATCACCGGGGCAAAGCCGGGCGCGACACCGCCGGGACAGACACGCCCGGAGGCCAATGCGACACTGTCGCCAGAGCTGGCGAAACGGGTGCATCGCGCGAGTGTCGGGCTGGTTGGACAGGACGGGCCGCCACGTCTGACCATGGTGATCGATCCGCTCTGCCCGTGGTCCATCCGCGCGCTGGGGCAGCTGGAGCCGTTTGTCGCACGCCGCGACATTCAGCTCGTCCTGCTGCCCATCGCCATCAACGACCATGAAAACGGGCACGCCAGCACGCCGGCCGCCACCGCGCTATTGTCGGTTGTCCCATACGAAATGGAGCCAGCCTGGCGGAAAATCATCGACCTGCATCATGTCGCAGACGACATGCCCCGTACGGACGTGGCGGCTCTTCATCTGCAGCAGAATATGGATGTTGCCCATGCCATTGGTGTCAGGGGGACGCCCACGCTCATCTGGCGCGACAAGGCGGGCGTCTCGCATGTCACTGAGGGTCTTCCGGGGGATGTCGAACGACTGGTGCGGGAGATGGGACGGTGAAGCGCTCCACACGCTCAGTTCTAAAAGTGGGGAAATGGCTGATCTTCCCGCTTTACCTGCCATTCGTGAGGGCCGCGCGCGCCTTCACCCTGTCGCGCCAGTACCTGCGCGACAGGGAAGCCTTCATCGAGGCATCGGCTATCGATACGGCCCTTGCACCTGTTATGGACCCCGCGACGATCAGGGCGCTGGTGTCCACACGGCGTAACGGCCGGCTCTGTCTGCTTCTGTTTGTGGGCACTCTGGGCGTGTGGATCTGGTCATGTGTTCATCAGGGAACAAGGCTGCTGAGTGTCGCCAGCGTGCAGTTCGCGATCATCCTGCTGGTGCTGCTCGCAGAGTTCATGCGGCTCAGTTTCTCGAACTGGATGCTCCGCACCCGGGGCGCTGGGCGGTTTGGAGCGTTCATCGCGCGGGGTGGAAACCTCTGGCCCCGCTAGGGGGCCAGAGCCTGTGTGCCAGAGCATTAGGTTTTTCGCGCTCTGGCACGAGGCGCTGCCTCCAGCCAGTTTACGGCCTTGAGGCCTTCGATGCGACAGACCTTTTTGACTATGACGGGGGAATGAAGAAACCCTTGATACAGTCGAGATTGCACACCGCTATCTGCGTGTGTGTTTTGGATCGGAAGGCGCTACCAGGGTATAGTGCGCCACCCTCCTGGAAAAGGCCTCGAACCGTATCGTAGGGAGCGAGCTGCGGAGAGCCGCTACCTATTGAGGCGTGCAGATAGCGGATAACGGCACAGTCCAGATTGCGGAACAGCTTGTCGTTGTTGGGATCGAAGCCGGCGTCGCGATTTTCAGGAAGCGGATTACCTTCAGCATCGAAAGTCGCCTTCAGACCTTCGTAGGCCACTTGAAGAAGCGCAAGATCCTCGCGGTTCGTTAAATCGAGGCAGTTGCCGAGATCAAGCACGACACCTACGACGAAGGGCTTGAAGGTCAGGTCACGTTTCTGCTTCTGCTTCGCCCATTCATAGGCCCGGTGGGGGTCTGACTCCCAGAGATAAAAACCCGGTCCCAGCCAGTCATAAGCAGTTTCCGACTTAATCGGTTGTTTCTGCTGCAAGATGAGGCTAAGGCCCACCTCTTCCGAACATCCATGATACCCGAGCACAAAGGACGTATGGAGCGCCGTCATCGCTTCACGCCCGCATCATGCCCTCGGACCGGGGATCTCGCGTATATTCCTTGGCAATATTACCCTTGCGGTCGACAATTCCCATGCGGCGCAGAGCTGCACGGGCCGCCGTTTTACTTTTGGTATTGGCAGCGGTCTGTTTCTTGATGGCCTCAAGAATTGCCTGTCGGGTGTCAGTTTTCATGAGGAGATGATAAACGCAACAGAGCGAAGAGTCATCATCGATCTGATTTTGGAGAACACTGCTGGTCTGTGTTCTCCAAAGCAGATCAGGAATCCGGATAAGAGAACACCACCATACCGTCTGACGGGCGGATACCCTCGACAGTGCAGCGCGTGCCTGCTTTAGCCGTTGTCGAATGCCACGGCAGGACATCCGCAGTCGGGATCCATGCGTAACTGCCCTGTCCACGAATAATCCGTGTCCACTCACCCGATGTCGTTCCCGTCACGGCAATCTGGGGCGGTGCGACACCGACTTTTTTTGCGTGCCTGCTCGGTCCGGCATAGACAGGCTCGAACTCAGTGCGAGGCGACATGCAGGCGACGGAGCCTTTCAGCGGCACGGGAGGCGCTTCTGGGGCGACAGCAACGGGCGGACCCCAGTCGCGCGGGCCGATCTCTGCCTGCCGCTCGGCCGAGAGCCGATCCAGTTCAGCGGGCGACATTGTCTGCGCCTGTGCGGCAGAAGCAAGCACACCAGTGGCAAGCAGCGCGACAGCCAGTTTGGGCATAAGCGACACGGGAAACTCCGTCTTTGTGGTTGAACCTGTCGATTACCACGCGGTGGCATCGGGAAGAAGATTCCGATGCACAGATCTGCCTAGGTGTCCGGGGATCTCTCACGCCACGTCCGGGCCGCCCGACGAGTAAGATGTTCATCCAGCAGGGCCGCCAGTGTAGTTGGCAACGCGGGACATTGCTTTTCGCGTGTTGGGGCCAATCGTTCAGCCGTTTCGGGCACATCGGCAATAGCGGGTTCAGCACACATAAAAAAACGCTCCATACACGCAGGATCAGGCAATCGCCTTGTTTCCCGATCACTATGAAGCGTTCCGTTGTGGCGGCGTGTTGCCTAGAAGGTACCGGCTCGTCCCGCAGTCTGCGACACAGCCCATTTGGCGTGTTCGTAATCCGGGCGGTCGGCCTGATCGACAGGATCAGTCGGGCGGACGATCGTGCCCTCACGGGAGGCGACAGAGGGCGACCAGCGGGCAGGGGATGAACCATACGGCGCATAAGGATCATACTGTGCCTGACGCACCGGCGGCGGCTTGAGAGGCCTGTCGCTCGCGGAACGCAGATTGCCGTGGGCGCACCCGGAAAGAGCAAGCACGCAGATGAGCAGGGGAAGAGAGAACCTCATGCCTGCTGTGCGTTCAGTTCTGCCTCGAGAGCGGTAATCAGCGCGACTGCATTACCCGGCTGAGCTTTAACGGTGTTTAGGCACTCGGCGAGCTTATTAAACTCCCTCACGAGCTTGTTATGTTTCCTAACACCGTCATTGAATTCATCATCTCGCAGTTTCTTTTCAGCCCGCACGGCTTCCTGCGCCTGAGCAAGGTGGCTTTGCGCTTGCTCAAGCTGCTGCCGCAGATCGGCGGAGACCTGCTTTTCTTTTCTCCAGCCCGCTTCCATCTTTCGACCCCAGGTTTGCCATTCGGCAAGTTCGCTCTGGAGATTGAAAGCCGTGGCCTGCCAGTGGTTGACCATCTGCGTCTGCTGGGCGAGCGCTGAGACTGTGCGGTTCTGCTGTTCCAGATCATTGGCCACCCGGCGGAGTGACCCGCGAATACCACCTAATGCACCCGCTGTTACAAAATCACCGCTCATGGGTCACGCCCTCAAACATCGGTCTGTGTAATAGGCCGCACCTGCGCGGCCGTCGTCGTATCCATGGCGGGAACTGTACCACCAGAACCGCCTCCGCCACCACTTTTTTTTGCCTCGTCTTTCAATCCTTCGAGATACTGTGTGCCAATCTGACGCCCTGTATCAGCCCCCTGCTTCACCGGTTGCGTGGAGGATTTCTCAAAGTCTTCCGCATCAACACGGCTGGCGGCGCCAAACCCGACCATGGACGCCATGTGATGTGGCAGCGTCGTGATCAGCCGGAAGGATAATGTCGCTGTGGTCATCTCCATGGCTGAATACATGATGATCATGGCAATCAGGCCCACCCAGTTGTCGGTGAGATAGCCATGATCGAGCGTAAAGGTAGAGGCGACCAGAAAGCTTTTCATCAGCAGCCAGGATATGGCGGAAAACACCGTGTAGCTGAACACCATGCCGATCACCATCATCGATGGCCGGAAGAGGATGGTGAACAGGATTTCGTAACCCCGCACCCCTTTGCCGTGGATACCGTCTCCCGCAAACGTCATATGGGCGAGGAACCACAGAGGCGCATAAGCGACAGCCTCGATCACCAGCAAAAACCAGCCCGTAACACCGGCAATCCAGTAAAGGTAGGGCATCATGGGCAGGACATAGGCCAGCGTCACCCCTGCGGAGAGCAGGAACAGGCAGGCGGTGAAAATCACCGGGAGCAGGCGGGTAATCGTTCCGCTCAAAAAAGTCGCCACAGCAGCAGCAGCGGTAGCCCCCCATTGGCCGGTGAAGAAGGACGCAACGCCTGCACTGACATCGAGTGAAACACTTCCAGCGGCCACGGAGAGCGCTATGGCCGTCAGCGCCAGATGGATGAGAAGATGCCCCATGCCGATCATGGCCCCAAGGGGGTCAACCCAGTCCGTGCCGGAACTGCCCATCACCAGGTGGTTCATGATGAGTTCCAGCGTGCCAGGGCCGAAATTCAGGTAGTTCAGCACCTTTGTCCAGATCGCCGTGCTATCCGATGAGACACGGGCATTGGCATAGAGGCGGGGTGATGTGCTGTTAGGCGCTGGCTCGTCCGCAGTTTGAAGGGCTGCATCCATTTTACCGAGATAACTGGACACGCTCTGGAGGAACGGCATCAAATCCTGTCCGAGATAAGGACCTGTGCCTGCCCATGACGGGGCCACGACAGCGGGCGTGATCGAGGACACAGAAATGACTTCCGCGTTCAGGCGGGAAATCTCCAGATAATAAGCACCAAGCCCTGTCCAGCCGAGCGAGCGGAGTTCTGCCGTCGCTGAATTGTCGCTGGCTGTTGACCCGGCAGCACTCCGGACGGCCGCGACCACGCTGGACGCAATGCCTGTCAGCTGGCCATTAAGGTAGTTCGTCTGCGCGACGAACACAGCATTGAGCCCCCCCAGTGTCGCGACATCACGGGTCTCCCAGAGAGAGGTTATGGTATTCTGCAGGCCCGAGCGGATATTGGCTGTCAGCGTTTTGAGGGACGCAATCTGCTGGCTGCTGACCCCGCTGAAATCAATGCTCTGATATTCGGTCGTGGTCGCTGTCCTGACAGGCGTGCTGATGGAGACAAGCCCGCAGGTCGGCATCGCTCCACCGTTACCGCCGGCCATGCTGTAGGAGATCGATACCGTACCGTTGCCATCGTCAATAATGGCGGGCTCAGGAACAAGATCCGGGTTATTGGACGCCTTGTTGATCAGCGCCCGACAGATCTCGCTTTCCATGACGCCGAGCACAACCTGGCGCGAACCGGGGATTATGGGCGTGGCCAGTGGCAGCGCCTGTGGCCCCACCGCGTCCATCACCACTTTTTCTTCAATTATCGTCATGCCGATAGCGGTCTTGGCGAAATGCACGATGAGATTTTCACCGAGTGAAAAGCCATTGAGAACCGGCAGCATCAGAATGACGCTGGCCACTGCACGCACCGGCACCCAGCCGCTGAAACTGGCTGAGAAGACCTTTCCGGTTTCAGCCGTTTTGTGAATCTGCACGAGAATGGAATACAGGATCCAGAACGCGGCCATGAGCCCGACAAAGGAGGTAAACCACTGCAGGAGCGTGCCGGTCGCAGTGTCTGCGGTGCCGTCCATCGGGAACAGGCTGTCGAGAACCCGCGAGGACCAGTCATCACCCGCGGTCAGGTCGGCCCAACTCACATTCTCGAACCCGCTCGCGGCATGGGCTGGCCCTGCATGAAGCAGAACCAACCCTCCCAGTAACGCCGCCAGCAGGCGCGGCGACAGCCGCGCCATTTTGGACACACCGCGCATGGCTCAGGCCCCCATGGACGGGCTGGTGTCGCGGCCCTGCTCACGCCCCTGGGTCAGAGCCAAAAAACGCGCTTTCACCTTCTCCATGAGACGTTCGAGCGCGCCGCCAATGCTCTTGATCAGGCTTTCTCCCGGATTGCGGCCGGGCACGTCCTCCATGTCCCTGGCCTTTTGGCCCGCGCGCTCTTCGACACCGGTCACAGATTGAGCGTTGGTCGCACCCCGTTCAGCGGCTTCACTCTGGAGGGAGCCAAGATTGCGGCGCATATCCTGCAAGGTCATTGCCAGATCGTTGTAGGGCTTGCCGACCTTCTCATCGGTCATGCGCAGGTTGGTGAACTCCTGCCAGAGGCCGTAATGCTTGCCGCCCTCGCCCATGCTGGCCATCAGCGCGGCCGGTTTGACACCTTCCTGCTGAGCGGTTTCTTCCAGTTTTTTGAAGAAGGGCGCGGCTGACTGTTTGAGGTCCTGATAGTGCTGATCCGCCATACGGATGTTGCCGTCCACAGTGGCGACAAGGCTATCGATCCGGCGCTGGTCAGATGCGACCGCCTGATTTGCAAACCACGATTTGGCAACATTGGCCGCCTTGGACACGACGTGTCCTGCCAGACTCCCGACAGGAGCCTGCGCCGGTTGGGCGACCTGAGGCTGGGCCTGAGTGGAGGCCTGTGTTTGGGCGCTGGCTTTCGGTGCAGATTCTATTTGCTCCTCGGTGTCCTGCTGATGCCCTTTTTGCCCGTTGGACTGTGCCGGCTGCTTCTGGGCGTTCTGCTGCTGCTTCTCGGGAGGCGTGTTTCCGGCAGTTTCTTGCTTATTCATGTCTTCGTTGCGGATATCCCGCTCCTGCTGCGCGCTAATACCCGCCTGAGCTTTCTGCTCCCCGCCAGCTTCGCGTGCAGGTTGTGCAGTGTCAGGGCCTGACTGTACTGGCGCTACACCTGCCGTTTCGTCACTACGAGACGCAGAGGCGCCGTCGTGATCACCAACCGGAATATTCTGCATCGCGTGCTCAGCGGATGGATTGCTGTACTCAGGGTCATCCCTCTCCTGCACAGGCGCTCGGCCACCGGCCTCCATCCCTGTCTGAGCCGTCGCTTCATGGGAGGTCGCTTGCGTCACGCTTTCGGTAACAACGGCTGCCGCGGCCGGCTGCACGACGGAATTGGCATAATCGGCACTCAGGCCGCGCGCGGCTATTTCCTCTGCCGTCGGTTCATTTTCGCCTGCCACGACAAATGACGGAGCTTCCTCCTGCTGGCCAAGGTCCGCAACGCCGGGCTCGGACTGAGCAACAGCCGGGCCAGTCTGTGCAACGCTTTCTGGAACAGCCGCCGGTGCGACAACGGATATCTCTGGCGCCACGACCGGCGCAGGCTGAGGGGCTGGAGCGGGCTGCGGGGCCGGTATAATACCCACCTGCGCGGCTCTGGCCTCAAGGGCGTTCACCCCGGCAGCAATCAGGAACGAGGTCTGCTGTTCCGCAGGCAAGGCCCCCAGCTCCACGCTGGCGTTGCGGATGTCCGCGACAAGCTGGCGATCATCCATGCCAGCAGTCTGCTGGAGCATGGACATCACCAGCGGATTACTCATGCCGGGATACTGGCCCGCCATCGCGTTAAGACCCGCATGGAGCAGCGGCGACACCGACACCGCCTGTCCCGTGCCGCTGAATTTCGGCCAGTCCTGCATCAGCCAGGCGACGTGGGTGGCGAACTTCGGGTCGCTCTCCAAAGACGGATCGTTTTCGAGCTGCTCCCGCAGTTCCTTGAGCCGATCCGCCAGGCCGCGCTGATCTTCAGGGACGGACTGCTGCTGCTGGTCCATGGCCTGCAGGACACCGGCCATGGTTGACGCAGGGGTGGCCGTGGGCTGCACGGCCGAGAGTGTTTCGGACATGATGTTTCCTTATGTATTTATGGATTGGGAACCGGCAGGGTGCCGGCAGAATGGCGGCTGAGCGCCTCGTCAGCCTCGATGGCGAGGCGCTTGGCCTCGGCGACCGCGGTCATTTCCTGCAGCTTGTAGGAATTCCACAGCAGGTAATTGCGCTGGGCGTCGAGCAGGGCGATCTGGATCAGAACGGACTTGTCAGACGACATGGCCTGCAGATCGGCCTGCCAGTCCGTACCGGAATACTTCCGGTTGACCTCCAGCTCGGTCTCCTCCCACGATGAGCCCTTGTCGGTCACCGTGATCCCCTCACGCTGGGCCTCGGCCTTCTGGGCGGCGGTCAGGGTGACGGTCTCAGCACGCTGGCTAAGCACATGATCGACAATCATGTGCGACAGGTGCATCGCCGCATTATAGGAGCGGCGGAACGGCATAAGCTGCTGCCCCTGTGTGGAGGTAATGGCGCTACCGCGCTGGGCGGCCGGGGCCACGGGCTCAATCAGGGTCACGGCGTAGGCGTTGGCCCGGTCAATAGCCTCCTGACCGGTATAGACAGGCGGCGTGAACAGGCTGGTCGCGGCCTGATCCGCCCCTTTCATGGTGTCGCTTGCGACGGTGCAGAGACCTGCGTCGGCCTCGGCATCGTCACAGTATTTGCCAAAATGGGCGTTGTTGTTGGCCTGTGCCCCCTGTCCCCCGCCAGCCCAGGACGGCGTGCCTTTTTCAGCCCGCGTGCGCTCGCCCTTGGTGACGTCGAGCGCCAACGCGACATCGCCGGACTTTCTGGCGGCGATAATCTGCGCCTGCCCGCCTGCGAGGTTCAGGCAGTCCTGACGGTTGACCGCGTGGAGATCCTGAATTTCCGCATGGCGGACTTCCTTGGCGAGTTCGGCCTGCACCATGTTATTGGCATCGGCAATCTGCTGCTGCGCGCCCACCTGCCCCTTCAGGTAGTTGGTGATCTGGTTGACTCCCAGACCGAGCCTGTCATCGATCAGTCCCAAAGACCCGTTAAGCACGTTCTGGGCGGCCTTGGTCGCGGCCGTAATCGCGCCCTGGGCGGTACTGATCGCCCCCAGAATAGGGCCAATATCAAACCCGAAAGCTCGCGCCGGAGCGGGCGCAAGTACCTGCCCAAGGAAAAAAGCGCCAACCAGCATGAGAGCCGACGCCAGTCGGGAAGAAGGTCGCAACATGCTCAGTTACTCCCCGAAAGGCCGAAGGCCTGAGCCGCATTGCCCAGCGAGTACCCGTCAGGCAGTTGCGTGGAGCCATCAACGTCCCAGGTGTTCGTGCCAGACCCGTTGGTGCCGCTATTGATCAGCGTATTCCCGCCGCCGCCAAAGCTGAGCGTTGGACACACCGTTCCCGAGCCCAGACCCAGATCAAAATTATTGTCCGGCCCGGTGAGGGTCAGACCACATTCGGCGGAGCCCTCCATGCTGCTCCAGGCCGAACTGACCTCGGAGCAGATTTTTCCCATGGTGCTCTGCGCGATAGACGACACGTCGAGACCGCTGGTGAGCATGTCCAGCCCAACGCCGTTGAAGAAGCTGTCGAGACAGGTGAATTTGGTAACGGATTCAGGCTGATGAATGAGGGCGTCATCCGCCTTCATCTGTGCGGCGGCCCCGGTCGCGGCGGCCTGCACCAGCGCCTGGCAGCCTTCCGATGCTGCCGATGCGACACCCGCTGAGAGAAGCAGAGCCGCACAGACGACAGGGGTCACCCATGACGCACGGTGCCACCTCATGACGTCGCCTCCTTCTGCGTCGTCCCGGATGGTGAGGCGGCCTGCGCGGGGCTGTCGCCCGGGAAGGTGATGGCATGCAGAATGCGATGAACGTAGGCTGCGGTCAGCCACTCCGGCGTGTCTGGCGGCAGCTGCTTGCGTGGCTTCTGAACGGTCATGACTTTGTCCTCGTGAGGTTTCACAAAGTCAGTATGCGCTCATCCGTTGTGACGGCTGTCCGGGGCGACCGGAACACGCCTCAAAAAACCCTTGAAGGACAATGGAGATATTCTGTTAACCATTTCCCGCGCGTGCGCAAACCCGCTATTGATCGTGCGCCCAATAAAAATAGAGGCTTATTGCAAGCAATTTCAGGACATAAAGCGTCATTTTAGCTATGCGCTGAGTACAGAACAGATCAGACGAAATGTTAGTCGAGGCAGAAAATGGTAATATATCTACAATTTCCTAAACCACGTTTTCCGTTGGTGCTTGTACGAAACAGATAAAAACAGATGCGAAACGCGATTCCATTGTGATAACGAAGGGCAGATATTCGATCCCGACATTGCTGGAGCCCATATAGTGCAGAGCCTGTTCCGGAGGACGACCCCGCTCACGCAATATGCGTGGCCCTTTCCCATCATCCCGCAAACCGCTCCGGGGATGGGCTTTCGCGAGCCGGCGACACCTCGCACTATTTGGTCGAGCGACGAGGAAGTGTATCTCGCCCGCGCCTACCCCACGGCAACGGCAGCCCCCGTCATTTCAAAAGTGATCGGCCGTACACTTGCCGCCGTACGCCGCAAGGCTCAACGCCTTGGGCTGCGGCGACCGCTGCGCGGTCGGGCGGCTAACGCCGCCTTTGCATTGAAGTCCCCCCCCCCCCCC
>NZ_BJMV01000019.1 GCF_006539345.1 Acetobacter peroxydans
AACATGCTTAAAAAAATCGTCGTTGCCTGCACCATGATCCTTTGCGGCTGTCAGGCACATCCGGGTCATTCCCGTAACGGGACAGCCAATTCTCATCACAAGGGGGAATCCGAATTTTATCGTCTGTGATCCTGTTCAGGTCGGCCATCCTGCCGATACCGATCCATGGCTCTCAGAAAAGTCCACAACTGTGTGCAGGCCAACTGCTGCTTCAGGCATGAAGACTGGAACTGATTTACCGCCCTGATCCTTGCCGCCTCCCTTTAACAGTCTGGCCTTGAACCGATGGACATTTTTTATGACCGGTATGATCTGATGCAGCTCCAGATTGCGGTTATGATTGCTGGGCTGGTGTCATTCAGGATAACGCCTCCGGAAGAAAGTGGAGATCAGTAACTTGCGTTCTTTTGTTTTATGTTTCTTCATGTTGGCAACCGACTGCTTTGATCTATTCTCGGCAGTTCATGGTCTCCCGGTAAGCGGGGCGAAGCTGACTGCACTTGTCGTATTAAATATTGTGCAGTTGCCCGTGGCAATTTGTCTGGTTGTCCGGACAGATGATATCTGGAAGGGGTTCATCTAACACCCATTAGTTCGAATATTTCTCTGGCCGGACGCCTTTCAAAAACCACGGAATCCTGCCAGAGACCCTGCGTTCTGCTCATGCGCCCAGCGCCAGATACTCAGGGAATCTTCGCCTCATGTCTACCAGCACCGACCGGCCGACACCCGACGAACTCAAACGGATGACGGCCACGATCGTTAAAGCCTTTATTGCCGGAAACCCGCTTGAGGCGAACAAACTTCCCGCATTGATCAAGCAGGTTTACAAGGCTCTGGAAGAGGCACACATTCCGCTGGAGAAGCCGGAGCCCGAAATCCCGGCTGTCCCAATCGAAAAATCCGTCTATCATAACTATCTGATCTGTCTTGAAGACGGTCGGCGGATGACCTTGCTCAAGCGCCACCTCAAACGAACGTACAACATGACGCCGGATCAATACCGCGCCAAATGGGGACTGCCGCCGGATTATCCCATGACGCCGCAGGCCTATGTCGAGAAATGTGCCGCCAAAGAATACGAACGGATTCACGGACGCAAGATGCCAGTCCGCCGCAAAAAGGATCCAAATCAGGCCCCCATGCTGAAAGTCGCGCCGCCCAAATCCAACTGGAAACGCAAACGACAGGACTGAACGCCTAGCGGAAATCCCGTGACCGGGTTTCGAGGTCGCGCCCGCTTGTCTCACCCAGACGGGAGAGCATGGGCTGGAGGTCTTCGACAAAGCGCACGACCAGGTGGATCACGTCGCCTTCGCGCTGGAGGCGACCGTGGGCTGCGATAAAGCCTGATCCCACGACAATGGCCCTTTGCGCGGCAATACGGTCTTTCCAGAAGACCAGATTGGCGGTGCCGGTTTCGTCTTCGAGCGTCATGAACATCACGCCCTTCGCGGTGGACGGCCGCTGGCGCATCAGCACCAGCCCGGCCACCCGCACGAACGCGCCATCACGGGCCTGCGCCAGATCGGCAATAGGGATGATCTCCTGCCCCGCGAGCGCATCGCGCAGAAAACTGACCGGGTGCGCACGCAGGCTCAGTCCTGTCGCATGGTAGTCTTCCACAACCGCGCTGCCTGGTGCGATCCAGGGCAGGTTCGGATCTGGCTCCCATATCTCCGGGGTCGGTGCGTTCCGGACGCGGTCGGCCGCTTCGAACAGCGGTAGCGGGGCCGCGCCAAAGCCCTTGAGGGTCCACAGAGCCTGCCGCCTGTCCGCCCCCAGCGCGTGAAAGGCGTCCGCTTCGGCGAGTTTTTCCAGAAGGGTGAGCGGCACATCCGAACGCCTCCAGACATCCTCCAGACTGTCATACCCCGCCCCACGCGCGAGGATCAGCCGCGCCATGGCATCACAGGACAGGCCGGATACAAGCCGGAAGCCAAGGCGAACCGCCTGACGGGCTCCATTGCGCGTAGCTTCCAGCGTACAGTCCCAGCGCGAGGCATTGATGCAGACCGGCCGGACTTCCACCCCGTGCTCGCGCGCATCGCGCACGATCTGGGCCGGGGCATAAAACCCCATGGGCTGGCTGTTGAGCAGGGCGGCGCAGAACACATCCGGGTAATGGCATTTGAGCCAGGCCGAAGCGTAGGCGATCAGCGCAAAACTGGCCGCATGGCTTTCAGGGAAGCCATACGCGCCAAAGCCTTCGAGTTGTGTCCAAATCTGCGCAGCAAACGCCGGGTCATAGCCGTTACTGATCATGCCGCCCAGCAGCCGCTCCTTCATGTGATGGACACCGCCGGTGGAGCGGAATGTCCCCATGGACCGCCGGAGCTGATCCGCCTCGCCACCGGTGAAACCGGCGCAATGTACAGCGACCTGCATGGCCTGCTCCTGAAAGAGCGGAATCCCCAGCGTCTTGCCCAGAATACGCTGCAGGGCAGGGCTCGGGCAGTCCGGGGCTTCTTCGCCCGCCCTGCGCCGCAGATAGGGATGCACCATGTCGCCGGTGATGGGACCGGGCCGCACGATGGCGACCTGCACGACAAGATCGTAGAAGGTGGCGGGCTTTGTGCGCGGCAGCATGGCCATCTGTGCGCGGCTCTCGATCTGGAATGTGCCCAGCGTGTCCGCACGGGCGATCATCTGGTAGGTCGCCCGGTCTTCAGGCGGGATGGCCGTCATGTCGAGCGTGCGGTGATAGCGCGACTGGATCAGCTCGAAACAGCGTCGCAGACAGCCCAGCATACCCAAGCCCAGGACATCGACCTTCATCATCCGCATCCGGTCGATGTCATCCTTGTCCCAGACGAGGGTCTGGCGTTCCGCCATGGCGGCGGGGCGCACGGGCACCAGCTCATCAAGCCGGTCGCTGGTCAGCACGAACCCGCCAGGGTGGGTGCCATACTGGCGCGGGAACCCTACCAGCAGACGGGCAAACTGCAGCGCCATGCCCAGCCGCCTGTCCTCGGCGGACAGGCCGATCTGCCCGAGCCGCTCGGCGAGCAGCGCATCGTCGTGCAGGACAGTGGCAAGATGTTTGGACATCTGCCCCAGCAGGTCTTCCGGCAGGCCGAATGCCCTGCCGACTTCCCGCAGCGCCCCTTTAGGCTGGAAGCGCATGAGGGTGGCGCACAGGGCCGCATGGGAGCGGCCGTAGCGCCGATAGATCCACTGGATCACTTCCTCGCGCCGGTCGGCTTCGAAATCCACATCGATGTCGGGCGGCTCCTGCCGCTCTTCGGAGACAAAGCGTTCGAACAGAAGGCCGGAGCGGACGGGATCAATGGCGGTGATCCCCAGCACGTAGCAGACAGCCGAATTGGCGGCAGACCCGCGGCCCTGACACAGGATGCCGCGTGAGCGGGCATAGGCGACAATGGTGTTCACCGTCAGGAAATACGGCGCATAGCCAAGACGCGCGATCAGGGCCAGCTCGTGATCGAGCTGCTGGCGGACATCGGTCGGCGTCCCGGTTGGATAGCGATGGGGCACGCTGGCCCTGACGAGACGTTCCAGAACCGCCTGCGGCGTTTCCCCGCTGCCGTCGGTCTCATCGGGATACTGGTAGCGCAGATCCTCCAGCGAGAAACGGCAGGCGGCGGCGATCTCGCGGGTGCGGGCCAGTGCGTCCTCATAGCCGGGGAACAGGGCGCGGATCTCGCCCGGACTGCGCAGGTGGCGTGAAAGATGCCGGCCGCGTTCTGCCCCCAGCACCTCCAGCGTGCGGTGGCAGCGAATGGCCGTCATCACATCGTGGAGCGCCTGGCGGGACGGGTCATGCCACAGCACATCTCCCGTGACGACGGGACGCACGCCGTTTTGGACACAAAGCCGCGCCGTCCACGCCAGCCGTTCGCTCTCATGCGCCTCGAAACGCCGTGTGAGCGCGACATAGGCCGGGCCGTCGTCTTTCTGGCGGGCCAATTCCGCCAGCCGCGCCATATCGGCTGGCAGACGCCGGTCATCGGTCGGGAGCAGGATCAGCACCAGAGCGCGCGCCTCACGCGTCAGATCCTGCCAGCGGAGCTGGAACGCATCATGCGGGCCACGCCGCGCCCCCAGCGTCAGCAGGCGGCACAGGGACGCCCACCCGTCCCGATCCTGCGGATAGACGAGCAGGCCTGCTCCATCCTCCAGTTCCAGCCGCGCCCCCGGAATGAGGCGGATACCCTGCTCACACGCCGCATCATGGGCGCGCACCAGCCCGGCCACAGAATTGTAATCCGTAACCCCGAGCGCCGTGTATCCCAGCGCTTTGGCCTGTCGCATCAGCTCATCGGGATGGCTGGCGCCGCGCAGGAACGAGAAGCAGGTTGCTACCTGCAGCTCGACATAGCCTGCCTTACTCACGGCGGGTCTCGGCAGGGTGCGGATGGCCTGAAGCCGTGTGGCTGCCCGTGTCCTGCACACGGCACAGGACAAAGCCGCAGCGTTCGAGATGGGCGACCAGCCGCTCAGCCACAAGACGGGCCATCAGCTCATCGGCGTCATGCACCCGGCGGCGGCCGTCATGGCAAAGGGCGTGCATGAGGGCATCGGCGACATCGTCCATACGGGCCGGACGCAGGCCGGGAAGGTCTGGCGTGCGTTCCATCAGAAAAGCCCGTGCAGGAACCACGAGGCCCGCTCTGCATCCGGGCCTGCGCCCTCATGAGCGACAAACAGCCAGAAGCGTTCGCCCTCAGCGGTCTCGGCCACCCAGTAATCGCGCGCACAGGCACCCTGGGGATCATGCCACCAGTCGCTCCAGACCCGTTCCGGCCCGATCAGCCCGTGAACCGTATGGCGGGTACGGCCCCACTGGAAGGCCTTGGGGGCGCCGTCTGGCCAGAAGGCTCGAACGATAACCGGTCTGGGGGCTGGCAGCAGCCGGGCAGGCCGTGGGCCATAAGTGCTGGCTGAAGACCGTTCCGCCATGTTCTGCACGCTCGCGCGCCCTGTCCAGATCTGTTCGCGTTCGGGGAACTGGCTGGCTCCTTCCTGCAGACGCGCCATGCCTTGAATCCCGATCCGTCCACCCAGCCGGTCAAGGAGGGCCGACAGGCTTGCGGGATCGGTGGCAGGCGTCAGCCAGTCCCGGTTTACCGGGGCGTTGAGGGGGGCGGTCTCTGTCGCACTCAGCGTAAAAGCCTCAATCCCGAAGCCCGGTTCGATGGTGTCGATCTGTTCGCCCAGCAGGCGGTTCAGGCGGACGGGGTCGGCGCTGGCGTTCGACAGCCCGAGCTGAAGGCTCTGTGTCGTGCCATCGACCCGCATGCACTGCACCAGCACCTGGCGCGCGCCGTGGTTCCGGCGGTTCAGCGCTTCGGTCAGTTCGTCCACGAGCTTTGCCAGAGCGCGGGCAATGGCCGGGGCCGTGCTGATCGGTTCAACCAGCGTGCCAGAGGCCCGGAAGGCCTGCGGCTCTGCCCTGAAAGACAGGGGTTCAGGCAGGCGGCCCATCGCCTGATCGAGCCGGTCGGGCAAAGCCTGTCCGAACCGACGTGCCAGAGGAGCGCGGGGCCTGTCCAGAAGCTGGCCGATCCGTACAAGGCCCAGGCGACGCAGGGTTGTCAGCGTTTCGGGGTCAAGACGCAGGCCGTCGAGAGGCAGGTCGCGCAGTGCGGTCTCCTGTCCCCCTGGGGGAATGAGGGTGACGGGCTGGCGGCTGCTCCGGGCGACACAGGCCGCGGCGGCGGCCGTATCGGCGATGGCAAGACGGGCAGAATAGCCAGCCCGCGCGAGACGGGTCAGCAGGCGTTCGGCCATCTGGTTCTCGCCTCCAAAAAGATGATCGCACCCGGTTGTGTCCACCCACACCCCATCCGTACCGTCTGCGGCCGTGAGGGGCGACAGCCACTGACACCACAGCGTCAGGGCTTCCAGTGCTGCCTGATCGGCCGCAGGGTCCGCCTGAGCTCCATGCAAGTCCGGCTGCATGGCGCGGGCCTGCGCCAGCGGCATGCAGCTGCGGATCCCCAGACGAAGGGCAACGGCATCGACCGCCGTAACCGTCAGCCGTCCACGCTCAGGCGCGTAGAGCGCCAGCCCGCTCCGGGGTACGGTTGTCTGCTGCTTCAGGTATCGTTCGATCGGCCAGAACGGGAGCCACAGGGAGAGAATACGTCGGGTCATGGCGTGTCGGAGTGATGATCCAGGTGCCAGTCGCTCCACCGCGATGGCGCGTCAGTGCGACGGACCAGCGTTCGGGACCGGCAACCGGAGAAAGGGAAGGCAGGTCGGTGCGCAGTGTCGAGGGGCTGCCGCCGATCCGCCAGCGGGTCATGCTGGCGCTGGCCGGTGGCTCGCTGGCCAGCGTGGGCAAACGGCAGAGCAGGAAACCACTCACCTGACTCCGCTCAGCCGCCAGGACGAGGCGGCGGGACTGGGTGAGCGAGAGCGGAGTGCGCATATCCGCGACCAGGGCGCAGACCCCGCGTTCGTTCAGCACGTCCTCGCACAGGGCTTCGAGACCCCCCTTGCGGGTGGTGACGCAGAGCAGGCGACCGGGATTGAGGCCGGACTGGCGGATGCCGGGCGCTGACAGGTCAGGATAATCCTCACTGGCCCAGATCACCGGGCCGGTCGTGCGCGCCAGCACATGGGCAACGAACGCCGCCGACCGGGAGGCGGAAAGGTTGTCGCGACCGGCGCTGAACACGTCATGCACACAGCCGCGTGCAAGCCCCCCGCCCAGATGCGCGTCAATGGCTGCAAACCCGGTTGGCAGTCGGTCGGCCGACAGGGGTTGGGCGGTTTCCATCCGGCGGATTTTCTCGCGCAGAAGGGCCAGCGTGTCCGTCTTGTCCTGGTGCATGGGATGGCTCCTTTACCCTCTATGGCTACAACAGAACAAAAGGGGAACACAAGCCTTTTCAGGCACGCGCGAGGCGAGGCGTGGCTATCCGTCTGATCTGGCTGGAAAACTGCGACAGCCTGTCCTGCGTGACTCGGTTCTGGCGTTTTTGGAGCCTGCACGGGCAGCGAAACCGGTGAAAACGTGAGGAGGATATGGTAATTTTATTCCGTAATCAGGGGAACTCTCGATCATGACGCTCTCTCGCGAAGACATCATGCGCCGGCAGCAGGACGTTCGGGATGCTCTGGCCAGCGCGGCCCGCGAAGGACAGCCGGTTTCGCCAGAGGCGGCGGCAGATATGGACGCGTACGCTCGGGGCGAGATCACGACAGACGACATTCGTCGGCGCATCATGGCCCGACTTCATGCAGATCCACGCTACAGACCCGCCACACGGTCGTGACCCGCATCCCCGACGCTTACCGGTCGGCCGACTTCCAGGCATCGAGAGAAACGATCTTGCGCGCGACCAGATCCTGACGGGCAGGCGCCGTATCGTTGCTGGCGAGGGCGGGCGGAGGAGCAGGATTGGCTTTACGGTAGGCATCGAACACCTTGTCAAAGGCTTCCCATGCGCCGGCAATCCAGTGCCCGCCATGCCAGACCTGATACAGGATCAGGGCTGCGGCTTCCCGTCTGGCACGGAAAGCGGGATCACCCAGCCTCTGCTCGACCGTGGTGTTCTGTGTGATCTGCTCGATCTGGAAACGCTCATCTTCCGCCTGAGCCAGCAGGTCCAGAAAGGTCTCGACCGCATGCTGTAAAGACAGCCGGGCCTGCTCCTGCAGTTCGGCAAAGTCTTCGAACACAGAAAAATCAAAGCCCTTGGCTTCTGCCCGTACCGTGCGGGCGGCCTCCCGCCTGACGGTCTCTGCTTTACGGGAAAAGCGCAGACCCGCGGCACGGAGTGTTGCGGCGACAGTCTCGGCATCCGGCGTGAGCTGAAGAACCGTCTCAATCGTCCGCTCCGACAGCTTTTCGCGGCCAAGGCGGCGGACTGGGGTGGATAGCTCAGACGACTGCTCAGCGTTCTGTGCTTCTCCGCTATCATTTCGGCTTGTCGTGATCGTCACTGTCATTTCTCAATATCCGTGTGCATCAGGTGCGCTGGATGCCCAGAAGGTAGCATCTTTGGCGGATAGTCTGACGACTACGATGTGGCAATAATTGGATGCACGCCTTGATGCCACCAGCCGGATAATTCTTCAGAAGAATGTCTATTTCTGGATCCGACCACGGGCGGTTCCTGAGTAATGAAATTTTGCGAGCGTTGACGCGGATCGTATTCGGTGTTCGTTTTGGTAATAATTTTGCACATTCTGACGCTCCACCTTGAGAATATTTTTCTTTTAGGATTGAGATTTCCTCTGGTGTCCATGGTTTCAGTTTGTCGTATTTTATATTGAGTTTTTGCGCTCCGGCCATAATTGCCGCGCGAGTTCTGTTCGGGAGGTATTTAAGGCAGCCTTCCGTACCTCCCGAAGGGTAGTACTTGCGTAGTGTCGCAATTTCGGCAGAGGACCATTGCTCATGCATCTGCCGGGGCGACGTGAGCAACATTTCAGACGCTTTTGCCCGAATGGACTTCGGTGTTCGCCCTGTTAATAACTTTACGCATTCTGACGTTCCACCTTGAGGATATTTTTCCTTCAGGATTGAGATCTCCTCAGGTATCCACGGTTTATGATGATGGAATTTTATATCGAGTATTTGTGCTCTGGTGGCAATCGCCGAACGAGTTCTTTTCGGAAGGTATTTAAGGCAGCCTTGCGCCCCCGTCACAGGGTAATGTTCACGCAATATCTCTATCTCTGCCGGCGACCATTTACCTCTACGTTGGGCCTTGCCCTTCGCTATGATCTGCCTTGACGGTCTGTGAACCTGCTTTTCTGACCCGATGGATGTCGGCGCTGCCGTTTTCATGGTGATCTCCGTTTTTACTTCCCTATTCCCATCGTATCTCATGCCGTTGTGACGCTATTTCATTCGCAAAAATGCTCCCCGCAGAGCGTGAGCGACACACGCGCTATCGTTGACGACACTCGGACCGAGGAGGGGCATGCTGTTAGGCTGCGGACCATTGCTTGCAGTTATCTAGTCTACAATTCTTCACGGTCCATGAACGGCATGGGGCGGTTAAAGGAAGACATCATGTTAATTTACTGGACGTATGTCGCAGCCAGCAGTACAGTCATCGTTTCAATGTTGCTTGCCGTGCCGGCCTGTCATCTGCATCGTGCGCACCTCGCCACGAACTTCACCCCGTAAATGGTGTCGCGTGAGACAGGTGCACAGTTACGCGTGTCATCTCTCTAATCTCAGGCGGGCGGCTCTGCCCATTGGACCTGCCCGCCTGTCCCGGTCGTCAAGATCATGACATTCCCTCGGGGTGCGTCAGGCTGATATGTCATCATTTGATGACGCCAAGATGATATGCTCCCGCTTGAGCCAAGCCAATGATTGCCGCCCCGGCAATGGCAAGCCCTATCGCTCGGACACGCTGTTCTTTCACGGGCGTAGTTTCGTATCTTCGACCGCCGACGAACACCGCCGACGTTCCAATGAGTGATAGAATGATGGCAATTAGTTGTCACTTCGGCTTATGAATGGTTTGCTTCCAGCACTCGCGGGAAGCATCACGCTGTTCTCCTGCATTCTATGGAGAACTTCGGTAATTGCTCTCTTTAACATCGTTGGAACCATAACATGAGGCTTAGGATCAGCCTCAACAATCAGCGCCCTGACTACATCGAGATAAAGCCAGCCTTTCGGTGTGGCGTAGACTGCAATCCGGCCAACAATCTCTTCGGCGATTCCTCGGTCAACATCGCCTATTCGATCGAAAACCAAAGAAGTAACGCAGTCTAATGACACAGCTCGGGACGTCTGCCGACGTCGAACGAGATCCGGCGTGCCGTATTGCCGAGGTTGGATAGCTTCGCCCACCAAATTTCTCCGCGTCAGGTTGACGGCTGGCCGTCCAACCGGGCGGGCCGGCCCGATTGGCCAGCTAGGCGCATCGAAACCACGTCGCGGAAGTAGAGATAGGCGGCGGACGCTGCATCGTCAGTATCGGCCTCGGGGAGGCCAGGAACCAACAGGGTCTTGCCATCATATGCGTGCCGTGCGGCCACGGTAACGATCTCCCGCAGTTTCTTAGCGCCTCGCGCCTTCCCGAGCGGCAGCGCCCCGTCGGGAACGGTAGCGCCGAACTCTATTTCGCCGGAGCGATAGCAGTATGCGTGCATGGCGGTCTTTCCTTTGGAAGAGGGTTTTCAGCCGATCGCTTTGCCCTCTCAAACACCAAAATATCTCCTTGCCGTAATTATCATCCCTGTTGTAGACTTTGCAATAGGAAAATTCTCAACAGGGCTGATAATATTTTATGGAACGAGCGTATGTCCGGGGCGGAGTGCCAGAGTGGCCGGTGGAGCGACAATTATCTGCCCTTTCCGACGCCGGGTTTTCAGGCCCGATCTATCAAGATACGATGACGCGCGCGGATGTGCGACAGAGACGTGCCGACGTGCTGACGGCGCGGGCCGCGCTCCTGCGCCCAACCGCCCGGAAGACGCAGGAGACCATCATCGTCACCACGATCCGAGTGCTGGCCCTCAACTCCGGCCCGGATTTGCTAGGTGCGTTAAAAGCCGCCGCCGAGCGGGGTGCTACCGTTCGGGCGCTTGCAGAGGATCTGGAAATACCACCAAACGCTGGGATTGATGAATTATCCGCCGCCTCGACGGCATGGGACACGGCCAGACGGCAGAGCCAGACAGCGGCCGCGCGGATGAAAGGCAATGCTATCGCCGCGTCAATGGCAGCAGAACGCCGAGCCAAGGCAGTGGCAATTGCCCGTCCGCTGTGGGCACTGCCGAGCGAGGACATACCGAACGCGGAAATCGAGCGCCGCGCCGGGATTTCAATCACAACGCTTTATCGTGCCTTGGGGCCCAGAACGGTGGCCCAGAAATCAGCTCGACAGAAGATGGAGAAAAAAAATGGGTGACAACCAAGCGACCGGGAGCGGAATGCTCATGCCGCCCCAATACTATGACGATTGTTCGTGGAAGCATTGGCCACCTGAAAGGCGAGCCGCGTTCGATGAGCTATGCCGAACTTTACAGACAAGCGCCGCTCAAAGGCAGGAAGATGCCGCCATGCCTCCTAGCGGAAAGGACGAACAGTGCGATGACTCCTGAGCCTAACAACCAGACGACCGAAGCCACTGCGCATGATGCCATCGAAGGTTCCGCACGCATCCCTTACGTTGAGGTTGCGGCGGGCGAAACGCAAGCCCTGATCGGAATCCTGCGTGACGCCAGACCGGCAGCGCGGGATGCCATCGTGCTGGCGCATCTTGAGAAGCATAGGAGTGTCAATCTGCCGCTCCTGTGGGATGAATTCTGGTCTTCCGGAATGCGTTCCGAAGCTGATGCAGCGACCAAGGAGGCACGTGTCATTATCCCACCGTTCAAAGTGGGTAAAGGCAGTAGAAAAGACGTAAGCAATGACTGACAACCAGACGACCGATAGGAAGATCAAAATGTCACTCGACAATTTTATTAAAGACCCTCGCAATCAGAAGCTCGTTCGGGCAGCGCGCATTGGTAGTGGCCTCGGCCTACTTCTCGCGGCGGCAGGTCTGATTGCCGATGCCTATTTTTGGGAAAAAACCTCCACAACCAACTTAGTATTGTGCGCTTTTTTCGGTTCGACGGGAATGCTTATGCTTATGTCTAAAACAGCATCCTTCTTTCAAAGGAAGGCTGGATAATGACGCGCTACCGAACGACCGGAACTGAAATGGCTATAACCATTCTCGGTACGCTAGCCGTCGGTGCCGGTCTGATTTTTCTCTTAGCTTGGTACGGGCTGAATTTTGTGGGCTTCGGCGGGGCTGCACTCATGATCGCGGGGGTTGGGTATGCCAGTCGCCTTGCAAAGCGGATTATCGGAAGGGAAACATGACGTGTCTGACAAGCAGACCACCACCCCGCTAACCGATCACGAGCAGGAAATTGTGCAATATTATCGTACATCGGCCCCTTACGCTGGCTGCATGTCTTTTGCATACGATTTGAATCTTGCGCTCAACGACGGAAGCATCCAAACGAAACCCGAATTGTTGGACGCGGCTAATACTTTGAAAGGCGCCGTTCGATTTCCGCTCGGTCAAGGTGCCACGCTCTTTCGCGTCATCCCGGACTGTAGTGACTTGTTAGAATTGGCACTACAAGACACCTATTCGCCGAAAGGGTTTACTTCAACCTCCAGGCAAAGTGACAACCTACACACTCACTTCAAGCCCGGAATCTCCCGACGCAGCCCAGCGGCAGTCATCACTTTTCGCGTTCCCAAAGGGCACCATGTTCTCCCCGTTACACTTAACGGAGTCGGCGAGGACGAAATTCTTCTTGCTCCCAATATTTCGTGGACCCTTGTATCGAAGACGTTCGGCGATATCGAAATTTACAAACCAACGACCAGAGATTGGATCTCCGGGTTTTTCGAGTTTTGCTTCCAGATTCAGTAATACCAGATGCCAGCCGTCTGAGGAGCAAGGTGCTACGGTTCGGCATGAGCTATAACGCAATGCTGGCCCATAAATAGACGAGATTTCGCACAATGACCGACAAGCACACGACCATACAAGTCCGCCATTTTTTGGCGACTGATGTAGCAATCCGAGCTTCTATCGCTGCTTGTATGTCGGCATTCGCTATGCTGATGGCATGGTCAAAGGCGGGCAATCTTCTTCTCGCCGGGATTTGCCTCTTGATGGCTATGAGTTTTCTATTCTGTGTGATCTTAGCACCAGCGGTCGAGGCACTTAGGAAATGACTGACACCCAGACGACGGAAAATTGCGCTTACCGATCACCAGACGATGTCATCGGCCAAATGTGGCTGAACCTGCAGGTAAGCGCTGCGTGCCTCACACACACTTCGGAAAACATCTAACACGCCTGCCATATCCAGTTGGGCGTGTAGACATACCAACCGCGCTCTTACTTCGGGCGGTGCGTTATGGGGTTTAGGAATAAGCCAGTATTCCTTTTGACGTCCACCGGAATATCGCTCGTATTCCATAATAGAAATGCCATCAGGCCACACTTCCTTAACATTTAGAAATGGCTCAAACAGCATTGGGTTATGTTTCACAAGCACAAGGCGCCAATCTCGAATGAGGGTTAAAAATGCAGCGTCATTCAGTGCAACTGGATACATAAGTGCGTCGATCCGAGTGGGGCTGCACCGCTCACGAGAAGAAAGACGCCTCCACAGACTAAAACGCCTAGATGCACCGGTATTCCCCGCAATGCGTTCCTCACTCCAGGTCACGTCCGTCACCGAGAATAGTCTCGGTTCTGACACACTGTTCCCAAACTCTTGGTAAACGGCGTTACACAGTTCTGTCATACCGGCTTCGGAAAACGGACCGTAACTCGGTTCCCTCCCATAAAAACCCATCGTTTCTGGCAAAGCATCAAGATCAGCAATCGGGTCACCAACCCATGAGCTGATGGCCGTTATCGACCGAATATCAATCGACGCCTTATATTCCGGCTTGTCATAGATTAACCGCTTGAACTCCGAACGTGCAGGATGCGTCCGAAGGTATGGGCTGTCATTGATTACATCTAAGGCATACCTCAAGGCATAATAACCGATGCCTCGGCTGCCGTCGGCACTACAGGCCTCAAGGGGACAACGTTCCAGTGCATCAAGGAAGTCGTTTATAATCGCAACACGCCTTCGATGTTCACCTTTCCCTGTCCACTGGTACGCGAAATCAACCAGTTTTTTCATGTCTAGAATGCCTCGCTAACGCTCCGCCAACAAACAATGCGCCCGTTAAGGCTAAACGCCCACGGAACAAGCAAGACTGTCAACAGCCTTCATGGCCGCCTCCAGTTCGGAGAAATTGGCTTGCCACCGTGGTAAAGGCCGAAACAGCCCTTCTGGCAAGACAGCGTCCTGATCGACAGGATAGCCCTCTTCCTCCACCCGTGGCCGACCCCGCTTACGCCCCGGCACCGTCTTTTCCCTGACTCCAACAGCTTCACGGAGCGGCGCGAGATCCTTCAGCGCAAACAGCCGCCGGGCCGAGCGCCGGGTCACGTCGACGACCAGCCCTCGTTCGACAAACCGCTCCAGCAACACACAGGCAGCCTGAACCGACACGGACAGCCGCGCGGCCAGCGTTGTGGCCGAAATCACCGGATGGGCGGCAATGATGTCGATCGCCAGAGCGGCTTTGGAATTACGCCGTTGATCGCCGGCCTGCGCACGGGCGTCGCGCCAGGACCGCTCCAGCGTGTGCACCATGTCCCTGATCCCGGCCGCTTCATGCTCCAGTGCGTTCAGCCATGCAGGGATCCAGCGCCGCTCATCCCATGACGTTCCGGTTCGAAATGCCGCCGCTCCCGTGACGGGATACAGGCCGCTGAAAACCCCTTCTTTCTGCCACAGACGAACCAGCGCGCCCCGGAAAGGGGCGCGGGGCTCGCCCGCCTCGATCCACTCCCGAAAGACCAGAGCACTGCCCCACAGCACACCCAGACGGCCAACCGGTAGGGCCGCACGGCTGAGCGCTTCGGTCATACGCTCTTCCTGAGATTCCGAGGACCGGGCAAGCCACTGATACTGCTCAAAGGCATAACGCAGGGCATCGACCTCGCTGCCGCGTTCGTACACATCCTGGCCGCGGATGCGCGGGCGCAACCCTTCAAGGCTCGCGGCCAGCTGCCAGGGGTCGATCAGGAAGCCATCCACCGCCGCGCACTGCCGGGCCGCTTCCAGACGCGCCCGAAACAGCACAGCCTCGCGCAGAGGGTGACGGCGCAGCTGCTGGTCGAGTGCGCCAAATGCCAGGGCTGTACGCGTCAGGGCGGACGCCACATCGTCCGGGCGGACGGCAAGACGTTCGCCGCGCATGCTCAGAGCCGTTTCCCGGCCTGTTCACAGGCCCTGGACTGGTTCCGCTCGCCAATGGCCAGAACCAGCACGATGATCTGGCTGTCGATCACCCGGTAGACGAGCCTGTAGCCACTAGCCCGAAGCTTGATCTTGTAGCAGTCGCTCAGCACGCCAGACAGGCGGGCAGCCTCAACACGGGGCGTTTCCAGCCGTCTGGCCAGAACCTTTTTGAACTGTGTCTGGATCGTGCGATCAAGGCCGCGCCACTCCTTCAGGGCGCGCGGGTCAAACTGGAGCGTATAGAGGCTCACAGCTCTTCCAGCGTCACCGTCACAGGCGCTTGCGGTGCGGCGAGACGTTCACGCACGACCTGAAGCAGATCCGCGTCCTCGCTGGAGAGAACATGCCGGGAGACGGGCAGTTTCCCGGTCTGCACGACGTATTCGAAGGTCTGGCGGATCAGATCGGACGGCGTCACGCCCAGCTCCGCCAGACGGGCATAGGCCTGGTCCTTCAAAGCGCTGTCGATCCTCAGATTGATGGACGCCATAGTCTTTTCTCCTTGCCAAACAGGAGTAAAATACGCCTTTACAAACGTGAAGGCAAGGAACTCCGATTCAAGCTAACAGCCCATTAACTTGAAAATAGATTATTTTCCCATCCCTGCCCCCTCCCCCGTTTTTATGCCCGATAAGTTCTCTTGTCGGACGTAATAAGTCCGGCCAAAAAGCCTGTTGTGTCGAAAACCAGCAGATAATGATAATCCGCCGCTGACTGCCGTTTTTGTCGCCGAAAAAACCACTTAATCGTGATAAAAATGCAGAAGATAATGATAAAAATCCACTGATTGATGATAAATAGGCACAAGCGGCTACAGGCCAAACGGTGCACTGATAATCTGCAATATGACCTACTCATGCGGTTGCAGAACAGAAGGATTCCCCTCTTTTTTCGCAGACTGTCGAAAGGCGGGAAAATCGCTCAATCGAAATTGCCGATATTTGAGCGGTAGAAATGACCCATTACAGTCTGAGCCACATTAACTTGTCGTTTTTATCATCAATCAGTGGCTTTTTATGGCCTGAGTAGTAAATTATCCAAATTAAATGGATTCATAACTCACTGATAAACCAGCATTCTAATTATCATTATCTGCTGGTTTTCGACAGTCGAAATTTGTCGAAATTCCTTAATTAGGTTAAAAGCCCGTTCTTAGTCGGACTTGTTCCATGTCGAGGATTCACTCCATGTCCATCTTGGGGGGGAAGTAGTAAGTTCACTTTGAAGCGCGAAGGCGGCGTTTTCAGACGTTCATTCGACTACGTGTGACGACCACAACGCGCCCAAGCCTGACGTTTCCTATGTTGGGGGGGCCCGGACATTCCAAAGCTCAGGAGGTTTTAACGGGTCGGGGCGACTTGGAGCCCAATCAAGAACCTGGTGCGCTTATCTTCAGGGTTCAGGAACGGACATTATCGATGCTGCCAGATACGGCAAAATTCTTCGATAATTAAAGAGCGGCTGATGTGAGTTGGCTCGACGTCGATATACAGATGAGCCGTTATCTCACGCCAAAGAGTGAAGCGAGAGCGCTGCCTGGCTATCTTTGTACACTATCCATGGCCACAGAATTTGCTAACATAATGAAATGAAAATAACCTTATTCTCAGACAACACAGTCGGCGTGAGCTTATCACGCTTAGCTCAGGCCCTCACTTCCAAGGAGGGGGGCGTTTGTGTTCGCGCATCGTCTATACGGTTCAGGCCCAAAAGTGACCCTATGGACTACGAGGAAGAGTATGAGGCGCTGGTCCAGTTAGTAGCGCACAAAAAGAGCTCTGATATCTCGATTTTTCTAACAAGCGTGCCGTTCGAAGACAACTTTTTCTATAAGGGACAAGACAACATATATTTGGTGTCCCTATCAGGATGGCATCATCTTACGGACCTACCAATAGCGAACGGAATTGCATATATAATTACCTCGATACTCCTGAAATACGAACTCGATGTAGGCGACAATCATGACGTGAGTACCGGCTGCATTAATGATTTCATGTGGGACAAGTCGATCATCGATGCTGGTATGCGTGCAGCTTTCGTCTGTGAACACTGTCGCTCCAACACAAAAGCGACAGTGCTGACGAGTAAAATTTTTAGACATTTGATCTCGGTACTTGATATCATATCAACTCAGTCTCGACGTGGCCATGATATGTTAGAGGAAATTGTTTCGGCTCTCCCTAGCCTCCCGGGAACGGCCTTTGATATATTTTTGTGCCACAACTCCTCTGATAAACCTGCGGTCAGATTGCTGAACACGCGTTTGAAGGCAACAGGCATTAAGACCTGGTTCGATGAAGAAGCGTTGTTACCAGGACAGGTTTGGCAGGATGAGCTTGAACGTCAGATCGGCTCAATCGGTGCTTGCGCAGTCATCGTCGGGCCTAACGGCGAGGGGCCGTGGCAAGAGAACGAACGCAGAGTTTTTATAAACGAGTTTATAAAACGGTCGTGCCTAATCGTGCCCGTTCTCATCACAGGGGCTTCCGCAGTCCCAACATTGCCACTGTTTCTTCAGCAATTCATGTGGTGTGATCTTAGAGGCGATGATGGAAATCAGTTCGATCGATTAGTCCAATCCATCAGGATGCGTAGACACATCTCTGTATAGCAACAGGCTATAGCTATTGCCCGGCAAGGCTCGGATGGCGAACACCCAGTCCGCTG
>NZ_BJMV01000020.1 GCF_006539345.1 Acetobacter peroxydans
CGGCCTTCAGGTTATGAGTTCCAGTCGAATACTTACACAATTACCGAACAAAGCTGCTTTTTTCGCGATAAATGGCGGTTTTCCTTACGTTTTTACTCAGACCATGGTACACTCCCCTACGACTGGAATCGCCCCATTTCTCCCCCAAATGATTCCTATTTGATTCCAGTGATTCCAACCGAGGGAGGATTCCCCATGGTCAAGATCACGAAACGTTCCGTCGAGGCCGCCGCCAGAACCGGCAAGGAATACTTCCTCTGGGATGACGAGCTTCGGGGCTTTGGTCTTAGGGTCCATCCCTCGGGTCGCAAAATCTACCTCGCCCAGTTCCGCGCGGGCGGGCGCATCCGCCGCGTGAACATCGGCCCACATGGTCCCCTCACCCCGGATCAGGCCCGCACCGAGGCGATGAAGCATCTGTCTGATGTCCGGCTGGGCAGCGATCCGGGCGCGCAACGCGACCGGCTCCGCGCCGCCGCAACCGTGAAAGAGTTCGGCAAGCGGTTCCTCGACGAGCACGTCGCCTCGCACTGCAAGCCCTCGACTCAGTATGAATATCGCCGCTGCGTGGACCTGTTCATCGTCCCGAAGCTCGGAACGCTCAAAATCATCGACGTCACCCGCGCCGATGTCGTCGAACTACACCAGGGGTTGAAAGAGACGCCCTATCAGGCCAACCGGGTGCTCGGCGTGCTGTCCATCATGTTCACCCTAGCCGATACGTGGGGCGTGCGGTCAGACGGGATCAATCCGTGCTGGAAGGTGAAGCGCTACAAGGAAGTGAAGCGGGAGCGTTACCTGACACCCGACGAACTGGCCCGACTGGGCAAGGTGCTCCGCGAGGCGAACGGCGAGCCGGAAGCAGCGACCTGCATCCGCCTGCTGCTCCTGACCGGGTGCCGCCTTGGGGAAATCCAGACCCTGAAATGGGAGTATGTGGATTTCCGGGCTGGCGTGCTGCGCCTGCCGGATTCCAAGACCGGGGCCAAGGTCGTACCCGTCGGCAAAGCGGCACTGGACGTGCTGACGGACACACCCCGGATCGAGGGCAATCCCTATGTCATCACCGGGAAAGCGGACGGGCAGTATCTGACGGACATCCAGAAACCGTGGCGACGCCTGCGTGCAAGGGCCGGGCTGGACACACTGCGCATCCACGATCTCCGCCATTCCTTCGCATCGGATGCGCTCCAGCTTGGCGCGGACCTGACCATGATCGGGCGGCTATTGGGCCATACGCAGGTGCAGACCACCGCGCGCTATGCCCATCTCAAGACCGCTCCCATTCAGAAAACGGTTGATAAGGTCGCCGATGTTATCAGAAAAGCTTTACAAAGCCTTCCTGAAGAAAATCCACATATCACCTAATATATTTCACTCATACTCACTACGAGACACAATTTCTTCCGAAGAAACCGATATATTTAAAGACGGCCAAAATGCAGGATTAATTATATAATTTGACTCATTATCTCTCTGCATCCTCATATTAAGCATTTTTGGGTCATAATTCACATTATATATGAAATAATCACTTCCGTTAGAATTTATTCCCACAACACCATAATACAAAAGGAACTGTATTATTTTTTCAATTGAATCTTCTTGTATACCAGATGATGAAATAAGCTCTCTCAATCCATCCCTTGAAATCTTACTTTTCGAGTCAAGGAAATAATAAAGAAGATCCTTTGCTTCCGGATGAACATCGCTTAATTCTCGGTCAAGTTCTTGCAGAAGATCATCTGAATACGCCTTTATACCTTTATTTATATCTTTTTCTTCAATACGAGCATGGCGAAAATTGATCGCAAACCCCTTGCAATGGCTAAATATTTTTAAAAAATTTCGGGGCCGCATAAGTGAACGTTCGATCATGAAAGTGGATGTTTCCTCACCCTTGTAATGAGGAACACATATATCTCTCCAAAACTCATCAAAAGACGTATCCTCAGATGTCTCAAGGGCGGCAACAAGACGCAATCTAAACATCTCTCGCAATAGATCTGGATCAGACCAATCTAAAACTGCTCGTAGCTCTTTACCGTAGTCCGTACTGTGCCGCATCAGATGATCGTAAACATCATTCCTTACAAATACTATACAATGAAAAACGTGGTCTTCACGACGCATCTCTCTCTCAAGCTTACGCCCAGCGTCAACCAAACAACGCAATACTATTGCATCCAGTGCATCGAAACCTTGCGTGTTCCAGCCTCTGTCTAAATTATCGAATAAAATCCAAACAGATTTCTTATGTTGGAGATACGCAGATATTTTCTGTCGCAAATCCCTCAAATCGTGAGAGTGTATTAATTGAGTAACTTGAGCCGCGTTTAGCTTTTGATTAATTTCTTTCCCAAACACTCTTCTATATTCTTGAATAATTCTCTCGGATAACCGCGAAAGTCTTTCAGCAAAATCACCTTCCGAAGTAAAATCAGGCGCTCTATACGCATCCTCCAATGAAACGTAAAGATCGTAAATGTCATGGTTATGTCGATATGAATTTTTATCTTTTTCTAAAAGCTTATATGCAACCTCAAGAAGAATAAGATATTCCCAAAACGCAGTAATAAGGTGTTCACGAGCCCCTTCCGTCAAGTGTACAAGTATATCTTCTTTAAATTTAATAAGCTGATAACCTTCAGGCTTAAGATCTACTACTATGTTTCTTTTATCCGATCTCGTTTTATCACGAACACTAATCCATAAGGCTGTTTTACCTGACCCCTTTCGACCGACCACCAAATTCACTTCGCCTGCTAAAGCGCGCTCATACTCATGTGTGCGAAGATAGTAGAGACCGAGAGTAGTCATCTCGTTCTCTGCACGAGGGTCTCCAACATCGAGGCTTTGAAGATTTGTCGAAGACGGGATTTCAGCTACATCAATTTGAGTGCTGTACTCTACAATTTGCGGACAAAAATCGGCTACCGCTTCCGCAATATCAGAGTCCTGACGGTAACTGCGAATAGTATCACGAACATCTAGCGGAGCAGAATAGCCAACGGGAGCAATCGCTAACCGAGGCTTATTCATTCCATCTGCAAGTCCCAAAACAAACATCGCTCTAATGTTTTGTAATTCAGCGTCATTTGTTGAGGGATTTTGGAGCGGAACAGCAATTCCAGACGATTCCGCAACTTGCCGAATAGCATCCGTTGCGGACATCCTTAAATCTTCGTCCGGATTAAACGTCCGAATATAACTGTAACCAGCCTTTCGCAGGCGCGACAAAAGAACCTTTTCGGCCAAACCACGGGCGGGCGGCTCCACCGAATAAATTTGCGACTTTCTATTCAACTGAAAATTGATTGGAATCGGAGTCGTATCTATATGCGCGGTAAGCCGATCAGAGAGGTCGGTTTCGTTGTAATATTGATGATAACCAAGCGTATCAAATATACCAGCTTTGGAAGCTAAGGATTTATCTCCATCAACTCCTCGATTTCTGATAAGAAAAACGCGCTTTGACCGACCTATCGCATAACCTATTTCATAGATTACATTTAAATTCAGGTAAGTTATGTCCGCAACAATAAAAGGAGAAGCATCTATTTTATTAACAATAGGCGATATCAAAGGTGATCCCGCAATGTCGTTAAATTCCCAAGGTGTAAACTTTATCTGTAGCGGGTGGGAATTCGTAAGTCGCGTTGCCTCAAAAATAATTCGCTTGAGGTCCTCGTTTTGAGAGGAGTAAGCGACGAAAGCTATGTCGGACATACAATTGGACATTAGAATTCTTCGGCAAGCGATTAGAGATCATAAAATGTAACTCAGACATCTCAAGAAGGAAATGGCAGAAAAAACTCTCCGTACCCTTCACCCTTATATCCTTTCAGTCTAATGATTTTAACAAATCAGCAGCCTGCACTTCCAATGCCTTCGCCAGCCGATCCACCACCTCAATGGATGCCGCATACTGGCACCGCTCTAACGAGCTGATGTAGGTCCGGTCAATCTCAGCAAGATGGGCAAGCTCCTCCTGCGACACTCCGCGCTCGCGCCGGTATCGTTTGAGGTTCGCCGACAGAGTCTCCCGTATGTTCATACGGAACAAGGCAACCTCTTGAAGAGTATTTAACCACGGAGTATTCTCTACATTTCTCAGCGGACACTCAGGCGCGCGGCACCGACAGGCTTCCTCTTCCGTAGCTCATGAGCCCGCTATCACTTTCATGAAGTGAATCATGCGGTTACGTGATGCGGCCTTCGCTCTATGCAGGCTCGTTCCGTTTCTGAAATCCTCGGCTTCTCACAAAATCAGCGACAAACGGACCTGATCCGGGAGGCCGCCCCATGCCGCTCGACGTCTGGCAGTCAGAGACCGATCGTGCCGCCCTCAAACGCCTGGATGAAGCCGGTTTCGCCGGGGCCTTCATGCGGCGCTGGACGACCTATCGCAAAGATCATGCCGAGACAGCGCGATTGATCTCAGCAGGCGCATCCAATCCCAACGCGGAATGGGATACCTTCTGCCAGCGCTGGAGGATACGTTTTCCCACATAACCCGGAAATACCCGTCACCCGCGTGCCCGTGATCTGGCGACCGGGCGTCACCTCCAGCGTCATCAGCCTGACACACGCTGTTGACAGCTTCACTCCGCCTGCCCTTCCCTCCTGGCACTCACTGGGTCATCCCTTGTTCGATCAGGCCGACCAACTGGGCCGAGCCATCGTGGTAGCGACGCCCTCGGCCACGTTCAGTCTTTCCCTTCATGGCACGGCCACCGCCTGCCCGGCAGTCCATATCCCTGTTGATCCTTCCTATCGACGACGCAGTGATGAGGCCGCCCGTTTCTGCGCCCATGTGCTGGGCTATCGCTTGCCCGCACGCCATCCCTGCCGAATTACCCCGACACGCTGGCGGCAGCTTGCCCTGCGCCTGCATGCCTTCGATCTGGATGCGACGGGTGCCAGCCTGCGCGACATTGCGGCGAAACTGCTCGACCCGGATGCCCGGACCATGCCCGACGACATCTGGCGCGATTCTGCCTTGCGTACCATGGCCCGCACCTTGCGCGACGAGGGCAGCGCACTTGTTCATGGCGGATATCTCGCACTGCTGGACGGACTCTGACCACCCTCATTTCCGACCTCGCCTTGCGCTCCATTACCCTTTTGGGGTGGAGGAATTCGCGCACATCATTTCCTCCACTCCCAGACCGCCTCTTTCCCGTCAGCCTCCCCTTACCGGCCCTGCTTCACCTCAGCAGCAAGCCACACACAGGGAGGCTTTCATGACCGACATCACGAAACCCAAAGCTGGCGCACTCGTTCCGCCAACGTCTCCAGCCCGTATCCTGCGCCCCTATCTGCGCGGGGGCGAAGCCGCTGAACTGATCGGTGTCTCCATTCGCACGCTGGAGAAATACCGCTGCACCGGCGGCGGTCCACCGTTTCTGAAAGTCGGCTTTCGCGTCCTCTATCTGCGCGAGGACGTGGAAGCATGGCTTCAGCGCCATCGCTGCCAAAACACCTCGGACGACAACTATGTCGCTGCCCTGCGTGAGATGCCCTCACGGAGGAACAGACCATGAGAGCGGATGATTCCAGCCTGACCACGGTCGAACTGACCTTCATCGAAAAGCGCATCGAACACTGGATCAGGTTTGGCAGGCCGGTTGCCGACCGCGTGCTCGACAAACGCCGCCGCCTGCTGAGTTTCACGCCCGGCAGCACGTTCGGCTTTATCCGCTGGGCCGCCAACGATTACGGCACGGTCGTGTCCTGCCTCGCCATCGTGCGCACCGTGGAACGGGGCACCGCCTTCCAGACCGTGCCCTTTGTCTGGCCCGGCGGCGATCTGCTGCTCGACGTGTCGGGCTGGCCGCAGGTGAAGCACGTTCTTGAGGTGATCGACCAGATCGAGCGCTTCGGCTTCGATCCCTGCGCCGTCTCTCCCGATCACTGGCGGCATGTCCACAACCGTATCATCGCCGGGCAGGAACCACGGCCCTACACACAGCCCCTGCACGCAGCATGGCTGAAACGTGCGAGGCTGGTATCATGACCCGGCGTGCCTGGTTCTTCGGCACCTATTTCGTCGTGCTGGCGGTAGGTGTGTCCGCAGCCGTGCCTGTCGCACCCCGGCTGCTGTGGAACAGCACGGCCAGCGTCCCGGTGGGGCTGTATCGGCTCCGTGCTGAAGGTGGCTTGCATGTCGGGAATCTTGCCGCCCTGCGTCTGCCCGACCGCCTGGCCCTGCTACTGTCAGAACGCGGCTATCTGCCGCTCGGTGTGCCGTTGCTCAAACCCGTCGCAGCCTTGCCGGGACAGACCGTATGCCGGGCCGACGGCGGTATCACGATTGATGGCAGGCCCGTCGGCGACGCGCTGACCAGTGATCATCGGGGCCGTCCGCTGCCCGTCTGGCGAGGCTGTCATTGCCTCATGCGCGGCGAGATTTTCGTCATGAACCCGGCGGAACCACGCAGTCTGGACGGGCGCTATTTCGGCCCGCTTCCCGCCAGCACGGTGATGGGCCGCGCGATCCCGATCTGGGTCACGACCGGGCGGACGGCAACGAGCCATGACGAAAGACCGCATCCGCTGCTGCTGTTGCCTCCACTTCAGTAACGCGGCGTAGCACTCCCCCAGTTTTCAATTCTTTGTCCTGCGATCAGCAGATCAGGAGAGACGTATCATGATCCGTCTTGGTACTTTCACGCGCACCACAAACGGCTTTTTCGGCCAGATCACCACCTTTCTGATGGAGGACGATCTGTCGATCCTCCCCATCGCAGACCCCACCACAGAGAACACCCCGGATTATCGCATCCTGCGCGGTCTGGAAGATGACGCCATACAGGTAGGCTGCGCCTGGGCGCGTCAGGGCGAACGCATCGGGCTGTGGCTGGCGGTGATGATTGATGACCCACTTTTCGCCCGTCCCCTGCGTGCCCGGCTGCTACCGGACCGGGACGAACACGACACGTTCCATCTGGTCTGGAACCGTCCCCGAACGCCGTCATGATCCGCCTTAGAACAGTGCCCGGTCTGCTGGTGGTCTGCACCGGATTTGCCCTCCCTATGCAGATGGCCAGCGCCGCGCCGTTCGATGCCTATGTCAGCGAGGCGGCCACGCGGGCGAACATCCCGCCCGCGTGGATCACGGCGGTGATGCGCGCGGAGAGCCAGGGTGATGCCTCAGCGGTATCACCCAAGGGGGCGACGGGCCTCATGCAGATCATGCCCGGCACATGGCGGGAACTGCGCGCGACGTTGAATCTCGGGGCTGATCCATACGATCCCCACGACAATATCATCGCAGGCGCGACATATCTTCGCTGGCTGCATGACCGCTACGGCGATGCGGGTTTTCTTGCCGCATATAATGCCGGGCCAGGGCGGTATGAGCAGTTTCTGACAGCAGGGAAAACGCTGCCCGACGAGACGAAAAAATACGTTTCCAGAGTCATCCGCCTGCTGCGTGGAGAGTCGATTGGCAGCACGATTTCTGATGCGGGTTTCGTCAATCAATCGCACGCCGAAATGCCATCTGGAAATCGGCTTTTTGTCGGCCCGTTTGCACCCCAAACCGTCGGCCAGAACGCGCCCGAGGTGATGCCTGTTTCTGATCACGTGATGCGATTTGTGGCCCCACCTCATGGCCTGTTCGTCTCCATTTCGCAAAGGAGCGCGCCGTGACGGGGGATTTACGGTATGAGATGGGAAAACTGTCGTCCCATCGGAAGCATTTCAGGAATGTGCCGGGTGTTGGGCAGATTGGGAAACACGAAAAATTAAGAGGGCAAGATAAAACGACCTGCCACGACACAACGCAATCCGCTGTCGCGTCTTGCTTTTGTGTGTGCAGGCAGGGTCGGTCATGTGCAGGGTTTTGGGTTCTGTCCTGCTTTCCTGCGGGGTTTTCCTGCACAGGGAGGTTCTGATGGCCCGCGATGAGGATTTCCGGGTCCGTCCGGGCCGCATCCGGAGCAAGGGGGGTGGTGCCCGGCCTCGAACCTTTCTGGCGCAGGTGCTCCATGCCTCCCGACGCGCGGGCGGAGGAGTTGGCCGCAGCCCCGGAAAGGGAAAAGGCAGCAGCCCGCGCTCTGGCCCCTCGACCTTCGGGCGGGGGCATTCCCGGTTTGGCAGAAGCCGCCTGTTCGATGCCCATCGCCGCGTCACCGTCAAGGCCCGCGTAGTGCGACAGACCGGGCGTGGCGCACGTCCCGGATCTCTGGCCGATCATCTTGGCTATCTGCGCAGGGATGGCGTCACCCACGACGACAGAAAGGCGCATCTGTTCGGGCCGGATGGTCAGGAGGTGGACGCGAGCGACTTTACCGCCCGCTGCAAAGATGACCGCCACCATTTCCGCTTCATCATCTCGCCCGAGGACGCGCCAGAGATGGCGGACCTTGACGGTTTTACCCGCGACCTCGTGCGACAGATGGAAGCCGATCTCAGCACGCAGCTGGACTGGGCTGCCGTGTCGCACTGGAACACTGACAATCCGCATGTCCATCTGATCGTGCGGGGTGTTGATCAGGGCGGAGCCGATCTAGTCATCGCCCGCGACTATATCAGCCACGGGCTGCGCTCACGGGCGGAGGATCTGGTGTCGCTGGAGCTTGGCCCGCGTGCCGAGCATGAACTCGAAATGGCTCTGCGCCGGGATGTCACGGCGGAACGCTGGACCCGGCTCGACGCCGAATTGCAGCGTTACGCTGATGATCTGGGCGTCGTGAACCTACGGCCCGACGCTGGCGGCGCTCATGCCTTCAGCCAGGCCGTGACGCATCGCGCCCTCCTGACCGGCAGAGCACAGACACTGGAACGCATGGGGCTGGCAAAGCCCGAGGGGCCGGGAAGATGGTCGCTCTCGCCCGACATGGGGGACACGCTGCGCGAGATGGGGGCGCGCGGCGACATCATCAAAACCATGCATCGCGCCATGACGGGGCGCGACCACGACAGGGTGATCTCTCCCGGTGATTATGTGATCTCAGGACGTGATCAGTCCATCGCCTTAACGGGGCGGTTGCTGGAGCGCGGGTTGCACAACGAACTGACCGGCGAAGCCTATGCCGTGATCGACGCCACGGACGGACGTGTCCATCATGTCCGCTTCCCCGGCGTCGAGGCGTTCCGCGACGCGCCGCCCGATGGCGGCATCGTGGAAATCCGCACCGGGACCGGCAGGACGAGCGGGAAGGATTATCTGGTGCTGTCCGCACGTTCCGATCTGAACCTTGCCACCCAGGTCAAAGCGCCGGGGGCGACATGGCTGGATCACCGGCTGGTAGAGCGCCAGCCCATGGATCTCGCCCGCACCGGCTTCGGGGCCGAGGTCCGGCAGGCCATGCAGGAGCGCACCCGGCATCTCGCAGATCGCGGGTTGGCGTCATTCCATGCCGACGGATCAGCGCGCTATCAGCGCAACCTCCTGGCAACGCTGCGTCAGCAGGAACTCGATCAGGTGGGCGCGAAACTCGCGAAGGAAAGCGGGCTGACCTACGAGCGCAGCATTCCGGGCCACTTCGTCACCGGCCAGTATGTGAAGCGTCTCAGCCTGTCCTCGGGGCGTTTCGCCATGATCGACAACGGCATGGGCTTCCAGCTTGTGCCCTGGGCACCGTCTCTGGAGAAACAGCACGACCGGTATGTCGATGGCGTCGCCCGTGATGACGGGGGCGTCGACTGGCGACACGACCGAAAGCGCGATCTTGGGATCAGCATGTGATCCATGCCGCCCGTTCCTTTTACGTCATGACCCGCCCCTATACGCCGGATGGGGTTTAAGTCTTGTTTTCAGAAAAATCTTTCGGCCACATCATGGCTTTTCATGGAGGGTTTCCATGCGTGACCGCCTGAACGTCTCCCTGCCCGTCGCCATGATCTCGCAGATTGGCGACCTTGCCGCGCGTCGGAAGGTGACGCGTTCCGCCGTGGTGGAGGCGGCGGTCGCGTCGCTTCTGTCACCCGATAGTGCAGAGAAAAGCGAAGCCGCCCTCACACGACGTCTGGACCGGCTGACACGGCAAATGCAGCGCCAGGAGCGTGACCTGATGATCGCATTAGAAACGCATGCCCTGTTTATCCGCTTCTGGCTGGGACAGATGCCGCCCCTGCCCGCCGAGGCGCAGGCTGCCGCCAATGCGCTGGGACAGGAACGCTTCGCCCGGTTTCTGGACACGCTGGGACGGCGGCTCTCTCAGGGGCGGTCTTTCCGGGATGACATCCCGCTCGATATTCCCGCAATGGGTCAGACGTCACCAGGGAAAGAAGCGTCGTCCTCTTGAGTCCGCCGAGCCAATTCGATGAAACGGGCAAGAACAGGATCGCTTTCCCCCTCCCGCCAGCACAGGGCGAGATCGAATGTCTCCGGACCGCTTCCGCCCATGATGGGCCGGAAGACAACGCCATCTATCCTGATACCCGTAGCGCCTTCCGTCACGAGCAGAATCTTATCCCCATGGCGTGCTAGCGCCAGCAGCCGGTCAATGGCGGCGTCGTGAAACATGATGCGCTCGGGCAGAATGCCATGCAGCAGCGCGAGCTTGCGAAGCTCCATGCCTGCACCACGGCGCGGGAGCGTCAGGAGACAATCTGACAGGCCGGGCCACGTCACCGCCGCCCGCGCCGCGAGGGGGTGATCCCGCGCGATAGCCGCCAGCACTCTTTCCGGTCCCAGCGGGGCGGCTCGGGCGGCCCAGCCCTCACCCGCTATGACGATCGCCGTGTCGAGGCGGCAAGCCAGAACATCCCGCAGCAATCTCTCGCGCGGGCCGTCCGTGATTTGCAGGCCCACATCGGGGTATGCGGCCTGATACCGTTGGAACAGGTTCGCCACTACGCCTTGGGCGAAAGACAACTGCACACCAAGGCGCAACCTTCCTACCACCCCATTATGCCGCAGGCGCAGATGCAGCATGGCTTCGTCCATGCCATCCAGCACGGAGGCGGCTATCTTCGTGAAGGCAACACCTGCCGCCGTGAGCCGTGCGCCGGTCCGCATTCGCTCAAACAGAGGAATGCGAAGCGCGTGCTCCAACCCCTGGATGGAGCGTGTCAGTGTGCCCTGGTCGACCTCCAAGGCCAGAGCCGCTTGGCGCACGCTACGATGCTCCGCAACCGCGATCACTCGCCGAAGATCGCGGAGGTTAAATGGGTATTCTTGTGCCATCTAAAGACACCCATCGTACCTCTCTGCCATTTACGGGATCAAACCTTCTTGCCGTAAAGCGTTTTGAACGGCCAACCGCTCCAGCATCCGCGCTGCATGACGCGACCACGCCGGGAAAGACGATTCCATATCCAATCCGATGGCTTTCCCCCAAGAATAAAAAACAAACAAATACGGATCAACGCATGAATACGATTCACCCACACACCACGTTTTCCCGGAGATATTATTTTCTATTACATCACTAAATTCATGAAGGTTGTTTTTTCCTTTTGAAATAACATTATTCCACTGACGCTCATCATCAATGAACCGTCCTGGTCGCCACACCTGCCCATAGGCAACCGCGTGTACATTGCTCGATAACCAGTTAAACCATTCCCAGCAGCGGGCTTGCTCCAAAACTGATTTTGGCCAGAAAGTTCCGTCTGAAAATGAACTCGATAAATAAAATAAGATTGCGGGGCTTTCGGTAATTATTTCCGCACCATCAATTAAAACAGGCACCCTTCCTCGCGGGTTTATTTTTAGAAACTCTTCACTTCCCGTGCCTTCGTCTCCAACGGGCGTCAATTTCAACTCATATGGTCTTCCCAACTCTTCGAGCAAAATATGCCCTGCCAAAGAGCAAGCGCCGGGAGAATAGTATAATTTTGTCATGACCAGCCTTTCCTACAACGAGATGGAGCACGGCAATCGAAGAACGATTCCTTGCCCGCACTTCAGTCTCCTTTGACGGTCCTAGCCAGCCGCAATATATGATCAAGAACATATTTAGAGGAGGCGAGCTTATGCCATATTCAAAGACTCATAAGGAAAATAGCCGACGTCGTATTTTAGACAGTGCCGTGAAGCTTTTCTCGGCGCAGGGTTATGACGCTGTGACTTTGGATCAGGTGATGCAAGACGCCGACCTCACGCGAGGGGCCTTCTATGCACATTTCAAATCGAAACAAACTTTATATAAAGACGCGATATTACATGCGGCTAGTAATGGCCCTGTTGCCACTCTTTCTGACAAAATTGACCAGCCCGCGCTTACTGAATTAATCAGAAAATATCTCGATATGTCGCATGTCAGGCAAGAAGGCTCCCCTTGCCCTTTGGCATTTCTGGCCACTGACGTTGCTAAACAGGAAGGCGAGATACGAGAAACTTATACGCAGGTCTATAAAGATATCGTCGACAAAGTCGGCGCACTTCCCACCATCAAAGATACAGATAGCGCTCTTGCCATTAGCGCGCTCATGATCGGAGGCGTAGCGGTTGCCCGCGCACTCAATGATGACGAGCTTTCCCGTGACCTCTTAAAGTCGTGCCGTAAATTTGTGGAAGCTTTCATCTGACCGCAAAGACACGGAGGTCTGGAGGTCTGGTGCTCTCGGGCCTCGGGACGATTCCAGACGACCGATCTTAAGGATCGTCATCGCGATTCTCGCCCTTCCCGGCCCTCTTCTGGCGCACATCCCGCGTCATGAAACTACGCCGGATTTCTCTCCCGGATGATTCCTATATGATTCCAGTTGTGGGCGCAGAACGCAGAAAGCCCGCTCGGAGAGGGGGCTAACTACTTGATTTCGTTTGTGAATTTTGGTTGCGGGGGTAGGATTTGAACCTA
>NZ_BJMV01000021.1 GCF_006539345.1 Acetobacter peroxydans
TCCGACCCGCAGAAGGAATATGAGGAAATGCGTCTGAAACTGGCTCCGTTTGCGGCCTTCGCGGAGGGCGCATGAGTCTGATGTGGCTGAATGGGGAACTGGTGGCGCTTGATACCGCGCGGATCAGCCCCATGGATCGCGGCTTTACGCTGGGGGATGGCCTGTTCGAGACCATGCGTGTGCGCGCGGGTTGGGTCATGAATCTTTACGCTCATATGCACAGGCTGGTTGAAGGGGGACGCGTGCTGGGCCTGCCCGTACCTGATACCGCCGCCGTCCGTCAGGCCCTGTGCGAACTGTTGGATGCTACCGACCTTGAAGAAGGCAGTATCCGCCTGACCCTGAGCCGGGGCGAAGGGCCGCGTGGTCTGCAACCGCCAGCCAATACCCGTCCCACCCTTGCTCTGACTGCCACCCCCGGTGCGTTTGCCCGCACTACGGTACGCACCATTACCAGCAAGCTCATCCGACGCGATGAAACCTCGCCGCTTTCACGCATCAAGAGCCTGAATTATCTGCCCGGCATTCTGGCCCGACAGGAAGCCGCCCGTGCCAACGCGGAAGATGCCCTGCTGCTGAATATGCACGGGCGGGTTGCGGAAAGCACCATCAGTTCCATCGTCATCGCGTCGGAAGACGGAGAACTGATCACACCTCCCATTAGCGAAGGTGCTCTGCCGGGGGTCGCGCGCGGGATGCTGCTGGCGCGCGGTCTCGCGCGTGAGGCAGCTCTTGAAAATGAACAAATCCTGTGGGCGCGTGGTGTCTGGCTCGTCAATACACTCTCACTGCGCGAAGTGACGGTGCTGGACGGACAGGCCCTGGCAACCGATCCGGCACTGACAGAGACGCTCGCGGCTTGTTTCGATTCTGCGCCGGATGTCTGGGGCTGAAGGCAGGACATGGGCCGCCTGTTCGGCTCTGCTGCAGCGAAAATCCGCGGGGAGTTGGGAAAGCGCGGCGTGAGAGACGGCGCGGATGGTCAGACATGCAAGAGACGGGGCTTGCGTGATGGCAAATAAGGCGGAATCGTGCCTGCCACCGCACGGTCAGGCGGTACACGCCACGCATGGATCGACCGCATCAGCAATGCCGTGGCGCCAACGCAGTGCAACATGAGGGGGATATCATGCAGGCGGAAACAACAGCACAAGAGGACAGCGGCGCGAACGCTCCACGTTATGACCTGCGTCAGATCGATTGTGATCCCAATTTCTGGTACCCGGTCGCGTGGTCACGCAAGGTGCGGCCCGGCAAGGCTTTTGCAGCACGGTACGCCGGGCAGCCTATCGCCCTGATCCGGCCTGAATACGGTCCTGTCTATGCGCTGGAAGACCGCTGCGCACATCGTCAGGTGCCGCTGAGCAAGGGCGTGGTCGACGACAAAGGCTGCGTGAAGTGCTGCTACCATGGTTGGGCATTCAACCAGCAGGGCCACTGCGTGACGGTTCCGTACCTGAACCGCGAGGATGTGGGTCGGCCTGTACGCGCCTTTCCGTGCCGTGAAAAAAGCGGGCTGATCTTTATTTTCCCGGGCGACCCCGCTTTGGCTGACAGCGTGCCGGTGCCCGATATCGCGCAGGTGGGGAATCCTGAATACAAGACCCGCCAGTTCAATCCGCGCCTGAAGTGTCACTATACCTTCATGCACGAAAACCTGATGGACATGAACCATCAGTTCCTGCACCGCCGTCAGATGGGCTCTATTACAGCCCGCTTTTTGGGGCAGGACCGGGGCGAGAATTTTCTGGAGGCACGTTACAGCTTCGCTCGCACGGCGGGTAACCAGCCGCTGGCCGAAGCCCTGATTTTCGGGCGGCACCATGATCTCGAAGGGCGCGAGCAGCCGGTGGAAGAAGTGGTGTCCATCCGCACCACCTATCCGTACCAGACGCTGCAGATCCACGATAAGGACGGCGACCTGATCATGGATCTGTGGGTGTGTTACGTGCCGTTGGGTGAAACCCAGCAGATCACACAGGCGTTCGGGCTTCTGTCCGTCAAGAAACCCAAATGGGCGTTCCTGCTTGATCTGGCCTGGCCTGCCCTCGGCTTGTTCACGCACCGCATCTTCGAGGAAGACCGCGAAATCGTCGAGATGGAGCAGGCGGCGTGGCGTGAACTGGGGGGCGACCACAATATTGAGGTCTTCCCCGTAGTGCGGAACCTGCGTACCCTGCTGGCCACGCATGGCGTGCCCAACCGCTACGCGCAGCCCTTGGCCGCCACGGCGCAGGCGACGGCTGGCTAAGCTTTTTACCCTTGCCTGTATGGCCAAAAAACGCCATACAGGCGCCGCCCGGCTCCGGCCGGGACTACGCACGCGGGGCCATGCCTCACTGGTGCCGGCCTCTGTGGCCCGGTAGCGCTCCGCGGAGGTACAACCAGATAAGTAGGATAACGCCCATGGCGATGCCCGATTTCACACTGCGTCAGCTCCTTGAAGCTGGTGTTCACTTTGGTCACCACACCCGCCGCTGGAACCCGCGCATGGCGCCGTACCTGTTCGGCGTGCGCAACCAGGTTCACATCATCGATCTGCAGCAGACCGTTGGCCTGCTCGACCGCGCCCTGAAGGCGATTCGTGATGTTGTGGCCGGTGGTGGCCGCGTTCTGTTCGTTGGCACCAAGCGTGCAGCGCAGGACCCGATTGCCGAAGCAGCCCGTCGCTGCGGCCAGTATTATGTCAACCATCGCTGGCTGGGCGGTATGCTCACCAACTGGAAGACCATTCAGGGCTCCATCAAGCGCCTGCGCCAGATCGAAGAAACCCTCGAAGGCAACACCTCTGGTCTGACCAAGAAGGAAGTGCTCGACCTGACCCGCCAGCGCGACAAGCTAGAGCGTTCGCTCGGTGGTATCAAGGAAATGGGCGGCCTGCCCGACGTCCTGTTCGTGATCGACACCAACAAGGAAAAGCTGGCCATTGAAGAAGCCAACAAGCTGGGTATCCCGGTTGTGGCCATTCTGGACAGCAACTCCGATCCGCGTGGCGTGACCTTCCCGGTTCCGGGTAACGATGATGCGATCCGCGCTATCGGCCTGTATTGCGATCTGGTGTCTGCTTCCGTTCTGGATGGTATTTCGGCCGAGCTGGGCGCTTCCGGCGCTGACCTGGGTGCTTCTGAAGAACTGGTTGAAGAACCGGCTCTGGAAGAAGCCGCGGCCGACGCTCCGGCGGCTGGCTGATACGTCTTCAAGGAAGGCAGCCCGGTTCAGGCCGGGCTGTTTTCATTTGTCACGGCCCGCTTTGAGTGGGTGGAAAAATACCTTGGCGCGCCCTGAACAGGGGCGCGCCAAGGGTTTGTAAGGAGTACGGAACATGGCGGAAATTACCGCAGCACTGGTCAAGGAACTGCGCGAGAAAACCGGCGCGGGCATGATGGATTGCAAAAAGGCGCTGAACGAAGCCGCTGGCGACATCGAAGCCGCCATTGACTGGCTGCGCAAGAAGGGCCTTGCTGCCGCTGCCAAGAAGTCCGGCCGTGTTGCTGCTGAAGGTCTGGTTGCCGTGGCTTCCAACGACCGTTCCGCTGCCATGGTTGAAGTCAACGCCGAAACCGATTTCGTGGCGCGTAACGAAGCCTTCCAGAGCTTTGTTGAGGAAGTGGCCAAGGTTGCGCTCAAGGTCGGTGAAGACCTCGAAGCCATCAAGGCAGCCACGCTGGCCAGCGGCCGCACCGTGGCCGATGAACTGACGCACCTGATCGCCACCATCGGCGAGAACATGTCCCTGCGTCGCGCCCGCGTGTTCACCGTGCCGTCCGGCGTGGTGGCCACCTATGTGCATGGTGCGCTGCGTCCGGGTCTGGGCAAGATCGGTGTTCTGGCTGCCATTGAAGCGCCGAGCGCTTCCGAGGCGATCGAACAGCTTGGCCGCCAGATCGGTATGCATGTCGCCGCGACCCGTCCTTCCTCGCTGGATGTGGACAACCTGGATCAGGATGCCGTCGAGCGTGAACGCGCCGTGCTGATCGAGCAGTCCCGCGCTTCCGGCAAGCCTGAAGCCATTATCGAAAAGATGGTCGAAGGCCGTATCCGCAAGTTCTACGAAGAAGTGGTGCTGCTGGAGCAGGTGTGGGTGCATGACGGCGAAAGCCGCGTGAAGGACGTGGTGAAGAAGGCTGGCGTGAAGCTGGTTGGCTTTGACCGCTTCCAGCTTGGCGAAGGCATCGAAAAGGTCGCTGACGACTTCGCTGCTGAAGTTGCCAAGGTTGCCGGCGTCTGAGCGTAAGGCTCCTGTGGTTATGAGCAAGGGCGGGGCGTCTCCGGCGGAGGCCCCCGCCCTTGTTGTTTCTGCCGCCCTTATGGGCGAGACGGCGGCGCGCGTGCACGTGCTGACCGAAGCCGAAGGGCTGGTGCGGGGCATGGTACACGGCGGCGGCAGCCGGGCAGGGCGTGCACTGTGGCAGCCCGGTAATGTCGTACGCACGGCTATCCGCCAGCGGGGCGAGACGGGCCTACCCGCGTTTTCAGGCGAACTGCTTTATGGCTGTGCGGGACGACTGTTTTCAGCGCCGCTGGCGCTGGCCATGGTGCAGTCCGCCTGCACGCTGCTTGATACAACCTTGCCTGAGCGCGAACCCTGCCTGCCGTTGTTCGCCGCCACCGTGCGGCTTTTGTCATTTCTGGGCTACGACGCCGAGGTGGCGGAGCGTGAGGGTATGCCCCACTATATTCAGTGGGAAGCCGAACTGCTCCGTGCGCTCGGCTTCGGGCTGGACCTGAGTGCCTGCGCTGTAACGGGCCGCGTGGAGAGTCTGGCCTACGTCTCGCCCCGCAGTGGCCGCGCTGTGAGCGAGGAGGGGGCCGGGGAGTGGAAGGATCGGCTTCTGCCGCTGCCTGCCTTCCTACGTGATGCGCAGGCAGCGAGCACTGTGCAGGATTGGCGACAGGGACTGGCGCTGACAGGATATTTTCTGGCCCGGCACGCTTTTGGCCAGAGGCATCAGCCTCTGCCTGCCGCGCGCGAACGTCTGGCTGAAAGGCTGACGCAGATGGGCGAGGCCGGTTGAGGCCACAGCGCCGGATACGGGCTGGCGCGGATATGACAGGGCTGGCACAACGCGGAGAGGGTCTATATGTCTGGCAGGCAGGTCGGGCGCCCGATTGATGCAATGGCGTGTGTGCGGAGCATGAAATGAACGAGACGGTCGCGGGTCACATAGAAGAGACAAAGCTGGCGGACGCGCTGAGCGAGCGTTATCTGGCCTACGCGATGTCCACCATCATGTCGCGCTCGCTGCCTGACGTGCGGGACGGACTCAAGCCGGTTCACCGGCGGCTGGTTTACGCCATGCACCAGCTCAAGCTCGATCCGGCCTCCGGGTTCAAGAAATGCGCCCGCGTGGTGGGTGATGTCATCGGTAAGTTCCATCCGCATGGCGATGCCTCGGTTTATGAGGCGCTGGTGCGTCTGGCGCAGGACTTTGCCGCCCGTTATCCGTTGGTGGAAGGGCAGGGTAATTTCGGTTCCATTGACGGCGATAACGCCGCCGCCATGCGGTATACTGAAGCTCGTCTGACCGATGTAGCCGTAGCCCTGCTGGATGGTATCGAGGATGACGCCGTCGATTTCCGCCCGACCTATGATGGCGAGGAGCAGGAGCCGGTGGTTCTGCCGGCGGCATTTCCCAATATCCTTGCCAATGGGGCCGCCGGTATTGCGGTCGGTATGGCCACGAGCATTCCGCCGCACAATGCTGCCGAGGTCTGCAAGGCCGCCGCTGTGCTGGCGCGCAAGCCCGAGACCGAAACGGCGGATCTGCTCAAGTATATCAAAGGGCCTGATTTCCCCACAGGCGGTTTGATCATGGAGGATGCGCGCGCCATCGCGCAGGCTTACGAGACGGGCCGGGGCGGTTTTCTGATCCGCGCGCGCTGGCATGTTGAGCAGGGGCGTTTTGGCACCTGGCAGATCGTGGTGACGGAAATCCCCTATCAGGTGCAGAAATCGCGCCTGATAGAGCAGATTGCCGAGGCCATGGACCAGAAGAAGCTGCCCCTTCTGGGTGACGTGCGCGATGAAAGCACGGATGAAATCCGTCTGGTGCTGGAACCCAAGTCACGCGGGGTCGAACCCGAAGTGCTGATGGAAACCCTGTTCAGGGCGAAGCTGCTGGAAAGCCGTTTTGCCATGAACATGAACGTGCTTGGCCCGGATCGTGCGCCCGCCGTGATGGGGCTGAAGGCGGTTCTGCGCGCCTGGCTGGATCATCGGCATGAGGTGCTGGAACGTCGTAGCCGCCATCGGCTTGCCGCTGTGGAACGCAGGCTCGAAATTCTTGCTGGTTTTCTGGTGGTTTATCTCAATCTTGATGAGGTGATCCGCATCATCCGCGAGGAGGATGACGCCAAGGCCAGCCTGATGCAGGTCTTCAGCCTGACGGACCTGCAGGCTGAATCGGTGCTGAATATGCGTCTGCGTAGCTTGCGCCGGCTGGAGGAAATGGAAATCCGCCGCGAGCATGATGCGCTTTCGGCCGAGAAGAAAAGCCTACTGGCCCTGTTGGGGGATCAGTCCCTGCGCTGGGAGCGGATCGCAACCGAACTCGACACCATGGCCGTACAACTGGATAAAGGCCCCGGCGGCAAGCGGCGCAGTACAATCGAGAACGCGCCCAAGGCGGTGGACGTGTCCGTGGTTGATGCGGTGGAGCGCGAACCACTGACCATGATCCTGTCGCAAAAAGGGTGGGTGCGTGCGCTCAAGGGCCATGTGAGCGATCTGGATAGCCAGAAGTTCAAGGAAGGTGACGGCCTCAGGCTGGCGCTGCCCTGCCAGAGCACGGACAGGCTGTGCTTTTTCGCAACCGACGGGCGCGCCTTTACCGTCCGGGGAGGCGACCTGCCACGCGGGCGTGGCGACGGCCAGCCCGTACGGCTGCTGATGGACCTGTCGAACGACGAGGAACTGGTGGCTGTGTTTGTGCTGGAAGAAGGCGGGCGCAGGCTGGTGGCCTCCAGCGCCGGACGCGGCATGATTGTGGAAGACGAGGCACTGGTGGCCGAAAAACGCTCCGGCCGACAGGTGCTCAATCTCAAGACCGGCGAAGTGGCGCGGGTGTGTGTGCCCGCACGGGGCGATCAGGTGGCGGTGCTGGGCGATAACCGGCGTTTCCTGATTTTCCCGCTGGCCGAGCTGCCTGTCATGGGGCGTGGGCTTGGCGTGGCTTTGCAGAAATACACCGAGGGCGGCTTGCGGCAAGCTGTTGTCTTTGACGGGGCCCAGGGGTTGATCTGGCCGGGCAATGCGCGTCCGAGGAGCGAGGAAGACCTGCGTGAATGGCAGGGAAAGCGGGCGGCGGTTGGCAAGACGGCCCCGGCTTGGGCCTTGCGCAAGGGCTAGCGTTCAGAACAGGGGGGCGTCTGGAAACAGCTCCGCCCGCCCGGTTTCGACAGGGATATCCGGATTCAGGCGCTGCCAGAGACCGCCCCGCAGGATTTCTGCCGGGCGGTAGCGGCTTTTGTAGGCCATTTTGGGGCTGTCCGGCACCCAGTAGCCCAGATACAGGTAAGGCTTGCCCAGCAGGATTGTCTGGCGCGCCAGAAACAGGATGACATGGCACCCCAGCGAGCGGGACGGCATGTCAGGCCTGTAGAAGCTGTAAACAGCCGAAAGCCCATCTTCCAGCACGTCTATCAGGCTGACGGCAACCAGTGTTTCCGTCGGGTCCCGGAATTCGATCACGCGGGTATCCACTGGCGTATCTTCGAGCATGATGGCGTAATCCTGCTCGTTCATGCTCGCCATGTCACCATCCGCATGGCGGTTATCCAGATACAGGCGGAACAGCGCGTACTGCTCGGCGGTGGCGACGGGAGGACAGAGTGTCGCCTCCAGATCGGCATTGCGCCGCCAGACCCGACGTTGCGTCCTGTCGGGCTGGAAATCACCCACGGGCAGGCGGATGGGGATGCAGGCCGAACAGCCTTCGCACAGCGGGGCATAGGCCAGCGTATGGCTGCGTCTGAACCCCGCGCGTGACAGGTGGCTGTGCAGCCTGTCGGCCTCCGGCACGGACAGATCAGCCAGCACCTTGCGCTCCATGCGGCCCGGCAGATAGGGGCAGGGCTGCGGGGTGGAGGCAAAGAACAGACGCGGCAGGGGGAGGCGTGGGGTCATGAGCCCCCTGCCTTTCTGCCGGACGGTTTGCCGGCTCTCCCTCCCTGCACGCGGCTACTCAAAGGGCTTACTGTCCGTAGGTCTGGCGCAGGGTCTGCGCGGCCTCGATGGCGAAATACGTCAGCACGCCATTGGCGCCAGCTCGGCGGAAGGCCAGCAGGCTTTCCATGATGGCGCGCTCGCGGTCGAGCCAGCCATTGTTGATGGCGGCCATCAGCATCGCATACTCGCCCGAAACCTGGTAGGCGAAGGTCGGTACACTGAAGGTGTCACGCACGCGGCGGATGATGTCCAGATAGGGCATACCGGGCTTGACCATGACCATGTCTGCCCCTTCCTCAAGGTCCATAGCGACTTCGCGCAGGGCCTCATCGGAGTTGGCGGGGTCCATCTGGTAGGTTTTCTTGTCGCCCTTGAGCATACTGCCCGAGCCCAGAGCATCACGGAAGGGACCGTAGAAGGCGCTGGCATATTTGGCCGCGTAGGACATGATGCGCGTATTGATCATATCCTGTGCGTCCAGCGCCTCGCGGATCGCGCCAATGCGCCCGTCCATCATGTCTGACGGGGCGATGATATCAATACCCGCCGCCGCCTGATTGACCGACTGCTGCACCAGAACCTGCACGGAGGCATCGTTGGCCACGTAGTCATTTTCAATCAGGCCATCATGGCCGTGGCTGGTATAGGGATCGAGCGCGACATCGCCAATCAGAGCCATGTCAGGAAATTCCTGCTTGAGCAGGCGGGCGGCCCGACACATCAGGTTGTCGGGATTTGTCGCCTCGGTGCCCAGTTCATCCCGCACGGCGGTGGGCGTGACCGGAAACAGTGCCAGAGCAGGAATACCCAGCTTGGCGGCCGGTTCAACATGGGCGGCAAGCTGATCCAGCGTGACACGCAGCGCGCCGGGCATGGAGGCCACCTCGGTGGTGGTGTTGGTGCCTTCCATAAAGAAAATTGGCCAGATCAGATTGCTCACGCTCAGCGTGTTTTCGGCCACCAGCCTGCGCGTGGCCGCGTCAACACGGTTACGGCGGGGGCGGGTCATGGGAAAGCGACCGGCCATCATGGCGGTATCTCCTGCAAGGCGTGCCGTCCCGTGCGGAGCGTGTGCCGCACGGGGCTTGAACTGCGTTAATGAATGTCCAAACTATGCGCCCCCATGGGGTATATGCAACCCATGGGCTCAGGCCTGTGTGGTGGTGCTGCCAGCAGCAGGGCGGGCAAGCCTGCTATGCGCGCGGCCATAGGTTACATAGATGACCATGCCGATCACCAGCCAGACCACCAGACGCAGCCATGTCAGCCGGTCCAGAAACAGCATGACGGAGCCGCAACTGAGAACGCCGAGAACCGGCACGATATCTCCTCCCCACACCTTGAAGGGGCGCGGCGTATCGGGCGCACTGCGGCGCAGCGCCATGACGCCCGCACAGACGAGCACGAAGGCCAGCAGCGTACCGATGGAGGTCATGTGCCCCAGTTCGGAAATGGGCAGAAAGGCGCTGAGCAGGCATGTCAGCACCATGAAGAACAGGTTGGACAGCCAGGGCGTCTGATAGCGCGGGTGGGTAACGCTGAACAGGGGCGGCAGTAGCCCATCCCGCGACATGGCGAAGAAAACCCGGCTCTGCCCCAGCAACATGCCCAGCAGCACTGAGGTAAATCCGCAGATAATGCCGATTTTTACGGCGGTCTGTAGCCAGTGGTAGGGGGTGCGGTTGATCGCGGTCGCCACGGGCGCTGCATCGCCAACCATGTCACGGTAATTGACCAGCCCGGTCATGACCGTGGCGAAGGCAACATAGACCAGCGTGCAGACGAGCAGGCTGCCCAGAATACCAATAGGCATGTTGCGCGCGGGGTTACGGGTTTCCTGCGCGGTAGTGGAAACCGCATCAAACCCGACATAGGCAAAAAAGATCGTACCCGCCGCACGCATTACGCCGGAAAAGCCGAAATGCCCGAATGTGCCGTCATTGGGTGGGAGAAAGGGATGGTAATTCGCGGGATTGATATACGATATCCCGAAGCCGATGAAGGCGGCGATCACCAGCAGCTTGATGGTGACGATCACGGCGTTGACCATGGCGGATTGGGAAATGCCCCGGATCAGTATCCATGACACTCCGCAGATGGCCAGGGCAGCAGGCAGATTGGCGATCCCCTGTGTAACCGAACCGTCAGGCAGATGGATGGTCTCATAGGGCGAGGCGGTCAGCCGGGCGGGGAGTTCAATGCCCCATGAGTCCAGCAGGGAGACAACATAGCGCGACCAGCTTACCGCCACGGTGGCGGCCCCCACCGCATATTCCAGAACCAGATCCCAGCCGATGATCCACGCCATCAGTTCACCCAGGGTAACGTAGGCGTAGGTGTAAGCGCTGCCTGCAATCGGGATCATGCTGGCCAGTTCGCTGTAGCACAGGCCAGCGAATCCGCAGGCGATGGCGGCTATAACGAAGGACAGCACAACAGCCGGACCTGCGTTTTCAGAGGCAGCAATGCCGGTCAGGGAGAAAAGTCCGGCCCCGATGGTAGCCCCCACGCCCAGAGCTATCAGATTGCCCGGCCCCAGTACGCGTTTTAATCCATGTGCGGTTCCAAGGTCTGCCAGCGGCAGACGGCGGGTCAAGGTTGAAAGCTTTCCGGGTGCAGGGGGAGGTTGCATGTATTTTTCTCCTGTCAGGCGAACGCGGAAAGCTGTAAGAAACCGTTCCACAGTGTTGCTGCTATAAGACAGCGTGCGGACGCATCAGGCAAGATGTGTTCCAGGCGTAATGAAAAGTGGCGATCTACCCCCGGTCGTCCGCCGTTGTGGCGCTGGACGGCCAGAGATTCTGACTTTGAGGAAGCACCCGCATGAGCCACACCGGACTGGACC
>NZ_BJMV01000022.1 GCF_006539345.1 Acetobacter peroxydans
GGAAGAAGAAAGCCTTCGCAAGATAGTCAGCATGATTACGGGCGATGCGCGCGACCTGAGCATGTTTGCCGATCAGTCATTCGATATCGTCATCTGCAATTCGGTGATCGAGCATGTTGGCAACTGGCTGGATATGCGGCAGGCCGCCAATGAAGCCCGACGGGTTGGAAAGCGCGGCTGGTTTCAGGCCCCTGCTTTTGAATTTCCGCTTGAGCAGCATTTTCTGCTGCCTTTCATTCACTGGCTGGCCGACCCTTTGCAGGTCTGTATCATCAGGCTGTTCCGTCCAGCTTTCAAAGCCATGTCAGTAGATGACCAGTATATGGCCGTTTACCACACACGTCCGCTGACACGCGCGCAGTTTTCAGCATTGCTGCCTGATACTGACAGGCTCTCAGAACGGCTTTTGTTCCCAAAGAGCCACGTGGCGATCTGGTAAAAGTAAGCGGGCTGGGCCGATAACTGGCTCAGCCCGTTTCAGGCGCGCGATTAACCACACAGATCGGGAATTATGATAATTCAATGAATTCAGGCCGTCGGCACAGTCCGCATGGCTGAATGACTTTGTCCGTTGCAGACCTTGCCGCTATGGTGCCGACCTGACGCCACGTCGCTGTCTGCCCTGTTTCCGAGTGAATTGCCCTGGTCTTCTTAGCGCATCCCTTTTTTTCTCACTCTGTGAGCCAGACAGGACGATGACACCGCGCCACCAGATACGGGCGTGGCCTCTGCTGCTCGCGCTGTTGGCGCCACCGCTATACGCGGCGTTGGGCGGGCCGGGCGCGCGGGCTGAACAACCTGAAACACAGGTGCAACTCGACCAGCGGCGGCTGGCCCATTCCGCGCCGGTTATTGAGCAGATTGGCCCCCTCGCCGTACCCGACACCGGGCGCACCAAGGCCAACGCCGATGCCAGTGCCCCCTCGCCCACCGCGGCCGCCTCTCTTCCCGATGATATGAGCGATCATCTGCTGGGTGGACTATGGGGCGCACGACACTGGATGGCGCGTCAGGGCATTATGCTCGACGTGCATGAAGTGGATGAACTCTGGGCCAACGCGACAGGCGGAAGCGCCTCGGCAGCGGATGGCCACAACGGCTCCGGCACAGGCCCGTATTATGATGGGGTTACGCTGGTCACACTCGGGCTTGATCTGGAAAAAATCATCGGGCTGCGCGGCGGGCTGTTCAACATCAGCGCCCTGCAAACCCATGGCCGCTCGATCTCGCAGGATCATCTGGTGTTGTTCAACCCCGTCTCGGGTTACGAGGCCGACCGCTCCACCCGCCTGTTTGAGATGTGGTACCAGCAGTCATTTCTGGACAACACGCTGGATATCAAGATCGGGCAGCAGGACCTGGATACGGAGTTCCTGATTTCCAACTACGGCGCGCTGTATCTGAACGCCAACATGGGCTGGCCGGTGGCCCCCTCCAACAACCTGTACAGTGGCGGCCCTTCCTGGCCGCTGGCCGCGCCCGCCATCCGCGTGCGCTACCGCCCCAGTGACAGCCTGAGCATTCTGCTGGCCGCCTCGGACGACAACCCCGCCGGGGTGCGTTACAATGCCTTTTTTGTCCAGCATGGCGGCAACGCGGCTGACCCGACCAGCCAGACCACCCTCGACGGCAGCGGCACGCTGTTCAACATGAACACCGGCGCGCTGCTGATGGCCGAACTCCAGTACGCCATCAATCCGGGGCCGGGCCGGGCCGGGTTGCCGGGCATTTACAAGCTGGGCGGCTATTACGATACGGCGGACTTCCCGGATTACCGCTACAACACCAGCGGCATTCCGCTCGGCAGCGCACGGGACACAACGTCCTCTCCGCGCATGGTGGCGGGCAACTGGCTGGTTTACGCCGTGGTAGACCAGATGCTCTGGCGTCCGGCCCCCGATTCCGCCCGCTCCATCGGCGCGTTTGCCCGCGTGACCGGCAGCGGCCCGTCCATCAGCACCCAGATCAGCTTTGCGGTGGATATGGGCGTCAACTTCAACGCGCCTTTCCGCTCCCGGCTGAATGACACGCTGGGCCTTGGCTGGGGCCTGGGAGAGGCGGCCTCCGGCCTGCGCCAGTACGATCGCAACGCCCATCTGCCGGTGCAGAACACGGAAACCTATCTCGAACTGACCTATCAGGCCCAGCTTCAGCCCTGGTGCACGCTCCAGCCCGATTTCCAGTACATCTTCAACCCCTCCGGCGGCGTGCTTGACTGGTCGCGCCATCACACAGTGCAGAACGAAGCCATTTTTGGCCTGCGCTCCTCCATCACGTTCTGAAAACATGACCCACACGGCGCGGCCCCCTTGCCTTTTGGGGGCTTTCCCGTCCAATGGAGTATCCTTTCCTGTTTTCTAGCCGTTCCGCATGGACTCACGCACGCATATTCCCCCCCTCGCGGCCCTGAACGCCTTTGTCGCTTTCGCCCGCACCGGAGGGATCAGGCGGGCGGCAGCGGCGCTGCGCATGGACCATGCCGCGATCAGCCGCCATATCCGCGATCTTGAGCAACGGCTGGGCACCCCCCTGCGTGACCGCGAGACCGGCGCGCTGACGCAGGCCGGACAGAGCTACCACGACCGCATAGCCCCCCTGCTGGACGAACTGGCCAACGCCACGGCGGAACTGCGCAACCAGCCCCGTTCCCTGACTGTCACCTGCGCGCACGGCTTCGCCTATCACTGGCTGCTGCCCCGGCTGGGTGCGTTCCGGCGGGCCTATCCCGGCACGGATGTGCTGCTGCGCGCGGTGGACGCCAACACGACTTTTCATGTCAGCGGCGTCAGCCCCCACAGCCATGCCCAGATCGGCTACCGCAAGGACAACGACGCCACCCCGGAGGCCCGCGAACTCAGGAGCGTGCTGATTGCGCGGCCCGCCGTCTTTCCCGTTATCTCACCCGCCGGGCTGATGGCCATGGGCGGGCAGCCCCGCACCACCGCCGACCTGCTACAGGCCCCCCTGCTGCTGGAGGAAGACGACAGCGAATGGCGGCTGTGGTTTGCCGCCCAGAACGTGCGGCCCGGCCCCATACAGGCTGCCGGGCGGCTCTGGCAGGCGCATGTCACGCTGGCGGCTGCCCGCGCGGGCGAGGGCATTGCCCTGAGCAATGCTTTCCTGCTGGGGGATGATCTGGAGTCCGGGCGGCTGGTGCGCGTGCAGCCCAGCCAGACCCCTCTGATCGATACCACGCTGGGCGCATATGTGCTGCGCGCGCCCGCACAGGCATGGGACAAACCGGCCCTGAGCGCGTTCCGTGCCTGGCTGCTGGAAGAAGCCGCAAGACAGGAAGGCACCACCCCGGCCGGACGGTGACAAAAAATCACCACCTGACGACATAAAAATCTCCTCCCACAGCCCTTAAAAACCGCTTAACCAAACGGACCGAAACGAACACGCGCGCCCTCCCGCGCCATGCCCCGTGTTCCGCCATTAGCCGGAGCGAATCACCATGCTGAACACCACCCCATCCGCCTCCACCAATGCCGCCCTGCTCGCGCGCCGTCAGGCAGCCGTGCCGCGTGGCGTGTCCGTTGCCACCTCGGTTTTTGCCGACCGGGCCGAAAACGCCGAGCTGTGGGATGTCGAAGGCCGCCGCTATATCGACTTCGCCGGTGGCATCGCGGTGCTGAACGTCGGGCACCGTCACCCCAAGGTGGTTGACGCCGTGCAGAAGCAGCTTGAGCGCTTCACCCACACCGCTTTTCAGGTCTGCGCTTACGAGCCGTATATCGAACTGGCCGAGAAGCTGAACGCCCGCGCGCCGTTTACCGGCCCTGCCAAGACGATCTTCTTCACCACCGGCGGTGAAGCCACGGAAAACGCAGTCAAGATCGCCCGCGCCGCCACGGGCCGCACCGGCGTTATCGCCTTCTGCGGTGGCTTCCATGGCCGCACGCTGCTCGCCACGGCCATGACCGGCAAGGTGCAGCCCTACAAGGCCCCCTTCGGCACCCTGCCGGGCGAAGTCTATCACGTGCCCTTCCCCGACGGGGACGTCACGGTGGAAGACAGCCTGAAGATGCTCGGCTTCCTCTTTGCCTCCGACATCGGCCCGGACAACGTGGCCGCCATCATCATTGAGCCGGTGCAGGGTGAAGGCGGCTTCCGCATTGCCCCTCCGGCGCTGCTGCGCCACCTGCGCGCCCTGTGCGACCAGCACGGCATCAAGCTGATTGCCGATGAAGTGCAGTCCGGCTTTGCCCGTACGGGCAAGCTGTTCGGCATCGAACATTCTGGCATCGAGCCCGACCTGGTCTGCATCGCCAAGTCGCTGGCAGGCGGTATGCCGCTCTCGGGCGTTATCGGCCGTGCGGATGTGATGGACTCCGTGCCCCCCGGCGGTCTGGGCGGCACCTACGCTGGTGCGCCGCTGGCCTGCGCCGCGGCTCTGGCCGTGCTGGACGTGATTGATGAGGAAAAGCTGATCGACCGCGCCAATGCCATGGGCGAACGCCTGAAGGCCCGTATCGCGGGCTGGCACAAGCGCACCGACCTGCTGCCCGTCAGCCAGCCGCGCGGTCTGGGCGCCATGGTTGCCTTTGACGTGCTGGAACGCCATGCGGGTGAAGAACGCCGCGCGGGCTTTGCCGCCAAGCTGTGCGCCATCGCCTGCGAAAAGGGGCTGATCGTTCTGGCCTGCGGCGTGCAGGGCGCTACGGTTCGTATCCTGACGCCGCTGACCGCCTCTGACGCGCTGGTGGATGAAGGTCTGGACATTCTGGAACAGGCCCTGCTGGACGCCGCCAAGGCCTGAACCTGACGGTTCTGATGTTTACCGGCTCTTGCTGAAAAGGCCGGTAAACGCAGGCTAAAGCCACGGTATGAAAAAGCCCGCCACTCCTGCATGGGGTGGCGGGCTTTTGCTTATGCGGGCCACGCCCGCAGGCGCAGGCGGCGCTTACTTGTCCTTGCCGGAAAAGACGCTGCCGATATCCTTGCCGACGCTCTCGCCCGCGTTGCCGATTTTCTTGCCCGTCTTGTCGCCCCACTTGCCCACATCATGGGCTGCGCTGGTCGTAGCGTTTTCGGTCTTGTTCCAGGCCTTTTCGCTGCCGGACTTCGTCTTGTCCCAAGCCTTTTCCGAGCCGGATTTGGTCTTATCCCACGCCTTCTCGGTGCCCGTCTTTGTTTTGTCCCACGCTTTTTCCGAACCGGACTTTGTTTTGTCCCACGCGTGTTCGGTGCCCGTCTTGGTGGAATCCCACGCCTTGCCGACGGCATCCTCGGCATGGGCCGGAGCAGGCGGCAGGCTGAGCGCGAAAATCGCCGCGCCGATCATGGTCAGGGCAGAGGCGTTAAACACATGTCTGGACATAGGGTTTTTTTCTCCCGGCTCTATTTGATTGGCAGAGCATGTCGTCCATTTGTGGCAAATATGGGCCGTTTTGCCGGGTGGCTTTCAGGCCTGCCGCCGGGGCATGGCGTCGAGCGCGGCCTGTAGCGTGTAGGCGGCGGCCAGCCTGTCCACCATCTCGGCCCGGCGCGCGCGCGACATGTCGGCCTCGTTGATCAGCATACGGTTAACCGCGGCGGACGAGAGCCGCTCATCCCACAGGCAGGCGGGCAGGCCTGTCTGCTCCGACAGCGCCAGTGTCCAGTCGCGGCTGGCCTGCGCGGCGGGGCCGAAGCCGCCGTCGAGGGAAAGCGGCATCCCCACTACCATGCCCCCTATGCCGTGCTCACGCGCCAGGTCGCGCACAAGGGTGGCCATCTGCCCCAGCTTGCCGCGTTTGACCGTCTGCAACGGGCTGGCCACCATGCACAGCACATCGGACAGGGCAAGGCCCACCTGACGGCTGCCGGGGTCGATACCCAGAAGCCGGGCCTGAGGGGGCAATATCGCGGCCAGATCGGCCAGGCTGAGCAGAGTCATGGCTCCATGGTATGTTGCACCGCGCCCGATTATGCTAGGGGCTTTCGCACCATCTGTCTGAACAATGAGGGGTCCGCTTTCATGTCGCTCGACCTTGCGACCACCCGACGCATAGCCAAACTGGCCCGTATCGGCCTTGAAGACGCAGAGCTTGAAGCCACTACGCAGAAGCTCAACAGCATTCTGGGCTGGATCGATCAACTTGCCGAAGTGAACGTGGATGGCGTGCCCCCCATGGTCGGCACCGAAACCGAAGCCCTGCGCCAGCGCGAGGACGTGGTGAACGACGGCAACTGCCGCGACGCCCTGCTGGCCTGCGCCCCCGAAACGGCCGGGCCTTTTTACACCGTACCCAAGGTTGTCGAATAATGCTGACCGGACTGACCCTGACCGAAGCCCGCGCGGGCCTTGCCGCCCGCAGCTTCAGCGCGCGTGAACTGGCCAAGGCGCATCTGGATGCCATCGCCCGCCTCAACCCCGCGCTGAACGCCTATATTACCGTCCTGCCTGAAGAGACCGTTCTGGCGCAGGCCGATGCCGCCGATGCCCGCTACGCCGCAGGCACCGCCGGGCTGATGGACGGCCTGCCCATCGGCATCAAAGACCTGTTCTGCACAAAGGACATCCGCACGACAGCCGCCAGCCCGATTCTGGCCGACTTCGTGCCGCCTTATGAAAGCACGGTTACGGCGCGGCTGCTCAAGGAAGGCGCTGTCTTTCTGGGCAAGACCAATCTTGACGAATTCGCCATGGGGTCCGCCAACACGTCCTCCGCTTTCGGGGCGACCACCAGCCCGTGGCGGCGCACGGACGCACCCGATGTCGCCCTTGTGCCCGGCGGTTCCTCGGGCGGGTCCTCCGCCGCTGTGGCCGCTGGTCTGGCGCTGGCTGCCACCGGCACGGATACGGGTGGCTCCATCCGCCAGCCTGCCGCGTATTGCGGCATTGTCGGGCTGAAGCCCACCTACGGCCGGTGCAGCCGCTGGGGCGTGATCGCCTATGCCAGCTCGCTGGATCAGGCTGGCCCCATGACCCGCAGCGTGACCGATGCCGGGCTGATGCTCGAAGCCATGGCCGGATTTGATGAGCGTGACAGCACCTCCGCCTCCCGCCCCGTACCGGCTTTCCACAAGGCGGTGGGCAAGAGCGTGAAGGGCCTGCGGGTGGGTATCCCTACCGAATACCGCGCCCCCGGCCTGCCGGAAGACGTGCTGGCCATGTGGGAACAGGGCATTGCCTGGCTGCGTGAGGCCGGGTGCGAGGTGGTGGATGTTTCGCTGCCCCACACCCGCTACGGGCTGACCAGCTACTACATTATCGCGCCGGCGGAATGTTCCTCCAACCTCGCCCGGTATGACGGCATCCGGTTTGGCAAGCGGGTCGATGCCCCCTCGCTCGACGCCGTGTACGAGGCCTCGCGCGCGGCGGGCTTCGGCCCCGAGGTGCGCAGCCGTATCCTGATGGGCACCTACGTGCTGTCCGCTGGCTATTACGATGCCTATTACCTCAAGGCCCAGAAGGTTCGCACGCTGATCCGCCGCGACTTCGAACAGGCGTTCGAAACCGTGGATGTGCTGCTGACCCCCACCGCCCCCTCGGCCGCCTTTGCGCAGGGCGAAAATCAGAACGACCCCGTGCAGATGTACCTCAACGACATCTTCACCGTGCCCGCGAGCCTGGCCGGTATCCCCGGCCTGTCGGTTCCGGTGGGGCTGAACGGGGCTGGCCTGCCGCTTGGGCTGCAGGTGCTGGGCCGCCATTTTGATGAAGAAACCGTGCTGTCGGTTGGCGGCGCGCTGGAAGCAGCGGCGGGTTTTGCGCACCGGCCCACCCTGCACGCGGGAGCAGGCGCATGAGCTATGTGATTGAAGGCCAGACCGGCCAGTGGGAAATTGTGGTGGGGCTTGAGGTTCATGCCCAGGTTATCAGCCACTCCAAGCTGTTCTCCGGGGCTTCCACCACCTTTGGCGGCGACCCCAACACACAGGTCAGTCTGGTGGATGCCGCCTTCCCCGGTATGCTGCCGGTCATCAACCACGAATGCGTGGCGCAGGCCATCCGCACCGGGCTGGGGCTGAACGCGCAGATCAACCTGACCAGCCGTTTCGACCGTAAAAATTATTTTTACGCCGATCTGCCGCAGGGCTATCAGATCAGCCAGTTTGAACATCCGATTGTGGGAACGGGCACCATCGCCATTGAACTGGCGAACGGTGAAACCCGCTCCATCGGCATCACGCGCCTGCATCTGGAACAGGACGCAGGCAAGCTGCTGCATGATCAGGACCCCACGAAGTCCTTCGTGGACCTGAACCGTGCAGGCGTCGCGCTGATGGAAATCGTGAGCGAGCCCGATATTCGCGCCCCGGAGGAAGCCGGCGCCTATCTGCGCAAGCTGCGCCAGATCCTGCGCTATCTCGGCACCTGTGACGGCAACATGGAAGAAGGCTCCATGCGCGCGGATGTGAACGTGTCCGTACGCAAGACGGGCGAGCCGTTCCGCACCCGCTGCGAGATCAAGAACGTCAACTCCATCCGCTTTGTCATGCAGGCGATTGAGGCTGAAGCCGCGCGTCAGGTGGAAATCTGGGAAAACGGCGGCACGGTGGATCAGGAAACCCGCCTGTTCGACCACACAAAAGGCGAGACCCGCACCATGCGCTCGAAAGAAGACGCGCATGACTACCGCTACTTCCCCGACCCCGACCTGCTGCCGCTGGTACTGGAACAGGACTGGGTGGACAGCCTGAAAGCTGCCCTGCCTGAACTGCCCGATGCCAAGCGCGCGCGCTTCCAGCAGGAATACGGCATCACCTTCTACGATGCCGGGGTGCTGGTGGCCGAACAGGCCGTGGCCGATTATTACGAGGCCGTGGCCCGTGGGCGCGATGGCAAGCTGGCTGTAAGCTGGGTGACGGGCGACCTGTTCGCGGCGCTCAACCGCACCTCCAACACCATCGAAACCAGCCCTGTCAGCGCCGCCAGCCTTGGCAAGATGCTGGATCTGATCGCCGATGGCACCATCAACGGCAAGATCGCCAAGGAAGTGTTTGAAGACATGGTGGAAACCGGGGAAGACCCGGAAGCCATCGTGGAGCGCAAGGGCCTGCGGCAGGTTACGGATACGGGTGCTATTGACGCCGCCATTACGGCGGTGCTGGACAAGAACGCCGACAAACTGGCCGAATACCGCTCCGGCAAGGACAAGCTGTTTGGCTTCTTCGTGGGGCAGGTCATGAAGGAAACCAAGGGCAAGGCCAACCCCGCTCTTGTGAACGAGGCCCTTCTGGCCCGCCTGAACGGCTAAAACCCCCCTGCGCGGGCGGGGATACTCCCCCCGCGCAGGGCCACACACCCAGAAAAACCGCCGATATGCAAAAAATAAATGTAAACTTGCATAAGAGGGTTTGACGAATCCCATCCACGCCCCTAAAAGCAGCAGTGCAAACGTCGTGTATGTTGCACTCTTCGGCGGAGGGGTGGCCGAGTGGCTGAAGGCGGCGGTTTGCTAAACCGTTGTACGGTGTCAAGCCGTACCGTGGGTTCGAATCCCATCCCCTCCGCCAATTTTCAATTATTCCAATAAATGGCAGCAGACCCACCCCTGCTTTTCCGTAAGCAGGCATGGGTAGTATTTGCGGTCTATCAGCGGATCATAAACTTTACAAAAGCATCATGTACGCCTGGTTGCTTCTCTATCGAGCGGTAGCAATGTCAGGCGCGCTAAGCGTCCGAATAAAAGCAAGTCTACTCCTTCTTCTGATCCCTTAGCTGCGCCTTCGATCGGTACAGAACTGGCCAGTCACCGGACATACTACCGCCACAGCCGAGCTGAAAGGTCATCCCCGTCAGAACGAAGCGGTGACCATCCCACCGCCATTCATGAGATCCACCGCAATAAGCCAGACCGATACCTTTGTAAAAGTCCGCAAGAGTTCCAGTCGCCACGTCAAAATCCGGGCTTGTCACCATACTTCCTTCATCGCCTGTGTCTCCCTTGATCAGAACGGGACTTGGCAGGCTCGCGGGTTCAGGTTGGCCATTGCCCGTGCGCGGCACGACAAAAACCAGGGATGTCCCCTGATATGCCGCCATCGAACACCCGAGCAGGACAACTGCATTGTTCTTGTCCAAGCCGTAAACCCCTGTTTCCAGAAGACTGTCAGTTTCTTTATCCAGGCGATCACAAGCCTGCTTTTTTATAAATTGGGCCTGGGCTTTTACTGTCCACGCCATCAAACGGTCCCGCTCTCTGCCAGAAAGAACACTGGAGCGGTGCGCGGGTGGTGCAGACGGCGGTAACGGTGCAGGAGGTACGGCACTGGCTGATTTCAGCCCCGTGCGGATCAGTGCCGTTACACCGCCCACTCTCCCCTGTCGGTCATCCATATGCAGCAGCGCAGCACTTAACCCGTTCAAGGGCACACTGCCATCCCCCACCTGCAGCGTTGTCCCGTCACGCAGCTGCGCCACAAAGGCCGCAACCACCTCAGGCCGTTTGGTGGACAGGGTACTGATCCCATCTTGTGTGGTCAGTGTCCACGCCGAACGATCCAGCAGCAAGGGTCTGCCATCTACGCGCAGGTCGGTAAGGCCAAAGGGAAACCCTGCGGTGAGCCGCGCCTGAATCAGGCCGCCCGGTCCGGCCGCACGAATAAAGCGCAGATCAACCGCTCCATTGACTGGCGCACTGTCTGAGGTGACATCGTCATTGTCCTGCACAAACCCCTTGGCTTCGCAGGTCAAAACATTGTCGCACGCGATCAACCACGACCCATAACTGTCATAAGATGGTGTTGCCGCTTGGGCTGTCCCGGCCGCGATGAGGAACAGAAAGCTCCAGAGCATACGAAGGTTTTTCATTCGGCTCTCTTTCCCACCTGCTGGTTTTATCTGTGGGACGCACGCGGAAACCCCCGGCCCGTTTCCGGGCTGGGGGTTTTGTGATGGGTTTGGATTATGATTTGGCTT
>NZ_BJMV01000023.1 GCF_006539345.1 Acetobacter peroxydans
GTTAAAACGCGAAGATCTGCGCACGGCCCGCCCCACTAGCAAGGTGGGGTGGGCCGTAATGCGGTTTTATTGGGTAATGACGACGGTATGTCGGGATTGCGCGCAGGGAGGCAATTCCTGGCAGGGAGAACAGTTGGAATGACACAGCAGGATACACTGGATCTGATCGGGCGCTATTACGCCGCCTTCAATGCCGGAGACCGGGAAGGGTTTCTGGCACTTCTGACCGATGACGTTATTCACGACATCAATCAGGGCGGGCGCGAGATTGGCCGCGATGCGTTCCGGCGCTTTCTGGAGCGGATGGATCGGTCTTATGCCGAACAGCTCAAGGATATTGTGATTATGGCGCATGAAAGCGGCAGCCGGGCGGCCGCCGAATTTATCGTGCATGGCACGTATCTGAACACGGATGAAGGGCTGCCCGAGGCAAGGGGCCAGACCTACATTCTGCCCGCCGGGGCGTTTTTTGAAGTGCGGGATGGCAAGGTGAGCCGGATCAGCAATTATTACAACCTTGAAGACTGGCTGAAGCAGGTCGCGGGCTGACGGCTTTATTGTGCGCAAATGTAAAAAAATGTCGCATTGACGAAAACAGAGCCGGTACAGAAGTTCCATCCTTGAACATATCAGACATGCCCGACAGGGCATGTCGGCGCTCCGTCAGGGCGGCGGAGCAGGGATGGGGGACAGGGTATGCGCGGCACGACTCCCGGAACACATAAAGCGCCCAACCTCCGGGTGGGCATTATTCTGGCCAGACAGTTCACGCTTTCGGCGTTTGCTCTTCTGGTCGATCACCTGAGACTTGCCGCCGACCGTAACGACAACAGCCGTCCTATCCGTTGTCAGTGGCGGATTATTGCCGAGCAGCCCGAACCTGTCCGCTCCAGTTGTGGCATTCCTGTCAGTCGGGATGCGGCGCTGCTGCCGCCAACCGAGTTCGATTACATTATTGTGGTTGGCGGTCTTTTGCAGGGCCGCGAACAGGTGGGCGAGCAGACGCTCGCTTATCTCAGGCAGGCTGCCGCACAGGGTGTGGCGCTGGTGGGGGTCTGTACAGGGGTGTTCGTCCTCTGCCGGGCCGGTGTCATGAAAAACCGGCTGTGCTGTGTAAGCTGGTATCACCGTCAGGACTTTATAGAAGCCTTTCCTGATCATAATGTCAGTAGTGATCGCCTGTTTGTTGCTGATCGCAGCCGTATTTCTTGTTCCGGCGGGGCGGGAACGGCCGACATGGCCAGCTATCTTCTGGAAAAGCATTTCGGCAAGTCCACGGCACAGAAAGCCAGCCATGTGCTGCTGCTTGAACGCCAGGCTGTGCGGCAGCAGAACCTGCTCCAGCCGACCCCGCCCTTGATGGGGGAAATCAGGCTGACCTCCAACCCGCATGTCAAGCGTGCGGCCATGGCTATGGAGCAGAACATGAATGAGCCTGTGGCCATTGGCGTGATTGCCGAGCAGCTTGGGCTTTCACCAAGGCACCTTGTGCGTCTGTTCCAGACAGAAATCGGGATGAAACCGACAGATTTTTACCGGCTTATCCGCCTGCGATATGCACGGGCGCTGCTCCGGCAGGGGGATATGTCGATTACGGAAATAGCCATAGAAACGGGTTTTTCCGATTGCGCGCATTTTTCACGTCAGTTCAAGGCTCGTTTTGGGCTGACCCCAACGGAACTGCGCCTGATGGCTTCAGGCGGCAGTTATACGGAGCCGGCGGTTTTTAACGACAATTATGCGGGCGTGAGACTTTTTGAAGAGATGGAACATGTCGGCTGATATGGCACAGGCTGCAATCATTACAGTAAAATGCCAGAGCAGACCGGGCATTATTGCGGCCTTCTCACAGGCGGTTGTGGAATGTGACGGCGATATCAAGGACATTAACCAGTTTAATGACCGGATGCAGGATCGCTACTTCATGCGGATGGCCTGTACGGTACGCCCGGAGCATATGTCGCTGCTGTCCAGACGGTTGGAAAGTGTTGCTGGCAGGCTGGGCGCGTATCATCACCTGCGTGAACGTCAGCGGCCTGTTCGCACCTTGATTATGACATCGCGTTTTGATCATTGTCTGAATGATCTTCTGTACCGCTGGCGTAATGGCGAACTGCCGATGATGCAGCCTGTGGGCGTTGTTTCCAACCACCCGCTGTCCGTGGCCTGCAGCAGGGTGCATCTGGGCGATATTCCGTTTCATCATCTGCCGGTGACGGAGGACGGGCGGGCCGAACGGGAAGAGGCTCTGCGGGGAATAATGGAGGAGAGCGGTGCGGAACTGCTGGTTCTGGCCCGCTACATGCAGGTTTTTTCCGATCGGTTTGTACGGGATGTGGAGGGGCGTTGCATCAATATCCATCGCTCCTTTCTGCCGGGGTTTAGGGGGCAGGAGCCATATCGGCAGGCAAGTCTGCGCGGTGTGAAGCTGATAGGTGCCACGGCCCATTACGTTACGGCTGATCTGGATGAAGGGCCGATTATCGAGCAGGACATCGAGCCAATTACGCATTCCGATACGATCGAGGATCTGGTGCGTAAGGGCCGTGATATAGAGCGCCGCGTTCTGGCGCGCGCCGTGCGCTATCATCTGGATGGCCGTGTTTTCCTGAATGATGACAGGACGGTTGTTTTCCCGGACTGACGGGTATCAGAGAAAATTGGGCGGTAAAAGCGAAAGGCCGGGGCATCTGCCCCGGCCTTTGTTCTATCTGCCTGATACCGTGCCGGAACGTGTGCTGTTTCAGGCGGCGTCGCGGCTGACCTGTACGACGGCGCTGATGATGCTGCGTTCATCGCACAGCCCCGTAATGGCGCTGCCATTATGCACAAGCAGGGGCCAGGGGCTCTGCTGGCTCAGGGCGGCGATTTCGCTGAGCGGAGTGGTTTCCGGCACGCACAGGATACAGTCCTGCGCGAGTGTCTGCGGCGCGGGCTCCCCTGATGCCAGAAACAGGGTGGAGAAGCTCCGGCCATCGGCTGATACCAGCCTGCCGCTCGCGATATCCAGCCTGTAAGGGCCGCTGCCCGCGATGGTCAGGTCGGATAGATCATGGGACAGGGGTTTCATGAAAGAGTCAGCACTCAGGATAGGCAGCGGGTTCATGTGGCTGATGAAGTCGCGCACGTAATCGTTGGCAGGGTGTGCCACGATTTCCTGCGGTGTGCCGGTCTGGACGATCCGGCCTTCTTTCATGATGGTAATCTGGTTGCCGATCTTCATGGCTTCATCAATGTCATGGCTGACGAAGAGGATAGTCTTTTTCAGCTTTTTCTGAAGCATCATCAGCTCGTCCTGCAGCTTACGCCGGATCAGCGGATCAAGGGCCGAAAACGGTTCGTCCATCAGCAGGATATCGGCATCGGTGGCAAAGGCGCGGGCCAGTCCCACGCGTTGTTGCATACCGCCGGAAAGAGACTTGACGTTGGAATCGGCCCATTTGTCCAGACCGACAAGCTCCAGCTTTTCATCCACCATCTCGCGGCGGATGGCGGGAGCGATATCGCGCAGTTCCAGTCCCAAACCAACATTTTCACGCACGGTGCGCCAGGGCAGAATGGCAAACTGCTGGAAAACCATGGCGATGCGTGTCTTGCGCAGGTCACGTAGCGTGTCTTCGTTGCAGGAGGCGACATCGACATGCGCTACGCCATTGCCGATCAGCACTTCGCCATTGACGGTTTTGTTCAGCCGGTTTGCCGCGCGGAGCAGCGTGGACTTGCCAGAGCCGGACAGCCCCATGAGCACGCTGATCTTGCCGCGTTCGACCTCAAGATTGGCATCCGATACGCCGAGAACGACTCCGGTGGCTTCAAGAATTTCAGCCCGGCTCTTCCCTTCGCGGGCCAGCGCAATGGCTTTGTCCACCAGTCCGCCCCCTTTGCGGGAGGGGAACATGATATCGACATGGCGGAAGGAAAGGGCAGAATTCATTGTCCGGAGTCTCCAGAACGGCAGACACGATCGAGGATGATGGCCAGAATGACGATAGCGAAGCCGGCTTCGAATCCGACATCCACCTGCACGGTGTTGAGGGCCCGTACAACCGGCACACCCAGACCACCCGCGCCCACAAGGGCCGCAATAACCACCATGGACAGGCTGAGCATGATACATTGCGTCAGCCCTGCGCGGATCATGGGCAGGGCGGCTGGCAGTTCTATTTTCCACAGGAGCTGGCGGGGTGTGGCACCAAAGGCCTCACCAGCTTCCAGAAATGTTTTGGAAACCGAGGCAATGCCCATTTCCGTCATGCGGATAGGGGCGGGAATGGCGAAGATGATGGTGGAAATAAGCCCCGGCACCGTGCCCAGCCCGAACAGGATCAGGGTCGGGATCAGATAGACAAAAGTCGGCAGGGTCTGCATCAGGTCCAGCAGCGGGTGCATGGCCTTGTCCAGCCAGGGCCGGTGGGCCGCGGCAATGCCCAGGGGCACGCCGATCAGCATTGAAATCAGGGTGGAAAACAGGATGAGCGACAGCGTGGCCATCGTGTCGTCCCAGTAGCCCTGATTGAGAATGAACAGCAGGCCGACGCCGACTAGAGTCGGGGCCAGAAACCGCCGCTTGAGGGCGGCGGTACCTGCAACGGCCAGAACAATCAGCACGATGGGGGGGGCGGCCTGCAACAGGGCCGTGAACGAATCCACCCCCCACGTAATAGTGCCGCTGATGACATCCAACAGGCCTGTACAGTGGATTCGGACCAGATCGACAAGATCCGACATCCAAAGACCCAACGGGATTTTATGGGATGTGATCCAGTCATTCGCAGCGTTCAGCATGGGATTGTGATCTAAACCTCAAAGACCCAGGGAGGCGCGGACTGCCGGCAGGGCAGGGGCGCCGTCAAAGGTGGTGACACCGTCGAGCCATTTGTCCAGCACGTCAGGATGCGCTTTCAGCCACTGCTTTGTGGCCTCGGCGGCGGGGACATGATCTTCGGAAATGGCTTTCATCATTTCGTTTTCAGCCGATACGCTGAAGGCAAGCTGCTTGAGCAGGCGGCCGACATTGGGGCATTCGGTCAAGTAGCCCTTGCGTACGATGGTATCCACTTCAGCCGAAGCGCCGAAGGCTTTCTCGCCGCCGGTCAGGTAGGTGATGTTGAAGTGCATGTTCATGGGGTGGGGCTCCCACGCCAGAAACACGATTGGCTCCTTGGCCGCGACAGCGCGCGCTACCTGCGAGAGCATCCCCTGTTCGCTGCTTTCGTTCAGGTGGAATTTTCCCAGGCCGAATTCATTATGCTGGATCATGCCCAGAATGATGCGGTTGCCATCATTGCCGGGCTCGATCCCGTAAATGGTGCCATGAAACTTTTCGGCCCAACCTGCGAGATCCTTGAAATCATGCACGCCCTGTGCCGCCACATAGTCCGGCACGCCCAGCGTGTAATGGGCGCCGGACAGGTTGGTGGCGATGCGTTCCACAGCGCCCTTTTCCAGATACGGGCCGATAACCGATGCGCCGGAAGGCTCCCAGTCGCTCATGAACGCATCGAGCTTCTTGATCTGCAGGGACAGATAGACGACCGAAAGCGCGACCATGGGGGTTTGTGTCTTGTAGCCCATGCCATGCAGCACGTTGGCTGTCAGCGCCGTAACGGCGGTGGCGTCTGTCCAGCCGACATCGCCCAGACGGACGGTTTGACAGGCGGCCGGTTCGGCGGCGGAAGCGGGAAGTGTAACAAGGGATGAGGAAATAAGAACCGAGGCGGCAAGGAGTAGCTTTTTCATCGGCGGTGTTCTCCAGCTGGTATGCGTCTGATTCAAAGGCTCGTTCATTCTGAATAAAAAATGAAATGAAGCGCAAGGGAAATGCGCAGAAAAAGAAGGAATTTTTTGTAAATATCTCAAGTAGATGTAATATTTTTTACAGATGATTTTTTCTTCAAACGAATGTCCATGTCATTCAATAAGAAGATATGGTTTCTTGTGTGAAATGACGAGCCGCCCGTATGCGGCGTTCTGTCCGGTGAAGAGTTAAGAGGAATTTATGGAAATTTGCCGTAGCTGGGTGGGCGGGCAGTCCCTGCCGTCAACCGGGGAGCGTTTTCCGGTTGTGAATCCCGCCACCGGAGAGGTGCTGACACACGCCGAAAGCGCGACGGAGGAAACGGTGGCCGCCGCGGTGGAAAGCGCGCGGGCGGGGCAGAAGGTCTGGGCCGCCATGACTGGCGCCGAACGCGGGCGTATTTTGCGGCGTGCGGCTGACCTGCTGCGTGAGAACAACAGCGAACTGGCTCGGCTGGAAACACTGGACACCGGCAAGCCGCTGGCCGAGACCGAGGCGGTGGATATCCTGTCTGGCGCGGATGCGGTTGAGTATTTTGGCGCAGTGGCGGCCAACCTGAACGGCGAATCCGTTGATCTTGGGCCGCAGGCTTTTGGCTATACCCGTCGTGAGCCGCTGGGCCTGACTGCTGGTATCGGGGCGTGGAACTACCCGATCCAGATCGCGTGTTGGAAATCTGCCCCCGCGCTGGCCTGCGGCAATGCCATGCTGTTCAAGCCTTCGGAAATGACGCCTCTGACAGCCGTGCATCTGGCGCGGATTTACAAACAGGCCGGTGTGCCCGATGGCGTCTTCAACGTCTTGCAAGGTGCGGGCGATGTGGGGCGTATGTTGGTGAGCGAACCTGCGATCCGCAAGGTTTCCCTGACTGGTGAAGTCGGGACCGGGCGGCGCGTGATGGCAGGCGCGGCTGAAACCCTCAAATATGTGACCCTTGAACTGGGTGGTAAATCACCACTGATTATTTTCGAGGATGCGGATATTGATAACGCCGTGTCTGCTGCTATGCTGGCCAATTTCTATTCAGCGGGCGAAATCTGCTCCAACGGTACGCGCGTGTTTGTGCATGTTTCCATCCGTGATCGCTTTCTGGCGGCGCTTAAGGAACGTGTTGAAAAAATACGTGTTGGTGAGCCACTTGATCCGAATACACAGATGGGCTCCCTGATTTCTCAGAGCCATATGGAGAAGGTGCTCGCGTATATTGAAATCGGCAAGCAGGAAGGCGCGCGCCTGCTGACAGGCGGCTACCGTGTGCAGGACGGCGCTCTGGCGCGCGGGGCGTTTGTAGCCCCGACGGTTTTTGCGGATTGCGTGGATGAGATGCGCATCATGCAGGAAGAAATTTTTGGTCCTGTCATGGCTGTTGCCGATTTTGTCGAGGAGGATGAAGTCATTGTGCGTGCCAATGCGACCGTTTTTGGTCTGGCGGCGGGTGTGTTCTCCGCTGATCTGACGCGCGCGCACAGGGTTATCCATCAGCTTGAAGCCGGTACGTGCTGGATCAATACCTATAACATCACCCCGATCGAGCTGCCGTTTGGCGGGTACAAGCAGTCGGGGCTGGGGCGTGAAAACAGCCGTCTGGCCGTGGAACATTACACGCAGGTCAAGAGCGTTTACGTGGCTCTCGGTGGTGTGGACGCCCCCTATTAAGCGGAAGAAAACGCATGTCTGAGTTCGATTACATCGTTATCGGGGCTGGTTCGGCCGGGTGCGTGCTGGCCAACAGGCTGAGCGAGAGCGGGCAGGATACGGTGCTGCTGCTTGAGTTCGGCGGCAGCGATAAATCCATTATCGTGCAGATGCCCTCTGCGCTGGCCATGCCCATGCACGACAAGCGCTTCAACTGGTTTTATGAGAGCGAGCCAGAGCCCAATCTGAACGGACGTCGTATGCACACGCCCCGTGGCAAGGGGCTTGGGGGGTCTTCTTCCATCAACGGCATGGTGTACGTGCGTGGCCATGCGCTGGATTTTGCCGAATGGGAGAAGCTGGGCGCGACAGGGTGGAACTACGCGCATGTTCTGCCCTATTTCCGCCGGGCGGAAGGCTGTGACGAGGGCGACGCCGAGTATCGCGGTCGGCACGGGCTATTGCAGACCCAGTATGGCACGCTGGACAACCCCCTGCATGAAGCGTGGATGAAAGCGGGTGAACAGGCCGGCTATGTGCGTACCGGAGACTATAACGGCTACCGTCAGGAAGGCTTTGACCGGATGAGCATGACGGTCAAGGACGGCGTGCGCTGGAGCACGGCCAATGCCTACCTGCGACCGGCTTTGTCACGCAAGAATCTCAGTCTGGAAACCCATGCCCGTGTCATGCGGCTTGTGTTTGAGGGACGACGGGCCGTTGGTGTTGTGTACCGGCAGGGGAATCAGGAGTTCACGGTGCGCGCGCGGCGTGAAGTGATCCTGAGTGGTGGGCCAATCAACTCCCCGCAACTGCTCAAGCTTTCGGGTATTGGTCCCGCGCAGGAACTGCGCGAGCATGGTATTCCCGTTCTGGCGGACAGGCAGGGGGTAGGTGAAAATCTTCAGGATCATCTGGAGTTTTACTTCCAGGTTGCCTGCACGCAGCCCATCACCCTGTATTCCGCCATGGGGCCACTGGCCAAACTGGGCATTGGCCTGCGCTGGCTTGCGCGTAAGGATGGACTGGGGGCCAGCAATCATTTTGAAAGCTGTGGTTTCATTCGTAGCCGGGCGGGGATCGAATATCCAGATATCCAGTTCCATTTCCTGCCGCTGGCGGTAACGTATGATGGTAAGGGACTGGCCTCGAGCCACGGTTTTCAGGCCCATGTCGGGCCGATGCGTTCCAAAAGCCGGGGATGGGTCCGCCTGCGTTCAGCCAACCCGGAGGACAAGCCGCGGATTGCCTTCAATTACATGAGCCATCCGGATGACTGGGAGGACATGCGGCATTGTGTAAGGCTGACACGCGAGATTTTCGCACAGGAAGCATTCGACCCCTTCCGTGGCCGTGAAATCCAGCCCGGCGCAGACTGCCAGACGGACGAACAGATCGACGCGTTCATTCGGGATAAGGTGGAAAGCGCGCTGCATCCGTCTTGCACATGCAAAATGGGCAGGGCGGATGACCCCATGGCCGTTGTGGATGCTGAAACACGGGTCATTGGCGTGGAAGGGCTGCGGGTGGTTGATTCTTCCATCATGCCCCGGATTACCAATGGCAACCTGAACGCGCCCACGGTCATGATTGCCGAAAAGGCGTCTGATCACATTCTGGGCAAGCCTTTGCTTCCGGCGTCCAACGCGCCTTATTACGTGCCAGAGAACTGGCAGACTCACCAGCGTTGAACGGGCAGAGGGAGCCGGGGGCAATACGAAGGATGCAGGATATGGAGCAGCAGATTCCGCAAGTTGTGGCGGATTTTCTTCAACAGCATGATCTGCCCTGTCAGGCGGTTTTTCACCCGCCTGTGCACACGGTGGAAGAGGCCATGCCTTACTGGGAGCAACTGCCCGGGCTGCATACGAAAAATCTGTTTCTCAAGGATGCCAAGGGCAAGCTGTTTGTTGTGACCTGTCTGGCTGGACGGTCGCTGGATATGAAAAAGCTGCCGGAACTGCTGAACAGCAAGAAGCTTTCCTTCGGCAAGCCCGAGCTGATGCAGGACTGTCTGCACACGCAGCCCGGTGCCCTTGGGCCGCTGAGCCTGCTGGCTGATACGACGCATCAGGTGACCTTTGGCATTGATGAAGCGCTATGGAACGCGGATTTTGTAACGTGTCATCCCATGGTGAATACGTGCACGGTGTCCATGGCCGTTGCTGATCTGAAAGCGGCGCTGGCGCATATGGGTGTTCAGCCTGTGGTGCTGGCTTTGGCGCCGGAGGGGCAAGAGGCCGCCTGAGGCGGAGAGCGCGTGCGTGGCCCGGTCAATTGGGCGGGCGTACGCCTCTCTGGTGCCAGTTCTTGATTTTAATAATCAATATCAACTATAAGGGGCGAAATCTCAGGAAAGGGACGGCCCCGCATGTTGGTGTGTATTTCCGGTGTGCTGACACAGGATGAGGTGGCGCATTGCCGCCACGTGCTGGAACAGCAGGACTGGGTGGACGGCAAGGTCACGGCGGGCGAACAGTCCGCCAAGGCCAAGACCAACCTTCAGATTCCTCAGGACAGTCAGGCCAGCCGTGAACTGGGTGAACTGATCCTGCGCGCTCTGGGGCGTAATCCCATGTTCAACAGCGCGGCGCTGCCTTTGCGGGTGTATCCGCCCCTGTTCAACCGCTATGACACGGGGATGCAGTTTGGTATGCACGTGGATAACGCCATTCGTCCTTTGCCGGGGACAGGTATGCGGATCCGCACGGATGTGTCTTCCACCTTGTTCCTGAGCGATGCGGATGAATATGACGGGGGTGAGTTGATTATTCAGGACACGTACGGCACCCAGCAGGTCAAGCTGGGGGCGGGGGACATGGTTGTTTATCCCGCGACCAGCCTGCACGCTGTCAGCCCTGTTACGCGTGGAAGTCGCTGGGCGTCCTTTTTCTGGTCGCAGTCTCTTGTCAAGGACGATGGGCAGCGGACCCTGCTTCACCAGTTTGATCTGTCGATCATGGAAACCCGCAAGGCCCTGCCGGATGACCACCCGGCGGTGCTGGGCCTGACGGCTACCTACCATAACCTGCTGAGGCAATGGGCTGATCTGTAAAACATGCTTTCATCGATGATGAACGGGGCTGGGAAAAAACTTTCCCTTGCGCTGATGTTCTGTGTTCTGGCCAGTGCCAGTGCCAGTGCCAGTGCCAGTGCCAGTGCCAGTGCCAGTGCCAGTGCCAGTGCCAGTGCCAGTGCCAGTGCCAGTGCCAGTG
>NZ_BJMV01000024.1:0-2500 GCF_006539345.1 Acetobacter peroxydans
CGGCCTTCAGGTTATGAGCCTGACGAGCTACCGGGCTGCTCCACCCCGCGATGGTGGGTAGTTTGGAAGACCTGGCGGCGACCGACTTTCCCGCGACTTAAGCCGCAGTATCATAGGCGCTGGGGTTTTTCACGTCCGAGTTCGGGATGGGATCGGGTGGTACACACCCCGCCATAGCCACCAGGTCATCCAGACCACCCTGATTGGGGTGAGTGTGGATTTCGGTTGGTTTTTCAAGAGAAGGTATTGAGTGCCTGCTTGGTGTGCATGGATGATTTCTGTGCACGGTCTGTCGGCTTTATGGGCTGACAGTGAAGGAGTGAGCCTATTGGGTGATTAGGACCAGTTAGCTGCACGTGTTACCACGCTTTCACACCTGGCCTATTAACGTGGTGGTCTACCACGACCCTTGGGGAGACCTAGTTTTGAGGTGGGTTTCCCGCTTAGATGCTTTCAGCGGTTATCCCGTCCATACTTAGCTACCCGGCGGTGCCGCTGGCGCGACAACCGGTGCACCAGAGGTATGTTCATCCCGGTCCTCTCGTACTAGGGACAAATCCTCTCAAGTCTCCAACATCCACGGCAGATAGGGACCGAACTGTCTCACGACGTTCTAAACCCAGCTCACGTACCACTTTAATCGGCGAACAGCCGAACCCTTGGGACCTGCTCCAGCCCCAGGATGTGATGAGCCGACATCGAGGTGCCAAACCTCCCCGTCGATGTGGACTCTTGGGGGAGATCAGCCTGTTATCCCTAGAGTACCTTTTATCCGTTGAGCGATGGCCCTTCCACGCGGGACCACCGGATCACTATGGCCGACTTTCGTCTCTGCTCGAGCTGTCACTCTCGCAGTCAGGCGGGCTTATGCCATTGCACTCAACAGCCGGTTTCCGACCGGCCTGAGCCCACCATCGCGCGCCTCCGTTACACTTTGGGAGGCGACCGCCCCAGTCAAACTGCCCACCATGCAGGGTCCCGGATCAGGCTAACTGACCACGGTTAGACATCAGAAAAATTCAGGGTGGTATTTCAAGGATGGCTCCACGGGAACTGGCGCCCCCGCTTCAAAGCCTCCCACCTATCCTACACAGAATGTCTCTGATGCCACTGCAAAGCTACAGTAAAGGTTCATAGGGTCTTTCCGTCTGACCGCGGATACCCCGCATCTTCACGGGGAATTCAATTTCGCTGAGCCGATGCTGGAGACAGCGGGGAAGTCGTTACGCCATTCGTGCAGGTCGGAACTTACCCGACAAGGAATTTCGCTACCTTAGGACCGTTATAGTTACGGCCGCCGTTTACCGGGGCTTCAATTCAGTGCTTGCACACCTCCTCTTAACCTTCCGGCACCGGGCAGGCGTCAGACCCTATACGTCGTCTTTCGACTTCGCAGAGTCCTGTGTTTTTACTAAACAGTCGCTACCCCCTGGTCTGTGCCACCCGAACATGGTTGCCCACGCGCGGGTCTCGCTTATCCCGAAGTTACACGAGTAATTTGCCTAGTTCCTTCAGCATCGTTCTCTCAAGCGCCTTGGTATGCTCTACCAGTCCACCTGTGTCGGTTTAGGGTACGGTCTATACGCCAGAGCTATTTCCTGGAATGCTCCAAAAGCCCATCCAATCCATTAAGGATGAACAACATATCGCATTCGTCACTTCTGGCAGGTTCAGGAATATTCACCTGATTCCCATCGACTACGGCTTTCGCCCTCGCCTTAGGGGCCGACTAACCCTGCGTGGATTAACCTTGCGCAGGAACCCTTGGACTTTCGGCGACAGTGTTTCTCGCACTGTTTGTCGCTACTCATGTCAGCATTCGCACTTCCGATATCTCCAGAGAGGGTCACCCCGTCTCCTTCACAGACCTACGGAACGCTCCGCTACCGCGCATACATAGTATGCACCCACAGCTTCGGCACGTGGCTTGAGCCCCGTTACATTTTCGGCGCAGGGTTTCTATTAGACCAGTGAGCTATTACGCTTTCTTTAAAGGATGGCTGCTTCTAAGCCAACCTCCTGGTTGTTTTGGAATCCCCACATCCTTTCCCACTTAGCCACGATTTAGGGGCCTTAGCTGGTGGTCTGGGCTGTTTCCCTCTCGACAATGGACCTTAGCACCCACTGTCTGTCTGCCAGGCTAAACTTCCGGGTATTCGGAGTTTGGTTGGGTTTGGTAAGGCTTTGGGCCCCCCTAGCCCATCCAGTGCTCTACCCCCCGGGGTCAACACCTGACGGTCTACCTCAATAGATTTCGCGGAGAACCAGCTATCTCCGAGTTTGATTGGCCTTTCACCCCTAGCCACAGCTCATCCCCGACTTTTTCAACAGGCGTGGGTTCGGCCCTCCAGTGCGTGTTACCGCACCTTCAGCCTGGCCATGGCTAGATCACTCGGTTTCGGGTCTTCTGCCAGCAACTCGTCGCCCTATTCAGACTCGCTTTCGCTACGCCTACACCTACCGGCTTAAGCTCGCTGCAAACAGAAACTCGCTGACCCAT
>NZ_BJMV01000025.1 GCF_006539345.1 Acetobacter peroxydans
GGCATGGGAGGAGGGGATTTAGCGCCTGTGCGTCATGCGCCGATTGAGACGCGCATTCTTCCGCCGCCACCCCCGCCACCGCCTCCTCCGCCCCCACCACCTCCGCCCCCGCCGGTGATGACGGTACCGCCGCCGCCCTATATTCCGCCGCCGAAGATCGAGACGCCGCCGCCGCCGAAGCCGCCGATGCAGCATGTCACGCGCACGCCGCCCAAGGTGCCCACGCCGCCGCAGCGCCGCACGACGCAGGCGCCGCCGTCTCCCGCGCCGGATGTGCCTGATACGTCGGCGGGCTCCTCGCCGCTGAACAACGTGCAGCCGGTCTATCCGCCCGAGATGGAGGAAGAGAACATCGAAGGCCGCGTGACGCTGGTGTGCGATGTGGAGGTCACGGGCATGACCAGCAACTGCCAGGTGCAGTCGGTTTCCGGCGGGCAGGCCTTCGTGCGCTCGGCCATGGATTACCTGACCCGTGCGCGCTACCGCCCGGCGCAGCGCAACGGTGTGCCGGTGAAGGAACTGCACAAGGTGTATGTGATCCGTTTCCGGCTGGATGACTGATGCGGGCCTGTCTGGAAACGGACACCCGAGAGCAAGAGAATGACCATGATGGCCGGCCGGAACAGGATGAAAGCCTGTTTGCGGTGCGGGTCGCAGCAGTAAGGATTTAGACCAAGATGATCAGGGTGCCTCGTTCTTCCGTTTCTGGTCCTGCCGTGTCCATGCTGGCGCTGATGCTGGCGGTTTCGGCGCCTGTGGCCGTGAGCGTGCCGGCGCTGGCGCAGGAAGCCGCGCCGGTTGCGACGGCCCCGGCGCTGCCTGCCGCGAACCCGGCGCCTGCGGCTGTGGCCCCGGCTGTTCCGGCGGCTCCGGCCCCTGAGGGGGTGGCCGATGCCTCCATCCCTGGCACGCCTCCGGCTCCTGCTGCCACCCCGGCTCCCGCGCCCGAGGGCAACCCGTATGGGCTTGGCGCACTGTGGGCGAATGGTGACTTTGTGGCGCGCACGGTGCTGCTGATCATGCTGGCGATGTCGCTGGGCACATGGTTCATCATGATCACGAAGTTCATCGAGCAGGGGCGCCTGTTCGCGGCGGGCCGTGCGGCGCGGCAGAACTTCTGGACAAAGGCGAGCATCCAGGAGGGGGCGGCTGCCCTGCAGGCGGGCTCCCCCTTCCGCTATATTGCCGATACGGGGATTGTGGCCGCCGAGCATCACGAAGGCACGCTGCAGGAATCCATTGATCTGCGCACCTGGACGGGCATGTCCATCCAGCGTGCGGTCAACCACATCCAGAGCAGCCTGCAGAAGGGTCTGGCCTTTCTGGGCACGGTGGGGTCCACCTCGCCGTTCATTGGCCTGTTCGGCACGGTGTGGGGCATCTACCACGCGCTGACAGCCATCGGCATTGCCGGTCAGGCGTCGATCGACAAGGTGGCGGGGCCTGTGGGTGAATCGCTCATCATGACGGCGTTTGGTCTGGCCACGGCGGTTCCGGCGGTTCTGGGCTACAACCTGCTGGTGCGGCGCAACAAGGGGGCGATGGATGAGGTGCGCGACTTCGCGGATGACGTGCAGTCGATCCTGATTGGCGGTGTGCGGCACGGCGGTGCGGAGACGGTGGTTGTGCGGGCGGATCACTCGCCCACGACGACGACCGTCTCGAACCGGGTGGGCTGACGCATGGGCATGCATGTCGGCGGCGGCGATGGGGGAGAGGACGAGGTCGTCTCCGCCATTAACACCACGCCGCTGGTTGACGTGATGCTGGTGCTGCTGATCATCTTCCTGATCACGATCCCGGTTGCGACACACACGGTGAAGGTTGAACTGCCGAAGGATCTGAGCCAGCCGACGCAGACAAAGCTCAGCAATGTTGTTGTGGCGGTCACGCCGGACAGCCGCGTGTGGTGGAACCAGACGCCGGTTGCGGACATGGCGGGCCTGGAGGCGCGCTTGGAACAGGCGGCGGTGCAGCGTCCGCAGCCGCAGATCCAGATCCGCGCGGACGGGCATGTGCGCTATGAGAAGGTTGGCGGGATTGTTGCCGCGTGCCAGCAGGCCGGTATCAGCCATATCGACTTCATTACCGAACAGCCGAAGGAGCCCTGAGGATGGGTATGAATGTCGGTTCGGACAGCACGACGGAAGATGAAGGCATTGTAGACATCAACACCACGCCGCTGATTGACGTGATGCTGGTGCTGCTGATCATGCTGATCATCACGATCCCGCTGCAGACACAGTCTGTCTCGATTGATCTGCCGCAGGGCAATCCGCCGCCCGCGACGCATGAGGTGCCCGTGGTGACACTGGCGATCGACTTTGACAATGCGATCACCTGGAATGGCGAGCCCGTGGCCTCGGAGGCGGAATTACAGTCGCGGCTGGCGGAAATCGCCATCGGGCCGGAGGACATGCGCGCGGAATTCCACGTCGTGCCCAACAGGCTCGCCGACTACAAAACCGTCATCCACGTCATGGCAGACGCTCAGCGCCTCGGCGTCACCAAAATGGCTATCCTCGGACATGAACAGTTTCTA
>NZ_BJMV01000026.1 GCF_006539345.1 Acetobacter peroxydans
TGGTGATCAGCACCGCATGGTTACGCGCGAGGTTTTCCACCAGCGCCGTGTCGATCGGCTTGGCGAAGCGCGCATCCGCAACGGTGGGCGCAAGCCCCTGGGCCGCGAGAATGTCCGCCGCCTGCAGGCAGTCCGCCAGCCTCGGCCCGAGCGAGAGAATGGCAACGCCACCTTTTTCTGCTCCGGACTGGCGGCCCATTTCCCGCACGATCCGCCCGCGTCCGATTTCCAGCACCGTGCCGCTGGCCGGCAGGTCCAGACCCAGCCCGTTGCCACGCGGATAGCGCAGCGCGATCGGCCCTTCATCAAACGCCGCCGCCGTGGCGGTCATGTGCAGCAGCTCAAGCTCGTCGGACGGCGCCATGATGGTCATGCCCGGCAGGCAGCCCAGATAGGCAATATCAAACGAGCCGGCATGGGTAGCCCCATCCGCCCCCACCAGACCGGCACGGTCGATGGCAAAGCGCACGGGCAGGTTCTGCAGCACCACGTCGTGCATCACCTGGTCATAGGCGCGCTGCAGGAAGGTCGAGTAGATGGCGCAGAAAGGCCGCAGCCCTTCCGAGGCCATGCCCGCCGCGAAGGTGACGGCGTGTTGCTCGGCAATGCCGACATCGAAAAAGCGGTCGGGGTAGTTCTTGGCAAAGGCATCCAGCCCCGTGCCCGAGGGCATGGCGGCGGTAATGGCGGCAATCTTTTCGTCCTGCCCGGCGGCGCGCACCAGTTCCCGCGCGAAGACGGACGTATAGCTCGGCGGACCCGCCGGGCCCTTGCTCTGCTCGCCCGTCACCACGTTGAACTTGGCTACAGCGTGATACTTGTCGCCCGCGTTCTCGGCCGGGCGGTAGCCATGGCCTTTTTCCGTGATGACATGCAACAGGATCGGGCCGTTATCCGTATCGCGCAGGTTGCGCAGGATGGCGATGAGCTGCGGCAGGTCGTGCCCGTCCACCGGGCCGACGTAATACATGCCCAGTTCTTCGAACAGCGTGCCGCCGGTAATCATGCCGCGGGCGTATTCATCCGCCTTGCGGGCGGTGCGTTCCACCGGTGCGGGCAGCTTCTTGACGAAACGTCCGGCCAGTTCGCGCAGGCCCATGAACTTGCGCGAGGACATCAGCCGCGACAGGTAGTTGGACATGGCCCCCACAGGCGGGGCGATGGACATCTCGTTGTCGTTCAGGATGACGATCAGCCGCTCGGCGCCCGGCCCGGCCACGGAGGCGTTGTTCATCGCCTCATACGCCATGCCGGCGGAAATCGAGCCATCGCCGATCACCGCGATCACGTTGCGCTCGCGGTAGGACGGGTCGTCCTTGGCGCGCAGGTGGTGCGCCACGGCCATGCCCAGACCGGCCGAAATGGAGGTGGAGGAATGGGCCGCGCCAAACGGGTCGTATTCACTCTCGGAACGGCGGGTAAAGCCCGACAGGCCGCCGGGCTGGCGCAGGGTGCGGATGCGCTCACGCCGGCCGGTCAGGATCTTGTGCGGGTAGGCCTGATGGCCCACATCCCAGATCACCCGGTCATCGGGCGTATCAAACACCGCGTGCAGCGCCACCGTCAGTTCGACAACACCCAGCGACGCACCAAGATGCCCCCCCGTGGTCGATACCGCGTCAATCGTCTCAGCACGAAGCTCGTCCGCTACCTGCACAAGCTGCTCAACCGACAGGTTCCTCAGGTCAGACGGATACCGAACACGATCCAGACCAGAAAAACGGCCATACGTCGGAATCCGCTCAAACGCGTC
>NZ_BJMV01000027.1 GCF_006539345.1 Acetobacter peroxydans
AAGAGCCTGTTTGGAAATTCATGGATGAGCGTTTCTTCGGGTGAGATTGGCACCCATGGCGACGAAGATCATGGCCCGTGAGACATCGATGCGGCGCTCGTAATCGCGCACGAGGCGTCGCCATCGGGTCATCCATCCGAAGGTTCGCTCCACGACCCAGCGCCGAGGGAGAACTTCAAAGCCTTTCGCTCCGTCCCGGCGCCGGATCACCTCGACGACGAAGTCCAGATAAGCAGCCTTGTCCATCAACTGGAGCCGGTCATAGGCACCGTCCGCAAACAGGTGCTTGACCCACGGCCAGCGCTTGCGGATCGCGTCCAGGATCATCTGCGCTCCGGCGCTGTCGGAGATGTCCGCCGGCGTCAGGTTGACCATCAGCAGGCGTCCGTCCGTATCCACGGCGATATGCCGCTTTCGCCCGACAATCTTCTTTCCAGCGTCATAACCTCTTGTTTTCGCGTGCGGCGCCTTGATGCTCTGGCTGTCGATCACTCCGGCCGAAGGGCTGGCTTCACGGCCCGACCGCTCCCGGTCAAGCATCAGTTCCACGTCATGAATGGTCTGAAACAGGAACCGCCGGGCCAATTCCCTGAACCAACCATAAACCGTACGCCAATGACCGAAATGGATCGGCAGCATCCGCCAGCCGCAGCCAGATCGAACCAGATAACGCACCGCGTTGATCACCTCGCGAAATTCGATCTCGCGCGGACGCCCCCTGCGTCCCGGTTCGGGCATCAACGGCGCAATGCGCGCCCATTCCTCCTCCGTCATGTCAGACGGATAACGCTTCGTCTTGCGGGTAATTCTGGCCATGCGGCCTCTCTGCTCTGGCGTCCACATCCAGAGCTTGAATCACACTTCAGCCAATTTCCAAACAGGCTCT
>NZ_BJMV01000028.1 GCF_006539345.1 Acetobacter peroxydans
AACACGCTTTTTTAAAGGTTCTGTATATATGATTGATCAAGGAAACGTGGTTCATATCGACCCCCGTTGTCTAGCCTTGAGTGATAAATGCCATGTTGATCGGATATGCACGCGTCAGCACTGAAGATCAAACTCTCTCCGTACAAGTAAAGAATCTTAGAGAGGCGGGCTGCACCGTTATATTCAAAGAAAAAATATCTGGCGCCATAAGAAAAAGGCCAGAGCTTCAGAAATTATTAAAAAAGGTTAAGAAGGGCGATATTCTGGTTGTACATCGACTGGACCGGTTGGCACGCTCGACACAGCATCTTTTAGAAATTACGGAATACCTCCGCACCAAAGATACGGGCCTGCGTTCACTGTCAGAACCATGGGCAGACACCACATCCGCCGCTGGCCGCATGATCCTGACGGTTTTTGCCGGCATTGCCGAATTTGAGCGCGCCCTTATCCGTGAGCGCACCGCCGAAGGGCGCAAGCTGGCGCGCGAACGGGGTATTCACATGGGGCGCCCCGCCAAGCTTAAGCCTCATGAGGCCGAAACCGCCCGCAAGCTGATTATGGAAAAGCAGGTCGCGGTTTCGGAAGTCGCCATGAAATACGGTGTGCACAGAACCACCATCTACCGTCTTGTAGCCGCCGCACAGCGCACAAAGCACGCCAAGCACTGACCCTCGCAGCAGACCATGCGACAGCAAACAGAAAAGGGCGTGGAGTCGCCCCCACGCCCTTTTCCCGCACTGACAATGCGTAAA
>NZ_BJMV01000029.1 GCF_006539345.1 Acetobacter peroxydans
CGCGAAGCTGATGGTGGACATGGCGCATTTTGCCGGTCTGGTTGCGGCGGGCCTGTATCCGAACCCGATCGAATACGCGCATATCGTGACCTCGACCACGCACAAGACGCTGCGCGGCCCGCGCGGCGGCCTGATCCTGACGAATGACGAGGACCTGGCGAAGAAGATCAACTCCGCGGTGTTCCCCGGCCTGCAGGGCGGCCCGCTGATGCACGTGATTGCGGCGAAGGCGGTTGCCTTTGGCGAGGCGCTGAAGCCCGAGTTCCGGGCCTATCAGGAAGCGGTGCGCCGGAATGCGGAAGTTCTGGCCGAAGTTCTGGTGGAGCGTGGCTTTGACATCGTGACGGGTGGCACGGACTCGCACCTGCTGCTGGTTGACCTGCGCCCGAAGAAGGTGACGGGCAAGGCTGCGGAACACGCGCTGGAACGTGCCGGCATTACGGCGAACAAGAACGCCATTCCGTTTGACCCGGAAAAGCCCGCGATCACGTCTGGCGTGCGTCTTGGCAGCCCGGCTGCGACGGCGCGCGGTTTCCGCGAGGCGGAGTTCCGCGAGATCGGGGAAATGATCGACGAGGTGCTGAGCGCACTCGCCGCTTCCGGAGGGGAAGGGGATGCCGCCGTGGAACAGGCCGTCCATGCACGCGTCAAGGCGCTCTGTGCTCGCTTCCCTATCTATAAAAGGTAAGGGC